>CALRQH020000024.1:0-86616 GCA_943370265.1 Mesorhizobium carmichaelinearum
GCCCTTATAGCGCCCCCGGCATTCGCACCACCTCAAAAGCCACGCGGCCGGCCGCCGAAAAATCCGCAATACGCCCTGTCGTCCACGTCGGCATAAGTGGGGAATTTTACTTCGGCACAACTGGGGAAAATTCACCCGGCATTGACAAGTGCAGCTGTTGCGCAATCTGCCGGATGTCGCGGCCGATCAGTCCTTCCAGCAATTTCAGGTAATTCGGATTGCGTCGGAATTCTTCAAAATAGCTGTTGATCCATGAAAACCAGTAGGCCTGCAGCACGTAGCGTTGGCCGAAATCCGATTCAGGCAGGATCTGAAAGCTGAGATTGCCGTGTCGGTAAGTGGCGTGATGCTTCAGTCCCTCGGCATAGACGGCATCGGTTTCCTTCTTGAGCCGGATCATCTCGTCGCCATCGACGAATTGCCGTACGACTGCGTATCCCTCTTCGCGATACTGCTCCACCGCATCGCGTGCCTGCTTGTCCGTCAGCATATCCAGCCCTCTGTCTTGTGATCTGATGCGATCGTAACAAAGGGCTTGCTGCCGATAAGCCGCGAATTCCGGCATCGACTTTGCCGATTATCGGGAAAGTGTCGGGGAGCATTGCTGATTTGGCCGGCAAATGTTGGCTGGGGTTCCTGGAAGCTTTTCGAACTTTCTGGGTCGCGCCTCAGCCCGAATTGCGGGTGCTTACGGACAAAGTGGGACAGTAGATTCGGTTTTAGTTCGAAGGCGTTGATTTTGTCACGGCAGGTCCCGCTTTGGATTGCCTCTTAAGTGGCCAAGGCGGGCCAGGACATCGAACCCCAATTGCTTCAGGATATGCAGGATGTCGATGGGCACCCAGTTTTCAACAATCCGATCGCCGTCCAGGCGGTAGAAATCCATGACTCGCATGTCGACATGTTTCCCGGTGCCCGGCAGGCCGAGCCACTCACCGCTATGCGTCCCTGTAACCGAAGGCCACCCGCCGGTGACGACATAGTCGCCGTCTGCAATCCGGACATAGTGCCCGACCCCTTTTCGGTCCGGAAAACCGATCAAGAACGGTATCTGGTGATGCGCCTGAAATCCGTGCATGCCGCGCGTGGTGCCGATGCCCGATGGACCATACCAAAGGAAATCTTCGTGCCAGTAGCTGGCTTGATCCATGCTCTTTACCGTCTTGCCATCAAAGGTGCCAAGCGCGGCATGCATTTGGAGCACGCGCGCCATGGCCGCCGCACCCCGATCGGTATCATGGCTTTGGAGCCGCAACCCGTCCGCTGAGGCGGGTCCGGGCCACATGCCCTCTGCTCCGAGCGATGGCGCTATCGGCCAAACGTTGGCTTGCCGCATGAGGTCGAGCAGATCGAGCAGGACATAGGAATGAGCTATCCTTGCATCGACGATGTGGTGTACCTCGCACATGCGCAGATGGACCACGCCATTGGTTGCGGGAATTCCGCACAGATCGGCCGAAAACGTCCCCTGGTAGTGCCCCATGCTGGCGACCATAATCCGCTCCCCGGAGGCCGGAGGCATTCTTGGATCCGCCATGCTGGAGCCAGCCACAAAAATCAGATCACGGCGTTCCATGTCGGGCAATGCTTTTCGCAGCTGATCCCAGACATCGCGGATCGCGCCATGCCCTTGCACTTCGTTGAAAGGGTGGCTGCCCCACCAAAGGGCATCGGAGTGATATAATTCTGCTGGATCGCCGCCACGTGCCAGCAAGTGAAGTGCCGTGTAGAGCTCTCGTTTGACTTTGCCCAGGTCGCTCATTTTTTAAGCCTCTCGGTGGGTGCTGGCACTGCGTTCGCAAAGACTGGCGACGAGCCGATCTCAATGATTTGCATACGAATGCAAAAACAGCTTGCCAAACTATTCGAGCCATGTCTAGATGTCTTTGCATTCGTATGCAGGGAGCGAGCCGCTAAACCGCATGGCTGAAATCCAACTCAGAAATCTGTCGAAGCGATGGGGCTCATTTGTCGGTGTCGACAATTTCAACCTGACCATCGCGGATCGTGAATTCCTGGTCCTGCTAGGCCCGTCCGGCTGCGGCAAGACCACGACGATGCGGATGATTGCAGGACTGGAGGAGGCGACCGAGGGCACCATCACCATAGGCGGTCGGGTCGTTAATGACTTGGATCCCAAGGACCGCGACGTGGCAATGGTCTTCCAGTCTTACGGGCTCTATCCCAATATGAACGTCTACGAAAACATCCGGTTTCCGTTGAAGGTTCGCCGGGTGGATCCGCAAACTCACGACGCTCGCGTTCGACGTGCAGCCGAGATGGTCGAACTGACCGGGTTTCTGCATCGCAAGCCCGCCGAACTCTCCGGTGGTCAGCGACAACGTGTTGCGCTTGCTCGCGCCATTGTCCGCGAACCCAATGTCTTCCTGATGGATGAGCCGCTGTCAAACCTGGACGCCAAACTTCGAGTTTCTACGCGGGCACAGATCAAGAACCTTAGCCATGAGCTCAAGGTCACCACCGTTTACGTCACTCATGACCAGATCGAGGCGATGACTTTGGCCGACCGTGTGGTCGTGATGAAAGGCGGTGTCATCCAGCAGGTCGGCACGCCCATGGATATCTATGACAAGCCAGCCAACACTTTTGTAGCCGGTTTTATCGGATCGCCGGCGATGAACCTGATGGAGGGAACGCTGGTAGGGGGAACGTTCAGCGGCGCCAACGTTACGATTTCAGGTCTTGAAGGGCCGGACGGACCCGTGACGCTGGGCTTTCGGGCCGAAGACGCTTCGGTTGCCAATGGCCGCGGCGAAATCACGGCGCCTGTCTACACAATGGAGCTCTTGGGCGATGCGGCCATGCTGGCCGTCCGCGCCGGCGGTTCGCTGGTCTCCGTCAAAGCAGCCAAGGACTATCGGATCGAGATTGGCGAGACGGTCTCGCTCTCAGTGCCAGCAGGCATCTGCCACCTGTTTCACCGTGAGACCGGTGCAAGGATCGAGGCCGGTTAGGCTTCGCAAGGTTGTCCGGGAATTCGGACATCAGGGAACGCGCTCGTCGAGCGCATCGACAACAATGGGAGATTGCTCATGTCTATGAAGAAACTTCTAATCGCCGCGGCCTTCTCGGCCTGCGCAACCAGCGCGTGGGCCGGTTGCGCGTTTCAAAACACCGTCCCCGTCAAGCTTCTCGCCGCAGGCTTCCAGGCCTGGAAAGACGTGGCTGGAGCGATGGCTGAGTGCGGGAACGTGCAGGCGGAACTCGACCAGGATTTCGGGACCAAGCAAGTCGCGGCCTTTGCTGCAAACCCCGCGCTTTACCAGATCGGCGGCGTTGCCAACGAAACGCTGGTGCCGCTGCTGAACGCTGGAACCATCCGGCCACTTGACGATCTCGTCGCCAAATACGGCCAGCACCTGACGCCGAACCAACTGATCAAGGTCGACGGCAAGATTATGGCGATCGCATTCCAAGTCAATGCACAGCACCTGATGTACCGCAAGGACATCTTCGACAAGCTCAAACTTGCCGAACCCAAGACCTATGCTGACGTGCTAGCAGCCGCCCAAAAGATCAAGGACGCAGGCATCGTGCAATATCCGCTCGGCGGCACCTTCAAGGCGGGCTTCAACCTTAGCATGGAATTCATCAACGACTATCTGGGCGAAGGGGGCGAGTTCTTCACTGACAACAACATGCCGGCGATCAACAACGATGCCGGTGTAAAAGTGCTGGAATTGATGAAGGCCGAAACTGCTTTCATGGATCCTGAGTATCTGGTGTCCGACAGTACCTACGTGCAGCAGCAGTTCCAACAGGAGAAAATCGCCATGGCCAACCTGTGGGCCAGCCGCGCTGGTGCGATGGAAGATCCCAAGGAAAGCAAGGTCGCCGGCAAGATGGTCATGGCTGGGGCACCGATGGGAACAGTGCGGCCTGCCACCACGCTTTGGTGGGACGGCATCGTGATCGCCAAGAACATCCCGGACGATCAGGCCGACGCGGCCTTTCGCGTTGCCATGGAAGGCATGGATAAGGAAATGGTCCAGGCCCACAACAATGACTCGGTCTGGCTGATCGAGGGTTACGTGCCGGGTCCACTCGCCGCAGGTGCTGCCGCCAGCGCGAACGCCGGAGCGGTGGCCTACCCCGCCAGCGCCAAGTTCGGAATGATGCAATCGGCGCTTGGCGACGGTCTTGCGAACTACCTGACGGGCAAGAAGGACGCAAAGGCGACGCTGACGGACATCGAAGCCGCTTATGTGACGTCGGCGAAGGAAGCCGGATTGATCAAGTGAGTGAGATGCCGGGAGGGCAATGTCCTCCCGGCACAGCTTCAGCCCGCGCCATGCACTGCCTGCAACAGCCGGCCGACAAGCCTGCGCTACCGAGACACCAGCGATGAAGTTCAAGACGTTTGCTGCTTTTGTTGGACCCTCGATGCTGATGATGCTCGTTTTCATCGCGGCACCGCTCGTCACCGTGTTCTGGCAGAGCTTCCACCTCTCGCAGCCGGCCTTCGAACGCGTTGAGGTCCAGACCTGCACGCCGGGCTTCCTGAAGCAGAACTGCGTGACCGAGGTGAAGACCCGGCCGGTGATCGATGCCGCCGGCCACGTGCAGACGACCACAGTCTTCGTCGGCCTGCAGAGTTACGATGCCGTTCTTGAATTGAGGCGTGCCGCGCAGGCGATGGCCGAGGGCAGCTGGACGAAGCTGATGAACATCGACTTCTGGAAGGCTTTACGCTTCACGCTGACATTCACACTGATCACGCTCCCGCTCGTGCTCGGGACAGGCCTAGCGCTGGCGCTGGCGGTCAACAACGTGACCCGCGCCATCCGTGGCCAGATCATCTTCGTCTCGCTTCTGCCCTTCATCATCACCCCGGTGATCGGCGCGCTTTCGATCCGCTGGCTCTTTGTCGGCGACGGGATGATGACCGCTCTCATGACAAGGCTTCTTGGCCATCCGGTGCTGATGTTTGCCCAAGGCTGGACGATCGAGGTCCTGATGCTGTTCTTCCGGGTCTGGAGCGTGGCACCCTTTGCCTTTGTGATCTTCTACGCCGGCCTGCAGACGATCAACATGGACACGCTCGAAAGCGCCATCGTCGACGGCGCCAGCCGTTGGCAGCGCGTGCGCTACGTCATTATCCCGCATCTGATGCCGCTCATCGTCTTCGTGGCATTGATACACCTGATGGACGCCTACCGCGTGTTCGACGAAGTGGTGGGTTTCTCCTCGCAAAGCCACGTCATCTCGCTGCAATGGCTGACCTACAATTTCCTGACCCCCGATGCGAGCGGCAACCGCTCGATCGGCCGGGCCTCGGCAAGCTCGATGCTGACGCTGATCGGGATCGTGATCCTCCTGGTGCCATTGTTGCGCCGGACCTGGCGCGACCACCGGGGAGCACGCTGATGTCCGCTCCTCGGGCCTTGCGTCAGTCGATCGCGTTGCGCGTCGGCTCCGCCAGCTTCCTCGCGCTCTGGTGTCTGGTCGCGGCCTTTCCAATCCTCTGGATCGCGGTAATGAGCTTCAAACTGCCGCTCGACGCCTTTGCCTCGAATCCTCTCGACGTGATCCTCGGCCCGCAGACCCTGGCCGCGGGCCATGGGGTCTCGATCGTCGATATCGTCCTCGGATTGGCGGTCATCGTCATGACCGCTCGCCTGTCGCTTCGGCAATTACCCGCACTCGTGGCGCGGTTTACCCCGTCTGGCTGGATCGCGGTCGGCTGGACAGTCGCCGCGGTGTTGGCCGCACTGGCCTTCCTCGTTGTCTTCTTCGGCCTTCTGCCCCCGATTGCCGCTGCGCTTGACGCGGTCGCCGGACCGTTTGGCAAGCCTGTCCTTGGCCTTACGACCGAACAATACCGCGCGATCTGGATCGAGCGGGGCTTCTACCACAACTTCCTCAACTCGCTTCTCGTGACAGGTGGCGTCGTGGCGGTCTCGCTGACGGTCGGTACGCTGGCAGGCTACGGTCTGGCCCGCTCCGGGTCCAACCTGGCTTTCTGGATATTGCTCCTGGCGCTGGTATTTCGGGCGCTGCCGAACTCGGTCCTTGTCTCGGGCTACCTGCCGGTCTTCATCAATTCGGCCGAGATCCTGCGCCCCATCCTGGGCGACGCGGCGCCCACGCTGTACGGCAAGCCGTGGGCCGTGATCGCGGTGCTCGTGGCGATAAACCAGCCGTTCACGATCTGGATGCTGCGCTCATTCTTCCAGAGCATCCCGACCGAACTTGACGAAGCGGCCAGGGTTGACGGTTGCACGCACTTCCAGGCCTTCCGATGGGTCATCATGCCGGTGATGTGGCCGGGCGTGATAACCACCGGCCTCTTCAGCTTCCTCTTGGCCTACAATGATTTCCTCGTCTGCTCGCTGCTGCTGGACGCGCAGAACCAGACGATGGTCCCCGCCATCATGAGCTTCTTCAATCGTGAGACGACGACTACCGATCAGGTCCAGGCCGTCGCTGCCGCCGTCTCGATCACCGCGCCATTGTTCCTGCTGGTGATGATTTTCCAGCGCCAGATCGTCAGCGGCCTGACCGCTGGAGCGGTCAAGGGATGACCGCCTCGAAAAGCAACCCACACAAAGGAGATGAAAGATGAAAGGTTCACGCCCCGAGCAAGCCGCACTGACCCGCGGCACGGATATGACGAAAACGGAAGCCACCCGTGCCGTGATCGAAGGCATGGTCGACGGTTTGAATGACCACAGGATTGATGACATCGGCGCTTTTTTTGCCGATGGCTTCCGCTGGATGGGCAATGCCGGCTGCGGCACCAAGATCGGCCTGACGGAATTTCAGAACAATTGGCAGCGCCCCTTCCAGGCTGCGTTCTCGGACAAGAGCTGCATCGATGAGGCCCGATTGTTCATGGGCGAATGGGCGGCGGCGTTTGGCCGGCAGGAAGCGACGCATTCAGGTGAATTCATGGGCATCGCGCCCACGGGTCGTCGGGTTGAGATCCGCTATATGGATTTCTGGAAAGTGGTGGACGGCAAGATCACCGACAACTGGGTCATGGTCGATTTCCCCCATGTCATGGCGCAGCTCGGCGTGGACGCGTTCGGCGGCCACGGCTGGGAAGCATTCGATCGAGGCGAAAGAACGCCTCCGAAGCCAGCAAATCAGGGAAAGTGACATGGCAATCGAGTATCTCAAGCGGGGCAAGTCCGCCGTTGAGCGGTCCGAGGACGACGCGAAGGTCCGCGGGCTGGTCGAGTCTACCTTGGGCGATATTGAGGCCCGCGGCGATGCGGCGGTCCGCGAACTGTCCTTGAAATTCGACAGCTATTCACCGCCGTCCTTCCGTCTCTCCAACGACGACATTACGGCATTGATCGGGAAGGTGGGCAGCCGAGATCTATCCGACATTCGGTTTGCCCAGGCGCAGGTGCGCAATTTCGCGCAGGCGCAGCGGGATTCGATGACCGACATCGAGGTGGAAACGCTGCCGGGTGTCATCCTTGGCCACAAGACCATCCCGGTACAGTCGGTCGGTTGTTATGTCCCGGGGGGCAAGTTCCCGATGGTCGCGTCGGCACATATGTCGGTCGCGACGGCCAGCGTGGCCAAGGTACCTAGAATCGTCGCGGCGACACCGCCATTCAAGGGTGAACCGAACCCGGCGGTCATTGCTGCGATGCACCTCGGCGGTGCTCATGAAATCTACGTCATGGGCGGCATCCAGGCCATCGGCGCGATGGCTCTTGGCACCGAAACGATCGATCCCGTGCATATGCTCGTTGGTCCCGGCAACGCGTTTGTTGCCGAGGCCAAACGTCAGCTGTTTGGCCGCGTCGGGATCGACCTGTTCGCTGGTCCAACCGAGACAATGGTCATCGCCGACGACACTGTTGATGGCGAAATTTGCGCGACCGACCTGCTTGGTCAAGCAGAACACGGGTACAATTCCCCGGCAATTCTGGTGACCAATTCTCGCAAGCTCGCACAAGACACACTCTCGGAAATAGATCGGATCCTGCGGATCCTGCCCACTGCCAATACCGCCTCGAAAAGCTGGGAGGACTACGGCGAGATAATCCTCTGCGATAGCTATGACGAAATGCTGGCGGTCGCCGACGACATCGCCTCCGAGCATGTCCAGGTGATGACCAACCGGGATGACTGGTTCCTCGAGAAGATGACCTGCTACGGCGCTTTATTTCTCGGGGCCCGCACAAATGTTGCCAATGGCGACAAGGTGATTGGGACGAACCACACGCTGCCCACCAAGAAAGCTGGACGCTATACGGGCGGGCTTTGGGTTGGAAAATTCCTGAAAACCCACAGCTATCAAAAAATAACCACGGACGCTGCCGCGGCGGAAATCGGCGCCTATTGTTCCCGTCTGAGCCTTCTGGAGGGATTTGTCGGGCATGCCGAGCAAGCGAACCTGCGGGTTCGCCGCTACGGAGGACGCAACGTCGCCTATGGAGCCGCCGCGGAATGACCGCCCACGACGCCATCAAAGCCGTGGTGTCACCGATGCGGCGCGCTATGGTCGACTTTGACCGCAACGACGTACGCGCCGCATTGGGCGGTGCGTTTGCGCCGGAAGCTGTCGTTCATCTGTGCCATCCCTTTGGTGATCTCACAGGCCCTGAGCATCTCTACGATGTCGCTTATGATCCGCTGTTTGGCGCAATCCCCGACCTCGAACGACGCGACTATATTGTCATCTCCGGACAAGCTGATCGAGCCGACTGGGTCGGCTGCGCAGGCTACTACACAGGCACCTTTCGCGCGCCCTGGCTGGATATACCGCCGACGGGGCATCAGGTCTCGATGCGGTTTCACGAGTTCTACCGTATCGAGGACGGTCGCGTGGCCGAGCTTCAGGCAATCTGGGATATTCCCGAAGTGATGATGCAGGCTAGCGCCTGGCCGATGGCGCCGAGCCTTGGGCGCGAATGGCTCGTGCCAGGACCCGCAACACAAGACGGATTGCGACAGAGCGGTAACGACCCGGCGCACAATGAAACAAGCCGAAGACTGGTTCTGGAGATGCTTTCCGGCTTATCCAACTTCGCAGACGGTGGGGTACCAGCGATGCGGCTGGCCGACTATTGGCACCCGCGCTGCAATTGGTACGGACCCGCCGCAATAGGCACTTGCCGCGGCATCGAAGGGTTTCGCAACTGGCACCAGATCCCCTTCCTGAATGCCATGCCGGATCGCGGCAGTACCGAGGCGGGTAGCGAATGCTTCGCCGAGGGCGATTTCGTGGCCGTGACCGGTTGGCCGAACATGCGCATGACTGTCACGGGCGATGGCTGGATGGGCATCGCCCCTTCCGGCCGCAAGATCACCATGCGCAGTCTTGATTTCTGGCGCTTGGAGCGGGGCTTGATTCGCGAAAACTGGGTTTTGGTGGACCTGCTGCATGTCTATCGCCAGCTCGGCGTGGACGTCTTCGCGCGGCTGCGGGAGTTCAACAAGGCTCGTAACACAAGCGCGGTCAGCCGTTCCGGAAGAGAGGATTTCTGATGGTCGATCTGCCCCGCACGCCTTCGTTCAGGCTGACCGGAAAACGGGCTTTGGTCGCAGGTGCGTCGTCGGGGATCGGCCTGGCCTGCGCGGCTGCTTTGGCGGAAGCTGGAGCCGAGGTCGTTCTGGTGGCGCGAAACGGCCAGAAACTCGATGCCGTTGTAGCAAGCATTGAGGCGGTTGGCGGCCGTGCCCGCGCGCTGGTCGCGGACGTGGCCGATGTGTCGGGCATGGCGGAGGCCGTGGCGGATAACGGACCGTTCGATATCCTGGTCAATTCTGCCGGACTCGCGCGCCATACCCCAGCGGTCGATACGACCCCCGAAGACTTCGATGGGGTTGTCGCGCTGAACATCCGCGGCGCCTATTTCCTGACACAGGCCGTGGCGCGGGGATTGATCGCTTCTGGCAGGCCTGGATCCCTGATCAACATCTCGAGCCAGATGGGGCATGTCGGTGGAGTGGACCGTGCGGTCTATTGCGCGACAAAGCATGCGGTCGAGGGCTTCACCAAGGCAATGGCTATCGAGTGGGGTCCGCACCGGATCCGGGTCAATACGGTCTGCCCGACATTCGTGCGGACACCCTTGACCCGATCGACTTTCGAAAACCCAGAACGCGCACGCTGGATCCTCGACAAGATCAAATTGGGCCGGATCGGGGAGGTCGAAGACATCATGGGGGCTGTGGTCTACCTGGCTTCCGACGCGTCTGCGCTGGTGACGGGCACCTCGATGATGATCGATGGGGGGTGGACCGCGGAATGACGCTCAAACCGAAGGTAACGTCCCAAGAGGTAGCACTGGCTGCGGGTGTCAGCCAGTCAGCCGTAAGCCGGGTTTTTACGCCTGGAGCTTCGGTATCCCCCAAGACAGCCGCAAAGGTGAAGAAGGCGGCGGAAGAGCTTGGTTATCGTCCCAATGTGCTGGCCCGGTCGCTGATCACGGGGAAAAGCCGGATTGTCGGACTCGTCGTTGCCTATCTGGACAACCAATTCTATCCGATCGCACTGGAACTCCTGTCGCGGGCGCTGCAGGCGCGTGGTTACCATATACTGGTGTTCATGGCACCGAACTCGATCGATGGCGTCGAGCCGGTCATCGAGGAGTTGCTGGACTACCAGGTGGACGGCATCATCACGGCCTCGGTCGCGATGACCAACGAACTGACGACCCGATGCGATGCCGCCGGAATTCCGGTGGTGATGTTTAACCGCGGTCAGAAAGATGCCAGGCTATCCGAGGTCACGTCCGACAATTTTGCCGGCGGAAGAAAGGTCGCGGAATTCCTGTTGGCGGGCGGGCATAAGCGGATCGCGCATATAGCCGGCTGGCAAGGCGCGTCCACCGGTGTCGATCGGGCAGCGGGCTTCCTGGCGGGCCTTGCGTCGGCCGGTGCCGAGGCGCACGCGATGATCGATGGCATGTACGACCGTGATGTGGCGGCCCAGGCCACCCGGCGCCTGTTTCAGTCCGCGTCTCACCCTGATGCGATCTTTGTCGGCAACGACCACATGGCCTTCGCTGTCATGGATACCCTGCGTTTTGAATTGGGCGTGCGCGTTCCCGATGACGTGTCGGTCGTCGGTTATGACGACGTGCCGCTCGCGGCGTGGCCTGCCTATGACCTGACCACGTTGCGACAGCCGGTCAATCGAATGGTTGACGCGACCGTCGAGGCGCTTCTGTCCCGCATCGAGGAAGGCGACATCGCCCCTCGCAAGCATCGCATCGACGGACCGCTGATTGTCCGTGGATCGGCACGCAAACCTGAAGGATACACACCGTGAAAGGCTTCGACCCTAAGTTCAAGGATTTCCCCGACTACATCATCGGCATTACCAAGGAAATCTGGGAAGACCGCGCCATAGCCTCGCTGCAGCACTACTATGCGCCCACCATCCCGGTCCGATCGCCCGCGAGCGTCGTCGTCGGCAACGGCGGCGTGATCGCGGCGACCATGGCCACGCTGGCGGAGTTCCCCGACCGAACGTTGTATGGCGAAGACGTGATCTGGTCGGGCACGCCTGAAACGGGAATGCTGTCGTCGCACCGCCTGCTCTCGACCGCGACGCATACAGCCGACGGCATGTACGGCAAGGCGACCGGCAAGAAGCTTGTCTACCGGATCATCGCCGACTGCCACGCGATCAACAATCAAATCAACGACGAATGGTTGATCCGCGACCAGTCGGCCATCGTTCAGCAGATGGGATGGCAGCCCAAGGAATTTGCGCGCGACCTGATCAAGCGGGAAGGCGGTCCGGAATCGTGCGTGAAGCCATTTACTCCCGCCAACGACGTGCCGGGGCCCTATGCGGGGCGCGGCAACGACAATGAATGGGGTGCCAGATACGCCAATACCCTGACCCGGATCATGAATGCCGATTTTGCCGCCATCGAGAACGAATACGACCGGGGCTGTCAGCTCGAGTATCCTGGCGGCATTACGGGTCATTCCTTTGGCGATGTCGATCGCTTCTGGATGGGGTTACGCGCGTCCTTCCCCGACGCTCGCTTCGATATCCATCACGTGATCGGCCGCGATGATCCGATGATGCCACCGCGCGCCGCACTGCGATGGTCATTGCACGGCAAGCATTCGGGCTGGGGACGGTTCGGCACGCCGACCGGTGCCGAGGTCTATGTTTTGGGCATGAGCCATGCCGAGTTCGGACCATTCGGTCGGCAGGGAGCCAGCGTGCGCCGCGAATACACCCTCTTTGACGAAACGGCGATCTGGAAACAGATCCTGCTGCACACCGGAGACCTTTGATGACCCCGCAAGAAATGGAAGCCCGCATCGTCCGCTATGGTGACCTACGGCCCTGCAAGACAGCCTTCATCGACGCTCACACGCCAGGCAGCGACCAGAAGGAGAATTTTACGATCATCGGCGGCGGCGTATCGGAAAGCGCTGATCAGCATGTCCACATCACCGAAACGCCAGGTTTCAACATTGGCGCGGCGGGTCAACCCCCGAAATGCCGCAACAGTCTGCACTCTCACCGCACCGCGGAGGTGTTCTTCGTCCTGAAAGGTCGCTGGAAGTTTTTCTGGGGCCGCTGGGGCAAGGCGGGAGAAGTGGTTCTGGACGAGGGCGACATCATCAATATCCCCACGGGCATTTTCCGGGGCTTTGAGAATATCGGTACCGACTATGGGATGATCATGGCGATCCTTGGCGGCGACGATGCCGGGGGCGGTGTCATCTGGGCACCGCAGGTGATCGAGGATGCCAAATCTCACGGACTGGTTCTGGGGGCCAACGGCAAGCTCTATGACACCAAAAAGGGGCAGGCCTTGCCCGATGGGGTCAAGCCTATGCCGTTGCTTACCGATGAAGAACTGAAGGCCTTCCCAGAGCTGCCACCAGCGGCTGTGGTGCGCGATTATGTAGCCCGTTATTGGGATTTGATGGCACTTGCCATGCATGAACCCGCCAAGGTGATCGGTCCTGAGGCTTTGCTACGCGACCGGCCAGGATTTGAAGTCGAACTCCTGACGCGCGGCTCGATTGCGGAAACGCCATACGTGGTGGATCGGCATGAGGTGCTCATGGTTATGCGCGGCCATTGGCGTATGACATGGGATGGCGGCCAAAAGGTTCTGGCTCCTGGCGACGTCTGCGCCGTACCGCCGGGCCTGCCACACAGTCTGGTCCCGGCAATGACGGGCGAAGCAAGCCTCTATCGGGTGCGCAACACTGACGACAAGGCCGGCCCCACCTGGAAGGCGTGACGATGAACATCCAGACAGCCGTGGATCCGGGATGGACGAGCTGGGGTGAAGCGTACCCTATCATTCTGTCATTTACGGGCCTCTGCTGCTGCCTGCGGTTCGCGCTTCGCCAACGACCGCTGCCCACTGCCTCGCAGACCTGCTGGCTCGGATGTCGGGGTGCGCTCAATTCCGACCCGTCGTGACAATCAGACTGGCGAAACCATGGTCCCGCTGCTGTTGATCCCTGGCATGATGTGCGATGGGCGTCTTTTTGCCCCGCAAATTGCGGCCCTGTCGGGCCGGCGCAGCTTGGTGCTTGCTTCAATCGTAGCGCACGACACCATTGAAACGCTGGCCCGTGACATCCTTGCCAATGCTCCGCCGCGCTTTGCTCTCGCAGGGCTGTCGATGGGTGGCATAGTCGCGATGGAGGTCATCCGGCAGGCTCCGCAGCGGGTAGAGCGATTGGCGTTGTTGGACACCAACCCCCTTGCCGAGATGGAGCCCGTAAGGCAACGCCGCGAACCGCAGATCGAAAAGGTTCGGGCAGGCGGCCTTCGTGCTGTCATGCAAGACGAGATGATTCCGAATTACCTTGCCAAGGGCGGTGGTAACCAGCCGATATTGGACCTCTGCTTGGATATGGCGATCGGGCTCGGACCGGATGTTTTCATTCGTCAGTCCCGAGCGCTGCAAAATCGCACCGACCAGCAAGATACCCTTCGCGCGGTGATGGTGCCCAGCCTGGTCCTTTGTGGTGCAGTTGATGCACTGTGCCCGCTCGAGCGGCACATCCTGATGCGAGACCTGATTGAAGGCGCGCGACTGGAAGTCATCGAACGCGCTGGCCATCTCCCAACCCTTGAAAATCCTGAACAGACGACAGCGGCGCTGGGCCGCTGGCTGGAGACATGATGGAAAACGCGCTTTTGAGCCTTCTGCGCCGCGTCGATACGCCCACGGTCTGCAACGCTATCGAAGTCGCGCAAGGTCAACGTGGCTTTGCTGCATTCACCCGAGGCACCATGCTGTGCAGTGCCCCGCACGACCCCCCGATCGTGGGATATGCCCGCACAGCCAAGATTGCCGCCCTAAGCCCGCCGGACGAGGCGTCGGCGACGCTTCGTGAACGCCGCATGGCCTACTACCGTTACATGGCTGAGGCTCCGCGACCGGCCGTGACGGTCATCGAGGATGTGGACTTCCCGAACTGCGTTGGCGCCTACTGGGGCGAGATCAATACGAACATCCACAAGGGGTTCGGAATCTCCGGCGCGCTTACCAATGGTGTGGTTCGCGACCTTGGCGATTTGCCCGATGGCTTTCCTGTGGTGGCCGGGTCCGTTGGCCCCAGTCATGGCTTTGTGCATGTCAGGGAACTGGACACACCAGTAACGGTTTTTGGACTGACCATTCGGCCTGGCGAGTTGATACATGCCGACCGGCACGGAGCGGTCGTCATTCCCAGGGCAGTGGTCGATCACCTGCAGGCAGCCATATTGAAGTTGATGGAAACCGAAAAGATCGTATTGGACGCGACCCGGCGCCCCGACTTCGATTTCAAGGTTTTCGAGGCCGCATGGACAGCGTTTGAAAAAGCGCGAACTTAACAAACGCGATTCTTGAGGCCCGGGCCAAGTCCATCGCTCGCATTTCTCATCTGTCTTCGCCATTGGTTGCGAACGCATAGATGTCTGGGCGAAATGAGTGCGTTCGGGGGTTGTCGAGCCAAGGCGGATAAGCGGCGGTTTCGGCTCCGGGGCCGCACGGAGGTCAAGATTGGCGATACGATTTGGTTTCCTGCTTGTTCGTGACTCTACGCTTCGCCACTGTCTTCGGGTTCAAGCCGTAGCGGGCGGCAAGGGACCGGGTGCTCTCTTGCGACGTTTGGAACTCCGCTCGAAGACACGGCGCCGTACGGGCGCTGCCTCGGGCGGCGGCGTGGAGTTCATGCGTGGCTTTGCCGAAAAGACATATGGAATCCCGCCCGAGCAGGTGGTCGGCTCTTCGGGAAAGACCGAGTTCAAGCTCGACGAGGACGGCAATCCGGAGATCATCAAGGACGCCGCGGTGGAGTTCGTCGATGACGGTCCGGGCAAGCCGCTCGGCATCAACCGGTTCATCGGTCACCGCCCGATTTTCGCTTTCGGCAATTCCGACGGCGACCAGCAGATCCTGGAGTGGACGGCGGCCGGAGAAGGGCTGCGTTTCGCTGGCCTGGTTCATCACACCGATGCCGACCGCGAATATGCCTACGACCGGTCCTCCCCGGTCGGACGCCTCGATAAGGCCCTCGATGAAGCAGCATCCAAGGGCTGGACCGTGGTCGACATGAAAGACGATTGGAAGACGGTGTTTGCCAACGAAGCGGAAAGAAAGCCGTGAGGCGCGAACAGAATGGTTCCAGAGGCAAGTCCGCTTGCTCAGTTTCACTCTGCAAAGCTGCCAGTCCGTCCACGTGAAGAGTTTCGAGCGCCGGCAGGCGTACGAAAGTCCCCGAGGAAGGAACCCGCGGGCCACAGACGATGGCTATGCCGATTGCCGCCGCAAGTACGTCCGCTAGGAGGTCCTGGAAGAGACCTTTGGCGCCTTGCTGGACAAACTCCATTTCGATGAGGAGGTGCTGGATTGGGCCCGCGACGCGCTCAAGGCCAGCCACGCGGACGAGCGTAAGGAGCAGGAACAGGCGATCCAGCGATGCCAGAAGGAATACAAGCGCCTCGAGGGTCGGCTTCAGGCAATTTACCTGGACAAGCTCGACGGCCGCATCGAAAGCGCCTTCTACGATCGAATGTCAGCGCAATGGCGGGTCGAGCAGACGCGCCTACTCCGTGAGATCGAGCGGCATGGCGAGGCTGAGGAATCATACATGGAGGATGGCGTGCGCTTGCTGGAGTTGGCGCGCAACGCCCGCCAACTGTTCGCCCGGCAGGCTCCGGGTGAGAAGAAACGGCTTCTGAATCTGCTGCTGTCGAACTGCACATGGGACGACGGCAAGGTTCGCGCTGTCTCTCGACAACCGTTTGATTTACTTGCTGAAACAACTGCGACGCTATCGACAGAGCAGTCCCAAGGGATCGTCATGTCGAAAGGACATCCAGTTTGGCTGGGGCGCCAGGATTCGAACCTGGGAATGTCGGTACCAAAAACCGATGCCTTACCACTTGGCGACGCCCCAATAGCCGTCAGAATCGCTAGTGCGGCGCGTTATTAGCAGAGCAGCCGAAAAGCACAATGCTTATGAACGATGCCGGGAATGCCCAGTTGGCCGACCGGCAAAATACCGGCATATTCTGTGCAAGGAGCTATTCGCCCCAGACGGCCAATTCATTTCCAGCCGGATCGACGAAATGGAATCGCCTGCCGCCGGGGAATGAAAAGATCGGTCTGACGATCGTGCCGCCGGCATTTTCGACGGCGTCCAGTGTGTCTTCCAGATCTTGGGAATAGAGTACCGGCAGCGGTTTTGCCGGTGCTTCGCTGCTGTCGGCCTGAAAGCCGCCGTCAAGGCCTTCCGAGAATGCGGAGTAGGTTGGCCCATAGTCCGTGAACGACCAAGCAAAGGCGGCACTGTAAAAAGCCTTCAGCCGGTCCAGCGTTCCTCCGGTTGCCGGCATCTCCAGATAGTCGAGTTTTCCGGTAAGTTTCACGAGGCACCTCTTGTTCTCTTTATGTTCTATTATGGGCGCCGCTTGTCCGCAAGTCTTTTTGCCTTGGGTTTCTCTTAATCGATTGTAGAGGCCGTCCGGCTTTTCCGGCGCTTGCCTTTCGCACTGCAGCATCATATCGCTCCGAAGTCGGACCCGGCGGAACTATTCGTTTCGTCAATCTTTCCAATCTCCTGCAACCGGAGAGCAAAGCATGACCAAGTGGGTTTACACCTTCGGCGATGGCGCGGCGGAAGGCCGTGCCGGCGACAAGAATCTGCTGGGAGGCAAAGGCGCCAACCTCGCTGAAATGTGCAGCCTGGGCCTGCCAGTGCCGCCGGGCTTCACCATCACCACCGAGGTTTGCAACGCCTATTACGCCAATGCCAGGACGTATCCCGCATCCCTGGAGGCGGATGTCACGATCGCCCTTGACCATATCGGCCGGCTGACCGGCCGCCGTTTCGGCGATCCGTCGAAGCTGCTCCTGGTATCGGTTCGTTCAGGCGCCCGCGCCTCGATGCCCGGTATGATGGATACGGTGCTCAATCTTGGCCTGAACGACGAGACGGTGGAGGCGCTGGCCGCCGATTCCGGCGATGCGCGTTTTGCATATGACAGCTATCGTCGTTTCATCCAGATGTACTCTGATGTCGTCATGGGCCTCGACCACGAGGTCTTCGAGGAAATACTGGAGGATCAGAAGGGCGGGCTCGGTCACGAACTTGACACCGAACTGACTGCCATCGAATGGCAGGGCGTCATCGCGCTCTATAAGGCCAAGGTCGAGGAAGAACTCGGCAAACCCTTCCCGCAGGATCCGCATGAACAGCTCTGGGGTGCGATATCAGCCGTGTTTTCGAGCTGGATGAACAACCGCGCCATCACCTATCGCCGTCTGCACGACATTCCCGAAAGCTGGGGCACGGCGGTCAACGTCCAGGCCATGGTTTTCGGCAATATGGGCGATACCTCCGCCACCGGCGTCGCCTTCACCCGCAACCCGTCAACCGGCGAAAGGATGCTCTATGGCGAGTTCCTGGTTAATGCGCAGGGCGAGGATGTCGTCGCCGGTATCCGTACGCCGCAGAACATCACCGAAGCCGCGCGCATTGCCGCCGGTTCCGACAAGCCGTCATTGCAGAAGCTGATGCCGGATGCCTTCCACTCCTTCGTGACGATTTCCGACCGGCTGGAGCAGCACTACCGTGACATGCAGGACCTCGAATTCACCATCGAGCGCGGCAAGTTGTGGATGCTGCAGACGCGCTCGGGCAAGCGCACCGCCAAGGCCGCGCTGAAAATCGCCGTCGAGATGGCCAGGGACAAGCTGATCACCAAAGAGGAAGCGGTTGCCCGCATCGATCCGGCCTCGCTTGACCAGTTGCTGCATCCGACTATCGATCCGAAGGCCGCCCGCGATGTGATCGGCATCGGCCTGCCGGCTTCGCCAGGTGCCGCCACCGGCGAAATCGTCTTTTCCTCCGGCGATGCCGAGGATCTGAAGACGCAGGGACGCAAGGCCATCCTGGTGCGCATTGAAACCAGTCCCGAGGACATCCACGGCATGCACGCCGCGGAAGGCATCCTGACCACGCGTGGCGGCATGACCAGCCACGCCGCGGTGGTGGCGCGCGGCATGGGCAAGCCTTGCGTGTCGGGCGCCGGCTCGCTGCGTGTCGACTACAAGGCCGGCACGCTGATGGCGATGGGGTCGACATTCCGCAAGGGCGACATCATCACCATCGATGGCGGCAACGGCCAGGTGCTTAAGGGTGCCGTGCCGATGCTGCAGCCTGAACTTTCCGGCGATTTCGCATCGATCATGGAATGGGCGGACGCGGTGCGCCGCATGAAAGTGCGCACCAATGCCGAAACGCCGCTCGATGCGCGTATGGCGCGTTCCTTCGGCGCTGAAGGTATTGGTCTGTGCCGCACCGAGCATATGTTCTTCGACGGCGAGCGTATCATTGCCATGCGCGAGATGATCCTCGCCGACACGGAGAAGGACCGGCGCACGGCACTTGCCAAGCTTCTGCCCATGCAGCGCTCGGATTTCCTTGAACTGTTCGAGATCATGGCCGGCCTGCCGGTGACGATCCGTCTGCTCGATCCGCCGTTACACGAATTCCTGCCCAAGACCGAGGCGGAAGTGGCTGAGGTCGCTGCCGCGATGAAAGTGTCCCCGGACAAGCTCAGGCAGCGCACCGAAGCGCTGCACGAATTCAATCCGATGCTCGGCCATCGCGGCTGCCGGCTGGCCGTCTCCTATCCGGAGATCGCCGAAATGCAGGCGCGCGCCATTTTCGAGGCCGCCGTCGAAGCCGGCAAGAAGGCTGGCGCGCTGGTGGTTCCCGAAATCATGGTGCCGCTGGTCGGTCTCGTAAAGGAGCTCGACTATGTGAAGGCGCGCATCGATGCCGTGGCCAAGAGCGTGATGGCAGAGACCGGCGTCAAGATCGACTATCTGACCGGCACGATGATCGAACTCCCGCGTGCGGCGATCCGCGCGCATGTCATTGCCGAGTCTGCCGAATTCTTCTCGTTCGGCACCAATGATCTCACCCAGACCACATTCGGCATCTCGCGCGACGATGCGGCCTCCTTCCTTGAAACCTACCGTCAGAAGGGCATCATCGAGCAGGATCCGTTCGTGTCGCTCGATATCGAAGGCGTCGGCGAACTGGTGCGCATGGCGGCGCAAAAGGGCAGGGCGACGCGGCCCGACATCAAGCTCGGCATTTGCGGCGAGCATGGCGGCGACCCGGCCTCGATCCATTTCTGCGAGGAGGTTGGCCTCGATTACGTGTCTTGCTCCCCTTACCGCGTGCCGATCGCAAGGCTGGCCGCGGCACAGGCCGCGGTGCGGGCCGCGAAGGAGGGCCGTGGGTAGGAGCGGGGATAGGGCGATATGGTTCTCAACGCTGTGGGAGAAATCCGCGGCTTGATACGGCGGTCAAATTGTCGCGACGCTGGTTTTTGGGTATGCATCGTCCCGATTTCCGCCTTGATGCGGGCCGTGGGTGAGTTGTCTGCCCGTCTGGAGACCAAACTATGCGCCCGTTCCAAATACATCTTTGCGCAATCGCGATGTCGATTTCGGCGGTCTCTGCAGGCCATGCCGCACCGTTGGTCGAGCCGACATTGCATATCAAGCCGGAAACCAGCGGCAGCGGCCGCGTCGCGCTGACGCTTGATGCCTGCGGCGGACAGACCGACAACCGGATCCTTTCGGCGCTTGTCGAAAACAAGATTCCAGCCACCATTTTCGTCACGGGCATATGGCTGAAGCGCAATGCCGCCGCGGTCGAGATCATGCGGGCGCATCCGGACCTGTTCGAACTGGAAAACCACGGCGGCCATCACGTCCCGGCCGTCGACACGCCGCAAAAGATCTATGGCATTCGCAGCGCCGGCAGTCCCGAGGCGGTGTTGGCCGAGGTCGAGTCGGGCGCTGCCGCCTTGGCCAAGACGGGCGAGCCCGCGCCGAAATGGTTTCGCGGCGCGACCGCCGAATACAGCCCGTCGGCCATCGCCATGATCCGCAAGCTGGGCTTCAAGATTGCGGGCTTCTCGATCAACGGCGATGGCGGTTCATTGCTGGGCGCCAAGGAAACGGCGCGACGCATCGCCGCCGCCAAGGACGGCGACGTCATCATCTCGCACATCAACCAGCCGACCCACGCGGCCGGCGAAGGCGTGGTCCAGGGCCTTCTGGCACTCAAGGCCAAGGGTCTGACTTTCGTGAGGCTGGATGATGCCGACGGTATCGGCAGCCACGGCACCACCGACTGATTGTCGTCGCAGGCAGCTTTCGCGCCTGTTCAATCCTTGATGGCTTCAATCGCGACCTTGTTCGCGTAGAACGCGCCGTGGTCCCGGATGCCAGCCATCTCATCAAAAGGCTGTTCGTAAGCCCACATCGCGTCCTGCCCATCACTGGCCGGCAGGACGCTCCAGTAGCTGGCATCGCCCTTGTAGGGGCAGTGGGTCGACTGCTCCGTCTTGCGCAGCTGTTCGAAATTGATATCGCCGAAAGGAATGTAGAAGGCCGCGGGATAGGGGGTCTCGGTCAGCACCTTGGCATTCCTGGATGAGGCGACGATCGTGTCGCCGGCGCGCACGGTAACGGTTCCGCGGTAGGGCTCGACGGTAATCACCTTGCCCGGATTGCGCTGAAAGCCGGGGGCGGGGTTTGCAATCTTGTCCATGGGTTCTCCTTTGCCTCGCTAGAGGGTGAACCCTAAAGTGTGCCGCACAAGCCACTTCCGCAAGGCCGACGCCTGCGTTGCTTGTTGAGCCAACTCTTTACGGCCAGCCGCCTGGGATCAGGCGGCCGCCTGGAATGCGTCCATGAGCCCGGCATAGGCCGCGGCGATGCCGGCAACCGGATTCGTGCTTTTCGACGCGGTTTCGACCTTGAGAGCGCCGCCGCCGGTCGGCAAGGTCAGGAGCAGGAATTGGCGATTACCGCCATCGCCCACGGAGGCCGCGGCCACGTGCTGGCCCTCGCCCTCGTTTTGAACGCACATCTTGAAGAGCAAGGTACCGCCGACAGCCTCAAGGGCACCGCCCACGACTTCAACGAATTCGTCTTCGGAAACAGTTTTGGGGTCCGGCACCAGATCGGCCAGACTTTCGGCAAGCGAATTTTCGAGAATCTCGTCGTCGAGTTGCGCGTCCATGCGAACCTCTGTCAGTCGCCAATCGCACCCCGCCCCGTTAACGAACCTTAACGCCGACGATGGCCGGATTATGGCGGTTTTTCCCGTCATTTCGATCAAAGCATCGCTTCAGCCAGGTCGTGGCTGGACAATCCGTCGGTTCGATCCACAATGGCGAAAAGCATGGCGCCTAGCCTGGGGAGGAACGGAATGCTTGGACTGATGCAGGAATGGCCGCTGCTTTGCCACAAGCTGATCGACAACGCAGCCCGCCAACACGGTGAACGCGAAATCGTATCGCGTTCGATTGAGGGCCCGGTTGTCCGCACCAGCTACGCCAAAATCCATGGCCGCGCTCTGAAAGTCGCCCAGCGGCTCGAGCGCGATGGCTATGGCGCAGGAGACCGCATCGCGACATTGGCCTGGAATACGGCGCGCCACATCGAGGCCTGGTACGGCATCATGGGTGTCGGCGCGATCTATCATACGCTCAATCCGCGCCTCTTTCCCGAGCAGATCACCTGGATCATGAACGATGCCGAGGACAAGGCTGTTTTCGTCGACCTGACATTCATGCCGCTGCTGGAGAAGATCGCCGGCGCCGTCCGGTCGTTGAAGCAAGTGATCGTGCTGACGGACAAGGCACATATGCCGCAAACGGCGCTGCCGAATGTCGTTGCCTACGAGGAATGGCTGGCGGAGGCCGATGGCGACTTCGCCTGGAAGATTTTTGATGAAAACACCGCGGCCGGCATGTGCTACACGTCAGGCACGACCGGGGACCCCAAGGGCGTTCTCTACAGCCACCGGTCCAACGTGCTTCACGCCATGATTGCCGCGATGCCCGACGCGATGGGAATCTCGTCGCGCGATACTATCCTGGCAGTCGTCCCCATGTTCCATGCCAATGCCTGGGGCCTTGGCCAGAGCGCGCCGATGATCGGCGCCAAGCTGGTCATGCCAGGCTGCAAGATGGATGGCGCTTCGATCTATGAGCTGCTCGATACCGAGAAGGTGACATTCAGTGCCGCCGTCCCGACCGTATGGATGATGCTGCTTCAATATCTGGAGGAGACCGGCAACAAGCTTCCACATCTGAACAAGGTGGTCATCGGCGGCTCGTCCTGCCCGCGCGCGATTATGCAGAAATTCCAGGACAATTACGATGTCCAGGTGATCCATGCCTGGGGCATGACCGAAATGTCTCCGCTCGGCACGCTCTGCACCTTGAAGCCGGAATATGCCGGCCTCCAGGGCGAGGCCCGGCTCGATGTCCAGCAGAAGCAGGGCTATCCGCCCTTTGGCGTGGAGATGAAGGTGACCGATGACGACGGCAATGCGCAGCCTTGGGACGGCAAGACGTTCGGACGCCTCAAGGTGCGCGGGCCGGCCGTTGCCCGTGCCTATTATAAGGGCGCCGGTTCCGAGCAGTTCGACAAGGAGGGCTGGTTCGATACGGGCGATGTCGCGCATATCGACCTGGGCGGCTATATGCAGATCACCGATCGCGCCAAGGACGTCATCAAATCCGGCGGCGAATGGATCTCGACCATCGACCTGGAGAATCTGGCCGTCGGCCATCCGGATGTGGCTGAAGCGGCGGCCATCGGCGTTGCCCATTCGAAATGGGGCGAGCGGCCCTTGCTGATCATCGTCCGCAAGCCGGGCAAGGACCCAACCAAGACGGATATCCTCGACTTCATGGACGGCAAGGTGGCAAAATGGTGGATGCCCGACGATGTCGCCTTCGTTGGCGAGATACCCCACACCGCTGCCGGCAAAATCCAGAAGACAGCATTGCGCCAGCAATTCAGGGATTACCGTTTGCCGACGGATTGATGGAGATGTTGCGCCTTCACCTCAAGCCGGGGCGAAAAGACATGGCGAGAGGCGGAACCGCTTCAACCCGCGCGCTCTTTGCTCTAAGCCTCCGTTCGGGTTGGGGCAGTGCAGAGAATAATGGCTAGTATTCGGGAACGGCAAACGTCGAAGGCGGCCGGCTGGTCGCGGCGGACCGGGGCATTTTCGGCGGTCCTGCTGCTGACCGTCTTTATCGGCCATCGATATGACCTCGTCGAAACCCCGGCTTTCCTGTGGGTGCTCGGCATTGTCGCCCTGCTTGCGGCCCTTGCGCTGCTGTTTGCCGGGTTGGCTTTTTCGAGGCTGTGGCATTTCGGCGACCGTGGCGGCCGTGACCTCACCGTTGGTGCGTTGCTGGCGGTTCTGGTGCTCGTTCCCTTTGGCGTCGCCGCCTATTGGGCGGCAATTTACCCGCCGCTCCGGGACATCTCGACGGATGTCGATGATCCGCCCGTGCTCGATGTCTCCACGAGGACAAGGGACATGAACGAGCTTTCGCCGGCGACGCCCGGCGAGCAGCGGCTGCAAACCGAAAGCTACCCGCTTGTCACCGGGCGCAGCTACAATCTGCCTTTCGATCGCATCGTCGACGCTGTCGAAACAGTGGTCGACAGGCACGATTGGCAACTCACGGCACCTTATCCCGACGCAACTGGCCAAAGCCAGGTGACGATCAACGCCATGGCAAAGAGTTTCGTGGTTGATCTGCCTGTCGACGTGGCCATCCGGATAACCGATGACGGCGATACGGTCACCGTCGATATGCGATCGGCCTCGCGTTACGGCCGGTACGACCTTGGCGACAACGCTGCGCGCATCGTCGGGTTCCTGGCGGAACTGGACCAGGAAGTCGCCGGTCAAGTGGGTGTCGATCAGGCCGAGTAAGATTACACAAGCATGAAGGTACCGTCGATTGCCGGGGCACCTTCGGTACTGACCAGACCACGCGTCACCAAATCTTCGAGATGGGCAAGCACTGACAGCCCTGCCGCGCCGTGCAGGCGCGGATCGGTATCACGGTAGATCGCCTTGACCATGTCCTTGATCGTCCGGTCGCCGCCCCTGATCCGTTCCAGGATCGCCCGTTCGCGCATCTTTCTATGGGTCTTCAATCCTCGCATGAAACTGCGTGGCGCCGTCACCGGTCCGCCATGGCCAGGCAGCATCAGTCGGTCGTCGCGTTCGATAAGTCGATCCAGCGAGGCCATGTAGTCGGCCATGGCGCCATCCGGAGGCGCCACGATGCTGGTTGCCCACGCCATTACGTGGTCGGCCGGAAACAGGATGCCGGCTCCCTCCAGCGCAAACGCTGCATGATTGGCTGTGTGGCCGGGGGTCAGCACCGTTCGCAGCGACCAGCCATCGCCATCGACAACCATGCCGTCGGAGAGCGCGACATCCGGAACAAAATCGGTGTCGGCGCTGGCGTCGAGCGGATTGATCTCCCCGATTCGCAAGGGCCGCGCCGGACGATGTGGACCCTCGGCCAGGGTCAGGGCGCCCGTATGCTCCTTCAAACGGGCTGCCAGCGGAGAATGGTCGCGATGCGTGTGGCTGACGAAGATGTGGCTGACCGGCCTGCCAGCGATGACATCGAGCAATGTTTGAAAATGCGCGTCGTCGTCCGGCCCCGGATCGATCACCGCTAGTGCGTCCTGCCCGACAATGTAGCTGTTGGTGCCGTGAAAGGTGAAGGGGCTGGGATTGGGCGCGGTGACGCGAAGCACTCCGGGGGCCACGGCTACACCTTCCCCGTAGGACGGGTCGAAACGGGCATCGAACTCAAGGGCCATGGCGTGGTGCTCTGTTGGTGAGGCGGCAAAAGCGATTGCCGCATAACACGGAAGCCAATATAGGAAAACGCGAGGCCGCGATCATCAGGAAGCGGCAACCGGAATGGGGATGACCATGGCAATTGCAACAACGATGCGCCCGCTTGCTTCTCTGGCTCTGCCTGAAAAAGGCGTGACCCGGCTGGCGACCCAGTTTTTCCTGGCCATAGTCGGAACGCTGCTGCTGACCGTGTCGGCCAAGACGAAGGTGGTGCTTGGCCCTGTCGACATCTCGATGCAGACGCTCGCGGTCTTTCTGATCGCCACCGCATTCGGCCTGCGCCTGGGCGTCGCCACCCTGCTTCTCTACATGGCTGAGGGCGCCATGGGCTTCCCGGTCTTTCAGGGCACTCCGGAAAAGGGCCTAGGCATCGCCTACATGCTGGGTTCGACCGGCGGTTATCTCGCCGGTTTCGTGGTCATGGCAGCCATCGTCGGCTGGGCCGCGGATCGCGGCTGGGACCGCAGCCCGGTCAAGCTGCTGGCCGCGATGCTGACCGCTGAGATCCTCATGATGGCGATGGGCTTTGCCTGGCTGGCGCAGCTGATCGGCCCCGAGAAATCGTGGCAGTTCGGCGTTATGCCCTTTGTCGCAGGCGACCTGATCAAGGTCGCGCTGGCCGCATGCCTGGTGCCTGCCGTCTGGTCGATCCTGCCGAAGCAACACTGAAATCCCGAAACGTCAAACGCCGCCAGGCAATCGTGTGATTGCCTGGCGGTTTTTTGTCTGGGCGAAGAGACGGCCTGCTTGCTGCTGTCCTGGGTAATTCCGCAATGCTTCCGGCGCCCGGCTGGCAAGGCGGTGTGGCGACGCCGCGCACCAATCGATGCGTTCCGGCGAGTCCTCTCGGTTCAAACGCGTTGACCTCCAAGCCGGCAGCGGAGCAAGGAATCGTGAGATTCTTGCGCCGCGCTTCTTTTGAGCGCGATAGTAGCTATCCCCACATCACGCCTATCGACGAGAAATTGAAAGCCAAGCCTGCCGGATGACTTATCGTCAGCCAACAAAATCAGTGTATTAGAAGATGCTTTTTGATCATTTCGAAGAATGATGCGCGTGATCTCAAATGAATATTGAAAAATAGCTTCTTGCAGGCTTATCCCCACTGCCGTAGCGCGGATCTTGATTGCGTTCGCGTTTCGAACCGATCACACCCTCGCCATCGTAATCCCGGCGTTTGTTCCCGCCCAAGATTGACAAGCCGTTGCGCGAAACCTAAGCAACGAACACTTGCGTCAGGGCTGGGGGCCTCGGCAGTCCAAGGAGAGCTTGTTGAAAGGGATTATCCTTGCCGGAGGCAGCGGAACCCGGCTCTATCCGTTAACATTAGCGATTTCTAAGCAAATCCTCCCGATATACGACAAGCCGATGATCTACTATCCGCTGAGCGTATTGATGCTGGCGGGGATCCGCGAGATTCTGGTCATCTCGACGCCGCGCGACTTGCCGGTTTTTCGGGATTTGCTCGGCGATGGTTCGGAGTTCGGGCTCGACCTGTCCTATGCGGAACAGCCCCATCCAAACGGCCTTGCGGAAGCCTTCATCATCGGTCGCGACTTCATCGGCGTGGACAGCGTGTCGATGATCCTTGGCGACAATATCTACTTCGGCGAAGGTCTGTCACGGCTCTGTCGTGCCGCGGCTTCGCGCGAAAGCGGCGCTTCGGTATTCGCCTACCATGTCGATGATCCGCAGCGTTACGGCGTGGTCTCTTTCGAAAAGGGTACCGGTCGGGCACTGACAATCGAAGAGAAGCCGCGACAGCCAAAGTCCAACTGGGCCATCACCGGCCTTTATTTCTATGACAATGATGTGGTCAATATCGCCCCGACGATCCAGCCGTCAGAGCGTGGCGAACTCGAGATCACCGCGATCAACAATGTCTACCTGGAACGTGGGCAGCTGCAGGTTCACCAACTCGGCCGCGGCTATGCATGGCTCGACACCGGCACGCATGACAGCCTGCACGAGGCCTCGTCCTTCGTGCGAACGATCGAGCATCGTCAAGGTATCAAGGTAGCTTGCCCCGAGGAGATTGCCTTTGAACAGGGCTGGTTGACCGCCGACAAGGTTCTGCAGCGTGCCGATCGCCTGGGCAAGAACGACTATGCCGCCTATCTGCGCCGGCGTGTCATCGACCTGTCGGAGGGCTAGGTGCTGGAAGTCAGGCCTCTTGGTCTCGAGGGCGTGCTGGAGATCGTTCCGAAGCGATTTGGCGACGCACGCGGGTTCTTCGTCGAAACCTACAACGCCCAGCGATTTTCGGAGGCGGGCATCGACCTGCATTTCGTCCAGGACAACCACTCCTATTCCGCCGCCGCGGGCGTGCTGAGGGGTCTGCATTATCAGCTCCCGCCGCGCGCGCAGGACAAGCTTGTCCGCGTCATTCGGGGCAGGATTCTCGATGTTGCGGTCGATATTCGCAAGGGCTCGGGAACCTTTGGAAAATGGGTCGCCCTTGAGGTCTCCGCCGAGAAAGGCAACCAGATCCTGGTGCCCAAGGGCTTTGCGCACGGCTTCGTGACGCTCGTGCCGGACAGCGAGGTTCTGTATAAGGTCACCGACACCTATTCGCCGGAGCATGACCGGTCGATCCGCTTCGACGATGCCACCATCGGCATCGACTGGCCTTCGCTGGCTGGTGGGTTTCAACTTTCGGACAAGGACCTCAGGGCGCCAACGCTCGCCGCTGCCGAGGTGTTCGCATGAGGAGGGCGGCATGAATTTCCTGGTTACCGGAGGCGCCGGCTTCATTGGTTCGGCCGTGTGCCGGCATCTGTGCGCCAATCCGGCCTACAACGTCACCAATCTCGACAAGCTCACCTATGCTGGAAATCTAGCCTCGCTGCGGCCGATCGAGAATGCACACAATTACCGATTCGAGCATGGCGATATCTGCGACGACAGGAGCGTCCTCGACGTCTTGCATCGCAACGAGATCGACATCGTGATGCATCTTGCCGCCGAGAGCCATGTCGATCGGTCGATCGACGGGCCGGGTGCGTTCATCGAGACCAACATTGTCGGGACTTACCGGCTGCTCAACTCGGCGCTGCAATATTGGCGCGGACTGTCCGACGAGCGAAAAGGCCGTTTTCGCTTCCATCATGTCTCGACCGACGAGGTGTTTGGCGATCTACCTTTCGATAGCGGTGTCTTTACGGAGGAAACGCCCTATGCGCCGTCCTCGCCCTATTCCGCGTCGAAGGCGGCGTCCGATCATCTCGTGCGTGCCTGGCATGACACCTACGGCCTGCCGGTCGTGCTGTCGAACTGCTCGAACAACTACGGTCCGTTCCATTTCCCCGAAAAACTGATCCCGCTCGTCATCCTGAACGCGCTCGATGAGAAGCCGCTGCCTGTCTATGGCGCCGGAGCCAATGTGCGCGACTGGCTCTTCGTCGAGGACCATGCGCGCGCCCTGGCGATGGTCGCGACGCGTGGCGCGGTCGGCGAGAGCTACAATGTCGGTGGCAATTCGGAACGCACCAACCTGGCGGTGGTTGAAACCATCTGCGATCTTCTTGACCGCAAGCGACCACGCCCCAGTGGTCGGCGCTATCGCGAACTCATCACCTTCGTGACGGATCGCCCCGGCCATGACCGTCGCTACGCGATCGATGCATCCAAGATAGGCCGGGATCTTGGCTGGACGCCGCAAGAGACCTTCGACAGCGGCCTTTCGAGGACGGTCGACTGGTACCTCCAGAACGAATGGTGGTGGGGGCCGATACGGCGCGAACGTTACGCCGGAGAGCGGCTGGGCGAAGCGCGAAAGGGCGCGGCGTGAGGATTGTTGTCACCGGGCGCGAGGGCCAGGTAGCCAGGAGCCTGCTGGAGGTCGCGCAAAGCCGCCCTGGTGTGGACGTCATTGCTCTCGGTCGACCGGAACTCGACCTGTTGAGGCCGGACAGCGTGGTGGAAGCGCTTGAGGCGTCACGGCCGGATCTTGTTGTTTCTGCTGCTGCCTATACGGCGGTGGACCAGGCCGAGGACGAGCCCGAGGCAGCCTTTGCCGTAAACGCGGTCGGCGCCGGCAAGGTCGCGCAAGCAACGGCTCTCCTTGGCATTCCTATCATTCATCTATCGACCGACTATGTCTTCGACGGCACCGCCGACCACGCTTATGTGGAAACCGACCAACCTGCGCCAGGCAGCGTCTATGGCGCCTCCAAGCTGGCGGGCGAACAAGCAGTGGCAGCGACCAACCCCCGCCATCTGATCCTGCGCACGGCATGGGTCTACAGCCCGTTCGGCAAGAACTTCGTGAAAACCATGCTGCGGCTCGCTGCCGGCAGTGATGAGATAGCCGTGGTGGCCGATCAGTGGGGGAACCCGACGTCAGCCCTTGATATCGCCGATGCGATCCTGTGTATCGCGGCAAGGCTCGGCGGCGACAAGGATTTCGGTGCGTTCGGCGCCTACCATCTGGCAGGCACAGGCGAGACCAACTGGAGCGGTTTCGCTTGTCACATCTTGGACACAAGCCGCGTGTTTGGTGGTCCTTGGGCGCGGGTACGGGACATTGCTACGATGGATTACCCGACCAAGGCCCGACGGCCCGCCAATTCCCGCCTTTCGAGTGCAAAATTCGCCTCCGTCTTTGGGTGGAACGCGCAGGACTGGCGGCAATCGACGGAAGAGGTGGTGCGCCGCCTTCTGGTCGGCGAGACAAAGCAGGCTTTGACAGCAAGAATAGGTATCCATCCGTGAAAGGCATGCACGAGGCCTCATATGGTCATGAGGACGTCGCATCGACAGCGCCGGCCCAGGCGAATGCCACGTCGTCCGGGAAGCACGAGGCGTCTCTGCTTGACCTCTACATCGCCCATACCGGAAAAGTATCGGACAAATGGTCGATCTATCTGGGCGCGTATGACCGCATCTTTTCCGAATACCGAAACAAGCCGGTTCGAATTCTGGAAATCGGCGTTCAGAACGGCGGTTCGCTGGAAATCTGGCGACGGTATTTTCCACATGCGGAGCTTATCCTTGGCTGCGATATAAACGCGGCCTGCGGTGGTTTGACCTTCGATGATGAGCGGATCGATGTCATCGTCGGCGATGCAAATACTGATGAAGTTGAAAGCAGGATCGCTGCAAGATCAGAAAAATTTGATATTATAATTGATGACGGATCGCACAAGTCGTCGGACATAATACGATCGTTCTCTCGATATTTCCCTCGCCTTTCCGAAGGTGGGATATACATAGCGGAAGATTTGCACTGCAGTTACTGGAATGAGTACGAGGGCGGTCTATACGATCCACTCTCATCGATGTCATTTTTCAAGCGCCTGCTCGACGTGGTAAACCATGAACATTGGGGGGTGGATCGACTTCGCCGTTCCGTCTTGGCATCTTTCGCTGAGAGATACTCGATTTCATTCGAGGAATCATCCCTTGCCTCAATTCATTGCGTGGAGTTTTTGAATTCGCTCTGCGTTATCGCAAAGCTACCAATCCAGGAAAACGTCCTGGGGCGCCGTCATGTAGAAGGCAGGGTCGCGATCGTAGATCGGGGTATGGTCCCGCTGGACGGTACAGAGAGCAGGGCAATCGATCAGACCAAGGCGCCATGGTCGCTACAGTCGACAACCATGGAAGATGAGATATCGACCAACCGGCAATTGGTAAAACGCGACGAAGCACGCCTCGAGACGCTCTCCCGTGAGGTTGCTGATGAGCGTGAAAAGATAGTGATCGCCGAAGAGGAGATCGCGCGGACAAGAGCCCAGGCCATCGTGAGGCTTGAAGAAATCCAGGTCTTGCAAGAGCAGCTATTGGATGCGCATGCGGCGACGAGGATGCTGCTTGCCGACTACGATAATGTTCGCTCCGAGGAAAAACGTCTGCACGATGCTCTCGATGCTGTCCATGCCAGCACCTCCTGGCGCCTGACCAAACCTTTGCGGGGGCTCGGGCGTCGCGTTCGCGCGATCGGCAACGCCCCCAGGACAATTCGCGGTATCTTGACCCGCGGCGCTTATACCGGCTGGCACAATCTGCCGTTGCCGATGGGCGTCAAACTGAAGTTGAAACGCGCGGCGTTTTCGGCCTTCCCTTCGCTGTTCAGTGCCACGAATGCCTACCGCGCCTGGAAGAGTTCCGGAGTGTCCAGCGCGTTGGTCGGTGGAAATCGATCGGTGGCGTACCAGCAATCCAGTTCCGATCTTGGTCGAGCGCCCGTGTATGTGCCACGTCTCGAGGCGCGGCCGCTGCAGCAAAAGCCTGCTCGCCTCATTGCTTTCTACCTGCCGCAATTCCATCCGGTCCCCGAAAACGACGAATGGTGGGGGCACGGCTTCACCGAGTGGACAAATGTCAGGCCCGCGCAGCCGCAGTTTGTCGGCCATCATCAGCCGCATGTGCCGGATGCGCTCGGCTACTACGATCTGCGTGACCCCGCAATTCAGCAGCGCCAGGTCGAGTTGGCAAAGCTGTATGGTTTGGAGGGCTTCTGTTTCTATTTCTATTGGTTCGGCGGCAAGCGGCTCCTGGAAAAGCCGCTCGAGAACTGGCTCGAGGACAAGAGCCTCGAGATGCCGTTCTGCGTGTGCTGGGCCAACGAGAACTGGTCACGCCGCTGGGATGGGCTGGACCAGGAGATACTCATCGCGCAGAACCATTCTCCCGAGGATGATCTCGCCTTCATCGCCGAGGTCGCGCCTTATCTTCGCGATTCTCGCTACATCCGTGTCGACGGCAAGCCGCTTTTGCTTGTCTATCGCCCCAGCTTGCTGCCCGCGGCGGTCGAGACGGCACGGCGCTGGCGGACATGGTGCCGGGAGAACGGCATAGGTGAAATCTTCCTCGCCTATACTCAATCCTTCGAGGCTGTGCGTCCTGACCAATACGGGTTCGATGCCGCAGTGGAGTTTCCGCCAAACAATTCAGCGCCGCCGAACGTTACGCATACGGTGACGCCGCTACATGATGACTTCGCCGCGACCGTCTATGACTGGTCGATTTTTCCGAAGCGGAGCGAGAATTATGCGCCTCGCAAATACAAGCTCTTCCGTTCGGTTTGTCCTGGCTGGGACAATACGGCGCGCCGCAAGCATGGCGGTGGCGTTTTCATCAACAACACCCCCGCGCTCTATCGCCAATGGCTGGAAAACGCCATTGAAGATACAATAGGCCATGTCGATGAGCCGACCGAGCGTCTGGTGTTCGTCAATGCCTGGAATGAGTGGGCGGAAGGCGCCCATCTTGAACCCGATGCCGCAAACGGCTTTGCCTATCTGCAAGCGACCCGCGACGCATTGGAGGCTGTGAACAGGAAATCCCGGCCCCGTATCGTCATCGTTTCCCACGATGCTCATCCGCATGGCGCACAATTGCTTGCGCTGGCCATGGCTCGCGAATTTGGGAAGTTGCGGTACGACGTCGACGTGATCGTGCTTGGCGACGGGCCGTTGCTCGGCCGTTTCGCCAATGCCGCGACCGTGCATAGGATAGGCCTGTCTGGACGCGGCGACGCCGATGCCTTGCGCCGTCTGACTGCCATCAGGAACGCCGGAGCGGACGTTGCGATCGTCAATACGACGGTTTCGGGAGACATCGTCCCGCTATTGAAACGGGCCGGGTTTCGCACAGTGTCTCTCATCCACGAGCTTCCTGGAGTTCTGCGATCTTACCGCCTCGCGGATGCCGCTGCTGCAATTGCCGAGAGCGCCGACACAATTGTCTTTCCAGCCGAGATCGTGAAGGACGGCTTCGAGGGGTTTGTCGGCCGGCCGGTTAGCCAGTCGGTCGTCCGGCCTCAGGGACTTTACCTGCGCACGCCTTATCGCCCTGATGATCGCCAGAATGTTCGGGAGGCGGTTCGGAAGAAATTGCGGCTATCGGCAAGCGCCAGCATCATCTTGTGCGCCGGCTATGGCGATCATCGCAAGGGTCTCGATCTTTTCGTTGATGTCTGCCTCAAGGTGATGAGGACAAGGCCGGATGCGGTCGCTGTCTGGGTCGGTCATCTCGATCATGCCCTGCATGCAACGCAGACGCGACGGGTGAAGGAAGCTGGGCTCGAAGACCGTTTCGTTTTTGTTGGACTGGTCGAGAACCCGCAGGAATACTATTTTGCGGCCGATATCTATGCGCTGACCTCTCGTGAGGATCCGTTCCCCTCGGTTGTGCTTGAGGCGCTCGATGCGGAACTTCCCGTGGTCGCCTTCGAGGGCGCGGGCGGCTTCCAGGATTTGCTGAGGCGCGATTGCGGCATTCTCGTACCCGCATTCGACACCGATGCGATGGCAAAGGCCATCGGCAATCTGTTCGATGATCCGGGCAACGCCCGGCGTCTTTCAGGCGCCGGCCGCGAGATTGTCCGTCAGGAATTTGACTTCAGTCACTACCTGCATGATCTGCTGGCGTATGCCGAAAGGCCGCTGCCGCGGGTTTCCGTCATCGTGCCGAACTACAACTACGCCCGGTATCTCGAGGCGCGCTTGAATTCGATCGTCGGCCAGACAGTGCGGCCCTATGAACTGATCGTGCTTGACGATGCTTCAACGGACGACAGCGTCGAAATCATCGATCAATTTCAAGCCCGTTGCGACATTCCATGCAGGCTGGTCGTGAATGCGCGGAATTCGGGCTCGGTTTTCCGCCAATGGATGCGTGGCGTTGAAATGGCGCGTGGCGATTTTATCTGGATCGCCGAAGCCGACGACCTCGCCGATCCGGACTTTCTGGCCGAACTCTTGCCGGCCTTTCAGCGCGAGGATGTCGTCATGAGCTACTGCCAGTCGCGCCAGATGGGCGACGACGGCCGCATCCTGTCTGAAGACTACCTTGACTATGTGGCCGACATCGACCGGTCTCGCTGGACCGAACCCTATGTCGTGGACGGCCGCCAGGAAATCGCCAACGCGCTCTATCTCAAGAACACCATCCCGAACGTCAGTGGCGTTCTGTTTCGCAGGGCCCATTTGAAGGATGTTCTCGGCGGGAATCTCGATGAGATCGCATCCTACCGGAATGCCGGCGACTGGGTGGCGTATCTGAGGCTGTTGGAGGAGGGGAGCATCGCGTTTCATCCGCGCTCGCTCAACTCGCATCGCCGGCATCAATCAAGCCTGACGATTGCCAGTTCCAACGCTGGGCACCTGGACGAGATTGCGCGGGTGCAGGCCGATACGATCGCGCGCTTCCACCTGGGAGCAGCGGCACAACGTTCCGCAGCCGAGCGTACCCAGCGCCTCTACGAGCAATTTGGCCTTGCGACAGCAGACAAGCCACGGTTCGAAGGCCCCTCGAACTTGGGGCAAACGCGGGCTGAAGCAGGAGGACTTAAATGACCAACTCAGACTTGACCAAAAAGCTCGGCAAGTCCGCTGCCGTTGTCGGCGCTCCGTGGGTCGAAAGCCCGTACTATGACGACGCGGAGCGCTGGACGTTCATGTTTTGGGACGAGGACAAGGATTTCCGGCGGCTCTTCGACAAATTGGACCTGACTTCAACTCTCGAATTGTCATGCGGACACGGCCGGCATGCTGAGCGGGTAGCCCGGATGACGGATCGCCTGACGCTGATGGACGTTCACGACACCAATCTGGATTTCTGCCGAAATCGACTACAGGCGTATCCGTTTGTTCGGTACCTCAAGGGAGATGGATACTCCTTTGAGCCAGTGGAGCAAGAAAGCATAACCGCCATCTATTGTTACGACTCCATGGTGCATTTCAGCCCGGATATAGTCGAGAACTATCTCAAGGACGCAGCGCGAATACTGCAGCCGGGCGGTATGGGGCTTTTCCACCATTCAAACTATCCCGCGCCAATGGACCGACATTACGGTCAAAATCCGCTCGCACGAAATCATATGACCAAGGAATTATTCAGTGCCTACGCCAAACGTGCGGGGCTTGTTGTGCGTGAAAGCAATATCATTCCGTGGGGCGGTTTGGCCGGGCTGGATTGTGTGACGCTCGTGGAGCGGCCAGGTTGAGACCGGCACCGTATAGAAAGGATGGCCTAGCCCGAGTGCCTTGTATCCAGGACATTTTGTAGAGCAGCCTGGTCAACATAGGCGCCAAGGAAGTCAAACAGCGATTTGAGTCGTCCAGGATCATTGAGATAGTCGTCATAGTGGATGTGGAAAACATCCTGCGGCGACGATTTTGCCGTGTCGCGGAGCAACTGATCGGTAGCGACCAACTCTTCTTCTGAAACGTCATGGCCAGCCTTCTTGCAGCTGGCGATTGTAGCTTCCAGATCTCGTGTGTTGATCAGGAAAGCACTGCGTGGAAAGAACCGACGCATGAATTCCAGCTCGGATGCCAGCTCATCGGCGGTCACATGATAGCGGATTTCCTTAAAGCCCATGATCTGGATATCCGGTGGCGGCTTCAGGATATTCCGAATGAAACAGGCGGCAAGGTCCTGCCCATACAAGTCGAGGTCCATGTAGCCAGCGCCATACCATGCACTGGTAGGCTGGTCGCTTTCGGGAGAAAACAGATCCTGAGCTGTCTTTGCTGCCTGCCAGGACTGGACTAGACCACGAAGAGCGCCGGCATTTTCGCCTCGGACGAGCACGCCTGGGATGGCGTTCAATATGCCTTGAAGCAGTGTTGAACCTGACCGACCATAGGTCACGATGAAGAGGAAATCAAAATTCATCGCTGCCCCACAGGAGACCCGATCGCCTGCTGCGCAATTCCGAGCTCAAACTCCATGAAAGTCAGCGTGGTCAAAAATCCTCATCCCGAAAGCCACCCATTGCAGCGGGTGGAAAACAAAATGAGAATACTGATTTCCCGCATACCCCGCTTGGCCAATTCGCCCCCTGCTACCTAACGAACTCAGCCAATCGGCGCGTCGCTTATATCCTTTGGTACATACGGCCTATACCTGCGGCATAAATCAGCGGCAATAGGCTGTCGCAGAAATGCCCAACCAATGAGTGCCCTGGTTCACGGCTTTGTGAGGGCGCGTGCGCCAGGGCGAAACCGATCCGTCAGAAGGAACTGCCACGACCGTGCAGAAGCCACCACGAGGCGTTCTGAAAAGGGTCACACCCCGTCTCTATGTCTTTGGACTTGCCGGCACGCCTATCGTCAGGAAGGTTGCATCAGCACTGACACTTGGAATGGGTCAAGTATCGATCGATCATGCCCCACGATCGTCCAACCGCTTCCGCGCAGAAAATCGATCTCGCAGGATATATCGCCATACGTTTCGCCTTCGGTGCCACCATGGGGAAGGTATGCAAATCCATGCAGGCGATGGTCCGACTGCATTTTCGCGGCGATGGAAGTCTTCCGAATTCCGTCGATAAATGGCCAGAACTCGATGGGGCGAATGGTAGCTACGAACAGGCCTCCGGGCTTGATGTGGTTCCGAAGTGCCGCGAGGCAGGCTTTCGCGGTCGAAGGCGCAAGATGTGTGAAAATCGAGAATGCGAACATCAGATCGAATTTTTGGTCGCCGACCGGCAATTCAGTAGGAATCCGCTCTGATTGAGCGAATCTACCGGGCAATCTGGCTTCTCGGCATAGGTTCAAGGACGCGTCCCAAGCATCGACACCCCAGATACGCGCCGGATTGCTGTAGTAGTACATCATGCGAAGAATTCGACCATAGCCACAGCCAAAGTCGAGAATGTCGGAGCCTGCCAGCGGTGTCCTGGTATGTCTGGTGAAGTTGTTCTCTAATTGGCGCGCAAACGCAGACGTTTGCCGAAACAGATCTAAACCGGATGCTCCGGTCCAAGTCTGTTGCACCTCGTCGCTAGCCATCGCAGGCAAGAGACGCGACAAGGCCGGATAGTTCTTGTTCGGCAAGGAAATCATAAAGAGGCCGAAGTCGTCCAAGCTCATTCGGCGTAGGAACACGAACGCTTCTTCAACGGTGCATCCGCCGGCCGCCGCGCGTTCCGCGGCATTCAGGTGTGGGGCGGCTACGCAAAACATGCGTGAACTTGCTCTTCCAACAGTGTCTGGGGTCGCGTGACCGTGTAGCACGCGTCGGATTGCAGTCAACCAATCAATAGCCAAAGGAACCACCACAAAACACTGGCCCTACGGGCCGCCAACCACTATTTTGTCGACCACACATTAATCTCGATCGGGTCAATCTGTCTTAGGCATAACATTGTGGCACTACTATCGACAATAACAGAGGAACACCAAAGGCGTCGTGTTTATCTTGGGATAGGCATCCGTCTCTGTTTTGCTGACAGCATCGACTCGATCCTAGGCTTCAATAGCCGCCCTAGGTGCAAAGCACCAGCTTGGGTCAGGTGAAACCAATCCTTCTGAAAAAGATGAATTCCATCGCGATACGCGGCTCGGCCATCCTTACAGAAGGCGGCTTTGGTCGAGAAGAATTCTGATGTCGCAACCATCTCGTTGAGACCATGTTCTTCTACACAACCGTCCGCCAAGTTCGCGGCCATGATGTCATCAAGGCCTGTGATCTTGCCGTGTCTGGCTACAATCCCCAGAGGAATATCAGCGTAGGTCGGCAGGTCTCCTAGTAAAATGAACGGTATGCCTCTGGTATTCAGAATTGCTTTCACGGCGGGGAAGCCTTTTTGAAGCTCCGGGTAGCCTCCATGGGCAGACAAGATGATGAGGTCGTAGTTGTTGTCTTTAATTGTGTGCCGGAAAAACTGATCGTTCGACAATGGACAATTCGGTCGATAGGGCATCGGAACAGCAAGGGCAGGAACGCAAGCCGAGCCCGACCAAAGGTACAGATCTACTGTGTCTCCAAGTGCGGCTTTGAGACCGGGATACAAGGATGCAGCGGTACTGTCGCCCACCATCATTATCTTTGGCCTGCCGTCTGGAGTGGGGACGTAACAGCGCTTGTCCATCGCTGTCCAAGAGTCGGTCGGGGATAGAAAGCATCGATACGGAACTGGCGGCAGCCCCAAGCTCATGTTCGCGGGATCAAGCAACCCTGCGATTTGTGATTCATAACGCCAGAGCCAACCATTCGACATCCAGGCATTCGCGCCGACGACCGCGATCACAGTGGCCGCGGGGAGCATGGCGGCGAAGAATTGGGAATTCTTCGGCAAGATGCTCGAATCCTTGTGGATCGGACGCTCAACGCCATAGTAGAGCGCCGACGCCAATGCGATCGACGCGGCGCACAGGGTCAGCTTCGAGGTCATTCCACTGGTGTCAAAGAGGTAGGTGGAAAACACAATAATTGGCCAATGCACCAGATAGATCGAGTAGCTGATCTTCCCTACCCAGACCGATGGTGGATTGTTGAAAAGCATGGTCGATATAGGTCCTTTCCCTACCAAGATCAGCAATGCTGTGCCTGCACATGGCAGCAAGGCCGGAAGCCAAGATTGCTCTGTGAATAGAAACATCGACACGACGACTGCCCCGAGACCGGCGATGGCTAATATCTCTTGCCAAAACCTGCTCTGCGGGCGAAGCCACATCATCCAAAGGACCGAGGCACCAAGCGCAAGCTCGTAGGCGCGAAAAGGTAAGAGATAGAACACCGCGGAAGTGGGATCATTCGAGACGTTGCTGCCGAATCGAAGGAACGAGGCGCTCCCCACGAGACTCAGCATTCCGATGCCGATTACAGCGAACAATCCCATGCGGCCTCCCTTCCACCGAAGGAGGGGTACAAAAATAACCGGCCAGATGTAGTAGAACTGCTCCTCCATGCCGAGGCTCCACGTATGTAAAGCAGGTTTGGTGATAGCCTTAGTGTCGAAATAGCCAGCGACATTCCAGAAATAGAAGTTGGAAAAACCAGGGACAGCCGCAGCAGCCGAGGCGCCGAATTGGGCGAGGTCGTCCGGTGGCAAAATAAAGTACGCGGCCGCCATGGAGACCAGGAGAGTTGTTGCGAGCGCGGGGAAAAGTCGACGATAGCGACCTGCCCAGAACCCCAACAGCGTGAAGTCGCCTCGCTCGGTCGCATCCTTAATCTTCTTTGAAATCAGATAGCCTGAGATGACAAAGAAAACATCGACGCCAAGGAACCCGCCTGTGAAGGCTGGAAAACCAACGTGAAAGGCGACAACACTTAGGACTGCGATGGTTCTAAGTCCGTCGATATCGCTCCGATAGCCAGACTTTGGCCCCACCACTTCCGCTCGCACCAATGTCGGAGTTCTTTGATCCATCCCTGAAGTCCTGCACCAGGGCCTGGCACTTATCGACCCGCCGCAATCTGAAAATCTCTACCCGAAGAAGCTCACCATGCATGACACTTTGTGCATGGCTGCCAAAACCCGGCGACCGTCGCAATCAACGGCTTCTGCTAAGCCTGCCCGGCTTCCTTATGCGCGAAAAGTTCTGAAAACACGCCTAGGACATGCCTGACCAAAAGGAGCGAACCGCCCAGCGGCGTAAATCGGGAGAAGGTCGCTCCAGGTCTCGCATCAGGACCTAGACAAGGGGCTCTAACCGCAGCGTCTCTCAACGATTTGCCATCCTTGCAAGGGCTTGCTGATATGTGCTGCCAGGTGTCTCTCCGAGCCTTATCAGAGCGATGTCTCCGTCGATTGCCACACTGCCGGGAGCCGGCCATATCGGCATCGTCGAAAGCCGGACAATTGTCTGGTCGACCTGATCCGGAGTCGGGCCGCTCAAATTGGAATAGCCGAGCAATCTCATATAGTAGGCCATGCGCCAGGGATTGCCGCCATCCCACTCGAAGAAGGAGTGACCGACCGTTGAGTCCGGCGGTCTTGGGTAGTTTGTCGCAAAAGGCTGTGCACCGAACACGCTCATCGCATAGCTGCGCTTCGCGTCAAAGCCAGGCGTGGCCACCAGCCTGTCATAGATGGCCCCAGCCAGAAGAGTATCGTGTTTATCGACCAGGTAACTGGATGCCTGGCGATAATTCTGGATGACCTGGAACTGGAAAAGCGCCACCGCCAGAAAAATAGCCGAGGCTGAGCGGATCCTGTAATTCTTGCTTGTCACCGCGACATAGGTAAACAGCCATACGGCGATGGGCAGCCCGACGAGGCTTCTGACAGGCATGTTGCCCGCAGCCAGAAAATGAAGGCCGAAGGGGACAAGCAACGAAACAAAGGCTGCTGCCGTCGCCAGCACCCTTGAGTGGGTCGGCCCCCTGAAGAGCTCCCAGCCGCCCAGGATCAGCAAGAGGGGGATTGTCCACAGCACAACGGCGTAGGTGCCATTGTCCAGGCCATAGGCTCCTCCTATCGCCTGCAGGACGCGCCCAATGACTATAATCGGATGCTGAAATAGAAAGCCCGGCTGGAACAGCGATTCGAAATACTCGTTCCGCATGGGAGTGAACGATCTGAAAATGGCATTGCCGATGCCGTAGAACAATAGCGCAGCTGCCAGCAGAATGCCGACGCGCAACAGATCCTTGGGCAAAGATTTGCCGGTGTCAGCCCGTGCCCGCAAAACTGAAACCGCAATGCCCAGTACGAGAATTGCCGGCACGAAGCTCTGATAGATCGAAATCGCGAAGCCGCCAGCTGCTACCGCGCCAAGGAAGCGCGGGCTCAGCAATGAAATGTCTTTCCTGCCGATCAGCCAAAGTGCAAGGGCGGTGGCGAACAGGCCAATTCCGACAGCGGCGATGTTCGAATAGAATTCGACGATGAAGAACCAGCTCGGGAAGCCGCAGAAGATTGCGAAGCATGCATATTCCGGAACGGAGAGTTCGGTCTTGCCGATGATGTCCATGACGAGGAGATAGGCGGCCACGCAACCGGCCCCAAAGACGGCCGGCGCCAGCAAAGGCATAACCGGGTGGGGAATGAGGAATCTCTCGATCAGATATGCGCCCCATCGGCCCTGAACGATCCAGACCGACGCATCCGTTCTGAAGGCGGCGACCTCTTCGTCGATGGACAGCGAAAAGGAAGCCAGTTCAGAAAAATAGACCGCGACAAAAATCGCAAAAAGATTGATGGCAGGTCGAATTGTCGTTGGTCGGGTCAGCATTATCGACGAAGTATCCAGCGAGAAACCGTGAAGTTTAGGATGGTCGTCACGGCGAGGGTTATGAAGAAGGCCGATTTTGTGTTTTGCAGGGCGCTTTCGAGGATGTGAAGGCTGACCAGTCCGATCACGAAAACGAACGCGATCGTGCCCCCGATCGCCAGCCGGTCCGCAATGCCTGTACGGCCCCCAGGAAAGACGCGATCTGGATAGAACATCATCACAAATGCGAGGCCTGCCAGCCAGGCGAGTGCGTAGGACAAACCTGAAGGGAGTACGGTCAGGCCGACGAAATACACGATGCTGGTCAGTGCCGTGTTCAGGCCGCCAGCAACGAGGAAGCGGATGACGTCCGCGCCTATTCGATCAACGGCCATCCGGCCTGACCGTATCGAGGAAATCCGCATAGTCCCTGATGTAGTCGCCGGCCTCATAGTGATGCGAAGCCATCACCAGCAGTGCCGTATCGGGCTGGAATTTATACTGAATTCCCCAGACCCTGGGCGGAATGTAGAGGCCGATCGACGGTTCGGTCAGCGAAACCTCTTTCCTGTCATGGCCGTCGTCCACGACAACGGAAAGGCGCCCGTGAGCAGCAATAAGGAATTGATGGCATTCCCGATGCGCGTGCTCGCCCCTGACCTTGTCGGAGGGCACGCCGTAAACCAGGAACGACCGGGCCGGTTTGAACGGCAGGTCCAAGCCGAATTCCAGAGGCGCGAGCTCGCCGCGCAAGTCGCCAAAATGCGGCAGTCGCCAGAGTTCGCTGCCACCGATCCCAAGCGACATCTTCTCGCCCGGCATGCCGGGAAAGGCCTGCGTCACGGCGGGCACGATCCGAGGGCCGGTCTGGTAACCGATGATGACCGCGGGATTTCCGACCACCACCGCGTTGGGCGGGACGTTCTTGGTCACCACGGCGCCGGCGCCGATCATCGCGTGGCGCCCGATGACGATGCCCGGCAGGATTGTGGCGTTGGCGCCAATCGATGCGCCGTCCTCGACCGTCGTCAGCGGAAATTTCTCGGGATATTCCTTCGAGCGGGGGAAGCGATCGTTGGTGAAGGTGGCATTGGGACCGACAAACACGCGGTTGCCCAGGCGTATCCCATCCCACAGCTGGACGCCGCTCTTGATGGTCACCTCGTCACCGACGATCACGTCGTTTTCGATGAAGACGTGATCGCAGATGTTGCAGTTAGAGCCGATCACGGCGCCTGGAAGGATATGGGCGAACGCCCAGATGCGCGTGCCCTCTCCGATATGGGTGCTTTCGCAAATACCCCGATCGTGAACAAAGAAAGACGTGTCGGTCATTTGGATGTTCCATCGACGACGCGGCTGATGATCCTGAGCGGTCGCGACTTGGTGTTCTCCACCGCCCGCCAGAGATAACAGCCAAGGATGCCCTGAACCAGGAGAATGGCTGAACCGAAGCCTGTGATCAGCAGCACCAGCGTTGTGTAACCGGCGGCATCGATATCGCCGAGCAAGCGGGCAATCACGGTAATGGCGGCGAATATGAGACTCAAGGCAAAGCCCGCCAAGCCCACCCACAGCGTCAGAATGATTGGAAAGTCGGAAAACGAGAAGATGCTGTCCATCATGTAGCGGAAGCGGCGCGTTATGCTCCAGGCGCTTGTTCCATGCTCTCGCTCGCGCCGGCGGTAGGGCACGAATTCGCGCCTGAAGCCGACCCAGAACAGTTGCGCGACAAGTGAACTGTTTGGCTCCTCGATCGACAGGATCGCTTCCAGTGCCTGGCGGTTGCAGGCAAAGATATCCACCCCGCCACTCGGCATGCTGGGCAGAACGAGCCTGCGGTAAGCAGCCCAGAACGCTCTGGACAGAAACCGGGTCAAAGGCGGGTCATTGCGTCCGGTCCGTCGGCCAAATACGACATCCGCCTCGTCCTTCTCCAGTTTCGAGAAGAATTCGACGATCAGTTCCGGCGGTTCCTGCAGGTCGGCGGCCATGGCGGCCACATGCGCGCCTGATGCGTGCTCGAGCCCGGTTCGAATGGCGGTGAATGAACCAAAATTCCGGCTATGGAAAATGATCTTGTAGTCATAGCCTGACGTCTTCAAAGCCATGACCAGCAGGGCACCGGACTCATCGGGCGATCCGTCAACGACGAAAATGAACTCGATGTCACCTTGATATCGGGAGTGGAAATCGGCGACAGCCTGCAAGAGGGAGGGAATATTCGCCTGATTCCGATAGATCGGGAAAACAATCGACCGCGTTGTCACATTGCCTCCCATTCGGTGAGTGCGGCGCATACCCGGTCAACTTCGCCATCCGTCATGTCGGGGTAGCACGGCACGGAACAGAGACGGCCGACGCTCGCCCTCGAGACTGTGAGGTTGGCAGTGCCTTTCATCGGCAGGCCTGCCCAACCGATCTGGTCGCAATCGAGAATGGGATAATGAACCTCGGTATCGAGGCCGCGCTCTTTCATGAACGTCCTGAAACCGTCCCGATCGTCGCAAAGCAGGACGGCAAGATGCGCGACAGCGCCGTCGCCTCCTTCCAGAAACTGCAATCGACGCCTGGAAAATGATCTGTAGCGATCGAGGATGGCGCGCCGTTGCCCGTTGCGGGCATCCACGTCGCGCAGCAGAACATCCAGTATCGCGGCCTGAACCTCATCCATGCGGGAGTTGCGGCCGTTGGCAATGCCAACGTGATATTTTGAACTCCAACCATACTGCTGCAACTGCCGTACATGTGCCGCGGCTGCAGGGTTGGACGTGAGAACGGCTCCGCCGTCCCCCATGGCCCCGAGATTCTTGGTCGGGTAAAAGCTGAAAGTGGAGATATCCCCTAGCGAACCCGCCACGGCGCCTCCGATCCGCGCCCCGTGCGCCTGTGCGCAATCCTCCACGATGGGAATGTGAGAGAGGCCTGCCTTGGCAAGGCCGTTTCTGATCGCGCCGACGTCCACGACACCACCATAGAGGTGTGTGACGACGATTGCTGCCGTATCGGTATTCGCGGCTGCCAGCGCGGATGGAATGCTTATGAGCTGGCTCGCCGCTTCGATGTCGACATAGTGCGGAATGAGGTCGTTGTGCCAGCAGGCGCAGCTCGCATAGCCGCCGGCATTGGCGGCCATGATGACTTGGCGGCTGCGTGCGCCATTGAGCGTGACGACCGCAGCCAGAGCGAGTTCGAGCGCGTCGGTTCCGTTGGCCACCAGGACGCAGTCCGAAACACCGATGAATTGGGAGAAACTTGCCGCAAATTTCTTGCCCATGGCCCCGTTGAGCCACCAGCCGGAACGCAGCGTGTTCGTCACTTCGCGCTCGATCTCGACTTGATAGCGCTGATACAGGCGCTTCAGGTCATTCATCGGAACGGGATCTTGTTTGGTCATCGGTGACTCAACGGCTCAAGCGCATTTCATTCACGAATGTTCGCGAGGCGAAACATTTGGCAAGCTCAATTGCCGCGGGTGTGGCTGATCCGAAAATCACATTGCGAATGTCAGGAAACACCGGAAAGCCAAGAACAGAGGCACAAGTATTGGGATTCTACGATCGCTGCAACAGGCTTCGCATCCAGTGCAAGGGGGCTCACATATCGAAACCGCCTTCACGGCGCGTCGCCCGGCAGCGAGGGCGGGCCAGACGGTCCGTCCCTAGACCTTTGCCACCGCTCCAGCGCCCTTGATTGGCTCCAGCGTGAGAGATTCTATTCGACCGCTTTTCAGCGTCAATCTCTTCGTGCACACGCTCTGTATAAGCGCTTCGCTGTGGCTCGCCAGGACGATGATCCCCGCCTTTTCCGCGAGCTCGTCCATGCGCCTCTTGGCCTTTTCCTGGAAGGAAGCGTCGCCGGCCCCGATCCACTCGTCCATCAGCAGAATCTCGGGATCGAGCGCGGTCGCGGCTGAAAAGGCCAGCCGCGCGGCCATGCCCTGGCTGTAGGCCTTGAACGGCAAGTCTATGAAGTCGCCGAGTTCGCTGAAGGCGATGATTTCCTCCATTTTTTCTTCGATCTCGGCTTCCGTCCATCCGCTGATCAATCCACGCAAGACAATGTTCCTGCGGCCGGTAGCCTCACGGCGAAAGCCTATGTTGATATTGAACAGGGCATCCACCTTGCCATTGATCGCCACGCTTCCGCCGGACGGCTCGTAGATTCCATAAAGCACCTTGAGAAGGGTGGTCTTGCCGGCTCCATTCGGACCGACGAGGCCCAGGCGGTCACCCGCCTGCAGCTCGAAGCTGATTCCATCCAGAGCCTGCACAAATTGCTTCCGGCCGGAGCCCTCAATTTTGCCGCCAGGCCCGGCCACACGCCGGTCCGGCGCGGAAAGCGTCAGCTTTTCGTGCAGCTTGTAAACAAGGCTAACATTGTCCAGCTTGATAGAAACCATCGGAAACTCAGATGATGAAGACGACTTGCTTGCGGTATCGACCAAGCAGCAGCAATGCAAGCATCCATGTAGCCAAGGATACAATGATCGTTACAGTGAAAGCATGGACCGGAAACTCTCCGTTCATGATCGGCAAACGCACGATCTCCAGAAAGTAGGTGAACGGATTCCAGTGATACGCATATTTCTGTATGCCATCTTGCCCGCTGTACACCCAGAAAACGGGCGTGAAGAACATGCCCACCCGCAACAAATTACCAACAATGAACTGGCTGTCGGGAAAGAAAGCTCCGAAAAACGCGAAAACGGTGATCAGTGCGGGTGTCACCAGCAATATCAGGAGCAGCCCTGCGATCGACCAGAGCCAAGGGGAAGCTACTGGAGGGCCGCTCAGGGCCAGGATGGCGACACAGCCCGCGATCGCGTAGCCGGCACGAATCACCGATTGCAGGGCGAGCCGCATCACATAGACAAATAGCGGCAGCGTGGTGCCTTCTATGAAGCTCTCTTCGCGCTGGAACAGCGACACGCTCATGGACATGACTTCCATCAGGTAGAACCACACCAGAAGTCCGATGGAAACGTAGGCCGCATAGCCCGTGGCGTCCTTGCCAGCCGGCTGGAATACGAAAACGAACGTCCCTACGAACGCAACATAGTTGACCAGTAGCCAAAGCGGGCCAAGCGTTGTGCGTCTGTGCTGGTCGCCGATGTCCTCATGGGCAAGCGCGATCCAGACCCGGTGCAGCTTCATAGCCTTGCCGATGTCGTCGATGGCACCGTTCAGTGCGGCAATCATAGTTCCTGGTGTCGCAATCTGTTGTTACCAATATCAGGTGCGCCGACTTCCGACAGAAGACCCCGGCACACTATCACGACCGCCAAACCCGACGCTTCATAGCCATTGCATCGGCCACATGGCAACAGACTGTGCCATGAAGATGCGACAAGTTGATAGAGACGTGTTCGCCAATGGCCTTCTCGTGCGCGCTGCGTTGTTTTCTGTCCCGAAGGTCATAGAGGCAACCCTTGGACAGGAAGTCAGAGACCTTAACCAATTCCCGTTGGAAAAAAATATCTGGCGATGACCGCGCCTCCGCAGTATGCGATACAGACGGCGGGGGCCGGGGAATTGGTACGATAGACTGACGTGATCGAAAGGATTCGATCTCGGGCACGCTAGCGGCCATATCCTCAAGTCCGGAGACTAGTGCCGCCCAATGGATTCATACTTGAAAGTCATGTTCGGACTTGGCCCGGATATGCGGCGTGCCGTCATCATGATCCAGGACATCGTGATGGTCCTGATCGCGGTGGCACTCAGCCTTGTGCTGTCTAGGTCGAATCTGTCGTTTGAAACCCTGTCCTATGAGGGGCTGGTGAGCTGGGTGAGCATCGCGTTCATCAGTCATCTGCTGTTCAGATATTGCGGACTCTACAACACGGTCTGGCGCTTTGCTTCGACGCCAGACTTCTTCAACATCCTGAAAAGTTGCGGCATTCTCACGCTCGTCCTGTATGCCGTTTCGCTCGTGGTCCGTTTCTTCCATCCTGTGGCTGGCCTCAACGAGCGTCAGTTCATCGTCTTTTTTCTGGTCTCGTTCACGATCATATCCGGCCCCAGGCTTTTCTACCGGTTTCTTCGTGACGGAGCGAGCTGGAGAGCCCTGCGCCGCAGGGGCGACGGGACGCCGGTCAAGCAAGCGCTGTTCGTCGGCCGGCTTGCCGAGGCCGACCTGATCATCCGCTTTACGCGCGCTGCGGAGTCTGGGGAGTATTTCATCGCTGGTATCATGGCGATCGATGATAGGGCGCCCTTGGGCCATAGAATCCAGGGTGTGCCGGTGGTGGCCGTGCGGCCACGCCTGATGGAAGTCCTGGAGGACTATGCAAACGGCACCAAAAGCCTCGACATGCTGATTTTCGGCAATGGCGCGGAACGGGAGATCGATGAGTATTCGGAACTCGTGCGCGTGGCCCGGCATAGCGGCATAGCGGTTGTGCAATTCTCCGGTTTTTCCGAACTGGGGCAGGGCGGAAAGCTGGTTCTGGACGCCGTTGAGATGGAAACCATCCTGCGCCGCCCCACGGTGCCGTCCGACATCGAACGGATCGGGGCCTTCGTTGCGGGCAAGCGGGTTCTGGTGACGGGTGGCGCCGGCTCGATCGGGCGCACATTGGTCAAAAGATCGCTCGAATTGGGGGCCGAAACGGTGTTGGTCGCCGACAACTCCGAGTTCGGCATCTTCCAGTTGAGCCAGTATATCGACGAAAAGGACCACGCGCGCCTCAAGGTTCGTATCGTCGACGTGGCAAACCGGCAGCAGATGACGCGCGTGATCGGCGAGTTCAAACCATCCATCATCTTTCATGCCGCTGCGCTCAAGCATGTCCCCCTGCTTGAGGAAAATTGGGAATCGGCGATCCAGACAAACGTTTTCGGAACGCTTGTCTGCGCGGAAGTGGCCGCGAAATGTGGTGTTCCGCAGTTCGTGCTGGTTTCGAGCGATAAGGCGGTGGACCCGACATCCGTGCTGGGCATGACAAAGCGAGCGGCCGAGCAGATCGTCAGTTCCTTGCATGAGACACACGCAATAGGAGCAAACGGCCACCGTTGCGGTACCCGATTCTTCGCCGTGCGGTTCGGCAATGTCTTTGGCAGCAACGGGTCGGTCGCCACTATCTTCCAGGCGCAGATCGAGGCTGGCGGTCCCCTCACCATAACGGATCGACGCATGACGCGTTACTTCATGACGCTGGTCGAAGCCGTCGATCTTGTCATCATGTCCGCGGCCGATGCAGCCTCGCGTGAGGGCAAGGAAGACTATGCAATCTACATGCTCGACATGGGCAAGCCGGTGCCGATCCTGGAAGTCGCCGAGACGATGATCCGCATGGCCGGAAAGAGCCCTTACACCGACATTCCGATCCGATTCACCGGCATCCGGCCAGGCGAGAAGCTTCATGAGACGCTGCGCGGTGAAAATGAAGAGCTTGTCGAACTCGAAATATCGAAGATATTCGGCTTGAGAATGGATGTCGCTGAATGGCCAAGGGTGCAGGCAGCGCTTGCCGCGCTGCAAACCGCCATGAAGATCCAGGACAAGGCCCTGTCGCTTGCCGTGATGGCGGGCCTTCACCAGCCGGAGACATTTCCGGCCGATGTTGATCAGGTCCTCGCCGCGAAGATAGTTGGACAGGCCCGGTAGAGCCGGGCTCTCGTGTCCTGACGCCCGTTGTTCGACCGATTGAAACCATCCATGGCTGCTCTCAGGCATTCGCAGGGTATTTACAGCTCGTGAGCAAACAGGATCAGCGCATAGCCATCTTGATGGGCACGAAGGACGGCGCGGCTTTCATCGACGAACAGGTCGCGTCCCTGCTTGCGCAATCGCAGCCTCTCGTCGACCTGTGGATTTCCGATGACGGTTCGACGGACGGCACGACCGCCATCATCGAGGCATGGCAGGCTCGCTGGCCCAAGGGTCGCCTGACCCTGGTGGAGGGCCCGCGGCAGGGTTTCTCCGCCAATTTCCGGTCCATGATCATCGATCCGCGCATAGATGCCGACTACTATGCTTTTTGCGATCAGGATGACGTTTGGGAAGCGGACCGGCTCGAGACAGCCTTGCACTGGATGCGGACCCATGATGCCGGCGTGCCGCTCCTGTTCTGCTCGCGAACCGCAACCATGTCCAAGTCGGGACGCGTCATCGGCTGTTCCCCATTGTTCCAGCGGCCACCGTCATTTCGCAATGCCCTGGTGCAAAGCATCGCCGGCGGCAACACCATCATGCTCAACCGCACGGCGCGCCAATTGCTGGCCACGGCATCGGCGCGAACGCGCTTTGTCAGTCACGACTGGTGGGCTTATCTCATCGTGACGGCTTCCGGCGGCATTGTCCGCTATGATCCCAGGCCGCTGGTGCGTTACCGGCAGCATGAGGGGAATCTGGTCGGGGCCAACGTTTCGTGGAAGGCACGCTTCTCCAGGTTAGGGCGGCTGCTGAGAGGCCAGTTCGCCGACTGGACCGAAGACAATCTCAGCGGCCTTGCCGTCAACCGGGACCTTCTTGCCGCGGATGCGGCAGCGTGCCTCGATCTGTTCATGGAATCGCGAAGGGGCGGCGTCTTTCATCGGCTGAGCTATCTGCGCCGAAGCGGCGTCTATCGGCAGACGCTGTTTGGAACGCTGGGGCTCTACTTCGCAACTATCTCGGGACGGGTCTAGACGATGCCCGTGACCTCTCCCGCCAACGGCGGGCCGAAGCGGGCCTTTGATCTGGTGGGGGCGGCATTGCTGCTGCTGGTGACGTCGCCTGTCCTGCTGATTGTCTTCGCGCTTGTCCGGGCTTCTTCGCCGGGGCCGGCGCTCTTCTCACAAATCCGGGTCGGACGCGATGGTGTGCCGTTTCGCTGCCATAAGCTCAGAACCATGTTTCTGGGAACACCATCCCTTCCAACGCATGAGGCGCCAGCAAATTCGGTGACCGCGATTGGAAGGGTGCTGCGTGCCTACAAACTCGATGAACTGCCGCAGCTCTGGAACGTCTTGAAAGGCGAGATGAGCCTGGTCGGTCCCCGTCCATGTCTGCCGACGCAGACGGAGTTGATCGAACGTCGCGCGGAACTGGGTGTGCTATCCGCGACTCCCGGCATAACCGGCCTGGCGCAGATCCAGGGCATCGACATGTCGACCCCTCGGCTTCTTGCCGAAACCGATGCCGAATATCTGAAGATGGCTTCGATCGGAACCGATCTTCGGATTCTGCTCCGAACGGTCTACAGGGGTTGAGCCTGCCGGAATTTGGCCAGCCGCGCCATTTCTCGCAGCCGACCGGTCGTATCGACCTCCGGCGCCCAACCCTCCGACATGAGTAGGGTCGGATCGCATATCTGCGTCGCCGTCATCCTGTTCCACGCTTTGCCCTTGCCCAGCAGGGATGCCGTTGGTCGCATCAGCGCGGCCGGGATAGCAAGCAGGCGCGGGGGGCGCCCGAAACCTCGCCTGAGTGCTTCGATGACGGCAGTGAATGGAACAGCAGGCACATCGCTGGCGAAGTAGGCCGGGCGAAGCGGGGCAGGGCTGGTCAGCAAGTGCAGCACCGCCCCGGCCACGGCCTCGCGCGCGACCAGCGAGCGGATACCTGAAAAGGCGGCGGCCGGCAGGGGCAGGGCGGTATCGGCCAGCCGCATCAACGTAGCCAGGTTTCCCTTCATGCCCGATCCATAGACCGGCGGCAGACGCAGCGCCGTGGCATCGGCGCGGCCTGACGACGCGTAGGCCTCCAGTGCCTTGATCTCGCCCTCCCGTTTCGAGCGTCCGTAGGCGCATTGCGGGGCAGGGGTCGTGCGCTCATCGATCGTTCCGCTGAAATCGGCACCGATCACCGCCCGGATGGAGGACAGGTAGATGAAGCGTCCGCTCGTCCCGAGAGCCGACGCCTGCGCCAACCGTTCGGTTAACGCGACATTGGCCGCCCGAAAGTCGGCATCCGTTGCGCTGGTCTGGTCATTGTTCAAGGCGGCGCAATGAACGACGTGCGTGATGTCCTTCATGAGCGTCAGAAAGTCCTCGGCCGGGGCGTCGGGCTCGGGCAGCCGAACGCCATCGCTTCCAGCGTCGAACTGTTCCGGGTGGCGGGACGCGGTGCGAACCTCGATCCTGGCTTGGCGCAGTTGCCGAACCACAAACCCGCCGATGAAGCCGGTCGCGCCTGTCACCAGAACCTTCATCGTCCGACCCGGGCCGCTAAGGGGTCGCTGATGCGGCTGGAAGCATCCTCGCTTCCGGCAGCGCAATGGTGCGTCCGGATGCGAGATATGTCCCCGACACCAGGAAGATCATCAGCACCGAATCCAGAATGTCGTGACCGACCAGGATGCCGGTCATTCCAGCGGTGAGATAGGTGATCACCACTATGACGATCAATGTGGCGCCAAACCGCTCGATTGCATCAGTGCTGGTGCGCAGGACCTTGGCTGCGTTTCGCGCGGCAACGACAAAGATCGCCGCTAGCGTCACCGCGCCAAGGATGCCGGCCTCGACCAATGCGGTGAGGAACCCATTGTGAAAATGGCTGAATCCTTCCGTCATCCCATATCGTTCCTGGAAACCTTGCAGCATGAGTGGCGTGGCCGCTCCCATTCCATGTCCGAACAGCGGTGCCTCGCGAAACGCTTTCAATCCGATGTCCCAAAGCGCAACGCGCAATCCCAGGGCCGTGGTGTAGTCGCCGTGTGTCGTGAGCGAATTCCAGTCGGCGAACAGAAAATCCGCACGATCGACGATGACGCGGAAACCCAGACCAGCGCTCACGATAGCAACCGCAGCCAGCAACAGCAGCAGGCGAACGGCATTCTTGCCCTTGAGTGTCTGCAGGTTGATCAAGAGCACGGCAATGCCGGCGATCAGCAATGCCAGCCAGATGATTCGTGATCCGGAATAGATGATGGCGATCGTGCCGGCCAGCACTGCGCAGATGCAGATGAGGATAGTCCTGGCCTTTTCGATGCCTGACATGATGCCAGCCAGGCAGATCAAGACGCTGAGGCAGGCGACTTCGGCGAACACGATCGCGTTTCCAGCGCCGCCCTTGGCTCGCGGCAATCCCAACCAGTATTGTTGGATGATCGCCAGCACCAGTGCGCCAAGGCAAGCACATATGCTGCTCATGAGGATGATGCGGGCCAGCGTGGTTTTCTGCGAAATGCTCCAGGTCGAATAGGAAATGGGAAAAAACAGAAAGGTAACGAGCGAAAGGAGATGCGGCGCATCCCTGACGATCGAGTTGTTGATGATGGATGCCAGGAGATTGGCCCCGCAATAAGCGTATATAGCGGCGGTCATGGCGAGCATGGGGCGATCGGTATTGAATCGCCGTCTCTTCATGGCAATGAGCAGCACGGACCAAAGAGCGCCGCCGTTGAAGACAAAACTGACTGCTGATCCGACGACGGGGGAGAGGAAGCAAACAATGGAGAAGTAGATGTTCACCAGAGAAGGTGTGAATTGCTCTTTTATGAAAGAAAGCCGGCTCAATGATCTGGTTCACAATTCCGGGGATCTGCGGTACACGTTTGCATTAGCCGAAGAGAATATGGCGGCCGTCGATTTTTGCGTATATTGCGTCACGCAGTCTGCTCATTTTCAGCAGCCGGTATAGCGGCTGGGCACGGGTTTCGATAGTGCGGCAAGCAGGAGCCACCATCAAAAATCGGCAGCAATGTGCGTCCGGCCGTGATTGCGCGAGAGTGGGTTCAACGCTCGTCGGCTCGGCTTGTTCAGGCAATATTTTTCCCGCTGTTTCATGGCCTTTGAGCTTTTGAGCAGGAATTTTCGAGTTTTTGGCATGGCATGGAAAATTCATTCCCCAGGCGCGTGTCGACGCGCTTGTCTTGCATTGTTCTGGATGGCCCCGATCTGCTAGAAGGCCGTCAAGGAAATACATGTCCAGACGTGAAGCTTGACCGAGCGAAAAGAACTCGACGATTTGAAGCAAGGTCCTTCCGCAGGATGGCACGAGAGAACGCTAACAGTCCATGACAGCAGCGCTTACGCATCTTCAGCGGCTTGAAGCTGAATCCATCCACATTTTTCGCGAGGTTGCCGCGGCCTTTTCCAAGCCGGTGATGCTCTATTCGGTCGGCAAGGATTCGTCGGTGCTGATGCATCTGGCAATGAAGGCATTCTATCCAGCCAAGCCGCCCTTTCCCTTTCTCCATGTCGACACCACCTGGAAGTTCCGGGAGATGATCGCCTTTCGCGACCAGATGGCGCAGAAGCTCGGTTTCGATCTGCTGGTCCACGTCAACGAGGATGGCGTTCGCGACAACATCAATCCGTTCGACCATGGCTCGAACACCCACACCCATGTGATGAAGACCGTGGCTCTGCGCCAGGCGCTCGACAAATACGGCTTCGACGCAGCCTTTGGTGGCGCCCGTCGCGATGAGGAAAAGTCACGCGCCAAGGAGCGCATCTTTTCCTTCCGTAACGCACAGCACGTCTGGGACCCGAAGAACCAGCGACCGGAGATGTGGAAGATATTCAACACCCGCATCGCGGCTGGTGAATCGATCCGCGTCTTTCCGTTGTCGAACTGGACTGAACTCGACATCTGGCAGTACATCCTGCAGGAAAACATTCCGATCGTGCCGCTTTATTTCGCCAAGGAGCGGCCCGTAGTCGAACGCGATGGCATGCTTATCCTCAAGGACGACGAACGCATGCAACTGCGTCCCGGTGAGGCAGTCGAGAACCGGCTGGTGCGGTTCCGTACCCTTGGCTGCTATCCGCTGACCGGCGCGATCGAGTCCGATGCCGATACGCTTGAAGCCATCGTCGGCGAAATGCTGACTGCGCGTACCTCGGAACGGCAGGGTCGCCTGATCGATCGTGATGAAGCAGGCTCGATGGAAAAGAAGAAGCGCGAGGGATACTTCTGAGCATGCGCCACATCATGGTCAAGAGCCTCGCCCCCACCGACAGCGTCCGCGATTATCTGGCGGCGCAGGAGAAGAAATCGTTGCTGCGTTTCCTGACCTGCGGTTCGGTCGATGACGGCAAGTCGACGCTGATCGGGCGCCTGCTTTCGGATACCAAGCAGATATTCGAGGACCAGCTTGCCGCGCTTGAGCGCGATTCGCGCAAGCATGGCACCACCGGCGACGACATCGATTTCGCGCTGCTGGTGGACGGCCTGGAGGCAGAGCGCGAGCAAGGCATCACCATCGACGTAGCCTATCGCTTCTTTGCCACGCCAAAGCGCAAGTTCATCGTTGCCGACACGCCCGGCCACGAGCAGTACACGCGTAACATGGCGACCGGCGCCTCGACAGCGGATCTCGCCATAGTGCTGATAGACGCCCGCCAGGGTGTGCTGCGCCAGACTAGGCGCCATTCGATCATCGCCTCGCTGCTAGGTATCCGCCACGTCGTTTTGGCCATCAACAAGATAGATCTCGTCGGCTTCGACAAGGCTGTCTTCGAACAGATCGTCGAGGATTACAGGCAGTTCTCGCACGAACTCGGCTTTCAGACCATCATGCCGATACCGATGTCCGCCCGTTACGGCGACAATGTCACCAGCCGTTCCGACAAGACGGAATGGTATTCCGGCCCGACACTGATCGAGCATCTCGAAACCGTGTCGGTTGATGAAGCCATGGTTGAGCTGCCGTTCCGTTTTCCGGTGCAGTATGTGAACCGCCCCAATCTCGACTTTCGCGGTTTTGCCGGCACGGTTGCCTCCGGTGCGGTTTCGCAAGGTGATGAAATCGTCGTCGCCAAATCCGGCAAATCCTCCCGCGTCAAGCGCATCGTCTCCTATGGTGGCGACCTCAAGCAAGCTGTCGCCGGCCAGGCCATCACTCTTGTCTTGGACGACGAGGTCGAGGTGTCGCGTGGCAACATGCTGGTGTCACCGGCTGCACGGCCACAGGTCGCAGACCAGTTCGCCGCCAATATAGTCTGGTTCGACGAGCATGCGTTGCTGCCCGGCCGTTCCTACATCCTGCGGACGGAAACCGACCAGACGAGTGCAACCGTCACCGACCTGAAGTATCGGGTCAATGTCAACGACTTTGCCCATGAGGCGGCCAAGTCGCTTGAAATGAACGAGGTCGGCATCTGCAACATCTCGACGCGGGCGCCGATCGCCTTCGACAATTTCGCCGAGAACCGCACGACCGGTGCGTTCATCCTGATCGATCGCATCACCAACGCCACGGTCGGTGCCGGCATGATCCTGCACTCGCTGCGCCGCGCCGAGAACATCCACTGGCAGTCGCTCGATGTCGGCAAGCGCGTCCGTGCCGAGATGAAGAACCAGCGGCCGGCGGTGTTCTGGTTCACCGGGCTTTCGGGCTCCGGCAAATCGACCATCGCCAATCTGTTTGAAAAGAAGCTCTTCGCCACCGGGCGCCACACCTACATCCTGGATGGCGACAATGTTCGCCATGGTCTCAACCGCGATCTCGGTTTCACCGATGCCGATCGCGTCGAAAACATTCGCCGCGTCGCCGAGGTGGCGCGGCTGATGGCGGATGCCGGCTTGATCGTCATCGTTTCCTTCATTTCACCGTTCAGCGCTGAGCGGCGCATGGCCCGGGAATTGATGACCGACGGCGAGTTCGTCGAGGTGTTTGTCGACACGCCTTTCGAAGAATGCGCCAGGCGCGACCCGAAGGGCCTTTATGCCCGCGCGCTGAATGGCGAGATCAAGAATTTCACCGGCGTCGATTCACCCTACGAGGCCCCGGAAAAACCCGAAATCCATCTGAAGACACTCGGCAAGTCGGCCGAAGAGATGGTAGAGGCCCTGGAACACTGGCTGAACGAGCGTGACATTGCCGAAGACCAATATGACAACGGCGGCGGAATCTGACGACAAGCGGATGCTAGACACCTTCGAGCGGTTGGCCTTGGCGGCCGGGCGCGAGGTGATGCGCGTTTTTCATGCCGGTTGCGCCGTCGATCAGAAAACTGACAGCTCACCGGTGACCGAGGCGGATCGCGAGAGTGAGAAGATCATCCTCGCCGGGTTGCGCGCGGCGTATCCCGACATTCCTTGCGTGGCCGAGGAGGAGGCCTCCGTAGGCATCGTGCCACCCGACCTGGACGGGGCTTTCTTTCTGATCGACCCGCTCGACGGCACCAAGGAATTCGTCAACCGCCGGACCGATTTCACCGTCAACATAGCGCTTGTCCGTCATGGCGTGCCGGAAGTCGGCGTCGTCTTTGCGCCCTGCAGTGGCCGTTTCTTTTCCGGCCGGCCGGGCAGGGCGGAATCCCTCGATATCGATGGCGATTATAACATCGTCGGCCGTCGGCCGATTTCCGTGCGGGAGGCTGTAGCGCCGCTGGCCGTCGTCGCCAGTCGGTCGCACAACACACCTGAGACTGAAGCCTATATCCGCGACCTCGGCACCGCCGAGATCGTCTCTGTCGGCTCGTCGTTGAAATTCTGCCTTGTCGCCGGCGCCGAGGCCGACGTCTATCCGCGCTTTGGCCGAACCATGGAATGGGATACCGCGGCTGGCGATGCGGTGCTTCGCGCCGCGGGCGGCATGACGCATACGCTCGACGGAAAGCCCCTGACCTACGGCAAACGCAATCAAAGCGAAGACACAGATTTTGCCAATCCGCACTTTATCGCCAGCGGAAAAGCTAAAGCTGGCGACACGGCGCGCGGAGACTGATGCGGTTTCAGAAATATCGAGCCGTCATGTTTGGGGGGCTTCCGGTTTTGACCGGTAATCGCGATGAAATATTCGCGAGGATGTTGGTCGTCGTATACTTCGTTTCTCCCATTCTGTTTATCTCTATTGAAACATCGCCGACGGCCCTGGCTATTGTTGCCGGTATCATCGGTTCCGCGCTCCTTTCGACGAAAAGCGGCTACCTTACACGTGGGATGGTTACCCTCGCCCTCGTTCTCGCAGTTTTGTCGGGCTTTGTGCTCTTGAGTGTTCTCTGGTCGGCCGACCCAAGCCGTTCAATCTCTGCTGCCAGCAATATCTTGGGCTACTCGGCGGCCGCGGTCGCGCTAGTTCAATGCATCCTGACTCTTCCGGTTGCCCAGTGCGACAGGCTTGTACGGGCATTCCTCGCTGGTGCGGTGGTTGCGTTGTCAATATTGGTTGGGAAAGAGCTTTATTTCGCGTTTGGCGTGGAAGATCCAAGTTTTGTAGGAAATGTAGTTACGCTTCACAAGATCACATTCTATGGAGCGTTTTTTGCAACCGTCCTTCTTGTTCGGCCAGACTTGCCTTCAAGGTTTCTTGCGGCCATTTTCGCGATCTCGACGATGCTCTACGGTTGGTCGACCGGCGTAGACTTGGCGATCGTGGCCGTCGCGCTGTTTTTCATGACCCCCGAGCGATTCCGCCAGCGCGCCTTGGTTGGCTTCGTAATTGTCTACATTGCCTTGGCCCTGGTCGCCCCACTTTTCGTCGGCCCCTTGTTTGCCTTTCTCGATTCGAGGGGGATGCTGTCATTCTATCCAGGGACATTCGCCGCACGGCTTGATCTCTGGAGAATGATCTCGGATCGCCTGGCCGAGGCACCAATCCTTGGTCACGGCGCCAATACGACAAGGAACGCAATCGGGGTGGTGGTCAATCCAAAATACTATACGCTTCCAGACCTCCCGAGTGCCCACAACATCGTATTCGATTTGTGGTACGAACTGGGCATCGTCGGTATCATTGTCTACGGATTGCTGCTGGCGGCGATCACAAGGACGATCGGCCGTCTGACCGGTGCATGCCATGTCATCGCTGGCAGCTACTTGATGATAGCCATGATAGAGCTATCGGTAGACCATAGGATATGGCTGTCGTGGATGCTCGGCGGTTTGGTTTTTACGGCCGGTGTCGGTGTGCTGTACTGCCGCTCCAGCCTTTATGCGAGGCGCCGCCTGATCGTCGGTCGCGCCTTCTCGACCGGCCCTGTCAAAGGACGGAAAGAATGCGTTTGTGTCCTGACGACTTGCGACCTTTGATCTCGGAAATCTACTCGGCCGCGGCCTGCGCCGAGTTCGATCCGATATAGTTTCGGATCGTCTCGATGATCCGGTCCTGGTCGGCTTCGCTGAGATAGGGGTGCATCGGCAGGCACAGGATGCGCTTGGGGAGATCTTCCGAGACGGCCAGACCAGTCGGCGTCCGCGGATAGTCGCGGTAGGCGATCTGCTCGTGCAACGGCTTCACATAGTAGATGACCGACGGAATGCCTTTTTCCTGGAGGTGTGCCTTCAGCCCGTCGCGCTTCGGCGTCTCAATGGCATATTGCGCCCAGGCCGAGCGGCCGCCGTCCAGGTTGCGGGCTGCCGTGACGATATCGCCAAGACCTTCGGCATAACGGTTTGCCACGACCTGGCGGGCGCCCATCTCGTCTTCGAGGAAAGCCAGCTTCTCGATCAGGATTGCAGCCTGCAGCGTGTCGAGCCGCGAATTGATGCCGACGCGGACATTGTCATATTGGGTTTCGCCCTTGCCATGAAAGGCGAACGACCGAAGCTGTTCCGCAAGCGCGTCGTCATTGGTGAACATCGCGCCGCCATCGCCGTAGCAGCCGAGCGGCTTTGCCGGGTAGAAGCTTGTCGAGCCGACCGCGCCGAACGATCCGCACATCTTGCCGTCTGCCGAACCGCCCATCGACTGGGCCGCGTCCTCGATGACCATCAGCTTTTCGCGATTGGCGATCGCCATGATGGCATCGTAGTCTGCGGCAAGGCCGAACAGGTCGACCGGGATGATCGCCTTCGGCTTCAGCCGGCCTTCCTTCCTGATCATGGCGATGGCCGCCTCAAGGCTGGCAATGTCAATGTTATAGGTTGCCGGATCGACATCGACGAACACCGGCTCGGCCTTGGCCAGCGCGACCACTTCGGCGGTGGCAGCGAAAGTGAAGCTCGGCACGAATACGGCATCGCCGGGGCCGATGCCGGCAGCGAACAGCGGCAAGAGCAATGCGTCGGTGCCGTTGGCGCAAGCGACGACATGCTTGGTGCCGATATAGGCGGCGAGCTTGTTTTCGAATTCGGTGACCTGGGGACCCAGGATGTAACGGCCTTCGTCGACGACGCGGTCGATAGCGGCCTTCAGCCGGTCGCGGATTCGTTCGCGCTGTGCGCCAAGATCGATGAATTGCATGTCGGCCTCAAACGGGTTAGCCAGATAACCGGCCGCTGGTACCAGAGTTGCGACAGCCGAGAAAGCCGCGCTGGCAAACCCGTGAATTGCTCAAGTGTCGCAGTCTGTTACCAGCATTTTCCGGTGTGCCTTCGCGAGATGCCGGAAATCCGGGCTTCGTCGCGCTCGCGATCCCGGTCTTATAATCCCAGCGGACGGCACTGCGAAACATAAAGTGATCGACAAGCTCAACTTATCTTGAGCGCGTGGTGGCTCCGTCAGCCGATTTCGTGACGCCAAGGTGGGTTGGCGCCAGCCCGCGATACGGTCACTGCCGCAGCCTTTGCCCCAAGCGCCAGCGCCTTTTGAATGGCGTCTCGCGGCAGGGCGGAAATTGCCGTCTTGGTGAGCATGCCTTGCTCGTGAAGTGAGGCGAGGATGCCGGCGTTGAACGTATCGCCGGCGCCGACCGTGTCGACCACCGTGACTTTTTCCGGCATCACCGTGACCTTGTGATCCCTGCTGTACCCGACGGCGCCTTCGCTGCCATGCGTGACGACAATCAGCTTCGGGCCGCGGTCCAGCCAGTTGCGGATGACATCCTCGTGCGAGCCGGCCTCACCAAACCAGTGGAGGTCTTCGTCCGACAGTTTCACTATATCGGCCATGGCCATCATGCCGCGGATGCGCCGCAAGTGCTTGGCCTTGTCGGGGATGAAGTTCGGCCGGATGTTGGGGTCGAGCATCATGACGCGCTGGGCGTGCTCGCGCTTCATGAACTCCTCATAGGCGGCCCCGGCCGGATCGGAGATCAGGCTGATGGCCCCAAACAGCATGGCTTCGATCTCGCCGCCAAGCTCGGGCAGGTCGTCAGTCGTCAGCATGCGGCCGGCCGTGTTCTCATCGTAAAACGTATAGGTCGCCTGGCCATTGTCGAGCCGCACGAAGGCCAGCGTGGTCGGGCGAGGCGATGTGTGCGCATAGGTGGAACTCACCTTGCTCGCCCCCAGCGCGTCCCTGAACTGGCCGCCGAACAGGTCGGACGACAGGCCGGAAAAGAAGCCAGCGGGTGCTCCCAGCCGGCCAAGTGCGATTGCCGTGTTGAACACCGCGCCCCCGACATAGGGAGCAAAGGCCGGCTCCCCCAGCGTGGTGGTGCGCGGCAGCATGTCGATGAGGGCTTCGCCGCAGCAAAGGATCATGTTGTCTTGGTCTCCGGCGGATAGATCACGCCCTTGCGGATGATGATATTTGCATAGAGCCTTGGCTCGCTGGTGGCGACGATCGCGTGCGCGGCCTTGACCCGTGCATAAAAGTCGGCGCCGGCCAGCGCAACCACCTTGCGGCCCGGCGCGCGTTTTGCACAGATCGCCTCCATCTCGTGATGAACGGGATCGGCGAGCGCGGGGTCACCCTTGACCGAAGCGCGAAACAGCGCCTCCGGCACCGCATCGTCCACCGGCAGCACGCTCAGTATGGCGTCGAGCACCGGGACCAGGGGGTGACCGTCGGCGCGGATCAGCCGATGCGCCTGCTCCTCGGCCGGGTAGTTGCCATCGACAAGGGCGATTTCGTCGCCGTGTCCCATGGCACGCAGGGTTGCCAGAAGCTCCGGACCGAGCAGCGCCGGTATTCCGATCAGCATCAGACGCTCCTGGAAATCGTGTTCGAACCGACGAGGAAGCGCTCGGAAAGCGGCAGGCTGGCGCCTCCGAGCGCGCGGGCGTGGATGCCGACCGTCCCCTCGCGAACCGTTGGAAGTTTCAAGCCTTCGCCGTCGATCTTGGCGATGGCCTCGGTGACGGCGTCGACCAGCCGCCGGCGCACTGTGAGCGGCATCCAGCCGTCAATGACCGCCGCCTCGAAATCGATGACTGCGGATGCCGCCACGATGGCGTAGGCCAATGCCTGCGAAGCGCTGGCGATCCAGTCGTCCAGTTCCGCGCCGATCTCGCCCCAGTCCTCGGGCGACGTCCACAGGTGCGAGGCTTCGACACCGCTCGCATTGAGCGCCTTTTCCAGCATGGCGATGGACGCCACGTCGATCAACTGGGTCGGCTTTCCATCAGGGCCGGGCACTGGCATGGAACCCAGCGCGCCTGCATTGCCTGTCGGGCCACCATAGAGGCGGCCATTGAGCACGATGCCGCCGCCGGCAAAGGCGCCGATGTAGAAATAAACGAAGTCGCGGGCGGCCCCGGCCTTGCCGAAAACAAGCTCCGCGCCGCATGCCGAGGTGGCATCATTCTGAAGATAGACCGGAAATTCGCACTGCAGCTGGATCTCGGCACGAATGTCGCGATGGCGCCATTCATCCATCACGTCGCGAGGCGCGCCTGCCGTATCGGCCCAGTTCCACAATTCGAACGGCATGGCGATGCCGAGCCCGGCAATGCGCTTGTTTTGCGCAGGGCTGAGATCTCCACGCATCTTCTCCATGCCCGAGGTGACGAATTCAACCGTCTCGCGCGGTGCTGGATAGCGGTACGAACTCTGAAGCATCGACCGGACATTGCCGAGGAAATCGATCAGCACGAGTTCGGCGCTGCGGCGGCCGATCTTCAGGCCGATGAAATAGGCACCCTCGGGGTTCAGTGCCATTGGGATGGAGGGTTGGCCGATCTTGCCGCGCAACGGCGCCTGGCGCACCAGCAGGCTGTCATCCTCGAGCTCGCGCATGATGACGGACACGGTCTGAGCCGAAAGTCCGGTCATGCGGGCGATGTCGGATTTGGCCAGGCTCCCATGCTGGCGCACCAGAGAAAGCACGAGCCGCTCATTGTGGTCCCGCATGCCGCTCTGGTTGGTGCCGCGGTGAAGCCGGCTATCGGCTGCCTCGGGCGAACCGTGCCTCGCTATGCCGGTTTCCACCCTGTTCCTCCCGTTGTTTCCCCTCGATGCTTTTGGGCCAGAATGAGCGGTCAAAGCAAGGCTGTCAATAATAAATAAGAGTGATTTAATTATTGACAGCTCGTACGGTCTGGTGTCTGCTGGGACCAGGCATCCATGCTGGGATGGTTTGTCTGGATGCTTGTGTGGATGCCGGTTGGCCGGCACCCGAAATGGTTCCATTGGGAGGACAATCGTGACCGATACAAGAGTATTGAAAGCCACTGTTTTTGCTGCCACCGCGCTTTGCCTGATGACGTTTGCGCCGGCAGCGTTCGCTGCCAATGTCAGCGCTTGCCTGATCACCAAGACCGACACCAATCCCTTCTTCGTCAAGATGAAGGAAGGCGCTACGGCGAAAGCCAAGGAAATCGGCGTGGATCTCAAAGCCTATGCCGGCAAGGCTGAAGGTGACAATGAAGGCCAGGTCGCGGCGATCGAATCCTGCATCGCCGATGGCGCCAAGGGCATTCTCATCACCGCCACGGACACGGCGGCAATCGTGCCGGCCGTGAAGAAGGCACGCGATGCCGGACTTCTGGTGATTGCGCTGGATACGCAGCTCGAGCCCGCCGACGCTGCGGATGCGACGTTTGCGACGGACAATTTCAAGGCCGGCGAGCTCATCGGCTCCTGGGCCAAGGCGACCTTGGGCGACAAGGCCAAGGATGCGCACATTGCCTATATGGATCTGATCGCCAGCCAGCCGTCGGTCGATGTGCAACGCGACCAGGGCTTCATGAAGGGCTTCGGCATTGACATCAAGGATCCGAAGAAGATCGGTGACGAGACGGATCCGCGCAATGTTTGCCATGATCTTTCGGGTGGTAATGAAGATGGCGGCCATACCGCCATGGAGAACTGCCTGCAGAAAGATCCCAACATCAACGTCGTCTACACCATCAACGAACCCGCGGCTGCTGGCGCCTACCAGGCGCTGAAAGCCGTCGGCAAGGAGAAGGACGTGTTGATCGTTTCGATCGACGGCGGCTGTCCCGGCGTCAAGAATGTTACCGAGGGCGTCATCGGCGCCACCGCCCAGCAGTATCCGCTGCTGATGGCCTCGCTCGGCATTGAGGCGATCAAGGCCTTCGCCGACACCGGCAAGAAGCCGCAGCCGTCGCCTGGCCTGAACTTCTACAACACCGGCGTCACGCTCATTACCGACAAGCCGGCTGCCGGCATCGATTCCATCGATACCAAGGCAGGCCTCGCCAAGTGCTGGGGTTGATTTGACCTCGCGATCGGCTCAATCTTGAGACAACAATAAGAACAATTTAGTGTGGGGCGGCTTCAGCCGCTCCACCCATGAGGCGGGGAGGCCGAGTTGAGCGTTGAGACAACCAAAGTCAGCGGACCGCAGGAATTCGAGAAGACTTTAGCCGCGAGCGACAAGAGTGTCGCTTCGTTCGATACGCATTCCCGTACCGCTTTGGAGAGCGTCCAGCATCGGCTTCACAAAAGCCCTGCGATGGTGCCGCTGATCATCCTGCTCCTGTCGGTGATCCTGTTTGCCATCGTTGTCGGCGGGCGCTTCTTTTCGCCCTTTACGCTGACGCTGATTCTGCAGCAGGTGGCGATAACAGGCATGGTCGGCATCGCCCAGACACTGGTGGTGCTGACCGCTGGCATCGACCTTTCCGTTGGTGCCATCATGGTGCTGAGTTCGGTCGTCATGGGCCAGTTCGCAATGCATTATGGCGTTCCCGCGCCGGTGGCGGTCGCGGTCGGTCTGCTCGTCGGCGCGATCTGTGGCCTGATAAACGGATTTCTGATAGCCCGGGTAAAGTTGCCGCCCTTCATCGTCACTCTCGGCACATGGTCGATCTACGCGGCCGTCAATTTCATCTATTCGGGCAACGAGACCATCCGAAGCCAGGATCTCGAGGCGACGGCGCCCTTGCTGCAGTTCTTTGGCAGCTCGTTCAAGATTGGCGGCGCCGTCTTCACCTATGGCGTGCTTCTGATGCTGATCATGGCGGCGATCGCCTGGTATGTGCTCAATCACACCGCCTGGGGACGGCATGTCTATGCGGTGGGTGACGACCCGGAGGCAGCCGAACTGTCGGGTGTTCGCGTCGACCGGATGCTGCTCGCGGTCTATACGCTGACGGGCCTCATCTGTGCCATTGCCGGCTGGGCTCTGATCGGCCGCATCGGGTCGGTATCGCCGCAAGCGGGCCAGTTCGAGAACATCAATTCCATCACTGCCGTCGTGATCGGCGGTACCTCGCTGTTCGGCGGACGCGGCTCCATCCTCGGCACCATCTTCGGTGCGCTTATCGTCGGCGTCTTCGCGTTGGGGTTGCGGCTGTGGGGGACCGACCCGCAATGGACGCAATTGTCCGTCGGCGCCCTTATCATCGTCGCGGTCGGCATCGACCAGTGGATCAGGAAGATTTCGGGATGACCCAGGCTCAGGAACCTATCCTTACCGCGCGTGGCCTGGTCAAGCGCTATGGTCGCGTTACTGCCCTCGACAGCGCCGACTTCGATCTCTACCCGGGTGAAATTCTCGCTGTCATCGGCGATAACGGCGCCGGCAAGTCATCGCTGATCAAGGCGATTTCCGGCGCGGTTACACCCGACGAGGGCGAGATCCGGCTGGAAGGCAAGCCCATCGCTTTCAAGTCGCCAATGGAGGCGCGCGAAGCGGGCATTGAAACCGTCTATCAGAATCTGGCGCTGTCGCCGGCCTTGTCGATCGCCGACAACATGTTTCTTGGTCGCGAACTCCGCAGGCCGGGCTTCGTTGGGCAATGGCTTCGCATGCTCGATCGTCCGGAGATGGAGAAGCGTGCACGCGAGAAGCTCACCGAACTGGGTCTGATGACCATCCAGAACATCAGCCAGGCGGTGGAAACGCTATCAGGCGGCCAGCGCCAGGGCGTCGCGGTGGCGCGCGCCGCAGCCTTCGGCTCCAAGATGGTGATCATGGATGAGCCGACGGCGGCCCTTGGAGTCAAGGAGAGCCGCCGGGTGCTCGAGCTGATCCTCGACGTCAAGAAGCGCGGCCTGCCGATCGTGCTGATCTCGCACAATATGCCGCATGTCTTCGAGGTCGCCGATCGCATCCACATTCATCGGCTCGGACGTCGTCTCGCTGTCATCGATCCGAAACAATATTCGATGTCGGACGCTGTCGCCTTCATGACCGGAGCGAAAGTTCCGCCGGAAGCGGCGCTGGCGGCCTAGGGCAGGATGTGCCCACTTGCCAAATTGCCGCAGGCGAAGATGGTCGCGCTTCCGTCTAAATCGATTGAATATGTAAGGGGATGCATTAGCATGGGCTGGGAGGAACGGTGAAAGCCGGTATGATCATGGCAACCGCACGAGAGGCAGCATGACGCGCGCGATGACAACCGAAGCCCCCCAGCCCGCACTCGAAAATCCCGATCCCAAGACGCTCGCCGAAGAAGTCTTGATGTCCCTCAAATACAGGGTCGGCAAGGACACGACTGTCGCGACGCAATACGACTGGCTGACCGCCTCGATCAAGGTCGTGCGTGATCGCATCGTCGATCACTGGATGCAGGCGACGAAGGAAGCCTACGACCAGCAGGAAAAGCGGGTCTATTACCTGTCGCTGGAATTCCTCATCGGCCGGCTGATGCGCGATGCCTTCTCCAATCTCGGCCTGATGGAGAATATGCGCGAGGCACTGTCGTCACTCGGCGTCGATCTCGATATCATCGCCGCGCTCGAACCGGATGCAGCCCTCGGCAATGGCGGCCTCGGTCGCCTCGCCGCTTGCTTCATGGAAAGCATGGCAACGGTCAATATTCCCGCGCATGGCTACGGCATCCGCTATGCCAATGGCATGTTCCGGCAGGAAATCCATGACGGCTGGCAGGTCGAACTGCCGGAGACCTGGCTGGACCACGGCAACCCCTGGGAGTTCGAGCGGCGCGAACGTTCCTTCGAGGTCGGTTTTGGCGGCTCGGTGGAATCGATTACCTCCAAGGACGGTCGGCTTGAGCGTCACGTCTGGAAGCCGACCGAACACGTTCTGGCCGTCGCCTACGACACCCCCGTGGTCGGCTGGCGGGCGCACCGCGTCAACACGCTGCGCCTTTGGTCTGGCATGCCGATCGATCCGATCCTGCTCGACAAGTTCAACGCCGGCGACCACATCGGCGCGCTCGCCGAAAGCAACAAAGCCGATGCCCTGTCGCGCGTTCTCTATCCCGCCGATTCCCACAAGGCCGGCCAGGAACTGCGGCTGCGGCAGGAGTATTTCTTCTCCACCGCCTCGCTGCAGGACATCGTCCAGCGCCATCTCAGCCAGTATGGCGACCTGCGGTCGCTGCCCGACAAGGCGGCGATCCATCTCAACGACACCCACCCGGCCATCGCCGTGCCCGAACTGATGCGCCTGCTGATGGACGTCCATGGCATGGACTTCGACCAAGCCTGGAATATTACCATCCGCACCTTCGGCTACACCAACCACACGCTCCTGCCTGAGGCGCTGGAGAGCTGGCCGGTGCCGCTGTTCGAACGGCTTTTGCCGCGCCACATGCAGATCGTCTACGCCATCAACGCGCAAGTGCTGCTGGAGGCGCGCGCCACCAACCAGTTCTCGGACGAGCAGATCAGCCGCATCTCGCTGATCCAGGAAAATGGCGATCGCAGGGTGCGCATGGGCAATCTGGCCTTTGTCGGCTCGCACTCGATCAACGGCGTCTCGGCCCTGCACACCGAACTGATGAAGGAGACGGTGTTTGCCGACCTTCACACGCTCTACCCTGACCGGATCAACAACAAGACCAACGGCATCACGCCGCGACGCTGGCTCATCCAGTGCAATCCGGGACTGACGTCGCTGGCACGCGAGGCGATCGGCGATCGTTTCCTCGACGACATCGATGCGATCAAGGGGCTCGACGCCTTCGCAGGCGATGCGGCCTTCCGGGAGAAATTCGCCGGCGTCAAGCGGGCGAACAAGGTGCGTCTGGCCAATCTTGTCGCCGACCGGCTCGGCATCAAGGTCGATCCCTCCGCGCTGTTCGACATCCAGATCAAGCGCATCCACGAATACAAGCGCCAGCTTCTGAACATCCTCGAGGCGATCGCGCTTTACGACCAGATCCGCTCGCATCCCGAACGCGACTGGATGCCTCGTGTAAAATTTTTCGGCGGCAAGGCGGCCCCCAGCTACCATAATGCCAAGCTGATCATCAAACTCGCCAATGATGTCGCCAAGGTCATCAATCGCGATCCGGCCGTGCGCGGTCTGCTGAAGCTTGTTTTCGTGCCGAACTACAATGTCAGTCTGGCGGAGATCATGATGCCGGCCGCTGACCTGTCCGAACAGATATCGACCGCCGGCATGGAAGCCTCGGGCACCGGCAACATGAAGTTCGCGCTGAACGGCGCGCTCACCATCGGCACGCTCGATGGCGCCAATGTCGAGATCAAGGAATGCGTCGGCGACGACAACATCTTCATCTTCGGCTTGACCACCGCCGAGGTCGCCGAGCGGCGCAACAATGGCTATGATCCGCGATCGGTGATCGAGGGATCTCCTGAACTGGCGCAGGCGGTGGCGGCGGTGTCCTCGGGTGTGTTCTCGCCCGACGATCCTGAGCGCTATCGCGACCTGATCAACGGCCTTTATCAGAGCGACTGGTTCATGGTCGCAGCCGATTTCGACGCCTATGCGGCCGCGCAACGTGATGTCGATGCCGTCTGGCGCAACAGCCCGGACTGGTATGCCAAGGCGATCCACAATGTCGCGCGCGTCGGATGGTTCTCTTCCGATCGCACGATCCGTCAATATGCGAAAGAAATCTGGAACGTACCTGTCTGATGTGATTGCATGAGGCCACAAACAATGTGGTCCCGGGGTATGAATTTGAATTGCGAATTCATACCCTAGAACAAACACTTGGTGCCCGGGGAGGGTCACTGCCTGATGAGGAAGCCGCGCGCGACCGCTGCGACAAGCGGGCCGGATGGATTGGCTTCGGCCGGTGATGTCGCGGCGATTGTCGCCGGCACGCATGGAGATCCGTTTGCTGTCCTGGGTGTCCAGGAGGCGGGCAAGGGACTTGTCGCCCGCTGCTTCGTGCCACATGCCGAGTTCGTCACCGCGTATACGCTGACGGGCAAGAAGGCGGGCGAACTTTCCAGGCGTGATGATGGCGGCTTCTTCGAGGGCAAGCTGTCGATTAAAAAGCGTCAGCCGCTACGCTATCATGCACGAAATGCCACGGGCGACTGGTGGCTGACCGACCCCTACTCATTCGGTCCGGTGCTCGGCCCGATGGACGATTACTACATCGCCGAGGGATCGCATCTGCGGCTGTTCGACAAGCTCGGCGCGCATGTCATCGAGCATGAGGGCGCTACTGGCGTGCATTTCGCGGTGTGGGCACCCAATGCCAGGCGCGTCTCGGTGGTCGGCGACTTCAACGACTGGGACGGCCGCAGGCATTCGATGCGTGACCGTCGCGACACCGGCATCTGGGAAGTGTTCATTCCCGACATTGGTGCGGGCCGGCCCTACAAATACGAGATCATCGGACCTGACGGGGTCAGGCTGCCGTTGAAGGCCGATCCGTTCGCCTTCAAGTCCGAACTGCGCCCGGCTACAGCTTCGGTGGTTGCGGTGCCGCCGGCGCATCCATGGGGCGACGAGGCACATCGAAATTTCTGGCGCAATGCCGATCCCCGGCGCGAGGCGATATCGATCTACGAGGTCCATGCCGGGTCCTGGCAGCTTCGCGACGACGGCACCTTCCTGTCATGGGATGAACTCGCCGACCGGCTGATCCCCTATGTCGTCGAGACGGGTTTCACCCATATCGAATTCATGCCGATCTCCGAACATCCCTACGATCCGTCCTGGGGCTACCAGACGACCGGGCTCTACGCGCCATCGGCCCGCTTCGGCGATCCCGACGGTTTTGCCCGCTTCGTCGACGGCGCCCACCGCGCCGGCGTCGGCGTCATCCTGGATTGGGTGCCCGCACACTTCCCGGTCGACGAGCACGGACTGGCCCATTTCGACGGCACCGCGCTCTATGAGCATGCCGATCCGCGCAAGGGGTTTCATCCCGACTGGAACACCGCGATCTACAATTTCGGCCGGCGCGAGGTGGTGTCGTTCCTCGTCAACAACGCATTGTTCTGGGCGGAGAAGTACCATGTCGACGGTTTGCGCGTCGATGCGGTGGCCTCGATGCTGTACCTCGACTATTCACGCAAGGCCGGTGAATGGATCCCGAACGACAAGGGGGGTCGCGAGAACCTTGAGGCGGTCAGCTTCCTGCAGAAGATGAACAAGGAGGTCTACGGCCACCATCCCGGCGTGATGACGATCGCCGAGGAATCGACCTCATGGCCGAAGGTCTCGGCACCGGTTCATGAAGGCGGGCTGGGGTTCGGCTTCAAGTGGAACATGGGCTTCATGCACGACACGCTGGAGTATTTCTCCAAGGAGCCGATTTTCCGCAAGCACCACCACAACGACCTCACCTTCGGCCTGGTCTATGCCTTCAGCGAGAATTTCGTCCTGCCGCTCTCCCATGACGAGGTCGTACACGGCAAAGGCACGCTGCTCAGCAAGATGGCCGGCGATGACTGGCAGAAATTTGCGACGCTGCGCGCCTACTACGGTTTCATGTGGGGCTATCCCGGCAAGAAATTGCTGTTCATGGGACAGGAGTTCGCACAGCGTCGCGAATGGAGCGAGGCGCGCGCGCTCGACTGGAACCTGCTCGACTTCCGGCCGCATCGCGGCGTCCGGCAAGTGGTGCGCGATCTCAACTATCTCTATCGCTCGCGCCCCGCGCTGCATGCACGCGACTGCGAGCCGGAGGGCTTCTCCTGGCTGATCGTCGATGACAGTGAGAATTCGGTCTTTGCATGGCTGCGCAGCGCGCCCGGCGGCAATCCGGTCGCGGTCATTTCCAATTTCACGCCGGTGCCGCGAGAGGACTACCGCGTGCCGTTGCCGAAGGCCGGAAAATGGCGCGAGATCATCAACACGGATGCTTCGGAATATGGCGGCTCCGGCAAGGGCAATGGCGGTGTCGTCGAGGCTCGCACGGAGGGAGCGGGCACGTCGGCGACGATGCTGCTGCCGCCGCTGTCCACCATCATGCTCGAATTCGTTCCAGAGTGAAGTTCAAGGCTGAGTGGCCGTTCAGACTGAATAATCGGGGAGGCTGAAAAAATGGCAGAAACAAAACGAATCCAGCCGCTGGCGCGTGATGCCATGGCCTACGTGTTGGCGGGTGGGCGCGGTAGTCGGCTCAGGGAGTTGACCGACCGCCGGGCGAAGCCTGCTGTCTATTTCGGCGGCAAGACGCGCATCATCGACTTCGCGCTCTCCAACGCGCTGAATTCCGGCATCCGCCGCCTCGGCGTCGCGACCCAATACAAGGCGCATTCGCTCATCCGCCATTTGCAGCGCGGCTGGAATTTCTTGCGGCCCGAGCGAAACGAGAGTTTTGACATCCTGCCGGCCAGCCAGCGCGTTTCGGAAACGCAGTGGTATGAAGGCACGGCCGACGCCGTCTATCAGAACATCGATATCATCGAGGCCTACGGGCCCGAATACATGGTCATCCTGGCCGGTGATCACATCTACAAGATGGACTATGAGATGATGCTTCGCCAGCACGTCGACGCCAATGCCGACGTCACCGTCGGTTGCCTCGAAGTGCCGCGCATGGAAGCCACCGGCTTCGGCGTCATGCATGTGGATGCCAAGGACAACATCATTGCCTTCGTCGAAAAGCCCGCCGATCCGCCCGGCATTCCCGACAAGCCGGAATTCGCGCTCGCCTCGATGGGCATCTATGTCTTCAAGACCAAGTTCCTGATGGAGCAATTGCGCCGCGATGCCGCCGAGCCGGGCTCGAGCCGCGATTTCGGCAAGGACATCATCCCCTATATCGTCGAGCACGGTAAGGCGATCGCCCATCGTTTCGCCAAATCCTGCGTGCGCTCCACCGCCGAGAATGAGGCCTACTGGCGCGATGTCGGTACTGTCGACGCCTATTGGGAAGCCAATATCGACCTGACCGATATCACGCCGGAGCTCGACCTCTACGACCGCGACTGGCCTATCTGGACCTATGCCGAGTTGAAGCCGCCGGCAAAGTTCGTGCATGACGAGGATGGCCGCCGCGGTTCGGCCGTCTCCTCGCTTGTCTCGGGCGACTGCATCGTCTCGGGGGCGTCGCTGAAGCGAAGCCTGATCTTCACCGGCGCGCGCATCAATTCCTATTCGACGCTTGAGGAAGTCGTGATGCTGCCCGATGTTCATGTCGGCCGGAACGCAAAGTTGAAGCGCGTGGTGATTGACCACGGCGTCAGGATACCGGAAGGGCTTGTCGTCGGAGAGGATCCGGTTCTCGACGCCAAGCGATTCCGCGTTTCAGAAAAGGGCATCTGCCTGGTCACCCAGGACATGATCGACAAGCTGGGGCTCTAACGCATGCAGGTTCTGTCGGTCACGCCCGAAATATTCCCGCTGATCAAGACCGGCGGACTTGCCGACGTGACCGGCGCGCTGCCGATTGCGCTGGCTCACAAGGGCGTGACCATGCGCACGCTCATCCCCGGTTTTCCGACGGTGATGGGTGCCTTCAAGAAAAAGAAGGCCGTGCATCAATATGCCCTGCTGCAAGGGGGCAAGGCTTCCGTTCATGCCGTTCAACTCGACGGGCTCGACCTTTTCGTGCTCGACGCGCCGCATCTGTTCGACCGCCCCGGCGGTCCCTATGGCAATGCCGCCGGTGTCGACTGGCCGGACAATTGGCGGCGCTTCGCTGCGTTGAGCCAGGTCGGCGGCGACATCGCCGGCGGCGCCATTTCCGGCTACCAGCCTGACCTCGTCCATGCCCATGACTGGCAGTCGGCGATGACACTGGCTTATATGCGTTACGGCAAGGCCGTCGGTACGCCGTCGATGATGACCGTTCACAATCTCGCCTTCCAGGGCCAGTTCGGCGCCGGCATCTTCGGCGAACTCGGCCTGCCGGCGGCGGCCATGGCGCTCGACGGCGTCGAATATTATGGCGGCGTCGGGTTCCTAAAGGCGGGCCTGCAGGCGGCATGGGCAATCACGACGGTCAGCCCGACCTATGCGCAGGAAATCCGCTCGCCTGAATTCGGCATGGGCCTCGACGGCTTGATCAACATGCGGTCGGTGGATCTGCATGGCATCGTCAATGGCATCGACACCGACATCTGGAATCCTGCGACCGACAGGCATCTGGTTTCCAGCTACACCGCCAAGACGTTGAAGGCGCGGGCGCCCAACAGGGCCGCTGTCGAAGAGCGCTTCAACCTTGATCGCGACGACAGCCCGATCGTCTGCGTCGTCAGCCGGCTGACCTGGCAAAAGGGTATGGACATATTGGCGGCGGTCGTCGACGGCATCGTCGCGACCGGCGCGCGGCTTGCCATACTCGGTTCCGGCGACGCAGGCCTTGAAGGGGCGCTGCTTGCCGCGGCAGCGCGTCACCGTGGCCGTATCGGCGTCGTCATCGGCTATGACGAGGGCCTTTCCCACACCATGCAGGGCGGCTGCGACGCAATCGTCATCCCGTCACGCTTCGAACCATGTGGCCTGACGCAGCTCTACGGTCTGCGCTATGGCTGCGTGCCGGTCGTCGCCCGCACAGGTGGTTTGGCCGACACGGTGATCGACGCCAACGAAGCGGCCCTTTCCGCCGGCGTGGCAACAGGCTTTCAGTTCGCACCCGCCAATGCCGGCGCCTTCCTGCATGCCATCCGCCGCGTCGTGGATGCCCACGCCAACCCCACGATCTGGGCGTCGATCCAGCGACAAGGCATGAAGTCCGATGTGTCCTGGGATAAAAGCGCGGAAAAATATGTGGAACTCTATCGCTTGCTGCTTTCGAAAAGGGCTGCCTGAAGCATGATACGTACCGTCGCCACCAAACCCTATCCCGACCAGAAACCAGGCACCTCCGGGCTGCGCAAGAAGGTTCCGGTGTTCCAGCAGGAGCACTACGCCGAGAACTTCATCCAGTCGATCTTCGACGCGCTGGATGGGTTCGTGGGCAAGACCCTGGTGATCGGCGGCGATGGCCGCTTCTACAACCGCGAGGTCATCCAGAAGGCCATCGCCATGGCCGCCGCCAACGGTTTCGGCAAGGTGATGGTCGGGCAGGGTGGCATCCTGTCGACGCCGGCCGCCTCGCATGTCATCCGCAAATACCAGACCTTCGGCGGCATCATCCTGTCGGCCAGCCACAATCCCGGCGGTCCGCACGAGGATTTCGGCATCAAGTACAATGCCGGCAATGGCGGTCCCGCGCCGGAGAAGCTGACGGACGCCATCTTCGAAAAGACCAAGGTGATATCGAGCTTCAAGATCGCCGACATCGACACGATCGACATCGACACGATCGGCACGGTCACGGCCGCCGGCATGACGGTCGAGATCATCGATCCAGTCACCGACTATGCCGAGTTGATGGAAAGCTTGTTCGACTTCGATGTCCTGCGCAAGCTGTTCAAGTCAGGCTTCCGCATGCGCTTCGACGCCATGCACGCGGTGACCGGTCCCTATGCCAAGGAAATCCTGGAAAACCGGCTTGGCGCTCCCAACGGCACCTGCCGCAACTTCAAGCCTTTGCCGGATTTCGGCGGCCACCACCCGGACCCGAACCTTGTCCATGCAAAACATCTCTATGACGAGATGATGGGACCGAATGCGCCGGATTTCGGCGCAGCGTCCGATGGCGACGGCGACCGCAACCTGATCATCGGCAAGGGTATTTTCGTCACCCCGTCGGACTCGGTCGCCATGCTTTGCGCCAACGCCAATCTGGCGCCTGGTTACAAGGATGGTCTGAAGGGTATCGCCCGCTCGATGCCGACCAGCGGCGCCGCTGACCGAGTCGCCCACAAGCTCGGCATCGGCATCTATGAGACGCCGACCGGCTGGAAATTCTTCGGCAACCTGCTCGATGCCGGCATGGCGACGATCTGCGGCGAGGAGAGCGCCGGCACCGGCTCCAATCACGTCCGCGAGAAGGACGGCCTGTGGGCGGTCCTGTTGTGGCTCAATATCCTCGCGGTGCGCGGTGAAAGCTGCAAGCAGGTCGTCACCGAGCACTGGGCGACCTACGGGCGTAACTACTATTCGCGCCATGACTACGAAGAAGTCGAGACCGAGCGCGCCAATGCGCTGGTCGACGAGCTGCGTGCCAAGCTCGGTTCGCTACCGGGCACCAGCGTGCGCGGCATGAAGATCGCCAGCGCCGACGATTTTGCCTATCACGATCCAGTCGACGGCTCGACCAGCGAGCATCAGGGCATCAGAGTGCTGTTTGAAGGTGGATCCCGCGTCGTGTTTCGCCTGTCCGGCACCGGTACAACCGGGGCGACGGTGCGCGTCTATATCGAGCGTTACGAGCCGGACAAGAACCGGCATGATCTCGACACACAGGTAGCACTTGCCGATCTGATCGCGGCGGCCGACGATATTGCGGGGATCAGGAGCCATACCGGCCGCAACAAGCCGAGCGTGATTACTTGAGGGTGGCGGCCGTCGCTTCGTCATCCTGTGGCGGAGCAAGGAGCGGCGCGTGAGTTCGCTCGGCGCCACCGTAACAGCCGAAGGCATCCGCTTCGCCGCCTGGTCGTCGACGGCCCGACGCCTTTGGGTCTCGATCTTCGACGATGCCGGTGCGCGCGAGGTCGAACGACTTGAGCTGCAGCCGGAAGGCGAGGGCGTTCACGCGTTGTTCGTTGCAGGCCTTGGCCCCGGCACCCGCTATGGGTTTCGCGCCGATGGCGACTATGCGCCGGAGCGCGGGCTTTGGTTCGATCCCGACAAATTGCTGGTCGATCCCTACGCTATCGGCATTGATCGCCCCTATGCCTATGATTGGCGGCTCGCCCAACGCCGGGGTGTGGGAGCAGATACCGCATCGCTGATGCCGAAAGCGCTGGCTCTCGCTTCGCCGCAATCGGCGGTGGTCCTGCCGCCGTTGTTCCGGCCCGGCTGCTTGGTCTACGAAGTCCCCGTACGGGCCTTCACCATGCTGCATCCTGAAGTCCCGCGGCAGCAACGTGGCACGATCGCGGCTCTCGCTCACCCGGTGATTGTGGAGCATCTCCAGAAGCTCGGCGTCGACGCGGTGGAATTGATGCCGGTGACGGCATCAATCGACGAGCGTCATCTGCCGCCTCTGGGACTGCGCAACGCCTGGGGTTACAATCCCGTGACATTCATGGCGCTCGACCCGCGTCTGGCGCCGGGAGGCCTGGCGGAATTGCGCGAAACAGTCGCCGTGCTGCGCAAGGCCGGCATTGGTGTCATCCTGGATCTCGTCTTCAACCACACTGGTGAGAGCGACAGGCTCGGTCCGACCTTGTCACTGCGCGGGCTCGACAACCCTGCCTATTACCGGCACACGCCGGACGGCAGGCTGGTCAACGACACGGGAACCGGCAACACGGTGGCGTGCGATCACCCAATCGTCAGGGAATTGGTCCTCGACACGCTCCGCCACTTCGTCAACTACGCCGGCGTCGACGGCTTCCGTTTTGATCTCGCCCCCATTCTTGGCCGGGTGGAGGGCGCGTTCGATACCGAAGCGCCCCTGCTGCGAGGCATGCTCGAAGATCCGCTGCTGGCTGATCGCGTTCTGATCGCCGAGCCGTGGGACATCGGCCCGGACGGCTATCAGCTTGGCAGTTTTCCACCACCCTTCCTTGAGTGGAACGACAGATATCGCGACGATATCAGACGCTTCTGGCGCGGCGATGGCGGCATGGTCGGCGCTCTTGCCACACGGCTTGCGGGCTCATCCGACATATTTGCCAGGACGGGGCAGCAGGCTAGTCGAAGCGTCAACTTCATCGCCGCGCATGACGGCATGACGCTGGCCGATATTGTCGCCTATGAGCGCAAGCACAACGAGGCCAATGGCGAGCAGAACCGCGACGGTCACGATGAGAACCTGTCGTGGAACAATGGCGTCGAGGGTGAGACAGGCGACGGCGTTGTCTCAAATGCCCGCTTGAACGATGAGCGCGCGCTGCTGGCCACGCTTTTCGCCTCGCGTGGCACCATCATGCTGACCGCCGGCGACGAGTTCGGCCGCACCCAGAAAGGCAACAACAATGCCTATGCGCAGGACAACGAGACGACGTGGCTCGATTGGCAAGCGCGTGATCAACGGCTGGAGCGCTACGCGGTTCTGCTTTCGGCCATGCGCCGCGCCGCGCCGTCGCTTTGCGAAGCGCGCTTTCTGACCGGTCAACCGTCGGAGCGCTCAGATGTGCCCGACGTTGCCTGGCTGTCCGAAACCGGAATACCGCTCGATGAGGCGGGATGGAACGACCCGGAGCGGCACCGGCTTGTCATGGTCCTCGGCGGCGAGCGCCCGGAGGATGGCAGGCTTGCTGTGATCTGCAATGGTGATCGCCGGGCATGCGTCTTCACGCTGCCGTCGCGTGAGGGTTTTATGTGGATGCCCGCTGGAGCGAACGACACCGCCGACATATCGAGACAAGTGCCGGGGCGGACGGTCATCTTCATGATCGAACGCAAGGCCGGTCAGCCTTGGGAGAACCTGTAAATGGCTGACAATGCCGAATGGTGGCGGGGCTGCGTCATCTACCAGATCTATCCACGGTCCTTCCAGGACACGACCGGCGACGGCAGCGGCGACCTGCGTGGTATCACAGACCGTCTCGCCCATGTCGCTTCCCTTGGCGTCGACGCTGTCTGGTTGTCACCTTTCTTCAAGTCCCCCATGGCCGACATGGGTTACGACGTAGCTGACTACCGGGCTGTTGATCCGATGTTCGGCACGATCGAGGATTTCGAGGCTGTTGTCGCCGAGGCGCATCGGCTTGGCCTGAAGGTAATCATCGATCAGGTGCTGTCGCATTCCTCAGACCGTCACGAATGGTTTGTCGAAAGCCGTGCGAGCAGGGACAACGCAAAGGCTGACTGGTATGTCTGGGCTGATGCGAAACCCGACGGCACGGCGCCCTCGAACTGGCTATCGGTTTTCGGCGGCCCTGCCTGGGAATGGGATTCGACCCGCAGGCAATATTACATGCACAACTTCCTCGCTTCGCAGCCGGACCTGAATTTCCACAATCCGGAGGTGCAGGATGCGCTTCTGGAGACGGTCCGGTTCTGGCTGGAGCGCGGCGTCGATGGCTTTCGGCTGGATACGGTAAACTACTATGTCCATGACCGCTGGCTGCGCAGCAATCCGCCCCTGGCGTCGAGCGTCGCCGGTACCAACACCGAGACCAATCCCTACCTTTATCAGGAGCATCTGTTCGACAAGACACAACCGGAGAACCTGGCTTTCCTCCAGCGTTTCCGGGCGCTGCTCGATCAATATGACGACCGTGCTGTCGTGGGGGAGGTGGGCGATGAAGGCCGCTCCTTGCAGACGCTTGCCGCCTATACGTCCGGCGGCGACAAACTCAACATGTGCTACACGTTCGACCTGCTTGGTCCGCAGTTCTCGGCTGCGCATGTGCGCGGCTGCGTCGAGGCGTTCGAGGCAGCGGTTTCCGACGGCTGGGTCTGCTGGGCATTTTCCAACCACGACGTCGTGCGCCATGTGACGCGCTGGACACGACCAGGCGGCGATCCCGACGCAGTCGCGAGGTTTGCGATCGCGCTCCTGTCCTGCCTGCGCGGCTCGATCTGCCTCTACCAGGGCGAAGAGCTGGGGTTGCAGGAGGCGGAACTGGCGTTTGAGGATCTGCGAGACCCCTATGGCATCCGCTTCTGGCCGGGCTTCAAGGGCAGGGACGGCTGCCGCACGCCGATGGTCTGGGAAGCCGCCGCCGACAATGCCGGGTTTTCAACCGGCAAACCGTGGCTCCCGGTTCCGGAGAGCCATCGCGCTCGCGCGGCCGATGTCCAGAACGGTGAGAGCACATCCGTGCTCGCCGCCTACGGGGCGATGCTGGCCGTGCGCAAGCAGCATCCGGCGCTGGTACGGGGTTCGATCCGCCTTCTCGATGCCGAAGGCGATGTACTTGCCTTCATTCGCGAAAACGACTGCGAGGAATTGCTGTGCGTCTTCAATTTTGCCGACGAGCCGGCTAACTGGTCTGCGCCGCAGCATATCGGCGGCGTCCAACCGATCGACGTAGGCGGCGCCGGTGCGATCGTGCGTGAAGGCGACTTGTCGCTGCCGCCGCTCGGATGGGTCCTCTGCCGGCTTGCGTAATGAGTCGCCGGCCGTGATCAGCTTACTGAACGAGCACCGAGCGTCCGCAGGTTGCCCCGGTAACCCGGACATCGGCCGAACCGACACTGACGCCGAGAGCCGAAAGCAGGTTGTAGAGCAGGTTGTCGACCGGCGCGGTCACGCCATTCAGCACCGATACCACGGCTGGCGTCACCGTACCGAGCAGAGCGCTCAAATCCAGTCCGAGACCCAGCACATTGATCGAAAGCGACAGGTTGCTGATCAATGACGACGTGAGGGACTGCGTTATATTTCTGGTCGACACAGTCTTTATCGTTTTGTTCGCAATGTCCGTGGCGTTGAAGGTCAATGTCTGCGGGCTGTTGTTGGTGACCGCGGTTGCCGCCGAACCGTTTACGGCCAGGATAGGAAGGAGTAGGAGCTGAATTGCCGCAATCTGGGCATTTGAGAAGGATTGCGGTTTGCTGAAGTCAGCGAAGGCTGTGGGGTTGCCGTCCGCACTGCTGGTGGCTAGGTGCAGGGCCGCTATACCTGGCTGCGCGGCGATCGAAACCTGGATGCTGGAAGGGCCGTTGGGGCATGTAATGCCGGTCAGCGTGGCCTGAGCATAGGCGACTTCTACACTAAGTGGCAGATAGACGCTCACTAGGCTGCCTCCGCCTGAGAGACCGGAATTGCCGACAGTCACCGAAGCTGTGATCTTGATCCGTGTCTGGGCTGTACGCACCGTGGTGCCGACTTGGTCGATCGCCAGCCATGGTGAGAACTGCATGGGTTCGCCGATCGCGATTTGGACGGTCGTCGCGGTCAGCCCGGGTACGGTGGCCCCGAGATTGAGCGCTACTTGATTGGTGCCATTCGCCAGCACGGCCCCGGCGGTCAACATACCCATGGCATTGGCCGCGACGCCCAAGCCAGGCGGCCTCTGTCCAACCGCCAGGCTGCCAACGCCGCCGAGATCGACTAGCGTGCTGAGCGGGATCTTGACGGTGCTGGTGGACTTGGCAACGATCGCCTGCAAGGCGAGGGCGCTAGTACCGTCCAGACCGGGAACACTGGCCATGGCGGAGGCGATCTGGCCGATTGTCGCCTTTGATGCGAGCACGTCGGAATAGGTGCCGGCGGTCAAATTCAACTGTGTCGCCAGAGCATTCATGAAGGAGAGCACATCGATATCGGCGGAGACCAGCGCGTTGTAATCCATGACGCTGAGCGAGATGTTGCCACCCACGAGCCCCTTGAGGAGCGAATTCAGGATACCGCCATTGAGGCTGAGAAGCCTGGAGCCGACCGAAAACGTCGCCATCGGCGTCATGCTGGCGATGGCTTGCGTGCTGATGACCGGGCTGGGGATCAACGCACTTGCAAAGAAGCGCGCCGGAATTTTCTTCAAGGTCACCTTGACGGCGTTGTAGGGTGTCACTCCTGCCTGGAAGCGTTGGCCGACGCCGACCCCAGATGCCGCCGAATATTGGCCGGGGCTGATCGAAACGACGGTCTGGCCGGCGGTCGGTACGATCGTCTGGCCCGCAGCCTGAACGACAATTCCAGGCATTCCATTGTCGGTGAGTGTCGTCACCACCGCATTTTGAATGTTGGTTATGTTCGATGCCGCTGTGATCGCTGCCAGATCGGTCATTGCCTGGGCGGTGCGGCGCTCCGTGTAGATAGAACCTTCGTCGATGGCGAAGGCCGCCAGGGCCAGCGCAACTGGAGCACTCAGCGCCGCCATCACGGTAAAGTTCGCTTTCCTGTCACTCAGCAACCGGGCGACCCGGCCAATCCCCTCCTGCAGCAGTCGCAGCATTCAGATGCCTCCGACCCTTATCGTTGACTGGCGCGAGATGGTGGTTCCGGGCATCGTCAGTTTGGGGAAAAGGCTCCATATCGGCAGGTTGCGGGCGTCATACTGGATGGACACCACGAACTCGCTTCCGTCAGCGACGCTGTCATTGGCCTGGTAGCTCAGCTTGGTGGAGTCCACGAAGGGATAACCGCTGGCGTTGTTGCTGAGAAAACTAGCCACCAGCGTCTGGCGCTCCGTCTGATTTACTCCGGCAAGCGCCGTGCGCGCGGCGTCGGCCGCGATTTGCTGTATCGAGTTGCTGGCGCCAAAATAGATGCCGTACGCAACCATCCCGAGCAGAAGCAGGATGAAGATCGGCGAAAGCAGCGCGAACTCGACCGCCGAAGTTCCCGAAACATTTGTTCGGAAATGGCGCCTTGAAATCTTGAGATCGTGTTTCTGGAACATGAGCAGAGAATGCCAAACCCGCACTGCAGAAACAGAAAACACAAGGCGCAACCTGAAGGTGCGCCGAGTTGAAAAGCTATTATAATCTTAGGCTGCTCTGTTTTAGCGTCTGGCCGCTGACTTAGCGTCAATCAAGACTCTGTTGAAATGGGACTACCTCCTGTCTAGTCTCCTGCCACCAGCTGCCGAAACGGGAAATCGGCGGCGCGCTGGAAGGGCCGGAATCGGCTCCAGCGTAAACACTCAAGAGGCGTGGCTGAGGGGCAGCGCCAACAGGGAGAACTCCATGCTCAAAAATATGCTGAAGGCGACGGTTTTTGCCACGACCATGGCTCTGGCCGCCGGGACGCTTTACACGCCGGCGTTCGCCGACGTCGTCTACAACCGCGGCACCGCCGCTGAATCCGAATCAGTCGATCCGCACAAGACTTCGACAGTCTACGAAGCCAATGTCTTGCGCGATCTGTTCCAGGGCCTGGTCATGCAGGACCAGAAGGCCAACCTCATTCCGGGCGCCGCCGAAAGCTGGACAGTTTCGGATGACGGCACCGTCTATACCTTCAAGCTGCGTAAGGACGGCCTTTGGTCTGACGGCAGCCCAGTAACGGCCGAGGATTTCGTTTACGCCTTCCATAGGCTGGAAGATCCTGCCACCGGCGCCGAATACGCTTCCATGCTCTATCCCATAAAGAACGCCGAGGAAGTCAACACCAAGAAAGGCAAGCCGGAGGACATGGGCGTCAAGGCGATTGACGCAAATACGCTTGAGGTGACGCTGAAAGCGCCGACGCCTTACTTCCTTGAGATGCTGACCCACCAGGCGACCTATCCGGTCAGCAAGGCCTCGATCGAAAAGCTTGGCGCCGACTGGATCAAACCGGGCAATCTCGTTTCGAACGGCGCCTATACGCTGGCTGAGTGGGTTCCCAACGACCACATGAAGCTGGTCAAGAATCCGAAGTTCTGGGATGCCGCGAGCGTCAAGATCGACACCGTCAACTACATCCCGACCGAAGATCGCTCATCGGCGATGAAGCGTTTCGAGGCCGGCGAACTCGACAGCTACGATGATCTCCCGACGGAACAGCTCGCCGACCTCAAGACCAAGTTTGGCGACCAGATCCACGTCGGACCGTATCTCGGCACCTACTACTACGCGATCAAGACCGACAAGGCGCCGTGGAACAATCCTGAATTGCGCAATGCCATTTCGATGGCGATCGACCGCGATTTCATCGCCGAGAAAGTCTGGCAGAATTCGATGCTGCCCGGCTATTCGATGGTCCCTCCAGGCATCGAGGGCTACACGCCGGCAATGGCAAAATACGCCGACATGCCGCAGATCGACCGCGAGGACGCGGCCAAGAAGATCCTTGAGAAGCTCGGCTATACGCCCGAGCATCCGCTGAAGATGGAAATCCGCTACAATACTTCGGAAAATCACAAGAACACCGCCGTCGCCATCCAGGAACAGCTGAAGCCGCTTGGCGTCGACGTCACGCTGCTCAACACCGACACCAAGACCCACTACTCCTTCCTCGAGCAGAAGGGTGACTACGACGTGGCGCGTGCCGCCTGGATCGCCGACTACAAGGATCCAGAGACCTTCCTCGGCATCTCGCGCAAGGCCAGCGGCAACAACTATTCGAGCTACAACAGCCCCCAATACGAGGCGGCCATGGACAAGGCAGCCGCCGCCGGCGGCAAGCCCGAAGAGCGCATGAAGGAACTCGCCGCTGCGGAACGCATCCTCGTCGACGACGTCGGCGAGATTCCGCTTCTCTACTACAGCTATCACGATATCGTTTCGTCGAAGCTGCACGGCTTCGTCGACAATGTGATGGACGTGCACCCGTCTCGCTTCATCAGCAAGGACTGATTCCCTTGGCCAAGCTGCCGCGCCTCTACGGCGTCGTACATCCTGTGGGATGTATGGCGCTGTAGAAGGGCGGCGGTTCTGGTTGCCGTCGTATCGGCCCGAGAATCGGAATCGATTTTTGGCAAGCTCGATGCGAAGATTTGAAGCGCTGGAGCGCAATCGTCCAAACGGGCGAGCGTTGCTCCGGGTCAAGCGGGGCACCGATGCTGCGTTATGTATTCCGGCGGCTTCTGACCGCCATCCCGACGCTATTCGTCATCGTGACCATGGCGTTCTTCCTGATGCGTGTCGCGCCAGGCGGCCCATTCAACCAGGAGCGGGGGTTGAGCCCGGAGATCAAGGCCAACCTTGAAGCCCAGTTCGGCCTCAACGACCCGCTCTGGCTGCAATATGTCCATTATCTCGGCAATCTGCTGCGCGGCAATTTCGGCCCGAGCTATAACATGCCGGACTTCACCGTCACTGAACTGTTCGCCAAGGGCCTGCCCATTTCGATCCAGCTCGGTGCCTCGGCACTGATTCTGGCACTTCTGCTTGGGTCGCTGCTCGGCACCATCGCCGCGCTCAACCAGAACAGGCTTGGCGACTATGCGGTGATTGCGTTGGCGACTGCCGGCAGCACCATCCCCACCTTCGTCATCGCGCCGGTGATCCAGCTTGTCTTCGGATTAACCTGGAAGTTGCTCCCGATCGGCGGCTGGGGCGATGGCGCGTTCATCAACAAGGTCGGCCCAGTGCTGACGCTTGCCTTGCCGCAGATCGCCATCGTCGCCCGGCTGATGCGCGGCTCAATGATCGAATCGCTGCGGTCGCATCACATCCGCACCGCCCGTGCGCTCGGCCTCTCCGACTGGTCGGTGGTGGTCAAGCATGCGCTGCGTGGCGCCATCCTGCCGATCGTGTCGTTCACCGGACCTGCGGCGGCGGCACTGTTGACGGGCTCGGTCATCGTCGAGACGATCTTCTCGATTCCGGGTGTCGGTCGCTATTTCGTCGATGCCGCTCTCAACCGCGACTACACGCTGGTGATGGGAACCGTGGTGGTGATCGCCATCTTCACCATCGTCTTCAACCTGATCGTCGACGTCATGTATGCGGTCATCGATCCGAGGGTGCGCTATGACTGACATCGCAGCCACTGCTCCCGTGACCGTTGGCCGGTCGCTGTGGGGCGATGCCTGGGCGCGCCTCAAGGCCAACCGCGCCGCCATGTTCAGCCTCTACTATCTCGTCCTGATCGGGGTCGTCAGCATATTCGGACCCTGGTTCGTGCCGCACCAGTACACGACCATTTACGCCGACTATGTGCGCACGCCGCCAAGCCTTACGGCCTATCCGAAGCCGGACATGATCGAGTCCGCGCTCACGGACGCAATCAAGCGCATGCGGGTCGATATCAAGGAGTGGAAGCAGGACGGCGACCGCGTCACCGTCACCGTCACCTCGACCAAGCCGATCGATGACCGGAACATCCGCTACCTCGATCGCTCCGATGCCTTCGATGACACCAAGATCGAGAGCAAGTCACCCGACGGGCTCGAGGTGACGATGAGCACGTCGGTCAAGCAGCAGTATTTCCTGTTCGGCACCGACAACACCGGCCGCGATCTTCTGTCGCGCACATTGATGGCCGGGCGCATATCATTGGCCATCGGCCTGCTCGCCGGCGTCGTTGCGGTGGTGATCGGCGTTGTCTATGGCGCCGCGGCAGGCTTTTCGGGCGGCAAGGTTGACGAGGTGATGATGCGCATCGTCGACGTGCTCTATTCGCTGCCGTTCATCTTCTTCGTCATCATGCTGGTGGTGTTCTTCGGCCGCAACTTCGTGCTGATGTTCCTGGCTGTGGGCGCCGTGCTGTGGCTCGACATGGCGCGCATCGTGCGTGGCCAGGCACTGTCGATCCGACGGCAGGAATATGTCCAGGCGGCGGAAGCCATGGGCGTCGGCCGGCGCGGCATTCTCTTGCGCCACGTCATTCCCAACCTGCTTGGTCCCGTGGTGATCTACATGACGCTACTGGTGCCGCAGGTCATCATCCTGGAGAGCTTCCTGTCGTTCCTTGGGCTCGGTATCCAGGAGCCGATGACCAGCTGGGGCGTGCTGATCTCGGTTGGCGCCAAGAATATCGGCACCGCCAATTGGCTGCTCCTGTTTCCCGCCTTCTTCCTCGTCTCGACGCTGTTTGCCCTGAATTTCGTCGGCGATGGCCTGCGCGACGCGCTTGACCCGAGGGATCGATAAAGATGGGGATCGTTGATATGGCCACTCCCGAAACGATCCTCAGCGTCAAGGACCTGCGCGTCCGCTTCCGTACCCTTGATGGCGCGGTCGAGGCGGTGAAGGGCATCAACATCCACGTCAATGCTGGTGAAACGGTCGCCGTAGTCGGCGAATCCGGCTCGGGCAAGAGCCAGACCATGATGGCGGCGATGAGCTTGCTGGCGTCCAACGGCGAGGCGACCGGAAGTGTCGACTATCGCGGCCGCAATCTTTTGAAGCTGAGCAAATCCGAGCTGAACAAGGTCCGTGGCGCCAAGATCAGCATGATCTTCCAGGAACCGATGACATCCTTGGATCCGCTCTATTCGATCGGCAATCAGCTGATCGAGCCGATCCGCCGACACCGCGGCCTTGGCGCGGCGCAGGCGAGGGAGGAGGCGCTCAAGCTGCTGCGGCTGGTGCACATTCCCGATCCTGAGCGCAGGATGAAGTCCTACCCGCACGAGATGTCGGGCGGCCAGCGCCAGCGCGTGATGATCGCCATGGCCTTGGCCAACGATCCCGACATCCTGATCGCCGACGAGCCGACCACGGCGCTCGACGTGACCATCCAGGCGCAGATCCTGATGCTTCTGGCCGAACTGCAGCGCAAGCTTGGCATGGCAATTGTCTTCATCACGCACGACCTCGGCATCGTCCGCCGCTTCGCCGACCGGGTCTACGTCATGCGCCAGGGGGAAGTCGTCGAGGAGGGCGAGGCGGAAGCCATCTTCGTCAACCCGCAGCACGCCTATACAAAGATGCTGCTGGCCGCCGAGCCTACCGGGACCAAGGCGCCGCCGCCCGCAAATGCCCCGGTGCTGCTCGAAGCCAGGAATGTCGAAGTGACGTTTAAAATCGGCGGCGGTTTTCTTGCTGGCGAGCCATTGATGCTGCGTGCCGTCGACCACATCTCGATCCGGCTTCAACGCAACCAGACCATCGGCATTGTCGGTGAGTCCGGTTCGGGCAAATCGACGCTTGGCCGCGCCTTGCTGCGGCTCCTGCCGAGCGACGGGCTCATCCGTTTCGGTGATCGCGACATTTCCACGGCCGACCGGCAGGCGATGCGGCCGCTGCGGCGCGAAATGCAGCTCGTCTTCCAGGATCCGTTCGGTTCGCTGTCGCCACGCATGACTGTCGGCCAGGTTGTCACCGAAGGGCTGCTGGTGCATGAGCCAAACCTTTCAGGCAAGCAGCGCGATCAGCGCGCGGTCGAGGCCTTGCGCGAAGTCGGCCTCGATCCCAACGCACGCAACCGCTATCCGCACGAATTCTCCGGCGGGCAACGGCAGCGCATCGCCATTGCCCGGGCCATGATCCTGAAACCTAAGCTCGTGGTGCTGGACGAGCCGACCTCGGCGCTCGATCGCTCGGTGCAGAAACAGATCGTCGAACTGCTGCGCAAGCTGCAGGCCGACCACGAACTGTCCTACCTGTTCATCAGCCACGATCTTTCGGTCGTGCGCGCCATGGCCGACTACATCATTGTCATGAAGCAGGGCAAGATCGTCGAGGAAGGGCCGACCGAGGCAATTTTCAGCAATCCGCAGGCGCCCTATACGCAAACGCTGATGAATGCAGCCATCGATGTCACGCGGTTTCGGTTGAGCGCCTGAAACAGCCGCCATCGACCGACATCGTCAGGGCGGCGTCTGTTCGCTCAGCCCGTTGACCTCGGGCACTTGCGCGCCCTTGCCGCGACGATGGCATCCTGCTGCTGCTTCAGCCGGTCGATCCTGGCCGTTTCACGGTCAGCGACCGCAGTTTTCACGCGCGAGGCGCCCAGCAACCAACGTGGAACACTGGTGTTCGCGACCTTGCCACGGCTGATTGCGGTCTGCGAGATTTCGCTGGCGGTACTCCCTGTCAGTACCGGAGCAATACTCCCCATTAGTGCCGTTTGAATCTTCCCCAGGTGCTGCGGCCGCTGGTCTTCCGGGGCGCGCCCCGGAAGACCAGCGGCGCGTCATCGCCGATACTCCTTCCGATGGTCGGAAGGGGGACATTGGTGA
>CALRQH020000025.1:0-70101 GCA_943370265.1 Mesorhizobium carmichaelinearum
CAATCGCCGGGCCATCGGCTTGCATCCAGGCGCAGCCGCTCGAAACCAGTTGTCGACGCTATGCGGGCCTGGCTCGAAGCACAGCTGCCGTTGTTGCCAGGTCGCAGCTCCCTCGCCGAAGCCACCCGCTACGCGCTCTCGCGCTGGGACGGCCTCACCCGTTTCCTGCACGATGGCCGCATCGAGCTCGACACCAACCCGGTCGAGCGCGCGATCCGCCCGGTCAGTCTCGGCCGCAAGAACCATCTCTTCGCGGGCAGCGACGGCGGTGGTCATCGCTGGGCAGTGCTGTGCTCGTTGATCGAAACCTGCAAGCTCAACGACGTCGAGCCGTATGCCTGGCTGCGCGATGTGCTCATCCGCATGGTCGACGGTCACCCGGTAAACCGGCTCGATGAACTCCTGCCCTGGGCTTGGAAAGTCGGAAACTCTGTCAAGAGTTGAGCGACGTGCAACGACCGGACGCTTACGGTTGTGTTTGGCGATAGTTCACAGCCATCGTCGTTCCTCCTTCCGTCTATGATAATACACGACTCTATTCTCTACGCTACGATTCCGCTTTTGAACGTCGAGTTCCGATTCGCCGTGCAATCTTCCGCGTTCTGCGACGGTGTGGTTCGGCTGCATGGTTGCAGCACGGGAACCTTCGTGGCGCACTTTTCCATCGGAGTGACGGAGCATCGTCACAGGCAATCGAGCGCGGTCCGGCCGGCTGTTCGTCGGCGCGGCCGCAGGCAATGTATGGCCCGCCCCGTCTGCGAGCGGAATGTTTGGATGGAACAACCAGTCTGCACCAATGTATCCGGCCTCGGCGCTTTAGGCGCCCTGCCAAGATGGAGATTCGCGCGCTCAACTCCTAACAAGATACCCGGCCTCGAAAGGGCCGCTGCCTGCTGACAGGTTTGCCGAACGCCGATCAACCGTTGGGCCATCTCTATGTACATCCTCCCGCAGACTTCATGCGGCCGAGCAGTAGCCGGGACGCTCCCGCTCGACCAAACTCGTTACCCTTTCGAGGCCATCACGGCTTCGTATGGGCGCTGGTGTGACATCACGGCCCAGGCGATCCGAGCCAGCTTGTTGGCGAGCGCAACCACCACCACGTTGCGCTTGGCGCGCTGTAACAGCGCTTGCAGCCAGGCGCCGAGCTGGGTGTCCATTCGCGCCAGATATGGCAGTGCCGCTCGCGCGCCATGGATCAACAGCACGCGCATGTAGGTGCTCCCGCGTTTGCTGATCCCTGTCAGGCGCGGCTTGCCGCCGGTGGTGATCTGGCGTGGGACAAGCCCCAGCCAAGCAGCGAAGTCACGCCCCTTTGCAAACGTCGACACGTCGCCGACCGCTGCCGCCAGCGCTGTTGCGTTGAGAGCGCCAATGCCTGGCACGCTGCGCAACAGACGAGCCCGCTGATCGCTCCTCGCGAGCGCTTGGAACTCCTGATCGAGCTGCTTGATCCGGCGATCGAGTGAGTGAAGCTCATCGACCATGTCATCAACGAGTTGCCGCATCCTAGCGGTTAGGAGCGTGTTGTCCGTGAGGTTCTCGCGCAGCCACAGGTTCAGCTTTGGGCGCCCCTTCGCGATGACGATGCCACGGTCGAACAATACACCCCGCAGCTGATTGATCAGTGCCGTCCGTGTGCCAACCAGCCGTTCGCGCGCACGGTGCAAAGTCTGCACATCGAGCTGCTCTTCCGACTTGATCGGGACGAAGCGCATGGTCGGCCGTGTCGCCGCTTCGGCGATTGCCTCCGCATCGCGATCATCGTTCTTGTGCGACTTGACGTAGGGTTTGACATACTCGGGCGGCATCAGCCGAACCTCGTATCCGCCCATGACGAACTGGCGAGCGAGGTGATGAGCACCGCAGCACGCCTCCATGCCGATGATGCAGCGCGGTTGCTTTTCGACGAATCCTACAAGGGACGCACGGCGTATCCGACGACGCAGCACAACCGCTCCTTCGCGGTCGAGGCCGACCAGGCTGCACAGCGTCTTTCCAAGATCGATTCCGAGTACGACGATGTTCATTTCCTTCCTCCTTCTGACACGGACTAGCAGTTTGTCCGGAACCGGAGGGGCGGGCCATCCCATAAGATAACGTGCGTTCCGTCGTTCCTGGTCTGCATCGGTTCTCATCCGCCGGGGCGGATCTCCTTGTGTCAGATGGCGTCCGTCAGCGTGCCGGCGCCATGCGTTTCAACCGCCGCCGCGCCGCTCATCGCTGCGCTCCGAGCAGGCGTCGATCCTTGATGTGGGCGCGTTGCGCGGCGTCCGTGTCACTCATGGCCGCGTCGCCGACATAATCATGACCAGCCCTTAGTGCCGCACAGGTCGGCATGCGGGCAGGACGGGATCAGTAGGCTATGAAGGATCAATCGGATGACGTTCTTCAATCGAGATCTCTGTCGGACAATCTGATTGCGCCGTGTCACCTATCGACGCAGAGCCTGCGTCGCCTCTCCAGAGACTTCCGGCAGGAAGCCACTGGCATATGGTCATTCGCGATTACGCGAACACATCTTCGGCGGCGTCACAAGTTCAATGCTTGCAAGTCCGTCACTGCCAACCCTTCTGGCACGCTAGTGCCTTTCGCATTTAGGTTGATTATTTAAGGCGCCATCGATCTGGTTGATTCAGTCGAATAGATTGGACGTGGTCAAAGGTGTCGGCGATTACGTATTACGGCCTCGATGTTTCGCTTCGCCGCGCGCGGCATACAGTGCTTGAGCATGGCTATGCTGTTCGACTCCGTAGGTGAGCAGACGCAAGCACTTTCCGAGCGGTCGCCGAAAAATTTGAGCGCCAAACCGCCCCAGGGCAAGCTTCAACGCCGATTAGCGTGCTGCGATTCGGTCTTGGCAGCACGACGCCAGCGAGCGGCGCGTCGCAGCTGCCGACAATTCCGCACATGGCCATTTGGACAGTTCATAGACCGTAAAATCCACCGGCCGTGGTGCGCGGATTATTGTGCCACAACAAGATTTGCCCAGGTGATGCCAGCTTGGCTGGATTCAAACGACCGACATGCCGTTGCCATAGGGTGGTGGCTCAGGCGACGCCCGAGGCGATCTCGCTGCGGCGCTGGAGCGCGATTTCGGCAACGTCGCCGCATGGCGCGCCCAGTTCATGGCTTGCGCCAAGGCACAGGCCGGCGGTTCCGGATGGACCTTGCTCGTCTGGTCGGAGCGGATTGGTAGCATCATGGCATGTCTTCAGCGAGGGCGACCCGTCGCGCTTGCCACCGCGCAGGCAACCGATGCGGCGTGAAACGCAGGAAAGAGCAGCCGGACTAAAGTCCCTGTTGAGCAAGACCGAAGGCCGATGTCGCAGCCGCCGCGCTAACTCTATGATGGATTCTGGTCAGGAATGAACAGTGCGATTGCTTGAGGATTTCCGTCAACGCTGGAGCAGGCTTTCGTTGGCCTTGCAGTTCCTGATTGCCGGCGGCGTGGGGCTGTTGGCCGTGATGCTGGTCGTCGGCCTGTGGGTGACCTCGCGGATCCGCGAAGGTGTCATCCGCAATTCCGCCGCCAATACGGCTCTCTATGTCGACAGTGTCATCGCGCCACTGTTGCCGGACATGCGCAAAAAGCAGGAGCTGAGCGACAGCGTAAAGCGGGCACTCGACGAAACCCTTGACCAGGGCGGGCTCGGCAAGCGGCTGGAGTCGTTCAAGATGTGGCGGCGAGACGGTACCGTTCTCTATGCCACGGACCCGGCGCTGATCGGCCAGGTGTTCCAGCCGAGCGCCAAGCTGATTGCCGCCTTCAAGGGCAATGTCGTGGCCGATTTCAATGACCTCAACGACGTCGAAAACCAGAAGGAAAAGGCCACCGGCATGCCGCTGCTCGAAATCTACAACCCGGTGCGCGAGCCCTGGTCGGGCGAAGTCGTGGCCGTCTCGGAGTTCTACGAGATCGCCGACGACTTCCAGGCGACGTTGGACGCCGCTCTCTGGTCAAGCTGGCTGGTGGTAGCGGGCGCAACGGCGGCGGCGCTTGCACTCTTGTCCGGCATCGTCTTTCGCGGCAGCCGCACCATCGAGATACAGCGTGCCGCGCTCGAGGCGAAAGTAATGGAATTGCAGGAGCTCCTGTCACAAAACTCGGCGCTGCGTCAGCGTGTCCAGCGCGCCTCGCGCCGCGCTACGGCCATCAACGAGCGCTACCTGCGCCGCATCGGCGCCGATCTCCACGACGGACCGGCACAGCTCGTTGCTCTGGCGGCGATCAGATTGGATAGCCAGTTGCTGATCGACCCCAGCGCCTCGGCACAATATCGCGAGGCCGAGGTCGCCAACATCCACAAGACACTCGACGAGGCGATGCGAGAGATACGCGGCATCTGCAACGGGCTCGTCCTGCCGCAGATCGAAACCGCTGACGTGGCCGCCATCTTGCGGTTGGCAGTGGCTGAGCACGAAAGGCGGACCGCAAGCTCGGTGTCCCTGACGCTTGTCGGCGAGCTCCCAGAACTCGGCCCCTCCGAGAAGATCAGCATCTATCGTTTCGTCCAGGAAGGGCTGAACAATGCCTGGCGCCATGGAAAAGGCAAGGATCAGGCAGTGAAAGCCGGGACGAAAGCCGGCAAGCTTTTCGTTGAGGTAGTGGACGGCGGCCCAGGCTTCGACCCGGCGAGGAAAGAGGGACTGGGGCTGGCAGGCCTGAGGGAGCGCATTGAAAGCATTGGTGGACAATTCGAAACCGCGTCCGGCCCACAGGGCACGCGATTGGTGATCACCGTATCCGCCGAGGAGCAACAGTGACCGGCATCATCCGCATCGCCATCGTCGACGATCATCCGTTGTTTCGAGAGGGCGTCGCGTCGCGCCTGATTGAAATCGGCGGCTTCGAAATTGTCGGCGAGGGCGCCAGCGCACAGGATGCGGAAAGGCTCGCTGACGCGGCGCGTCCCGACATAATGCTGCTCGACATCAGCATGCCAGGCGGCGGGCTGGCGGCGGCGGCAGGCATCCTGGCCGCGCAGCCGCATCAGAAGATCGTCATGCTGACCGTTTCGGAGGCCAATGCCGACGTTACGCAGGCACTCAATGCCGGCGTGCGCGGCTATGTCCTCAAGGGCGTCGGCTCGAAGATGCTGGCCGAGATCCTGCGCGACGTCGCTTCTGGCCAGAGTTATGTTTCTCCGACACTTTCGGCCCGGCTGCTATCCAACCTGCTGCAGCCGGAGAAGCGGAAGATCGATCCGCTCGGCCAACTCACCGGTCGTGAAGCCGAAATCCTGCAGCTGGTGGCGGAAGGCCTCAGCAACAAGGAAGTCGCCAGGCGGCTGGCGCTGCAGGAAAAGACGGTGAAGCACCACATGACGCATGTGCTGGCGAAACTCAATGTGCGCAACCGCACCGAAGCGGCGCTGCTCATTCACGGGGCGAAGGAACGCCGGGACTGAGGCGCTGTTCTTCGTTCGGCGCAGGCGGACTCAATCTAGTCCAGGGGCGCAAGAGCTCACCCCCGTCCGAAGACGGGGGTGAGGTGAGAAACAAGTGTTGCCTGACTAACTAACTTCCTTGCTCTCACATCCCTTGCAGGCGCTTCATGTCAGCGGCGGTCGCGGCCCGATCGACGATCGTGCGGCCGAGCGCATCCAACATTTCGTAGCGACCTCGTTCGACTTTTTCCTTCATTCCGTCTGGGTGGACGACTTCGATGGTCTTGCCGCGGGCCTGCACCTTGACCGTGTCGCCTGTCGCCGGGTTCACATGGCTGTGGGCATTCCCACCGCCACCGCTACTGTTGCCGCTGTTGCTTCCATCGCCACTGCCGCCGCCCTCGCCTGCACCGCCACCGCCACCGCCATCACCTTTGCCGCCTCCATCACCGCCACTGCCGCCTCCGCCGCTACCGCCATCCTCTGCATGGGCCGCGGCGAAGACGATCCTGGCGGCGCCTTTCCCGTCAATCGTGACGTGGTACGGCGCCGCCGCGAGCGCCAGCGCCGTCGAAACCCTCGTCACAAACCAGACAATTCGGGTCATCGACGGCGCGTTCATCTCAATCCCCTTGACGGGTTAGGGTGCGGTAACCGGCGCTGGCGCCGAGTCATCGCCAGTATTATCATTGCTGGTGCCGCCCGTAGTGGAACTGCTGTCGTCGTCACCGGTGCCGGTGCCAGTGCCAGTGCCGGTGGTGCCGCCGTGGTCATCGCCACCATCGCTGCCGTCGTCGCCACTGCCGGTGCCGCCACCGCTACCGGTGCTGCCGTCATGGCCATCGCCGCTGTCATGGCTACCGCCACTGCCACTGCCACTACCACCGCCACTGCCTTCACCGCCACCGCCGCCTCCCTCACCGCCACCCCCGCCGCTGCCATGGTCCTCGGCCTGGGCAAAGGCAGGAACGATCTTGGCGGCGCCGTGGAAGGTGAGATGATAGGGCGCGACAGTCAGCACCAACGCGCTCGATGCCCGCAGGGCGAGCCAGCAAAGTCGGGTTAAGGGCAGTTTGCGCATCTTGATCCTCCTTGTGCCAATCCGGGCAGGCCGGAACTGGCGTTGTTGACAGGAGGAGCATTGACCAATCGATGCTGCTTCGAAACCGGCCCAAGACTCTTGCCTAGCCTTGCCAGACCTTTTCGGCGCCGGCTTCGGACTTTAGTCGTAGCCGATCTGGCATGTGAATGCTGGGCCTCTAGGAGGATTTCGCTCCGATGAACCGCTGAAGGGCATTTAGATCCCGAATGAGCGATACCCGAAACTCTCTCATAAGCACTCGCAATTCGGCTGGAGGCGCAAGCCGGAAAGTTCAAAAAGCTTCCAAGAACCCCAGCCTAGCTGGACGTCGCGGCGAACAACGAGCAGATAGGCGGCATCAATGACAAATGCCCGCTATCGATGGTGCGGAAGAGATCTGACTCTTTGTCTTTCGAGAAGCACACATCATCACCGGATTCTATACTTGGAGTGATCAAAATAATTTCAACTAGAAACATCTCCGACAACTTGGCCATTCTGGTCTAGACCGTCAATTCGGCGACTTTCCGCGTAAGGTCGGCGATATAGCTTTGCGTCGACAGATCGGTTCCTGTCGCTGCCACGAGGATTTCGCTTGGGGTTTTCGACCGGCCATGCTGATGGACCTTATCGTTCAGCCAGGATTTCAAGGGCATGTAGTCGCCTTTTTCGAGGCCCTCGTCGATTGACGCCTCCTTGCCGGCGGCGGCGAAGAGTTGCGACGACATGATGTTGCCGAGCGTATAGGTGGGGAACGACCCCACCATACTGGACGACCAGTGCACATCCTGTAGAACGCCCAGCGTATCGTTCGGCACGTCGAGGCCGAGATAGGATTTGACCTTCTCGCGCCAGATCGCGGGCAGATCGGCCACCCGTATCTCATCTGCTATAAGGCCTGCCTCGATTTCGGAGCGCAGCATGATGTGGAGGTCATAGGTCAGTTCATCAGCTTCCACCCGAATGAGGCTCGGCCGGGCAGCGTTGATCGCGCGCCAGAAATCATCCACCGACACGTCCGAAAGCTGCTGCGAAAAATGCTCTTTCAGTTCATCGAAATGCAGTTCCCAGAAGCGGCGCGAGCGGCCGACACGGTTCTCCCATAGCCGCGACTGCGACTCATGCATCCCGAAGCTGGTGCCACCCACGGCATAGAGATTGACGAAATCAGTCGTGAAAACTGTGCGCGAGAAACGCTCGGCAACACCCTGCTCATAGATGCCGTGGCCGGCTTCATGCCAGATGGCGAAAAGACCGGCCGGCAACCATGTTTCCCGGAAACGGCCGGTGATGCGAACGTCCGAGCGCGTGAAGGAAATCTCGAAGGGATGTACGGTGTTATCCAGGCGGCCGCGATCGAAATCGTAGCCGAAGCGCGCGGCCATAATGCTGGAAAAAGCCCGCTGCGTTTCGACGGGATAGGCGCGCTCCAATATTTCGTTGCGAACATTCGCCTGCCTTGCCTCGGCAAGAAGCGGGATTAGCGCCTCCCGCAAGTCTCCATAAAGATCACGCAACGTCGACCAGCGCATGCCCGGCTCGTAGGTTCGCACCAGCGCGTCATAGGGATGCTCGTCGTAGCCGATGGCGCTGGCGATCTGGCGCTGAATCTCCATCGTGTGTTCAAGAAGCGGCGCGAAAGCCGCAAAATCGTTGGCGGCGCGCGCCTTCGCCCAGGCGGCATGCCCGAAGGTCTTCAGCTCCGCAGCACTCGCGACCAAATGCGCCGGAATGCGCGACAACGTGCCGATCGACGCCGCCGCCTGTTCCACCATGAGGTGGCGAACATCGCCGGCGGATACGCCCTTAAGTTCGCTGCGGGCATCCTCGATCGCGCGCAGCATCTTGTCGCTGGTGGCGATGTCGCGAGCAAGCCCCATCAGCGTTGCAATCTGCTTGCCGCGTGCTTCGACGCCGCCTTGCGGCATCATCGTGCGAGAATCCCAAACCAGCAGATTCACCGCGCAGAGGATGTCATTGACCTTCGCGATTTCCGTTTCGAACAGAGCAAAGCTCATGGGATGCCTTTATGATTGGATGGTGGGGTCCGGTGCGCCGAACCCTGTCAAATGACAGGCCGCATATTGGCCGTTGCCGCGCGGCGTCAGCGCCGGCCGTTCGCTGCGGCAGCGGTCGAAAGCATGCGGGCAACGGCTGGCGAAGGGGCAGCCGACCGGCAGGCTCAGCGGGCTCGGCAATTCGCCGCGCGCCGCAACCGCGCTGCTTCGGCGCGCCGGGTCGAGCTCCGGCGCCGCGTCGAGAAGCGCCTTGGAATAGGGATGCCGTGGGGCGGTGAACAGCGCCTCAGACGGGCTGATTTCCATGACTTGCCCAAGATACATCACCACCACGCGATGCGAAATATGGCGCACCAGGCGAAGATCATGGGCAACAAAGATCACCGTCAAATGCAATTGTTCCTGCAACTGCAGCAAGAGATTGACCACCTGCGCCTGCACGGAGACATCGAGCGCCGAGACCAGTTCGTCGGCGACGATGACATCCGGCTCCACCGCCAGCGCCCGGGCAATGCCGATACGCTGGCGCTGGCCGCCGGAAAATTCGTGCGGATAGCGGGCGGCAGCATCCTGCGGCAGCCGAACCAGTTCGAGCAGTTCCGCGATGCGTCCCGATATCTCCGCCTTGGGTCGCATGCGGTGGACGCTCAGCGCCTCACCCAGGATTTGGCTCACCGTCATGCGCGGGTTCAGTGAGCTGTAAGGGTCCTGGAAGATCATCTGCACGCGGCGATTGAAGCCTCGACGCTCCGCCGGCTTCAACTGCGCGATATCCCGGCCTTCGAAGCGGATAACGCCGGCATCAAGGTCGGACAGGCGCACAAGACAGCGCGCGAGCGTGGACTTGCCGCAGCCCGATTCGCCGACGACGCCCAGCGTTTCGCCACGATAAACATCGAGCGTCACCGTGTTCAGCGCATGCACCATCGGCCGTGGCTGGCCCGCAAGCCGCGATATCAGCGAAGATGGCAAGAGAAAGTGCTTGACCACGCCCTCGACCGACAGGATCGGGATCGCGGCGTTTGGGCGCGCGGCGTTCATAGGATCGCCTCCATGGCTGCCACATCACGCTGGCGGAAGCAGGCCGACATCCGGCCCTCCCTGACCGCTACCAATGGCGGCCGCGCGGTCCGACATTGATCCGTAGCAAGGCTGCATCGCGGATGAAAGGCGCAGCCAGTGGGAAGTGCGGTGAGGCTCGGCGGCGTGCCGTCGATCGAGGCAAGCATGGAGCGCACGGCATGGCCACGCGGAACCGACCCGAGCAGGCCACGCGTATAGGGGTGGTACGGCTGCGCGAAAACATTGGCCACCGTGCCGGTTTCGACGATCCGCCCGGCATACATCACCGCCATGCGGTCGCAGGTGGCGGCGACCACACCGAGATCGTGCGTCACGAGCACGACGCTCATCGACAATTGGTCGCGCAGTTGCAGCAGAAGCTTCAGGATCTGGTCCTGGATGGTGACGTCGAGCGCTGTCGTTGGCTCATCTGCCAAGAGCAGCTTCGGCGAACAGGCGAGCGCAATGGCGATCATGGCGCGCTGGCGCATGCCACCCGAAAACTGATGCGGATACTCCTGAAGCCGACGCTCGGCCGCCGGAATGCCGACAGTGTTCATCAGCTCCAGCGCCCTCGCCCGCCGTTCGCGGCGATTGAGGCTAGTGTGAGCGATCAGGTTTTCCTCGATCTGCAGGCCGACCTGCAGCACTGGGTTGAGCGCCGTCATCGGCTCCTGGAAAATCATTGCGATCTCCTTGCCGCGAATGCGGCGGAGTTCTTCATCCGGCAGCGCAAGAAGATCGCGGCCACCCCATTCGACGCGCCCGCTCACTCGCCCCGGCTCGCGGATAAGCCTCATGATCGAGCGCAATGTCACGCTTTTGCCCGACCCGGATTCACCAACGAGGCCCAGTACCTCGCCCGGCGCTATATCGAGGTCGATGTCGGCGGTGGCAATCGCCGTTCCGCGTGGCGTGTCGAAGGTCGTGGTCAGGCCGCGAACCTTCAGGCTCATTGTTTGATCCGTTGCCCTGGTCATCGACGCACTCTCAGGAGTTCCGCGATGCCATCGCCCACCAAGCTGAAGCCGAGTCCTGTCAGAACGATCGCGGATCCGGGGAAAACGGAAATCCACCAAGCTGTCGACATGAAATTCTTGCCGTCGGCAATTTGCACGCCCCATTCGGAAGCCGGGGGCTGTGCTCCCAGGCCGAGATAGCCGAGGCTGGAGCCCAGCAAAATGGCGAGTGCCATATCGGTCATCCAGTAGACGATTGCGGGCGTGATGGCGTTTGGCAACAAATGGCGGAAGATGATGCGCATGGGCGTATACCCCATCGCACGGCCGGCATCCGCATAATCGAGACGCCGCTGCACCTTGATCTCGCCGGCAACAAGCCGGGCGTAGAACACCCAGCCGACAACGCCAATCGCGATATACATATTGATAAGGCCTGGCCCGAGCACGGAGACAACGGCGATGACCAGAACGAGGAACGGGAAGGTTACCACCACATCGACGATGCGGCCGAAAATCGCTTCCGAAATGCCCCCCGCATAGCCGACCAGAGCGCCGACAAAGGTCCCGATGATAAAGGGCGCGATCGTTGCGAAAACGGCGATCTGTAAATCGATCGTGTAGGCATGAATGACGCGTGAAAAGACGTCACGGCCGAAACTGTCAGTGCCGAAGAAATGCGCAGCGCTCGGTCCCTGAAGCAGCGCATTATAGTCGAACGCCTCGGGGGCGTAGGGTGCAAACAAGGACGGGAAGAACGCCAGCACCAGACTGAACGCAAGGATGACGCCGCCGACAATCAATGTCCGGGGCGTAGCGCTGAGCCTGAACCGCGACTTTGGCACAGCGCTTTCGGTGACGGCTGCGCTCATCGGGCCACCCTCGGGTCCAGCCACGCCTGGACGATATCGGTCAAAAGGAAGGTCAGTGAGACGAGGATGGCAAGTGCGATCGTCAGCCCCTGCAGCATGGGATAGTCACGACCGTAGATACTGTCGATCATCAGCCGACCGGCACCGGGAACGGCAAACACCGTTTCGGTGATGACAGCGCCACCCAGCAGCGTCCCGATCTGCAAGCCGAAGAGTGTGACCATCGAGATCATCGCGTTGCGCAGGACATGCCGGAACAGGATGACATAAGAACGCAGGCCCTTGGATCGGGCAAAGTCGACATACTCGGCGTTGATGACGCCAATGATCGCGGCGCGAAGATTGCGCATCAGCACGGCGGCGAAGCTCAACGCCAGCGTCAGGGCCGGCAGAAATAGATGATAAATCTTGTCGTCAAATGTCTCGCCATAACCGCCGACCGGAAACCATTTCAGCGTCGCGCCGAAAAGAGTGAGCAGCAAGATGCCGATATAGAAGACGGGCATCGACAGGCCAACCTGGAATGCCCCGCGGATGATCGTGTCGGGCGCGCGCTCGCGCTTGAGCGCGGCAACAAACGCCAGCGGCACGGCAAGCAGGAGAGCGATCACAGCCGCCATCGCAGTCAGCATCAATGTCACCGGCAGGCGCTGCAGGATCAACTCCAACACCGGCAGCTTCAGGGTAATCGATGTGCCGAGATCGCCTTGGAAAACGCGGCTCACGAAATAGAGGAACTGGATCGGGATGGGCTTATCAATACCCAGTTCGGCGTTGATGCGGGCGACATCCGCATCGAGCCCACGGTCACCAAGCATGGCGCTGGCAGGGTCGCCGGGCAACATCCGGATCAGGACAAAAGTCACGATCAGGATGAAGACCACGGTGGGTACCATCTGCAGGATGCGGCGGATTATGTAGCTGAAAAGTGACAAACCACCTCCTCGATGCCCGGTGATAAAACGCCGGCGCGGACCGGCAAGAACCCGATCCGCGCCGAACCCGAAATTACTTATCGAGCCAGGCCTTGGAGAAGATGTTGTTGCCTAGCGGGATTTGCAGGAAGCCGTGAACCTTCTTGCTCAGCGCCACTGGATAGGGCGTTTCATAGAGCGGTACGACGGGACCGTCGGCATTGAAGATTTCCTGAATGCGGGCGTATTCTTTCGCGCGCTTGTCCGCATTGATCTCCTTCTGCGAAGCCTCGAACAGCTTGTCCGCTTCCTCGTTTTTCCAGCCCGAGTGCAGCGCATCGATCGTCGGAGAGTAGACGAAATAGGACGTGATCTCGCTGGGATCGCCAATGTCGTCCGTCCAGGCGCTCGGGCGCATGGGGAAGACGCCGTCGCGATACTGCTGGGTCCGGCTTGCATTATCCAGTTGCTGAAGCTCAAGTTTGATGCCGATCTGTCCCCACATCTGCTGCAGGGTTGTGGCAATTCCAATTTCGTCCTGATTTCCAGCCAGCACAAGGATGCTGGTCGAGAAGCCGTTTTCGAACCCCGCCTCCTTCATCAGGCCCTTTGCCTTTTCTAGATCATAGGGGAAGAGCGGCTTGTCGCCGGCATGCAGCGGGGTTGCCGACGACATATACGACGTCAACGGCGTGCCGACACCGTGGGTAACGATCTGGACGACCGCATCCTTGTTGACGGCGTATTTCATCGCCTCGCGCACCTTCGAATTGGACATCGGATTGTCCTTGCCGGCGAGCTGCGGCCGCACATTCAGTGTAACGCCCATGACGCGCGTCGAAGGGAAGAGCTGCATGTCGACGGCGTCGTCGGACTTCAGCTCATTGACGCGTGAATAGGGGATGAGCTCGGCTCCATTAAGTTCGCCCGAACTGAGCTTGAGGATGCGCGTGGCATCGTCGGGGATCACCTCGAAGGTAACACCGTCGAGATACGGAAGCGGCTTGCCGTCTTCGCCCTGGCGCCAGTAGTGGGGGTTGCGCACCAGCTTCATGGTCGAGCCGCGCTGCCAGGATTCCAGAACGAACGGACCGGAACCAACCGGGTGCTCGGCGAAGGCCTTCGCCTTCTCCGCTTCGGTTGCGCCTGGCGCAGCCTCGAATGCCTTTTGCGGCAGAATGCCGGTGTTGAACACGCTCAGTGCCGACAGGATGGCCGGGTCGGCGTGCTTCAGCTTGATCACAATCGTCTTGCCGTCCGGCGCGGTGACGTCTTCGATCGAGTCGACGATGAAGCCCCAGATGCCATTGCCTGGCTTGGCGGCGCGCTTGAGCGACCAGATCACGTCATCGACCGTAATAGGTGAGCCGTCGGAGAACTTGATGCCGTCGCGCAGCTTCAGGCTCAGGCTCAGGCCGTCGTCGGCAACCTTCCACTCGGAGGCGAGGCCGGGCTGCACGCCCTTGCCGTCGTCGGTAGGCAGAAGCAGCGTGTCGTAGAGGTTTGAGAGAACCCAGATGTCGACATTGCCATCGTTCAGCACTGGGTCCAGCAATAGGCTGTCGGCATAACGACCGTAGGTCATCGTGCCTCCCCGCTCGAGGGCAAATGCCGATACGCTGGCGCCCAGAAGAAGCGCTGCAGCCAGCGCGGTCTTGGCTATTGTCTTCATCGTACTCCCTTTCCGTGACAACTGTTATTGTTGACCATAACGATTTCACAAGCTTTCAGAAGTGTCAACAGCTTTGTCGAGGCATAGAACCCAGCATTTTCTATAGGTCGAACGTAGCCGATTGACAAATGGTGAGGAGAAGGGCAGGATAATCGTTATATTGAACCATAACAGTTGGATCGACCGCGTCTATGGAGTTCTTCATCGATCGCGAGCTGCCAGTGCCCTTGCGCACGCAGCTTCATGGCCTCATCGAATACGGCATCGCTTGCGGAGAATTGCCCATTGGCGAGATGCTGCCTTCGGTGCGCGAACTCGCGGAGAGGGTCGGGGTGGCGCCTGTGACGGTAAGCCAGGTCTATGCGGACCTGAAAGCTGCCGGCTTGATCGATACGCGGCCGGGCTCCGGCTCCTTCGTGATCGACAGCCAGCAGGCCCGCCTCGCCGGCCGGCCAGACACGAGCAGCCTGCACAGCCTCGTCGATCAGCTCATCGAGGAAAGCCGCGCGCGCGGGATCGGCCCGGCCGAACTGGTGTCCCTGGTCAGCTCCAGGGTGTTTCATCGAGACCGGATCAGGCCCCGTTTTCGTATCGCGATGGTCGGGCTCTTTGAGGACGCAACCGCAAGCTACGCCGGGTTCATTTCCAGCCGGCTTGGCCGCGGCGTGACCGTCGAGCCCGTCACCATCGCCGCGTTGGAGCGCGACCCCGCCGCCAAGGCGCGGACGAATTCGGCTGACCTTGCGGTGACCTTCGCCAACCGCCATCGCGAGGTCGCTACGCTCGTTACCGACACCAAGGTGGTTGTGATCAGCTTCACGCCGTCGGAAGAAACCCGCATGGCGCTTGCCTCGCTGGACTCGCTCGCCTCCATCGCCGTGGTGTCGCGCTTCCCCGACTTTTTGTCGATCATGAAAAACGGCGTGCAGCGCTTCGCCCCGCATGTGAACGAGATCGTCGCCACGCAGCTGGAAACGCCCGACCTCGGCGCGATCATCGCCGGCGCTAGTGTGGTGGTCTACTCCTCCGGCGCGGAGGGAGTCATCGCCCACCTGCAGCCGGGTGTCCAATCGCTTGAATACCGCCACGCACCGGACACGGCCGACATCGAACGGGTCATCGTTCCGATCATCCGCGCGGCGGGCGGCAAGCCGCAGCCCACAAGCAGCCTGCCACGCAAGCGGCGGACTTCTACCAACACATAGACCGACAATCGGGAAAGGGAATATCGTGAGGGTTTCTGAAACGAACTGGCTGCAGATCGAGGCGTATCTGAGGGCGGATGATCGGGCGATCCTGCCGCTCGGCAGCACCGAGCAGCACGCGCAACTGTCGCTGTCTGTGGACTCGATCCTGGCGGAAAAGATAGCCGCGGATGCCGCCGAACCGCTTGGCATTCCGGTCTTCCCGGTAGTTGCCTACGGCATCACTCCCTATTTCCTCGCGTATCCCGGCACGATCAGCCTGCGCCTGGAAACCTATGTGCGGCTCGTGCGCGACATTCTCGATGGCCTGAAGAAACAGGGTTTTCGCCGCATCCTGATCGTCAACGGCCATGGCGGCAACCAGCCGGCGGCCAGTCTGGCCGTCGAATGGATGGCCGACAATCCCGGCACCGCGGTCAAGTTCCACAATTGGTGGAACGCACCGCAGACCCACGCCAAGGTGCAGGAAATCGACACCGTCGCCTCGCATGCGTCCTGGATGGAGAACTTCCCCTGGACGCGTCTTCCCGGCATCGCGCTGCCCACTCAACGCAAGCCGATGATCGACCTTGCGCGCATGCGGGTAATGGACCCGGACGCGGTGCGCGCCTATCTCGGCGACGGCAATTTTGGCGGACTTTACGAACGGCCAGACGAAGAGATGCACGCCATCTGGGAAGTCGCGGTCAAGGAAACCCGCGCGCTCCTCGAAGGAGATTGGGCATGAGCGGTCCAATCGTCATCTGGGGCGCTGGCGCGATCGGCGGCACCCTCGGCGCGGCCTTCATCCGGGCCGGCCATGAGGTGATTTTCGTCGACAATGCTGCCAACCACGTCGCGGCCATCAACGCTAACGGCCTGCGGATCGACGGACCGATCTTTCAGGACACCGTTAAGGCCAAGGCCTTCCTTCCACAGGAGCTCGAAGGTACTTTCGAGCGCGTGTTCCTGTGCGTGAAGGCACATCATACCGAGGCCGCCAGCCGAGAACTCGTCAAGCACCTTGCGCCCAACGGCTATGTCGTCTCGGCGCAAAACGGCCTCAACGAACGCGTCATCGCATCTATCGCTGGTGAAAGCCGGGTTATCGGATGCTTCGTGAATTTCGGCGCCGACTATCTGGAGCCGGGCGTCGTGCACTATAGCGGCCATGGCGCTGTCGTGGTGGGCGAGTTGGACGGCAGGAGAACCGACCGTATCAACGACATCTTCGCTCTGCTACACGCTTTCGAGCCCAAGGCGGTTTTGACGGACAATATCTGGGGCTATCTCTGGGGCAAGCTCATCTACGGCGCCTTGCTCTTCGGCACTGCGCTGACGAATGACAGCATTGCCGATGTGCTGGCCAACCCGGGCTATCGACCGGTTCTGGCCAAGCTTGCACGGGAAGTCGGCAAAGTCGCCAGCGCCAGAAAGGTGGTGCCGCAACCTTTTGACGGCTTCGATCCGACCGCCTTCGCGCCGACGGCAAGCGCCGCCGACGCCGTTCGTTCCTTCGACGAGATGGTTGCGCATAATCGCAAATCGACCAAATCGCATTCGGGCATCTGGCGCGATCTCGCTATCCGCAAGCGCAAGACTGAGGTCGACGCGCAAATCCTGCCGGTGGTCGAGATCGGCGGCTCGGTTGGCGTGCCGACACCGCTCACCGCCAAGGTGGTTTCCATGATCCACGAAATCGAGGAAGGCAAACGTCCGCTCAGCCTCGCCAATCTCGACGAGCTCGCGAGGGTCGCAGCATGAAGATCGACTTCGATGGCAAGACTGTCATCGTCACCGGAGCGGCGCATGGTTTTGGCCGCACGATCGCACACGGGTTCGCAAGCCGAGGTGCTGCCGTTCACATCTGCGACGTCAACGAGGCTGGCCTGAAAGAAACCGTCGCGCTCTGCGACGCCAAGGCCCAGGCGCATTTGCTGGATGTCGGTGACCGCACAGCCGTGCAAAGGACCGTCGCGGTCATTGAGGCGAACGCAGGCGCGATCGATATTCTCGTCAACAATGCCGGCGGTGTTCGCGGTCAAGTCGGGCGACCGATCGAAGAGATTTCCGAGATGGATTGGCAGACGATCTTCGACGTCAATCTCTCCGGCGCCTTCTTCATGACGCAGGCCGTCGCTTCTTCGATGAAGCGGCGCAAATTCGGCCGCATCATCAATATCTCCAGCGGGGCAGGTCTTGGCATTTCACTGACCGGTATCCAAGCCTATACCAGCGCCAAAGCGGGCCAGATCGGCCTCACGCGGCAGCTCGCGCATGAACTCGGCCCTTGGAACATCACCGTCAACAATGTCGCGCCCGGTTTCGTGCGGTCCAATCCGTCGACCGAAAGACAATGGGAAGCGATGGGCGAGGAAGGCCAGGCCAAGCTTCTTCAAAACATCGCGCTAAAGCGGCTCGGCCTGCCGGAAGATATTGCCGCCATGGTGATGTTTTTCGCCTCCGACCATGCGGGCTGGGTCTCGGGTCAGGTCATCAGCGTGGATGGCGGCAAATGAGCGAAGTTCAGACCTATCTGGACGCCCATTTCGCTGAAGCGCTGGAAGACCTCAAAGCCTTCTGCCGCATTCCGAGTGTCAGCACCGATCCAGCCTATGCCGAGGGCATCGCCGCCGCCGCCAATTTCGTCGCACAGCGGCTGAAGCGTGCCGGTTTCGCTTCCGTCGATTTGCTGGACACCGGCGGCCACCCTGCAGTGTACGGTGAGATAGTCAGCAACCCCAAGCTTCCGACGGTACTCGTCTATGGTCATTATGACGTGCAGCCACCAGACCCGCTGAAGAAGTGGACGACGCCCCCGTTCGACCCGGATGAGCGTGACGGCAGGCTCTATGCGCGCGGTGTCTCGGACGACAAGGGCCCGCTGCTGATCCCCATCCTCGTGGCCGAGGCCTATTTGAAAGCCACGGGGCGCCTGCCGGTGAACCTAAAGGTTCTGATCGAAGGCGAGGAGGAAACCGGCAGCCCGCATTTCGAAGCCACCTTGCAAAAATACCAGGCGCTGCTGGCCTGTGACTTGGTCATTTCCGCCGATGGGGCCATGTGGCGACCGGACCGACCGTCAATGACGGTCGCCAGTCGTGGCCTGGCCGCCTTGGAGGTTGCTGTTAGTGGCGGCTCGAAGGATCTGCATTCTGGCCGTCATGGCGGCAGCGCCCCCAATGCTATTGGCGCGCTGGCGTCACTTCTTGCCTCGTTGCATGGCGCGGATGGCCGCGTGGCGGTCGATGGGTTCCTTGACGGCACCACTCCGCCGGACCCGACGATCATATCCGCCATCGAAGCCGCCGATTTCGACGCCGAAGCCTATTATCGAGAGATCGGTTCACCCAAGCCCGACCCGATCACGGACGGCCGGGCGTTGCTGATCCGCCAATGGCTGGAGCCGACGCTGGAATTCAACGGGATTTCCGGTGGTTACCAAGGCAGCGGCAGCAAGACCGTTATACCAGCCTCGGCAAGCGCCAAGATCACCTGCCGCCTTGTTGCCGGGCAGAAGCCGGACCATATCGTTGCGGTGGTGAGGCGGCATCTCGAAGCCCGCCTGCCAGCCGGTTTCGCTCTGGATGTCCATCGGCACGGCCCCGGCAGCGAAGCCTTCTTCGTCAATCCCGATCTGCCGGTGCTGAAGGTGGCCGAGGGCGTGCTGGCTGAATTGCTCGGCCGTCATCCGCTGCGGGTCGCGATGGGCGCGACGATCCCAATTGGAACCGCCTTCCGCAAGCATCTCGAAAGGGAAACGATCTTCTTCTCGTTCTCCACCTCCGACGAGGATTATCACGCGCCGAACGAGTTCTTCCGGCTGGGGAATTTCCGAACCGGCCTCACTGCCTGGGCACTGCTGCTGCGGCGGCTCGCAGCCTAGAGCTTGTCGTCACCCATTGTGCCGCAAGGCGAAAAATTCAGCCCCACTCAGCTTGGACGCGCTTTTGAAAAGGACCATGGATGATGAACACATTGCCGGCTTTGCATACAGGACAACCTCGCGTCGAGTTCGGTCGTGTCAGCCCAATTGCGGAACTCGATATTCCCTTCGCTATCATCGAGGGTTCGCAGCCAGGCCCCTGCCTGGTTGTCACCGCCGGCGTTCATGGTTCCGAGTTCTGTGCGATCGAGGCCGCAGTGCGGTTGATGCGAACAAGCCCCCAAGAGATCAAAGGAACGCTACTGATCCTGCCGATCCTCAATGTGCAAGGTTTCCACAAACGCAGCATCTATGTCATGCCGCAGGACGAAAGGAACCTGAACCGCATGTTTCCGGGCAAGCCCGATGGAACGGTGAGCGAGCGGCTGGCAAACTGGCTGGTGACGAACGTCTATCCGTTGGCGGATACCTATATTGATCTTCATGGCGGTGACCTCGATGAAGCGCTCGCGCCGTTCACCATTTTTCCGGCCGGTTGCGAAAAGTCCCGGGCGCTTGCGGCTGTCTTCGGCATTCCGGTGGCGGTGGCGACTGGCAGAGCCGGCAATACGATCGACGCCGCTTACAAGGTTGGCGTGCCAAGCATCCTGCCGGAAGTGGGCGGCAACGGCCTGTGGGGCGAAGCGACCGTAACCCGAATGACCGACGGTATTCGCCGGGTGATGCGCCACATCGGGATGGTTTGCGATGCCCCCGAAACGGTATCGCAGGAACCGTTCAATGTCGTGACAATGTGGGTTCCGACGGCTCCCCGCACAGGATTGTGGTATGCGCGCAAAGAGCTTACCGAGCCCGTCGCCAAAGGCGAACCTCTCGGCGAGATCCGCAATGTCTTCGGCGAGGTTCTGGCCAGCGTGCACTCTGAAAAGGATGGCTTCATCCTCTACCGATTGACCAGCCTGTCGGTCAACGAGGGCGAAGCCTTGCTTGGGGTGGGAACGCCGGTTGCCAGTTAAGCCGCGCGCCACTGCAATGGACATTACGGAGTAGGCTGCATGACGGCTGATACGGTGGCCGGGACGGGATTGGCTGGCTTGGTTGGCGGCGATGTCGCCCGCCTTGAATTGGCGCCGACAGGACCACTTCGGGTCGGCGTCATCGCCGCCCTTGCCCCGTCGACACTTTTCGTCACGTTCGATGGCGAAGCCGGACTCTATCGCGGGGTGACTGTCGACATGGCAATGGCGCTTGCAGCGCAGCTGGGCGTCCCTCCCGAGATCGTCAACTTCCCGAACTCTGGCGCATGCACGCAAGCGATCGAATTGGGAGCGATCGACGTGAGCTTCATGCCCATCGATGACGAGCGGCGCAAAAAAGTGGCCTTTGGCCCAGCCTATTACATCCTCGAAAGCACCTATCTTGTGACGATCGCTTCCGGCATCACCACCCTTGCCGAGGTGGATCGTGAGGCGGTGCGCGTGGTTGGCATCGCAAATACGACCACCATCCGCAGCGCGACGCGCACCCTGACAAAAACCGTGCCTTTGCCCAAGGAGTCGATTGCCGAGGCCGTCGATCTTTTTCTCACCGGGCAGGCGGATGCGCTGGCGCTCTCGCGAGATGCCTTCCAGACATTGTTGTCGCAAATGCCCGCCGCCCGCATTCTCGATGGTGGGTTTCAATCGACCGGCATCGCCATCGCGGTTGGGCTGGGAAAGCCGGCAGCGCTTTCCTTCGTCAGCACCTTCATGGACGAAGCAAAAACCTCCGGCCTCGTCCGCCGCGCACTCAACGCCGCAGGCTTTCCAAACGAACCGGTCGCGCCGCTGTCGCGGTAGAACGGCTATATCCGTAGCGGATGCCTGCCGCGCTCGACGAACCATCCAACATGCAGCCATTTTTCACTGACGCGAGCATGTAGACAATTAAGCCGGACGCCGAATTCAAAGGCAGTCTTCATAGCGATGCCAAAGGAGAAGCGTGACGCAATGAGTTCTGGCCATTACCGGCGTATTCTTTGATACTAAACTGGCAGCACGCTGGCGTCGTAAGTAATAATATAATATTTTCAATATGTTGGACGGCGCGCCCGACAGGATTCGAACTCCTGACCCCCAAGATTCGTAGTTTTCAGCTACGCCGCATGCCGTCGATACCGTCAAGATGACCGATTTCGCTTACGGCGCTACCCGCAGGGCTCTTGTAGGTCTCGGAGAGACGGTCGAAGTTGGCGTGGGTGCAGGCTTGGTAGCATCGTTGGCCGGCTTCGGGACGGCCTTGATCGTTGGTGGCGTGTTGAGTGCCGTCGGTGGACTGCTGAGCGTCCTTTCTACGACTGATCCAACCTAACGTGACGATCCGGCATCCCCGCTTTCGGGTTTTGAGCCGGACGGCAACGGAGGTTTCGATCTTAATTCCCCGGTCTATCTGCTGCCGAATCTCACCTTAGGCACAGGGTGGGGGCTGGACTCGCCTCGAGTTACGGGAGCAAGGCCTCATCGCCCCTGGAAGCCGCTCCTGCAAAGTCACCCTCCATTCCCTCCTGCACCGGGCCGAAGTGGATAGGGTCTGCTGGACTTCAACGACGTGCGCCCGAACCGGGCAGAACAAGGAAATTCCGATGACTTTGACGACCGCAGTTTTGGTCTGGTATATGGCAATCGCCGGCCCAGGAAACGGCTTGGTCATGCTGCCCAGCACCTTCGACAAGCGTGAACGATGCACCGCCGCGATCACCGAATATCAGAAGCAGCCGACGCCAGCCGGCTGGTCGCTGCAGTGTGTGCCAAGCGCATCGCCTTTCACCGACAATGGTTCGGCAGAGTAGCTATCCTCCCCAAGCGCAAGGCCTGTGGCCAACGACTATCTGCCGGTGCAGGCAATCGATGAGGAAAGCGAGACGGCACCCATAAAAAGGTTGGCTTCGTGGCATAAAAGCCTGTGCGCCAGCGTTAGTGCAGGATGAGGGTTCGCGCTCGGGAGGAAATCCATCATGCGCACCATGCTCGTTCTTGCTCTGCTTGCCTTTGCCATGCCTGCCTACGCCGCCAACCATGCGGTCCAGATCAAGGGCATGAAATTCAACCCGGCGAAAATCTCGGTCGCCGTTGGCGATACCATCACTTTCGCCAATGCTGACCCGATGACACATACCGCAACCGCGCTTGACGGCTCCTTCGACACCGGCCGTCTCGCCACTGGCAAGAGCGCCAAGGTCAAGGTATCAGCGGCCGGCGCCCACCCGTTCCACTGTGCGATCCACAGCTCGATGACGGGCACTGTCACAGCGAAATAGCGGCATCCTCGCTGGGCTGTCTTCCGCGCGGCGACTGATTATCGATTTGACAATCACGTCACGTGGAATGACTCGCTAACCGATTGTCGCAAGCGTAGAATCCAATTGTCGCTGGCCACTTTAACGGGCGCTGGCGCTTGAAAGAGCCGATCACGCTTTCGCCCCTCTGGAGGGAGAGAGCACATGCTTTTCAATGGCATTGCCGATTCGGAACAAATGGCGATCCTCACCAAGGCTTTGAATGACCATTGCTTAGCCTTTGGTATCTCTGATGAATCGGAACGTGAGATGATCGCGGTGCTGGTCATGTCGCTGTTCAACAACGGCGCGATAAGCGCTGAGGAATTGAAGGCCGGCCTTCACGGGGTTTCAGATCGCAATCGGCGCTATGAGCAGCAGCGTCACGGCTAGACTCCTGCCTAGCCGTAGCACCTAGCTTCACGTCCGTCATCGCCCGTCACCGTGGCGGCCAATTCGGAAATCCTTGAGGTTTGGCCTGGCTGACTACCCTCGCTTCTCTAAGGATCGAGGAACGATCGAGGCCGACCATCGATATGATTTCGCGAATTTGTTCCTCAGTGACCTCCGATTCGCGTGCCAGAGCGCGCACGCCGTCGGGCGTCATTTCGGGCCGTTTCGTTTCTTCGGCCATCACACAAATCCATGGTTCCCTCGGAAACAATAAGTCTCTGGGCGCCACGTAGTTCCGAGCCGGTCGCGCATTTCTCGTCGATGCTCTTGCACTCATTGCAATCGGGTTGCCAATTTAGATGTTAGCCAGTAACGACATAAATGAACAACACGCCTAGCGGATTGTGCCCCGCTGCAGTCAGCATATTTCAAGAATGGGAATTCGAGATGACCGAAGACGTTGACACTCGCACGGGTGAGTTAGTAGAGCTGACGGCAGATGTTGTCGCGGCCTACGTTCAGAACAACCCAGTCCCTGTCGCAGAACTGCCTAATCTGATTGCGTCAATTCATTCCTCACTGTCTGGCCTCAACCAGGCAAAATCCGTCGAGCAGCGGGCCCAAGCGCCCGCCGTAAACCCTAAGAAATCGGTCTTTCCCGACTACATCATTTCATTGGAAGACGGTCGCAAGTTCAAGTCCATGAAGCGCCATCTCAGTCTGCTCGGAATGACCCCCGATACCTACCGCCAGAAGTGGAATTTGCCGTCTGACTACCCGATGGTTGCGCCGAGTTATGCAGCTCAGCGGTCCGCATTGGCAAAGTCGATGGGGCTTGGCCGACAGGCTGCTGCTGTGCAAGTGAAGAAGGTGCCTGCCAAGCGGAAGGCCAAAGCCTCCTTGTAAGCGATCACGCCATACGGCTGCGGTGGCCACTCGGCTATTCTCTGAGCGCGGCGTAATATTTCCGTATAGCCGGCGCTGCTGTGCCCCCCGCTCCCTATGGCGCCGGCTATCTCACTATGGCGGGCTTTCTAGGTGTGTAGTCCCTTGGAGTGATGGTGCATCATTAACGCTGAGTCGTCAGCAGGAGGATGCGCTATGGCAAGTGTTCTTCACGGCAGCGCCCGCACGACGCCGTGTCTTCGAGCCGAGTTCCAAACGTCGCAAGAGAGCACCCGGTCCCTTGCCGCCCGCTACGGCTTGAACCCGAAGACAGTGGCCAAGTGGCGTAAGCGGACCACGACGGCCGACGCGCCGATGGGACCCAAGGCGCCCAAGAGCACGGTGCTGACACCGGCCGAAGAAGCCATCGTGGTGGCGTTCCGCCAGAAGACGCTATTGCCGCTGGACGATGTGCTCGGTTGCCTGAGGGATACCATCCCCCACCTCAGCCGTAGCGCCTTGCACCGCTGCCTCCAGCGTCATGGTATCTCCCGACTGCCGGTCGAGGCGGTCAAGGACCAGCGCAAGAGGTTCAAGACCTACGAGATCGGCGAAGGCGTCACCTCGTTTCCAGTCGCAGTCCGACAGCATCAGATTCAGAGCCGCTTTGGCCATGTGGGGCGACAAACGTCAATTTGGCCTATGTGCCTCCCGCCCGATTTGCCGCCCTTGCTGTCCGTTTCTGCGACGACCGTGAGCAAGCACTTCCATCTGTCCCATAGCAATGCACCTGATGCCATGAACGAGCGTGAGAAGCAGTGCGCCAATCACCCAAGTGTGGCGCAGCGCGCTTGATGGCTCGTCGCGCCTACCAACGATCGAAGAAGGGTCTCGCGCATGGATCGAGTCAAATTTCTAACCCCGGATGAGGTCGCAGAACGCTATCGTGGAGAGATCTCTCCCGGCACATTGAGAAACTGGCGCTCAAAGCGGGTCGGGCCAAGTTTCGTTAAGATCGGCAAAGCTGTTCTCTACCCCATTGCAGAGTTGGATGCCTGGGACGAACAGAACCGTGTCGCTTGTCGTGGTTCAAAGCGACTCATTGAGAGCTAGGATGATCAACGGTGATGGTCTCGTTGGCGTATCCACCACCTGCCCCAGTTGGCGGCACCAGTATGCAGATGTCTCTAGAATTACTGAACATAGTCAATTGGTTAAAAGTTTCAGCAGCGTCACGCACAATGATCCCGCTCGATGCCCCTCGGGATCTCTGCATCACGAGGCGTCACGGGATGAGACGTTCTTGCCGGCCGAATCGACCGTGCCTGCGACGTAAAACTTCCTGGCCGGACAAACCGTCTATGCGACGATCCGATTTGACGTCAACTCCAGCGCCTTCACCATTGCGGCGTGGTCTAGCTCGTCCCAACCATGGGCTGCCGCTGTTTTGCATCAGCTGTGCTACGCAAGCCGTCTGGGGCAGAGCAACGCTCAGCGTCTTGGCGCCCTGCAAGGCAAGGTTCAGGTCCTTCTGATGAAGGGCGATCCTGAACCCGGGATTGAACGTCCGCTTGATCTCGGCCTGCCCCAGCAGAACGGGATGAACGTTCTGAAGGCATAGCGTCTGCGCGATGAGGCGCTGCCAGCCATCATCATCACTGAGCGGGACGCACTGCCGGATCGAGTGACCGGGCTGGACAGCGGCGCAGACGACTATCTTGTCAAGCCGTTGCATTCGACGATGATGCAAAACAGCCGCAAAAGGTTGATGTCGAGGCCATCGAGCGGGAATTTCGAGTTCTTGCTCACACTGCCCGCCAAGCTGAACCCCGTTCGTCAGATGATAGCCGGTTCGAGAATTGCCCGGCATCACCGTTCTGTCCAGTGTACGGCCCCAATTAGGCCGCGACACGCGCCACATCGGTCACCTGAAAATCGCACGAGATGACGCGGCCAAGCACGGGATCGCGCAGCGCGATGGAGAAGTCGACCATGCCGGGCTCGACCGGCCCCAGCATCGGCACCGTTCCGGAAAACAGCATGCCGCGCTCGCGGCAAAAGCAGCGTTGCCGTTGCGCCTGCTCGACCAGGCTGTCCGGCGCCAGGATGCTGTCGACGGCGCCGGCCTGCAGCAGCGTCTCACCGCTGCGCAATTCGAGGACCAGCCGATCCCAGTGCTCTTGCACCTCGCTGAACGGCCAGGCCGTCCGGGCGACGACCTTCTGGCACAGGCTTTTCGATTTCTCGGCCGAATAGTGCCGCTCGGTGGCAAGGTCGAACTGGTCGTTGCCGACAGTGACGTAATCCGTGCCTTCGAACGAAAACAGCACGAACTCGACCTCGGGCCGCGTGTCCGGGCCGATCGCCTCGACCCGGCCGCCTTGCGTCAGCAGGCAAATCATGGCCGGGTGGAAGACCGGGACGTTCAGCGGCACCGAAACGGCGAGCGCCCGCATCTCGGCCAGATGCGCGGCGACGTCGAATTCGCTGCGGCCGGAATAGCCGGCAAGCAGTAGCTGCTCGACAACGGGGGAAATTTCCCCGCCGTCGGGCGTCGCAAAACGTAACTGTGTCAACCTTGGCCCCTGTGGCTGTTCGTATGGACGCTGCTCATCTGGGACCTAGCGTCGTGGCTGGACGCGGCCGACCGGCCTTTCGTACTGCGGGAGCAGTTCCGCCATTGGCTTGTGGCGGCCGGCGTCGATCTCGGCGCGAACATAGGCGGCGATCTCTTCCATCGGCGCGAACCAGACATCGCCCTGCGCCACCACCTTTTCCAGGAACTCGTTGAAGACGTGCCAGCGCGACAACCGGCCGGTGACGAAGGGATGCAGCACCGGCACCCACAGCGCGCCATAGGCATAGGCCGCCTCGAATTCGCGCAGATAGAGGTCGAAGCCGATGCGGGCGCTGCGCACCGGCATCATGTAATGCAGGTCGAAGGACTGGACATATTGCGGCCAGTCGTCGAGGCCCCAGTGGCTGGGCAGCTCGATCAGTTCGCCGCCGCCCTTGCGGCTCTTGATGACATAGGGGATATCGGCGCCCATCAGCGAGGCGTCGTATTTGAAACCGCGGTCAAGCAGCAGGTCGAGCGACTTGTTGGAGAAATTGTAGAGCGGCGCGCGCCAGCCGCGCGGCGCCTTGCCGGTGACGCGCTTGATCGCCTCGATGCCGACATCGAGCCAGTGCGCCTCGTCCTCTTCGGTCTGCTCCAGCGGGTTCTCGTGGATGTAGCTGTGATGGGCGATTTCGTGGCCGCCCTTGAGTACGGCGTCGACCGCATCGGGATATTGCCCGATGCACCAGGCCGGGATGAAGAAGGTCTGCTTGATGCCGAGCTGGCGATAGGTCTCCACGATGCGTGGCACCGCGATTTTCGGACCGTAGCGCAGCATCGAGATCGCCGAGACGCGGCGATCGCCGTCATTGGGATAGTCGACATGGATCAGGCTGTCGGCGTCCATGTCGAAGGTCAGGCAGGCCGCGCATTTGGCGCCGTTGGGCCATTTGATGCCATTGGTGATCATGATTGTTTCCTCCCTTTGCTGGTTGATGTGACGAAGGGGCGCTCACCGATGCCGGCGGCATCGAGGCTGGTTCCCGGTTCCAGGGCCACTTCCTCGTAGTCCTGCTCGAAGCCCTGCCCCGGCCCTGCCCGGTCGACGACCAGGAAGTCGCCGGCGTCGAGCGCGATCAGCGGGTAGTGCCAGGTGCCGCGACGATAGTTGACGCCTTGCCGGCCGTTGCTGAGGAAGGCGCGCAGATCGCCCGCCTGCGGCCGCTGCTCCGGCAGAGCGACGACCGCGATCATGCGCTCGCCGCCGAGCGGCACGAAGGCCTGGCTGGAGATCGGATGGCGCTCCATCAGCGTCAGGGCATCCGGCAGCGTCGGCCGCGCCGTGCGGAAGATGCTGAACAGCGTCCTGCCACCTTCGGCGTTGCAGTCGGCGACACCCAGTTCGTGGATGCGCGTCGCGGTGCCGGCATTGGTGGAAAACGCCACCTGCCCGGCCTCGTCGATGACGTCGCCGAACGGCGCGAAGGCCTCGCGCGTCAGCGGTTCGATTCTGATCAGCGTTGCCATCGGCTCAATACTCGTTGGTGCGCAGCCACTCGACATAGCGCGCCAGCCCGTCCTCCAGGCTGTATTTCGGCGCGTAGCCAAGTTCACGGATCGCTGCCGACTGGTCCCAAGGCCCTTGCCGGTCGAGATGGCAATAGCCAGGACCGATCGAGATCTTCGCCTCCGGCAAGAACTTGCGCAGTAGTTCGGCGGCCTCGGCCAGCGTCCAGGCGCGGTCGCCGAAGACGTTGAACACCGAGCCGTTCACGCTCTCAGCGGTGCTGGCCAGGATGGCGGCGCTGGCGACATCCTCGGCGTGGATGAAGTGGAACAGGTGATCCGAGCCGCTGTCCATGGTGAAGGCTTCGCCCCGCAGCACCGTCTTGACGATGTCGCGCAGGATCTGCGGCATGCGGTTGCCGGGGCCATAGACCTCGGAGAAACGCAACGACATTGTCTGCAAGCCGTAAAGCTCGTTGTAAACGCGACAGAAATGCTCGACCGCCACTTTGCTGACGCCGTAGGGCGTGGTCGGCGTCGTCGCGGAAGTCTCGTCGATCGGGCCAGGGTGATTGCCATAGACGGTTTCGGACGAGAAACTGACCAGCCTGTTGATGCCGGCCATCCGCATGGCTTCCATCACATTGACGGTGCCGTCGATATTGGCGACCACGGTGGTCAGCGGCAGGTCGATCGACAGGTCGGGATGCGACATCGCCGCCGTGTGGATGATGCGGTCGATCTCGTATTTCTCGATGGTGCGCACCAGCCGTGGGATATCATAGAGTTCGCCTTGCACCGAGGTGACGAAATCCGTCGCCAGTTCGGCATAGTCGCGATTGTAGCTAACGACACGGGTGCCGCGTTCGGCGAGTTGGCGGACGATGGCCCGGCCGGTATAGCCCATGCCGCCGGTGACGAGTGTGGATGCCATTCTTTGTACGCTCCTTGACGGGATGATTGGAATTCAGTCGGCCAGCGGCAGGCCGGGGCTGGCCTTCAGCGCCCGCGAGATCTTCCTGGTCTCAGCGACGATGATGGCGCCGAGACGGTCCGGCGTCGGATTGAGGATGCGGGTGGTCGGGCCGGGAACGCTGATCGCCGCCACCGCCATGCCGTTGCTGCCGAGGATGGGTGCGGCAATGCAGCTGACGCCGTCCTCGACCTCCTCGCGCTCGATGGCGTAGCCGCGCTCGCGCGTGCTCTGCAGGTCGGCGCGGAACAGTTCGGCATCGACGATGGTGCGTCTCGTGTAGCGCTTGGCCTGGCCGAAGATCAGCCGCAAGGCGTCGTCGGGATTCTGGAACGCCAGTATGGCCTTGGCCGAGGCCGAGGTGTTGGCCGGAAACGTGCTGCCGACGCGGATGGTCATGCGCAGTACGCGCGTGCCCTCGGCCTGATCGATATAGACGGAGCTGCGCCCGTTGAGCGCCACCAGATAGGCGCTCTCGCCGCTTTCCTGGGCGACGGCTTCCAGATGCGGCCGCGCCAGCACCCGGAGATGCGCGGTGCGCTGCTGCACCGAGGCGGCGACGGCGATGATGCGATGGCCCAGCACATAGGCGTTGCGGTCCTTGCCGCGCGTCACATAGTCGGCCTCGACGAAAGTGGCGAGCAGCCGATGCGCGGTGCTCGGCGACAGGCCGGTGCGTTCGGCGATCTCCTGCAGCGTGGCGCCGCGCACGTCGAATGCGGCGAGCGCCTCGAGGATTGACAGGCCGCGCAGCAGCGACTGCACCTCATTGGCGACGCGAGGGGGTTTTTCTTCCGGGTCAGGTGACATCAGTTCGTTCCCTCCTGAATCAAGATCAGGCGCTATCTTGTTGTTTTATAATATTATATAGCCGTCCCGCCGTTCGGGCTGATGATCTGTCCGACCATGTAGCTGCCGCCGGGGCCCGCCAGGAAATGCACGGCGGCGGCGATCTCGTCGGGCTGGCCGAAGCGGCGCAGCGGGATCTGTTCGCGCGTCTCGTCGTTGAATTCGATGGTGTCGTATTTCAGCATGTCGGTCTCGATCGGCCCCGGCGCCACCGAATTGACGAGAATGCCTTTCGGCGCGACTTCCTTGGCCACCGCCTTGGTCAGGGCGATAACCCCGCCCTTGGAGGCGCAGTAGGCGGCGTAGGTCGGAAAGCCGATCAGGCCGAGCTCGGACGAGACATTGATGATGCGGCCCGAGCCCTGCGCGATCATGCTGGGCAGCACGGCATGCAGGCAGTTCCATGTACCCGTCAGGTTGATGGCGATGACGCGCGTCCAGTCCTCGAACGTCGTCTCGACCGTTGCCTTGGACAACAGCACGCCGGCATTGTTGACGAGGATATCGATGCGGCCATGGCGCGAGACGGCCGCGGCGATGAGTGCCGCCGCGTCCGCCGGCCTGGAGACATCGCCCTCGATCAGCGTCAGCGAACCGCCATTGGCGGTGGCGGTTTCCACCAGGGCTTTTGTCTCGTCGCCGAAGCGCAGATCCAGCGCGACAACCTCGTCGCCATCCGCCACGAAGCGCCTGGTGACGGCAAGGCCGATACCCCGGCCCGCCCCAGTGACAACAACTACATTTTGCATCGCTTCACCCGTTTGAAAAACATGCTGCCTTGGACGGGCCGGGATTACCGGGCCCGCGCCGACCAGAGTTTCGACAGCGCGAACAGGACGATGCCGCCGGCCACCACCACGCCCTCGCCGACCAGATACTGGGTCTCCTGCTGCCACAGCGCGAAGCCGGTGAACACGGTAACGATGATGGCCGGCAACGGCCACAGCGGCATGCGGAACGGCCGGGGGCTGGTGCGATCCTTGATGCGGCTCCAGAACGCGGCCAGGCCGACGCAGAAATAGACGGCGGTGATCATCGTTCCGGAGAAGATGATCAGCCAGTCGAGCTGGCTGACGAATAGCAGCGGGATGGCCGGCACGACGAGCACGAGAACGCCCCAGCCCGGCACGCCCTTGCTGTTGAGCGACCCCAGCCGCTGGTTGACAGCGCGCGGCCACAGCTTGTCGCGGCCGGTGGCGAAGACGCCGCGGGCAAAATACATCAGCAGCGACAGCGCGCCGTTGAACAGCGCGATGATGACGCCGATGTCGACGACGGCCTTGGCGATGGGCCCGAGCGCCTGCTCGACGGAATAGACCACCGGCGTCGGGCTGGAGAGGAAGGCCTTGAGGTCGGGCGCCGCGACCACCGCCGCCGCGAATGGAATCGTGATGAGCAGGCTGGCGAGGATCGCCGCGATGACCACCGCCTTGCCGATCTGGCGCGGTCCGTCATGCATCTCTTCGGAGAAACCAAGTGCGGCGTCATAGCCGTTGATGATGTTGAAGGCAGGCGCCAGCGCCGTGATCGCTACGGCAAAGGTGACGGGGATCAGATTGCCGTCGACAAGATGCACCGGGCTCAAGGTCACCGCCGTCAGGTCCTGGCTCCAGTTGAGCACGGCCGCGACGGTGATGAGGCCGAGAACCGAAACCTCGACAATGACCATGATGGCGGTGGTCCAGGCGCCAACCTCGACCTTGGTCAGCGCGATCGCCGCCGCCGCGAACAGGGCGATGAGCGCGATAGCGCCATTGGCCAGCGGGATGCCGGGAAACAGGTCTTTCAGGAAGATGGCGATACCCAACGTCAGACTTCCGGGGATCACGATGCCCTGCAGCAGGTAGTTGAGCAGCGTGATCCAGGCGACCGGCGCCGGCAGCACGTCCTTGACGATCGAATACATGCCGCCCGCCGACGGGTTGCGCGACGACAATTCGCCGAGGCACAGCGCGATGAGCACGACGATGGCGCTCAGGATCAGGCAGGCGCCGATGGTGAAAGTGCCGCTGATCGAGACAACGCCGGCGGTGAGCAGAAGCACCGCCATGGTGGGCGAGACGTCGGCCATGGCCAGTCCGACAACGTGCCAGACGCCAAGCGACTTGCGGAACTTGTGGGTGTGCGGATCGTCGATCAATCCTTCCACCCGGCTGATGGTGCCGTCGCCCTTGAGCGACTGGTTTGTGCTTGTCGACATCGTATCCTCCCTGGAAAGCCGATGCAGAAGGATCAGCTTGAAACCTAGTCAATTCAAGATCCAGATTCCGCATCGTGGAAAGTGTGAAATTTTTTCCGCGGAGGCATTGATGGGCGAGCCGACTAAAATCCCGCTGCGATGGCTCGAATTGAAAGATACCTGACGCCATCGGACATTGCCTACTCTCCGTAGTTTAATCGAAGCCGGAGCCACTTCGCGGAGAAGTCGCTGAACGCCCGGACGCGGGGATTACTTTTCAGATCCAGGTGGTACTGAATTCACTGCACATACATGATCGCGAGGACGAGACCTTTGTTCTCCTGGACGACGCCTGCGAATTCTGGCTGGAGGGAGAGATGTTCACAAGGGTGGCCGGCGCGACGATGTTTGTTCCCCTGGTCGCGAGTACAGTTTCAGAGTGGTGGGCGATACGCTTTACCGCCATCTTGTGATCCTCACACTTGGCGGCTTCGAAGGATTCTTTCGGGAAATGGCCGCTGGCCAGTTCAGCATCCCGCAAGACATGGACCCGATCATGAAATCCGCGGAGCAGTATAGCCTTCGCTTCGCCGGCCCGCCTTTGGGAGCGGAATAACGAGGGCGCTCACGCCAGCGCATTATCGACGGGCGCGAAGGCGAACATGCCTTCCGCGCCGTCGTTCTGGGCAATGGCTTCGAAATCCGGCGCATCTTCCGCGACTACGCTGCGGGCCAGTCGGCCAAGAAGATTGCCTAGCCTGCCCCTTCAACCCGCCCGCGCAAGGGCGCCGTCAAGAGCGTCGAGACAAGCTCGATCCACCTCGATACGATCCGGAATCTCAAGCAGATCAATTCGCGGCTAGCCTCGATCGCCTATCCAGTCATCGAGGAACTCGGCATTCTCGGCAGTTCAAGGCTGAACGCGCCTTTAAACACCCGTGCCTCATAAGTTTGCCCAAGTTCTGACGCGCGACAATCTGGACGAGATCCCAGTGTCGCGGTCATCGGCGACCGTATCATCGTGATTGTCGCTCTATGCAAGTCCGAAGAGCAGCGTCAACTTCGCGCTATTGCATCGGCAAGCCGATCAAAGTGGCGTTTCATTTTCTCCGCTGGCACACCCGAGAAGCCGAGGATGATCGCCCCGGGCCTTTTGACGTCAACGGCGTACTCCGACAGTGGGTAACACTGAACGTCCGCGGCCAGAGCGGCCCGGCGCACGGCGTCGTCATCGCGACCCCCTTCGAGCCAGGCCAGAGCGTTCATGCCACTGTCCGGACAGTCGATCCGGGCGAGGCCGTTGAGCGCAGCAGCGCCCAGTTCAACGAAAGCCGCGCGCCGCTGCGCGTAGAGGTCGCGCATCCGCCTGAGATGCGTGGCGAAGTGCCCGCCGCCGATGAATTCGGCGAGCGCCAGCTGAACTTCAACCGAAACGCTGCGGTTGACTAGCCCCGCAAAACTGCGGAAGGTTCCGACGAGTTGTGGCGGCAGCACTAGGTAGCCAACGCGGATGGCCGGATAGAGAGCCTTGCTAAAGGTGCCGACATAGATAACCCGATCGTGGCTGTCGATTGACCGTATCGAAGGCAGAGGCGGTCCCACATATCGAAACTCGCTGTCATAATCGTCCTCAATGATCCACGACCCGTTCGTCCGGGCCCAGTCGAGCATGGCCATGCGGCGTGGGAGCGATAGCGTCACGCCAAGCGGATGATGCCGCGACGGCATTGTGAAGGCGAAGCGTGCATCAGGATATCTTGCGACTGCCCCGGCCACGTCCATGCCGTCGGGGTCGACATCCACAGGGCAGACCTTGAGGGCCAGTGTCTGGAAGAGATTGTGGACCGTAACCGGGCCAGGATCCTCGAACCAAATCTTGTCCCCGGGATTGGCAAGCACCAGAGCGGCGAGCATAAAGGCGCTGTGCCCTCCGGGCGTCACCACGATCTGCTCTGGGTCGCAATGGTCGCCCCGGTGGAGCGCCAAGTACTCGGCTATCCTCTGTCGCAGCACCGCTTCGCCGGCAGGGTCGCCATATCCCAAGCCGCCGGCATCTCCCCCTCTGGTCGCTGCGTCCCAGCATTTGCGCCAGACCGCAAACGGAAACCGCTCGAAGGCAGGGTGATTGGGCAGGAAAGGACGGTAGGCCACCTTGCCGATGTCGGCCGACATCCGAAGCGAAAGTCCTCCGATCAGCGACAGGCGCGGCACAGCGATCGTTGTGCCGGCAACGTCCGATGTTTGACCCTGGCGGGGCAATTGCCGCGGAAGATCGCCTGCCACGAAGGTGCCGGAACCTTGCCGCGTTTCCAGATATCCCTCGGACTTCAGGTTCTCCAGCACCCGGACAATCGTCGGACGGGACATGGCCAGTTCGTCGGCAAGAACGCGGCTGGCCGGCAGGCGGGATCCGGCCCGCAAATGCCCCTGGAGAATTGCGGTACGAAGCTGGTCCTGTATCTGCCGGAACTTCGGCATCGGGGCGTCGGGGTCGACCCGCACGAAGGGCAGTATTGGTCCCTGTTGGTGCTTTGCCAATCGAACGATCCAGATGTGACATCGACGTGAAATTGGTATGCTGCGATCGAGCATAGTGGACATTGATAGTTTGTCCAATTGTTGCATTCTTGCGACAACCAAACGGCCATTTCAGACAATGTCGTTGTCTCCGCGAGTGAACGGCAGGCGGGGCTGTTCCGGAGATTCCACCGGAGTGACTCCGAAGTGTTTCACCCGCGGGCCTAGTGCCCTGCGAGACAATAGCCGCCGGCTGGGACGAAATATTGGGGAACTGCCACGAAGATTGACGCCGACAGGCGTTTGAACAGGAGAAATCGATGAAGAATTTCGCCAACACCGCAAGCCACATGGCTCTTGCCTCCGCGCTCGGCCTGACCGCGTTAGCCGGCGCCGCCCGTGCCGACGCGATCAGCGACCTGGCCGCCGCCGCGACCAAAGAGGGCATGTTGACCGTAATCGCCCTGCCGCACGACTGGTGCGGCTATGGCGACGTGATCGCAAGCTTCAAGGCAAAGTATCCGGGCATTACGATCAACGAACTGAATCCGGATGCAGGGACCGGCGACGAGATCGAGGCGATCAAGGCGAACAAGGGCAATACCGGCCCGCAGGCGCCCGACGTCGTTGACCTGGGCCTGGCTTTTGCCCCCTCGGCAAAGGCCGACGGTCTGATCCAACCCTACAAGGTGGCAAGCTGGGGCGAGATCCCGGACAATATCAAGGATTCCGACGGCTACTGGTACGGGGACTATTACGGCGTGATGGCCTTCGGCGTGAACAAGGACCTGATCAAGACGACCCCGACCGACTGGGCCGACCTCCAGAAACCAGAATATGCCAACGCCGTTTCCCTCACCGGTGATCCGCGCTCGTCCTCCCAGGCGATTCTCGCCGTGATGTCGTCGGGCTTGTCGCAGGGCGCGAAGGTCGGCGAAGAAGGCGGCAAGAAGGGCCTGGAGTTCTTTGCGCAGCTCAATAAGGCCGGCAACTTCGTGCCGGTCATGGGCAAGGCCGGAACCATCGCCCAGGGCCAGACCCCGATCGTCGCCGCTTGGGACTACAACCTGCTTGCCTGGCGCGACGGCCTCAAGGGCAATCCGCCCATGGACGTCGTGGTGCCGAAGTCGGGCGTCGTGGCTGGCGTCTACGTGCAGGCGATCAGCGCCTACGCCCCTCATCCGAACGCAGCCAAGCTCTGGATGGAATATCTGTATTCCGACGAAGGTCAGGTCGGCTGGCTGAAGGGCTACTGCCATCCCGCCCGTTTCGCCGCCATGTCGAAGGCTGGCAAATTCCCGCAGGAACTCCTCGACAAGTTGCCGCCCGCCGCCGCCTACGAGGCCGCGATCTTCCCGACTGTCGACGAACTTGCCGCCAACAAGACCGAGGTTACCGGGGGCTGGGACAAGGTGGTCGGCGCCAACGTCAAATAGATCCTGACGCCGCATCTCGCAACACCAGGCTCCGCCCGCGGCGCGGAGCCTGGTCTCGATTATTTGGTCGCCGGACGCTCCAGCATGACGATGAACATTGCATCCGCGGGCTCCGCCATCCGGACCCGTCAGGCGCTAAACTGGCTGGGCATCGCCCCATTCCTGCTGTTCGCCCTGCTATTCCTGATCCTGCCGACAATGAACATTGTCATCGGTGCATTCGGGAATGCCAACGGCGACCTGACCTTCGACAACATCGTGGCGCTGTTCACGCCCTCGATCCGCCAGGCGTTCTGGATCTCCATCGAGCTGAGCTTGTTGACGGCGGTGCTCGGCTGCTGCTTCGGATTCCTGATTGCCGCGGCCATCACGCTCGGTAACCTGCCCCGCTGGCTGCGCAATACCGTCACCACCTTTTCCGGCGTTGCCTCCAATTTCGCTGGCGTGCCGCTGTCCTTCGCTTTCATTGCGACACTCGGCCGGCTCGGTTTCGTGACCTTAATCCTGCGAGACTGGTTCGGGGTGAACCTCTACGCCTCCGGCTTCAACCTCATCTCCTTTCTCGGCCTTTCCATCACCTATCTCTACTTCCAGATCCCGTTGATGGTTCTCATCATCACCCCGGCCCTCGAGGGCCTGCGGCGGGAGTGGCGAGAAGCAGCTGAAATCCTGGGAGCCAGCGGCTTTCAATACTGGCGCATGATCGCCCTGCCGGTGCTGTGGCCGTCGCTGCTGGGGACATTGGCGCTTCTTTTTGCCAACGCCTTCGGTGCCGTCGCCACGGCAATCGCGTTGACCGGATCGTCGCTGTCGATCGTGCCGATCATGCTCTTCGCTCAAATCCGAGGCGATGTGCTGAACGATCCTCATCTGGGCTACGCCATCGCCTTTGCGATGATCGCCCTCACCGCCATGGCCAACGCCATCTACATCTTGCTGCGCGTACGCGCCGAAAGGTGGATCAAATGAACGGCAATCGCATCTGGTCGTGGGCCGTCATTCTCTTCGGCTCACTGTACTTCCTACTGCCGCTCGCCGGCATGTTCGAATTCTCGATGCGCATGAAGCGAGATGGCTATAGCTTCGAAGCCTACCGTGTGGTGCTGGCTGACCCGCAGTTCCAGCACACGTTCGGCTATTCCATCGTGCTGGCGCTCCTCACCATCGTGCTTGGCACGCTCATCGTCGTACCGACCGCCTATTGGGTGCGGCTGCGGCTGTCGGCGGCGCGCCCCCTGATCGAGTTCATCACGCTGCTGCCGCTGGTCATTCCGCCGATCGTCATCGTCTTCGGCTATATCCGCGTCTACAATACGTCCTCGATCCTGCCCCTGACCGGAAGCTGGTGGGGCACCAATGTTCTCACCCTTTTCGGCTATGCCACGCTCGCGCTGCCTTACATGTATCGCGCGGTCGATACGGGCTTGCGCACCATCGACGTCGCCACCCTGACCGAGGCGGCGCAAAGTCTTGGCGCGAGCTGGACAAGGATCCTGGCGACAGTCATCCTGCCCAATGTCCTGATCTCGGTGCTGTCGGGCGCCTTCCTGACATTTGCCATTGTGATCGGCGAATATGTCTTCGCGGCCCTGCTGAACGTCAACAGTTTCGGTCCCTACATGGTCTGGATGGGCGGCAACCGCGCGTACGAACCCTCGGCGCTAGCGGTCATCGCCTTCATCATCACTTGGGCCTGCATGGGGCTGATCCAGCTCGTCACACGCTTCTCGAAATTCTCCGCAGCGAGGCGCTAGTCATGGCCTTTCTTGAAATCAATCACCTCGAAAAATCCTTCGGCGCGGTCCATGTGGTGAAGGACTTCAACCTCGTCATAGAAAAGGGAGAATTCGTTTCCTTTCTCGGCCCGTCGGGCTGTGGCAAGACCACCGTGCTGCGCATGGTGGCGGGCTTCGAAACGCCGAGCACGGGGTCGATACGCATAGGTGACCAGGACGTGACCAGCCTGCGCCCGAACCAGCGCAATATCGGTATGGTGTTCCAGGCCTATGCGCTGTTCCCCAATCTAACCGTTGCGCAGAATGTCGGCTTCGGCCTTCGCGTGGCCGGTAAGGGCAAGGCAGAGATCGAGGCGCGCGTGGCGGACATGCTGCGCCTGATTGGCCTGCCGGGCCTCGGCGAGCGCTATCCCTTCCAGCTTTCCGGCGGCCAGCAGCAGCGCGTGGCGCTGGCGCGCGCGCTCGCGGTGCGGCCGCGGGTGTTGCTGCTGGACGAACCGCTTTCGGCACTCGACGCCAAGATCCGTGTGAGCTTGCGCGAGGAAATCCGTTTCATCCAGCGTGAGCTTGGAATAACGACGATCTTCGTGACGCACGACCAAGAGGAAGCGCTGTCGATGTCCGACCGCGTCGTCGTCATGCATCAGGGCGTCGCCGATCAGGTCGGCACCCCGTTCGAGATCTACAATCGTCCGGCAACGCGCTTCGTGGCCGAATTCGTCGGCACGCTGAACCTGATCGACGCCTCCGTGGTCGATGCCTCGGCAGGCAGGATTAGGGTCGGCAACGTTCCTGTCGCGCTCAACCGAGCATTGTCTGCAGGCGCCAACGACAAGATCAGTCTTGCACTCCGACCGGAGACGATAGCGCTCGGCCGGCAGGAAGGACGCAATGTCGTCCTCTCCGGGCGCATCGCCGAAGTGCATTTCCTCGGCTCGGTGATCCGTATCCGGGTGAATGTGGGCGACCACGTCGTTTCGCTCGATACGTTCAACCGACCCGATGCGCCTCCGCCGGCGGTGGGCTCGACCGTCGAGATCAGCGTGTCGGAACAAGACCTGCTGGTCCTGGCCGCATAGGACGATCCGGAATGCACGGCGGCAGCCGTGAAGTCGACGCCGTTCGACGTCCGGCATCAGCGCCGGCCGAACATCACATTTGCAAGGCAGGCAGCACCCCAACCGGGTGCTCAGCGGAAGCTGCCGGATCATCGCTTCCGGAGTTGATCAAGCGCGGCGCGATGGAGTTCTTCGTTCGCTGCCATCAGCACGGTTTCATAGTGCGGTGCATCGGCGAGTGGCTGTCCATCCCAGTCGGTAACGACACCTCCCGCGCCAAGCACAATCGGCATCTGGGGCAGGATGTCGTAGTCGAAAACATTGCTCTCCAGAAGCAGGTCGACCCCGCCAAGCGCCAGCAGGCCCGCCGCGTAGCAGTCATGTGACATTCTGGTGAAACGAGCGCTGGAGGCGAGCGCCGAAAACCGATCCAGGTTGTCCCGATCGAACTGTTCCAGCGCCGACGTGTAGACGATGGCCTCACCGATCCTGGTGGTCGAACTTGTGTGGATAGGCTCTCCATTGAGCAATGTCGGCAATCCGATACGGCCCAGCCACCGCTCCGCAGTGATCGGCTGGTCGATGATGCCGAGCACCGGCACCCCCTGATGCAGCAATGCGATCTGTGTGCCAAATGCCAGCGAGCCGGAAATGAAGGATTTCGTGCCGTCAATCGGATCGAGAACCCAGACCCACTCGGCATCCGGCTGATGTGTCCCAAACTCCTCTCCGCGAATCCCATGGCTCGGAAAGGCCGTCTCGATCATGCGCCGCATCGCCGCCTCCGCCTCGCGATCGGCGACCGTCACGGGGCTTGAATCCGCCTTGGAATCGATCGCCAGCCGCCTGCGGAAATGCGGCCGAATGATACCGCGCACGGCATCCGCCATCGCGTTCGCCAGCTCAAGACAGTCTTTAGGACAATTCTGTACAGACATTCGCTATGCTCCAGTGGCGGGCTTCCGTGGCGATTTCGCAAAGCATCGCCCTGACGTTGTCGACTTGTGCGTGTGCGGCGGCCGCCTCCCGCTTCAGCCGCTCGTCGAGATTCGATGAGCTTACCTCGGTGAAGCTGGGCGTGCGGGCGGCGATGAATGGATCCGGTCCCTGCGCCGGCCAGCGCAAGGCCGGAGCGAAATAACCCTCTTCTTCCTCCAGCCCGAAGGCCAGGACTTGCGGCTTGTCCTCGCCGAGCAGGAGCAACTCGATCAGCATTGCTTGCATCGGCAGGTGCCCTTGACCCGACAGGCAAGCCAGATGCGCCCAGCCACCACGATCAGACTGTATGAGACAATCCTTCACATGGACTTCGGTGATGAATGGCGCCTGCTGCGCCAGTGAAGCCAACGGCAATTCGTGAGCGTTGACCATGTTGGCGAAATCGAAAAGAAGGCTGAGCCGCGAGTTACCTACTTCATTGACAATGCGAACCAACTCGTCCGATTTCAGATCTTCGTGTTGTTCGAGCGTAAACCGCAGTCGGCCTTCCGGATCGAATTGCCGAAGTCGCCGCAGATCATCGATTGTGCGGGATATGATTTCGGAGACGCGTCCCTCGTAAAGCGGATAGCAACGAAGCGAGGTCGCACCGACGGCGTGGGCTCGTGCTACAGCATCGGACAGCTCACCGGCGGCTGTCGTGCTGGTTTCGACATGGATTTCGAGGCCCAGTTGCGCCACCTGCTCGCCAAAGGCGCGCAGGTCACCCGGAGACATGGCGTTCAGGCAGGCGCCCTCGCCATCGGAAACATGAAGCTTAATGCCCGCGAGTTGCTGCGCATGAGCGAACTTCGCCAGCTCGAGCGGCGTCATGCCTCCGAAGCGGAGATTGAGATGGAAAGCGTAAGCGTGGGCGAACAAGGGCGCAGCTTCCGCGCGGTGGGCAAGGCGCAAGCAAGCGCCGGCCGACAGCCCTCTTATCTGTTCGCGCCAATCGCATTGCTGGCTTGCCCAAGGCGCTTCCATCACGACGCCTTTGCTCCCGGCCTAACCCGTGCTGTGGCGATCACCGGCAGCCATCTCTCACCGACCTTCAGCGGGGGCCGACGAAACAGAGAACGGCGGAACCAACACCCGCTGCGGTGGGTCTTCCTGGCTAAGATCATGGAAACGAATCCGGCTTGAAAAGTCGCGTCCATTTTGCCAAGAAAATGGAATGCTTCGGATGGCCACTTACTGCGTTTTCGCCATACCAATTGCTTTGTCGGCGTTCGATTGGCGGCGCTGGATCGAATCCGAAAAGCGCCCACCCAAATGCCGGCGAGGCCGACGCAAATGCTCGATAAAGTTATCGATCCCGGTGGTCAATTTGGTTCGGGAGATTGCTCTTGAGCAGACGTGCGCGAAAAAGCATCTTCAGCGGTCGCACGAAGATAAGCCACAAAGAGGACTCATTCGACGGCGGAATGTTTCGCTTTTCAGGACCGTCGTCATTCTGCTTCGCGGCAACCACATAGCCGATGCCTCGGGCAATCATGCTTGCTCTCCTGGGGATAGAAACCATGCAGAGTTTGAGGGGCTGTGGGAGCGACGGCCGAACACTCCCGCCGCGTGGCGCTAAAGTTGGACCTTGCGGACCGGCTCGCTACTGCGCTGGGTAACGCCGACGCCCGGCGCGACCCCTACAGCGGCGTTCGAAGCGGCAAGGAGCGGTTTACCTCGAACGATGTCGGAGGCTCGTTCGGCAAGCATTATGGTCGGCGCGTTCAGGTTCGCGTTGGGTTCGGACGGGAAAACCGAACTGTCGATGACTCGCAGCCCTTCGACCCCCCTCACCTTCAAGTTACTGTCGACCACCGCCATCGCATCCTCGCCCATCCGGCACGAGCCGCACGGGTGATAGGTGCTTTCCATCGTTTCGCGCACCCAGGCATCGATTTCGTCATCCTTCCTGACATGGGCGCCCGGCGCCATCTCCTCGCCGCGGAAGCGGTCGAAGGCCGGCTGCGCGATGATCTCGCGCGTCAGCCTGAGGCAGCGTCGGAACCCTTCCCGGTCTTCTTCGCGATCCAGGTAGTTGAACAGGATATCGGGCTGCTCGAAGGGGTCGGCGGAACGCAGCCGGACGTAGCCACGGCTCTTGGGCTTGTTCGGGCCGGTGAGCACCATGAAGCCATGACCTTTGAGGGGCTTCTTACCGTCGTAACGCATCGCCGCCGGCAGGAAATGGAACTGGATGTCGGGCCATTCGAGCGACGCATCGGAACGAATGAAGCCGCCGCTCTCGAAATGGTTGGAGACCGAAAGCCCGCGCTTGAACAACAGCCATTCCGCCCCGATCAGCGCCTTGCTCAGCAGGCTCATCTTGCCGTTCAGGGTGATCGGCTCCTTGCAGGCATACTGGATATACACCTCGGAATGGTCCTGAAGATTTTCGCCAACGCCCGCAAGGTCGTGCAGAACCTCGACGCCGGCATTCTGCAGGACCGCCGCCGGCCCGATGCCGGACCGCTGCAGCAGATGCGGCGAGCCGATCGGCCCAGACGCAATCAGCACTTCGCGGTCCGCCCGCACGATATGCCGGACACCGCCCTGCTCGTATTCCACGCCGACCGCGCGCTTATCATCCATCAGCACGCGCCGCGTCATCGCATGGGTGATCACGGTCAGGTTCGGCCGGTTCATGGCCGGTTTGAGATAGGCATTCGCGGTCGACCAGCGCACGCCGTCCTTGACGGTCATCTGCATCGGGCCGAAGCCTTCCTGCATGTACCCGTTCGGGTCTTCTGTGGTGATGTAGCCCGCCTCGTGCCCCGCGTCGATGAAGGCGCGATAAAGCGGGTTCCTCATCTTGTTGCCGGCATTGGTGGCGAGCGGCCCAGTGTCTCCGCGATAGGTGTCCCCACCATCCTGCCAGCTCTCGGCACGCTGGAAATAGGGCAGGCAGTTGGCATAGCCCCAGCCTCGAGCGCCACGCTCCGCCCATTCGTCGAAGTCGCGGGCATGGCCGCGCATGTAGACCAGGCCGTTGATCGAGGACGAGCCGCCAAGCACCTTCCCTCGCGGACAGTGGACACGCCTGCCATCCAGGCCTGGTTCCGGCAGGGTCATGTATTTCCAATTGTATTTCGTCCCATTCATCGGGATCGACAGCGCCGTCGGCATCTGGATGAAGATCGACTTGTCGCTGCCGCCGAATTCCAGAACCAATATTCTGTTCGAGGGGTCCTCGGACAGGCGGTTCGCCAGCACGCAGCCGGCAGAGCCGGCACCGATGATGATGTAGTCGAATGTTGCGTCCATGGCGGTATCCCGAGTGCAGTTTCGGCTTTGGGGGATGTCAGGATCGGCGCGGGGTCCGAAGGCCCAGTTGATGGAGCGAGGCGGCTCAGCCCTTCGGATCAACCGGTACCGGCGGTAGCGAGTGCCTTGTGGACTTCGTGATGCAGGTTCTTCTGGATCCGTCGCTTGAGATCGATGAAGTCGGGCGTCGTGACCAATTCGTACTGACGCGGCCGGGGTAAATCGACCTGGACTGTATCGATGATGCGGCCAGGTCTGGCCGACATCACGTAGACGACATCGCCAAGAAAAATCGCCTCGTCGATGTCGTGCGTCACGAACAGGACGGTCTTCTGGTGCCGTTCCCAGATATCGATCAACAATTCCTGCATGACCGCTCTGGTCTGGCTATCCAACGCCCCGAACGGCTCATCCATTAGCAGCACCTCCGGATCATTCGCCAACGCGCGAGCGATCGCGACCCGCTGCTTCATGCCGCCCGAGAGATGGCTGGGAAAGGCATTCTCGAAACCCTTCAAGCCGACCGCATGCACGAAATGGCGCGCCCGTTCGACGCGCTCCCGCACCGGGACATTTCGTAACGCAAGGCCAAACTCGACATTCTTCTGAACCGACAGCCAAGGAAACAGGGAATAGTTCTGGAAGACCATTCCCCGCTCCCGGCCCGGACCAGACACCGTCTTTCCATTGACCTTGCATTCGCCGCTCGATGCCTCTTTCAATCCCGCCACGAGATCAAGCAGACTTGACTTGCCGCAACCCGATGGTCCGACGATGACGGCGAACTGTTTATCCGGGATACGCATATGCAGATTGCTGAGAGCCACGACTTCGCCAGCACCCCGCGTTCCGAACCACAGACCTACGTTTTCAATGTCGAGAGCACCCATAGCCCGGTCTCCTCAGCGCTGCTCTGCCCAAGGCAGGCATACAATCTTGATCCATTTGAAAATCTGGTCGGTCACCAACCCAAGGAAGCCGATGACCAAGATACCGACAAAGATGTAGTCGGCGTGCAGGCCGCGCATCGCCTGCATGCTCATGTAGCCAAGGCCGGAACTTGAAGCGACCAGCTCCGCGATCACCAGATAGGTCCAGGCCCAACCCATGGTAACGCGCAGCGTGTCCATGACGCCGGGCATGGTTGCTGGCAGCAACATTCTGGTGATGACCTGCCACTTGGTCGCGCCCAAGGTGTAGGAGGCGTTGAACAGCTCGGCCGGCACCCGAGCGGAAACATCGGAAATCATGACGATCTGCTGGAAGAACGTGCCGATGAAAATGACGGCAACTTTTTCCTGGAACCCGATGCCAATCCAAAGGATCAGCAGCGGGATCATTGACGTCACCGGCAGATAACGCATGAAGTTTACGATTGGCTCAAGCGCCGCAGACACCACGCGGAAGCTGCCCATCAGTATGCCTAGCGGAACCGCCACGATTGAGGACAAGAAGAAGCCGACGTTAATCACGAGCAGGCTGGCCCAAGTGTTCCTGAGCAAGGACCCATCCATCAGCGAGTGCCAAAACGCCGTTACCACACGATGTGGCGCTGGCATGAACAGCGGATCCGTCAGCCCTCCATAGGTCGCGATACACCAGGCAAACAAGATGCCGCTGCTCACCATCGCACCGGTACCCAATCTGATGCCGCGCGAAATAGGCCGGCGCGGGGTTAGGATTCGGTTTACAAATATTGCCGCGCCAGCCATGAGATTATCCTCCAAAAAACCCGTAATCGATCAGATCTTCCGGCTTCATCTGGGCCTGAATCCGTCCTTTTGCCGACCAAATATCGAGCGCGTAGCCGAGTGTCTTGGAGAGTTGTCCGGGTGCGTTGGGGGATCCAAAAAACGTCTGGTTTGAGCTCTTGTCGAGATATTCAATCCCGGCCAATGTCTGCTTGAAGACTGCCGGATCCGCGAGCCAGCCACCGACACCGTGAGCCATGATTTGGTCTGCCTCATCCGGATTGGTCTTGATGAATTCGAGCGCCCGATACCAGGCGCGGACAAAAGCTTTGAGTTCAGCCTGGTGCTTGATTGCCGTTTCTGGTGTCACCGCGATTACGTCTGCGATCAGCCCAGGCTTGTCGGCACTCGACAGCAACAGATGGCCGTTCTCCGAGTTGGCGCCTTGACTGAGAGCGGGTTCCCACGTCACCGCGGCGTCAACCTGCCCTGCCACAAATGCGACGCCAGAATCGGTCGCCGTCATGTTGACGACCTCGACGTCGCTTTCCGACATACCAGTTTGCTTCAGGACCGCGTTGAAGAAAAACTGCGAAACCGAGCCCGTTTCGAAGGCAACCTTCTTGCCTTTGAGATCGGTCACTGACTTGATGTCTTTGTGGGCAACAATGCCGTCTCCCCCTTTGGAGTTATCGACCGCCAAGATGTAGCGCAGCAACTTTCCAGGCGGCATGTAAATTGGAAACTCATCTACCGTCGAGGCGACAAGATCGACCTGGCCGGCCTGCAGGGCACCCATCTTGGAGGGGGTATCTTCCATGATGGTAAGTTCGATATCGACACCTTCTTCCTTGAAGAAGCCCTTGTCGCGCGCGATGTAGAATGGTCCGTAGCCAACCCAAGTGGAGTGCGCGAGCTTGAGCGCCTCCGCCTCGGCTGGCCAAGCCATACCTAGTGCCAGTCCGACGGCCGCAAGACCAAGTAACCTGTTCAGCATGTCATCCTCCCGTTGCAGAGCCTTCTTGTTAAAACATCGCGTCGGAGCCCCATTTAGGGCATGACGCTTCCTCCGTTGGTTCCGTGACCTAGTCGCCGCCCTAACCAGCCGAACAGACCGCCTTCGCTTGAAGATGATGTCCAAGCGGCGGGCAAATGCCGGCTAGGGAAGCGTGATCCAAACAGCCTTCGTCTCCAGGAGATGATCCAGTTGTTCAGGTCCTAGATCGCGGCCGAAGCCGGATTGTTTGTAGCCGCCGAACGGCATGCTCGGATCGATGGTGCTGTGCGCGTTGACATAGACCGACCCCGCCCGCAATTGCGGGACGAGGTTGTGAACGCGTGCCAGGTCGTTCGAATAGAGCGCAGCGGCGAGGCCGTAATCCGTGTCGTTGGCCAGTTGGACGGCTTCTTCGAGATCGTCGAATGGCGCGGTTACAAGAACCGGACCGAAAATCTCTTCTCGCACGATCCTCATGTCGCTTCGGCATTTGGTGAAGATCGTCGGCTCAATGAAATAGCCCGCTCCGGAGGGCCGCCCGCCGCCATAGGCGATCTCCGCGCCCTCGGCCTTGCCAGTCTCGATGTAGCCGGCGACGCTGTTCCTCTGACGCGCGGAAACCAGCGGGCTGATGAAACAGTCGGGGTCGAGACCCGGCGCGATTTTCAGCTCGCTTGTGACCTTGATAAGTTCCTTCATGAAAGCGTCGTGGACGCCACGCTGGACATAGACGCGCGTGCCGCCGTCGCAGACCTGCCCGGAATTGAAGAAGACGCCGTTGGCGACACCCTTGGCGGCAGCTTCCAGATCGGCGTCGTCGAGCACGAGAACCGGCGACTTGCCGCCCAGTTCAAGCGTGAGGCGCCGCATGCCGGCGAGCGCCGCCGCACCGACTGCGCGGCCGCTTTCGGTGGAGCCGGTGAAGGTCACCTTGTCGATCCCGGGATGGCTGGTGATGGGGGCGCCGACCGTGCGGCCGGCTCCGGTGACGACGTTGACTACGCCATTGGGAATCCCTGCGTCCTGCACAAGCTCGGCAAAGCGCAGGGTGGACAGCGAAGTAAGCTCCGCCGGCTTGACCACGACGGTGCAGCCTACCGCAAGGGCCGCACCCAATTTCCAGGCCAGGGTCTGCAAGGGGAAGTTCCACGGAACGATGACGCCCACAACGCCAACGGGCTCCTTGCGTGTAAACGCTACATAATTGCCGGGAATGGACGGCTGTGCCGTGCGACCATGAATTTTTGAGGCCCACCCCGCGAAATAGCGGAAAGTATCGATGGTGCCGGCGATATCGACATCGCGTGCCTGAATAACGGACTTGCCGACATCGATCGACTCGATCTCAGCAAGCTCCGACGCATGCTCTTCGAGCAAATCGGCCAGCTTGAACAACAACCTTTCGCGCTCGAGCGGCTTCATCTTACGCCATGGCCCGCTATCGAACGCAGCGCGGGCCGCTGCCACGGCGCGATCCACGTCAGCGCTCGCGCCCGCCTGGATGCTTGTAATCATCCCCTCGGTGGAAGGCTCGATCACGTCGAGCGTCGCGCCGGAAGCGGTTTCACTCCACGCGCCATCGATAAAGATCTTGTGCGGCTTGGCTAGAAAGCGAAGCGCCGCCTCGGAAACATTGTACCGATCAAGATACGCCGCGACGGTATCATCCATGTTGTGACTCCCTCAACGTATTCTTTAATCTTCAGCGAGGTGGCATGATCCAGCGAAGGCTGCCGCAGACAGAACCGCCCTTTCAGCGAAGCCGCCGCAAAGGCGAGTCACGGATCAGGCCTTGCTTTCGCGGGCGTGCATGATGCGTCCGATCAGGTTCATCAGCACCTGCGCGGCCAGAATGGTCGTCGTGCCAGAATGATCGTAGTCGGGCGCTACTTCGACGAGATCGACACCGACGATGTCACCGCGCTTTGCCAAGCCCGCCAACATCTCCAGCACTTCGTAGTAGATAAAGCCACCATGACTCGGCGTTCCGGTGCCAGGCGCAATCGACGGATCGAAACCGTCGATATCGATCGTCACATAGTAGCGTGCGCCCGCAGGAATCCGCTCCAGCACCGCTTCGGTGCCAAGCTTGCGGATCTGGCGCACCGACAGGATATCCGACCCCATCCCCCGCGCGTCCTCGTAGCCATCGCGCGCCGTAGACGAGACGTTGCGGATACCCAATTGCGTGAGGCCGCTGACAAAGCTCTTCTCGGCGGCTCGGCGCATCGGGCTTCCATGTCCGAAGCGGACGCCGTGACGCACGTCGACGAAATCGAGATGCGCATCGAACTGCACGATATGGATCGGACCGTTGGCCGCACAATCTTCGTCGAAGGCGCTGACACAAGGAATGTTGATCGAATGGTCGCCTCCCACAACCACCGGAAGCGCCCCGGCCGCAAGAATCTTGCGCACACCGAACTCGATGTTCGCATGGCTCTGCTCTGTGTCGGTATGGATGATATCCGCATCACCCAGATCGACAATGCGGACTTTTTCGGCTGGCAGGTAAGTGACATCATCCTCGTGGTCGTAGGCTCCCCCATGACCAAACGAAAACAGGGTCGAGGCCTCGCGGATACCGCGCGGGCCAAACCGCGCGCCGGCGCGCCACTGGGTCCCCATATCGAACGGAGCGCCAAGGATGGCAACGTCAGCTTCGATCTGGTCCCAGTCAGGCTGATAAGGGCTCTTTCCAAAGGTGCTTATGCCAACAAAGGGCAGATTCAGCCGCCCACGATCATAAGCGTTCTCGGTCACAACCACCTCCCTGCTGTTAGCCCAGGAAACAGACCAGAGACCTATCGATTAGAAAACTGCTATCTTTTTATGTTTACATGTGAAAACTGTTATGTATGGCTCATCTGTCTGCTGCAATTCGTCGGAACACACTCGGCGACGTGGAAATCCGTCTGCTTCGTGTCTTTATCGAAATCGTTCGCTGCAACGGGTTCTCGTCAGCACAGGCCAGCCTCGGCGTGAGTCAGGCTAGTATCTCCACTCAGATGCGACATTTGGAAGAGCGGCTCGGCGTCCGGCTTTGCGAAAGAGGGCGTAGCGGCTTTTTCCTGACCGACGAGGGGAAACATGTTCACTCGGCGGCGCTGGACCTCTTTGGCTCCATTGAACGGTTTCAAGGTGCGATCGGCGATGCGCAAGGCGAACTAATAGGCCGGCTTACCTTCGGCACTGTCGACGCGATGCAGACCAACGCCGAGCTTGCTCTGCATCGTGCAATAGGCGATTTCGCCCAGAAAGCTCCAGGGGTTCTACTGGATATCGACATCGCCGCGCCACAGGTGCTGTCGCAAGGACTTCTAAGCGGACGTTACCAAATCATACTAGCGCCCGCGCAAAAGCATTTTTCGCATATGGACGCAATCGATGTCTTCTTAGAGCACCAGAACCTCTACTGCGGCCGCGGCTCGCCGTTGTTCGACATGCCGGACGACCCGCGGACGGACCACCTTCTTGCCGACCAGCCTTTTGCCGGACGCTCCTACATGCAGGAGGGGAAGGCGTGCGGCATCGATTTCCGCTGGAGTGCGGTAACGGCACATATGGAAGGCACGATGCTTTTGCTATTGTCGGGTGCGTTTATCGGTTTTCTGCCCACCCATTACGCCAAGGATGCGGTGCGCGACGGGCGGCTACGGGTTCTGGCACCTGGTCGAGTGGAGTTCGACGACCAGTTTCAGATTGTCTATAGTCGGGAAAAGTCAAACCGCGCAGCCAAGCTACTGGCCACGGCTATCGTCCGACAATGCCAAGCATGAATCAGAAGGAGGTCGGCGCCATTGGCGCCAAGAGGTTCGAGTTTTGACAGGGCAAATCGATCCTCGTTGTCTTCAGATCCACACGCGCACTGCCCCTGGAAAGGCGGCGCCGCTAGAGTAGCAGAGAGGCCGCTCAGTCGTTTCGAGGGCGCTGGCTGGAAAGATACGTGTTCGGAATCCGTGGTTGATCGGGACGTCATAGTACTGAGCAAATGCGATTATGCCCAAGCGTGAAAGACCACAAGTGGTCACTCGACACATGCCTCAGTTAACGACACCACCTTTCCGGAATAAGACCACAAACCATTGATAAATATCATGAATCTGGTCATAGTGGTTTGACGCACAATGATCCCGCTCCATACCCGTCGGGCATGCTGGATCAGGCTGTGTTACGCTTTTATCAAAATTCGCATTGAAATGCGTGACTTGAGCCTTGCCAATGTAGTCGCGGCAATATGCGACTGCGTTCGCCTTGGTATGCTTGACGGTTATGGCTGCATGGGCGGAGCCGATGTCTGATTTGCTCACCACAGTGACCTCCATCCCTACGCGCGATCCATAGGCCAGAGTCTCCGCAAGAGCGCTCGTCGTAAAAATCAGCAGTGTGGCGGCAACGACTAGGCGCATACGAATCTCCAAAGGCGGGACCTCTCGCTCAGACTTGGCATAGGGAGTCATTTCGGCGACAGCAAATGCTGTGTTATTCTCGCGCACGGCTTCTTATGCTGCGAAAACTGTAGCAACAAGCCGCCCACGTTCACGACGCCAGTGCTTGGCCTGGATTTGCACCCGACCACATTTGCAAGGTGTGGAATTACGTTCAGTGGGCTGGATTCAAGGCAAAGTGCCCGACATGGAATGAAGATGATCGACCCCTGTCAGCTGGCATCTGGGGCCTTTGCCTGGGTGCAAGGATGCGAGTTGGACCATGGCGAGGAAGCTGGTCGCGAGCTTGTCGTAGCAAGTCGCGACGTGGCGGAAGTGCTTCGGCTTGGAGAAGAAGCGCTCGATCAGGTAGTGGACCCGAAGCTGGCGCCCAAGACCTGGACCACGCTCGACCGCATCAATCAGGTCGTGAACGGCTACATCGTGCCCGCGAGCAATCTCGACCATTGGGGGATCACTGGGACCATCAGATCGACGGCAAGGGCGATTGCGAGATCTACGCGCTGTTCAAGCGCAAACTGCTTCTCGATGCCGGATTTCCGCGGCAGGCCTTGCTGATGACGGTTGTTTATGACCTGCATGGCGAAGGCCATGCCATCCTGACGGTGAAGACCGACAAGGGCGATTTCATCCTCGACAATCTCGTGAACAACATCCGCTCATGGGACGCCACCGGCTACTATTTCCTCAAGCGCCAGTCGCAACAGGATCCCAACATCTGGGTATCGGTCAACGAGCGGGGCGATGCAGCTTTTGGATCCGGCAACAACCGCAAGGCGGCGAACTGATCCTGAGCCAAGCCACTGGCAACCGACCCTACGCCCGGTCAAACTGGAATCTGCCGGCCAATTTCGACAAGCCGATCATTGGGCACTTTCAGATAATCGCTCATCCGCGCCGAATTGCGGCTCATGGCTGCGAACGCCGCTCTTTGCCATGCGGGCAGTCCTTGGCCATCCTCGCGCGCCACGATGCTGGTACGACCGACATAGTAGGTGATATCCGACAGATCGACAGGACAGCCCGCCGCCATGCAGGATGCAAGAAGGCGCGGGACATCGGGCATTTCCATAAACCCGTATTTGGCTTCGACGCGCCAGAAATTGGGAGCTTCCTGATTGATGGTGAAGCGCTCTCCGTCGGCAACCCGTGGCACCGACAGAATGGACCACTGCAGCACGACCACACGTTCCTGCAGCGCGCGATTCAACGCCACATGCCAGACCATGACGGGTGGCACCCCTTTTGGGGAAAGCGTCAGGAATACCGCAGTACCGGGCACGCGCGCCACCGTGCCGGATTGCAGCTTGGCGAGGAACTCGTTCGTCGGGACCAGGGTGTGCTCGACACTTTTGTGCATGGCTTTCGTGCCGCGATGCCAGATCCACATGACCGCATAAACAGCAATCGCAATCGCAAGGGGCACATAACCGCCTTGAAAGAACTTGGTCATGTTGGCGGCGAAAAATGCACTGTCGACGATCAAGAACAGTCCGGCGATGCCGCCAGCGGCGACGATACTCCACTGCCAGATTTCCCGCATGGCGATGAACAACAGAACGGAAGTCATCAGCATGGTCATCGAAACGGCGATGCCGTAAGCGGCGGCCAGATTGTCGGATTTGCCAAAGCCAATGGCCAGCGCCACGGTGGCGATCATCAGCAACCAGTTCACAGCGCCGACGTAGATCTGGCCAAAGCCTTCGGCCGATGTCTGCCTTATGTTGAAGCGCGGCATCCAGCCAAGCTGAATCGCCTGGCGTGTCATGGAAAACGCGCCGGTAATGATGGATTGGCTGGCAATGATGGTCGCGATTGTCGCGAGCACAATGAGAGGCGTCAGCAACATGGGCGGGCAAAGGCGATAGAAAATATTGCCATCCGTCGGCGCGCCGTTCAGGACGATGGCGGCTTGGCCGATATAGTTGAGGATGAGACTCGGAAAGACCACGAAGTTCCAGGCGAGCCGGATCGGAACGGGGCCGAAATGCCCCATATCCGCGTAAAGCGCTTCGGCACCTGTGACGCACAGAAACACACCGCCAAGAACCAGGAAGCCACCCCAGCCACCTGAGGCCAGATACTTCAGCCCGTAGTAGGGATTGATAGCCACAAGAACGGCTGGATGCTGCAGAATTCCATAGATACCCATGGCAGCCATCACACCAAACCAGAACAGCATGATCGGCCCAAAGGCCCTGCCGATCCGGGCTGTCCCCAATGGTTGCAGCGCGAACAAGGCGACCAGGATAAAGACCGCGCCATAAAGCACCCAAGGTGTCAGGCTGGGCGTCACTTGTTCGACACCTTCAAGCGCCGAGAGAACCGAAATGGCCGGCGTGATCGCGCCGTCGCCGTAGATCAGCGCTGCGCCAAACAAGCCTGCCGCGACGATGACCGGGCGGTTCTGCTTCTTCACGCCGAGCAACGACATCAAAGCCAGGATGCCGCCTTCCCCATCATTGTCGATGCGCATGGCGAAATTGACGTATTTGACGGTGGTGACGATGATAAGCGTCCAGAGGATCAAGGAAACCGATCCCAGGATGGTGGTCGCGTCGGGCTTGCTGCCGGTCAGGTCAAGGACAGTCTTGAAGGTGTAAAGCGGGCTGGTTCCAATATCGCCGAAAACGATGCCCAGAGCCGCAAGACCGAGTAGTGGGATGCCCGCTTTGGCGGTGGCGTTTTTGGACAATCGACATCGCTCCAGATCGTGGCCGCTCATCATACCTCCTGCTCAGAGGTACTTGGTAATTGCCTTGAACTCCTCGATCGGCGCCTTCGCCGCTTCGCCGTCGGCCCTAGCCGCACTGTCCAGGCAGTGATCGAGATGGTCGTGGATAAGCGTCTTCTTGGCGGACTGGACCGCTTTCTCCACGGCCTGCAGCTGCTGGGCAATCTCAAGGCAGTTCCGCCCCTCCTCTAGCATGGTGACAATGCTGCGAATGTGACCCTCGGCATTTTTGAGGCGCCTGATGATTTTCGGATGAGAAGCATGAACAGTGTGATTCATGACTTGACCCTACCCTAGGGGGGAGGGTAAGACAAGCTCATTGCCGTAATGGATGATTCCGTGGCGTCAATGAATCTGTCGATACCCCGGCCTACCGCCGGGCTCGATGCAATCAGCAAGGGATCACATGAACCCGCGATCTAGAAGCCAATCTCCGGAGTGCGACAGTAGGCGACTGCTGCCTGCCGCAACCACTCTGCCAGGTTGGTCCGCCGCCCGGGTCGTGCTTGTAACCGCCATGCCCTTCGCGCAAGTGCGCCTGGGCTAACGGCCAGGCCCTCCCGGGTTCGAGCAACCGCTTGAACCAAAGAGAGGGCCATGACTGCCTTTCTCATCGTCGACACCAAACGGGCGCGCGTTGCGTCCGCGTTTCCGCGCGCTGCACTGCGGCTTGTGCGCGGGCCATCATTGCAATGCCCCCTTCCCCGCGCGGTGCCGACCGCGCGCTGGCAGATTGAGCCAGACGGGCGGCTGACTTGCCTATGGCAAACTGACGCGTAGCGCCCCCTTCAGCCTTACTGACTGACAAGCCGAGGCCGCGGCGGAGCTGCGTGTCCTCCCCTGCCGCTCGCTCCCCACGACAGCATCGCGGGGCCGTTCCTTCCGCTCGGAGACCATCATGTCCCAAATTGTTCTTGGCGATCCCGTTCGCTCCGCTGTTCTCGACAGCGCCCATCTCGGTGATATCCATGGTGCGTTTGGCACCATCTATCGAGACGATACCTTACATCGCCGTACCTGGAAGGCACGGCTTGCAACGTTGATGGCGATCATTGGCCCCGGCCTGATCGTCATGGTTGGCGACAACGATGCCGGCGCCTTCGGCACCTACACCCAGGCCGGCCAGAACTACGGCACCGCTTTGCTTTGGACGCTGCTGCTGCTCGTGCCGGTGCTCTATGTGAATCAGGAGATGGTGGTCCGTCTCGGTGTTGTGACCGGGGTTGGCCATGCCCGCCTGATCCTCGAACGCTTCGGCAAGTTCTGGGGCGCATTCAGCGTCATCGATCTGTTCATCCTGAACGGACTTACCATCGTTACCGAGTTCATCGGCATCAACCTGGCCCTCGGCTACCTCGGCATCCCGCGCGTGTGGGGTATCGTGGTTGCAGCCGGCATTGTCATTGCCGCGGCGAGCACTGGTAACTTCCGCCGCTTCGAGCGGTTTTCCCTGGCGCTGTGCTTCTTCAGCCTGCTGCTGGTGCCGATCTTCATGATGGTGCATCCGCCACTTGCCGAGGTCGGGCGTGATTTTGTGATCCCGCGCTTTCCGGCAGACGGGAAGCTCTCGGATGTCATGCTGCTGATCATCGCGATTGTCGGCACCACCGTGGCTCCCTGGCAGCTTTTCTTTCAGCAGAGCTACGTCATCGACAAGCGCATCACCCCGCGTTTCATGAACTATGAGAAAGTGGATCTGATAATCGGCATCGTCTTCGTGGTGATTGGTGGGGTCGCCATGATGGCGTTCGCCGCTGCAGCATTCCAGGGCACACCCGGCTTCGGCCAGTTCACCGACGCCGGCGCTGTTGCCGCGGGTCTCGAGGCACATGCTGGCCGCGCCGCGGGCGTGATGTTCGCGCTCGCCTTGCTGGACGCCAGCATCATCGGTGCATCCGCCGTGTCGCTGGCGACGGCCTACGCGATTGGCGATGTGCTCGCGCTGCGCCACTCCCTCCATCGCAAGGCGACCGACGCTCGCGGCTTCTACGCTGTCTATGCCGGATTGATCGCGGTGGCAGCGGCATTGGTGTTGTTCGGCAGTGACGCGCTGCTCGGCCTGCTGACCAATGCCGTGCAGACGCTCGCCGGCGTATTGCTGCCGTCGGCAACCGTGTTCCTGCTGCTGCTTTGCAATGACAAGGCTGTCCTCGGACCATGGGTCAATGGGCGCTGGCTGAACTTGTTCACCGGCGCGGTCATCTGGATACTGGTGATGCTGTCCATCATCCTGACCGCGGCCACGGTGTTCCCGGACATCTCCGGCGAGACGATCGTCATTGCCCTGGGCGGCGGCACGCTCTTGGGTATCGCCGGGTTCGCAGCCTTTGCGCTGCTTCGCAGGAATCGCGGCGAAACGACAACTGAGGAGAATGCATCCGGTTCCGCTCAGACACGGGCATCGCGAGTGACCTGGACGATGCCGCCACTCGACCAGCTCCCTCCACCAAAGCTGAGCCTGAGCAAGCGGCTTTGGATGGGCGTGTTGCGAGCCTACCTCGTGGCGGCTGTCGCTTTGGTTGCCTTCAAAGTCATCCAGATCGCGATTGGACAGTAGACGAAAAGCTCAGGCGCGTCCCAGACCGACGGTCAGGGACGCGCCGGGCGTCGGCTCTGTGCCCCCTAAGGCTGCAACCGTCCAACCGATGCCAGGCTGCCACGTACTGAGCTTGTCATAGTGCCGTCACATCGGGCCTGATAGGGACACCATCATGATCGCGACCATCGCTCTCATCGAACTGGTCGGCTATGTGATTTTGCTTCTTTGGGGCATGCACATGGTCCAAAGCGGCGTTGTGCGCGCGTTCGGATCGGATCTTCGTCGAGTAATCGGACGTGCCTTGCCCAACCGTTTCGCGGCCGTTGGGGCCGGCCTTGTGGTGACCACGCTGCTCCAGAGCAGCACCGCCACCGCCATGATGATCACCTCGCTCGCGGCAGACGGTATGGTGGCGTTGGTGCCAGCCCTCGCGGTCATGCTGGGCGCCAACATCGGCACCGCGTTGATCGTCAAGGTTCTTTCTTTCGACGTATCCTGGATCGCACCTCTGCTGCTCATTGCAGGTTACGTCGCCTTCCGGCGAGGAAGGAAGGGAATGATCCACGACCTAGGGCGTGTCGGCATCGGTCTTGGGTTGATGCTGCTAGGCCTTCATCAGCTGGTCCTGACCATCCAGCCGATCGAGAGCGCGCCGGTGCTGGCCGAAATTCTCGGTGCCCTGACCCGCGAGCCGCTGCTTGATCTCGCCCTCGCGGCATTGCTTACCTGGGCCGCGCATTCCAGCGTGGCGGTAATGTTGCTGCTCGCTTCGCTTGCCGCGGGCAACGTGATCACGCCGGTCGCAGCCATCGCGCTCGTGCTTGGCGCCAATCTCGGCGGCGCCATTCCGCCGGTACTCGAGTCTCCAAGCGCACAGCCAGCCAGCCGGCGGCTGCCGATCGGCAATCTCGCTTTCCGTGCGTTGGGGTGCATTGTAGCCTTGCCCTTCGCGCAGCCGATCGCTGCGACCCTGTTGAGTTTGAATCCGGATCCTGCGGCGTCCGTTGTCAACTTCCACATCGCGTTCAATCTGGTGTTGGCAATCGTTTTCGTCGGCTTGCTCGGCCCCGCCGCCGGCGTCCTCACGCGAGCCTTGCCGGAGCAAAAGAAGAAAGCCGAGGACGTCACCCAGCCGCTCTATCTTGATGAAGCAGTACTGGACACGCCCTACCTCGCCCTGACCAATGCGTCGCGCGAGGTGCTGCGCATGGCTGACCTGGTGGACGCCATGCTGCGCCGTCTCCTGCGGGCGGTGACAGGAAACGACCTGGAGGCGATCAAGGAGCTCGTTCGCTCCGGCAAGGCGCTCGATCGGCTGCAAGAGGCGCTGAAAGCTTACCTGACCCAGCTTGGCACTGATGGGTTGTCGGCGGCAGATGCCCAGCGCCATGGCCACGTGCTCGATTTTGCGGTCAATCTCGGCCATGCCGGTGACATCATCGAGCGGAGCCTCGCCGATGCGGCGGCCCGGAAGGCAAAACGCGGTCTTGTTCTGACAAAGGAAGATGAGAGTGACCTCCGGACCTTCCACGGCCGCGTGCTCGACGATCTCAAGCTGGCGGCCTCCACCTTCATGACCGAAGACGCAAGATCGGCACAGTCCCTACTTGATGCAAAGCGGCAGCTGAATGCCATGGAGCGCGCGTCCGGCCGCCATCACCTGACCAGATTGGAAGGCCGTTCTCCGGGAGGGCTTGAGGCCAGTACATTGCATCTTGCGATCCTGCGCGATCTGCGGCGCGTCAACTCGCATGTCTCTACCATCGCCTATGACGTCCTCGGCTTGGCCGATCCTCTGGAGAATCAGGAAGACGCGGCTGAACGCGTTTCGGTCGCGTAAGGACCTCAACAACCAAGCTCCTGCTCGGTCCCGTTTTCCGTCCCAGTTTGGTCCGCTCAAACGACTGTTTCGAACTCCAACGCCTGCGGTGATCCCCATCGCCAGCGCACCCCAGAACGTGACGCGTATTGCGCCTGGCGCCACGGCTGCGCCTCCGGCGCGCGCCGCCAAAGCACCCAAGAAGGCAAGGAAGAGCAGTGAAGCGCCGGACACCGAGACAATTACGTCAGTTTGTCAGCCTGGCAACGTTCGTGGAGGTCCTCGACACACCGCCCCGCAGATTGATCGACACCCAGATATTCGGATTCTGTTGTGACTGACGCTTGAGGAAATAATAGCCGGTCGCATCCCAGGGCCTGATTTCATTGACCAGGTTGTCCAGAATGAAATCACCCTTGTCGGTCTTTACGGTCAGTATCGCATGGCCTTCGCCATTCAAGTCGCGAACGATCGTCATAAGCAACACTTGGCGGGGAAACCCCGCTTCGAGGAGGAGCTTGCGTTTGTAAAGCGCGTAGATCTTGCAGTCGCCCGTGCCATCGACGGGATAATCCCAGTGATCCAGCTTCGTGCCCCAATGCGCGAGATTGCTGATAGGCACGATATAGTCGTTCACCTTCCGGTTTATGCGATCAAGCGTGCGCAGGGTCTCAGCGGTGAGTTTGACGTTCACTGCAGGCAAACCGGGAACGTTGCACTCTTCCGGGCGGCGGCCACAAAAATCCACCCAACCGTAGGGGACGCTTGTCTGCCCTCCGACAGCCGCGTAGCTCGGGGAGATGATGGCTGTGCTGCCCGGCTGTACCGTTCCGAGAAGTGCTGTCGGCCTCTTTGGCAAGGTGGAATGCGTATCTGCGGTCGCCGTCTGCGGGAGAGAACCGGCATAGGTCAGCGAAACAAAGCCGACGAGAAATGAGCAAATCAAGATGCTCAACGAACGCAACATTGTCGTGTCTCCCCATTTGCGAAGACAATGACAGAAGCTAATTTCTTTGAAGCAAAACTATCAGGCAGATATTAAGTAAATAACTAGTACAATAAAGATAAAATTTGAATCATTTTGGTATAACCTCATTTGGATATTTCTACAGCGCCTGACTTTTCACTCTGCAACGCGATTTCCAGGCCTTCCGGAAAAGATGGCTGTATCTGCTCGGCGACGTGCCGGAATCTGGTCTCACCGCGGGACCGTCTTTGGTTAGCCGCGGAGTCCGCAGCCGAGCTTCGTTTTTGCGACGACTGCGCTAAGCCGAATGCGAGATCACCATCGCCTGCGGCGAAGCAGTCGAAAAGCCGTCCGGTTCAAGCGGCTTGACCACTTTGTAAGGCGCAAAATCTCGGACCGGGTCAAAAGGCCATTGCGAGCCAGCCGGATCGTCACCCTGAGCACCGTTGCGCTGGAGGTCACAAATAACCAACATAGCCAACGGTCCATGAAATTACGGAGTCGCAACCAGAATTGATTGTCCGGACGCCCCGGAGGATTCGGGTCCGCCGGTCGACGTGGACGTCTGGGAGGCAAGCGGCGCCTTGGATGATTCTGCGGCGGGCCAGCCAGATAATGCAGAATGAGAGAGCTGCTAGACATCTCGACCTCCTGTCACCCGTTCCGCGCCCCCACCACTTTCATGCAAGGGGACGTTACGACGGCGACGAATGTTTGCCTTGCGTAAAGCATTGGATGGCCTGCGCAGCCCAATCCTTGCTTCAACCCATGGGGCGTTCAGTCTCGGGCGAGCACACCAGAAACGTAATGCGGATTCGACCTCGTCGTTCACATCAGCCACGAGCGAGGCCATTGTGATAGACGGCGAGGATCATCCCAGCCGTTCGAACAAACTACCGCGATTGCACGGCCGATCGCCGAATTCGACGAGGCACAGTTGTAGCCGGCCCGTCACCGCACTCACTCGCCACCGCGGCTCGCGCGGATAGCCGGCCTGACCACCCGCATGCCCGGCGTCATCTGCATGCGCACCACCCGAAGAGCACTCGTAGCATTGCTCTGCGGACTGGAAAGCGTTCGGATGCAACGACGTACAAAGACTCCGATTTTCATGTCTCACCTCACTGGCGCGCCTTTACGTCAGCACGGGCGAGGCTGAGTGATCAGACTCGACTGGACCGCCGCAACGGCATACTTTCTCGACTGCTGTCGCTTGCCATTGTTCTACGTTCCTCGATGTCCTGCGACAGGAGTGATGCGGGCCGCCTGACGGTTATCAGATACTGCCGTAGCGCGGCGAACGCCAGTATCCGCTTATCAATGGCGCAATATACATACGCTCCGTATGGATATGCGAACGTATATTTCCAGCAATAGTGTTAGGCGGCTTGCGAGCCTTCTGGTTCGCGTAGAGCCTGAAAGATCGCCCGCCGACTGCGTCGCGCGAACACCACTTCGTGAATGCGCGACGATGGCGATATAGCATTTGCTATGTTAGATAGGATATTGCAAGCCCGCCGCCGGTGGGGACATCGTCGACCCGCATCTGGAGGCGTCGTGAGCCGAGACGTTTTGCACCTGGGACAGTTGGCCCCGGCCGGAATCCCCGACCACCTGGTCACCGAAGTGGATGTCCGACGTGCGAGTGATCGCCTAAGGGTTCTGCAATCCCGGTCCACAGGCCGTTGGCTGCGAAATGGGCCAGTTAATCCGCAGGTTTGACATACCTTGGATGGCGCTATCGCGCCAGCAAACTGGATTGCGAGGCCTCGGCCCTGAAACCAGCTGTAGCCTGGTCATTGACGAAGCACGCAGCCTGATCCGGCAGCGCAATGAGATCGAAGCCCAGGCCGACGAGTTGTTGCGGCACAGCCAGGATTATCAACTCCTGCGACAAATCCCGGGCATCGGACCGATCAACGCATTGACCGTCATTGCCGAAGCCGGCGATCTTCGCCGTTTCGGTCATCATCGCCAGTTTCTAAAGTTCTGCGGGCTGGACCTCTCGACTTGGCTCGCCGCCTAGTTCAATATAAGGCTGGCGAGTTGCGTCTTCATCTGGCGGGCTACGTCGTAACTATTTTCCTGCTGAAGCTTCCCGCAGAAAGTTTCAGAACACCACCAGCCCTTATAGCCAGTGGCCTTAACGGCATCCGTCCAGGTTCTCAGGTCAAGAACGCCCTCGCCCGTCGGTACGTTGCGCAAGACTGTTTCATTCGGAACGCCGCCAGAAAATGCCAGGGAGTCGCAGACATGGACCCCATAAATTAGATTGCTATCTATCCTGGCAACATCTTCGGGATGGTCTCCCGATGCGTAGCAATGCCAATAGTCCACGACCATTTTGAGGTTATCCTGGTTTGCTTTCCTCAACAGCGCCACTTGGTGCACGAGGGAATTGAGCGGTGACCAGGCGAGAGCCTCAAGATAGACGATCAGCCCGAACTCCTGCGCGATCCCGGTTCCGGGTCTGTTGGGGTGTTTCTCCAAATCGCTTGCGATAGTGGACGCCGAAATGGCCCAGATGTACGAAGCCGAATTGGTTGGCCGCTTCGGTGACACTTTTGGCGTCGGACCGGCTGCGCAGAAGGTCGCGCACCGCGTCCAGCCGGATGTCTCGCCAGTAGGACATCGGACTCAGCCCGAATATCGACTGGAACGCCGTCTGCAGGCTGCGCGCGCTGACGCCGATGGCCTGGCACAGGTCGGCCAGCAGCGGCGGCTCATGGACATTGTGGCGCATGTAGTCCTGCGCCCGGCGCACCGTGCGCGGCAGCACCACCTGCCTGCGGATATCCTCCAGCACCATGCTCTGATTGTGCGTCACCAGCGTCAGCACCGAGTTGATCAAAAAGCTCTCGGCCTGCGCGGCCAGGGCCGAACTGGCGAAGGCCGGACTGCCTTCGACGGCGGCGTAGAGATAGTGGATGAAATGCACCAGGGGCGCGATTTCGGCCGATTGCAGGTCGACGCCGAGGTCGAAGACCAGCGGGCGGGTCAGCGGGGTCTGGGTCAATTGCTGCCACTGGCGGCTGAGCGCGGCCTCGCTCATGCGCACGATCAAATGCGGTGTGTTCTCCGCCCAGCGCATGCTCAGCCGCTCGCTCGGCGACGGCATTGAGGCCATCCCGGCATGAGCGGTGACCTGCTGGTCGCCGCAGCGTATCTGGGCGCTGCCTTGCAGCGGGATTTGCAGCAGGAAGAAATCGCTGAGATAGCCGGGGTCGATGTCGACTTCCGGACCGTATTGCACGTAGTTGAGGCTGATGTCCTGATGCAGCCGCACGCAGTGGTGGCGGGCGTCGAGCAGGCTGCGGCGCCTCGCCGTGTTCAGATAATGCGGACAGAAGATGCGGGCGACGCAATCGCGCGCCTCATCCACATCGGTGGTGTGGAAAAGCGAATATTGCGCGAGGGGGAGTGGCTGTGTGGCTGTGAACATGGCTTGCACTGTCCGTCAAAGATCCATGGCGCTGTTCCAACGTCTGACTGCGACTGTTCGGCGGTGACGGGGTCTGATCGGGTCGCGACCTGAAAGCGATCGACGATGCGGTCCGCGGATTTCGACGCCTCCAAGCCCAAGATTACTTTAAGACTGAACCAATTCTCGGCATGCCGCAAGCAGGTTTTAGCCGGCTACGCCGCGGGGGCTCCAGCGGACAAGGCCGAGCAGGGTATCGGCGCGCAAACGGCCGAAAGTGCCTCACGGCGGGCGCGTTCGGCACACGGAATCGCGCGATATGGACAGTCGCTGCGCAATCCGGATTGCGGCAGCCGCCCGTCCGCCGCAAGCTCGGCCCTGAAATCGAGATCAAATGCGGGTCCACACGGGGCGCGCAGTCACCGGAATCACTGCGGAGGAGCGGATGTCTTTGGAACCTTTTCTCGCCGGCATGCGCAAGGTGGCGGGTGCGGTCAGCGTCATCACCACCATGGGCAATGACGGCGCGCGGCGCGGCCTGACCGCAACCGCCGTCTGCTCGCTGTCGGTGGCGCCGCCGACGCTGCTTGCCTGCATCAACCGCAACACCTGGGTTGCGCAGTTCGCCCCCGATTCCGGCGTCTTTGCCATCAATGTCCTGTCGCATGCGCAGGAAGCGGTCGCCCGTACCTTTGCCGGGCAGACTGAGCTTGTCGCCGAGGACCGTTTTTCGGTCGGCGACTGGGAAACCGGCGTCACCGGCGTACCCATCATCAGGGGCGCGCTCGCCTCGTTCCAATGCAGGCTGGAGAAGATCGTCGACCACACGACGCATGTCATCCTCATCGGCCAGGTGGTCGAAACGGTGCTCGGGGATGGCCATTCGCTGGTCTACCTCGATGGCGGCTTTTCCTCGGTGCCGCGGGCGGCGCCGGCTGCCTGAAACCACAAGGCTCACAATCTCGATACGGTATTTGAAAGGGAGGGTTCGATGAAAGGACTGGACGGAAAGACGGCCATCATCTCGGGCGGCGCAACGCTGATAGGTGAAAGCTGCGCGGAAGTGCTCGCCGGCTACGGCGTCAATGTCGTCATCGCCGATATCAATGCGGCCGATGGCGCCCGCGTCGCCGCCGCCATCGGTTCGAAAGCGAGCTTCATCGCCACCGACATCACCAGTGACGACGATATCGCCGCGCTGGTCGCCGCGACGGTCGAGCGGCACGGCCGCCTCGACTTCCTGGTCAATGTCGCCTGCACCTATCTCGACAATGGCGCCGAGACGACTCGCGCTGACTGGTTGAAAGCGTTCGACGTCAACATCGTCGGCTCGGTGATGCTGATGGAGGCCGCTCGGCCGCACCTGGCGAAGAATAAGGGCGCCATCGTCAACTTCGGATCGATCTCGGCGCGCGTCGCCCAGGTCGGCCGCTGGGTCTACCCGGTATCGAAGGCCGCCATCCTGCAACTGACGCGCAACCAGGCGCTCGACCTCGCGCCGGACGGCATCAGGGTCAACGCCGTGTCGCCCGGCTGGACCTGGAGCAACATCATGAAGCAGCTGAGCGGCGACGACCGCGCCAAGACCGACGGGGTCGCGGCCCCCTTCCACCTGCTGCGCCGCACCGGCGATCCGTCGGAAGTGGCCGAGGCCGTCGCCTTCCTGTTGTCGGATGCGGCCAGCTTCATCACCGGCACCGACATCCGGGTCGACGGCGGCTACACCGCCATGGGTCCCGAGCGGATCGACCCGGCCATCCCGCTTCTAACGCAGTAACCCGCCGTCACCGCGTTTCGCGCGCGGCCCGGCAGGGCGGACAGACACAACAGAGGAATTGAGATGAGCAATCGCAAGATCACGATACTCGGCGGCGGTCAGGCCGGCCTGCAGCTCGCATGCGGGCTCCTGCAGAAGGGCTATAGTGTCAAGGTCGTGCAGAACCGCACGGCGGACGACATCCGCACTGGCAAGGTGATGTCGAGCCAGTGCATGTTCGACGCTGCGCTGCAAAACGAGCGCGACATTGGCCTCGACTTCTGGGGCAAGACTTGCCCGACGGTCGACTCGATCAACTTCGTCGTGCCGGCGCCCGATGCACCCGGCATGAAAGCCATCGGCTGGAACGGCCTGCTCGACCGGCCGGCGCAAAGCGTCGACCAGCGCACCAAGATCCCGGTGTGGATGGACGAGTTCGAACGTCGCGGCGGCACGCTGCAGATCAAGGATGCCGATATCGGCGACCTCGAAACCTATGCCGCGTCGTCGGACCTGATCATCGTCGCCGCCGGCAAAGGCGATATCGCCAGGATGTTCGAGCGCGATGCCGCGAGATCGCCCTTCGACAAGCCGCAGCGCGCGCTGGCGCTGACCTACGTCCACGGCATGACGCCGCGCCCCGACCATTCGGCGGTCAATTTCAACCTCATCCCCGGCGTCGGCGAATACTTCGTCTTTCCGGCGCTGACCAACAGCGGTGCCTGCGAGATCATGGTGTTCGAAGGTATCCCCGGCGGTCCGATGGATTGCTGGAAGGATGTTTCGAGCCCCCAGGAGCATCTCGCTCGCTCGAAATGGATACTCGACACCTTCCTGCCGTGGGAGGCCGACCGCTGCCGCAACATTGAATTGACGGACGCCAATGGCATTCTGGCCGGCGCCTTTCCGCCGACGGTGCGCAAGCCGATCGGCCGGCTGCCTTCGGGCAAGGTGGTGATGGGCCTTGCCGACGCCGTCTGCCTCAACGACCCGATCACCGGGCAGGGCTCCAACAATGCCTCCAAGGCGGCGCGCGTCGCCATGGACGCTATCGTTGCCCATGGTAACCGCCCGTTCGACGCAGCCTTCATGCAGGCGACATTCGACGCCTACTGGAACTACGCCCGGTTCGTCACCGGCTGGACCAACGCCATGCTGCAGCCGCCACCGCCGCATGTGCTGAACATCATGGGTTCGGCCCAGGCCTATCCGGCGCTGGCCAGGCGCATCGCCAACGGCTTCGACAACCCGCCGGACCTGTTCCCGTGGTTTGCCGTGCCCGAGGAGGCGGAGCGTTATCTGCGGGAACTCGCTGCCTGACGCCGAATCCTTTAGGGTCCCGACATCGGCTCCTAGGCTTTCATGATCGCCATCATCGATGGCCGCCTTGGTCTCCGCGTAAGGCTAGAGTGCTGACAGGCATTGCGATCCTGCTTGACCTGAGACCCTTGTTCCCTCCATTTCGATGGAGAGTCCAGCGCTTCATTTCTGGCTCATGCGGCCTGTTTTTCCAGCGTAATTTTTATGGCGAATTCGATGGGCGTGATGTTGCCCAGGGCTGAGTGTGGTCTGTTCTGGTTGTAGTCCTCCTTCCATAGATCGATTGCTGCCCGTGCTTGCGTGAGAGTGGAGAACAGCGTTTCGTTCAAGCATTCGTCACGAAATCGGCCGTTGAAACTCTCGATGAAGCCGTTATCCGGCATGTTGTTCTTGGTGCCAGCGTTTGTTCGGTCGCCAGGTCGGATAGGCTTGGCGCATCCGGGCCACGGGGCACCGGGAGCACGCAAGTGCGGGCAGGCCGTCGTATGCAGATGAACTGAACAGAACCGTGTCGCCTGTCGTGCGTCAAAGCGACTCATTGAGAGCTAGGATGATCAACGGTGATGAGCTCGTTGGCGCATCCACCACCTGCCCCAATTAGCGGCACCAGTGTGCAGGCGGCGTTAAACTTAATGAACATAATCAATACGATAAAAGTTTCGTCAGCATCCCGCACAACCATCCCTCGGGTGACCCGACGCCGTCGCGCGCCGACATCGAGATGACCAAGGAGATCATCGACGCCGGCAAGCGGCTGGGGATCTCCGTCCACGATCACATCATCATCGGCAAGAAAGGCTATTCGAGCATGAAGGGCCTGCTGCTGATCTGATTGGGCCTTGGCCCTTCGTGGTCCCTTGCAACACCGGATCACGCCGAGGCGGCCAGGGGAACTGGCTTACATGGCCGGCGCTTCGGTGCGCGCCCTCGATTGCCGTTTCAAACCTGCCTGACGATACGCCCGATCGCATTGACGAGAAGGCGCGCGGCGGTGAGCGCCGTGATGCCGTCGATGTCAGCGAACGTCTGGAATTCAATGAGGTCGAAGCCGGCAAGGCGTCCGCGCTGGCTCACCCCCTCGATCAGTCCGATCGCCTGCTGATAGGTCAGCCCGCCGGGCGTGCGGCCGGCGACGCCCGGCATCACGCTGGGATCAAGCCCGTCGCAGTCGAGGGTCACGACCACGCGCGCGCCGGTGGGTATGTGCCTCAGAGCGGCTTCGATGCCCTCGGCGTGAATCTCCCGCGCCGTGACGAGGTGCGCGCCCCAGCGCCTGGCGGTCTCGACTTCCAGGGGCCTGGCACTGCCAACGCCCCGGATTCCCGCCTGCACGATGCCGGCGACATGTGGCATTTCGCTCGCCCGGCGCATGGTGCTGGAATAGCCCAGGGGCTCGCCATAGCGTTCGTCGCGCCAGTCGATATGCGCATCGATCTGCAGTATCCAGATTGGGCCATGGTCAGCAAAGCCCGTGAGGAAGGGGATGGGCACGGAATCATCGCCGCCGATCATCACCGGTGTGGCTCCGGCGGCGAGGATGGCGCGCGTCTTCTCTTGGATCAGCTTGCGATTTCCGGCATTGTCGAGGGCAGAAGTCGGCAGGTCGCCGGCATCGACGCAACAGGGATCACCGCTCTCGAAAAGCGGGCCGCCGAGGTCGAAGTCCCAGCTGTCGAGAAACTGCGTATCACCCTGGCTGGCGGCCCGGATGGCGGCCGCCGCGCCAGCGAAACCCGAAGGGTCGGCGCCGGGATAGGTGCTGCCATGCGGCGCGCCGAACAGCACGATGCGCGGTTGCGCGCCGCCGGGCAGATGTGCGGGAAAATCGAGAAAGCCGGGATGCGTGGGCATGTCGGTGGTCCCTTGCAGAATTCGGAAGGTGATCGAAAAGGCGAATGGAGCCTCAATGCGCTCTTATGGTTGGCATAAAGGGTTCTGGTCGCGATTTCTCGTCCCGCCGTGTCGCGAGTTTGGCCCTGGCAGAGGTTTTTGGAGTACCAGGATCGTTTGCAGTCTCGACGATCCGCAATGCTTCACCGGCCAGACTTGCACAGGCCTATCTGCGAGATGGGCTGTGGCCCCGTAACGCCGCGCAGGCCAACGACATGGCGCAGGCACTGGCCGCGGCATTGGCGCCGCTTCCGGGCGTTGAGATCCAGCAGCAGCCTGAAGCGAATATACTCATTTGCCGCTTGCCCATGCCGCTTGTTCGCGGTTTGCAGGACATGGGTTTTCGCTTCTATCATGATCGCCGGGGGCCGGGATCGCCCGCTTCGTGACCTCTTTCTCGACCACGGCGCGGCAGCTTTCTCTCTCGCTGGCTCGGCAGGAGCGCCTCTGGCGGCTGGAAGACCCAAGGACGGATTTTCTCCCTTCGCCATGGCGTGACACGAAGCCGGATCACGGCGGATCGGTATTGCAGCTCCCGGCAATCTGGCCAACGGCCTCGTCAAGGCCGGCAAGATCGAAATCAGCCTGGCCGCGCCCCGAAAGCAACCCAAAGCGCCACGAAAGCAGCAGCCGGTTTGCTGAAACAAGGCGTTTGACGCCGTCGGCGCCATCCCGCACCAGCATCCTTCCGCGCGTGCCGACGGACCAGCTTTCATTGAATTTGCCGCGACTGTCGATAGCGACCGACATGGTTATCTTGTGGCTGGCGGAGACGGCATCGTTCAACTGCAGCCATTCGGTCCACCGCGGCGAGCCGTCAGACCGGCAAGCAATGGTCAGCACGGGGCTGTAGCTCAGGGCGCCGCCACCCGTGATCAGCTTGTTCGTGGCGTAGAGCGAGGCTGTGACCAGACCATCGCCGTCCTTGGCGAAGCGCCAATCGCCAACGGCGGCGTCGGAACGGGCAACGCCGCATGCCCCGGCAAGAACAAGCGCCGCCGCGACAGCGAACCCCATGTTGAAGAACAGCCTCAACGATCCCTCCAACCCTGCACTCCGCATTCATCGAAGATAGTGATCAAAGCTTCGTATCGCCATTGCAGCTATCCGCAAGCAAGTCAGCTGTTGCAGTTTCGCAACGAAAAAGGCCGCCTCAAGGGCGGCCTTTTCTCGTTTCATTGGAAAATCGTTCTTACTCGGCGTCCTTGGCGGCCTTTTTCTTCGGCGCGGCCTTCTTCTTCGGCTCTTCCGCGTCGTCGCCAGCCTTCTCGTCGCTCGCCTTGGCCTCTGCCTTTTTCGACGCAGCCTTCTTGGCCGGCTTCGCCTTGGCGGTGGTTTCGGCCTCCTCGTCGTCGGCCATCAGCTCTTCCTTGCTCACCTTGACGTCGGTGACGGAGATCTGGCCGAGCAGGTGGTCGACAACCTTCTCCTCGAACATCGGCGCGCGCAGTGTGTTCAACGCTTCCGGGTTGCTGCGGTAGAACTCGAAAACTTCCTGCTGCTGGTTGGCCGGATAGCGGCGCACCTGCTCGAACAGCCCACGCTGCAACTCTTCGTCGGAAACGGTAACGCCGGCCTTCTCGCCGATTTCGGCCAGAACCAGGCCGAGGCGCACGCGGCGCTCGGCGAGGCGCAGATACTCGGCGCGAGCCTCTTCTTCCGTCGTCTCTTCGTCGGCGAAGGTCCGGCCGGCTGCTTCCAGGTCGCGATTGACCTGGGCCCAGATGTTATTGAACTCGGCTTCGACAAGCTTCGACGGCGCTTCGAACGAGTAGGACGCATCGAGCTGGTCGAGCAGCTGACGCTTGACCTTCTGGCGCGTCATGGCGCCGAACTGGTTCTCGATCTGGCCGCGCACCACGTCGCGCAGGCGCTCCAGCGACTCCAAGCCGAGGTTCTTCGCGGTCTCGTCGTTGATTTCCAGCGCCCCGGGCTGGGAGACTTCCTTGACGGTGACGTCGAAGGTGGCTTCCTTGCCGGCGAGATGTGCTGCCTGGTAATTTTCCGGGAAGGTCACGGTGACCTGCTTCTCGTCACCTGCCTTGGTGCCGACGAGCTGATCCTCGAAACCAGGGATGAACTCCTTGGAACCCAGGACAAGCGGCTGGTCCGTGCCAGCGCCGCCATTGAAGGCTTCACCATCGATCTTGCCGACATAGTCGATCGTGACGCGGTCGCCTTCGGCGGCCTTGCCGGTCTTCGGCTCATAGCTGCGTGCCGATTCGGCGACGCGCTGAACCTGCTCGTCGATCTCGGAATCCGGCACGTCGAACACCTGACGGGTCACCTTGATGTCGGAGAAATCCTTGATCTCGATGGCCGGGATGATCTCGTAGTTGAGGCGGAATTCGAAATCGACGCCGCCGGCCAGGATCTTCTCGGCTTCCTTCTCGTCCTCGGTCATGATGACTTCGGGCTGCATGGCGGCCTTTTCGCCGCGACCCGAAATGATCGAGCGGGTCGAATCATTGAGGATCTCGTTGACGACTTCGGCCATGAACGACTTGCCGTAGACCTTGCGCAGGTGCTGCACCGGCACCTTGCCGGGACGGAAGCCGTTGATGCGGACCTTGTTCCTGGCGTCGGAAAGCCGCGCCATCAGCTTGGCCTCCATGTCACCGGCCGGCACGGTGATCTTGATCTCGCGCTTGAGACCGGAATTGAGGGTTTCGGTGACCTGCATAGTAGAACCTTTGTTTTCACCAATGAGGCTGCCAAACGGCTTCTGCCGTTCACAGCCTGCCGGTATATTCTTGCCGGGAATGGCTTTTGGTACGGAACCTGGCGATTTGACCGGAAATACGGCCCAAATCCTCCCAAACTGCGCTCCAAAATGTGAATAAGTCTTTGTTTTTCCTACTTCTTATCACATTCTGCAGAAGCGGATCGTCGCGTCCCGTCACATTCGACACGCCTTTTGTCACAGGCTAGGCTAATTTTCAACCATCTTCGCGTTTTCGCTGACGGCTGTCATATTGTCCCCGACATTGACAGAATGATGGCTACGTGGGATTGCGGGCCAATGCGGATGTGGCGGAACTGGTAGACGCCCTGGATTTAGGTTCTGTGGGCATATTGTCCCGTATACGGGCCAAAAGAAAAACCCCTTACAACTCAACACCATAGGGCTCGGCGGAAGGCGGGCCTCAACTTGTCCCGTCTACGCACTGGATACTGTCCCGTAACCGGGACCAACCCACCCCAAAAGGCCATCTGTGCCCGAACTTGTGCCCAACCAAGGAGAAACTGTGGAAAACATGATGGAAATTCAGGCCGATCTGGAAGCCCGTATGGCGTCCCTCGGCGTCGACCGCTTCAGGCGCAATGCGCTGGAGGCGCGGGAGGAAGGGCAGGCCACGCGGTCCCGTTCCATGCAGCAAGTGCTGGACGTTGTGATCGACCCCACCGCCGCTGCGATCCTCAAGTTCCGAGACGAGGCCGGGTCGGGCAAGGCAGGCCGCCGTCACAGCGCGGTCAGGTTCTTCTCCGGGATCGAGGCTGACGCCTTGGCGTTCATCGCTACCAAGCTGATCCTCGACGGCTACGCCCAGGAACAAAACCTCACCCGCCTAGCGGTCCGCATCGGGTCGACGGTTGAGCTGGAGAAGCGCCTCACCAAGTTCATGGACGAGAACAAGGGGTACATGAAGACGGTCAAGGCCGACCTTGAAAGCCGCTCGGATCACTTCTGTCAGTACCGGAGCAATACTCCCCATTAGTGCCGTTTGAATCTTCCCCAGGTGCTGCGGCCGCTGGTCTTCCGGGGCGCGCCCCGGAAGACCAGCGGCGCGTCATCGCCGATACTCCTTCCGATGGTCGGAAGGGGGACATTGG
>CALRQH020000026.1:0-66944 GCA_943370265.1 Mesorhizobium carmichaelinearum
CACTGGATGCGCCAAGCTAAGAAACGTACCGTCGAGGACACTTGGCGCCACATCGGCCACCTGGTCGAAACCATCGAGGCAGCCGAATGCAGGAACTACTTCAAAAACGCCGGTTACGCTTCCGTCAAAATATGAAACGCTCTAGAAGCCGGGCTACTCCTCCGATCCGCCGCGCGAACGGCCGATTCCAGCAGACGAGCCATAGCTTTCACTCATCGACCAGGACGACCAGCCGCTCTACTCGTTCTTCAATGTCGACCAGATCTTCGATTTCCTGCTCTCGATCGGCATGCGGCCGTTCGTCGAACTGAGCTTCAAGCCGACCATGCTGTCGTCCAGCGGCCAGATCATTTTCCACTACCGCGCCAACGTCAGCACGCCGAAGGATTATGACCAGTGGTCGACGCTGATCTCCAAACTTACAGCCCATTGGGTCGACCGCTACGGCTTGCAGGAAGTGCGCCAATGGTTCTTCGAAGTCTGGAACGAACCCAACATGGAAGCGTTCGGCAGCGGCAGGCAGGAGGACTATTTCAAGCTCTATGCGCATACCGCTAGAGCCATCAAATCCGTGGACGGGCAGTTGAAGGTCGGCGGACCGGCAACCGCCGCCAATGCCTGGATCGAGGATTTCGTCGCGTTCTGCGCAAGCAACGATCTGCCGGCCGATTTCATCAGCACGCACCACCATCCGACCGACGCCTTCGGCAAGCCCGGAGACGACACCGAAACCCAATTGTCGAAGAACACAAGAAGCGCGCTGCACGACGAGGCTCGGACCGCACGCAACCAGGCGGGCGACCGGCCGCTCTACGACACCGAATGGAGCACGTCCTCGAACCCGCGTGATCCCATGCATGACCAGCCCTATGCGGCGGCCTTCATCGTCAAGACGGTGATGGAGGCGCGGGGACTGGTCCAGGGCTACAGCTACTGGACCTTTTCCGACATTTTCGACGAGAACTACTTTCCTTCGCAACCTTTCCATGGTGGTTCCGCCTGATGAACCTTCACGGCATCGCCAAACCGGCTTACCGTGCCTTCGAACTGTTGCATGGGCTGGGGACGGAGATACTGCACATGGATGGCGATCATCCGACGGTCGACGCCTGGAGCATCCGCGACGGCCATTCGATAACCGTCCTTGTTTCGAACTTTGCCTTGCCGCGCCGCGCGGTAAAGGACGAGACCGTGCATGCCGTGCTGCACGACGCGCCGGTGCCGGCGACGGCTACGGTCCGACGCATCGACGACGGCCACGCCAACGCCAGGGCACTCTGGGAGACGATGGGAACGCCGGACTATCTGAGCCCTGCGATGGTCGCTCAACTCCACGACGCCTCAGCGATGCGAACTGAGCCACAAGCCGTCTCGTGGCATGACCACAGCCTCGAATTTGACGTGACCGTTCCACCGCTGGGTGTCGCGGCGATCACGCTGGAGTTTGCTTCACTTGCTTGATGGAGAGCCTGCCGCACTGTCCGACGAAGAGTTGCTGGACCGCCTCCAGCGCGCGGCCTTCGACTATTTCCTGGAAAATGTGAACCCGCAAAACGGGCTGGTCGCCGACACGTCGCGACCCAATTCGGCGGCAAGCATAGCCGTCGTCGGCTTCGCGCTGTCCTGCTATCCTATCGGCGTCGAGCGCGGCTGGATGACGCGCGCCGAAGCCGTGAAACTGACACTGGCAGCCTTGCGCTTTTTCTGGAACAGCCAGCAAGGCAATGGCGACGACGTCACCGGACACAAGGGTTTCTACTACCACTTCCTCGACATGCGGACCGGCCTGCGCGTCTGGCGCTGCGAACTGTCGATGGTGGACACGGCGCTGCTGATCGCCGGCGTGCTCGTGGCGGCCACCTATTTCTCGGAAAACAAGGACGACGAGCGCGAAATCCGGGAACTGGCCGAAGCGATGTATAAACGTGTCGACTGGCGCTGGGCACAGGGCAGCACGCCCACCTTGCGACAGGGCTGGAAGCCGAAGAGCGGTTTTCTGCACTATGGCTGGGAAGGCTACAACGAAGCGACGATCCTCTATGTCCTGTCCATGGCCTCGCCGGACAGTCCGACCTCGGACGACAGCTATGCCGGCTGGACGGCAACCTATCAGTGGGAGAACATCTACGGTTACGACGTGCTCTATGGCGGCCCGTTGTTCATGCACCAGTTCTCGCATGCCTGGATCGATTTCGCCGGCATCCGCGACGCTTTCATGCGCGAGAAGAACTCCGACTATTTCGAAAACAGCCGCCGCTCGACCTACCTTCATCGCGATTATGCGCGTCACAACCCCTATGACTTTGGCGGTTACAACGACAATCTGTGGGGGCTTTCAGCGGGGGATGGGCCGGGCGGCTTTCGGGCGAGGGTCGAGCGTCGACCTCACAGATTTTCCGGCTATGCAGCGCGTGGCGCCCCCTTTGGGCCGGATGACGGGACGATCGCGCCATGGTCCTATCCGGCGTCGATGCCTTTCGCGCCTGAAATCTGCCTGCCGGCGCTGCGTCACCTGTTGGATCGCTATCCCGGCGTGGTCAGCAATTTTCGGCTGCCGAGCGGTTTCAATCCGACTTTGGCGAACCGGCGAAAATTCGGGCGAGATGGCTGGGTGTCGGAGGGGTACTATGGGCTGGACCAGGGCATCGTCGTGATGATGATCGAAAACCACCGCTCGCGCCTGCTCTGGAAGTTGATGCGGTCAAATCAACACATCCGTCGCGGCCTGCTCAAGGCGGGCTTCACGGGCGGCTGGTTGGCGCAGCCCGTGAGGGATGGCAGCGATGTCGCGTGACCGGACAAAGGCTGCAGCATTTCCGGTCGACCGCAACGACCTCGAGCTGATCAAGAACACCCATCCCCGGCATTGGCGAAACCCCGACCCGACGGGACCCTACAATCTCGTGGTCATCGGCGCCGGGCCCGCCGGGCTGACCGCCGCGCGCGAGGCGGTAGGCCTTGGCGCGAAAGTCGCTCTGATCGAGCGCGGCCTGATCGGCGGCGCTTGCGTCAATGTCGGCTGTATCCCGTCAAAGTCGCTGATCCGTACGGCCAGGCTCTACGCCGACATGCGCGATGCCGAGAATTTCGGCGGCGACACGCCGGACCGTCTTCAAGTCGACTTCCAGCGGGCGATGACGAGGATGCGGCAAATCCGGCAGCGGATCGCCCGCGCCGATAGCGCTGAGGCGATCGCGTCCGAGGGCATCGACCTCTACTTCGGCGAGGCGCGATTTTCCGGACGGGACACGATCGTGGTCGCGGACAAGACACTGCATTTCAGAAAGGCATTGGTCGCGACAGGGGCCCGTCCAAACCTGCCGCAGATCCCCGGATTGGTTGAGGCCGGCTACCTCGACAATGAAAACTTGTTCGACCTCGTGGACCGTCCGCAACGGCTGCTGGTCATCGGCGGCGGACCGCTCGGCTGCGAGGCCGCGCAGGCCCTTTGCCTTTTGGGAGTGAAGGTCATCCTGGCGCAGCGGGATCCGATGTTCCTGCCCGGCGAGGAGCGTGACGCCGCCCAGATCCTCTCGGACTCGTTGGCGCGCGAGGGAGTGGAAGTTCGGCTGAACACCGAGGTGGTGGCTGTGCGAACAGAAGGCGGAAAGAAGCTCGCCGACCTGGTGCGCGACGACGACACGACGACCATATCCGTCGACGAGATCATCACTGGCATCGGGCGTTCGCCCAACGTCGAAGGTCTCGACCTGGAAAATGCCGGGGTGGCCTATGACGCCAACGGCATCAAGGTGGACGATTTTCTCAGGACCACAAATCCCCTTGTCTATGCAGCGGGCGACGTCTGTCTCGAATACAAATTCACCCATACCGCCAAGGCAACAGCGCGTATCGTCGTGCGGAACGCCCTGTTTTTCGGTCGCAGGAGGCTGAGCGAACTGGTCGTTCCATGGTGCACCTACACCGATCCGGAGATCGCCCATGTCGGCCTCTATCCGGCGGAGGCGCGCCAGAAAGCCATCCCGGTCAAGACGTATACGGTGTTGATGCACGATGTCGCCCGCGCGGTGATGGACGGCGAGGAAGAGGGGTTCGTCAAGGTTCACGTTAAGGAAGGATCCGACCGCATACTCGGCGCGACGGTCGTCGCCAGCCATGCTGGCGAGATGATCAACGCGGTGTCGCTCGCCATCGCCTCCGGCATGGGGCTGCATGCGTTGGCCGATGTCATCCATCCTTTCCCAACGCAGGCGGAAGGGATCAAGATGGCGGGTGACGCCTACAGGCGGACGCGGCTCACGCCCTTCTGGACGCGGCTGACGCAGCGCTGGCTTGCCTGGTCCAGGCGGTGATCGCACATGGCTGGCGAGATGCGTGCCGTTCATGCACACAATAGCATTGCCAGAACTGGAGGCCCTGCAGTATCGGACCCGAACTCGCATCGAAGACACGACAGGAAGGCCAGACAGATTGCCAATCCCGAGTCCGAGCAAAGAAACACGCACATTGATCGTGTGCAACGATCCTGCATTTCCTCCTGTCTCGGGCGCGGATCTTCGAAATTACCGTAATGCCGAATTGGCTGCGGAGTACGGGCCGGTCTGCCTCGTCTCCGTCCTGCCCCAGACCGATCGGTCGAAGCCGCTCGCCCCCCGGATCCATACGGTTGCCCTGGCGATCGAGGGAGAGGCCAGAACGGCTTCGGTCGGTTGGTGGAGGGCGGCCGGCGAGAACCGGATTTCGCGCTCGGCGCTGACGCGCCTCGACGCACTCGTCCGCACGTTTCGCCCGGACACCATAGTGGTCGAGGGCATCGCGCTGTTCAAGCTGCTCCGGCCTTTGCGACCATTGGCCAGGCAACTCATTCTCGACATGCACAATGTCGAGTCCGACCTCGCGCGACAGTTGCAGCGGAATGCCAGGGGGCCGTCCGCGATCACAGTCGCGTCCGGGCTCAGGCGTCTCGAAAGAAAATCCCTTTCGATCGTCGACAGGGTCTGGGTCTGTTCCGGCCAGGATCGCGAGAAACTGAACGCTCTTGCCCCGCATCGCGTGCCGATCGATGTCGTGCCGAACGGCATCCCTCGCGCCGAGGACATTCCGTCGGTCCTGCCGGCGCAGGCCACGTCCGCCAACGGCTTTCCGGTCGTCCTGTTTGTCGGGCATCTCGGCTACGAGCCGAATATCGACGCCGCCATGCGACTTGCCGGCACGATCCTGCCTGGCATCCGCACGGTACTGCCGGATGCCAGGCTCATCATCGCGGGTCGCGCGCCCCAGCCAAAGGTCGAAGCTCTGGCGGAACTGCCAGGCATTACGCTGGTCGAGGGCCCTAGCGATCTGACGCCGCTGCTGAGGAGCGCGCACCTGACCATCGTTCCACTTTCAAGCGGCGGCGGCACGCGCATCAAGCTGCTCGAAGCGATGGCCTGGGGCGTTCCGGTGATTGCGACCCCGCAGGCGGCCGAGGGCCTCGACCTCATCGATGGTGATGAGGTGCTCCTCTCGGAATCGGATGAAGGCCTCACAGAGGCGGCCGTAGCGCTTTGCAGGGATCGCGACCGCCTTGTGCGTCAGCGCATGCGCGCGCACGAGGCCGTGTGGGCGCGCTTTGGCCCTGAAGCCATCCGCAATGCCATACGCCGTGGATTAGGACTGGACGATGCCGGCAGATAAACCCTAGGTTACTCGCGAGGGGTCCGAATTTAATCACATGTCGATGGACTGCTGATGATTCCACCAATATTGCATCAGACGTGGAAGACCGACAACGTCCCGGCACGGTTTCGGGGTTATATTAAAAGCTGGACGAAATATAACCCTGACTGGACGATGATGTTCTGGAGCGATCGCAAGCTCCTGGAATTCGTGGCTGAACACTATCCTCACTTCTTGCCTGTCTATTGCAGCTATTCACAGGGCGTACTGCGTGCCGATGCCGGGCGCTACATGCTCCTCCACCATTTCGGCGGGGTCTACGCCGACATCGACTGCGAATGCGTGGCGCCCTTCGAGCCGATCATGGGTGAGGAGCGGATCGTGGTTTGCAGGGAGCCGGTTTCGCATGCGTTGGTCCAGGCCAGTTTTCGCGGCCTTCCCTATCTGATCTTCAACGGCACGATGGCGAGCCCACCCCGGCATCCGTTCTGGCTTCACGTGCTGTCGCTGCTGCCCGGACTGGCCAATGCCAAAGAAGCGATCGACGCCACGGGGCCGTGCATGCTGACGTCGGCGCAGCGCGACTACGACGACCAGGCCGCTTTCTCCATACACCCCTCCCCCCTGTTTTCCCCTGTCGATTCGGCAGGCCGCTCCGATAGCCAGCCCCAAGGGCCGACCCTGTCTGTTCACCACTGGGCCGGTACATGGTGGCAAGCACAGCCGCCGCCACGACTGTGGGACAAGATTCGAACGCATCTTTATCGGCTCCGGCACCAGATGACGCGCGGTGCATTTCTCGACGAGGCCACCGCCAGGGCCAGTGTCGCTCGCGAAGCGCTTTCGGCACCAGGTCCCAAGGGTCCAAACATCGCCATTCTGGTGCCGCTTCGCGACGCAGCGGATCATATCCGGCCGTTCCTCGATGCGTTGCAGGGGCTCGACTACCCCAAGGACAGGATCAAGCTGGTCTTCTGCGAAGGCGACAGCAAGGACGGAAGCTGGGAAAAGCTGCAGGCTGCAACCGCGGCCGTCAGCCAGAAATATCGCGCAATCAAGCTGCTACGCAAACATCTGGGAATGAGCCTTGACCGGGAAAAGCGAGCAAAACCAAGGCACCAGCGGGCAAGACGCGGCACCATCGCCAAGGTGCGGAACCATCTCATCGAGCATGGGCTGGACGGCGACGACGACTGGGCGCTGTGGATCGATATCGACGTCTGGCGGTTTCCCGGCGACGTCGTGAACCGGTTGATCGGAACCGGACACCGCATCGCCGTTCCCAATTGTGTCAAGATCGCCCGTGGCGGCAGCTTCGACCTCAACACTTTTGTCACGACCCGCCCCGGCAAGGACTATCGCTACTATCGCGACATACGTGGCGGCCTCTACCAGCCACCTTCGACATCCCCAAACCGTCTCTACCTCAGTGACGTCAGGCATCTCGACATCATCGGTCTCGATTGCGTCGGCGGCACAATGCTCCTCGTTGACGCGGCCTTGCATCGAGGCGGCCTTCGTTTTCCCGAAATTCCCTATCGCGATCTCATCGAGACGGAAGGTTTTGGCGCTCTCGCCAACGACCTCGGCATCAGGCCGGTCGGACTTCCCAAGCTGGAGATATTCCACGTCCCCTGGTGATCCGGCCCGATGCGACGCTGGGCTTCAGCCAAGGGTCTTGCGCCAGCGTCTCAGCCTGGTCCGCAGGAAAGCGACGCGGCCAAACGGCAGTGACGGACGGCCGGACGGCGGGCTGCGCCGTTCGCACAAGCGTTGATGCACAAGTGCCACCAAACGGCACTCTGCGGACGCGTTCAGTCGCTGAACGCGCCTAGCCAGACACTCGGGCAGCGGGTTCGCGCGCCAGGCGAAATAAGCCTCATAGGCTTGCGGCGTTTCGATCAGATGATGAAGGTAGGAGGCGAGATCCGCCGGGCTGCTGAAGGCCGAGGCATTGATATACGAGTTGGCGGGCATGAATTCGTCGACATTCGGCGCGCCACGATAGACCGGGACAGTGCCGGCAAATAGCGGATCATAAATCTTCTCGGTCACGTAGTCCGGAGAGATCGAATTCTCCAGGCCAAGGCAGAACCAATACCGTGCAATGGTTCCGATTTTCGTTTGCCGGCCAAGATCAGGTCCGCTGATCGTTCGATTGGGATTATGCTTCCCATAGGAGTCGATCCCGATGTGCCGGGCAAGTTCTTCCGCAAATTGGATGCGGCCGCTGCGATCGATCGCGGCGGATTGAAAATGCGCAACGGGGGCGCTTTCCGTCTTCGGCAGCCTGGGGCCGCTTCGCGCAGCCTCCCACCATTTTGAGTGCGGCAGGTAGGGCCGCCACACATCCGACCCGGCTTCATGCGTCATCGTGATGTCGAAGTTCCGCATGAACCCGGCGTCGGCCATAAGGGGGTAGTTCTCCCGGCTTTCCATCGACCAGCCCACCCAGTATTGGCCGGGATATTTGCGGGCGTCGCGTATCTCGCGAAAATCCGGAAGATGAAAGATCACTGTCGTCGCCTCGGAGAGGAGGCTGCGATCAACGCTCCATCGCACCGGCAGCGCACAGCGTGGAATGGCTGCGATATCGACAGGTTTGCCGAAGAATGAGGTGTAGAAAAGAAAAAGCGGCTCGTCTGACTGCATTAGCGCATACCTTCAGCGCAAATGCCCCCTCGTTCCGCTTTACGCTCATCTTCCAGCTTGTGGAAGGCTTCTGTCCGCGCCTTGGATCAACGCCTGCGAATGTCAGGCGGCGGCCTCGCCGCGCAGCCGCGCTGGATCGGGCGGTCTGCCTCAGTCGTGAAGATCGCGCGAGATCGGTGGGCCGACCGAGAAGTCGGCAAAGGTCACCTCGAACCCCTCACGCTGCGGCGAGCAGCACATCATGCCGACATCGACCGTTTTCGACGGTGGAAAATAGGCGAGACGCACCGGCTTCCAGTGGCCATCGGTCGCGTTGAGATACTGGACGCGGATCGTCTCGGCGTGGCGGGTGAGCCGGATCCGGACGCCGTTCGGATCCGCCGGAATGGTGGCCAGCGACCAGTCCGAAGCGTCGTTGGTGACGACGACCGAGAAATACATCAGGCCATCGGTGTATTCGATGCCGGCCTTGATCCAATGCGTCTCGCTCAGCCGGACCATCAGCCCGGCCTGGTCGTAGAGAACTTCGTAGCTCCCCTTGACCGTGACCTCGGCGCTGAAATCGCCCTCGACCGACTGGTAGAGGAAATGGCCGTTGTCGCGCCAGAAACCGTAGAAGGTCTCCCGCCAGAAGTCGGTCTCCTTGCCGGTGCGCACATGGTGCGTATTACCGGCCGCCGCGTGATGCGGCGGCGGGTTGAGCCAGGTCAGAGCGGCAACGCCAGAGTTCTCCGCCATATGATTAGCCGGCAAATGTGTAGGCGGTTTTCACCGTTGTGTAGAACTCCGCCGCGTAGCGACCCTGTTCACGCGGACCGTAGCTCGATCCCTTGCGCCCACCGAAGGGAACATGGAAGTCGACGCCCGCCGTCGGCAGGTTGACCATGACCATACCGGCCTCCGAGTTGCGCTTGAAGTGCGTCGCATGCTTGAGGCTCGAGGTGCAGATACCCGAGGTCAGGCCGAACGGCGTATCGTTGGCGACAGCCAATGCCTCGTCATAGTCCTTGACGCGGATGACGTTCGCCACCGGCCCAAAAATCTCCTCGCGCGAGATGCGCATGGCGTTGGTGCTGCCGGTGAACAGGGCCGGCTGCAGATAGAAGCCGGGTGTCGGTCGGTCGAGCCGCTCGCCGCCAAAAGCGAGTTCGGCGCCTTCCTGGCGGCCGATGGCGATATAGTCCTGATCCTGCTTCAGCTGGCTCTGGTCTACGACCGGGCCGATCTGGGTCTTGGCATCCAGCGCATCGCCGATCACCAGCTTGCTCATGCGGTCCTTCAGCGCTTCGACGAAACGGTCGTGGATGCCATCGGTCACGACAAGGCGGGAAGAAGCCGTGCAGCGCTGACCGGTGGAGAAGTACGCGCCGTTGAGAGCGCAGTCGACAGCGACCGCGAGGTCAGCGTCGTCCAGTACGACGAGCGGGTTCTTGCCACCCATTTCAAGCTGGAACTTGCGCATGTGCTCGATGCTGGCGGCAGCGACACGCTTGCCGGTGCCGACCGAGCCGGTGAAGGTGATTGCGTTGAGCTCGGGACTGTCGAGCATCGTCTGACCGACCACCGACCCCTTGCCCATGACGAGGTTGAGAACGCCCTTCGGCAGGCCGGCGCGATGCAGGATGTCGACGATGGTCCAGGCGCTCTCGGGAACCAGTTCAGCCGGCTTGAAGACAATGGTATTGCCGTAGGCCAATGCCGGCGCGATCTTCCAGGCCGGGATGGCGATCGGGAAATTCCACGGCGTGATGATGCCGACGACGCCGACCGCTTCGCGCGTGATCTCGACACCGACGCCCGGACGCACGCTTGGCACGATTTCGCCTGCCAGGCGTAGCGTCTCGCCGGCGAAGAAGTCGAAGATCTGGGCCGCACGGATGGTCTCGCCGATGCCCTCGGCCAGCGTCTTGCCTTCCTCGCGCGCCAGGGACCGCCCAATTTCGTCCTTTCGCGCGGTGATCTCGTCCGCCGCCTTCCTCAGCACGGCATGGCGCGCCAGCGGGCCCGAGCGCGACCAGGCCGGAAAAGCAGCCTTCGCCGCCGCTATGGCCTGGCGGGCCTGCTCCGGGCCGGCGGAGGCATATTCGCCGACCACATCGTCGAGGTTGGACGGGTTGATGTTGCGGGAACCGGCGTCACCCACCCATTCGCCGTCGATGAGGTTTTTCCGAAACTGGGTCATGTCTGTCTTCCCTGGAGTTCGCCGCGCGGCGCTGTCTGTCTTGATGCGCGTATTTGACAGACAATTGCGGCGTGGGAAAGCATGCTCATGGTCGCAACCACATGGCGGCGGCGACCACTAGCTGATGCGACCGGACTCTGCTCCGGTCTGCGGGGCAGGTCAGGCAGGGTTTGGAGTCAGAGCCGCCGTTCGTCAGGAAACGGGCGCGGCGCCGCCTTCAGCCGTTCGGCGCGCGATGAATTCGTCGAGCACGTCCGCCGTCGCTGCGGCCGATGCGGGCGGCACGAACTCGGCCAGCCGCTTTTTCCAGACAGCGTTGGCGCGTTCCGTCGCGGTCTTCGAACCGGATTGCGTCCAGTTGCCGAAATTCGACCAGTCGGCGACGAGCGGTTCGTAGAATGCGGTACGATAGCGTTCCATCGTGTGCTGGGCGGCGAAGAAATGTCCGCCGGGCTGGACTTCGGCGATCGCGTCGAAGCCGATGTCGGCATCACCGCCACCCGGTTTGTCGAAGAGTTCGGCGACGGTCTGCAGCGCCTCGATGTCGGTGATCAGCTTCTCGTAGGAGACGCTGAGACCGCCTTCGAGCCAGCCCGCCGCGTGGATCAGCACGGTGGCGCCGGCGAGCACCGACCCCCAAAGCGCGAACTGCGTTTCATGCGCCGCCTGCGCGTCGGAGATGTTGGATGCGCTGCCGCCGCCGGCGCGCCAGGGAAGGCCTAGATGCCTCGCCAGTTGACCGGCGCCAAGCGTCGCCTTGACATGCTCCGGCGTACCGAAGGCCGGCGCGCCGGACTTCATGTCGACGTTGGACGAGAAGCTGCCGTAGATCACCGGTGCACCGGACCGGCTGAGCTGCGCCAGCGCGATGCCGGCCATCGCTTCGGCGTGCTGCAGCGTCAGCGCGCCGGCCACGGTGATCGGCGCCATGGCGCCGGCCAGACAGAACGGCGTGATGATCGACACCTGCCCTGCCCTTGCGAAATCGATGATGCCCTGCGCCATCGGAATGTCGAGCTGGCGCGGGGAATTGGTGTTGATGACCGTGTAGCAGTGGACGCCGTTGTGGAATTCGTCGGCCGACAGGCCACGCGCCAGGCGGATCATTTCAAAGCTGTCTTCGGTCTGCGGCGTGCCGCGCGCGAAAACGAAGGGAAACTTGTCGGAGAGCGTGAGCTGCGCGCGCGCCGTCGCGTAGTGCCGGAGCGACATCTCGACATCCTGCGGCTCGATGCAGGGTCCGTGCACATGCATGACGTCGAAGGAGTGCACGAGGCGGATGAGATCCTCGAAATCCGCCAGGTTGCCGGCACGCCGTCCGCGATCGAGATCGGTGACATTGGGCGCACCGCAGCCGGCGATGAATGTCATGACGCCAAGTTCGAAGACGATGTCGCGGGCACGGTCGCCCGCTCTGGCGGAGATGGACTTTGGCGATGACAGCAGCGCCGCCCCGACCACATCGCGGCCGATGCGGACCATCTGGGTTTCCTCGTCGACGAGACAACCGGCGGCCTTGAAAACCTGCCGCGCTTCGGGGAGCAGTACCTTGATGCCGAGTTCCTCAAGCACCCGAAGCGCCGTGCCGTGGATCGCCTCGACCTGGTCGGATGAGAAGACCGGCTGCGGCAGGAACGAATTGCGCAGTTGCCGGTAGTCGGGAGTGCGGGACGCCGCTCCCTTGTCGCCAGGCGAGCCACGGCCGCGCCGCCTTGCATGGGTCACGTCAACTTTCGGGCCGTCGAGCATTGCAGCACCCCTGAAGCATCGTTCCAGCCCAACAATATTGGCTCTGTACACAATTGTCCATAGCCATCTAGACACTAATGTACAATGCCGCTACGGTGGCTGTGACAGTCGGGTGGAGGACAACGCGATGAAATCTCATTACCGGGCAATTGTTATCGGCGGCGGCGTGGTTGGAGCCTCTGTGCTCTACCATCTGGCGAAGTTCGGCTGGCGCGACGTCGCGCTTGTCGAGCGCGAAGTCTTGACCGCCGGATCGAGCTGGCACGCGGCCGGCGGCTTCCATGCGCTGAACGCCGATCCCAACATCGCCGCCCTGCAGAGCTATACGATCGACCTGCTCTCGGAGGTCGAGAAGGAATCCGGCCAGAACATCGGCATGCACATGACCGGCGGCATCTCGGTGGCGTCCGCGCCGGAGCGGTGGGAATGGTTGCAGGCCTCCTACCGGGTGTTCCAGACGATGGGCATCGATGACGTCCGCCTGATCGGCGTCGACGAAATCAAGCACCACTGCCCGATCCTCAACACCGACGGCATACTGGGTGGCCTCTTTGCCGAGCGTGAGGGCCATATCGATCCTTCGGGCGTCGTCCACGCCTATGCCAGGGCGGCGAAGCTGCGCGGCGCCGACATCATCGAACACAACCGGGTGCTGGAGTTGAACCGGCGCGCCGACGGCAGCTGGGACGTGGTGACCGAGAAGGGCACGATCGTTGCCGAGCACGTCGTCAATGCCGGCGGCCTGTGGGCCAAGCAAGTCGGCAGGATGGCCGGCATCGATCTTCCCGTCTCACCGATGGAGCATCATTATCTGGTCACCGAGGCGCTGCCCGAGATCCAGGCACTGGACCGCGAACTGGCGATGGTCGTCGACCTCGAGGGCTTCACCTACATGCGCCAGGAGCAGAAGGGTCTGCTGCTCGGCATCTACGAGACCAACCACAAGCACTGGAACATGGACGGCGCGCCGTGGAACTATGGCATCGAGCTTATCCAGGAGGACACCGACCGCATCGCCGACGAACTGGCGCTCGGCTTCAGCCGCTATCCATGCCTTGAGACCGCCGGCATCAAGCGCTGGGTGAACGGCGCCTTCACCTTCTCGCCGGACGGCAATCCGCTGGTCGGCCCAGTGCGCGGCGTTCCCAACTACTGGGTAGCCTGCGGCGTCATGGCCGGCTTCCTGCAGGGCGGCGGCGTCGGCAAGTCGCTCGCCGAATGGATGATCCATGGCGAGCCGGAAGCCGATGTCTACGGCATGGACATCGCCCGTTACGGCGACTTCGCCTCCAACCGCGAGTACATCAAGCAGACGACCGGCCAGTTCTACTCGCGCCGCTTCATCATGAGTTATCCCAACGAGCAGTTGCCTGCAGGACGGCCGCTGAAGACGGCAGGCGCGCATGACGCGATGGATGCCGCCGGAGCTCGCTGGAGCAATTCCTGGGGCATGGAAGTGCCGCTCTATTTCGCGCCGAAGGGCTTTGTCGAAACGCCGACGCTCAAGCGCTCCAACGCCTTCGACATCGTCGGCGAGGAATGCCGGAAAGTGCGCGACGGCGTCGGCCTGCTCGATATCACCGCCTTCTCGCGCTACGAGATCGCAGGGCCGCAGGCGCAGGCCTGGCTCGACCGGGTGCTTGCCTGCGCGCTGCCGAAGCCGGGGCGTGCCAAGCTCGCGCCGATGCTTGGCGAAAACGGCAAGCTCAAGGGCGACCTCACCGTCTTCAACTGGGGCGACGGCACCTGGTGGGTCATGGGTTCCTATTACCTGCGCCAATGGCATATGCGCTGGTTCGAAAAGCACCTCTCCGAAGGCGTGACGGTACGAGACATCTCGGACGCAGTGGTCGGCTTCTCGCTGGCCGGCCCCAATTCGCGCAACCTTCTGGAACGCCTCGCACATCAGGATGTCTCGCACGAGGCTTTCGGCTTGCTGGCCTGCAAGACATTGGACGTCGGGCTGACCCGGGCCAAGGTCGGCCGGCTCTCGGTCGTCGGCGAGCTTGGCTACGAAATCCATTGCCAGGCGAACGAACATGCGACGCTGCGGCGCGCACTGCTTTCGGCCGGCAAGGATCTGGGCGTCACCGAATACGGCTTTGGCGCTGTCAATTCGCTGCGGCTGGAGAAAAGCTTCGGCATATGGTCGCGCGAATTCACGCAAGACTATACGCCGGCCGAGACGGGCATGGACCGGTGGATCGCCTTCGACAAGGGCGACTTCGTGGGGCGCGACGTTGCGCAAAGGGAACAGGCGGCCGGGGCAGCACGCATGCTCGCCACACTTGAAATCGAGGCTGTCGATGCGGATGCCAGCGGCTACGAGCCGGTCTGGAACAAGGGCTCGCTTGCCGGCTTCATCACTTCGGGGGGCTACGGCCACACGGTTGGCAAGAGCCTTGCCATGGCCATGGTCGATCGCGACTCGTGCGCCATCGGCACGGCGCTGACCACCCACATTGTCGGCGTCGAACGGGGTGCACGGGTGATCGCGTCGTCGCCATACGATCCCAAGGGCATAAAGATGCGGGCATGACCGCTCGAACGGGTGGCACGGACACAAAAGTCCGTGCAATGATCCCAGCCATTCCTTCCGAAAATCAGGCTCGTTCAGCACTCCATGACCCGACGCTATTCCGCTCTATCGCTTCTCAAGGAGGGCCTGGCCGGCCAGACCGGCTGGAAACAGGCCTGGCGGTCGCCCGAACCGAAACCGGCCTATGACGCCATCGTCATCGGCGGCGGTGGCCACGGGCTTGCGACGGCCTATTATCTGGCAAAGAACCACGGCATCGCCAGAGTCGCGGTACTGGAGAAAGGCTGGATCGGCGGCGGCAATACGGGCCGCAACACGACCGTCGTGCGCTCCAATTACTATTATCCCGAAAGCGTCGAGCTCTACGGGCTGGCGCATCGGCTCTACGAAGGGTTGTCGAAAGACCTGAACTACAATGTGATGCTGTCGCAGCGCGGCATGGTCAATCTATGCCATTCGACCGCCGAGATGGAAGTCGGCGCACGCACCGTCAACGCCATGCAGATCAACGGCATCGATGCCGAGCTGTTTTCGCCGGACGATGTGCGGCGTGTGGCGCCCATGTACAATTTTGCGCCGGATGCGCGCTTCCCGGTGTTTGGCGGCATATGGCAAGGCCGGGCCGGCACGGCGCGCCACGATGCGGTCGCATGGGGCTATGCGCGAGCCGCGAGCCGGCTCGGCGTCGACATCATCCAGAATTGCGAGATCACCGATTTCATCATCGAGGGTGGCCGCTGCCGCGGCGTCCAGACGACGCGCGGCGCGATCCGTGCAGATCGCATCGGCATGGCGGTGGCCGGACATTCGTCGGTGCTGGCGGCCAAGGCGGGCTTTCGCCTGCCGATCAATTCCTACGCGCTGCAGGCCTGTGTCTCCGAGCCGGTGAAGCCGATCCTCGACACGGTTGTGCTGTCGCCCGGCACCGGCGTCTATGTCAGCCAGTCGGACAAGGGCGAGATCGTCATCGGCGGCGGGCTCGACCGCATCCCCTCCTATGCGCAGCGCGGCAACCTGCCGACACTGGAGACGGTGATCGCCGGCCTCCTCGAGATGTTCCCGATCTTCGGCCAGTTGAAGCTGATGCGGCAATGGGCGGGGATCGTCGACGTCGTGCCGGACTCCTCGCCGATCATCGGCGAATCGCCGCTGCCCGGCCTGTTCCTCAATTGCGGCTGGGGCACTGGCGGCTTCAAGGCCATTCCCGCCGGAGGCACGCTGCTGGCGCAATTGCTGGCAACCGGCAAGCACAATGACATCAGCCGCCCGTTCGACCTGGACCGCTTCGCCACCGGCCGGCTGATCGACGAAGCGGCCGGCTCCGGCATCGCGCACTAATGCATGTCGCCCAGAAGTGCGCAGCGGTTTTGGGGCAACGACATGCATAAAGATTACCACTAGAGGTTCCCATGCAGCTCTTCCCCTGCCCGTTCTGCGGTCCGCGCGACGAGACCGAATTCCACTATGGCGGCGAGGCCGGAAACCTCCGGCCGGACGGCACGGATGTGCCCATCGACCGCTGGGCAAACTACCTCTACATGCGCGGCAACCCGAAGGGCACGACGCGCGAGATCTGGGTCCACATGAATTGCAGTGAGTTCTTCCTCATGGAACGTGACACCGTCACCCACAAGGTGCTGTCCTCGACCGCGCTCGGCGGGGAGCACGCGGCGTGAGCGCGTCACGTCTTCCCTTGGGCGGCAGCGCCATCGACCGTTCCAGCCCCATTCGTTTCAGCTTCGACGGCGGCACCGTGCACGGCTTTGCCGGCGACACGATCGCCTCGGCACTGCTTGCCGGCGATGTCGCGATCGTCGGCCGAAGCTTCAAATATCACCGGCCGCGTGGCATCTGGGGTGCCGGCGTCGAGGAGCCGAATGCGCTGGTCGATATCAGCGGCAAGGTCGGCCCGACGCCCAACACACGCGCCACGACCGAGCCGGCGCGCGAGGGCCTGATCGCCAGGAGCGTCAACGCCTCCCCCAACGCGCAGGCCGACCGCAACGCCTTCCTTGACCGCTTCTCGCGCTTCATTCCGGCGGCGTTCTACTACAAGACCTTCATGTGGCCGGACTGGCACATGTTCGAGCCGCGCATCCGCGCCATGGCGGGACTGGGCAAGGCGGAAGCGGACTGGACATCGCCGGGCCGGGCCGACCAGATCAACGCGCATTGCGACGTGCTGGTGGTGGGTGCGGGACCTGCCGGGCTTGCCGCGGCGAAACTCGCATCCGGCACCGGCCTTTCCGTCATGCTGGTCGACGATCAGCAGACGCCGGGCGGATCTCTGGGACATCGGGCCGGCGAGATCGACGGCAAACCCGCCGCAGCCTGGATCGACGAGACGGTTCGTGACCTCGTCGATGGCGGCCATCGCGTGCTGCCGGCAACCACGGCCTTTGGCATCTACGACCACAATCTGGTCGGCCTGAACCAACGCCACCTCGACGGGCGGCCGGACACGCTATGGCGGGTCAGGCCACGCCATATCATTCTCGCGACCGGCGCCATCGAGCGGCCGCTGCCTTTCGCCAACAATGATTTGCCGGGCATCATGTCGGCGGATGCGGCACTCGCCTATCTCAAGCGGCACGCGGTGCTTGTCGGTCGCCGCGTGGTTGTCGCCACCAGCAATGACAGTGCCTACGAGGTTGCCGGCGCACTGGCTGGCGCCGGCGCAGACGTCACTTTGGTCGATGTCCGCCGGGAGGGAACCCCGGCCATGCCCGCCGGCGTGCGGCTGATCACCGGGCGCAGCGTTGCCGCAGCCCGCGGCAGGATGCGCGTCGAAGGCGTGCTGTTGGACGACGGTACGAGGCTCGACGCCGACAGCCTGCTCGTCTCCGGCGGCTGGACGCCGACCATCCATCTCTTCTGCCAGGCCAAGGGCAAGCTCGCCTGGAGCGAGGCGCGCGCGGCCTTCCTGCCCGGCGACCCGGTCGAGGGTATCACTGTTGCCGGTGCCGCCACTGGCGCGGTCTCGCTGACGGAAGTGTTCGCAAGCGCCGGCAAGGCCGTTGCGCCTCTTGGCCAAACGCAAGCGACGCCACCGCGCAGCACCGGACCGGAAGCGACCGGCGGCATTGTCGCCGCATGGCCGGTGCCCGGCTCGAAAGGACGCATCTGGATCGACTACCAGAACGATGTGACCGTGAAGGACATCGAGCTTGCAGCGCGGGAGAATTTCGTCTCGGTCGAGCACCTGAAGCGGTACACCACGCTCGGCATGGCGACCGACCAGGGCAAGACCTCCAATCTGGCAGGTCTGGCTGTCATGGCTGGGATCACCGGACGCACGGTGCCGGAAGTCGGCACCACCACCTACCGTCCGCCGTTCACGCCTGTTCCGCTCGCAAGTTTTGCCGGCGCGCGATACGGCGAGTTGATGGCGCCGGTGCGCCGGCTGCCCTTGGAAAACGCCCATCGCGGCGATGGCGCCGTCTTCCAGGAATATGGCGGCTGGTTGCGGCCGGCCTACTATGGCAGCGGCGATGCGGACGGCTCGATCCAGGACGAGGCGCGGCGCGCGCGCCAATCTGTGGCGCTGTTCGACGGCTCGACGCTCGGCAAGATCGAGGTGATGGGGCCACAAGCCGCCGAATTCGTCGACTTCATCTACTACAACACCATGTCGACGCTGAAACCCGGCCGCTGCCGCTACGGTTTCATGCTGTCGGAAAATGGCGTGGTGTTCGACGACGGCATCCTGGTGCGCCTGGACGAACACCGCTTCATCGTGTCGTGCTCCTCCTCGCACGTGACCTCCGTGCATGCGCGGCTGGAGGAATGGCGGCAGGACCGGTTCGGACGTGGCTCCGTCTATATCCACAATGCCACCGCCGAGATGGCGACACTGACCGTTTCGGGACCGAATTCCAGGAAGCTGCTCGAAACGCTGCAGCTGGGCCTTTCACTCGATGATGCCGACCTGCCGCATATGGCGATCGGCCACGGCGTCTACGCCGGCGACGCTGTCCGCGTCGCCCGCGTCAGCTTCACCGGCGACCGGAGCTACGAGGTGTCCATCCGGGCGGATCGCGCCGAACCCTTGTGGCAACGCTTGCGTGACGCCGGCCAGACTTTCGACGCTGTCGTGATCGGCCTGGAGGCGCTGATGATCCTGCGCGCCGAGAAGGGCTATATCGTGATCGGCAAGGACACGGACGGCACCACGCTGCCGCACGATCTCGGCGTCGAGGGCCCACGCGCCAAACGCAAGACCGAATTCGTCGGTCGCCGCTCGCTGTTCACCGAGGAGGCCTCGCGCGACAACCGGATGAAGCTGGTCGGATTGACGGTGCCGTCGGGCGAAGCGCCGCTGCCGACAGGCGCGCATGGGATCGAACGCCGCGACGGCAAGCTTTCGAGCCTCGGCTTCGTCACCTCCAGCTACCAGAGCCCGACACTGGGCCGGCCGGTCGCGCTTGGCCTGATCCAACGCGGCGCCGCACGCCATGGCGAGACGATCGAGATCCAGCATCTGGGCAAGGTCAGGCACGCGACGATCTCCGCACCCTGTGCTTTCGATCCAGAAGGAGGCCGGCTCGATGCGTAATCTCTCGGAAAAATGGTCGAAGGCGCCGGACTGGCAAGACGCCATCATCGAGGTGTCCGGGCTCAGGATAGGCTCCGTCTCCGGGCTGCATCAACGCCTCGTCAGCGGCGACCTCGCCGCCTGGGCCGAGGCATCCGGCTTCGACGGGACGGCCGTCAGCGCATTCGCTCCGGCAGAGGGCGGACGCTATACGGTCCGTCTAGCGCGCGACCGCCTGCTGGCCATATCCGCCACGCCGCTCGGCATGGCAACGGGATGGTACAGCCAAGGTTTCGCCGTGACGGAGATCAGCGCCGGGCTGCACATATTCGACGTCATTGGCGAGGCGGTCGACGCGTTCATGGCGCGAGGCACGACGCTGGACCCCAAACAGACCAGCGCGAGCGCAGCACTGTCCTTCGCCGGCATTGATGCGATCGTCTATCGCCATGACACGACGCTGCGCATCCATGTCGACCGCGGCCTTGCAGCCTATCTGTGGACCTGGATGGAGAATGCGGCCCGAAATATCCGGCGATAAATTAGCCGACTATTTATCGCCGCTGTTTTTATTGGTGGCGCGGGCCACGAAGGCATCGAAATGCTTGATGTCCTCGAGCTCGGGCTCCTGCCCGCTGAAGGCGCGCAGATAGGCCGGAACATGCGAAAGCCTGGCGTCCATCGGCTCCTGGATATCGAGCGTGTAGTGGCCGATCTGCATGAAATAGAGCACGCGGGCACGGATCAACGCATTCTCGGCGTCATAACCGTATCGGGAATACATGGCGGTGATGGCGTCGACCCGCCTGTTGTCGGCTTCCTCGACGACCGCTCGAACCGCCTTCTCGCGGCGCGCCCATAATCTCACGGCATTGTCGAGCTTCGGATCGAACAGCCTCTCATCCACCCAGCATTCGAAGACATTCAGGATGGCACGGTTGATCGAGGGTGCCGGCCGCATGGCGCGCTCGATGATCGGGGCCGTGTAATTGTTCAGCCAGTTCTGCAGAAGTTGATCGTGAAGGTCCTGGAGGCTCTTGAAGAACCAATAGAAGCTGGACCTCGATACGTTGAGCTTCTTTGCCATGACCTGTATTTTTACATGATCGATGCCATCCGAGATCAACGTTCGTATCGCAAGGTTGAGCCAATCGCTCTTCGTCGTGCGGATGGCACGGTCGGAAATCGGCAGATCGGTTTGTTCCGTGAGTATCGGCGAGTCTTTCAGTGCAGGCACGCTTGAACTCCGATTCTTGTTCCCTGCTTTAATATATGAACAACCACCGGCCCTGGGCAGCCAATATTTTTGCGGTTCCTTGATGGCGCAATGCCAGACGGCGGCAGACTTCTGGGGATCGCCGAGCCGGGCTGGAATCACCGAGGTTCCTTTCATGCGACACGATGACAGGCCGTCTCGCCCGCGACCAGACAGGTCGGCAAACAACATATCGGTAAAATGTACATGGATGTCTAGACACGAATTCCTTTGCCGGTATTATCCCCTCGCCTGACGGTGCCGGCCTCAAAAAAAGAGCGGACGACAGGCTCGCCGCAGGCCCCATTGTGCGACGGTCATCCATCAATGTCGCATGCGAGGCGAGTATGAATCCTGCCGGGACGGTCGACACGGAAAAACGTCTGGCCGCGTTGCGCGGAGCGATGCAGGAAGCCGGCGCGGATCTCGTCGCCCTGGCCCCCGGCGCCAACATGGACTGGCTGGTCGGCTTCCATCCGATGGCCACCGAACGGTTGTGCCTGCTCATCGTCAGCATGACCACGGAGGCGTTCGTGCTGCCGTCGCTCGACGTTGAAGCTGTCCGCACCCTGACGGATATTCCGATTTTTGTGTGCAGCGACGAGGAAAGCCCATCGCGCGCGCTCGACGCCGCGCTGACTGCCGTGGGCGGCAAGACCGCGCGCAAGGTCGTCTTCGACGAGACCATGCGAGCCGATCACGTCCTGCTTCTGATCGATGCGCTGCCGGCCGCGCTGCGCAGCGTGACCACCGACACGATCGGTGCCCTTCGCATGCGCAAGAGCGAGGACGAGATCGCTGGATTGAAGGCCATCGCAGAGATCAATGACGAGGCTATGCAAGCAGCCTTCAGCGCCCTTGCCGCAGGCCGATCAGAACTGGAGGTCGAGATCGCGATCAAGGAGGCTTTCGCCCGGCACGGCGCCAGGCTCGGCTATTGGGTCATCGGCGGCGGGCCAAACAGCGCTTACCCACACCACAGCACCGGAGAGCGAAAGCTTGCGGCCGGCGATGCCGTCGTCATCGACATCGCCGGATACAAGGACGGGTACTACAGCGACATGACGCGCATGGCGGCGGTGGGGCACGCGCCGGAAGGTTACGACCAGATCCATGCGATCGTGAACCGGGCGGTCGAGGCGGGAATCCGGGCCGCCCGCGTCGGCGCGCGAGCCAGGGACGTGGACGCAGCGGCGAGGCAGGTGATCACTGAGGCTGGCTACGGCGACTACTTCGTGCACAGGACCGGCCACGGCATCGGCCTGGAGGTCCATGAGCCGCCCTTCATCACCGCCTCATCGGAAACCGTGCTCGACGAGGGGATGACGTTCACCATCGAGCCGGGTATCTATCTGCCCGGTCGTTTCGGCATCCGGCTCGAAGAGATCGTGGTGGTGCGCAAGGCGGGCGCGGAAATCCTGTCATCGCTTTCACGGGACTTGCGGATCGTCCGGTAGGGAGAGGGCCAGATGAACAGCGACGTTCGATCGTCGTCCGAATTCGCCAGGGCGTATTCGTTCTACGCCAAGCTTCTGGGATCGGGCGGAAACGTATTCCACGCGCGTGCGCTCTGCGGCCACGGCGAGTCGGACCATCCGCACTTCATCGGGCAGAGCTTCGAGAGCGGGAGGCGAGCTTCGCGCGCCCTCTGGCTCGGCGGCATACTGGTGGACGACGACGTCCGCCGGCGACCAGCCACAGGCAGGTCCAGAGCCACGCCTATCGGAGCATGAAGGACCAGAACAGGCAGGCCAGGGTCGCGGCGGCGAAGATGACGAAAAACAGGCTACGCAGCAGGACGTTGCGCCGCAGGTCGTTCATGACGATGTGGCATCCGACGATGGCGGCGGCGAACAGGAACCGCCAGTTCAGCAATGCCCACAGGACATCATGCTGGCCGAACACCCATCTGGCGACCAGGCAGCCGATGATGGTGGCAAACAGCACGATCACCGTCCAGAAGAGGGCATCCGCGGCATTGGTCAGCACGATGCTGGCGGCGCGGATGGGCAGGATCATCATCAGCAGCGCGCTGAAGAAGTAGATGGCGGCGAGCGGAATGAATGTCCCGGCATCGGCGATGCCGTCGAGGCGTTTCACGCCGACCGCACCGAACGGATAGCCGTGCCTGGCCACCGCCAGGCTCAGAGCCATGAGCAATGCCGACAGGACGGCGACCAGTGCGAATGAAGTGAGGGCTCTGCTCATGACATTTCCAAGCGAATCGGACGGGATCCATCCTAGTCCACGCTCGTAAACTGCTCGTAAGCGTCGGCGGTTTAGAACTCCTCATCCGCAATTGGTTGGACTATCCCAACGTCAGCCCCGCCTTCCTCGCTTCCTCGCGCAGGAACGGCAGGCCGACGCCGATCACATCGTCGGGATTGTCGGCCACCGGCCGCCACACCGCCAGCCCGCCGGCAATGTCGACATCGACATGGTTCATGCTTTCCAGCGTTATGGCGCCGGAGTAGCCGATATCGGCGATCGCCTTCATGCAGGCCGCCCAGTTCAGCATGCCGCGTCCCGGTACGCCGCGATTGGCTTCGGAGACATGGACATAGCCGAGATAGGGCGCCGCGGCCTTGAAGCCGGCGTCAAAGCTCTCCTCCTCGATATGCATATGGTAGGTGTCGAGATGGATGAAGATGTTGTCGGCGCCGACGCGTTCGATGATGCGCGTTGCATCAATGCCACGATTGATCAGGTGCGTTTCGTAGCGGTTGCAGGGTTCGATGCCGAGCTTCAGCCCATGTGCCTTGGCAGCCTTGGCGGCGCGGCCAAGGAAGCGGCACATGCCTTCGATTTCCCCGGCGGTCGGCGCGCGGCCCGAGGTCTTGCCGATCGTGCCATAGGTGACGCCGCCGAGTGCTTCACTGCCCACCGCTTCGCAGACGGCGAAGGCCGGTTCGAGGAAAGCCAGCGCCTCGTCCGGCCGCGCCACCACGTCGAGCGAGGCAGGCAGACCCAGCGATGGGATGAGTTCCACCCCCCAGCGTTCGGCGAAGGCGTGCGTGCGTCTGGTGTCAATCTCCTCCGGGCGCAACAGCGGGATTTCCAGGAGGCCAATGCCCAGCCCCTTCAACCGCTCCATCTGCGGCTCGATCAGATCGAGGTCCCATACCGGCGCGATGGCGAAAGTGTGCAGTCCGAAGGTATTCATCAGCTCAGCCTCTCTGTTCGTGCGCCGCCGCGGCGCTGGTGTCGCCGCCGCCGACGATGCGACCGACGACTTCGTTCATGTTGGTCTTCGCGGTGACGAGATCGGCCTCGGCGCGGCCGTGGCGCAGCACGACGATGCGGTCGGTGACCGCCAGCACGTCGTTCAGCCGGTGCGAGATCAGGATGACGGCGATGCCTTCCGACTTCAGCCGGCGGATGAGGTCGAGCACGCTCTGCACCTCGCGCACGGCAAGGGCCGCCGTCGGCTCGTCCATGATGACCAGCCTGGGGTTGAAGGTCAGGGCGCGGGCAATCGCCACCGACTGCTGCTGGCCGCCCGAGAACGAGCCGACCGGGCGGTTGATCGACGGCAGATGCGCGCCCAGCCGTTCGATCATCCTGGCCGCCTGCCGGTCCATCTCGGCCTTGTCGACAAAGCGGGGAAACAGGCCGAACAGCTTCTTCACCGGCTCGCGGCCGAGGAAGATGTTGGCGGCCACGTCCTGCTGCCTGGCCAGCGACAGGTCCTGGTAGATCATCTCGATGCCGAGCCGGCGCCGCTGGCCGGGATCGAGCGGCAGGATATCCCGGCCGTCGAGCTGGATGGAGCCGGAATCCGCCCGGTAGATGCCGGTGATGGTCTTCATCAGCGTCGACTTGCCGGCGCCATTGTCGCCGACGAGGCCGATCACCTCGCCAGCCTCGACCGAGAGGTCGACGCCATGCAGCACGTCGACGGCGCCAAAACTCTTGCGGATGCCTTGCAGGGTGAGAAGGGTCATACGCGTGACTCCTTCCTGACCTGGTACTGGTCGATGAAGACGGCCAGGATCAGCACGGCGCCGATCGCCATCTGCTGGTAGTAGGATTGCACCGCCAGCAGCGTCAGTCCGTTCTGCAGCACGCCCATGATCAGCGCGCCGATCATGGTGCCGAGGATCGAGGCGCGGCCACCGAACAGGTTGGTGCCGCCGATGATCGCGGCGGTGATGGCCGTGAGCTCATAGTTGATGCCGGCGGTCGGGTCGCCGGCATTGACGCGGGCGGTGAACAGCAGGCCGGCAAGACCGGCGAGCGCGCCCGACAGAGTGTAGATGATGCGGCGGTGGTGTTCGACGCGGATGCCGGCGGCGCGCGCCGCCCCCTCGCTGTCGCCAAGCGCCAGCGTGTGGCGGCCAAAGCGCGTATAGGCGAGCAGGCAATGCGCGACGATGGCCGTCAGCACCAGGAGGATAACCGGCATCGGAATGCCGAATGGGCGGCCCTGGCCGATATAGACGATTTCGGGCGGCAGGCCATAGATCGCCCTGCCCTGCGAGATGACCAGCGCCAGCCCGCGCGCCAAACCGAGCATGCCGAGCGTGACAATGAAGGCCGGCACGAAGGCGCGGGTGACGAGCTGCCCGTTGATGTAGCCGGCTATGCCGCCCGCGATAATGCAGGCGGCGACAGCCAGCGGCGACCACCAGCCAAGATTGACGGCGACGAAGGCGCCGGCGACGCCGGACAAGCCCATGACCGAGCCGAGTGACAGATCGAGACCGCCCGAGCCGATGACGAAGGTGGCGGCGATCGCCAGCACGCCGATTGTCGAGGTCGCCAAGAGGATGTTGAGGACATTGCTGAGCGACAGGAAATAGGGCGACAGCACCGCCATGACGGCGCTCAGTGCCAAGAGCACCAGCAGCGATTCCAAGCGAATGTGGAGCCGTTCGACGGATGCGCGCTGCACCCGGGCCCAGAAACCGGGCTGTGCCATTTCAGAAGCCATGTTTTCGCACCTTTGATGAGGGCAGCAAGGCAGTAGGCAGTGGGGATTAGGCAGCAGGGAATAAGAGAGCGATCCGAGCATTACGAACCGCCTATTTCTCCTACTGCCTACCGCCTACCGCCTACTGCCTACTGCCTACTGCCCATTCCCTTCCTACTTCACGTATTCGAGCATCGGCTCCTTGCCGGCGTCGAGCACGTCCTTGGTCAGCACCAAGGTCGGCACGGCGATGCTGTCCTCGACCTTGTCGCCGGCCAGCGCCTTCTTGACATTCTCGACCGCCTGCTTGCCGACCAGGTAGGGCAGCTGCGCCACCGAGGCATTGAGGCGGCCTTCCTTGATCGACTTGACCGCATCCGAATTGCCGTCGACGCCGATGATGGTCACCTGCGGTCCCTTGCCAGCGGCGTAGACGGCTTCGACGGCACCCAGCGCCATGCCGTCATTGGCGCAGAAGATGGCGACGAGGTCGGGATGCGCCGTCAGCGTGTCGGTGGCGATCGACGCTGCCTTGCCGCGATCCCAGTCACCGGGCAGCGAGGCGACGATGACCAGCCCCGGTGCCAACTCCTTCAGCTTGTCGGCAAAACCCTTGGCGCGCTTCTCTCCGGTGATGTTGCCCGACAGGCCCTCGACCACCAGCACCGGGCCCTTGGCATCCTTGCCGAGCTTGGAGACGAGATATTCGGCCCCTTGCGCGCCAGCGGCATTGTTGTCGGAGCCGATGTGGAAGGTGACCTTGATGCCTTCCTTGTCGAGCACCTTCTGGTCGAGATTGTTGTCGAGATCGACGATCTTGATGCCGGCGTCCTGCGCCGTCTTCAGGCATGGCAGCAGATTGGTCGAGTTGATGGCGGCGGTGATCATCGCCGCCGGCTTGCGCTCCAGCATGGTGTTGCAGAGGTTCAGCTGCGGCTCCGCCGCCTGATCGCTCTCGGCTGCCTGCTGGAAGATTTTCACGCCGGCTTCCTTGGCGCCGGCATCGACGCCCTGGGCCATCGCGCCCCAGAACGGATTGGCCAGCGTCTTCATCAGCACGCCGTATTCGGCGTCGTCTGCCCTGGCGACGGAGATGGCCGAGAACGCCATTGCCACGCCGAAAGCCAGAGTAAATCGATTTATCTTCAGAACGAACGATGTCATTGCCTTCCTCCTGTTGATGTCTCACGCCGCGAGCCGCAGCCAGGTCCGGCGCCTGCCTTCCGTCTTCGACAATGGGGGCTATTGTCGGTCTCCTCCCCCGGAATGCGGGACGTTGCCTGGCGAGCCAACGGATTCCCGCATCAAAACCCGGCAAGGTTCGAGCCGCGCGATCGGCGGCCCCTCCTCGCCTTCAATCCGGCGAAACAATGCGTCCATGGCGTGGACGGCGATCTGGTGAACCGGCTGCACCACGGCGGCGATGGCCGGCCATGTCACCTGCATCCATTCGGCGTCGTCGAAGCCGACCAGCGAAATGTCATTGGGGCAATGCCAGCCGCGCCGGCGAAACTCCGACAGCGCCACCAGTGTGCCCTTGAGAAACAGCGAATAGACGGCCGTCGGTCGCTCGCCCGGCCCCTTGCCTTCGCCTTTGTCGAAGTATTCGCGCAATTGCGTCCTGAGCGGTTCGACATCGGTTTCAGCAAGCACGACGTCAATGCGCACATCCGGCGCCAGCTTGAGCGCGGTGGCGCGGAACCCGTCGAGACGGGCGCGCACGGTGGCCGCCTGCTCGCCAAGGCCGACGACCAGTATGTGGCGGTGGCCCTTGCCGATCAGTTCGCGCGCCACCTCGGCACTGGCCACGGCACTGTCGGCGGACACGGTGTCGAAAGCATCGTCGGACAGCACGCGGTCGATCAGCACACCGGTCATGCCGTTGGCCTTCATGAATTCGGCGGCCGGGCCATGCTCGTTGCGCACCGGCGCCAGCACCACGCCGGCCACCCGCCAGTCATGCATACGGGCGAGGATTTCCTTTTCCCTTGCCTCGGATTCGCGGCTCGAGGCCGCCACCAGCGTGTAGCCGCGCTGCTCGGCCAGGCTTTCGAGTTGCGTGACCATCTGGCCGAAGAACTCGCTTTCGAACTCCGGCATGATGGCGCCGATGATGCGACGCTTGGCCCGGCGCATGTCGGAGGCGAGTGGATCGACACGATAGCCCAATTGCTCGATGGCATCGAAGACGCGCTGTGCATTCTCAGGCTTCACCGTGGTGACGCCGGCCATGACCTTGGAGACGGTGGCGGCGGACACGCCGGCGCGGCTTGCCACGTCGTGGATCGACGGACGCCGCTGCCGGGCTTCGCGATGCGCCATTGGTCCTCCTCCCGAGGCGCGGACAAACGCATTCTTCGTCCGCTGCCAAAATGAGTAAATCGATTTTTCGCGGTTGTAAATCGTTTAATCGGAGGTATTTTGTCCCTCGCGAACGAGCGATAATATCGCGCCCGGGAGGAATTGCCATGCCAAACAATGCCTTGCCGCTGGTCATCAGCGCGCCGGAACCACGCACGCTCGACCTCATCTTCACGCCGCCACAGCTGGCGCGGTTACGGGCGAATTACCGCATCATCGAGACCACACCCGACGGCGTCGCGAAACTGCCGGCCGATGTGCTGGCGGAAGCGCGCTACATCATCGGCCAGCCGCCGATTTCGCCGGAAACGCTGGAGCAGATGAAGGCGCTGCGCTGCATCTTCAATGTCGAGACCAACCTGATCAACAACATGCCCTATGAGACGCTTTTTGCGCGCGGCATCCACGTCGTCACCACCGGCCTGGTGTTTGCCGAGCCGGTGGCCGAGCTTGGCCTTGCCATGGCACTCAACCTCGCCCGCAACATCGTCGACGCCGACCTCGCCTTCCGGCAGGGGCGGGAGTTGTGGGGCGGGGACGGCAACCAGACGGCGCGGCTTTTGTCGGGCGCCGATGTCGGCATCATCGGCTTCGGAGATCTCGGCCGCGCGCTGAACCGTCTGCTGTCGGGTTTTCGCACCCGCACCAGGGTTTTCGATCCCTGGCTGCCGCCGTCGATCCTGATCGACAATGGCGTCGAGCCGGCCTCACTGGAAGAGGTGCTGTCGCAGAGCGACTTCGTTTTCGTCGTCGCCTCCGTGACATCGGAGAACCAAGGCTTTCTGGGCCGCCCGGCCTTCGCCAGCATGCGCAAGGGCGCCGCCTTCATCCTGCTCAGCCGCGCCGGTGTCGTCGACTTCCCAGCGCTGATGGCGGCGGTGAAAAGCGGCCATATCGTCGCCGCCAGCGACGTCTTCCCGGAAGAGCCGCTGGCGCAGGACCATCCCGTTCGCGCCCTGCCCGGCTTCCTGCGCTCCGCCCACCGCGCCGGCGCGCTCGACATCGCGTTCAAGCGCATGGGCGACATGGTACTGGAGGACATGGACCTGATCGACCGCGGCCTGCCGCCGCTGCGCTCCAAACGTGCCGAGCGCGAGACGGTGTCGCGCATGCGTTCGAAGCCGGTCGACAAGAACTAGGTATTCAGTCCCTTTCGTCTGCCAGTTGACAGACCTGAATTCAATTAATAAGTTCGGTCATAGAACGAATTAATTGAGGTTCGACGTGAGTGACTTGCCGCGCATCTCTCGCCAGTTCTCGCAGCGCTCCGTCATGGAGGCGATCGTTCAGGGCGGGCCGATCTCACGTGCCTCCATCGCCAAGCTGACCGGCCTGTCGAAGCAGACAATCTCGGAAATCGTGCGCGGTTTGGAGCAGGAAGGCTGGGTGCAGGAGACCGGCCGAACCAGCGGCCATGTCGGGCGCACTGCCGTCACCTATGAGTTGGTCCACGACGCTGCCTACATCATCGCCGTCGATCTTGGCGGCACCAAGGTGCGCGTCGCGCTGACCGACCTTGCCTGCCAGATATTCGCGGAAGCCGCGACGCCGACCGATCCGCGTGGCGGCCAGTTCGTCGTCGACCAGATTGCCGCGATTGCCTTCCAGGCCGCGGTCAAGCAGCGCGTTCCCCGCAAGAAGATACGCCTCGCCGTCATCGGCGCACCGGGCGCACCGGATCCTTCGACCGGCCGCATCCTGCTGGCGCCGAACATCGCCGGCTTCGACACGATGAACGTGCTCGATGCCTTCGAGAAGGCGCTCGGCATGGCCGTGATGATTGAGAACGACGTCAATCTGGCCGTGCTCGGCGAGAACTGGCTCGGCCAGGGCCAGGGCATTGACAATCTGGCCTATATCGCGCTCGGCACCGGCGTCGGCAGCGGATTGATGCTGGGCGGCCACCTTGTGCGAGGCGCCACCCATGCCGCCGGCGAGATCGGCTTCATGCCAATCGGCGCCGATCCGTTCGCGGACGAATCGCGGCGCACCGGGGCGTTCGAGCGGGCGGTGGCCACACATGCGATGATGGAGCGCTACCAGGCCTTGACTGGCAGGCAGGCCACCGTGCCCCATATCTTCGAGAACGCTGCCCAGGGGGACAAGGACGCCCTTGCCGTGCTCGACGAAACTGCCCGCCATCTGGCGCAAGGCGTCGCCGCCATTGCCGCGATCGCCAATCCCGAAAAGGTCATTCTGGGCGGATCGATCGGCCTGCGGCCAGAAATACTGTCCAGGGTGCAGGCCCTGCTGCCGCTGTGCTTTCCCTATCCGATCACGGTCGAGGCGAGCGAGCTCGGTTCGCGGGCAGCACTCATAGGTGCGGCGGCGATCGGCCTTGGCCAATTGCACAACACCCTGTTCGGCGTCGACGCGCCGGATGGCCGCATCTCGCTGCCGCCGGGCCAGGCGGCCGCCTTGAAGGAGGCTGCGCTATGAAGGACGACATCGTTGCCCGCCTGCGGGCGGCCCTAGACCGCGACCAGGCGCTGACGCTCTTCCGAGGCGCCATCGGCCGCGAGAGCATCACCGGCAACGAGGCCAATTTCGTCGCCTTTCTCGAGGCGAAGATGCGCCAGCTTGGCCTGAGCGGCGTCAACAGGGCGGAGTTCCTGCCCGGCCGGCCGAACATATGGGGCGAGCACAAGGGCGCGGGCCAGGGCAAGCGCCTGCTGTTGATAGGCCATACCGACACCGTCCATGTCGATGGCTGGCGCGAGCATTGGCAAGGCACCGAACGCGAGGACCCGTTCGCGGCACCGGTCGTCGACGGCGCCGTCTGGGGCCGCGGGTCGGGGGACCTGAAGGCGGGGATCACAGCCTCGCTTGCGGCACTCTCGCTGCTCGACAGGGCCGGCATCCGCCTCAAGGGCGACGTGGCCTTCGCCTTCGTAGGCGATGAAGAGAGCGGCCAGCCCGGAAACGGCATATCCGCAGGCATCAAGGATTTCGTCGGACGCATCGAGGCCGGCGAGATCGCGGCACCTGATTTTGCTGTCTATGTCGAGCCTACCCGTCTTGCCGTCTACCCGGCGCAGATCGGCTTTCTCATCACGGATATCACCATCTCGGGCAAATCCGCCTATTTCGGTGTGCCAGAACTCGGCAAGGATGCCTTGCGGGCCAGCCACGCCGTGATGACGGCACTGTGGAAGCATTCCGATGAAGTCGCCGCCCGCGTAGAGCACAAGCTCATCGGGCACGGCTTCCTGCTCATCACTGGCCTTGCCGGCGGCGGCTACATCGCCGTGCCGGAGCGCTGCACGCTGTCGCTCATCCGCAAGCTCTTGCCCGGCGAGCCGCTTGACACCGCCGCCGCCGAAATCGAGGCTGCCGTGCACGGAGCGATCAGCGATCCGGAAATCACCGTCGAATTCGCCTATCCGGCCGGCCGCGACCATCCGCTTGGCGGGACCGCCGCCGAGATCGACGAGACGCAGGCCGAGGTCGTCATGCTGTCCGAAGCGATGGCCGGGGCGATGAGTGGACGAGGCGTGATCGAGGGCGCGCCCTTCTGGTCGGAGCAGCCTTTCTTCGTCAACCGGCTTGGCATTCCGGCGGTCTATTGCGCGCCCGGCGACATCAGAAACTGCCACACTTTCGAGGAGCACGTCGACGTCGAGGAGTATCTCGCCGGCGTCGTCGGTTTCGCAGCCTTCATGGCCCGCTACTGCGGCGTCGCCGATTGAATGACCAACGAAGCAGAAATGGGAGAGATGACATGCTGATGAAGAAAATACTTGCCGCCGCTTGTGCCGGCGGATTGCTGCTCGCCGCCCATGCGGCATGGGCCCAGACGGTCGGCCCGCAAGGCGAAACCGCCACGCCGAGTTCCGCCGTGACGCTGAGCGACGCCGATATCGCGGCGCTCAAGAACAAGGGCTACAAGGCAGCATTGCTGTGGCACACGTCCTCCGACTTCACCAACGCGGTGACCGCGGGCGCCACCGACGAGTTCGCCCGCGCCGGCATCACCATCGCGGTGAAGACGGACGCCCAGTTCGACGCCGCCCGCCAGCGCAGCGACATCGAGACAGCCCTTGCCGCCAAGCCCAACGTCATCCTGTCGCTGCCGCTCGACCCGGTCACCTCGGCCGAAGCCTTCCGCCAGGCGGTCAAGGACGGCGCCAAGCTGGTGTTCCTGTCCAACCTGCCCAAGGACTACAAGCAAGGCACCGACTACGCCTCCATCGTCACCGACGACCTGTTCCAGATGGGCAAGCAGGCGGCGGATGCGATGGCCAAGGCCATCGGCGGCAAAGGCAAGGTGGGCTACATCTTCCACGACGCCACCTACTACGTGACCAACCAGCGCGACCAGGCCTTCAAGACCACCATCGAGAAGGACTATCCCGATATCAAGATCGTCGCCGAACAGGGCATTTCCGATCCGGCCCGCGCCGAGGAACTGGCGAACGCCATGCTGCTGCAGCATCCCGATCTCGACGGTATCTACGTGACCTGGGCAGAGCCGGCCGACGGCGTACTTTCGGCACTGCGCGGCGCCGGCAACACCAGGACCAAGATCGTCACGCTCGACCTCGCCGAGCCGGTGGCGCTGGACATGGTCAAGGGCGGCAACGTCTCGGCACTCGTCGCCGACAAAGCCTACGAGCTCGGCCGCGCCATGGCCGCGGCCGGCATGAAGTCGCTGCTCGGCCAGCAGACGCCGGCTTTCGTCGTTGCACCGGCCCTCACCGTGACCAAGGACAACGTCGCCCAGGGCTGGAAGGATTCGCTCAACCGCGAGGCACCGCAGCCGGTTCTCGACGCGGCCAAGTGAAGTCCTCGCTCCGGCGCGACCCGTTGCGCCGGAGCCTTTCAACACCAAACAAAGGGGAAAATGACATGCGCAAGACTCTAGGCATCATGACCGCACTGGCGACGCTGTTGAGCGTCCATGCCTTCGCGGCGGAGGGCGTCACCACCGGGCCGAATGGCGAAAAGCCGGTGCCGGCAAGCACGCTGACGCTGACGCCGGCCGACGAACTGAAGATCAAGGATGGCAAGTTCACCGCGGCACTCGTTTGGCACGAGATGAGTGAATACACCAACGCCGTCAACGCCGGCGCGCGCGACGAGTTCAAGCGGCTGGGCATCGAGGTGGTGGCGCAGACCGATGCCGGTTTCGACGCGTCCCGCCAGAAGTCGGATGTCGAGACGGTAATGGCCAAGAAGCCATCCATCATCCTGTCGCTACCTGTCGACCCGGCAACCGCGGCTTCCGTCTATGATCCGGCCCGCCAGGCCGGTGTCAAGCTCGGCTTCGTCGACAATTGCCCGGCCGGTTACAAGCAGGGCACGGACTATGTCACCATCGTCTCCGACGACCTGTTCCAGATGGGCAACAAGGCAGGCGTCGCCATGGCCGAGGCGCTCGGCAAGAAGGGCAAGGTCGGCTACATCTTCCATGACGCCGACTTCTACGTCACCAACCAGCGCGACGGGGCCTTCAAGAAGACCATCGAGCAGGATTATCCGGACATGAAGATCGAGGCCTCGGCCGGCATGGCCGACCCGGCGCGCAGCGAGGACATCGCTCAGGCGATGATCACCCAGCATCCCGATCTCGACGGCATCTACGTGACCTGGGCCGAGCCGGCCTTGAGCGTGCTCTCCGCGCTGCGTTCGGCCGGCAACACGCACACAAAGATCGTCACGCTCGACCTCAACGAGCCCGCCGCGCTCGACATGGTCAAGGGTGGCAACATCGCCGCGCTAGTTGGCGACGAGGCCTACAGCATCGGCGTGACCCTGGCCCGCGCATCTGCCGGATCCCTGGTCGGCAAGCAGGCCGCCCCCTTCTACGCGGTCGATTCCATCGCCGTCACCAAGGACACGGTCAAGGACGGCTGGAAGAAGTCGCTCAACAGGGATGTACCCGCGGCCATCGCGGACGCTATGAAGTAAAAATGGCGGAGGCGAAGCGCTCACCATCGGAGAATGACCATGTCCAGTGCCAACACCAATACCGAGGTGGGCAGCTTCGCCAGCCGCTTCAATCTGCAGCAATATGTCGTCTATCTCGGCTTTCTGGCGATCTTTCTTTTCTTCGCCGTCGTGCTGAGGGACAGCGGCTTCCTCACCGTGCGCAACCTGTCGAACATCGTGCTGCAGACGGCCCCCGTGACCATCATGGCCATCGGACTTGTCTTCGTCATGTCGGCCGGTGAGATCGACCTGTCGATCGGCTCGATCGTGGCGGTGGCCGCCCTTGCCGCCGCCGTCACCATCGGCGCCCACGGCATGGCGGCGGGCATTGTCGTCGGCCTCGGAGCCGGACTGCTGATCGGCCTGATCAACGGCATCCTGGTCGCCTATGTCAGGCTGCCGTCGTTCCTGGTGACGCTGGCGACGATGGGCCTGTTCGCCGGCGTCTCCCGTTCCATGACCGACCTGCGTTCGATCTCCGTCACCAACGAGGCCTTCACCGGCTTTTTTGGCTCCGGTTCGCTGCTCGGCGTGCCGTCGCTGATCTGGTGGACGGTCATTGCAGTCGTGATCGGCCATGTCATCTACCGCGAGACGCGTTTCGGTGCGCATGTGCTGGCGACCGGCGACAACGGCCGCGCCGCAAGCGTCTCTGGCATCAGTGTGCCAAGGATCAGGCTGGCCGTGCTGACGATCAGCGGCGGGCTCGCCGGACTTGCCGGCCTGCTCTACGCCGGCCGCCTGCAGGCGGCGAAATACACGCTGGGCGAAACCGACCTGATGACGGTGATCGCCGCCGTCATCGTCGGCGGCACGCTGCTCAACGGCGGCAAGGGTTCGGTGGTCGGCGCCCTGGTCGGCTCGCTGATGATGGGCATGCTGAACAACGGCCTGATCCTGATGGGCCTGTCGGTCTCCGACCAGATGATCGTGCGCGGCCTGATCATCCTGACCGCCGTCGCCGTGTCGCTGCGCGAAAAATCCCGCTGAAGGAAAGCCTCCATGTTTCTCGACGTTCTGCGCCGCCGCAACCCCGCCTTCATCGAGGCGGCGATCAGGCTGCACCAGCAAGGCAAGCTGCCGGCCAATGCCTATGTGCTCGACCTCGACACGGTCGAACGCAATGCCAGGCTTCTCAAGGACGAGGCAAACCGCAACGGCCTGAAGATCTTCGCCATGACCAAGCAGGTCGGGCGGTCGAGCTCGTTCTGCCGGGCAGTGATGCGCGGCGGCATCGACCGGGCGGTCGCGGTCGACATGGCCTGCGCGCGCGCCGCGCACAAGGCGGGGCTGAAGCTTGGCCATCTCGGCCATTTGCAGCAGATCGCCAAATTCGAGGCCGGGGCCGCGGCGAGGGCCTTCAGGCCTGACTACTGGACCGTCTTCAACGACACCAAGGCCGAGGAAGCAGGCGCGGGCGCGAAAGCCGCCGGCTACGTGCAGGATCTCCTGGCTCGCATTGCTGCCGAGGGCGACATTTTCTATCGCGGCCATGAAGGCGGCTTCGAAGCCGCCGATATCGTTGATGTCGCCGATCGGCTCGACGCCGTTCCCGGCGGACGCTTCACCGGCATCACCACCTTCCCTGCCCTGCTCTTCGATCACGCCACGCGAAAAGTGCTGCCGACGCACAACCTGGGAACGCTGGCCAAGGCGGCCGAGGCGCTGGCCAAAGCGGGCCGGACGGGGATCGAGATCAATGCGCCGGGCACCACCTCCAGCGTCATGCTGGCCGCGCTCGCCGATGCCGGCGCCACCCAGTGCGAGCCCGGCAACGGGCTGCACGGTACCACCGCGCTGCATGTGATGGAGGATCTTCCGGAACTCCCGGCGGTGCTCTACCTGACCGAGGTCTCGCATCTGTCGGGCGGCAAGGCCTATTGCTTCGGCGGCGGCTTCTACATCGACCCGATCTTCCCGGAGTATGATGTGAAGGCGATCGTCTCGGCCGAACCGACGACGACTGCCAAGGCGCTGCGCAGCGTCGAGGTGCCGCCGCCCTCTGCGATCGACTACTACGCCATGATCGATGCCGCCGGCCCCAACATGCCGAAACCCGGCGACAGCGCGGTGTTCGGCTTCCGTGGCCAGGCCTTCGTCACCCGTGCCTATGTCGTCGGCGTATCGGGCATTTCAAAGGGCAATCCGAAAGTGGAAACGATCGAGAACGGCTTCGGCGAAGCCTATGCCTGGCCGGTCTAGGAGAGAGCGATGAACGCAAAAGCGCCCATTCTGCAGTTGCAGGACATCCGCAAGAATTTCGGCGGCATCACCGCGATCGAGAACTTTTCGCTCGAGGTCTTTCCGGGCGAGATCGTTGCCCTGGTTGGCGACAATGGCGCCGGCAAATCGACACTGGTCAAGATCGTCTCCGGCGTGCATCCGCCGTCCTCCGGGACGATTGTCATTGAAGGCAAGCCGGTGACGATGTCCAACGCCACCATGGGGCGCGCGCACGGCATCGAAGTCGTCTACCAGGACCTGGCGCTTGCCGACCAGCAGACCGTCTACATGAACATGTTCCTCGGCCGCGAGCCGCTGAACCGGTTCGGCCTCCTCGACCGTCGCCGGATGATCGGCGAGACCGAAAAGCTGGTGAAGGAGCTGGACGTGCGCATCCCCTCCGCCCATGCCACCATCCGCGACCTCTCGGGCGGCCAACGCCAAGGCGTCGCGATCGCGCGTGCCACGCATTGGGCGAGCAAGCTGATCCTGCTGGATGAGCCCACGGCAGCACTCGGCGTCGCCGAAACCGCCCGGGTGGAAGCGATCGTTCAGTCGCTCAAACAGCGCAATGTCGGCATCCTGATCATCAGCCACAGCCTCGACCAGGTGTTCAAGCTCTCCGACCGCATCTGTGTTCTCAGGCGCGGCAAGCAGATCGGCGTGCGTGAGACCGCGAAGACAGACAAGAACGAAATCATCGCCATGATCACCGGCCTGCAGCAGCAGTAGCGGGCCCGTGCCGGATCGGCATGTCTATTGCAAACGGCGCCACGAGGCCCGCCCCAGCCGTACCGGAACAACAATGAATGCACTGCGAGCGAGCGCTATGCCTTGCTCGCAGACCGGCGCGATGTCGCGTAGAGGATCACGAAGCCGACCACACCCGCCATCGCATATTTGATCCAGGCGCTGAGATAGTCGGCAGCTCCATCCTGGCCCGACACATACAAGGCTGCGGCGACAAAGCTCATGATGGCGATGCCGAGTGCATAGGACACAAGCAGGCCGAGGCCGGTAGCCTTTCGCAACAGCCACGCGACCAATGCTCCCGAAAGCGCCATGGCCAAGGCCGCGCCCAAAAGCTCCGCTATGAACCCCGGTGAAATCATTTTCGCTCCCCCTATCCCGGCTCAGAAGGTATCAGCATAGATCGGCAATTTCAACCATGGCGGGTATTTCTCCGCGGGCCTCTCCTTCGTGCTATCTGTCCCGAAGCCGACAGGAGCCGAATTGCTGAAACGCTTGGCAGACCGTCGGCCAAGGCCACAAAGAAAAGGCCCGGCAAAGCCGGGCCTGATCGAGCGGTGTCGAGAAGCGGTTGAAAATCAGAATGCCGGCTTGGTGGTCTCGACGTTCTCCTTGGTGACGACGGTCAGCGGGATCGGGATGCGATCCTTGACGTCCTTGCCGTCGAGGATCTCGGACATTGTGTTGATGGCGAGCTTGCCGTCCTCGTCGGGCGACTGGACGATGGTGGAATACATCTCGCCGGACTTGATCGAATCGAAGGCGTCCTTCTGGCCATTGATGCCGACGATCGGCGGCGTCGGCTTGCCGGGATTGGCCTCCTTCCAGGCGTCGATGAAACCGCGCGCCATGGTGTCGTCATTGGCGTAGACACCGCTGATCTTGTCGCCAAAGCGGGTGATCAGGTCGCGGCTGGCGACGAGAGCCTTCTGCTGGTCGAAGTCGGCGTTGACGGTGTCGAGGACCTCGATCTTGCTGCCGAGTTCCTTGAGGTGGTCGACGAAACCGCCGACACGACCGATCGTGGTGCCGTTGCCCGCCTGGCCGGCGATGACGATCACCCTGCCCTCGCCCTTCAGCGCCCTGTTCAGCGAATCGGCCGCCATCTTGCCTTCCTCGTAGACATCGGGACCGGTGAACGACTTGATGAAGGGCTTTGCCTGGTCGCTCATCGGCGAATTGATCAGGATCGCCGGGATGTTGGCCTGCTGCGCGCGCGCCAAAGCGGGGATATAGGCCTGCGGATCGAGCGGCCACAGGATGATGCCGTCGGCCTTGCGGGCAATGCAGGTGTTCAACTGCTCGGTGCCGGTCTGGACATCGAAATTCTGGCTGAGGCCGAGCACCTCGATGCCGAGTTCCTTGGCGCGGGCTTCCAGCGCCTTGTTAGCCGGCGTCGCATAGGCATGGGAGTCGGCCGCCGTCACGTAGCAGACCGTCTTGGCCTCGGCCCAGCCGGCTGAAGCCAGAAGCGCCATGGCGCTGATAAGCAATGCGGTTTTCCTGGTAGTCATGGTTTCCTCCTTTTGAATGCTGTTTTCAGGCGGACACGGCGGCCCGCGTATTGGCCCGCGCGGTGGTCCTGACCGTGCGGTCGAGGACAACGAGCAGAATGAGAATGAGGCCGGCAACGACCTGCTGGACGTAGGCGGGGACCGACTGGAACTCCATCGCGGTGGTCAGCGAGGCGATGGTCAGCACGCCGCCGAGCGTGCCCAAGGCGGATCCCCGGCCGCCCTCGATACGCGTGCCGCCGACGACCACGGCCGCGATCACAGAAACGGTGAGCTCCGAGCCGAACATCGGCGAGCCGGTGTTGGTGGCGAGGCTTTGCAACACCCCTGCCACTCCGGCCAGCGTGCTTGCGAAGACGAAGCCAAGAAACACCATCCTGCCGGAGGAGATGCCGCTTGCCTCGGCGGCGATCGCGTTCGAGCCGACGGCGAACAGGTTGCGGCCAGACACGGTGCGGGTCAGCCAGAAATGCAGGAGCAGGATGGCGACGAGGAACAGCGCGCTGCGCACGGTGAAGATGTCGAAATAGATCTTGGCCAGCGCCAGCGAGAACATGATGTCGGTGCCGGACACCGGCTGGCTCGCCGTGACCCAGTGCGCGATCGACCGGAAGATCAGCATGGTGGCCAGCGTCGCGACCAGCGAATTGACCTTGAACCCGACCGACAGGATGCCGTTGAGCACGCCGGCGCCAGTTCCGGCGAGGACGCCGATGCATGCCGCTGGCCACAGCCCGAGGCTGGGCTGCAGCACGATCGAGACGATGCCGGAGAGGGCGAAGACGGCGCCGCCCGACAGGTCGATCTGGCCGGCGATCAGCAGCACGGTCAGGCCGATGGCGATGATGCCGATGGTCGAGCTGCGGTCGAGACCAAGGCCGAGGGTCGTCAGGCTGAGAAAGCCTGGCACGAGCAGCGACGCCGCCACCAGCGTAAGGCCGAGGATAAGTGCGACCCGGTAGCGGGCGATTCGCGAGAGCAGGGCCATCACGCGACACCCCGCTTGCGAAGGGCGACATCGAGGGCAACGGCAATGGCGATCAGCAGGCCGAGGACAAACCCCTGGACGGGCGTGCGCACGCCCTGCAGCACCATGACGTTGCTGAGCAGTTGGACGAAGATCAGCCCGGCAATGGCGCGCGGCACCGAGCCGAAACCACCCATGATCGAGACGCCGCCGACGACGACAGCAGTGATGGCGCTGAACTCATAGCCGGTGCCGACAAGCGGCCGGGCACTCTGCAAGGTCAGTCCGAGCAACGCGCCGCTCAGGCCCGAGCATAGTGCGGTGATGATGAAGGCGCCGGCCTTGACGGCGCGAACCGGCACGGCGCTGGCTTCGGCGGCACTGTAGTTGCCGCCAGTGGCGATGGTCCATCGGCCCCAGAAGGAGCGGGACAGGACGAAGTTTCCGATGATGGCGATGGCCAGGAATATCAGCGCGATGGTCGGGATACCCAGCATGCGGCTCTTGACCAGCCCCGCCGAAGCCGGGTCCGTGCCGTAGACGATGACTCCGCCGACCGCCGCCTGGACGATGCCGAGCACGATGGTGCCGACGCCGAGCGTGGCGATGATCGGGTTGATGCCGACATAGCCGACCAGCAATCCATTGACGAGGCCGCAGGCTCCGGCCAGCGCGACCGCCAGCATGAAGGCCGGAACCGGGCCGATCATCGGTTGCAGCGCAAGCGAGAGGATGGCGCCGCAGGCGATCGTCGCCGGCACCGAAAGGTCGGCGAGACCGCCGACGACCAGAACGAATGTCATGCCCACCACGACGATGCCGACGATGGCCATCGAAGTCAGGACATTAACCAGATTGCCGGCGGTGAAGAAGACCGGGCTGGCGAGCGATCCGTAGAGCACCACGGCCAGGATCGCGATGAGGAGGCCGGCGCGAGAGACAGTATCAACGAGCCCGCTGCCACGGTTGAAGCGTGGATTGGTGCGATCCTGTTGCATGGAGAGGGCGATGTCCGTCATGCCGTTTCTTCGCCCGTGGCGAGCGCCATGATGCGCTCTTCCGACAGGTCCTTGCGCTCGATGGCCGGCGAGGCGCGCCCATCGCGCATGACGACCACGCGGTCGCAAACGCCGAGCACTTCGGGGAGTTCGGAGGAGATCATCACGACCGCCATCCCCTTCGCGACCAGTTCGCCGATGATGCGGTGGATTTCGGCCTTGGCGCCGACATCGACGCCGCGTGTCGGCTCATCGAGAATGAGCACTGACGGTTTTGCCGACAGCCATTTGGAGATGACGGCCTTCTGCTGGTTGCCGCCGGACAGAAGATTGATGCGGCGCTCCGGATCGGGCGGCATGATCGAGAAGTCCGCGGCGTATTTCGCCGCCAGCTTGCGGTCGGCGCTCATGCTGACGCGGCCGAAGCGGGAAAGCCGGCGCAGGACAGGCAGGCTGATGTTCTCGCGCACCGTCATCGACGGGATGATGCCGTCGCCCTTGCGGTCTTCCGGGACATAGGCAATGCCCGCCTTCATCGCCTGTGACGGCGAGCGGATGGTGACGGCCTTGCCATGGGCCTCGATGCTGCCGGCGGTCAAGGTGGACAGACCGAAGATGGCCTTGGCCACTTCGGTGCGGCCGGCGCCGACGAGGCCGGTCAGACCGAGAATCTCGCCGGCGCGGACGTCGAAGCTGACATCGGAAAAGGTGACGCCGTCGCCAAGACCGCTGACCTTCAGCACCGGGACGGCGATCGTGGAGGGGGTCTTCGGGAAGACGTTGGTGACCTCGCGGCCGACCATCAGCTTGATCATCTGGGCGGCGGTGATGCCGTCGGCCGGGCGGGACTCGATCATGCTGCCGTCGCGCAGGATCGTTACATCATCGGCGATCTCAAGCACTTCCTTGAGCCTATGGCTGATGTAGACGATGGCGATGCCCTGCGCCTTCATCTTGCGCAGGATCTTGAACAACGCCGCCGTCTCATGCTCGCTGAGGCTCGATGTCGGCTCGTCCAGCACGATGATGCGCGGTTCGGCGGCATAGGCCTTGGCGATCTCCACCAGTTGCTGCTGGCTGATCGATAGATCCCCCAGTCGTGCCTTCGGGTCGATATCCGCGCCAAGTTCCTTCAGGACAGCGGCCGCGTTGCGGATCATCGCGGCCTTGTCGACCAGCAGCCATTTGCGCGGCATGCGGCCGAGATAGACATTCTCGGCGACGGTCAGGTCGGGAACCAGGTTCAGCTCCTGATGGACCATCCGGATGCCGAGCTTCTGGGCGTCCGCCGGCTTGCGCATGCGCACTTCCACACCGCCAACCTCCGTGGTGCCGGTGGTCGGGAGGTAGGTGCCGCTCAGCACCTTCATCAGCGTCGATTTGCCGGCGCCGTTCTCTCCGACGATGGCGTGCACACGGCCGAAATCGACGGAGAAATTGACGTCCGAAAGCGCCTTCACGCCTGGGAAGATCTTGCTGATCCCTTGCATGCGAAGAGCGCTCGCCGCAGCCGACATCCCGTCCTCACCCGTGTCCGATTTCAGATGCGTGGTGGCCGTCCTGCAGCCTTCGTTGTTCTATAACACTAATATAATACAGGGCGCAAGGATTGTCGCGCATGGTTTTTGGGCATTCCGGCATCAGATCGACAGCTGGTAGAAACGAATGGCATTCAGGCCATAGACGGCGGCCTGCTGATCCTTCGAAAGCCGCGGATCGAGGACCGTGCGCAGTGCATTGAGCGCCTCGGCATAACTGCCCGCCAGAAGGCACACCGGCCAGTCGCTGCCGAACATCAGGCGATCGGCCCCGAAAGACAGCATCGCCTGGTCGACATAGGGTTTCAGGTCGCGCGGCCGCCATTTGTCATGGTCCGCTTCTGTGACCATTCCGGAGAGCTTGCAGAAAAGATTGGGAAAGGCGGCGACACGCTGCAGGTCGCTGGCCCAGCCGTTGAACGCTCCCGATGCAATCGACGGCTTCGAGATATGATCGATCACCGCCCGCAAGCCGGGCACCGCTTCCAGAGCCTTGGCGACGTTTCCGAGGTGGCGGGGATAGGTCAGGATATCGAAGGCAACGCCGCGCTCGGCAATAACGCGAAGGCTCGACATGACCGCCGGCCGCAGGATGTAGGCATCGTCAGCCAGATCCTGCAGCATGGGGCGCAGGCCGACGAATTTGGGATTGGCCATCAGCGCATCGAGCTTCTTGGTGAAGGCCGGATCTTCCATGTCGAGCCACCCGACCACGCCGGCGATAAAATCGACCTCGCTGGCAAGCGCCAACAGGAACGCCGTTTCGTCCTCCGTCTGCGCGGCCTGGACGACAACCGTCCTGTCGACCCCGGCCCTGCGCAGCAGCGGCGCCAGGTCTTGCGGCAGGTAGTCCCGGTAGAGCGGCAGCCCCATGCCCGGCGACATCCAATGATAGTCGCCACGGTCGACCCGCCAGAAATGGTGATGCGCGTCGACGATGGGGCTGGCCATGGCGGTCTCCTCTCGCCGGCTCAGCCGTCGGCGCGGACGTGCTGTTTCTGCGATCCAAGCCCGTCAATACCGAGTTCGACGACGTCGCCGGGCTTCAGCCAGCGCTGCGGCTTCATGCCCATGCCGACGCCCGGCGGCGTGCCGGTGGAGATGATGTCGCCGGGATTCAGCGACATGAACTGGGACAGGTAGGAGACCAGATGGGCGACACCATAGACCATGGTCTTGGTCGAGCCGTTCTGCATGGTCTCGCCATTCACCGCCAGCCACATCTTGAGGTTCTGCGGATCGGCGATCTCGTCCTTTGTGACCAGCCATGGGCCGGTCGGGCCGAACGTGTCGCAGCTCTTGCCCTTGGTCCACTGGCCCTGGCGTTCGGTCTGGAATGCCCGTTCGGACACGTCATGAGCCACGCAATAGCCGGCTACATAATCGAGCGCCTCGGCTTCGGAGACGTATTTTGCTGTCTTGCCTATGATGACGCCGAGTTCGACTTCCCAGTCGGTCTTCCGCGAACCGCGCGGGATCAGCACGTCGTCGTTCGGACCGACGATCGCCGAAGTCGCCTTCATGAAGATGACCGGTTCGGACGGCACCGCCATGCCCGATTCCGCGGCATGGTCGGCGTAGTTCAAGCCGATGCAGATGAACTTGCCGGTGCCGGCGACGCAAGGGCCTAGGCGGGGATTACCTTCGACCTTCGGCAGCGAGGCCGGATCGATGGCCGCCAGCCGCGCCAGACCCTCGGGCGAGATGTCGCTGCCGCCGATATCGGCAACCTTGCCGCTCAGGTCGCGAATGTTCCCGTCGGCATCCAGAAGGCCGGGTTTTTCGGCGCCGGAAGGGCCGTAGCGCAGCAGTTTCATCCGATGTCTCCCAGGATCAATAGGTGGCGCGGCCGCCGGACAGGTCGAAGACGGCGCCGGTGGTGAAGCTGTTTTCCTTCGACACCAGCCAGGCCACCATGCTGGCGGCCTCGTCGACTTCGAGGAAGCGGGCGCGCGGAATCTTCGACAGCATGTAGTCGATGTGTTCCTGCTTCATCTGGTCGAATATCGGCGTGCGCGCGGCGGCAGGCGTGATGCAGTTGACGGCGATGTCGAGCCCGGCCAGTTCCTTGCCGAGCGACTTGGTCATGCCGATCACCGCCGCCTTCGACGCCGAATAGGCGGAGGCGTTGGGATTGCCTTCCTTGCCGGCGATCGAGGCGACGTTGACGATGCGGCCGTAGCCTTTCGCCTTCATCGACGGCACGACGGCACGGTTGACGTGAAAGGTGCCGTGCAGGTTGATGTCGATGACCCGCTTCCAGTCGGCGACCGGATAGGCTTCCAGCGTGTGGTTGGGTCCGGCGATGCCCGCCGAATTGACCAGGATCGACACGGGCCCGAGCGCGGATTCGGTGCGGCCGTGCGCCGCCACGACGGCGTCGGGATCGACGATATCGACCACGACCGTCTCGACCGTGCCACCGCCCAGTTCCGCCTTGGCGGCCCGCAGGCGATCGCCATTGACGTCCCACAGGCATACCTTGGCGCCGGACGCCAGGATGCGCCTTGCGAAGGCAAGGCCCAGGCCCTGCGCACCACCCGTCACGACAGCAACCTGACCGTCGAGATCAATCCTGTTCATCGGCAAGCCTTCCCTTGAATATTGATTGGGCCTTGGAGAATGATGGGCTCCGGACCGGACCATGGCCTCATGCGGCGCGCTTCTCACTCCCGATCGGCCCGCCGACAGCACGATTGCTCTTGCACATTACACTAGTATAATGCAAGCCTTGAATCGCGCCTTGGAACGCCAAGCGGATTGAATTGTACCAGTCTGGCGCCCAATGCTATGCGAACGCCGCGCGCAGGGCGACAGAAAGCGGCAAGGGCAAGCTTCATGGCTTCGAGACCATCGGATACGACGGGCAGACCGCAGGCGACACACGCAAGCGAAGACAGGCTGACCGAATTCCTGCAAGGGGTGTCGCTCAACCGCGCCATCCCGCTGCGGGACCAGATCTATGTGCTGGTGCGCAAGGCGATCGTCACCGGCAAGCTGGCGCCGGGCGCACCCATCAACGAGATCGAGATCGCCAACAAGCTCGGCATTTCGCGCACGCCGGTGCGCGAGGCGGTCAAGAAGGTGAGCGATGAAGGCCTGATCGAGGTCTTCGCCCAGAACGGCACCTTCGTTGCCGGCATCAGCCGCAAGCAGGTCGAGGAGGCCTACATCATCCGCATCGCGCTCGAACTCGAGAGCATCAAGCGTGCGGCGGTGGTCATCGAGACCCATCATGTCCAGGATCTGGAAGACATCATCAACGCCCATGAGACCGCAGTGAAGCGCGGGCGCTTCGACGAAGCGATCGCCCGGGATGATGACTTTCATCGCTATATCGCCGAGGTGAATGGCCTGACCATGCTGTGGAAGGTGGTCGACGTCTCGAAAGCGCAGATGGATCGCTGCCGGCTGCTGTCGCTGCCCTCGCCCGGCGCCGGCCAGGAGACGATCGCCCAGCATCGCGCCATCCTCGATGCGCTCGCCAGACGCGACCAGGCCGGCTCGATGAAGGCGCTGCAGACCCATCTCGAAACATCCTTGCGGAACACGATCTCGCTGCTCGACGCCGAGCCCGCTTCGCTCCTGATCTCCTAGCCTGTGCGGACGGAGTTGGCGCTACATGGTGGCGCCGACCGACCATGGCACGAATTCGCTGTCGCCATAGCCCAGCAGTTCCGATTTGGTGCGTTCGCCCGAGGCGACGGCGAGGATTTTCCGCAATATCTCCTCGCCCTTGTCGGCCAGTGAAGCGCCATCGAGGACATCGCCGCAATTGATGTCCATGTCCTCGATCATTTTTTTGTAGATCAGCGAATTGGACGCGAGCTTGATCGACGGCGTCGGCTTGCAGCCGAAGGCGGAACCGCGGCCGGTGGTGAAGCACAGCATGTTGGCGCCGCCAGCGACCTGGCCCGTCGCCGATACCGGATCGTAGCCGGGCGTATCCATGAACACGAGGCCATTGGTCGTGACCGGTTCAGCATAGTTGAAAACGCCGGTCAGATTGGTGGAACCGCCCTTGGCGGCCGCGCCAAGCGATTTTTCGAGGATGGTGGTCAGGCCGCCGGCCTTGTTGCCCGGCGAAGGGTTGTTGTTCATCTCCATATTGTGCCGCGCCGTGTAATCCTCCCACCAGCGAATGCGCTCGGCCAGCTTCTCGCCGATCCCGGCATTCTCGGCGCGGCGCATCAAGAGGTGCTCGGCGCCATATATCTCCGGCGTCTCGGACAGGATCGCCGTGCCGCCCTCGGCGACCAGAAGGTCGACCGCGACGCCAAGCGCCGGATTGGCGGTGATGCCCGAATAACCGTCGGAGCCACCGCATTGCAGCGCCAGCATCAGTTCCGAGGCCGGCGCCTGCGTCCGCTCGGCCTGGTTGACGAGCGCAAGCATGTCGTGGATGGCCTTGACGCCGGCCTCCACGGTCTTGCGGGTGCCGCCGACCTCCTGGATCGTCAGCGTACGGAAGGTCGTGTCCTCGCTGATGCCATAGGACTGCATCCAGCGCGGGATCTGGAAGGCTTCGCAGCCCAGCCCGACCATAAGCACGCCGCCAATGTTGGGGTTGGTGGCAAAGCCCCATTGCGTGCGCTTCAAGAGTTCATAGGCCTCGCCATGTGTGTCGAGACCGCAGCCGGTGCCATGCACCAGCGAGATGACGCCGTCGACGTTCGGATAGTCATCAAGAATGCCCGAGCGGTTGACTTCGTCGGCTATGAACCGTGACGCGGTGGCCGAGCAGTTCACCGAGGTCAGCACCGCGATGTAATTGCGCGTGCCGTATTTGCCGCTGGCACGACGGAAGCCCTGGAAGGTGCGGCGCTGTTCGGGCGCGATATAGCGTGTCGGCCTGGCATCGACGCCGAACTGATAGTCGCGGTCGAAGGCATGCAGATAGACATTGTGCTCGTGCACCCAGGTGCCCGGCGCGATGTCTTCCCTGGCGAAGCCTATGACCTGACCGTATTTGACGATCGCCGCATCCTTGCCGATCGGCTGGAGCGCCATCTTGTGCCCGCGCGGGACGCGCTGCGTTGCGGTGACGGTACTCACTTGATCGCCAGCGGAAAGAGCATCGATCGCCAGGACAATGTTGTCGGCGTCCGTCAGTCGAATAGTGCGCGCCATGGTACCGTCCGTTTGTGAGAGAAGCCGCGACCGGACCTCTTGCCAACGCGCGCCATGGAAAAATACTAATATAACAGTCAGAGGTGGTCAAGGCGGAGAAGCCGCGTTTCCTGCCGCCTTGGTCTGACGCGTATTTGATCGAGGAGATTGGAAATGACCCGAATGGGCCTGTGCATCGGACTGAAGCCCGAGGTGATCGCGCGCTACAAGGAACTTCACGCAGCGGTCTGGCCGGAGGTGCTGGCGGCGATCACGGCGGCAAACATCCGCAACTATTCGATACCGGCGAGGATTTCGATGCGGATATGGAATTGATGAAGCAGAACCCGGCCATGCAGGAATGGTGGACAATCTGCGATCCCCTGCAGCAGCCACTCGAGACCCGCGCGCCCGGAGAATGGTGGGCGCGCATGGAGCCGGTGTTCTTCCACGCCTGAACTGTCCGGCCATACGCAACCGCGAGCCGGAAAGTTAGCCAGCCTGCGGCTTTCCACTTTGGCGGGATTTTGAAAGCCTACTAATTGCTCAACCCTACTTCGCGGCGCGCAACAACATGCCAAAAAGGTCGCGCGGCTCGTCGGGATCAGCGAGCAGGTCGAGCTCCTCGTAGAGGCCGGTACGGGCGAGCTGGTCGCGAACATAGCGCAGCGCCGAGAAATCCTCGGTGGCAAAGCCGACGGAATCGAACAGGGTCACCGCCTGACTGTTGGCGCGGCCCCCGGCCGTCCCCGCCATCACCTCCCACAATTCGACGACGGTATGGTCGGGATCGAGCTGCTGGATCTCGCCTTCGATGCGCGTCTGCGGCGTGTATTCGACGAAAATCTGCGAGCGCAGCAGGATATCGCGATGCAGCTCCGTCTTGCCGGGACAATCGCCGCCGACCGCGTTGATGTGGACGCCGCTGCCCACCATGTTGTCGGTGAGAATGGTCGCATACTGCTTGTCGGCGGTTACCGTGGTGATGATCTGCGCGCCCTCGACTGCGGCATGCGCGGACCCACAGGACGTGATTTCGAACCCCAGCCCCGCCAGATTGTCGGCGCATTTGCGCGTCGCCGCCGGGTCGATGTCGTACAGGCGCAGCTTGTTGACGCCGAGCAGCGCCTTGAAGGCCAGCGCCTGGAACTCCGACTGGGCGCCGTTGCCGATGATGGCCATGCAATCCGCGCCCTTGGGCGCCAGGTACTTCGCCGCCACCGCCGATGTCGCGGCCGTGCGCAGGGCGGTGAGGATGGTCATCTCGGAGAGCAGCATTGGATAGCCGTTGCCGACATCGGCAAGAACGCCGAAGGCCGTGACCGTCTGGCGGCCCTCGCGCATGTTCTTGGGATGGCCGTTGACGTATTTGAAGCCGTAGAGGCGGCCGTCGCTGGTCGGCATCAGCTCGATGACGCCGTCGATGCTGTGCGAGGCGACGCGCGGCGTCTTGTCGAACAGCGCCCAGCGGCGAAAATCCTCCTCGATATAGTCAGCGAGGTCGGTGAGGAAGCGTTCAACGCCGATGGCAAGCACCAGCTTCATCATGTGGTCGACGCTGACGAAGGGGACGATGTTCAATCTGGCGGTCATCGGTCAGAAGCTCCTGGTCGGCCGGTCCATGATGCGGCGGCCCATCAGGCTTGCCGTCAGGTCGACCATCAGCGTGGCGGTACGGCCGCGCTCGTCGAGAAAGGGATTGAGTTCGACGAGGTCGAGGCTGCTGACCAGGCCACTGTCGGAGAGCATTTCCATGACCAGATGCGCCTCGCGGAATGTCGCGCCGCCAGGAACGGTGGTGCCGACCGCGGGCGCGATCGAAGGATCGAGGAAGTCGACATCGAGGCTGACATGCAGCAGCCCGTTTTCGGCCGTGACCCGTTCCAGGAAGGCGCGCAGAAGCGGCGCGATGCCGTGTTCGTCGACGACGCGCATGTCGTGCACGGTGACGCCCGCGGCGCGCAGTGCCTGCCGCTCGGCCGGATCGACGCTGCGGATACCCAAGGCGCAGATGCGGGTTGGGTCGACCCGTTCCGGCAAGTCGGGGAAATAACCGCTGAAGCCCGGCAGGCCGCTGGCATAGGCAAGCGGCACGCCATGCAGATTGCCGCTGGCGGTGGTGTCGAGTGTATGGAAATCCGGATGAGCGTCGAGCCACAGCACGAACAGCGGCCGGCCAGCCTGGGCGGCGCGGCGGGCCAGCCCCGACAGGGTTCCAGCCGAGATCGAGTGATCGCCACCGAGGAAAATCGGCATGGCATCCGCGCTGGCGGCATAAGCGGCGTCGGCGATTCCCGCCGTCCAGGCCGAAATCTCCGGCAGCGCCTTCAGCGCGAGGTTACCGTGGGTGATCGCACGCACCGGCGCCGGCGCGATGGTGCCGAGATCGGCAACCGTATGGCCGAGTTCCCTCAGCGCGCCAACCAGCCCCGCCGTGCGCAAGGCGCTCGGGCCCATTTCGCAGCCCATCCGGCCAGTGCCATCCTGCACCGGCGCACCCAATATGTTGCAATTCATTCCGCCAATCTCCGTCGGTCAGTTCGTAACGAGTTGAAGCGTATTCTACCGGCGGAATGAATAGAGCTGATTGGCAAAAGCCGCAGAAGTATTTATCATTTTGAGATATCGGGCTGCCATATTGGAAAAGCATGGATTTCCTGGACGAAAAGCTCATCACGCTTCTGCGTCACAGCGCGCGACGAAGCATCTCCGACCTGGCGGCGGACCTTGGCGTGTCGCGGGCGACAGCACGCTCCCGAATGGAGCGCCTGGAACAATCCGGCGAGATCATCGGCTACACGGTGATCCTGCGGGCGGAATCCATCGGCCCCGCCGTCAGGGGTATCATGATGATCGAGATCGAAGGGCATGCCGCCGATCGCGTGATCCGCACGCTTGGCGGGTTTCCAGAGGTCGCCACGATCCACACCACCAATGGCCGCTGGGACCTGGTGGTGGAATTGAACACGGCAACCCTGACCGAACTGGACGCGGTGCTGCGGCGGATCAGGCTCGTGCCAGGCATCACCGGCAGCGAGACGAACCTGCTGCTGGCCACGCCGCGCAGCACAAAAGCCCGTCTATGAGGGAGACTGACTGGATCGAACAGATGGCGCTGATCAATCTCGATCCCGCCCGATCGAATCGGCCTTCGCTATTGCGCCATAGCGAAGATGGTAAGCGCCGCCGCGCGCGCTGCGCAAGTGTAGCGGTTAGTCTGCCTTGTGAGATCGAACCGCCGAATCTCCGTGTGGATATGCATATGGCGGCATGGGAATATCCCCTCGCCTTGCATCCAGGAGATTGAGAAGGACCGCAAGATCTCCGGCCTGCCAGACAGTGAGGCCGGTTGCGCTCTTCGTTGACGCAGGCTCGCCCGTGGAGGTGTCGAACACAGTCCACGTCCCGTCCTGTTCCTTCCTGAGATTGAATTTTTGACTAGCCACTCGCCCTACCCCTTTTACCCGCACCGCCGAGATCGACGGTGATGCCCAACCCTTACACTTCTGCCCGAAACAACGTCCCCGGATTGCGGTATACTGCTTCGGTCGATGCGAACAATCGCTCTGTTTGTCGCTTCAATCTGTGATGTGGTTCACAGGCGGTGACGCGATTTCCGAACAATTTGCCCGACGCGAAAACCGGCTCGCCAACGCCCCAAAAGCTATGCGTGTGTGGACGACCCTCCCAATTCGTGCTGCTATATTAGCACGAAATTGGATTTCGATACCGGTAACATTCCAGAGAGCAGTCGATATCCCTTGGATCAACGGAACCAGATCATGCCCAGCGCAAACGACAGCGATGACCTGCCGCGCCTAGCCCGTATCGATCCGAGCCTGTTTGATCTCCTGTTCTCCGGCTGCAAGGTCGAACGTTATGCCGCCGGGCAGCATCTCTTCGTCCAGGAAGACGCCGCCGACCGCATCTACGGCGTGATGAGCGGCACGGTGGAGATTTCAATCTACTCGCCGGGTGGCCAGAAACTGGTGGCCAATATCGAACTGTCGCGCAGCCTGGTCGGAGAGATCGGCGCGCTCGACGGGCGCCCGCGCACGGCGACCGCGATCTGCCTCACCGCTTGCGGGCTGGTCTCGCTCAGCCGTACGCAGCTCTTTGATCGTATCGAGAAGAACCCGCCATTGGCGCGCGCCATGATCGAACTGTTGTGCACGAGATTGCGCTGGGTCAGCGGCGAACTCGGAGACCAGGCCTTTTTCGGTATCGAGGCCAGGCTGGCGAAACGACTGATCTTCCTTGCCGGCGTCATGGCGGACGCGGGAGGCTGGATACCGATTTCGCAGTCGGAACTCGGCGAATTCCTCGGCGCAACCCGCGAGTCCGTCAACAAGACGCTCAATGACTGGCGCACAAGGCAGATCATCGACATCAAACGCGGAGGATTGCGCATCGTCGATGCCGGAGCTCTTCGCCACTTGGCCGAGTCGCGGGACGACGACTGACGAAGGGCGGCTCATGGAAATGTGAGCCGCTCAGAGCCGCGAAATCAGATAGCGCAGCGCGGACCGGCTCGGCATGAAGAAATATCCGCCACCCCGCGTGGTGATGAACTTCGGAATGCCTTTCAGCACGGTGACCTTTTCCCATGACGGGATGGTGAAACTGCCGCCGTGGTGCTTGCCAATGATCGGGTCCCTTTCGGCGACCAAGCCCTGGAACGAGGACGACGACACCCAGGTCTGCTGGATGAATTCGTACTGGCGCTCGATATCGGCGTTCAGGCACATGAAGAGCAGCCCCTTTTCGACCGCATCGCCTTTCTTGTCCTGCTTCTCATAGCTGCGGCCCACCCGGATGATCCGATGGCGCTTGCCGATTTGGATCTGCGTCTCATGGTCTTCGCCCAGCGAATCGCGCGGATTCGACCGACGGACATGGGCACCCAGCGGGCAGCGATGTCCTTGCGGATCCTCGACGCCAAAGGCGTAATCATTGTCGGCGCTGCGTCCAGGGCGACCGTCGGGATTGCGCACCAGCGAGCTGCCATCGGGCCAGCGGCCGAGCATCTTGGCGGCAACCCAGCGCGGCGTGATGGCCGGATTGTCGGTATCACCTGCTGCCTGCGTGGCCGCGGCCTTGCAATAGTCGTGGAAGGCTTCGACATGCTGCTCGAGTTGGCGCAACACGATGAAGGTGCCGTTGCGACCGAAATCATGTGGTGACGGCGGCTGGCCGGGCATGATGCGGTTGTGGCGCACCTCCGGGAGGAGGCCGTCGCGATCCTGCGACGCATGAACCCAGGGCGACGCCGGATAGAAGCCATGTTCATCGCGATAGCCGAACAGAAACTCGCCCGGCGCCAGCAGATGCATCGGCGCAGTACCGGCTTTGGCGCGCGCGGTTCCGATGACGATCGGCTGCGAAACGCCGTCGGCAAATCCAAAATGTTCGAGCGACTTCTTGCCGTCGCGGATTACCATCAAGGGCAGTTGCGCAACCAGTGTCATGCCCGCGTCGACAACCCTTTTCCTGATGGCGGCGAGCTCGGCCTTCAGGATCTCCGGGCTTTCGGCGTAGCAAACGACCGCCAGGTCCACTGGCTTCTCATGCGAGCCCCATTCCCATTTGTCTGGCGCGCTGTCGCCGAGATCATTGAGAATACGGCTGCGCTGAGGGTTGCCCATGCCATGGCGAAACGCTGCGGGAAATGAATCCAGGGGATCGGCATCGACGCCGCCGTCCAGCCCCAGGCGCTTGAGGCCGTTGGGACCGAATGCCACCGTCATGGCCCGCTTCGACGGGGCGCCATCGCCGAAGCTCGTGCGCTCGACGACGAATTCCAGCCACGCCCTGCGCCTGGAGCATGAGAGATTTTCAGGGACGGCGATCCCCAGCATGTGGGCATGGGCCAGGGAGCCGAACGGACCAAAGAAAATGGACTGGATCTCACCGGTTTCCAACTGCTCAACGGCTGACGGCGCAGGCGTGAGGAGGCTGATCGCCGCCCCGGCTTGCTGCGCCTGCGGTCGAGGCAAGGATCCGAACAGGCCCAGCCAGTCACGCGCCTCGCTGCCGGCAGCGCCCGCGATACCTCGCCTTATCTGGGAATTGACGCGGATACGGACCGTATTGAGATCGTGATAGGCCGAATACCAGAACAGGGTCGGCACCTGCTGCCGCCGCGCCCAGCGCTTGAAGCGATCAGCGTCGCGCGCGCCGTCGAGAAACAGCCAGCGCGTACGCGGATACCCTTGAGTGTTGCTCCATACACCGGTCAGGCCGGCAGCGGCCTTGGCGATGAAATCCTCGAGGTAGCTCTCCCAGCTGCCGCCGTAGTTGGAAAAGAACACAAGCTTGTCGGTGCCAGGCACCAGCACCCAGCGGGCGAAGTGAATGGTGTTGATGGTGGCGAGGAAGCCCGGCTTGAAGACTTTCTTGGCCGAGATGGAGATAAGGTAGAACGACAGCCTGAGCGCCAGCCACCGCAAGGTTCCAGGCTTCATCGTCGAGATCGCCGTCAAATGGTTCTGGGCGAAATGATCCTCGTGGGCGAGGATCTTGTTCAGGGCGATGAGGTCGATCGCGGTGTTGTCGGGACGGTCGCTGTTTTCGAGCCGCCTCAAAGCAAGGAAACAAGCACCGAGAAACAGTGCCGTCAGCGCCAGAAGTCCTAGCACCGCCAACAGCAATGCAATGCCGGCAATGATGATGGTGCTCAAAGTGACCCCCGCCGGATCGCCGAACACGTGCACGTAGATCGCCCAAGCAAAGACGAGCACGATCACGGCGACGGCGGCAAGCATCGGCGGTGCCAGCAGCGTCGTGGTCAGGGCTTGCCACCACTTTCCAGGCGGGTCTTCGAGCAGGCTCTCGGCCGGCTCGAACGCCCAGGCGAATTTTCCCGATGACCGGACATGCCGCCGCGCCTCGTCGAGCACGGCGGCGGCGCTGACGCTGGCGGGGCGAGGTTTCTCGACAATGGCGCGGACGGAGTCGGCGAGTTCGGCCTCAGCCAGGATACGCTGGACCGAATGCCCAGGCGTGCCCGAAAAAACCAACCCGGCATTGCTGCCGAACGAGGGCGAGATATCGACATTGTGCTTGCGCAGGAACTCGTGCAGCGGCGCGCCATCTTGCAGGTCGCAGGCGTCCTTGAAAATCGGCCGCAGCCGATGTCCGATGGCCTGCGTCACGGCATTGATGACGTCATCGACGCTGCCGTCGCCGGAGATCTCGAGAACAAGGGCCCCTGCCTGACGGCCCGACCCATCGTCCGCCTCGCCCGCAGGGACCAAAGCCAGGCTGGTGAAATGAATGATGCCGGCCGCGTTCAGCTCGGCGCGGATCTCTTCATCGGCCGGGTTGCCGAGCCGGCCGACCCGGTGGTTGACGTCATCCAACGAGGCACTTCGAGCAATCGGGCAGACCACCGTCACCATCGACTGGTCGACCGTCCGGCAAAGTGCGGGTCGATCGAAATCGACCTCGAGGCTGTCCGGATAGGCGCCAATATTCGTCAGTCGTCCGGCCTTGCCTGGGGAGCGGCGCAGGTTCGGCTTCTGGAACAGCGCGCGCAGGCTTTCGCCGATCTGGATCCTGGCGATCTCGGCGCCGATGCACAGATGAATGCCATGTCCAAAGACCATGTAATCGCGATCCGGACGCGTGATATCGAAGGTATTCGGGTTCTGCACTGCATCGGGATCGAACATCGCCGACAGCGTTGCCGGCATGACCACTGTTCCCGCCTTCACCACGCGCTCACGACGCGTTCCCCTGGCGATGGTCGTGTCACGGCTGGTGTAGCGCCACGGGCCGACCCAGATCGGCTTGAACCGCATGGCTTCCCGAATGGCCTTGTCCAGCCTGTCGGTGTCATCATCGGCGAGCGCCGCATCGATGGCCTGTCGCGCGTCCGGCCGGGACAGGATGACGTCGAGGCAATTGCTGCCGGCAAGCAGATTGGTCGGAACAAAGCCGGTGATCATGCCCAGCATGATCGAATGAAGATCGGGCAATGACAGGCGCCCCTGGTCGAGCAGGGCGACCAGCCGGGGCAGAGGCTTCTCATCCTTCGCCCCCCTGTCCCTGATCGCCGCGATGGAGCGGTCGATGACCTTGATCAGCCGATCCCCGGCCACCACGGCCAGCTGGCGCGTGGTCGGGTTCGCCGTCGGATCGGAGAAGAACAGCGCACTCAAGCCCAAGGACCAGTTGGCGAATTCGGTCTCGTCGTCGATCTCTAGGCCGAAGTAATCGCGGCAGATGCGCACCGGGACGATTTTCATCAGATCGGCGACCGCATCGAAACCCGGCGTGGCGCCGGTCATGATTTCGCGCGAATGGTGCGCGGCGATCGGCCTGACGATGGCTTCGACCTCCGCCGGCGGGAAAGCGCTCAGCACCGACGATTTCATTCGGCGGTAGGCGGCGCCATCCTGCATGCCGAGAATGAAGTTCGACCCCCGCGCGAGCTCGGTCATCTCCGGCCCATAAGGCGTCTCGAATTCATCGCCGCGCTCCAATATGTCGCGGACGTCGGCATTTCTGGTGACGAGCAGGAAATTGCCTATGGCAAGGTTGGGCCAGAACCTGCGCAAAAGCGCCAGGAGCCAACGAGGATCATTGAACAAGGAGCCCGCGAGGCGCGCCGCAAAACCCTTTGAACGGAGCCGTTCGATGTCGAATGGCGGCATTTTCGACAGCGGAAGCTGGCTTTTCTGGGCCGCGCGAATGGCGTCGAAATACTTGATCCTGATCATGCGCGTTCAAGCCCCCCGGCTATCCACGTCATTGCGATGCCGGCTCTCCAAGGCCTAGGTTTGCAACGGTTCCGCGTATGTGAAATTTCTCACAGTTCCCCGGACTCCGCCATCTCGATCACGCGGTTGATTTGGCCAGTTCGACATTGGCGATGAGAACCTCGTTTGCGGCCTTGTCCGCGAAAGGTATCCAGCGAACCCGCTGCTCGGAGAAATCGGGATGCCGCGCCGTGAAAATGGCCAGTTCCCGCTTGGCATCATCATGCCGGCCGCTTCTCGCCAAGGCCCCGACCTTGACGAACCTGGCATAGAAATAGCCGGGCGACAGATTGAGCGAGCGGTCGGCGGTAGCGATCGCGGATGGCCAGTCCTCGACGAAATTGTAGGCGCAGGCCAGTTCGCCGAGATTGTGGAACCGGTAGAGGTCGAAGGGGCTCAGCCGCTCGGCATCGAGAAAGAACGGTATTGCGCCGGCTGCGTCGCCTTCCAGCAGACGCGCGCTGCCCATTGCCGAACGCGCGAAGGCAAAGCTCGGATTGATGTGGATCGCCTCCTCCAGGTGGTCGATCGCGGCCCCGGGCTTCCCCCTCATGATCTCGATGACGCCAAGGTGGGCGTGCGGGCGCGGATCCTGACTATCCATCAGCAAGGCCTTGCGGGCGTATCGCTCGACCTTGTCCAGATCGTCGCTATCGCCGAAATGCAGCCACGCCCGCCAGAAATACCACCATGCCAGTTCATTCAGGACGGCGCTCGAATTCGGATCTTCCTGATAGGCTTTCTCGAAGAATTCCAGCGCCATTTCCGTATCGCCGCGCGTGCGCCGATTCATGTGCCAGCGGCCGCGCCGCACCAGTTGCCAGCTCTCCAGGCTTTCCCACGGCACCTGGAACGTGCGCACCTGCTCTGCCCGGTCGACTTCCTTGTCCAGCATCGAGACGATCTCGCTGCCAATCTGGTCGCGCAACTTGAATATATCGACCAGATCGCGGTCGAACCGTTGCGACCAGACCAACCGGCCGTTCGATGCATCGGCAAGCGACGTGTCCAGACGGATCTTCCCGTTGTTGCGTATCAACGTGCCGCTGACGACGTAACGCGCGCCAAGCGCATTGCCGATCACCCTTGTGCCCAGAGTATCGTCGCGAAACTGGAAACTCGAGCTCTTGGCGATGACCGAGAGCCAACGGGTGTTGGAAAGGCCGTAGATGATGTCCTCGGCAATACCGTCGGCCATGTAGCCGATGTCGCGCTCGCCGCCCTCGCCCCTGAAGGGCAGGACGGCTATGGCCGGCGGGCCTTTGGAGAACCTCTGCTGGTTGTTCTGGGGAACGGCCGGGGCGATGGGAGACGCGCCGTTTCCGTTGCGGCCGGCGATCAGGACGCGCACCGGCAGCACGATGTTCTTCAGCGTGAATTCGCCGAGATCGGTGAACTCAGCCGCGGTCTTGTCCTTCACATGGTGCCAGGTCGTCTCCGAAACGGCGAGGCCGTCATGCGGTGCGAATTCCTGGATTCTGGCGGCGATATTGACGTCGTCGCCGTAGAGCCGCCCTTCGCGCACGATGACGTCGCCGGTGTTGATACCGGCGCGAAAGGGCATGCGCATGTGTCTGTCGACGGATGCATTGAGCGCACGGATCCGCTCCTGGAAATCGAAAGCCGCGCGCAGGGCCTCGATCGGATTGCCGAACTCGGCCATGATGCTGTCGCCGGCTTCGCCGAAGGTGCGCCCGCCGAAGGCGCCGCAGCGATCGACGATGATGTCACGCCTGGCCTCGAATGCGGCAACGGCGGATTCATCGTCGATGCCCATAAGGCGCGAGAACTCCACCGCGTCGATCGAAATGATCGTCGCCAACTGACGCGTGTAGTGCCGCTCAGCCATGCCTGAGCCTGGTCGCCCCTTCTGGCTCTCGTCCATCGCTAGCAAGCCCCGCAGCGGAATGCAGTCCGCCGCTTCCACCGGAAGATCACCACCTCTGCAGGAATTGGCCCGCCGTTGCCCTCCTGTCAGCCTTCGAGGTGTAGCAGGGTCCTCGCAAAAGCTCCACCATGATCCGCATCCTGGAGGCGAAGGGTGGAGGTCAAGGCAGAAACTGAGATCGGCTCATGGTTATTGAAAGGTATCCAAGACACCTTCTGCTCCGCCTTCAGCGGATTCTCCCGCTCCGTATCACGGGCGATGTGGGTCGATCACGGCTTCGGCATCGGAGAACAATCTCTGGCGAGCCTGTTTGATCGGGCGACGACGCTCCGTTCGCTCAATGAGCCCGCCCACGGCCGGCGCCGAAGGGGGCGGGGGGCTTGGGGTTACCTTTGGCACCGGCCAGGCGGGATGAAAGCGCCGCGGGCAGAAAGTAGCACGCCTTCCAGGACCGGTAATTCCGTGATCGCGGAAGGCCCGGCACAAATGCCTGGCTTGATATCGTTCGCTTTAAGTGCCCATGCGGATTCGAGGGCACCCGCGACTCTGCCCGACACGCCGGTGCGACGTGCCCCATCGATGGAAAGATGGCAATCAGTCAGCCGGGCGGAAGCCTCGACGCAGGAGCAGAAGCGATGCCAGGCCAAACCCAGCCACCACGAGCCCGGCTATCATCAGCCACCGCATGAATATGACCTGCTCATCATGACCCATAACGCGATAAAGATCGTTGATCTCGATCATTTCGGCGTTCGACAACCGCTTTTTGGGCAACGTCCGGTCGGTATAGAAATATTTGGTCATCGCGTTGAATTCGAGTTCCCGCCCGATGAACATTTCAGTGGGATTCAGATCCGACGTGACATAGTCGCTCTTTGCGTACGGCAACTCCTGCGTGGCGCGGACATCGACATTGTTGAAGTCGGGCCTGATCGCGCCAGGGTGAAACCAGCCCGGAAAAAACACCTCAAACTGCCCGGAGCGGGACAGATGCGCGATCGGCTGGTTGACGATCTGAACCACTTTCTGCTCCGCCCGCGCGGTTTCCGCATTCAGTTTTTGTATCCCCGGCAAGACCCAGAAGACAGCACCGGCGACCGCCAGCAGAAGGCTCGTCGAACCAAACAGGCGCAGGATACCGCCGACAGGGCGCGCCGGTTTGGCCGGAGGGCCGGCGAGCACAGGCTGGGCGCGATTCTCGCGGCCCCTTCGGCCGAAAGCGACGCCGTGCTGATTATCGACGCTCATCCGGCCACCCTGAAGAAGCCGGACTAACGCCACGTTAACAGGCGCCCGGTGCTGGCTCAGAAGTCCGGCGCGGGTCGCATCTCGTCAAAGGGGGGTCGGCAAGCACCACCAAACACCCACTGTCTCGCCAGCCAGGCCGCATGATCAACGTGCGATCCAACAAACAAAGGCGCGAGCCAATGCCGCCGGACGCCAGATGCCGCGTTGAACTTCCGCGATCACGCCATGCCGCATCTCAGCGACTCAACTAGTCTTGTTGCGCGGCGGACCTGATACCCGCCTGGCCGGCGCCATCGCGAACTCCCAAGCGGCGCCGGCCATCTTAACCATGGATCAACGGATACGATCGAAGGGCCGAACATGTCCAATGATGGCGTTGCATGCCTGCCCATGCCTCAATAGAAATCTTGAAATTGATATTACGAGGACCGCGATATGACAGAAGAGACCGACCATCGCTCGGCAGAACGGATTGGGTTGACCGCAGAAATTGTCGCTGCATATGTGCAAAATAATTCCATACCTTCGGCTAGCCTGCCGGATTTGATTGCTTCGGTTTATGTCGCGATTTCAAATCTTGGTTCGCCTGCAATCGTCGAACGGCCCGCGCAGGCGCCGGCCGTCAACCCGAGGCGGTCGGTGTTTCCGGACTACATCGTGTCGCTGGAGAATGGCCGCAAGTTCAAGTCAATGAAGCGGCATCTCAGCCTGCTTGGGATGACGCCCGACGAATACCGCCAGAAATGGAACCTGCCGCCTGATTATCCCATCGTCGCGGCCAACTATGCAGCCCAGCGGTCCGCTCTAGCAAAAGCGGCAGGCCTCGGTAGAAGAGCGGCACCCGTGCAAGCACCTTCCAAGCGAAGACGGAAGGCCTAGAGCACGGCGACCGAAAAGTGGGACCAGGTTTTCGGAAAAGATCATGCCCCAACAAAGAGAGGGATCGGGATGACGATTCAAGACTGCATCCCCGAGACGGGTTCGCGTCCAATCCGTTGATTGTCAGAAGAAACTTGGCCGTCGTGGCAGTCAGGAGCAAACCCGAAGCGACCACGTCCAGGCCCTGCCATTGACACCCATCGCCACGCTTGTCCAACATTTCGGGTCGGGGGATTGGCCAAGACTTCGAGGGGTTGGCCAAGGCTTGGGCGCGGCATCAATGTTGGAGTACTGCCCGTGCGCTGGTGCGGCGAGCAAAAAGAGCGTCGACGCACTTCGCACCGGACCCGATTTCGGCAGGAGAGGCGCGCCCCGGAGGGCGCGCCAACCATCGTCAACCCTTCAATCGCGTCCAGATCTTGTCTTGCAGTGCGCGCGCGGCCGGGCTGCAGTCCTGGGTGGGCACCAGGCGGCTGGCATATTCGGCTGGAGGCGGCAAGGATTTCGTCACTCGCCGTATCCAGCGCGGCGATCTTGCCCTCGAGTTCCTTGGGTGGATTGAAATAGACCTTCCAGCTGTCTTCCAGCTTGCCGCCAGGCACCCGGACGCTTTCATAGGCAGTGTACGATGTTCCTTGCCGTCGGAGCCGATGACGTATCGCGCCTTTGCTCTCGTGGGCCATGCTTTGAATTCCAATGCGCGCGGTTCCGGACGTTGATGATGGGTCGAGCTATGTGGGCCTGACCCGGCGATGCATGTTCAGGGTGCCGCGCAACGAGGATTGGAGCCCGCTTTGATGGCTGTCAGCGCGATTGTCGCTACGCGCCAGCTTGCTCATCGGCAGGATCGCTGCGGTGCTTCACCAGTTGCAGGCGGGTCTTGGGGTCGAGAGAGTCGCGCAAGGAATCGCCCAGCATGTTGAACGCTTTGCCGGAACCGGACTGGCCGATGATCGCCAGCGCCTCGTTGCGCTTGATATCGAAACTCACATTGTCGACGGCAACGACAGTGCCCGCAGGCGTAGCGAAACCAGCTGTCAGGTTTCGCACGATGAGTATCGACTGACCGGCTTCGTCCATCGCTCTCGCTCCCTGGCGGGTCGCCCGGTACGCATGTGCTACTTTCACATGTATACAATCATGTGTCAATAATCGAAAGTTTGATGGACAATCAGTGCCGATATTGTGCATAATCTAGCATGCGAAGCATGGGAAAATGCCCCGGAGAAAGCCCCCGCCCTTCGCCTTTTCAGATGCTTGGAAAATTTCTCGGCTGATCACTCGGCATTGATTGAAACCGTGGTCATGATACAATATCGTATACAATAGTGCGAAAAATCACTATTCGATCTTTGCGGCGCCGGGGGTTACATGCTGATCAAACTGATCAATCCGAACACCACGACATCGATGACGGAAGCGATGCGCGTGGCCGCCTGCTCGGTCGCGGCGCAAGGAACGGAAATCGTCGCGACGACGTCACGCTCCGGCGCCGCCTCGATCGAGGGGCACTATGACGAAGCACTCAGCATCATCGGCCTGGTTGACGAAATCCAGGACGGCGCGGCAGCCGACGCGTATATCATCGCGTGTTTCGGGGATCCGGGATTGCTTGCCGCACGTGAGATAACGGCCGCCCCCGTCCTCGGCATTGCCGAAGCCGCCATGCACGCCGCATCCTTTGTCGCGACCGGCTTTTCCGTCGTGACGACGCTGGAGCGGACCCGCGTCATCGCGGAACATCTGGTTCGCAACTACGGCATGGAGCATCATTGCCGCCGCGTCCGTGCGACGGAACTCCCCGTGCTGGAGCTCGATCGTCCGGAATCGAGCGCGCGCGAGATCATTCTGGCCGAGTGTCGGGCAGCGCTGGACGAAGACAATGTCGGCGCGATCGTGCTGGGCTGTGCGGGTATGACCGGTTTGGTGGCGTTTCTTGAGGACCGGCTGCAGATCCCGATCATCGATGGCGTGACCGCGGCAGTCAAATTCGCCGAGGCGCTGGTCGGAATGGGGCTTCGGACATCGAAGCATGGCGACCTCGCCTATCCGATTCCCAAGACCTATGCCGGCAAGCTGGCGTCTTACGCGCCACGCGGCCAGCCTCAATCAGCCAAGCGATTTGAAAAGAGTCTTGAAGTCAACGCGCGCTGGAACGTCTGAGAGGTCGACCTGTGCCTCGATGTGGCGAAGGTGGCTTTCCATGCGCTCGGAGACGGCTTCGGGATCGCGCAGCACGAGGGCATCGATGATCTGCTTATGCTCATCATACGAGCACGGGACGGCCCCGGGCGATTCATAGAGCGCAATGATAAGGGAGGACCGCGAAATGAGCTCATGCACGAAGTCGCGCAGGACGTCGTTCCCCGCTATCGAGGCCAGTTCCCGATGAAAATCGCCGGAAAGCTGAAGCCGGCGGCGCTTGTCGCCCTGCTGCTGCGATTTTGCTTCCGCGTTCACGACCGTGCGCAGTCTTTCGATGTCATCGTCCGTGATGGTTGGAGCAAGGCGCGTGACAAGCATGCACTCCACCGCGCGGCGCGCCTCGAAAACCTGGCGTGCCTCCTCCACCGTAGGGCGAGCGACAATGGCGCCCTTGTTGGGAATGAGTTCGACCAGCTTTTCGTGCGAAAGCCGCTGCAGCACCTTTCTGATGATCGTTCGGCTGACGCCGAAGGCGCTTGCCAGCGCGTCCTCCTGCAAGGGGGTCGCGGGCCGAAGCTGATGGTTGATGATGGCCGCGTAGATCTCGCTGTGGATGCGTTCATCGGTATGGCCGCCTCGTTTTTTCGCGACGGTCAGCTTGGCTTCGGCATTCGGAGATGGAGGCATCGCGCGACCTTGAGATTCGATACACGAATGAGTTCAAGTGTACCCTATATTGTATTTTTTCGAGTGAGCATATCCCGTCTGAATACGGCTGAGCCACGCCGTGCAACCGTGACCATGAGGCTCCTATGGCCGGCACAACCGCAATTGCAACGGATCGGGAAGAGGCGGCTTCGGCGGTGCTCGATGTCCGCGATCTGCGCATCGAGTTCCCTGTCCGCAAAGGCGCCCTGGTCGCGATCTATGGTGTATCCTTCACCATACCTCGGTGTCGTGGATCATGCGCCTGATCCGCGGCGAGGTGCTGGAAGTGCCGGGGGCCGATTTCATCAAATTCGCTCGCGCTCGCGGCCTCTCGGACCGAGCCGTCTATCTGACTCACGCCTTGCGCAACAGCCCGCTGCCGGTCATCCCGGCACCGCGGACCTGATGGAAGCGGCATTGGACGAAGGCGCCTCGGTTATCGGCCGCATCGATCCAGCCAATATCGATGGCGATCCCAAGGGCCATCTGGGCACCATCTTCGACATCGCGAACCGCAAGAGCGCGAAGATCGACATACACCTGCATGAAGCCGGCGAACTCGGCCTGTTTGAGCTATACCCGCATGAACCTGGCAATGGAGATATTGCGCGCAGGTGCGGCCTTAGATGCAAATCGCCGACAACGGTTCCAGTCGCCTGCCATGCCGTTGCACAGGGCATAATCCGACAAAAGTCGGCATCGGCCGCAGCGAGATTCGCCTGACTTTTCGCGCGGGCAAACGCTAGCAGAGATTGAAGCGCCTGACGTCGCGGGCATCCGTACGGATGTAGTGCATATCACTGATATCCAAGAAGCCGTTGTTCAGCAGCCGACATCCGCATGAGCACAAAGAAGGGGGGCCGAAGCCCCCCCTTCCAACAGGTTCCAGACCGCACCTATTTGCGCAGGTTGGTCCAGATCTTGTTGTAAATCTCGACCACATCAGGCGGGCAAGGCGGAACGAATTCCGCCGCCGGCGCACCCGCCGGCGGGTTGATTTCCGGCGAGCTGGCGAAATCCGGTGGCAGGAACTTGTGGCTGCCGGCAATACCGTTGTCGTAGCCCGCGAATTCCGAAATCAGCGCCGCGTTTTCCGGAGCCATGACGAAATCCTGAAAAAGCTTGGCGTTCTCAAGGTTCTTGGCGCCTTTCAGCACCGCGACATTGTCCATCCAGCCTTCGATGCCTTCCTTTGTGTAGGCATATTTGATGGCCGGGATTTTCTGGCGCGCACGGTAGGTCGCGCCATTCCAGGCTTGCGAGACGATGACATCGCCTGACGTCATCTTGGTGATGGTGTCGTAGCTGAAGGTTTTCCAGGACGGCTTGGCCGCCATCAGAATGTCGTTGACCTTTTTCAGAGCAGCCTTGTCAGCGCCGCAGCGCGGGACGCCGGCGTAGCGCTCGGCCGCATGCATGACGGAGTTCACATCGTCGAGCATGTTGATCTGGCCCTTCAACTCGTCCGGCGGATTGAACAGGATCGCCAGCGTATTGATGTCGCCCTTGTATTTGTCCGTATTGACTTCGAACGTCGTGGTGCCGAACTGCCACGGTACGGTGTAGTGGCGGCCGCTGTCCCAGTAGACGTTGATGAAGCGAGGGTCGAGATTCTTGGCGTTCGGCATCGCATTGGGCTCGGTCTTTTCGAGCAGCCCTTCGTCGACCATGATCTTCACGGTGTAGTCAGACGGCACCACGATGTCGTAACCGGAATTGCCGGCACGTACCTTCGACAGCATGGTCTCGTTGGAGTCATAGTCATCCAGCGTGACCTTGATATTGTACTGTTTCTCAAATTTTTCGACCAGCTTGGGGTTGGTATAGTCACCCCAATTGTAGATATGGAGCTCGCCGTCGGCGAGTGCGGGCACAGCCCACAAGAGTGCTGCCGTCGAAACGGCAGCCATAAGTTTCCTAGACATCATGTTCTCCTTTGCCTTCCCATTGTTATTCAGTTGGCGCGTCGGCGCGCGATCAGGAACGATACCGAGACGAACAGGATCGAGACCAGCAGCAGGATGGTGGAGATGGCATTGATCTCCGGTGTCATCGGTCGCCTGATCTGGTTCCAGATGTAGAGAGGCAGCGTCGTCTGTCCGGGACCGGCGACGAGTTGGGTGATGGTGAAATCGTCGAAGGATACGATGAAGGCCAGCGCCCCACCCGACAGGATGCCGGGGACCAGCAGCGGCAGCGTTATGCGCCGGAAGGCATTCCACGGTGTTGCGTACAGATCGGCCGCGGCGAATTCGAGCGTGAGATCCATGTCCTGGAGCCGCGCCCGGATCGGCATATAGGCGAAAGGAATGCAAAAGACGGTGTGGGCAAGGATCAGATTGCCGATGCCAAAATTCAGCCCGAACACGCCGGCGATCAAGGCGAAGAAAGACAGGGTCGCCACCGCCGTGATGATCTCCGGCACCATCAGCGGCAGGTTGATGACCATGAAGGCGGCCGGAAGACCGCGCCACGGCTTCACCCGGGTCATGCCGATCGCCGCAAGCGTGGCGCAGATCGTCGACACAATGGTCGCCGTCACCGATATGATCAGCGTGTTTTCGGCGGCGTTGTGGAACTCCACGTTACGCAGCGCACTGCCGTACCAGTTGAAGCCGACGCCCTCCCAATGGGTGATGAGCGAGCCCGTGTTCAGCGAAAAGATCATCAGGATCAGGATCGGTACGTAAAGAACGGCAACGCATATGATGGCGATCGCACGGAACCCTGGCTGGTCCTTGATGTCGACTGTGCGGGGATCAGCCATGCTGGATCTTCCCCGACGTGTTGCGAACGTAGAAGTACAGGGCCACCAGAACAGCGGCCATCAGGATCAGCGCCTGGGCGCAGCCGAGCGGCCAGTTTCGCCCGGACCCGAATTGCTGGGCGATGAGATCGCCGATCATCAGGTGAATGCCGCCGCCAAGGATCAGCGGTGTCACATAGGCGCCGAGAGCCGGAATGAAGACAAGCAGGCAGCCTGCGATGATGCCCGGCAAGGACAGGGGAATGATCACGCGCCGAAGAACTTGCCCGCGCGTCGCGTAGAGGTCGCTGGCGGCCTCGACCAACCGGAAATCCAGCTTCTCCAGGCTGGCATAGAGCGGCAGGATCATGAACGGCAGGAATGAATACAGCAGACCGAGTTGAATGGCGAAGTTGGTATAGAGCATGGTGATCGGCTTCTCGATCACGCCAAGCCCCATCAGCAGGTTGTTGATGAGGCCTTCGTCGCGGATGATGAACATGATGGCCAGCGTGCGCACCAAAAGGTTCGACCAGAACGGGATGGTGATCAAAAGCACCCACCAGTTGCGCTGTGCCGGCGTTCGCGTCGCCATGAAATAGGCGGTTGGAAAGCCAAGCAGAAGACAGATGACTGTCGTCACCACAGCGAACAAAAACGAACGCAGATAGATGATCAGGAAATCCGGTGTGAACTGCAGCGTGTTGTCAAAAATATCCTGCTGGAACAGGAAGTTCAGATAGGCGTCTGTTGAAAATTTCCATTGCACGCCACCATAGGGCGCGGCCTCGAGAAACGAATAGACCAGGATGATCAACAGCGGCAGAACACCAAAAATTCCGATCACGACCAGAGCCGGCAGTGAAAGCAGCCGGTTGCGCCTGGCGCTTGCCTTCTCGGCCTTGGCCTCGAACAACGCAGCCTGGGAAAGCGTCATTGTCATATCAGTCCCTCAGTATCCGCGCGCCGTCTTCCTCGAAGACTATGCCTACCTTGGCGCCCGGCTCGAATGCCACCGCACCGGATCGGCTGTTCTGGCGGCGCACGATGAAGTTGTCCCCGCCGTCGAGCGTCACGTGGTAATGCGTGTCGGTGCCGAAGTAGACGACATTGGCCAAGATCCCGGCGACCGTGCCCCTGGTCGCATCGGCAATCAGATCCGCATGCTCCGGTCGCACCACGACCGTCACTTCGCCGGACGGGTCAAAGTGTTCCGGGTACCCCGCCGCGATGGTGGCGTCGGAAGCGATCTTCACGGTCGCGACACCGGATTTCTTTGATACGATGGTGCCCTTGAGGAAATTCGTTTCGCCGATGAAGTCGGCGACGAACCGCTCGGCCGGTTTGTCGTAGATGTCACGCGGCGAACCAACCTGCAGGATCTTGCCCGACGACATCACCGCGATGCGGTCCGACATCGTCAGTGCTTCTTCCTGGTCGTGCGTGACGAAGATGAAGGTGATGCCCGTTTCGTGCTGCAGGCGCTTCAGTTCGATCTGCATGTCCTTGCGCAGCTTGTAGTCGAGCGCCGACAGCGGTTCGTCGAGCAGCAGCACCTTCGGCTGCGGCGCCAGCGCCCGGGCCAACGCCACGCGCTGCTGCTGGCCGCCTGAGATCTGGCTGGTGCGGCGCGCGCTGAGCGCCTCCATCTTGACCAGTTTCAGCATCTCGGCGACGCGCGCCTTGATCTCGGCCTTCGGCTTGCCCAGCATTTCCAGGCCGAAGCCGATATTCT
>CALRQH020000027.1:0-66597 GCA_943370265.1 Mesorhizobium carmichaelinearum
GCGCGTTCGGCGGCGAGAAGGAGACGGGCGGCGGCCGCGAGAGTGGTTCGGACGCCTGGAAGGCCTATATGCGCCGCGCCACCAACACGGTGAACTACTCCAAGGCGCTGCCGCTCGCCCAGGGCGTTTCCTTCGACATCGAGTGAGGATTAGTATCTCGGAGCGGCCGCATGCCGCTCCGGTGCCCGCTCAATTGCTTTCGGAATATGGAAAACTCGCTGAGAAGGCCGCATCGATGATGGCCAGCTTCACGGCCTGGGCGGTCATGTATTCCAGGTAGAAACCGCTGGACACCCACATCACCGAATTGCCGCGCTGGCCCAGCCAGCCGATGCTGCCGAGGTCTTCGGCGTCACGCAATTTGCGCGTCAGATGGGTCCGCGACAGCTTGAGCCAGTTTGCGAAGTCTCCGATTGAGAGCACGCCGGTCGGAATCTGATCCAGTCCGGCATGGTCGGGATCGACGCCCGAGATCAGCCAATCCATCACGACGCCGCCTTTGTTCAGCCAGGTGAACAGCGAGAAAGTCCGTTTGGGCTCGCGTACCGGATTGGAGGACAGCAGGCCGTCGGCCACCAGCGGCTGCAATCTGGCAAGTCCGTTGGGCCGGGCAAGGAAGGTGGCCAGTCGGCCTCCTCCGTCAAGGCCGTCCAGCGTTCGCAGATGCGCAAGGACCCAGCCGGCCACCACTTCCAGCGAGGCCGCCACCGGCTGCAGGGGGCGGATGCGACCGTCCTTAGTCGAGGGCAGTAGCTCGATGAAGTTGTAGTGCAACATCTCCTTGACGAAGGCGTCGGCGGTGTTGCGGCTGGCCACTGCATTCTGGCGTATCACATCGATGAAACGCGCGGTCGTCAGCTCAGTGCGATAATTATGGGCGTCTCGCCTGAAATGCAGGGCAAGACCGATATGGGCCATCAGCCAGCGTTGCTGGGTGGCGAATACCGAGGAAAGCCGCGGATTTGTCTCATAGAGCTGGTTCATCGCCTGCGCTTGCGCCCGCACACAGCGATGCAGCGCCGGATGGCCGGCAATATCCTCCAAGGTTAGCGTCATTCTCCCCCGCTGCTGTTCAGCCCCCTTTTGCCCCGAAGACGCAGAGTCACATTTTCAGCCTTCGGCGTCAGTGTCCAGACGGCTGCTGTCGATCGTGGGTGAATGTGCGAAATCGCCGAAGCGGTTCATCGTTTCACGCAAACGCCAATCCGCTCGATCTCTTTGCCTGACGCAAGTTCCGGACGAAAAATCGTCTCATGCCTTTCCTGAATTGCCCTGGCGCGCAGCGTTGCTCAGCTGCCCCGCGGTGACGCGAAGCAGGCTTCGAAAGCGCTGTCGACAATGGCCAGCTTGGCGGCCTGCACGGTCATGTATTCTTCATAGAACCGGTGCGACACCCACATTACCGAGTGGCCACGCTCGCCAAGCCAGCCCACGCTGCCGAGATCCTCGGCGGTGCGCAGCTTGCGGGCAAGGTGGGTACGCGAGAGCTTGAGCCATCTGGCGAACTCTCCGATCGAAACCACGCTGGTCGGAATCCGTTCCAGTCCGGCATGGGCGGGATCGATGCCTGACATCAGCCAATCCATGACGATGCCGCCATTGTTGAGCCAGATGAACAGCGAAAAGGTCTGGTTGGGTTCGCGTACCGGCTTGGAGGCCAGCAGACCGTCAGCCACCAGGGGCTGCAGCCTGGCAAGCATGTCGGGCCGTTCCAGGAAACTGGGCAGCCGGTCACCGCCGTCGAGATGATCCAACGTCCGCAGATGGGCAAGAACCCAGCCGGTGAATGTCCGCACAGTGGCCGCCGTCGGTTGCAAAGGGTGCGTGCGGCCGTCGCCGCCCGCGGCATATTCGGCGATGTTGTAGTGCAGCATCTCCTTGATGAAGGCGTCCGCCGTGTTGCGGCTCGCCACCGCGTGCCCGTGCACCACCTTGATGAAGCGCGATACCGTCAGCTCCTTGCGGAGGTCGTGGGAATCGCGCCTGAAATGCATGGCAAGGCCGACATGGCCCATCAGCCAACGCTGTTGCGTGGCAAAAATGGAAGCCAGCCGTGGGCTGTCTTCATAGATTCGGATTAGCGCCTGCGACTGTTCCTGAACGTGACGATGCAACGCCGGGTGGCTGGCAATGTCTTCCAGATTCAGCATTATCCTCCGGGTGTTCGGATTCAACTCCCGCAGCGGAGTCAGGTTCCCATTTTTCAGCCTTCAAGACCTGTGTCCAGACGCACCAAATGCGGAGAATAGGCCCAGCCTGGCAGGGCCTCCATCACGACTGGTGCGCCGTAAAGTTCGCTAACTGGTTCCTATGGCCTGGAAAACCCCTCCCAATAATAGTCAGCCCAACGGGCGCCCGTTGAATTGACCTCCATAAGGGCCAAGCATAGTTTCCGCGTCATCCGAGCGGCAGGGCACGCCTTTCGGGACATGAGCACAAACCAACCGTGATTTGACGAGCGACCAGACATCGCGCGGCGGCGAAGCTTTGCCGTGTTCTACCTCAAAATATGAGTGACTGAGTGACGCATAGAAGCATAGCGATCGGAAAAAGCCGCAACGGCCTGCCTGCTTTCGGCCGGCCGTCGGCGCGCTGGGGATGGCGCGTTCTGCTCATCGCCACGACTTGCCTGTCGGCTCAAGCAGTCGCATTCGCCCAGACCGCGAGCCAGATCACGCCGCCAAGCTTCCGCCCGCCACCGCAAGCCAACACCGCAGGCGTTTCCATTCCCGAAGCATCGTGCCTCGAGGCGCCGGCGGGCGCTGAAAAGCTCAGGGTCAAGCTGGCGGATGTTCGCGTCGAAGGCGGTTTGCCGGATATGGCTGAGGCCACGCGCAAGATCACAGCCGGCCTTGCCCACCGTACCGTTACCGCCGCCGAGATTTTCGCAGCCGCGCGCGAGCTGGAAACCGAGTATGGCCGCGCCGGCTACGCGCTGGTGCGCGTCGTATTGCCGGCGCAGAAGCTCAATGACGGAGCACGGCTCCGGCTCGTCGTCGTTGACGGCTTTCTCGAACGGATCGACACCAGCAATCTGCCCGAACGCATACGCGGCCGTGTCGATGCGACGCTGGCGCCGCTCGTCGGGAAAAAAAGCATCAAGCTGTCGGTGATCGAACGCAAGCTGCTGCTTGCCGGCGACACACCGGGCGCCAGGCTGCGTTCAACGCTGCAGGCGGGCTCCGTCAAGGGCGCCAGCGTGCTGGTCATCGACGGCAAGTATCGACCGCTCGGCGGCCAGGTGACATCAGACAATTCACTGTCGCCGTCGCTACAGCGCTGGTCCACCGGTGTCGGCGTCGACTTCAATTCACTGCTCGGCCTCGGCGAACTCGTCTATCTGCGCGTCGGCGGCTATCCCGATGGCGGTGAAAACGGCCTGTTCACCGATCGTGCGCGCAACCGCAACTATGCCGCCGGCATCGTCGTGCCGATCGGCTATGACGGGCTGACGCTCAATCTGGAAGCCACCCGCACGCGCGCCAACCCGACAGCCGAGCCCGGCACGCTCGGCTTCGGCAGCGCTTTCGAGCGTTATTCGGCGCGGCTTCGCTATCCCTGGATCCGCAGCCGCGAGCTGACGGTCAGCAGCGAACTCTCTTTCGATGTCCAGAACGATTTTCTCGACGCGGTGACGCCGATCTCGCTGCCGATCGCGGAAGACCGGCTGCGCATCGCACGCCTCGGGCTCGACGGCACCTGGTTTACGCCTGTCGGCGGTGTCTTCATCGGCAATGTCGTTGCCTCCTTCGGCATTGATGGGCTTGGTGCGCGCTCGGCCGCGGATGCCACGCCCCTGCTGCCGTTGTCGCGCCAGGGCGCCGACGCCGCCTTCCAGAAGCTGGAGATCTCGGCAAGCTACAGCCAGCAGTTGGCGCAGCATCTTGGCCTCGACCTTTTCGCCCGCGCGCAGACGTCATTCGGCAAGCCGCTGCTGCAGTCCGAGCAGATCGGGCTGGTCGGCCCAAACGGCCTGTCGAGTTTTGACGCCGGCGCCCTGCAGGGCGATTCCGGCTACGTGCTGCGCGGGCAGGCCTCCTCGCCCTGGTTCGTGCCCCTGAGTGGCGGCATGGTTTCGCTGGCGCCTTATGTCTTCGGCGCCATCGGGGAGGTTCGCCTCGAAATGCCGACCGCGCTCGAAAGCGCCAGCATCCTTGGCGCGTCCTACGGGCTTGGCCTGAAGATCGACGCGGCCCTTGCGACCAATCCGGCCAGCGCCAGCCTGACCCTCGAATGGGGTCGGCAGCACCGCGACGACCATTTGCCGACCAGCGACCGCTTTTCGCTGAGCGGCGCGATGCAGTTCTAGGAATGAGCAAGACGATGCAGCGACCGGCTTTTTCCCTGCGCAATCCCAACCGCACCAGCGCGCCCTTGATGGCGCTGCTGCTGACGTCGACGGCGCTTGTCGGTTTCACTCCGGTGCAAGCACAGGAACTGCCGACCGGCGGCAACGTCGCGTCCGGCGGCGTTACCATTTCCAATCCGTCGTCCTCGCAGCTGAATATCAAGCAATCGACCAACTCTGCCATCGTCAACTGGCAGAGTTTTTCCATTGGGGCGGGCGCGACAGTCAACATCGACCAGCCGTCATCTTCCTCGACGATGCTGAACCGCGTCACCGGCGGCACCAGGTCGAGCATCGCCGGCCAGCTCAACGCCAATGGCCAGGTGTTCCTGGTCAACCCGAACGGCATTGCCATCTCCAAGACCGGCAGAGTCAGCGCAGCCGGCTTCGTCGCGTCGACCCTCGGCATCAGCGATGACGACTTCAAGGCTGGCAACCTGTCGTTTGAGGGCAAGGGATCGTCCGCCGCTGTTTCCAACCAGGGCGTGATCACGATCGGGCGCGGCGGTTATGCGGCGCTCATTGGCGGCAGCGTCGACAATGCCGGCTCGATCAGCGTGCCGCTGGGCAAGGTTGGCCTTGGCTCGGGCGAGAAGGCGACGCTCGACCTTTCCGGCGACGGCTTTTTGCAGGTGTCGGTGCCGACGAAGGCCGATGGCAGCAATGCACTGGTCAGCAATTCCGGCTTGATCAGCGCCGATGGCGGGACGATCGAGCTCAAGGCGGCGGCGGTGCGCGATGCCGCGCGCCAGGCGGTCAACATGTCGGGTGTCATAGAGGCGCGTACCGTGTCAGGCCAGTCGGGCGCCATCGTGCTTGGCGGTGACGAGGGGGCCGTCGAGATATCCGGCACGCTCGATGCTTCGGCCAGGGCCGGCGGCATGGGCGGCAAGGTGACGGTCACCGGCCGCAAGCTGAAGCTCAAGGGCGCGACTGTCGATGCCTCCGGCAAGAACGGCGGTGGCACGATCAAGATCGGTGGCGACAAACAGGGTTCGGGCACGCTGCAGCGAGCCGAGACGACGGGTGTCGATGCCAACACAACGATCAATACAAGCGCCACCGGCACCGGGGATGGCGGCACGGTCATCGTCTGGTCGGACGAACAGACGAATTTCACCGGCAAGATTTCGGCGCGCGGTGGCGAAGACGGCGGCAATGGCGGCTTCACCGAGGTGTCGGGTAAGCAGCGACTCGACTTCACCGGCTCCGTCGACCTGCGCGCCCGGTTCGGCGACACGGGCGATCTGCTGCTCGATCCCTACAATGTCACCATTTCGAACGGTGCCGGCAATACCGGCGGCAGCATGTCCGCTAACACCAATGACAGCGTCATCAATGTCACCACGCTGCAAAACCTGCTGGCAACAGCCAATGTCACGATCTCGACCGGCAGCGGCGGGTCGCAGGCCGGCGACATCACCATCGCGGCACCGATCAGCTGGAGCGCCAACACGCTGACGCTCAGCGCCTATCACTCGATCGTCTTCAATGCAGGCGCCACGATCGGCGGTATCGGCGGCCTGTCGCTGGTCACCAACAATGGCGGCAACGGCGGCGTGATGTCCTATGCGCTCGGCGCCGCCGTGACATTCACCGGCACGCCCGGCGCGCAGGCGCTGTCGATCAACGGCCAGAGCTACACGCTGATCTACGATGTCAATGGCCTGCAGGCGATCAACAGCGGCTTGACGGGGCGCTACGCGCTTGCCAACGCCATCGATGCCAGCGCAACCTACAACTGGAACGCCCCCAAGGGCTTCATTCCGCTCGGCACGGACGGCAACACCAACATCCTGAACAGCGGCAACGGCTTCACCGGCACGTTCGACGGCCTGGGCAACACCATCAATAACCTGTGGTCGACACCGGGCGGCGCGAACTACGCCGGCCTGTTCGGCTATATCGGCGCCGCCGGCGCGGTGCGCAATGTCGGACTGGTCGACGCCACCGTCATGGCCTCCTACCAGACGGGTGCCATCGCCGGCTGGAACAAGGGTTCCATTTCAGGCGTGTGGGCAAGCGGCCAGATACATGGCGCCGGCACGACGGGCGGACTGGTCGGTCAGAACGACGGCACAATCACCCAGTCGTTCTCGACGGTCGGGGTGAATGGCCGTGACAACAATGCGATCGGAGGCCTTGTCGGCACCAACAACGGCTCGATCAGCAATACCTACTCGCTCGGCTGGGTTCTCGGCAGCGACTCGACCGGTGGGCTGGTCGGCTACAACAGTGGATCGATCGACAGCAGTTACTCCACCGGGCCGGCCACAGGAACTTCGGGCGCCACAAGGATCGGCGGCCTGGTCGGATTGAACTTCGGCACGGTCACCAACAGCGCCTTCGATACCACGACGTCGGGTCTGACAAATGCGTTCGGCCTGAGCAGCGGCGGCAGCGCCATCGGCCTGAGCACTGCCGACTTCCAGGGCGGTGTCACCAATGGCTTGAGCGCTGCCTTCGCTGGTGGCTCGGGCGGTCTCTATCCTTATCTCAAGAGCTTTTACCCGAACGGCGTGCAGGCAATCTCCGGTATCGCCTACAAGGACAGTGGCGCGACACCTTTGTCGTCGGGCACGCGGCAACCCTTTTATGTCAAGAATCCCGGGCTTGTCACGGCCGTCGCCAACGGCGTCGACCTCGGCACGGTGTCCACCGGCGTCAACGGCTACTATTACATCGCCACGCCGAACGGCACGATCGGCGGCAGCGTCCTGGTCTACACGGTGCAGGATGGCGGCCCGGATGCCGCGGGCGCGCAGAACGCGGTGACGTTCCGGACGGGCCTGTCGGGCGGCAATGTCTCCAACCTCAACGTCTACGGCAACTGGCGTCTCGATGAAGTGGACAGCTCGATCACGTCTCTCTCGGCGCTGCAAAACGCCGCTGCGGCGACGGTCGGGTCGACCTATGTCGGCAGCCTGTCCTTCGCAAACTGGCAGATCGAGACGGCGGCGACCACCTTCGCGCTAGACCAGGCGGTGTCGATCGGCTCCGGCACGCTGGCGCTGTCGTCGAATGGCACCATCACGCAGACCAGCGGCCTGACGGCAGGCTCGCTGTGGCTCGGCGGCACCGGCAATTTCAACCTGACCAATGCCGGCAACCAGATCGGCACGATTGCCGCCAATGCGGGATCGGTCAACCTCGTCGATCTCGGCGGACTTGTGATCGGCAGTGCCGGCAGCGCGCGCGGCGTGGTGACCGCCGGTGCCACCGCGACGGGGCAGGTCCAACTGCAGACGACCGGCAACCTGACGATTGCCTCGGGCGCCAAGGTGAGCGGGGCGAATCCGGTGTTGGCGGCGGGCGGCAAGTTCATCAACAGCCGTGGCAGCGATGCCGTCACCGCCACCAGCGGGCGTTGGCTGGTCTATGCGGCCAACCCTACCGGCAACACATTCGGCAACCTCAACAGCGGCAACACGGCTGTCTGGAACACGGCGGCCGGTGCGGCGGTGGGCGTGAGCGGAAATCGCTACGTCTTCAACTATCAGCCGACGCTGACCTTCACGTCGACCGACACGTCGAAGGTCTATGGCGATACCACCGTGCCCGCGCTCGCCTATTCAGTGTCGGGTTACCAGGCAGGGGTAGCCAACGTCTATCTTGGCGACAGCGCCGCCAACACATTCACCGGCGCGCCGTCGCTGTCCTCCGCCGGCACCTCGAGCACAGCCGATGTCGGCAGCGGGCCTTATGCGATCACAGTCGGCGCGGGCAGCGTTGTCGCGCTGAACGGCTACGGCTTAGCCTTTGACGGCGCGGGGCTGCTCACCATCGCCAAACGGGCAATCACGGTCACGGCCGATTCCAATCAGCACAAGACCTATGGCGATGACGATCCCGCCTCCTACACCTACACGGTTTCGGATCTCGGCAATGGTGTCGCCCTGGCGGGTTCGCTCGACCGTGCCGCGGGCGAGAATGCCGGAACCTATGCCATCGGGCAGGGCACGCTGACCAATGCCAACAACTCGAACTACGACATCACCTATGCCGGCACCGATTTCACCATCAACAAACGGTCGATCACAGTCACCGTCGATCAGGGCCAAGGCAAGATCTACGGCGACAGCAATCCGGCAGCCTACACTTACTCCGTTTCCAATCTCGGCGGTTTGACGCTGACGGGCAGCCTCGACCGCGTCGCAGGCGAGGATGTCGGTACCTATGCCATTGGGCAAGGTACGCTCGATGTGTCGAATGCCAACTACGATGTCAATTTTGTCGGGGCCGATTTCACCATCGGCAAGCGGTCGGTGACGGTCACGGCCAGTTCCGGCCAGGGCAAGACCTATGGCGATGCCGATCCGTCGTCCTATGGCTATACCTATTCGGACCTTGGCAGCGGCGTTGCCCTCGTGGGCGCTCTCGATCGCGCTTCGGGTGAAGATGCCGGCAGCTACGCCATCGGCCAGGGCACGCTGACCAACGCAGCCAATGGCAATTATGACATAACCTTCGTCGGTTCGGGCTTCAGCATCGGCAAGCGGTCGGTGACCGTCACGGCCAGTTCCGGGCAGGGCAAGACCTATGGCGATGCCGATCCGTCGTCCTATGGCTATACCTATTCGGACCTTGGCAGCGGCGTTGCCCTCGTGGGCGCGCTCGATCGCGCTTCGGGTGAAGATGTCGGCGGCTACGCCATCGGGCAGGGCACGCTGACCAACACTAACAACTCGAACTACGACATCAGCTTTGTCGACGCGGACTTCACCATCGGCAAGCGCGCGGTCACCGTCACGGCCAATTCCGGCCAGGGCAAGACCTATGGTAACGCCGACCCATCGTCCTACGGCTACACCTATTCAGACCTTGGGAGTGGCACGGCCCTTGTCGGCGCTCTCGATCGTGCTTCGGGTGAGAATGTCGGCGCCTATGCTATCGGGCAAGGCACGCTGACGAACGCCGCCAACTCGAACTACGATATCACCTATGTCGGCACCGACTTTAGCATCGGCAAGCGGTCGGTCACGGTCACGGCCAATTCCGGCCAGGGCAAGACCTATGGCAACGCCGATCCGTCGTCCTATGGCTACACCTACTCCGATCTCGGCAGTGGCGTGGCACTGGTCGGTGCGCTCGATCGTACCGCTGGTGAGACTGTCGGCACCTACACCATCGGCCAGGGCACACTGACGGATGCCACCAACTCGAACTATGACATCAGCTTTGTCGACGCTGACTTCAGCATCGGCAAGCGGTCGGTGACGGTCACGGCCAATTCCGGCCAGGGCAAGACCTATGGCAACGCCGACCCATCGTCCTATGGCTACAGTTACTCCGATCTCGGCAGCGGCGTGGCGCTGGTCGGCGCGCTCGATCGTGCCGCTGGCGAGAATGTAGGCATCTATGCCATCGGCCAGGGTACACTGACGGATGCCTCCAACTCGAACTATGACATCAGCTTTGTCGGGACGGATTTCTGGATCGGCAAGCGGTCGGTGACCGTCACCGCGAACTCCGGGCAGGGCAAGACCTATGGCGATGCTGATCCGTCGCTTGGCTACAGCTTCTCGGACCTCGGCAGCGGCGTGGCGCTTGTCGGCACGCTCGATCGTGCCGCTGGCGAGAATGTAGGCATCTATGCCATCGGGCAAGGCACTATCACGAACGCCAACAACTCGAACTATGACGTCAGCTTTGTCGGCACCGACTTCAGCATCGGCAAACGCGCGGTGACGGTTACGGCGACGGCCGGTCAGGGCAAGACCTACGGCGATGCTGACCCTTCGCGCTATGGCTATGCGGCCTCCGATCTCGGCAGTGGCGTGGCGCTGGTCGGCGCGCTCGATCGTGCTTCGGGCGAGAATGTCGGCAGCTATGCGATCGGGCAGGGCAGCATTACCGACGCCAACAATGCGAACTACGACATCACCTATGTCGGCGGGGATTTCTCGATAGCCAAGCGGTCGATCACCGTGACCGCGGATGCGCAAAGCCGCCTGCAGGGCATGCCCAATCCGCCGCTCACCTATACGATCGGCGGACTGGGGCTGGTCGGCAGCGATACGCTTGCCGGCGCCTTGTCGACCGATGCGACTGCGTCAAGTGTACCGGGCAGTTACGCGATAGAACAGGGAAGTCTCGGCGCCTCGGCCAATTACGAACTGACCTATGTTGGCGCCAATCTGGTTGTGTCGCCATCCAACGCCGTTCCGACATCCGAAGCTGCCAGCACCGTCGAGTACAATCACGACACCCATGGCAGCGGCCGGCCGGCACCTGTCTTCTTCACCGGGCGTCCTTCCGGAGGCGACATGCAGACCATCATCGAGGACCCTCGCCTCGACGGGCCTGTCATCTGCAAGGGTACGGAGGTGGCTGCCGCCTGCGTGGTGGCGTCGGCCCAATAGGAAGGCCGGTCGGCGCGGTGCGCTTTGGCTCGTCGGCCTATGACGGGGGCGCCGAACCCGCGACAACCACGGGCACCGGCGCGGGCTTGTTCCAGCCGCCGCCCAGCGCCTGGAAAAGTCTGGTCGCCGCAAGAGCGCGGTTCAGGCGAACCTGCACCAATGAGGACTCGGCGGAAAAGAGGGTCTGTTCCGTCTGCAGGACGGTGACCAGGTTGACCGTGCCGCCATTCAATTGCGCTTCGGCCACCTGGAAGGCCTTGCGGGCATTGGTCACGACATCGTTCTGCAGCCGCATCTGGATCGTGGTCTGCTCGAGCGCGACCAGCGCCATCTCGACATCGGCGAAGGCCGACAGCACGGCCTTGCGGTAGGCCTGGAGGTCCTGCAACTGCACGCCGCTCGCCTGCCTGAGCTCGCTCTTCAGCAGGTTGCCGTCGAGGATCGGCTGCGCGAGGCTGGCGGCAAGCGTGTAGTACCAGGCGCCCGGGCCGAACAGCGAGGAGAGCGCGGCGCTCTGGAAGCCGGTCGTGCCGGTCAGCTGGATCTGCGGCAGGAAGGCCGCGCGTGCGGACTCCACGCTGAAATTGGACGCGGCAAGCTGCGCCTCGGCCTGGCGGATGTCTGGCCGCTGGACCAGGAGTTCCGACGGAAGGCCGGGCGTCACGCGCGGTATGGATATGCGCGACAGGCTCTGTCCCCGCACATTGAAGTTGGCGGGCGCACGCGCCACCAGCACGGCGATCGCCGCGACGTTCTGCCGGCGGGTGACCTCCAGCGGCGGGATCGAGGCCCGCACGGTCGCGACCAGGGCTGCTTGCTGCGAGACATCGAGCTGCGTTGTCGTGCCGCCGGCGAGCTGCTTCTGGATCAGGTTGAGGATGCGCGTCGAGGCGGCGAGGTTGTCGCGCGCCACCCTGAGCTGGTCCTGGGCGGCCAGGATCTGGAAATAGGTGTTGGCGACCGCGACAGTGGTGCTGAGCGCGACGACCTCGCGGTTGTAGCGGCTGGCCAGCGCGTTCTTCTCGGCCGCGTAGAGCGTTGCGCGGTTCTTGCCCCAGAAATCGAGCATGTAGCTCGCCGAGAGGCCGAGATTGAACTGGTTGGTGTTGTTTCCCTGCTGGCGCAGCCGTTCGGCCGACGCGCTGGCCGACAGGCTCGGCAGCAACGGCGCGCCGGCGACGCCGGCCTGAGCGTCAGCCTGGATGATCTGCGCAACGGCCACGGCGATGTCCAGATTGGAGGCCTGCGCCTGCTCGACCAGGCTGGTCAATTCCTCGGAACGGAAGCCGCGCCACCAGTCCAGGGACGGAACGGCGGCATCGGGATGGCGCGGGCCATTGCCATAAGCCGCCGGAACCTCCAATGCGGCGTCGGGATGCTCGGTGTTGAGAACGCAACCCGACAGGCCAAGCCCGACCAGGCTGACGAGCGTCAACCGACCAAGCCGGGAGCCGATGCGGACTTGCCGAGGTCTCAGGCTCATCTCACTCTCCCGGTTGCGCAGTAGGCTGCCGCGGACGCCATGACCGCGAACGCAACCGCCGGGCCCAGTTCCCGAATCGGTCGACATAGATGTAGATGACCGGAGTCGTATAGAGGGTCAGAATCTGGCTCAGGATCAAGCCGCCGACGATGGCTATCCCCAGGGGTTGGCGCAGTTCGCTGCCTTCACCAAGGCCGATGGCGAGCGGCACGGCGCCGAACAGCGCCGCCATGGTCGTCATCATGATCGGGCGGAAGCGCAGGAGGCACGCCTGGAAGATGGCGTCATGCGCCGATTTGTTCTCGCCACGCTCGGCGGCCAGCGCGAAGTCGATCATCATGATCGCGTTCTTCTTGACGATGCCGATGAGCAGGATGACGCCGATGAGCGCCATGATGGAGAACTCGATGTTGAACAGCGAGAGGGCCAGCAGCGCGCCGACGCCGGCCGAGGGCAGGGTGGAGAGAATGGTCAGCGGGTGCGCGTAGCTTTCGTAGAGGATGCCGAGCACGACATAGACGGCGATGAGCGCTGCAAGGATGAGCAGCGGCTGGTCGGACAGCGAATCCTGGAACACCTTGGCCGTACCCTGGAAGCTGCCATGGATGGTGCTGGGCACCCCGATGCGGTCCGCTGCCTCGCTGATCGCGGCCACGCCATCGCTGAGCGCCACGCCCGGTGCGAGGTTGAACGAGAGCGTCGTGGCCACGAACAGCCCCTGGTGGTTGACGGCAAGCGGCGTACTGCCGGGGCCATAGCTCGCTACGGTCGACAGTGGCACCATCGTCTCGTTGCTGGTGCTGACGGCTGAACCGGTCGAGGCTGAGGACTTGCCGGTGCTGGTGATGGAGTTGGTGGCCTGGTTGCGCGCCGCATCCGCCGCGATCGAGGTGGCGCTGCTGGACTTGCCGGGCGCGACGAATGTGCCGGCCACCGCGTTGCTCGACTGCGAGCCCCGCACGGATCCGCCCGACGTGCTGACATAGACCTGTTTCAGCGCCTCGGGGCTCTGCCAGTACTGCGGCGCCACCTCCATGATGACGTGGTACTGGTTGCGCGCCACATAGATAGTGGACACCTGGCGCTGCCCGAACGCATCGTAGAGCGTGTTGTCGATCTGGCTCACCGTGATGCCGAGGCGCGCGGCCGTTTCGCGGTCGATGACGACATCCGCCTCCAGTCCCTTGTTCTGCTGGTCCGAGTTGACGTCGGTGAGCCTGGGCTCGGTCTGAAGTGCTGCCGCGAGCTTCGGCGCCCATTCCGCCAGTTCCTCGAAACTGTCGCCCTGCATCGTGTACTGGTATTGCGCGTTCGACTGACGCCCGCCCACGCGGATGTCCTGCACCGCCTGCAGGAACAGCGTGGCGCCGGGCACCACGGCGAGCTGGCGCCGCAGCCTGCCGATTACCTGGTCGGCTGAAACCCCGCGCTCGGCCCGCGGCTTCAGCGACACGAACATGAAACCCGAATTGGTCTGGCCGCCGCCGGTGAAGCCGACCGCCGCGTCGACGGCCGGATCCTTGCCGACGATGGCGGCGAACTGGCTGAGCTTCTGTGACATCGACTGGAAGGATGTCGCCTGGTCGGCCTGGATCGAGCCGGTCAGCCGCCCGGTATCCTGCTGTGGGAAGAAGCCCTTGGGGATGGTGACGTAGAGATATCCATTCAGGCAGAGCGTCGCCAGCAGCACCGCCATGATCAGCAGGGGATTGTCCAGCGCCCAGGAGAGCGAGCGGCGGTAGCCGTTCAGCATGGCGTCGAAGACGTGCTCGCTGAAGCGGTACAGCCGGCCATGCTCGCGGCCCTTTTCACTGCGCAGCAGCAGCGAACACATCATTGGCGTCGTGGTCAGCGAGATGGCCAGAGAGACCAGGATCGCGGCTGAGAGCGTGACGGCGAATTCGCGAAACAGCCGGCCGATGATGCCGCCCATGAGCAGGATGGGAATGAAGACGGCGATGAGCGAAATACTCATCGACAGCACGGTGAAACCGACCTCCTGCGCGCCCTTGATCGCCGCCTGCATGCGGCTCATGCCGGCCGAGGTGTAGCGCGAGATGTTCTCCAGCATGACGATGGCGTCGTCGACGACAAAGCCGGTGGCGACGGTCAGCGCCATCAGCGACAGATTGTCGATGCTGAAGCCCAGCAGGTACATGACGGCCAGCGTGCCGACCAGCGACACCGGCACCGCCACGATCGGCACCAGTGCCGAACGCACGTCGCGCAGGAAGGCGAAGACGACGAGGATGACCAGACCGATGGCGATCATCAGCGTCTGCCCGACCTCGAGCAGCGAGGCCCGGATGGTCGTCGAGCGGTCGACGGCAAGCGACAGGTCGATGGCCGGCGAGATCGAGGCCCGCAATGATGGCAGCAGCGCCTTCACGCGGTCCACCGTCGCGATGATGTTGGCGTTGGGCGACCGGTTGAGGATAATCAGCACCCCCGGCTTGCCGTTCGCCAGGCCGGCATTGCGGATGTTCTCGACGGAATCGTTGACCTGTCCGACATCGGAGAGCCGGATCGGCGCGCCATTGCGATAGGCGACGATCAGGGACCGGTAGGCATCTGCCTGGTTCGCCTGGTCGTTGGCATAGATCTGATAGCGCTGCGGGCCGACATCGATGGCCCCCTTGGGACTGTGGGCGTTGGCGGATGCCAGTGCCGCGCGCACGTCCTCCAGTCCGATGCCGTAATTGTAGAGCGCCTGTGGGATGAGTTCGACGCGCACCGCCGGCAGCGAACTGCCGCCGACCGACACCTCGCCGATGCCGTCGACCTGGGCAAGTTTCTGTGCGAGCACCGTGCTCGCGGCATCGTAGATCTGACCCTTGGAGAGCGTATCGGAGGTCAGCGTCAGGATGAGGATCGGGGCGTCGGCGGGATTGACCTTGCGATAGGTGGGGTTGGAACGCAGACTCGACGGCAGGTCGGCGCGCGCGGCGTTGATCGCCGCCTGGACGTCCCGTGCCGCGCCGTCGATGTCGCGGTCGAGGCCGAACTGCAAGGTGATGCGCGCGCTGCCGACGCTTGAGGACGACGTCATTTCGTTGACATCGGCGATTTCGCCCAGATGCCGTTCGAGCGGGCTTGCCACCGTGTTGGCCACCACCTGCGGACTGGCGCCGGGCAGCGAGGCCTGCACCGAGATGACGGGGTAGTCGACCTCGGGGAGCGGGGCGACGGGCAGTTGCGGATAGGCAACCAGCCCGGCGGCCAGCAGGCCGAAGGTCAGCAGGATTGTCGCCACGGGCCTCCTGATGAAGGGAGCCGACAGGTTCATGGCGTGGCGTCCGCCTCGGAAAGATCGGTCCGGATACCGCCGAAGCGGGCGGCGAGGCGATCGAACCAGAGATAGATCACCGGCGTCGTGAACAGGGTGAGCAACTGGCTGAGCAGCAGTCCGCCGACGATGGTGACGCCGAGCGGGTGGCGGAGTTCCGAGCCGACGCCGGTGCCAAGCATCAGCGGCAGCGCGCCGAGCATTGCCGCCAGCGTCGTCATCAGGATCGGGCGGAAACGCAGCAGGCAGGCCTGGTAGATCGCGTCGCGCGGCGCCTTGCCTTCATTACGCTGCGCGTCGAGCGCGAAGTCGATCATCATGATGGCGTTCTTCTTGACCACGCCGATCAGCAGGATGATGCCGATGATCGAGATGATGGTCAGGTCCTCGCCGGCGATCATCAGCGCCAGCAAGGCGCCGATGCCGGCCGAAGGCAGCGTCGACAGGATGGTGATGGGGTGGATGAAGCTCTCATAGAGCACGCCCAGGACGATGTAGACGGTGACCACCGCCGCCAGGACCAGGAACAGCGTGTTGCTGAGCGAGGCCTGGAAGGCGCGCGCGGCGCCCTGGAAGGTGGTGATGACGCTGAGCGGCATGCCGATGTCGCCCTGCGCCTGCTGGATCGCGGTGACCGCCTCGCCGAGCGACGCACCAGGCGCCAGGTTGAACGAAAAGGTGGTGGCCGGGAATTGCCCCATATGGGTGATCTGGAGCGGCGCGGTGTCGACATGGGTCTTCGCGACCACGGAAAGCGGCACCGGCGCGCCGCCGGTCGAGGAGGGCAGGTAGACCGAGGACAGCGCGCGCAGCGAATCCTGCAGGGACGGGTCTGCCTCGAGGATGACCCGGTACTGGCTCGACGTGGTGAAGATGGTCGAGACGATGCGCTGGCCGAAGGCGTCGTACAGCGCATTGTCGATCGTCGCCGGCGTGATGCCGAAGCGCGCGGCCTGGTCGCGGTCGATGTCGACGAACACGGCAAGGCCGGCGTCCGACAGGTCGCTGGCGACGTCGGCAAGCTGCGGCAGCGTGTTCAGCTTGGCGAGCAGCTTTGGCGTCCATTCCGTCAGCTCGTCGGAATTGGCGTCCTGCAGCACGAATTGGTATTGTGTGCGGCTGACGGTGCCGTCGATGGTCAAGTCCTGCACCGGTTGCAGATAGAGGGTGATGCCGGCGAGCGCGGCCGTGGCCTGCTTCAGGCGCTCGATGACCGCAGTGATATCGGCGGTGCGCTGCTCATGCGGCTTGAGGTTGATCAGGATGCGGCCGACATTGAGCGTGGTGTTGGTGCCGTCGACGCCGATGAAGGACGACAGGCTGTCGACATCGGGATCCCTGAGGATCACAGCGGCCAGTTTCTGTTGCCGCTCCGCCATCGAGGCATAGGATACCGACTGCGGCGCCTCGGTGATGGCCTGGATGACGCCGGTGTCCTGCACGGGGAAGAACCCCTTGGGGATGACGATGTAAAGCGCTGCCGTCAGGACCAGCGTGAACGCCGCCACCAGCAGCATCAGCGTCTGCCGGTCGAGCACCCAGGTCAGCGCGTGGCCGTAACCGCGGATCACCCAGTCGAAGAAGCGGTGGCTGCCGCGCTGGAGCGCGTTTTCATGCACCGCCGACAATGGCTTGAGCAGCTTGGCGCAGGCCATCGGTACCAGCGTCAGCGACACGACGGCCGAAATCAGGATGGTGGTGGCGAGCGTGATGGAGAATTCGCGGAACAGCCGGCCGACGACATCGCCCATGAACAGCAGCGGGATCAGCACCGCGATCAGCGAGACGGTCAGCGATATGATGGTGAAGCCGATCTGCTCGGACCCCTTCAACGCCGCTTCCAGGGGCGTGTTGCCTTCCTCGATGTAGCGCGCGATGTTCTCGATGACGACGATGGCGTCGTCGACGACGAAGCCGGTGGCTATGGTCAGCGCCATCAGCGAGAGATTGTCGAGGCTGAAGCCGAACAGATACATGACGCCCAGCGTGCCGACCAGCGAGAGCGGCACCGACAGGCTCGGGATCAGCGTGGCGCGCGCACTGCGCAGGAAGACGAAGATGACCAGCACGACCAGCAGGATGGCGAGCGTCAGCTCGTATTCGACGTCGCGCACCGAAGCGCGGATGGTGGTGGTGCGGTCGGTCAGCACCGCGACCTCGACGGAGCTCGGCAGCGATGCCTGCAGCTGCGGCAGCAGGGATTTGATGCGGTCGACCACCTCGATGACGTTGGCGCCGGGTTCGCGCTGGATGTTGACGATGATGGCCGGCGTGGTGTTCATCCAGGCCGCCAGCTTGTTGTTCTCGGTGCCGTCGATGATCGAGGCGACATCGCTCAGCCGCACCGGGGCGCCGTTCTTGTAGGCGATGATCAGGGAACGGTATTCGTCGGCGCTCTTCAACTGGTCGTTGGCATTGACTGTGTAGGCACGCGACGGGCCGTCGAAATTGCCCTTGGGCGTGTTGACGTTGGCAGTGCCCAATGTCGTGCGCAGGTCGTCGAGGTTGAGGCCGTAGGCGGCGAGCCGTCGCGGATCGGCCTGGACCCGCACGGCCGGACGCTGGCCGCCGCTGAGGGTGACCAGACCGACGCCCGCCAACTGCGAGATCTTCTGCGCCAGCCTGGTGTCGGCAAGCTGCTGGACATCGCGCAGAGGCATGGTGGCCGAGGTCAGGCCGAGCGCCAGCACCGGCGCATCGGCGGGATTGACCTTGGCGTAGATCGGCGGCGCCGGCAGGTCGGCCGGCAGCAGGTTGCCGGCGGCGTTGATGGCCGCCTGGACTTCCTGCTCGGCGACATCGAGCGAGATCGCCAGGCTGAATTGCAGCGTGATGACGGAGGAACCAGCCGAACTCACGGAGTTCATCTGGTTGAGGTTGGCGATCTGCCCGAGTTGGACCTCCAGCGGTGCCGTAACCGAGGAGGTCATCACGTCCGGGCTCGCGCCCGGATAGAAAGTCTGCACCTGGATGGTCGGATAGTCGACTTCGGGAAGCGCCGAAACCGGCAGATAGCGGTAGGCCAACATGCCGGACAGCATGATTGCTACCATGAATAGCGATGTCGCCACGGGCCTGAGAATGAAGGCTCTCGACGGGCTCATTGCTGCTGACCGGTCTCCGATTGGCGATGCTTGCGGCCCTGGCCCTTGTGCTTGGTCGCATCGCCCGGGTTCTGATCGCCCGCCGGCTGCTGTACCGCTGGCGGCGCCTGCGCCTGCGGTGTCTGTGCTGGCGTCTGCGTCTGCCCTGGAGTTTGCGCCGATGTTTGCGCTTGGGCGGGCGGCTGTGCGGATGTTGCCGGCTGGCCGTCCTGCTGAAGGTTGATCTTGGCGCCGTCGCGAAGCTTGTCGGCGCCATCGACCACAACGCGGTCGCCGGGATTCAGGCCCGACAGCACCTCGATGCGCTCGCCATTGGTCACGCCAAGGGTGATCTTGCGCACCGAAACCGTGTTGTCGGCGTCCACAAGATACACGAAGGTGCCGGGCACGCCGCGCTGTACGGCGGCGGTCGGCGCGATCGCCACGTCCTTGTGCTGGTCCACCAGAAGCTCGATGTTGACGAACTGGTTGGGGAAAAGGTTGCGGGTCTCATTGGCGAAGGCTGCCCGCAGCTTGATGGTGCCGGTGCTGGAGTCGATCTGGCTGTCGAAGGTCTCCAACTGGCCGTCCGCGAGTTTGTTCTTGCCGGTCCTGTCCATCGCCGTGGTGGGCAGCGTGGCGCCCTGTTGCATGCGCTGCGCGATCGCCTGAAGTTGATCTTCCGGGACGGTGAAGATCACGCTGATAGGCTGGATCTGGGTAATGACGACGATGCCATTGGCGTCGCCCGGCGTCACGTAATTGCCTTCGTCAACCTGACGAAGGCCGGCCCGCCCATCGACAGGCGCCAGGATGCGGCAATAGCCGAGATTGACGGTGGCGGCCTGGATCAGTGCCTTGTCGATCGAGACCGTGGCTTCGTCCTGCGCGACGAGGGCGACCTGCGTGTCCAGCGTCTGGCGCGGCACGGCGTTCTGGGTCGCCAGCCCCTGGTAGCGCGCGAGATCGACCTGCGCACCCTTTAGAAGCGCCTGGTCGCGATCCAGCTGGGCCTGGGCCTGGGCAAGTGCGGCCTGATAGGGGCGAGGATCGATCTGTGCGAGCAGGTCGTCCTTCTTGACGTCCTGGCCTTCCTTGAAGTTCACCTGGATGAGCGGGCCGCTGATCTGCGACTTGACCGTGACGGTGGCAAGCGAGGTCACTGTGCCGAGGGCGTCTATGGTGACATTGATCGTGCCCTTCTCGACCGTTGCCGTGCCGACCGACATTGGCTGGGCGTTTCTTCGGTTGCCTGTCTGTGGAGCGGTAGCCTGTGGGCGCTGGTACAGATATGCACCGGCCGCAGCGACGATCAGGAAGAAGATCACCCACCCAATCCAGCCGCCGCGCGAGCGCTGCCGCACCGCGACTTTTTCCTTGGGGATTTCCACGTTCTGATCCATGGCAGCGATCTTCGGCCCTTTCGCCAACCAATATGGCCGAAATCGAACCAAGTCGAATTAACAGTTGGACAGGTTCAACTGTTGCCTGGGTACCGTGTCCTGCCGCCCATGGTTGCAAAAATCAACCATGGGCGTGCCATGATTTCGGTCAATGTCGTCCAGCCGTCGCAAACCGCCGTGCCATCCTCTCCATGGAGGCGCGGCAAGGCAGAAACCTATTGGGCGGGCTGCGTGGTGGCAGGCTGTTGCGGCGTTGCAGCTGGCTGTTGCATCTCCTGCTGCTTCTTCAGCTTGGCCGCAGCCACCTGCTTCTTGTGAAGATGATGGCCGGCGACGCATCCGCCGAGCGCACCCAGCACCGCGTGATGGCCTGCGTAGTGACCGGCCACGGCGCCGGCGGCGCCGCCTGTCAGGCAGCCGATTGCCTGCGCCTGATTGCTCGCACCGACCAATGCGAGAATTGCAGACGCGAGAAGGATCTTTTTCATAGGGGCCTCACCAAATTTTGCTCCGGCCTGCACACGGGGAATCGTGTACTTTGCGGCGACAAGAACCGGTACCTTCATGAAGTCCGACCGATTCTTGTCTTAAGTACGGCGCAGGGCGTTGGCACACTTGGCGGGGCGCTGGGCGAGGTGCGGTCCGGACCGGTATCGAAGGATTCCCGGCATGGAACCTTATCGGGGCGACAGCGTTCAACTACCGGATCGCTTGCCTTCGCGATCTTCTCTTATCCCACCTAAAGTGCCCCGCGGGCCCAAGCCGGCGGGGTTTTTTTGTGGTTGCCGAGGCGGTGATGGGTTTCTCGCCCTGCTTGGCAAGGCGATCACCTTCGCCGACGGGCGGCTGTATTCGGCGGCTGCGACGGCTTCGATGAGCAGATCGAGTGCCTCCCGCGTCTTGCTGCTGGTCTCGTCATCACCATGAAGGGCGTCATAGGCGCGCTCAAGATGGACGCGTGCGGCCGAGAATTCGCTTTTCATCGTTTCCTCCGTGATCCCGCGCTAATGCACAGTGGCGTGCCCATGGAAACGAAGCGCCAATATCCACAGTTGGATTTGAATAAAAAGCGCACGATCCTGGAATCATCGGGTACGGGCGTCGCGCGTTTGTCATTCTACGGCTCTGTCTTGACGCGATTCCTGACGGAAAACCGTTTCGCACCTTTCCTGGAATTACTCTAAAGCCGGACGAAAGCCCTCAGTGGCAGGTGGTCGGAGGCAATGCGTGAGAGCGGCGTGTCATGCGCTTCCACGGCCGAGATCATTCCGTGCCGATTGGCCATGATCCGATCGAGCGCCAGTAGCGGCAGGTTCGACGGGAAGGTGGGGACGGCCGGCGGCAGCGGACCAAATGTCGTGTGCAGCGTGTTCAGTGAGGAGCGGTTTCCGAGCCGCCACTCGTTGAGATCGCCGAGCAGCAGTGTCGGCGTCTCGTCGGGACTGTTCATAATGTCCAGCACGACACCGGCCTGCTGGGAACGGGAGCGGCGCAGCAATCCGAGATGAGCAGCGATGACGCGCAGGGTCCGGTTTCCGTCCAGGTCGATTTCCGCGACCACCGCGCCGCGAGGTTCCAATCCCGGAAGCTTGATCTGATGCACGTCGCGAACGACGCCCTTCTTGAACAGCAGGACATTGCCGTGCCAGCCGTGCCCCTTGCCATTGGCCGAGATCGGCACCGGCACGAGGCCGGTGTCGGATTCCAGCCGAGCCAGGTCGAGGAGCCCGTCGCGATCGCCGAAGCGGTTGTCCGCTTCCTGCAACGCTATGACATCCGGGTCGATTTCGCGGATGACGCGGCTGGTCCGCTCGGGGTCGAACCTCCTGTCGAGACCAATGCATTTGTGGACATTGTAGGAAGCAACCAGCGTTCCGGTCGTGCCCGTCCGCTTGGGCGAACTGGCGTTCGCCTTTTGCATCCTCCTGTCGCGAATGGAGAGAAGCATGCTTGCCGGGAGGCTACGTCCAGTTCTCTGCATGTCCCTGCTGCTCGTCCTCGCCGTGTTCAGGATTTGACCTGACTATACTGAAATAGGCTCTGTCGGTGAATGTTCCATGCCTCGCCGGGACGGGCCCTCAAAAAGAGCTAAAGATAGGGCGAGCCAAGCCATAGCAGCTTGTCGAGCAGGCGGATGACGAACGGCCGGGCCCTCAAGGCCTCGAGGGTTACCGGTGTGGCGGACGCCATGGCCGATCCGATCCGGCTTTCAATCTCCGCGGCAAAGCCGGCATCGAGAACCTCCAGGTCGATCTCAAAGTTCAGCCGCAGCGATCGGGCATCGAGGTTGGAGGAACCGACATAGGCCCATACGCCATCGATCGACAGCAGCTTCGAATGATCGAAGGCGCCATTCGCGCGCCAGACGCGGCAATAATTCTTCAGGATCTGGTCGAATTGCGCGGTCATCGCGCGATCGACGAGGAAGAGATTGTTCACCGCCGGTACCACGACGTCGATCTCGACGCCGCGCCTGGCCGCTGTCGTCAAGGCGCTGATCAGCTCCCGGTCGGGCAGGAAATAGGGCGACATGATGCGGATCGATTTGCGGGCGACCGAGAAGGCGCCGATCAGCAATTTGTGGTTTGTTTCGATGCTGCTGTCTGGACCGGAGGCGACCGCCCGCGACATCATCGGCAGGCCGGGGGCTGGCGAAAGTGGAGCTACCAGCCAATCGTTGCTCTTGAGAGTTTCTTTGGTGGCGAAGCGCCAGTCCTCGGCAGCGATCGAAAACAGGTCGGCCACGACCGGCCCGGTGACGTGAAAATGCGTGTCGTGAGCCGCGGCGGCGCCGACAAGTTCGGCGGAGAACGCCTTGCGGATGTTCATCCCCCCGGTAAAGGCGACCGCGCCGTCGACCACCAGGATTTTCCGATGCGTCCTCAGGTTGGCATAGGGCAGCCGCAGTCCCATGACGATGTTGCCATTGAAGAGGGCGGCGGTGACATTGGCGTCGCGCAGATGGCCGATAATGCTGGGGACGGAGTACCGGGCTCCGACGGCATCGATCAGGACGCGCACGCTGACGCCGCGCCGTACGGCGTCGGCGAGCGCCTCGACGAAAAGCAGGCCGATGGCGTCATTGTCGAAAATGTATGTTTCAAGCAGGATGCTGCGCTGTGCGCCGCCAATCGCCGCGCACATGGCTGAATAAGCTTCGTCTCCCGTCTTCAACACCGCAATTGCGTTTCCCGGGGTCAGGGCACGCCGCGCCACCCTGTCGCCCAGTATCTTGAGGCCGGTGAAGCGCGGGCCATATTGCTCGATGACCAGGTTTTCGGCGGTCTCGGTGCGAACCGCTTCGGCGGATGTGCCCGGAAGCAGCCGCTGCGCGCTGATCGACGCACGACGAATCCGATTGATGCCCGCCACCGCATAGACCAGCACGCCGATGATAGGCGACAAGAGCATGACGCCGACCCATCCGGTGGCCGAGCGCACGTCCTCCTTGGTCATGGCGGCATGCGCGATGCCAACCGTCGCCATGATCACCGAGATGATCGCGAGAATCTGAGGCCAGTGAGTCGCCAGCGTTTGCCACATGGCCAAGACTATCCAGCGAGCGGTTGCAGAACGCAATGCAACGCATCACGCTTTGGCGGCCTTTAAGGCTGGAGAGCCTGGGCTTTTCGCCTCCCCCAGCCCCAGGGCGGATTCGGCAACACGCCGGCTCAATTCGTCGAGGAACCGATCGAGGTCGGCTGCAAGCTCATCTTCGGATTCGAGGCCGATGCTCAGGCGCAGCAAAAGGTCTTCTCCCAGCCACTCGTTCGCCGTGCGGTGCCGTTTGACCGGCATGGGGGCGGCGAGGCTCCGGGTACCTCCCCAGGAGGCGCCGATCGCAAAGACGCGAAACACATTCATCGCAATGGCGACATGGGGAACGGCGCGCGGCTTGAACAGGACACTGAACACGGCGCTGCCGCCAAGAAAGTCTCTTTTCCAGAATTCATGGCCCGGGCAGTCGGGGCGTGAAGGATGCAAGACGCGATCCACGAGCGGGTGGGCGGCGATGCGATCCATCAGCCGGGATGCCCCCTGGACGCTATGCGTCAGACGCACGGCCAAGGTCTCGCTGCCACGCAGCACCAGCGAAGCGTCATCGGGAGATACGCCTATACCGACCCTGCCGATCAAGCCGCGGATCGGTTCGATCAGGCGTTCATCCTTGATCGTGATCGAGCCCATCAGCACGTCGGAATGGCCCGACACATATTTCGTGAGCGCCTCGGTGACGATGTCGGCTCCATGCAGGAGCGGTTTGAAGTTCAGCGGGGTGGCCCAAGTGTTGTCACATCCGACCAGCGCGCCGACGCGCTTGGCCAGCGCGGCAATGCGCGGCAGGTCCTGAACCTCCATCGTCGTCGAACCCGGAGATTCGCACCAGACCAGCCGGGTCCGCTTATCGAGCCGGTTTTGAAGGTCTTCGATCGACAAGGGATCGTAGAATTCGACCTCGACGCCCAGGCGGAAGAGATCGCTCAACGCGAAGTCGCGCATCGGCGGATAGGCTGTATCGACGATGAGAATCTTGTCTCCGGCCGAGACGAACGGCAGAACCGCAAATGCGTTGGCGGCCTGCCCGGAAGGGGCGAGGAAGGTACGTACGCCCTGCTCCAGAAGGGTGAGCTTTTCTTCGAGCGCGCGCGTGGTGGGCGTACCGTAGAGGCCGTAGGAGTAGCCTTTGTGGCCGCGCTGGCCACGGGCCTCATAGGCAGCTGCATCCTTGAAGACGATCGTGGAAGCGCGATGCACCGCCACGCCGAGCGGATCGAATCCATCCGTGTTCACCTGAGGGGTGACGACGCATGCGGTAAGGTCGTTCATGCTATTTCATCCTTTGCAGTGCCTGGCTGGGAAGCCCGATGCATTACTTGTGGTGTACAGGTAGACATCAGGTATTCCCCTTGGTTATGGTTTTGCAGGCTGGGACACCGTAATGAACATCCGCCACGTCGAGATCTTTCGCGCCGTCATCACCAACGGCACCGCATCGCGCGCAGCCGAGGTGCTGCGCATCTCGCAACCGGCGGTCAGCAAGGCGATCCAGGAACTGGAGCGCTATATCGGCTTTGATCTGTTCCATCGCATCAAGGGGCGGATCGTTCCGACTTCCGAGGCACAGCTCTTCTTCAAGGAAGTGGAACAATCCTTCGCCGGCATGGACTATCTGCGCAACGCGGCATCGCGCATCCGTGATTTCGGCTCGGGCGAGCTGCGGATCGCATGTCTGTCCGCGCTCAGCACCAATGTCATGCCGAAGGCGCTGCAGGCTTTCCTGGTCCGGCATCCGAGCGTAGCGATCACCTTCCAGGCGCGCATGTCTTCGGTCGTGCGGGATCTGGTCGCCTCCGGCCAATTCGATCTCGGGCTCGCCGCCGACGAGATCGACAAGACCGGCGTCGTAGTGCGGCCTTTCGCGCGCTACAGGGTCGCCGTTGCGCTGCCGGCTGGGCATCCGCTGGAGCGGCTGGAGACCATTCGCCCGGCGGACCTCGACGGTCAGAATTTCATCGCGCTTGCGCCAGAGGACACCACCCGCCGCGAGGCCGACCGGCTCTTCGCGCAGGCGGGTGCAAGGCCGAAGGTCCTGCTCGAAACGCCGTATTCGACGACGATATGCGCGATGGTGCAGGCGGGCACAGGCGTCGGACTGGTCAATCCGATCACGGCGGAGGTTTTTCTGAGCCAGGGTCTCAGCCTTCGGCCCTTCGAGCCGCCGCTTTACTTCCGGACCCTGCTTTTGCTGCCGCCGAACCGGCAGCCGTCGCGTATCCTCCAGGATTTCATCGACGAACTGTCGAAGCTGGCGCCTTGAGCATTTGACATTCATGACCCCGCTCATTGCGCCAGCGCAAGCTTGGCGACGCTCGACAGCCAGGTGGCGGCCGGCGCGATGATCTCGTCGTTGAAGTCGTAACGCTCATTGTGCAGCTTGCCGCCGTCGATGATGGGACCGTTGCCGATCAGCACATAGGCGCCGCCGCGGTTCTCCACGAGAAAGGCGAAATCGTCGCCGCCCATGGCCGGCCTGATATCCCGGGTCACCCGAAGTCCGGCGCCTTCGGCTGCAAGTATCGAAAGGCGCGATTCTTCCGGCGTGTCGGCCATGACGCGTCCGGTCGATTTGATCTCGTAATCGGCCTGAACACCGAAGGAGAGCGCGGTTCCCTCGATGATCTCCTTCATGCGCCGGATGACCATGGCGCGAACATCCGCATTGAAGGTCCGGAGAGTGCCGATGAGCTCGACGGTCTCGGGAATCTGGTTGCTGACTGTGCCGCCGTTGACGGAACTGACGGTCAGCACCACCGTATCAATCGGGTCGACATTGCGCGAAACGATGCTGTGGAGCGCGACGATGAGATGGCCAGCGGCAAGCACAGGGTCCCTGGTGGCGTGGGGAAGCGCGGCATGGCCCGCAACCCCCTTCAGCGTTACACGCCAGTCGCCGCCAGCCGCCATGGAAGGCCCGTTGTGCACGGCGACGACACCGGCCTCCAGTCCCGGCCAGTTATGGCAAGCGAAGAGCCGCTCCATCGGAAATCGCTCGAACAGCCTATCGGCAATCATGGCCTTGGCGCCTTGTCCGTTTTCTTCGGCGGGCTGGAAGACGAAATGGATGGTGCCGGACCAGCTGTCGTCGCGTGCCAGCATGGCCGCGGCCCCGAGAAGCGAAGCGGTATGGCCGTCATGCCCGCAGGCATGCATGACCCCGGCATTTCTGGAGGCATGGGCAAAGGAATTCGCTTCAGTTATCGGCAATGCGTCCATGTCGGCCCGCAGGCCGACGGATCGGTTAGACTCGCCCCGCTTGAGGGTGGCGACGACACCGGTTCCGCCAATGCCGCCGATGTGAGGGACGCCAAGCTCTGTCAGCTTCTCGCGGATAAAGGCGCTGGTAGCAGCTTCCTGGCCGGAGATTTCCGGGTGCTCATGGAGATGACGGCGCCATGATATCAGCCTGCCGAGCAGGTCGTCGTCGATGCGTTTCATGCTTGTAAAATCCCTTTGATGGGGCTTGCCGCCAGGATCAGAGGACCTTGGAAAGGAAGGCTTGGGTGCGGGGATTGCGGGGACGGCTCAGCACCTCGCGCGGATCGCCTTGCTCCACCACGGCCCCTTCGTCCATGAAAACAAGGTGGTTCGCGACCTCGCGGGCGAAGCCGATCTCGTGCGTGACCAGCATCATGGTCATGCCGGAACGGGCGAGATCCTTGATGACATCAAGCACTTCGCCCACCAGTTCGGGGTCGAGCGCCGAGGTCGGCTCGTCGAAAAGCATCACCTCGGGTTCCATAGCCAATGCCCGCGCGATGGCGACACGCTGCTGCTGGCCGCCCGAAAGCTGGTTCGGATAGCGGTTGGCAAGCGGCCCCAGTCCCACGCGGTCAAGCAGGCCGAGCGCCCGCGCACGCGCGTCGGCTTTGCGCATGCCCTTGACCTGCACCGGACCTTCCATGACGTTTTCGATCGCTGTCATGTGGGGAAAGAGGTTGAAGCGCTGAAAGACCATGCCGGTGCGCCGCCGCTGTTCGGCTATCCGCCTCGGTGTCAGCACATGCAGCCGGCCGTCAATCTCGGTATAGCCGGCGAGTTCCCCTTGCACGTAAACCTTGCCGGCCGAAATCTGCTCGAGCTGGTTGATGCAGCGCAAAAGGGTGGATTTGCCTGAGCCTGATGGGCCGACCGCCACGCAGACCTCGCCCTTGCGGATCGACAGGTCGACGCCGCGAAGCGCATGGACATTGCCGTAGAATTTGTGGATGCCCCGGAGGCTGACGCAGATGCTGTCCGCCTTGGACGAATCATTCGTCTCTGTGGTGCTGTTCATTGCTCACTGCGTCCTTGCGCGAATTGCATCGACGCCCTTGCCGAAGTGCCGTTCGAGATAGTGTTGCGCGACCATCAGGAGGCTGGTGATGGAGAGGTACCAGAAGCCGGCGACGAGCAGCAGCGGGACGGGCAGATAGAGCCTGTTGGCAATCGCGTTGGTTGCGAACATCAGGTCGAGCGTGAAGGGCACGGCCAGGACCAGGGACGTCATCTTCAGCATGCCGATCGTCTCGTTCCCGGTCGGCGGGATGATGACCCGCATCGCCTGGGGCATCAGGATGCGCGTCCAGATCTTGCCTTGCCGCATTCCGATGGCCTGCGCCGCTTCGACCTGGCCGCAATCGATCGAGTTGAATCCGGCGCGGAAAATCTCCGCCAGATAGGCCGATTCATTGAAGCCGAGGCCGATGACCGCGGCAAAGACCGGCGTGATCAGCCCTTTGGTATCGAGACCGATGATTTCCGGGCCGAAGGGAACGGAAAGCGACAATCGCGGAAAGAGGACGGTGAAGAGGCCCCAGAACAGGAGCTGTGTGTAGATCGGCGTCCCGCGAAAGAACCAGATCCAGAGCCACGCCAGATTTCTCAGGATCGGATTGTCGGACGCACGCATGACCACCAGCGTTATCGCAAGGCTTATAGCGACCGCCATGGCGAGGATGGTGAGGAGAATGGTCCAGCCCACGCCCCTCAGCACCTGCGGCGAGAAGAGATACTCGGCCACGACATCCCAGCGGAAGTTCTCGTTGGTCGCGACATTGTGGGCAAACATGAAGGCCAGCCACAGCAGCAAGGCGATCGCCACCCAACGGCCCGGATGACGGCGAGGCACAACATCGTTCAGGCGCACGGTAGCCCTGCCGTCAAGAGCAGCGGCGGGGCGAGGCGGAGAGCCGCCAGGGCTCTCTGCCTCCGTCTTGGCGAGGATGGTTTGCTGGGTCACGGATGCTGCTCCACGGCGGTCGATACGACCAACCTATTCCGCTGCTTTCGGATTGATCTCGGCGGCGGCAACAGTGGAGGTGTCGACACCCCAGGCCGCATAGATCCTGCCGTAGGTCCCGTCCTTGATCAGCTTGTTCATGACCTCGGCAACCAGTTCGGTCAGGGCCGTATCCGTCTTGGCGATAGCGATTCCGTTCAGGCCGAACTCGCCCATGGCTCCGGCGATGTCGAGTTGGCCATTCGACTGTTTCACCGCATAGCCGATGGTGGCCGAGCCAGAGAGCGTCGCATCGGCTCCGCCCGCCACGACGCGGGTCAGGGCTTCGGTCTGCCGTGAAAACGGGATGATCTCGACGGCGGCCTTGCCGGCCGCCACGCAATCCTTGCTTTCCTTCTGGATCGCGCCCTCGTGGTAACTGCCGCTCTGGACGGCAACGGTGCGCCCGCAAATGTTGCCGATATCAAAACCGGCGGGGTTGCCGGCCTTCACCGCCCACAAATTGCCCGATTTCGTGTAGCTGACGAAGTTGACGACCTCCATCCGCTTGTTGGTGATCGAGAAGGCGGAGATGCCGAGATCGTATTTCGGTCCGAGCGCGGGAAGGATTGCATTGAAGTCGGCGGTCTGGAAATCCAGCCTCACGCCGAGTGTCTTGGCAAGCGCTTTTGCGAGGTCGACATCGATGCCTTCGGGTGTCTGGCCATCCGTCGCCGAGATGTATTCCCAGGGCGCGTAGGACGTGTCCGACCCCACGGTCAGGACGCCGGCCTTTGCGATATGCTCGGGCAGCTTGGCCGCCAGGGTGGGGTCTGTCGCCACCGTGTCCGGATTGAAACTGGCCGATCCTTCCACGGCCCGCGCATCTGCCGATGCCAATGTCAACGCTGCGAATACGATCCAGCCAGCGGTACGCCAGCCATGCCTTTTATCGGACATAGGTTCTTGTTCCCCATTTTTCAGGAACCCGGCTTCCTGGGCTGCCGAGGTTCTATTTCTTGGTTTTGCCCCTGGCTCGAAGACGTGCCTGGAAGCGTCGACTTCCCAGCACCCTCACTGAGCCGAGTACAGGATAGAGGGCCGTAACCAATTACGTCCAATATCAAGTTGGCAGGACTCTATTCTGAATGGTTATATGTGATCGAATTCTTGGGTGCTGTATGCCGGGCATGCCGGCACGGGCAATGCCCACGGTCGCATCACGAGAATCTGAGGTGGTTGCTTGCCAAGGTCTGCAACATGCCGGCATGGACCAATGGATGCGGATCACGCCTGGCAACGCTGGCGCTGCTCCCGCTTTAGATAGCGAGCTTGCTTGAGCACGGCCAATTCGATGGCGATCAGCCCATGGCCTCAGAATCGCAGCAGAGCGCGAGCCCGGCTACCAGCGCCACGCTTTATTCGGAGCACGCCGGCTTCGACAAAAGCCAGCCGCCGGCCTCCCAGAAAGCCAGTTTGCTGTGCTCGCGCCTGTTTGCTCCCGGCGCTCCGGCGACCGACTTTATGGGCAGACGGAAACCGAACGGCTGATCTGGCTCACCGCCGCGTTCAATCCAGTAGTCATCCATGTCCGCATGCATCATCCGCCGGCGCTTGCGGCGGCGCTGGTTGATGACGTGCCTGGCGTTGGAAACCGCCATGAAATGCCCGCTACTGCTGTTTGAAACCAGTCCCTGCAGGGTAAGCAGCACGGCGTCCTTGGGTCGCAGGCCACCGAGGCACCGGGTTGCGGTGATGAGCGCGCGCTTGGCGTCGGTTGCCTTCGGCCCCTGCATGCCGCCGATTGCCATGCTGCTGCCGGTGTAGCCGGATCGGACAAAGATGAAGCCAGCCGTGCATAGTGCGTAGCCGTCCCGCGCCCGCGACAGTCTCAGGGCGAAAACGCCCTCGTGGCGGCTGCCGCAATGGTCGGCGAGCAGCAGCTGGACCTTGTAGCTTTCGCTGCGTCCTTCGATCGTCCGCACATCGATGGCGTGTCCACGCCACAGCGCTCGCAAGACGTCGGGCGTCAGCACCTCGGCTGCAATCCGGAAATGATTGGTAAGCAGTTTCAGCCTGTCGCGCGCCGATGCGCCATGCACGAAGAAGGTGCCCAGGGATTTGCGCACCAGATCATCATGCGGACACCCCAATGCGTTCTGCCGGGCAAAGTCGCCGAGGAACATCAGCCAGTTCAGCGTCATGGCGGGACGCGCGAGGAAACGCAGGCAGAAGACGGTCGACCGCTTGAGGGTCATGCGGCTTCCCAGCCCCAGCACCTGGCGCCACATGGAAACAGGTCCCGACCTCAGTGGTGCTGGCAGGGCCGGTTCGAGTGAGCAATACACGATCCCTATCGGCGCGTGCATGTCGGAATCGAGCTTCCAGCTGGGTGGCAAGGTGTTTTCCCTCGGAATGATTGCGCCGCAAGAGATGAAACGGGGCATCTCGACCGTGCTTTGCCCAAGGCTTGTCAAGAAATGGCGGAGAAAGGCTCCGGATATTGCGTGCGACGACGGCTCGTCTCCCGTCCGATCGGCCGCGCGTTGCAGCGGTGACGGGCCGGCGCGCCAGTGCTCGGAAAAACGCGGAATGACTGGATGGATGTCAGCAGCGGCGCGCGGGCGTCAAACCTCGGAATCGCCCGGCAATACGATCGTGATCGAGGCGCCGCCGCCATCCCTTGGATCGAGTTGCAGCCTGCCGTCATGGGCTCTTGCGATGGCCTCGACCACGGAAAGACCAAGGCCGGTGCCGCCTGTGGCGCGCGATCTCGAGGGATCGCCGGTGATGAACATGCCAAAGGGAGATCGATGGAAAACATCGTCCGGCAGACCCGGCCCTCGGTCCAGTATGCGGACAAACACCTCATGATCGCCGATGCGCCCGGTTTCGCACCGGATGATGCCACCGGAGGCGGCATAGCGGCAGCAGTTTTCGACCAGCGCCAGCATCGCCTGGCGCAAACGCAATGAATCCGCCCTCGCATGCGCCGGATTGAGGTCGGTCTCAATCGTGATGCCCGCTGCCGTGACAAGCGGGCGAGCCGAATCGATGAGCTTTTCGGCTTGCACAGCGAGATCGATGCGGCTGCGCTCGGTCACCAGCTGCTGGGCTGTCGCCAGCGACAGCATCCTCAGGTCCTCGACCAGTCGCGCCAGTCCTTCGGCTTGTGAAAGAAGAAGGCGAAGGCGGCTCTCCTCGAGCGGGAAGACGCCGTCGAGCATGCCCTGGACCGTGCCCTGCAGGACGGTGAGGGGGGTGCGCAGTTCGTGTGCGACCGCCATCGTGTTGAAACGCAGCCGCCTTTCCATCTTGTCGAGATCGGCGGCAAGCGCATTGAACGTATCGGTCAGCGTAGCGATCTCGCTGGCTCCCTTGCCCATTGCCGGGATGCGCACGGAGAAATCGCCACGGCGCAGGTTGTCGGTCGCCGAGGTCAGGATTTCGAGCGGACGGCTTATGCGCCGCGCCAGCCAATAGCCGATCAGGCCGCAAAGCACGGCCGCCAGCAGGCTGAATCCTATGAGCGAGGCGTAGAGGCGCGTATTGCCCTCGTCATTGAAGGCCGGCAGTTGGGCAACGAACTGCATCAGGTCGTTCTGGTCGGGTGTCCTGCCTGCCGAGATGTCTCGATAGGCCTGGCTGAGCTTGGACGGCAATTTAGCCAGGAGATCGGTCTCGATCCGGTCCGAATACCAGCTTATTCCAGCATAGATGATGGCGACGCTGAGCAGCAGCATCGCCACAGTCGTCAAAGCCGTCAGGGTGCTGAGCGAGAGGCGGCGCTTTTTCATCGCGGCTTTGCGAACCGATAGCCCACGCCGCGGACCGAACTCAGATAGCCGGAGGCGCCCAGATGGCCCAGCTTGTGCCTCAGATTGGCGATGTGGGTGTCGACGGTGCGAACCAGCGCATCGCTGTCGGGCAGACAGGCATCGAGGATATCGGAGCGGTCGAAGGCGTGCGTCGGCCGGCGGATCATATAGGCAAGGATGCGAAACTCACTCAATGTCAGCGGCAGCGACGCGCGCTTTGCGCCGATGTTGACGAATGCCGAATGGGCGTCGAGGTCCACCTCGATGGCGTCGTGGCTGAGCACCGTGCTGGCGCTGCCGCCGCGCGTGCGCCGCAGGACGGCATTGACGCGCGCCACCACTTCCTGCGGGTTGAACGGCTTGACGACGTAGTCGTCGGCGCCGAGGCGCAGGCCCGACAAGCGATCGATATCCTCGGCGAGCGCCGTCACCATGATCGCCGGCGTATTCCCCTCGCGCCTCAGTCGCGCCAGGACTTCAAATCCATCAAGGCGCGGTATGCGCACGTCAAGCAGAACCAGATCGGGCGAAAGCACCTTGTGATGCTGAAGCGCGGTTTCGCCATCCGCGGCCCGCACCGTCCTGAACCCGTCACGAACCAGATAGGCATCCAGGATATGCGCAATTTCCGGCTCATCTTCCACCACGAGGATGAGCCCCTTGTCGATCATTGGCAAAGCTCCCATTCGGCGTCCGACGGGTGCCTTATGCGGTGGAAAACCAGCCCTGCCAATTCCCGGTCGTCAGCAGACGGCGTGAAAGCGATGGTCCATGCAGGATCCGCGCCATATCTCCGCGAATTCTTGACAAACCTCGGGAGCTGGACGCGCCAGGCTTCACCGCCGGATGCAGGTGCGTCCACAAGGAAGCGCGGAGTACGAGCGAGAACATGGCGGCCCGGACGGTCACCTGACAAAATTGATCAAGATCAAGGCTGTCGGAATCATATCGGCTAGCTTGGGCCGATGGTGGTGGACTCCGTCAAAAGACGTTCGATACACGCTGCATCCGCGGCAATATTTATCGCAATATTGGGTGCGTGCGTTGCGCCTGCCCAGGCGGATTCCGTGTCGCACGGGAAGGCGCTTGTCGAAACGAACTGTGCCCGGTGCCATGCTGTCGGGAAAACCGACAAGAGCACCCATCCCGACGCGCCTGCATTTCGCACGCTTTCCCAACACTATCCGATCACCGACCTCGAAGAGGCCCTCGCCGAAGGCATTTCAACAGGGCATCCGGATATGCCCGAATGGGTTGCCAGCCCCGAGCAGATCGACGCGATTGTCGCTTATATCCAAAGCCTGCAGAAGCAGTGATACGGCGCAGCCTTTGGTGTCCGGGCTGCCCGCTCGGCCAGTAGATAAGGGTCCGACCCGGTGGTATCGAGTGTCGGATCAATGATGTCGGCAAACTCCGCTTCGCCACGATGTCAAACGCGCCGCCTTCGCAAGGACGGTGAACATGGGCATGTATTTCCGCCCTTTCGACCTGCGTAAACAAAGCCGCGCTTTTGACCGGCATCAAGGTGCCGGGTGACGGCAGGTGCACTTTGTCATCGAACTCAATCTGGTCCGCTGGAAGGCGCTCACTATGTCCTACAAGTCAATTGCCGCAAATCTTGCCGTGGATGCGGATCCCGCACCGATAGTGAAGGCTGCGATCGAACTCGCGGAACGCTTTGGAGCTCGTCTGATTGGCCTGGCCGCAGCGGATGTTCCACCGCTGGTGCCCACGGGCGACGGCATGGTGTTTGACGGTGAGGTCATGCAGATCCAGCATGAACAGATCGAAAAGCAGCTGGGGGACCTGCGGGCCGAATTCGAAAAGCTGGTTCCGTCCTCGGTTCCCAGTGAATGGGGTCAGGCCGTCTGCAGCCCGACCCGCTTCCTGACCGTCTCCGCCAGGGCGGCCGACCTCATCGTCATAGGCAGCGAAAAGGCCGACAATGTCTATCGCGACGTGGACATCGGCAGTCTTGCGCTTGGCGCCGGTCGACCGGTCCTTGTCGCTGCAAGCAATGTCGAGCATGTGCGGGGAAGAACCGTGCTGGTTGCCTGGAAGGATACCAGGGAGGCGCGGCGGGCGATCGTGGACGCACTGCCCTTCCTGGCCAGGGCCAACGAGGTCGTCGTCGTCACGATGGGCACCGATCCCGACGGCAGCATTCGCAACAGCCTGGCTGATGTCTCTGGCTTTCTCGGGCTTCATGGCGTCAAGGCGCGAACCGAATTGATGGCCGGGGAGGGTGATGGTGACCGGCTGCTGACATTCGCACGCTCGATCCATGCGGATCTGATCGTGTCGGGTGCATATGGTCATAGCCGGCTGCGGGAATGGGCATTTGGCGGCTTGACGCGCACATTGCTCGAAGACAGCGGCATCCATCGCTTCATGTCGTATTGACTGTCAGCGCGTCGCTTGGCGGGCGTTTGATTGCCGCTATCCAGTCCCTTACCGCGACCTTGGTGCTGTCGGGCTTGGTCGCGGGTCTTGCGAACAAAACGATCGTCTTCGACCTGGACATCAGTCCGCGCACGGTCGAGGTACTGCCAATGTGATGGCCAAGATGGACGCGTGCAACCTGCCGGAGCTGGTCCGCATGGCAATGGTCGCGGGATTCGGCCCGAAATAGCGATTCATTTTTTGACTTGCCTCAAGGCGCAGGGCTCGACGGTGTTTGATGACGGACATGATAACGGGGTTTGCCGGCTATCCGTTCGGAGAGACGGCAAGTGAGGCCCTGTACAATTCTGATCGTGGTTCCAGAGGAAGATTTGCGGCGATCGATCGTCTTTGCCCTCGAAGCCGAAGGCCTCCACGTGGTCACCTGCGCCCGCCTTGAGGATCTCGTGTCGTTGCCCAGACTGGCGCGCGCCGACTGCCCGTAGTGCCGCTCGCCGATACCGATCCGACACATGCCCGGGATGGCTCGACGCAGTGTTGATGAAGCCGCTGCTGGGGCGCAGCCTGGTCGATGCTGTAATTACGCAGCTGGCAAGGCACCACATGGCCCAGCCTGCCACGGGCATCTGCCCCTAAGTAGTTTCCCTTACGGACATAACCGAATTTCGCGCGCGACGGATTCAGGCGATTGATCTCCCAACATAAGCGCTCGGGAGATCGACATGACCCTTCACGCCACAAAGGAGTCTTTCGCCACGGCCAGGTCGGCCTATCCTGTTCCGGCCGGGCGTGTCCTGACATCATTGCAGCCGACCTCCTTCCATCCGGACGGCACGGAGATCTACGCGCAGGGTGAGAAGGCGGGAAACCTCTATCAGGTCGAATTCGGCTGCGTGCGGGTCTACAGGATGCTGGCGGACGGGCGGCGGCAGATTTCCGCTTTTCATCTGAGTGGCGAAATATTCGGCTTCGAGGCGCACCCCGTCCATCATTTCTTCGCCGAGGCAATCGGCGCGGTGGGCGTGCGGATCTTGATGCCGATGCAAGGGGTGGACATGTCGCCCCAGATACTGCCGCTCGCCCTGCAGGGGCTGGTTCGCGCGCAGGAGCACTTGCTGGTGCTCGGCCGCCAAAGCGCGATCGAGCGCGTTGCGGCCTTCCTGCTGGACATGGCCGATCGCCAAGGGGGTATGGACCGCGTGGAATTGCCGATGTCGCGTACCGATATCGCCGACTATCTCGGCTTGACCATCGAGACCGTTTCGCGGGTCTTTTCCAAGCTGAAGGAAAAGGGCGCCATCCGGTTGATCAGCCTGCGCAGCATCGAGATCCGGAAATGGCAGGCCTTGCAGGGCGTCATGGAATGAGGCGGCGCCGGTTTGCAAATCTCGAACCGGATTTCCCAGGGTTGGCGCGCTCGTCCTGAAGATTGGCGAAGGGAGAAAAAGTTCCTGAAAGATCGCGATGTTGAAGTGACCGATAAATAAAAGCCCGAAGTGAGTTGGTTTTCCAATCAAATATAAGCCTCCACAAATGTATCCATCACTTCTGTCGTCGCCGCCTTCGCAATGGAAATAATTGCGGAACAATGATGGCTTCTTTCGAGTTTTGCTCGATCGCATACGACTGCCAATTAGAATGCACGAAGGAAACGACAAGCACACATTGCTGCCGAGATGGTAGATCTGCGCCGACTTGGCGGCATAAATCTACGAATCCGAACCGGCAGAATCTGTGCAACGGTATCTCAGAATCGGGCGAAGCCCACCAATGGCGTAATGATTTGCCCGCGCCCATCTTTCAGAAAGCTTGAGATACCAGCCCTGACCTCTTCACACGGGTTTCCGTAGAGCTCCAACCTTTCTACCTCACAATGTTGCGAAACTTTCTGGATATAGGGATCTGACAACTCCCAATGCCTCAACATGTCAGCAGAATTTCGATAGAGCTGGAAGCTGGTCGCCCGCATTTCTTCGCGATCTATGAACGTTTGCACCATCAGTTGAGGTCCGTGCTGCTCGACAAAGCCCACCGCTTCCGAAACCGCTTCGCAGAACAAATCGAGTCGGCCTTCGGTTATCTTCATGACATTGCGCAAGAGTATCTGGTCAGTCATTGCTCTCTCCTGTTTCAAGACGGAGAGACTCCTGGGACCTCAACCACGGTTGAGGTCAAGGACCCATAAATTGGATACCTGTCGCCCAAGGAAGGCAAATGTGATCCGGGTCGGATTTTTTGACGATTGTCCCGGCTGCGCGAGCCGGTACGGCCCTCGGCGCGTCGAAATCTTGTGACATTTCCTCGACTAACGTCGATTCTCGAAGTCGAGAAATCCAAGATAGGAACGGTTCTGTGTGATCCGGACGACCGGCTGAAAGCTCAAAACCCTGAAGTAGCGCTGTCGATTACGACTAGCGTTACACCTAAAGGGAGCCCGTCGGGACGGGATTCTTCCCTCCGGTTCTGCGAGCGGATCACGCATTGATGACAAGCGCGGCCGCCAAGGTGACTACGAGCAGTGCGATATGCGTGAGTTGCAAAATGTCCTGCCGGATCCAGTAGCCGAACCATAGGCCGGCGATCATATAGAACAGATCGGTGAGCCTGCACCCAGGGGCGCGAGCCACTGCTATCTTGCAAAAGGAGGGCCACAGAGGGCTATGGAGTGGACATAGTTCTCATCATCACCCGCGGCGGCGCACCGGACGAGATGGGTCACCCATCTCTTGGGAAGGGCATAAAACTGGGCACCGCTATGTCATTGTAGCGGCTATGTAGTTTTTGCAACAACGGATCGTGCGTTGGCCGAGCCTATTGCGTCAATAGGGCCATCGAGCGTCGATACGCCTAGCCGCTGGCGCTCTCGAGCCCGCGCGGTTCGATCGCAGCCGAGCGATGGGGCATCCAGGCGATTTCATGTCAATTACAATGACATGATTATTGCCGTCGGTCGAATTTAATGTCATTCTTGTTGACATGAAATTGATCCGATCGCCGACTTCACGCGTCTATCGCCAGACCGACCGCGCCGAGGCCGCTGAAGAAACGGCGCGGCGAATCCTCGCCGCGTTCAGCGACAGCATGCGGGTTCACTGGTTTGACGAAGTGACGCTCGAGGATGTGGCGGGGCGCGCCGGCGTCAATGTACGGACGGTCATTCGCCGGTTCGGCGGCAAGGATGGACTGCTCGAAGCTTTTGTCGACGACTTCATTTCGTCCGTCGCGGTCGATCGCGAAACGCCACCGGGGGATGTAGCAGCCGCCATCGACCGGCTCGCCGACATCTACGAAACGTGGGGTGACAGCGTCATCCGCAACCTTGCGCAGGAACCGCGCCATCCCGCCTTGAAGCGGCTGCTCGCTCTCGGCCGCGCGCGCCATCGCGCGATCACGGCTGCGACCTACGCGCCATGGCTCGACCGCCTGGCGCCGCCGGAACGGACGAGGGTGCACGATGCGCTCGTCGCCGCAACCGATGTCTATGTCTGGAAGCTCGCGCGGCGCGACATGGGGCGCTCGCGCAGCGAAGCCACACAGATCATGCTCACGCTTGTCAGGGCTGTTCTGACGCAAGCGTGGTCACTCGCATAGAAAGGGAACCTTCATGACGAAGCGCGAGCCATTGAACTTTCTGTTTGCGACCGCCCATCTCGGCGGCAACGTCTCGCCGGTCGTGCCCGTCGTGCGGCACCTCGTTGCCGCCGGCCATGCCGTACGCTTCATGAGCGACTGCGCCAACCGCGCCGATGCGCAAGCGGCGGGAGCGCGGTTCAGATCCTGGGTGCGCGCGCCCAACCGGGTCGATCGCGCCCGCGACGGCGACCCGCCCGACTGGAGCGTCAGCGACAAGGAGGGCATCGGCATGGTGGCCCAATTCCTTGCGGGCACGGCGCTGGCCTATGCCGAGGACACGATCGAGGAGTTGCGGCGCGAACCGGCCGATCTCGTCGTCGGCTTCGACATGCTGCTCGGCCCCATGCTCGGCGCGGAGGCGTTGGGCCAGACGCTGGCGCTGCTCGGCACGATGATTAGCTTCTTCCCGTTGCCGGGGATCGCGGCCCTGGGCTCGGGCCTCGGCATGGCGCGCAGCGTGGAAGAGCAGGCCCTCCAGGACGTCTCGCGCGCGGAGATGCAAGCCCTCTTCGACTCTGCCCTGCCGGAATTAAACGCGGCGCGAGCGAGGCTAGGTCTCGCCCCGCTCGATCACCTCGCCGATCAATGCAAGGCCGCGTCCGTGCATTGGCTCGGCACAGCACGGGCATTTGACTTCGAGCAGGCGGTGTTGCGGCCCAATATGCGCTATGCCGGTCCGCTTCTCGGCGATCCCGTCTGGGCCGAACCTTGGGCCTCGCCCTGGAGCAAGGACGATGACCGCCCGCTCGTACTCGCGGGCTTTTCAACGAGCTTCCAGAACCACGCCGCCGTCCTGCAGCGGGTGATCGATGCTTCAGCCTCGTTGCCCGTCCGGCTTCTGGTCACGCTGGGCGGTTCGATCGAGCACTCGGAATTGGCGCCGGCGCCGAACACCGTCGTGGTTCGCAGCGCGCCGCATCTCGAGATCCTGAAGGAGGCTTCGCTTGTCGTGACCCATGGCGGGCATGGCACGGTGATGGCAGCACTCCTGCATCGGCTGCCGATGCTCATCATCCCGCATGGCCGCGATCAGGCCGACAACGCCGTCCGCGTCACGGAGCGCGGGGCGGGCCTCACGCTCTCGCGCACAGCGCCGACGGAAACGATCCGCGCCGCGCTCGCTCGCCTGCTGAACGACCCCGCATTGCGGCTTGCGGCGGGGGCTCTCGGCGACGCCGTCGATGCGGAATGGCGCGCGAGCACCCTGATTGCCGATCTCGAAGCCCTGGCGAGGACGAGCAGGTAGACCGCTTTCCAGGCGACGCTCTAGGTGTGAGCTTCCGATAGGTTGTCCATTCGGACCGACCGAAGAGACCTGAGCTACCCGGTTTCAGCACTCGCCCGAGGGTCCGAATGACATCCACAAGAATGCCCGCCTTACATCTCGGTGACGAACTTTGTCCGCAGATAGGCGTCGAGGCCTTCGATGCCGCTCTCCGAGCCATAGCCGGATTCATTGACGCCGCCGAACGGCGTTTCCGGCGTCGACACCATCATATGGTTGACGCCGACCATTCCGGCCTCCAATGCCGCCTCGGTCTTTTGGGCAAGGCTGAGATTGCGGGTGAAGACAAAGGAGGCCAGCCCGTAAGGCAGCGAGTTTGCCCGCTCGATCATGTCGTCGAAGGTCGAGAAGGTGGTCGTCGGGGCGATCGGCCCGAACGGCTCTTCCGACATGATGCGCGCCGTGTCCGGCACGTCCTTCAGCAATGTCGGGGCATAGAAATAACCCTTGTTGCCAATGCGTTTGCCGCCAGTGACGACAGTCGCACCTTTCGCCGTTGCATCGCTGACGAAACCGTCCATCGCGTCGAGCCGCCGCGGCGCGATCATTGGCCCCATCTGCACGTTTGCGTCGAGGCCGTCGCCAATCCTGAGCTTATCAGCGCGTGAGGCGAAGCCGTCGATGAAGCGGTCATAGACAGCCTCATGCACGTAAAAGCGGGTCGGCGAGGTGCATACCTGGCCGGCATTGCGGAACTTGAAGGCGACGACCGTATCGAGCGTCTTGTCGAGATCGGCGTCCTCATAAACGATGACGGGAGCGTGGCCGCCCAGTTCCATGGTGCAGCGCTTCAGCGTATCCGCAGCCTGTTTCTGCAAAAGCTTTCCAACGGCCGTCGATCCGGTCAGCGAGACCTTCTTTGGGATCGGCGAGGCGATGAGATAGGACGAGACCTTGGCCGGCTCGCCGAACACGATGTTGAGGACGCCGGCCGGCAGTCCGGCATCCTGGAAGCAGCGGGCGATGGCGACCGCGGTTCCCGGCGTTTCTTCCGCCGGCTTCAGGATGATCGAGCAGCCTGCGCCAAGCGCACCCGAGATCTTGCGGATGACGTTGCTGGCCGGAAAGTTCCAGGCCGCGAAGGCGACGACCGGGCCGACAGGTTCCTTGAACACCATCTGCCGCACGCCGGGCAGCCGGGCAGGGACAATGCGCCCATAGGCTCGCTTGCCTTCCTCGGCATACCAACGCGTCGCGTCGGCGGCGAACTGCACCTCGCCGGTGGCCTCTGCCAGCGCCTTGCCGTTTTCCATCGTCAGCGTGCGAGCGATGGTGCCCTTGCGCTGCTCGATCAGGTCGGCGGCCTTGTCCATGATGGCCCAGCGCTGCATCGCTGTCATCGCCTTCCACAGCCTGAAGCCTTTTGCCGATGCCGCGAGAGCGCGGTCAAGATCGGCCTCCGTGGCATGCGGGACAGTTGCCAGTGCTTCCTCTGTGGCGGGGTTGATCAGCGTTTCGGACTTGCCGTCCGATCCCTGGCACCACACGCCGTCAATCAGCAGCTCGATCGTCTCTGGATACATGTCCTGGGCCCTTTCCAGCCCGGCGGTCCGCGGAATGGCCGCCGGCAAATTGCGCGTCGAAAGAAAATGTCCGCGATATGGCTTGACCTGTATATTGTATACAGTATGGTGTCGACATGATTTTAGCGCGCATCCAGAAATTGTCGGTCGCCATTCCCGAGAACCTCGCGGAAATGCTGGAGGAAGAGATCATCTTTGGCCGCATCAAATCCCGGGAGCGGTTGACCGAGGAAATGGTCGCCGAGCGTTACGGGGTCAGCCGGTCCCCGGTTCGCGAGGCGCTGAGGCTGCTCGAGCGTGACGGGCTGGTGATGCGTGAGGCCAGGCGTGGCATCTGGGTTTCGCCAATGTCGCAGCGCGACTTCGACGAGGTCTACACCTGCCGCATCGAGCTTGAAGGGCTGGTCGCCAAGCAGGCCGCCGAATCCGCGGATGCGGCGAAGAAGGCTGAATTCAAGAACCTGCTGTCCGAACTGAAGCAGGCGCAGGCGAGGAGCGACGCGCGACAATTCTTCATCGTCGACGTCCGCGGCTCCTTGCTCACCTATACGCTGGCGGGAAACAAGACGCTCACGCGCCTGCTCGGCGGGTTGGAAAAGCAGGCCCTGCGCTATCGCTATCATGCCTACGAGCAGGATCCCAAGATCATCCAGCTGTCCCTGGACGACACAGCCCGGATCTACGACGCGATCACCGATGGTGACGGCGAAAGCGCCAAGGCTATGACCGAAAACCTCATTCGGGAAATCTGGCAGAGCATGCGGGCCGGCATTCGCGATGCCTTCGGAGAGGGCTAGTCCGTGTCTGCCTTCTCATCAGCGTTCAGTGTCATCGATTCCCATACGGCCGGTCACCCGACGCGAGTCATCCTGAGCGGTATCCCGAAACTTTCGGGTTCCAGCGTTCGGGAAAAGCGCGACCATTTCCGCCAGCGCTTTGACCATCTTCGCGCAGCACTACTGCATGAGCCGCGCGGCCACGCCGCCATGGTCGGTCTGGTGCCGGTCGCCTCCGATGTCGCCGATTACGGCGCGTTCTTCATCTCGTCCTATGTCTATCTCGACATGTGCGGTCACGGCACGATCGGCTTTGCCAGGACGCTGGCTTTCACCGGGCAAATCTCCGCTGAAACAGGCGACAGCTTCACGCTGGAAACGCCGGCCGGCGTCGTGACGGTTCATCTGAGTTGGAAGCAGGACGGCTCTCTCGATCGGGTGCGGATTGCCAATGTCCCAAGCTATGTCGGGCTGGAACATCTGATCGTCGCGGTAGACGGCGTCGGCAAGGTCGATGCGGCCATCGTCTATGCCGGGATGTGGTACGCGCTGGTCGACGCCGCGCCACTCGGCTTGAAGCTGGTCCCGGACAATGCGTCCGCCTTGATGCGGTCCGGCGCCATGATCAAGGACGTGATAAAGGTGGCGACGAAGGACCTCCCGCTGCTGGCGGGTGCTGTCGCGCCGAGCGTGCTCTTCTACGACGCCGACAGCGCGCATTCGGCGACGCATTTTCTTGTCCTGGAATCCAACAAGTTCGACCGCTCGCCTTGCGGCACCGGCACCTCGGCGCGCCTGACCTATCTGCTCGGGAAGGGGCTGATCAGCCCCGACCAGACTTATCACGCCAAAAATATCTTCGGCATTCCGTTCGAGGCGCGCCTGCAAAGGCGCGTCGAGGAGCAAGGCCGCGAGGCGATGATCATCGAGATCGAAGGCTCGGCCTTCATCACCTCGACCCAGACGATCTACTTCGAGAAGAGCGACCCTCTCTCGAAGGGATTTCTAGTCCGGTAATCACCAAGAAACTCAGAAAGGGGAATGACATGAAATTCACAGTAATGCGTACGTTCGTGGCCGCTTTGACCATTGGCCTCGGCCTGCTCACGGCGCCGATCGCGGCTTCCGCGGACGACAATCCGTCCGCCGTCATCGACCAGATCCGCGCCAGCGGCGTGCTCAAGGTTCCGGTGATGACCGGCGAGGAGCCGGGCTACATCAAGGATCCGGCGACGGGCCAGTGGAGCGGCTTCTACTACGAATTCCTTGGCGAGATCGCGACCCAGCTCGGCGTCAAGCTCGAGCCCGTCGAGACGACATGGGGCAATCTGGCCGCCGACTTCCAGTCCAACAAGATCGACATCGCCATCGGCGTCAATCCGAACCCGAAGCGTGGCCTCGTCGTCGACTATCTGTGGGAGCCGCTGTTCACCGACGCCTGGGCCGTGCTGACGCCTCCCGGCAAGCCGGTGAAGACCTGGGCAGAGCTGAACTCGCCCGACAAGACCGTCGTCGTGCAGAAGGGCAGCACCATGCAGGTCGTTGCCGAAGCCCTGCTGCCGAAAGCCAAGATCACACCGGTTGAGGATCGCGGCCTGGCGCTGATGGAACTTCAGGCCGGCCGCGCCGATGGCGTTGTCTTCTCGGTCTTTGATGCGCTGCAGATTACCAACCAGAAGATCGGCAATGTGTCGCTTCCCGAGCCGATCCTGCGCAACCCCGCTACGCTTGCCGTGGCGCGCAAGCCTGGCAATGCCGGTTTCATCAACTTCCTGACCAACTGGATCCTGCAGGAGCGTTCGCTGGGCCTCGCCCAGGGCAAGCTTGCCCGCGCATGGGAAGCCCGTGGCATCGATCTGTCGATCCTGCCGGCTGGCTTCAGCTTCTGATCGAAACAGCCTGACCGCAGCATGACGCGGCGGTCAGGCTTTCCACTGGCGCGTCTCCCAGGCTGGACGTGCATCGCACCAGTGAGGACAACATGCTGTTCGACTATACCGTCATAACCAACAATATCGGGCTGCTCTGGCAGGGCCTCCTGATGACGCTCTACTTTACCGTCATCACCATCGGCGCGGGCATGCTGATTGGCCTGTTCATAGGGCTTATCCAGCTGAGCACCTTCAAGCCGCTGGTCGTCCTCGGCCAGATCTACGTCGAGTTCTTCCGCAACATTCCGCTGCTCGTCACGCTTCTGTGGGTCTATTACGCCTTCCCGATCTTCGCCGGCATCAATGTCACGAAATTCTGGGCCGGCTTCATCGGACTGAGCTGCTACGTCGGCTCCTTCTACGCCGAAATCCTGCGCGCCGGCGTCCAGTCGGTCGATCCCGGCCAGACCGATGCTGCGACCGCCATCGGCATGTCCTATGGCCAGCGCATGCGCCGGATCATCCTGCCGCAGGCCTTCCGCAAGATGATCCCGCCGCTGGCCGGCCAGTCGATCATCCAGATGAAAAACACCACGCTGCTGTCGATGATCACGGTTCCGGACCTTCTCTATCAGGCGAGCTACATCTCGAGCTTCACCTATCGGCCGATGGAAGTTTACACCGCCGTCGGCGTCATCTTCCTGATCATCCTGATCCCGCTGACCCTCTTGTCCAGGAAACATGAAAGAAGAGGGAGCCTGAAATGAGTGCCATTGAACCAAGCGCCGTGACGGACAAGAGCGACAAGCCTGTCCTGCGGCTGGACGGCATTTGCCTCAAGTTCGGCGATAAGCGTGTGCTGAACGGCATCGATCTCTCGGTCGTCGAAGGCGAGGTGGTCGTGCTGATCGGCGCCAGCGGATCGGGCAAGACATCGCTGCTGCGCTGCATCAACCTGCTCAATGTTCCGACCAGCGGCAGCATCGTCATCGATGACGAGACGCTGTTCAACAGGCAGGCCGATGGCAGGGGCGCCCAGATACCGGCCCAGGAGGTCAACCGCATCCGCTCCAAGACCGGCATGGTCTTCCAGCAGTTCAATCTCTTTCCGCACATGACGGCGCTTCAAAACGTCATGGAAGGTCCGGTCATCGTCAAGAAGGAGTCGAAGGAGCAGGCGCGTCAAACGGCTTTGAAGCTCCTCGATGTCATGGGTTTGGCGCAGCACGTGGAAAAATATCCGCGCCAGCTTTCCGGCGGTCAGCAGCAACGCGTCGCGATCGCCAGGGCAATGGCCATGCAGCCCAAGGTGATGCTGTTCGACGAACCGACCTCGGCGCTCGATCCCGAACTGGTCGGCGAAGTCATGAAGGCGATGGTCGAACTGGCCAGGAGCGGCATGACCATGGTGATCGTCACCCACGAGTTGGGCTTCGCCTTCGAGGTCGCCGATCGGGTCGTATTCCTCGATCAGGGGCTGGTGGCGGAGCAGGGGCCGCCAGCCAAGGTGCTGCTGCATCCCGAACATCCGCGTCTGAAGACATTTGTCGGACGCTTCCATGAATCGGCGGATCTGCTTCGCCCGTTCCTCGAGGCGCGTGAAGCCGAAAAGGCGTGCTGAAGGCACGCCGCTTCACGCGAAAACAGTCAAGCGGACATCGTCGAATGCGCCCCCCTTTCGAGTTGGCCGCAAAAGGAAGACATCAATGACACTGAGTTTTGATCCGGCCACAATCGCCATTCCCAGGGGCCATCATATCGGCGGGCAGTCCATTGAACTGCCTGGCGCGGAGATCGAGGTTCTGCGCCCTTCCGATCTCCAGCCCATGGGGTTGATCACCGATGGCGGCGAGGCGGCGGTGCAGCAAGCCGTCAATGCCGCGAAGAAGGCGCTGGCGCAGAGCCGCTGGGCGAAGATCGCGCCACGCGATCGCGCCGCCGTGCTCATGCGCTTCGCCGCGCTGATCGAAGAGAACGCCATTTATCTCGGACAACTGGAAGCGATGGGATCGAGCCGGCTGATCTCGATGACGATTGCCCGTGACGCGGTACGCACCGCCGGCGTCGTGCGCTACTATGCCGAGTTCTGCGACAAGATCGAAGGCACGGTCACCTCGACCGAGGCGGATGCGCTGAGCATCGTCAAGCATGAGCCCTACGGCATTGTCGGCGCGATCGTTCCGTGGAACTTCCCGATGATCACCGCGGCCTGGAAATTCGCCCCGGCGCTGGCCGCCGGCAACGCGGTGGTGATGAAGACGTCGGAGCTGACGCCGCACAGCCTTCTGGCGCTAGCGGAGCTTGCGGCCAGGGCGGGCATTCCCGCCGGCCTGTTCAATGTCGTCAACGGCTATGGTCATACGACCGGTGCGGCGATCGTGCGCCATCCCGACATCCTGAAAATCTCCTTCACCGGCTCGACGCAGACCGGTGCCGCGATCATGACGCTTGCCGCCCAGTCCGGCATCAAGCCCGTCACACTCGAACTCGGCGGCAAGAGCCCGCAGCTGGTGCTGGCCGATGCCGGCGACATCGATGTGGTGGCCGGCCGTGTCGCGGCGGCGTTCATGGACAATGCCGGCCAGGTCTGCACGGCCGGTTCGCGGCTGATCGTCGAGGACAAGATCGCGGACGAGTTGATCGAGCGCGTCATCGCCCGGACCAAGGCGATCAAGGCGGGACCGACCTGGGACGAGACGACCACCTTCGCGCCGATCATCAGCCGCAAGCAGCTTGAGCGCATCGATACGATGGTGCGCGCCAGCGTCAGCGAAGGCGCCTCGGTCGTCACTGGCGGCACGGTGCTGGAAGGGCGCAACGAAGGCAGTTTTTTCGCGCCGACGATCCTCGAAAATGTCGCCGACGACAATATCGGGTTCAAGGACGAGTTTTTTGGTCCGGTGCTGACCGTACGCACCTTTGCCGATCTAGAGGAAGGCCTCGCCCAGGCGGCGCATCCGGTCTACGGGCTTGCCGCCAGCGTCCACACCACGGACCTGAAGAAAGCGCTCAAGGCGGCGGATACGATCGAGGCCGGCATGGTCTGGATCAACCAGCATGGGCGCGGCCCGGAGTTCACCTATCCAGCCGGCGGTTACAAGGGCTCCGGCTTCGGCAAGGACATGGGCCGTGCCGGTATCGAGGCGTTCCTGCGCCAGAAGGCCATCTGGGCCAATTACGCCTGAGCGAGCGCAAGCACATGCAATTCGATTACATCATTGTCGGCGGCGGCTCGGCCGGAGCCGTGCTTGCAAGCCGCCTTTCGGAAGACGGCACCAGGCAGGTGGCGCTTTTCGAAGCCGGGCCCGATACCCCGCCGGATGACGTTCCGGAGGTGATCGCCGACAGCTATCCTGGTCTTTCCTACTTCGACCCGAAGTACCACTGGACGGATCTGCGCGTCTTCAACCGATCGCCGAAGCAGAATGCGCAAGTGGTCAAGACGGCCAAACTCGAGCAGGCCAAGGTGATGGGCGGTGGCTCCAGCATCAACGGCCAGTTCGCGGTGCGCGGCCTGCCGCATGACTATGACGAATGGGAAGGGCTCGGTCTTCCTGGATGGGGATGGGACGGCATGCTGCCCTACCTCAAGAAACTCGAGCGCGATCTCGATTTCGATGGCGATCTTCATAACAAGACCGGCCGTATTCCGATCCGCCGCGTCTTTCCGCCGGACTGGGCCGGTTTCACCAGGTCCGTCCTCAAGGTGACGGAAAGCGAATACCCCTACCGGCCGGACTACAACGGCAGTTTCGAGGACGGCTCGTTCCCGCTGCCGCTCTCGAACGAGAACGACCGCCGCGTCTCGACCGCGATCGGCTATCTCGACACCGAGGCGCGTGCCCGCAAGAACCTGCACATCTTCGCCAATGCCTTTGTCGAAGGCCTGGTGACCGAGGGGACGCGCATCACCGGCGCCAGGGTCACCATCGCCGGCCAAACCAAGGTCTATAGCGCCCGTGAGACCATCGTTTCGGCCGGCGCCCTGCATTCGCCCGCCATCCTGCTTCGCGCCGGCATCGGCCCCGCCGCCCAGCTGAAGCGGCTGGGCATCGAGGTCATCGCCGACCGCCCCGGCGTCGGCGAGAACCTGACGGATCATCCGCATCTGGCCGTCGGCGCGCATTTCAAGAAATCCGCCCGCCTCAAGCCTGGTCAGCGCCGCCACATCTTCCTGGGTGTCAGGTACTCATCCAATTACGCCGACTGCCATCCAGGCGACATGCTGCTGATGCCCGTCAACCGCGCCGGCTGGCATCCGCTTGGCAAGGCGATGGGCGCGCTCAATGTCTGCGTCAACAAATCCTATTCGCGCGGAACCGTGACGTTGAAGTCGACAGCCCAGACCGATGAGCCGATCGTCGATCTGAACCTCGCCTCCGACGGCCGCGACCTGATGCGTCTGGTCGACGGTTTCAAGCGCATCTGCAAGATCATGCAATCGCCGGATGTCCGACAGCACGTGAACACCTGGTTCCTGGCCGGCTACAGCGACGAGGCACGCGCTCTCAGCGTCCGCAAGCCATCGAACTGGGTAAAGACGGCGACCGCCGCCTATCTGTTCGACTATGCGCCCCTCTTCCGCGAGACCTTGCTCAAGCGCAAGTTCGGCACCACCGACCGTATCCACGCGATGCTCAACAACGAAGAGCTGATCGCAGATTGGGTCAAGCAATCCGTCTGGTCCGGATGGCATGTCTCCGGCACCTGCAAGATGGGCGCCGACGGCGATCCGCTGGCGGTGCTCGATGCCGATTGCCGCGTGCGTGGCGTACGGGGCCTGCGGGTCGTCGACGCTTCGATCATGCCGACGATCGTCGCCGCCAATACCAACATCACCACCATCGCCATCGCAGAAAAATCGGCGGACCTGATTTTGAATTCCCGACAATAGCAAAGGACCTCAAGGCAATGCGCAAGAACAAGGTGAAGGACATCTGGGCCGCCGGCGGCGAAGTGGTGACGGGCTGGCTCGGCATTCCGTCGTCGATCTCGGCGGAACTGATGGCCCAGCAAGGCTGGGACGCGCTGACCGTCGACCTCCAGCATGGCGCGACCGACTATGTCGACGCGGTGCCGATGCTGCAGGCGATCTCGACGACGGATACGACGCCGATGGTGCGCGTGCCGTGGAACGATCCCGCGATCATCGGCAAGGTGCTAGATGCCGGCGCCTATGGCGTCATCTGCCCGATGGTCAACACGCCCGAGGAAGCGGATGCCTTCGTCAAGGCCTGCCGCTATTTCCCCAAGGGCGGCCGCAGCGTCGGTCCGCTGCGCGCCTCGCTCTATGCCGGCGCGGACTATTTCCAGCACGCCAACGAGACCATCATCACCATGGCGATGATCGAGAGCGAGCAGGCCGTGAAGAACCTGGAAGACATCCTGAAGACGCCAAACCTCGATGCCATCTTCGTCGGTCCGTCGGATCTCGCCGTGACCATGGGCGAGGCGCCCGGTTTCGATCCGCGCTATCCGGCGGTCTACGAGGCGATCGAATACATCGCCGCCAAGTGCAAGGAAGCCGGCGTCATTCCCGGCATCCATTGCGGCTCGGTCGCCTATGGCGTCGACATGCGCAATATGGGCTACCGCTTCATGGCGTACCTCTCCGACTTCCGCATGCTGCAGCAGATGGTCTCGCGTTCGCTTCCGGCGTTCCGCGCGGGCACCCCGAGCGCGATAGCGCCCTGACCTGGCACATTCTGGATCGATCGCCATGACATCGACAAGCACGCAGCGCGGCAGAGTGACGGTCATTGGCGCCGGCATTATCGGCGTCTGCGCCGCAAACTACCTGCTCGAACAGGGCTTTGCGGTGGAGGTGGTCGATCCGGCCTTGCCTGGCTCGGAGGAGCAATGCTCTTTCGGCAATGCCGGCGGCATCTGCCCGGGATCCTGCATCCCGAACTCGATGCCGGGCGTCCTCCGCAACGTGCCGAAATGGCTGATGGACCCGGAAGGGCCACTGATCGTGCGGCTGGCCTACCTGCCGCACGCGCTGCCCTGGCTGCTGCGCTTCCTGGCCGCCAGCCGCAAGCCCAGGGTCGAGGAAATATCGGCCGCGATGCGCTCGCTGCATCGCTACACATTCGAGTGCTACGAGCCGCTGATCAAGGCTGCCGGCTGCGAGGACCTGTTGCAGAAGCGCGGCCAGCTCTTCGTCCACGAAACGGAAGATGGGCCGTCGAAAGGCGCCTATGGGCTTGGCCTCCGGCGCGAGCATGGCGTCAAGGTCGACATCCTGGATGCCGACGAAATCCGCCAGCTTGAACCGGCCCTGGCCCCGATCTTCAAGAGCGCTGTCTATCTGCCCGAACAGGGGCAGTGCCCCAATCCCGGCCGGCTTGTCGCCAAGCTCGCCGAACACGCCGCGCGCCTCGGCGCGCGCTTTACGCGGGCACGTGTGATCGGCTTCGACATGGCCGCCAATGGTCCTTCAGCGTTGCGGCTCGAAGGTGGCGGGCGCATGCCGGTCGAGACCGTGGTGCTCTGCGCCGGCGCATGGTCAGGCGATCTTGCCCGCAAGCTTGGCGATCGCATTCCGCTGGAAACCGAACGCGGCTACCATGTCATGGTCAAGGGCGCCGATACCGGCCTGCGCATCCAGACGATCTCTGCCGACCGCAAATTCGTTGCTTCGCCCATGGAGGACGGCTTGCGGATCGCCGGCAATGTCGAATTCGCCGGCCTGAAGGCGCCCGCAAATATGAACCGGGCGCACGTTCTCCTGAAGCAGGCGAGGCCAATGTTCAGGAGACTGGAGGTCGGCGAGGTCACCCGCTGGATGGGGCATCGTCCCGGCACTCCCGACAGCATTCCGGTCATCGACCGGGCGTCGCGGGCAAGGAAGGTCATTTACGCTTTCGGCCACGGCCATCAAGGTCTCATCGGCGGCGCCGTCACCGGCAAGATCGTGTCGCAACTTGCGGCTGGCCTGCCGCCGGCGATCGATCTGACGCCTTTTCGCGCGGATAGGTTCTGATTATTCAGAGCACGCTGCTGTACCAGCAGGCCTTGCCATTCTTGCATAGGGGAGACGACGTGACCGCTGACATCAACGCACAGGCCGCCGAGCCAACCGACCCGCAGCGCGCCCATGCCGTGCTGATCTGCGATCTGGTCGGCCTCCGCTTTGGGCCTGACGGGAAGCCCGATGCCAGCGAGGTGAGAGCCCACATCGAAACCAGGGGCGGTCGCTTTCATGCGGGCGCGCTTGGCGACAAGGCCAGCCTCGAACACGGCCGCGTTCATTTCTTCTACCAGCCGGATCTCAGCACGCGAGAGGAATTGATCGAAGCCGCCGGCGACGGCCGGTACGACGCTGTGATCGCGGCGGCGACCTTCCTGCCGGCCGAGACCGTCTTTCCGCTTGCCGGCGTGCGGATCGGTGCCGGCACCGGCAATATGGGGTCACGCTCCTGGGGTGGCGGCAGCGGCGAGGGCGGCCCGGCGGTGCTGATGAACACGCCGGGCATCAACAGCCGCGCCACGGCGCAGATGGTGATGAAGGCGATCCTCAAGGTGCTGCCCGACATTCCGGTCGACACGCTTCACGGCCGTGTCGCGAGCGGCATGTTCGATACGGGCAGGGATTTGCGCGATTTTCCGACCGAAAAGCTGGAAGGCAAGACGATCGCGATCATCGGGTATGGCAATATCGGCCGCGAGGTCGCCAAGCTTGCCCGCGCCTTCGGCATGCATGTGGTCGTTCATGCGAGGCCAAGGCACCGGGAGTGGATCGAGGCCGAAGGCTTTGCCTATGCGCCAAGTCCGCCTGAGGCGGCTGAAGGCGCCGATGTGCTGAGCGTCCATGTCGGGCTTGGCAGGCAGGACGTGCAAACCGGGCGCTATGCCAATGCAGGGCTCGTCGGCTGGGAGGTCTTGTCCCGCCTGAACAACGGTGCGGTGCTGGTCAATTATGATCGCGGCGAGCTTGTCGACGTTGCGGCTCTCGGCGATGCCCTGGATGCAGGGCGGGTGCGGCATGCCGCAATCGATGCCGACCTGTTCAAGGACGCTTCGACCGGCAGCCTTTCTGGCCCGATGTTGCCTTATCTCGCCCTGGTCGAGAAGCATGGCCGCAAGCTTGAGCTTCTGCCGCACGCCGCGGCCGATACGGATCATCCGTCACGGGTGGCGGGGGCCAAACAGGCCGTCGACCAGATCTTCGACGTCATCCGCCGCCAAGTGGTGGCCAATGCAAAAGGCACCGTGCCGCCGGGCTATAGTTCCCTGGGAGCGACCACGCCCTCAGGCGTCGGTCCGGTAACGGCGGGGAATCTGTTGAATCTGACCGTGCAGGAGTGCTCTGAACTGGGCGACCTCTGTGACCGGCAAGCCCGGCTTTGGAAGGTCCTGGCGAGCGCTGACCCGGAGCAGCGCCGAGACATCGTCGCCGAACAAGGCGAGGAGCTTGTCCGGTTGATCAATCGCTTTTGCCTTGTGGTTGAAAAATCGGACCTCAGAGGTCCGTATTACTAAATTGTTATTTTCGGATGGCGCGGCCATCGCGCAGTGCTTTCTTAGAGTCTGCATTGGTCCCGTCTCTTCTTCAGGTCGGGTTCTTCAAGCCGTCGTGAGAGTGACGGTTCGTTCATATGTGTCAAAGTTTGGATCGACCTGTCAGCCTCTGCGAGCGCCCATCGTTGCTATGCCCCAAGTGTTGCAGAATCAGGTTGCGATAGAACCTTCATCGATCGCGTGCCGCACGCGCTCAACAAGCCGCCAGCGCTCCCTTTCGTATCTGACGGACGTCGAATGTCTCAGCCATCCATACTGTCAACGGCTCCAGGCTGCCGGGCTGCAAGGCCTGCCGCGAGGTGAGAACAGCTTCCTGGCAGGAGGCAAAGTAGCCGAGCTATCGGCGAAGAGATCGGGGATGGAGTCCCGCGCGGCACGAGATTCGGCCAACCTTGTCGATCGTCACAGCTATAGGTGAACGGATCGGGAAATGGTGTAGGAGTGGTGTGGGGCATACGAGACTTATGAAGCTAAGGCAGCCTAACTGCCGGATCGCTCCGTAAGTATCTGATATTCAAGATGAAATTTGGTAGCGGGAGGGCGCTACCGCTTTTCCCCCCACTCTGAGATTCTGCGATATTTTCTACGGTGTTGCGCATGATGGATCTAACTCTTGTTGCTGAAAAAAGACTCGTGGGGAACAAGAAAGTCTCACTCGACGCCGCCGTGCGCGCGCTTTGACCGACTGACATCTATACGCCCCCATTCAGCCATGGAGTCGATTCAGGAACCTGGTTAAAAGCAGGCACTGGAGAGTTGCTGATATCACTGCCGCCCAAGGCGTCGGGGCGGGCATGCTTAAATAACTGATATTGCAAGATTATCGGCCAACAGCCTCACCCATGTTAACCTGACATCACTGCGCCGAGGCCGAAATGTGGAGCTCACGAACTGGGGGCGCGTCTATCACAGCGGAATTGCCGTTGCTTTCGCGGAGTTGAGGAACGCGCAAAACAACCTTGCCAAGGCTCGCATGAAGAGCGGTCTTGTGGTTAGCTGCCTGCCCTCGCTTGCCATCAAATGGATTGGTCCGCAGCTGCTGGACTGGCAGATAGCACATTTGAGGGCCAATATCCGCCTGATCGGCACCGAGACCGAGCCGCGCTTGCAGGACGATCAGACGGATTTCCGTATCTCTTACGGGGAAAAGCGGCGGGCTTTCGAACATTATTCCGAGATGTTCATGGATTGGATGGCGCCTGCGTGCGCCTCTTCCCTTCTGACAAGACATCCGCTTTCCCGCCCGGCTGACGTGTTCGACCTGCCGCTGCTCGGCATCGAATGAGACAGGGTCCATCGCTCGCCGCCAGGCTGGGCGGAATGGGCCGCCAAAATAGGCGCGACGTCGAGCGCAGCCATCGACGCTGCGGTCAACGGGCGCGGTTTCGTCCTGGCGCAATTGGGAATGGTCGCCGATGAGCTTGCCTCGGGGCGGCTTGTGGGGCCGTTCGACACAAGGATCAGGATGCCGGAGCCATATTTCCTGGCCTGGAACCGGGCCGCTCTGGAAAAACCGCATGGCGCGGAGTTCCGCGCCTGGGTTCTGGCCATTTCGAAGCGGCAAGGCGTCTTGTCGGCGCCACCTCCTCAATAGTTGACGGCGGCCGCATTGGCAACCGCGCGATCAGCCCAGGACGTAACGGGCGATGATGTTGCGCTGGATCTCGGAGGAACCTTCATAAATGCGGAAGATGCGGGCATCGCGCGCGTAGCGTTCGAGCGGCAGGTCGCGGGTATAACCATAACCGCCATGGATCTGGATCGCCTTGTCGGTGACACGGCCGACCATTTCCGAAGCGAAAAGCTTCGCCATCGAGGATTCAAGCGAATAGCGCTCGCCCGCCTCGCGCTTGCGTGCGGCGGCCATGCCGAGAAGGCGCGAGGCCTCAATGTCGGTCGCCATATCGGCGAACATCCATTGCAGGCCCTGGAAATCGGCGATCGCCGTTCCGCCAACCTTGCGTTGCTTGGCCCATGCGATGGAGGCGTCAAGCGCTGCTTGCGCGATGCCGACGGCGCAGGCCGCAATCTCGACACGGCCGCCGTCGAGAACTCTCAGGGCCGTGCGGAAACCGGAGCCTTCCGGCCCGAGCCTGTTCTCTTCCGGAACAAAGCAGTCGATCGAAACCTCGAACACATGGCCACCGCGCAAACCCATCGTGCGCTCAGGCGAAGCAGTTCTGACACCCCCTGCCTTCCGGTCGACGACGAACGCGGAGATGCCGCGCGCGCCCGCCGTCGGATCGGTCTTGGCATAGACGACGATGAAGTCGGCCTCGCCGGCATTGGAGATGAAGTGTTTGGTCCCAGTAATGCGATAGCCGTCGCCCTCGCGCATGGCTCGAGTGGTCATGTCGGCGGGGTTGGAGCCCGCACCAGGCTCGGTCAGGGCGAAGGCGCCGAGGCATTTGCCGGCCGCGCCAGTCAGATAGCGATCGCGCTGGGTTTCGTCGCCGCCATAGAGGATCGAATCCGTGGCCAGCCAGTGGGCGGTGATCATCGAAGCGGTGGAGCCACAGGCGCCGGCAATCAGCGCCACGGCATCGAACAGCGCGGTCGGGCGCAGGCCGAGACCGCCATAGGCTTCAGGAATGTTCAGGCCCATCAGTCCCACCTCGGCGAGGCCCTCGAGGTGGACTGTTGCGGAGCGTCCGGTCTCGTCAATTTCAGCGGCCGCCGGCGCCAGTATCTCGGTGCAATAGCGCCGGATCGCGTCGATCAAAGCAAGATCGTCGTCATTGTGGTTTGCCATCATCAATTCTCTCTGCCGAGTTCAGCGAGTATCTCGTGTCGATCCGCATTGAACCCCGGTGCCGACACCGTGCCGCCGCGCGGGACGCCGCTGAAGCGGGCCGGCTGTTCGGGCACTCGAATAGCCCCGAGACGCGGGTGCCAAGTATCCTGCAACAGACCCCGCATTTCAGCATGCGGCGAAGTCAGCGCCTCGGCCATGTCCTGGATCGCGGCGGCGGGCACGCCGGCGGCAACCAGCGCTGTGACCGCCTCTGAGACAGTGAGCGTGGACGACCAGCCTTCGATGGCGGCCCGCAAGGCCGCCTCGTTGGCCAGACGGTCTGAGTCGCTGCCGAAACGTTCGTCACCGGTCAGGTCCGGCCGTCCAATACGTTCCGCCAAAATGTCGAACAGCTTGTTGTTCAGCACGGCGAGCACGAACATACCGTCGCGCGCCTGGAACGCACCGAAGGGCGCCGAAAGCGCGTGCCGATTGCCGACGCGTTGCGGTGCCTCGCCACAAGCTAGATAACGCGCAACGACCAGCGGCTGGATGGCGATCATCGCATCGAACATGGCGAGGTCGATATGCCGGCCCATGCCGGTGCGCTGTCGCTCGATCAGCGCGGCGAGAATCGACCATGAGCCGAAGAGGCCTGCGATCACGTCGGCGATGGATTCGCCGACCAGTGTCGGCGGCCCGTCGGGCGATCCGGTCACCGACATGATCCCGCTCATCGCTTGCAGGACAATGTCATAGGCCGGCCGCGCCGCAAGCGCGCCTTCCTGTCCGAAACCGGAGATCGAGGCATAGATGAGCTCCGGATTGATTTCCGACAGTTTTTTCCAGCCGATGCCGAGTTTGTCGGCGACGCCGGGACGGAAATTCTCCACCACCACGAACCGCCGAGGATCGTCGGCGATCTGCTGTCGGCCGAGATCGCCGAGAAGCAGGCCCGCTCCATTAAATACCAGCTCACTGTTGCCAAGCTGCCGATCGCCAAGGACATCGATGAGTTCGACTTTGACGGCACGCCCGTCAACGAGGTGTTGGTCCGGGACCTTGCCAACGGCACCTTCGTCGCCGACCAGCGCAACGCCGTGCTCATCGGCGGCACCGGAACCGGCAAGTCGCATCTGGCAATCGCCATTGCCCGCGCCCTGATCCGCAACGGCTCACGTGGCCGCTTCTTCAACGTAGTCGATCTCGTCAACCGGCTCGAGACAGAGCACCGCAGCGGCAAGCAGGGCCGTATCGCCGATTACCTCACCCGGCTCGACTTCGTCGTGCTCGATGAACTCGGCTATCTCCCGTTCGCGCAAGCCGGCGGGCAATTGCTCTTCCACCTGATCAGCAGGCTCTACGAACGGACCTCGATCATCGTCACCACCAACCTGGCGTTCGGAGAATGGCCCGCCGTCTTCGGCGACGCCAAGATGACGACAGCGCTCCTCGACCGTCTCACCCATCATTGCGAGATCATCGAGACCGGAAACGAGTCCTGGCGCTTCAAGAACCGCGCCTGATCACTCCATCAAGCTGCCAAGCGCCATCCGCGCTCGCCCGGGCTGCGCAACCCTGACCAGCTCCGCCCGGGCGAACGCTGTCCCCCGCGCATTACATAAGGGGGTCAAAATTGGACGCCAATCGAGGGTCAGTTTTGGAAGCCGTTTGACAGCCAACAATGACGAATCCGCCATCGGTGCCATCCTGGCGCTCAAGGCCAACGGCGTGGATATGACGAACGTCGTTGTCGGCGGCATCGATGCTACGCAGGATGGCTTGCAGGCGATGAAGGCCGGCGATCTCGCGGTCACCGTGTTCCAGAATGCCAAGGGGCAGGGCGGCGGCGGCGTCGACGCGGCCCTTGCGCTGGCGAAGGGCGAGAAGGTCCAACGCGTCGTTTATGTGCCGTTCGAACTGGTAACCCCGGCCAACGCCGTAGTGAGCATCGAATTCGGCGCTGGATAGTTTCACGAAACACTTAGCTTTTTGGATAAACGTCGTTGACGAGGCCGCATGGCTTGGTCTAATTTATCCAAATGGATAACCAATTGCACGCTCAGTTCCATGCCCTAGCGGACCCGACAAGGTTGGCCGTTGTGGAGCGTCTCCTGACGGGCGCGGCAACCGTCAGTGAGCTTGCAAAGCCTTTTGACATGGCTTTGCCGCCGTTCACGAAACATCTTGGCGTGCTGGAGCGCTCTGGCTTGATTACGAGCAAAAAGGTGGGACGCGTTCGAATCTGCGCGATCATCCCGGAAGCCATGGCCCGGATTGAAGACTGGTTTTCCGACCGCCGCGCACTATTGGAAAACCGCATGGATGCCCTTGAATCGTATCTCGATCGCAACAGATAACTGTGAGGAGTTTCGCATGTCAGACAGCCCCCCAATTATTCATGATACAATCAGGGCAGAACGCCTTCTAAAAGCATGTCCTGCCCGCGTGTTCGTCGCTTGGACGGACCATGAAGCGCGCCGTCGTTGGGAACCGGCGCCGGAGGGTATAACAGCCGAGTATGACGGCCACGATTTCCGGACAGGCGGTTATGAAAAAAGCAGGATGTCGAAGGACGGTCAAGTATTGGTTGAGTTCGACACGAGGTTCATTGACATCGTCGAATGCAGCCGCGTGGTTTCGCATGTTCGCGCAGTGGCAGGCGGCAAAGCCATGTCTTGTTCGCAGCATACGGCAGAGTTTAGAGCAGAAGGCGAATGGACACGCCTCATCTGTCATGAACAGGTGGCGTGGTTCCACGGCCGAAATATGCGGGCCGAACACGAAGGCGGCTGGTCAGTGCTGTTTGACCGCTTGGCTGCAGAAGTTGAAACCGCGTGAGCGCCGGTATGGAATGACAAACTAGTCCCGATACCTACCATAAGCTTGGCGCCGGGGAACGGTAGCCTCCCGCCAGAACCTCATCGTCCCTCGAAGCGCTCCGATTATGCCAAACTGCCGCATGGCAAGAAACCGGCATATCAGTCGTCAAACTCGGCCATGCGGCATAATCCGTTTACGCCATAATGGCTGTTATGCCGATATCGGCATAACAGCCAGGGGCCGTCCGCGCCGTAAGGGATCGGGATTGTGGATATCGCGTTTGGCGACAGCGACCGGCGGAAGGCTAACGAGCGTAGCGCTGACACCGCCCTGGCAAGGCTGGAATTCAAGCACGCCGCAGGTTTTCTCGAACTTCTAGAGTCCATATACGTCGAGGCAGCGCCTACTGCCTCTACGTCGAAGGCCCCCAGCGCAACTGCCCAAGCTTGAGCTTGGTCATGGCGTTCCACCCTGGCTGCAAGGGGGCGAGCACGACGTCGCGCGTGACGATGACGCGGACAGGGAAACCCGGCCGGATGGTGAGGGTCGGCTGGATGTTGAGCTGGCGCTGAACGAACGACCGCCCAGTCTGGCTGAGCTACTGGAGGCGCCCCTGCGGATCGCCTGCACGAGACTGTTCTCGTTCTGGCTCGTGCCGCCGGCATGACGCGAGCTTCAGTCAGGGCTTTCCGCGGAAGGCGGCGGAACCGCGTGATAGTCGTGAAGTATCCGAAGCAAACGTAGCAACTTTCGCCTGTCTCCCGGCGTCAATGGCGCCAAGGCACGGTCCTCCGCCTCTACGAGGCCAGCCTTCAAGCGATCGAAGCGAGCTTTGCCCGTCCCTGTCATCTCAACAATATTCTGGCAGCGGTCGTGGGGATCTGAACTGCGCGTTACTATACCTTCTGCCTCGAGCGCATCGACAACCGCGTTCATATCGCTGCGGTCAATGTTCGTCCGCCGACTGAGTTCAGCCTGAGAGATGGGGCCAAACGCATCGAGCGTGGCGAGCACAGCGAGCTGGTAGCGATGAGTTCCCTCCGCGGCGAGGGTTTCGTTCACGACCCTGCCGACCAGAATGGCCGTCTGATTAAGCAACCGCCTCCTGCACCCTAGTCGGTTTCCTAGAAGTGAGAACGACCATGGCGACAGTGCATGTTTTAAGAGGCCAGGACCGCATGTTCGGCTTTACGCTCGACGAGCAGGGGGGAACCTGCCGCAGCGATATGGCCCTTGGACCCGCTTTAAGACCGTAGAGCTGCACCACGACGAACCCTATCAGGGCGTTGATGCCGGTGTTTGCTTGGACGACATCGGCAAGCATGGGTTTCACCTGACCGACGCGCATCAGCGCATCACGCACCTTGCGCTGGAAAGTCGCCAGAGGGTTCAGAACCTTGCCCTGGTTCTCGGTGGTGGCGGCGCGGCTGGAAATGCGTGGATGATCTGTATCGTCGCGGGCCTGGCCGAGGCGGGTCTCGACATGACAGAAGCCGCCGACCTGGTGGTCGGCACCTTGTCCGGGGCCACCGCGGCGGCGCTTGTCCGCAGCGGCATGCCGCCGGCCGAACTGTTGGCTTCGGTGCTGTCCCCGCCGGTTCAATCGATCGGACAGAACCCGAAGCCGCCCCCGTCCCTGCCGATGGCCACGGTGTTCGAGCGGATAAGGGCCATTGGCGCCGCCGCCTCGGCCGCCGATTTACAACGTGCGATGGGCGCGTTCGGATTGGAGAGCGACGCCACCCTCGGACCCCCGGCAGCGGGACAGCGGCGCGCACAGGTCGCCGCCAGATTGCTACACCTTGAATGGCCGGACAGGCCGATGATCGTGGCGGCCGTCGACGCACCCACCGGCGCGTGGGCTGCGTTCAACCGCGATTCCGGCGTCGACTTAGTGGACGCAGTCACCGCGAGCACCGCTATGTAGGTCTGGCCCCCACGCGCGCCATCAACGGCGCGCGCTACATCAATGGTGGCGTTCGCTCCTGCGAAAACGTCGACCTTGCTTCGAACTATGCGAACGTCGTGGTGCTCTCGCCATTCGGCGGACGGAGCGGGCCACTGCCGGAAGGCCAGTTCGAGGGTCTGCGCAGAAAACCGGAATGGGGCACAGAACCTGGCAAGTCAGGTCGAGGCCCTGCGCAATCAGGGCAGCCGCGTCGAGGTGATCACGCCGGACGCCGATTCCCGAGCCGCAATGGGCACGAACCAGATGGATCCGGCGACCCGCGTCCCCGCCGCCCGAGCCGGTTTCGCCCAAGGCAGAGCCCTTGCGGAGCAGCTCACCGAATTCCGGCGCTGATGCGTAAGAAACCAGTCGATTCGGTAGGCGATGAGAGCGGTGTGGTGGATGATGTTCGTGCCGATGATCAAATCCGCGCCGTGTCTATCCCGCCCGCCCATTCACCGGCGTGCGAGTTTGCGACATGTTTGGATTAGGTGCCGAAGAAAAATATCGGCTCGCACAAAGTTGCGGAGATGGACCACGACGACGCCCTATTGGCTTGGGTGAGCCAATGGCGTTTGATCGGCTCGAAAGCCGTACAGGCGTTCCTGAGCGCGTGTCCCCATCGGCAAGACCAGCGGCAGCATCAGGTCCCGTACCCTGCGAGCTAACCAAGTCTTGGCCAGCTTCTGCGAGCCGGCCATTCGTCCGATGCTGATGGCGGTCTGCGTGCGGGTCTGGCGCAGCGCCTCGAACCGTCGGAACGCGTCTGACGGTCGCCCTTCCGCGACAAGGCACGCTGCCAGCACGACGCCATCTTCAATCGCGAGCGAAGCTCCTTGTCCCGAATGCGGCGCGACGGCGTGCGCGGCGTCGCCCAGCAGTACGACATTGCCTCGTGACCAGGTCGGAAGTCTGGGCATGTCGTAGATCGGATAGTTGCGCTCGATTGTCTCTGCGTGCGCCAAGATTTCGGGAATAGGTGGCGGATCATCACGGTGCATCGCGGCGATGGCCCGCGCATAGGTACGCCCATCCATGACCGGAACCACAGCACTCTCCGGCGCCGGATAGCTGTTGAACCAATAGACGGCCGATCCGGCCGCCTTGATGTGGCCAAAGAACGCGCGCTTGCCGAATGTCATCACCATGACCCCGGCCGTTGGTTGGATGCCGTCAGCTTCCGCGAAGCCGCCAGTGCCGATCTGGCCCGAATAGGTCGGACGAGGGAATTTCGGGAAGATAGCCGCGCGGACCGCTGATCGCAGGCCATCGCAGCCGATTGCAGCATCGTATCGCTCCCTTTCCCCGTCGATCTCAACGTTCACCGCATCCTTGGTCGGAAGCACCCCCGTGATCGACCGCTCGAATCGCAATTCGATTCCGGCGGCCTTGACGGCGCAGGCGAGGAGGCCCCAAAGCACGCCGCGCCGGATTGTGACCGACGGTGCCCCGAATCGGAACTCATGATGCCCAAAATCGATTAGCCCAAGGTCCCGCCCGCGCTCATTCTGCAGGGCGATGCCCTTCGTGATAATTCCGCTCGCCGCGACCGCTTCGGCCAAGGCTACAGACCGCAGGGCGTTGATCCCGTTCGGCGCCAGGGTTAGGAAGAGGCCTTCGTTTGCGAGCGCGACCTCACTTGCCCGCTCAATCACGACCGGAAGAAATCCAAGCCGGTGAAGGGCCAGAGAAGCGGCAAGGCCCCCGACTCCGCCGCCGCAAACGGCGATTCGCAGATCCCGCTTCACACCACTTGCACTGGAGGCGAGATTTGACGACATTAACAGGCCCTCACATAATTAGACCGTCGAATTATTAGATTATCGAATCACATGTCAAATGAATTCTCGAAGGACGATCTGATTGGCCAAATCTCCGGTTTGGTGATGCGATGGCAGGACGCGACCCAAAAGTTCGACGAGGCCGTCGGATCGCTCTACAACCTGAACCTCGCCGAGCGGCATTGTCTCAGCCTGCTTTGGCCGGCGCCCCAGACCGGAGCCGCGATCGCACGAGAGATTGGGCTGACGCCGCCATCAGTGACAGCGCTGGTCGATCGCCTTGAGCTTCGTGGATATGTTCGTCGGGAGCCAAATTCGACGGATCGCAGGAAGGTCATGATCGTGATCACCGACCAAACGCGCGCGATGACTGAGCGCGTTTACCATCCACTTGCTATTGCGGGCCACAAGCTGCTGTCTGGGTATACGCGCGAACAGCTGCTCACCATTCTGGACTTCACGCGCTCTGCCCTTGAGATTCAGCAAGGTATGATCGAAGCGCTACCCGACCACATCGAATGATCTAGAACCGCCTTCCAAAGGCCAGCGCCATTCGCTGACTAATCAAGTATCCGATTTCGTGCCAACGCGTCCTGGCGGCGCCCCAACTGTCCGTTCCGCCTTGTCCCTCCGCCGGATATCCACGCTTGTCTGACGGAGGGCATGACGAGGCCAGCGTTCCGGCACCCGTCAGACGGTATAGGGCGAGCAAATCTCTTTGGGATGTCTCTTAGACGGAAGATCTGAACATATCGTCGGCCCTTACATCGCGATTGATATCCGCTACGCCGTGAGCGTGCCCTCCAAGGATTGTCTCAAGCGATCTTGGATGCACTGTGCTCACCGTAAGAAGGTATTGCTGGCGAATTCGCCGGCATTCCAACATACGTACTGTTAGACGTCCGCCGAGGAGGTAAGGTCCCGCGCGAAGCCGGTCTTCCAAGGTGGAGATAACGACATCGAAGCCACCATAAGGTGACATCGCGAGTGGAGCTGGTTCCCGCTTCAGAGCTTTGTCGACGAGAGCGGGTTCGAAGCAAGCCGCATAGAAAACAAGCCAACGAAGATAAGGGCCACGGAGCGGGTCATCGATACCTGGTGCAAACCCGGCCTCGGGAAAAACATCGGCGAGGTAAATGTAAATGGCGACCTGCTCTGTGACCAGTATACCGCGGTGACGAATATCTGGCACCTTACCGAGCGGGTTGATAGCGAGGTACTCTGGCTGACGCTGCTCGCCTACCTTTATATTGATCGGAACAATTTCGTAGGGCGCCGCAAGTTCTTCGAGGAGGGTCAACACCCCGGCCGAGCGTGACTGAGGCGCATGGAAGAGTGTGATGGGCTCCACCGTGGACATCCAGTTTTCCTTCCAGCTATCTCTAGAGCGTCCGTTTCCGGGTCTGCCGATCAGGCTCTTGCGCCCGTGGGTTGGTGCTCGCGAAAAGTATGAAGCTGCTCAGCTACGGCCCGCTGGAAGGCGTCGCGCTCCTCGCAGCGATGCTGATACGCTAGAAGCGTCGGGTATGCGTCAAGTAGGTCGGTGCTTCGGAGAATCCTGAGAACGGTTGTCATCAGGAGATCGCCCGCTGTGAACTCCTGCTCGAGATATGGTCGCTCTCCCAGCCACGCGGCAAGGTCATTTAACCGCCTGCTTACTGCACCGGCGACGGCCTCGCGAACCGGGCTGCTGCTTTCCACCTTCATCATTTCGAGCTGGTTGTGGAACAAGATTGGTGGTTCGACCGAGTTCAGCGCTGCGAACATCCAGGTTTTCGCCCTACCGCGCGCTAGCCGTTCGGCGGGCAATAGCTGCGGGCAGAATTCCGAGATATGGAGCACGATAGCTCCCGTCTCGAACAGGTTCAGGTCGTCTTCCTGGTAGACCGGAACCTGCCCAAAGGGCTGCAAGCGTCGGTATTCTTCGGACGATTGATCCTGAAATCCGATCAGGATCTCGTCGTATTCTCGACCAGCTTCGTGCAGGGCCCAGCGGACACGAAGATCTCGAACCAGACCTTGTGCGAAGGGTGGGACCCAACGGAAGGCGCTTACCGCAGGTTTCATCTCAACTGTTCCTCTTCAGGTAGCGGCTCAATTTGTTGAGTGTGCTGTCCCATCCGCGCTCGTGCTGGCGGCTGTTGTCGACGGTTCCAAGCCCCTCCTGCCGAAGGGTAAACTCGGTGCTCCCGTCGATTTCGGCGAAGCCCAGCGTAACGAGACTTTGCTTTGAGGGGTCTCCGTCCCAGCCCCATGTGAACCTTAGTAGGCGGGGCCTATCGATGACCTCAAAGTGCCCCGATACTGGAATAATCGATCCGTCGGCGGCGCACATGTCGATGCGATAGCGGCCGCCGGCGTGCGGCTCGAGCAGTGTCACCTGGCAGTCCATCCCCTCCGGGCCGATCCAAGCTTGCCAACGCTCCCGTGTCAGCCAGGCGTCAAAGACGTCCTCAGCTCTCGCGTCAAAGCTCCGTTTGATCAGCAGCGTGGTCTCGTCGTCGGCCGTCATGGCTTCTCCTTCTTGAGGTCTTTGAGATGCAGATCAAGCCGGTCGAGGCTTGCACCCCAGAAGCGGCGGCTAAAGTCCAACCAGTCCTTTGCCTTGCTGAGCGTCTCGGGCCGCAGTCGGCATACGCGCTCCTTACCTCTGCGCTCGTTCGTGATCAGCTCTGCTTCTTCGAGGACCTTCAGGTGTCGGGAGATGGCAGGCGCTGAGATCGGAAAGGGTCGGCTGAGCATGCCGACGGTCGTCTCGCCGTGAGCGAGCCGGACCAGGATGGCGCGCCGGGTCGGGTCCGCGAGTGCGTCGAAAAGAGTGCCTATGTCGTCCATTAACCCCATTGTTAATTCACTTTTCAGTTAAGTCAAGCTGCTGTATGGTCCTGCCCTATGGCGAGGCGGCTAACGCACTGCAGATCGAACAGGAATGTTCACGGAGCTTCGAGACTTCAAATGGGCGGTTGTGAATCAGAATCGGAGTGTGACCCCTTCGCGAGCAGAGGGTAACGCATTGATTTCCTGACACAATCCGGAACATGGATGGGGTCAAGATCGGCGCCGATGATGACCCTATCGATATCGTGAATTTGCAAGCAACGTCATGCACTTGCCGCCGATTGACCCCAGGGTCAACCTTCGGTGCTGATTCACACTTTCAGTCTACTCTCCCGAAGTGGTTTTTCGTGTTCTGAATGTGGCACGTTCGAAAATTGAACTTCGGTGGGAGAGATTTCGTTTAGCGGGTGCCTTCTTTTGAAAACAATCGTTCATCTTCGGCAAGCTTCTTCTGTGCCGCCAAGAGAGCGTTACCGATTTCATCCGCTAGCCGCTGCATTATTTTGACGGTGACGATGCTATCGACGGTTGGATTTTGCCTCATAAGCGCGCTCGATATTTGATTTAAGGAAAGCGCGGTGGCATGCCCGGGATCGGTGAGGCCCGCGTTGCTCGGTCCTGCGAGCAGTGTTTTAGATTCACCTATAAGCCCAAGCTTGAAAAACACTCCTTTTGGATTTGCGTGAACATTGTGGCTCGCCATCTTGTAGTAGGGGGCCAAGTGATCGATACCCGCCGCTTCCTGAATGTCGGCCATGGTCGGGCCTCTGTCTTTTTTCTTGGTGGCGGTCGGATTCTTTTTCCCGGCATATCCTGCCGCCCACCCAGATTGCCCACCAAAAGCCTGGCCATGGGTCTGCAATGCAGCTTGGTAGGCTTTTTCAATGCGGTCATATTTGGCTTCTGAGATTGGTTTTTGCCCGAGCTGCTTTTGGTATTTGCGATATTGTATACCCGCCCCGCGTGCCTCAACAATTTCATGCGCGATATAGCGTTCCGCGAGAGCGTCACCATGTTGACCGATGAGATAAGCGACAGCGGCTATCTCCTGTAAGGTGCGCCAACGCGCCATGGCGCCGTCCGCGAAGCCGTTCGACAGAAGGCAGATGACCTCTTCAGCGACTTGGCATGAGCGCGCGTGTAGCCGCCGCAACACATCAAAGGCTTGTGGGTTGGAGCCCCCACCTGCCGCATGACCATCTTTATTGAATTCGTCTCCAAACTCACGCGCAATGGTAACGAGCATCCGCAGCCCATCGAGGCCCGCACCCCAGCGTTCCTCCAAGCGCTTGCGAAACCCAGCCATGTCACGCTGTTGCTGCCGTCGTTCAGGACGCCATTTCTTTTTGAGGCTCCCAAGAATTGTCTGGGAAAATCCCTCGGAAGCGTCGTCAACAATCGCGGGAAGTTTACAGATTATTTCATCCGCGCGCTCATCCAGCCATGCAAGGTCTTCTTCCGTGATTTCGATGCTCGTGTCTTCATGATCACGACCGACGTCTAATTGAATGTCTTCCTCGCCCGTCAGGATCTGGTCGACGAATTTGTTCAGCCGCTTTTTAGGAAGCTTGATTTTCTGTTCGCCGAGCTTCCTCTCAACCATTTCGACGGCAAGCTGGCGCGGCAGGCCGTGAATCCATTTGTTCATCTCGTCCTGAACCGGTCCCATCGATGCCTCCGTGGTATGTACCATGTATAAGGTGTACGAGCCTGCGGCCCCCGGCTTATTGGTGCTGGCCCACTCCGGTTGCTGGCGCAGCCAGATTCTTAAGAGCCTGAATCAAAAAGAATGGTTTGATATCAAGCTCTTGCGAGCCTGCGTGTGAGCAGGCGAATGTGGGCGACGTATATCCAGGCTTCTGCAGAAGCGATGGATTTCTCCCAGTCCTTGGCGAGCCTGCGGCATCGCCCCAGCCAT
>CALRQH020000028.1:0-65939 GCA_943370265.1 Mesorhizobium carmichaelinearum
TGTCAGTACCGGAGCAATACTCCCCATTAGTGCCGTTTGAATCTTCCCCAGGTGCTGCGGCCGCTGGTCTTCCGGGGCGCGCCCCGGAAGACCAGCGGCGCGTCATCGCCGATACTCCTTCCGATGGTCGGAAGGGGGACATTGGTGATCAAGCTGAGGGAGACGATCATGATCCTGGATCTGCATCAGCAGGGGCTGACTGTGTCGGCTATTTCCAGAGAAACAGGCATCGATCGCAAGACGGTGCGCAAATACATTGAACGAGGCCTTGAGGCTCCGGCTTATGGACCGAGAAAGCCTCGCGCGACGGTTATCGATCCGTTCGCTTCATACCTGCGGGAGCGGGTGAAGGCCTATCCCGGTCTCACTGGCAGTCGGTTACTCCGAGAACTCCGGGATCGAGGTTATGCCGGCGGTTACACCACCGTCACAGACTTTCTTCGTGACGTGCGACCTCCGGCAAATCCAGGTTTCGAAGTTCGCTTCGAGACGCCGCCAGGCGAACAGGCCCAAGTCGACTTTGCCCAGTTCCATGTCGTTTTCACCGATGAGCCAATGACACCAAGGATCGTCTGGTTGTTCTCGATGGTGTTGGGACACAGTCGCCTCATCTGGGCTCGCTTCGTCATGCACCAGAACCTGCCGACCGTCCTACGTTGCCACATCGCCGCTTTCGAGGCGATTGGTGGTGCGCCGCGGGAGGTGCTCTACGACCGGATGAAGACTGCCGTTATCGGCGAAGGTCAGACGGAGGGCATCATCTACAACCGCGCTCTCATCGATCTGGCCCGCCATTATGGCTTCCATCCTAAGGCGTGCAAGGCCTACCGAGCCAAGACAAAAGGCAAGGTTGAGCGGCCGTTTCGGTATATCCGAGAAGACTTCTTCCTCGCTCGGTCGTTCCGCAATCTCGACGACATGAACGCCCAGCTCCGGCACTGGCTCGACACCGTCGCCAATCCAAGGAAGCACGCGACGACCCAACGTGTCGTCAACGAGGCCTTCGCCGAGGAGCGGCCGTATCTGCGGCCGCTACCCCTGGCACCGTTCAAGTCCGTTCTAAAGCTGGAGCGCCGCGTATCGCGGGAAGGCATGGTCAGCGTCGGCGGCAACACCTACAGCGTTCCGGATGCGACCCGCAGTCGAACGGTAGAGGTTCATTCGCTTGCCGACGAGGTCCGCATCTTCGAGAACGGCACTCTGATCGCGGCTCATCCTGTCCTGGAGGGCCGTAAACAACGCCGGATTCATCCTGATCACCGACGAGCAATCACGACGCAACACTGGCCACAAACACGAGGTGAAGCCCTTATCGTCAAACCCGCCGGCGACACCGTGCTGCAGCGGTCTCTCGCCTTCTATGACGCCGTCGGCAAGGTCTTGGCAAAGGAGAACCGCCCATGAGTGCAACACTCGATGCCGTACCATCCATGATCGACCGTATTCGCCATGACCTGGTGGGGCTGAAGATGCCGCGCGCACTGGAGGCGCTTGACCATGTTGTGCGACGCCTCGAACACGGCGAGCTGTCTTCCCTTGAAGCGATCGATATCCTTCTTTCCGAGGAGTTGACCCTGCGCGAGAACAGCCGCATCAAGACGGCGCTACGAATGGGCAGGCTTGCGACGATCAAGACACTCGTTGGTTTCGACTTCACCTTCCAGCCTTCGCTTGACCGCGATCGCATCTTCACCCTGGCGCAGCTTGGCTTCGTCGATCGACACGAGGCCGTGCATTTCCTCGGCCCACCTGGAACCGGCAAAAGTCATCTTGCCACGGCGCTCGGCGTCGAAGCCGTAAAAGCTGGAAAGAGCGTCTACTTCACGAACCTTGCCGACCTCATAGGTTCGTTGGCCCGTTCAGAACGAGAGGGTCGACTTCAGGAGCGCATTCGCTTCTTCTGCAGGCCAAGCCTGCTCATCGTCGATGAGATCGGATATCTGCCGGTCGTCCAGGGTGGCGGCAATCTGTTTTTCCAACTCGTGAACGCCCGATATGAACGAGGGGCGATGATCCTGACGTCAAACCGAGGCTTCGCTGAGTGGGGCGATGTTTTTGGCGATCCTGTCGTCGCAACCGCGCTGCTCGACAGACTGCTTCATCACGCCGTCGTCGTGCAAATCGAGGGATCGAGTTACCGGTTGCGGCAGCATGCCGAACTCATGCCGGAGCACGTTCGATCCAAAGCCCTTATAGCGCCCCCGGCATTCGCACCACCTCAAAAGCCACGCGGCCGGCCGCCGAAAAATCCGCAATACGCCCTGTCGTCCACGTCGGCATAAGTGGGGAATTTTACTTCGGCACAACTGGGGAAAATTCACCCGGCATTGACATCGGCATCAGGAAGATCATCTTGGGATGCTTTTGCGCGCAGACGCGCTCGAAATCATCCGGATCGATGCCTTCCTCGTCCGAGGCCACCAATGCCGTGCGCCTGCCGATCAGGCCTGCGCTGCGGGAAATCTGCGAGTAGGTGAGGTGCTCGAAGGCGACATAATCGCCGGGCGTCGTCAGCGCCGCGATCGCCCCCATCACCGCGGCATGGGTGCCGAGCGTGGGAACAATGGCGTCAGCGGCCGGGCGAAAGGCGTTTCGCGACAGCCAGCGAGCGCCGGCTTCGTACCAGCGATCCGGAAAATCGCGCGTGTAGCTTGAGATCTCGTGCGGATGATCTTGCGCCGTGCGCGACAGGACATCGGCGACGATGGCGCCCTGGCCAATGTCCGGCGCTGCCGTGCTGTCGAACCGCAGCTTGTCTCGGGGTGCATCGATGTATCGCGTGCCTTCGTCATTCGCGGGCAGCAAGTCGGGCTGGGCGCCATCCGGGCGTTGTCCCAGCACATAGGTTCCACGCCCGACCTCGCCACTCACCAGCCCGCGCTCGCGCAGCAATTGGTAGGCCCGGCCGACCGTGCCGACGGTCGCGCCGATATCGTAGGCAAGATCCCGCTGCGGCGGCAATTTTGCTCCGGGATCGATCGTACCCTTGTCGATGTCGGACTCGATGGCGTCGGCAAGGCGCTGGTAGAGCGGGCCGGAACCGGTCGTGAGGTCGGGAAGCCAATTTGTCATGGTGACAATTTTCTACATTGCGCCGAACAATGAGTCAATACATATGAATTGCGTGGAAAAAAGGGTTCAATCGGAAGCTTTGGTAGAACTAAAATGGGTACAATAGAGACAATTCGTCACGTTGGTGTCTTTGGACAGGCTGCGCGCCCCGCGGGCTGGCGCGGCTATGTCCGCCGCCTCGTGCGGATGGTTACGTCATTCTTGCTCTGGATCGATGCGTTGATGGAGCGTCGGCGTGGTCGGTTGGCATTGCTCGAAATGACGGATGATCAACTCAAGGACATCGGCATATCCCGCTGCGATGCCCATCGCGAAGGCATCCGGCCGCTCTGGGACTGAGAACGGCCGGCGCTCTCCCAATCCTGGGAAGTGTCAGGACGTCCTTGGCGCGCTCGGTCGTGCTTTCGGCGCCCGGATGCGTGCGACGCCATGATCCGCAAGGACGGCGATCACGCACAGGACAAGAAAGAGCGCGGTGATCGCGAGTGACCAGATCGCCACGCTCGCCCAGCCATTCTTGGCGGCGTCGAGGAAAGGGTAGGGCACTTCGCCCGCGACCGGCGCGCGCAGCAGCGCATAGGCCAGATAGGCCAGGGGATAGAGCACCCAGCTCGAAATGTCGCGCCACCGCGTTGACCCGTCAACACCCGCCACCAGCCACCACACCACGAACAGCGCCGGCGTCACGTAGTGCAGGAGCACGTCGCAAAGCAGGAACAGGCCCTGCGGCTGCCAAAGCCGTGCCAGCACGGTGGCGTAGACGATGAAGACCAGGGCGATGGACGCAGCAACGCCGCCCCGCATGCGTGGCCCGGCAAACGCTGGCAACCAGGCATAGCCGCTCGGTGACAGCAGCGAAGCATGGACAAGCACCGCGCCGATATTGGTCAGGATGGTGAAGAAGCTGAAATAAAAGACTATGGAGCCGAGGAAACCGCGACCGGCGTCCATCGACGCCGGGATTGTCAGGCAAAACTGCAGGACGAGCCCGGCAAGACCAATGACCAGACCCGCAACCTGCAGGAACCGGCCCACGGTGTTACGCAGCCGCGCTACAGGACGGATTGCCCGTCTGCCAGCGCGCAACGTCCGAGCCGATGCGCGCGCCAAGCGGTTGGTCCATCAGCGGGCCGAACACCTCGACCCGGCTCGAATTGCCCTTGGCCTGCACGACCAGCAGCGGTTTTCCACCATAGTGGTTGGAAGGGACCAGCAGGAAGCGTGGCGTGCCGCTGAACGAGTTCAGTTCATTGGCCATCTGATAGGATTTGAAGGCGGGATCCTTGCTTGCGATCCAGCACTTGTGGGCGGCGATCGCCACCTGTTCCATGGAGAGAAGGGCCGCACTTTTACCCGACGGAACCGGGGCGCTCTTCGGGCTCGATTGGCAGGAGGCAACCACAAGGCCGGCCGCGGCGACGAGGGCGAGGCGAACGGTCGTCTGTCTCATGATCACGCTGCGCCCATCTCCAGTTCGGAAAGAAATATCTTCAGCCCGTCCGTCATCTCGCCCCAGACACGCGACAGCGCCGGATGCTGCAAGGCGATCTGCTCGTAGGCATCGAATTTGGGATAGGCATCAAGCAGGTCGTGGCGTCCGGTCATGGCGCGGAAATTGTTGAAGATGAACCGCGTCGGCGTCAGCCATGCGTCGGCGAAGCTGATGTCGTCGCCCAGCGCGAAGGGCCCTTGCGCCATCCGGGCTTCTACTGCGGCCAGTCCATGGTGCAACCGGGTGAACTGCGCGGCGATCTCCGCCTCGTTGCGCTTCGGCACGAAATGAAGCTCGAAAAGCTTCATTGTCGGGGCCAGCACGTCGAGATCGGTGATACGGGCGAACATGCGCACCAGTGCGCGATCCTTCGAATCCCGCGGCAGCAGTGCAGGCTCGGGAAACCGTTCTTCCAGATATTCCGCGATGACGACCGATTCCACGATCGTCTCGCCGGAACCGGTGATCAGCACCGGAATTCGGTTGAGCGGCGAAATGGCGCGGAATTCCTCGGGGATCGGAAATCCAGCTGGCGGCGCCATGATCTTGAGCGGGACATCCTTGATATAGGCAAGCGCTCGCACGATCGACGAGTAGGGCGACAACGGCCGCGAATAGAGTTTCATGACCGTCTCTCTCCCTGATGTTTTGATTTGTCCGCAATTCTTAAGGTTGCGGTCGCAAACTTCAAGCGGCAATACCCAGAGCGCTTTCGAACAGCGCCCTTCCGTCATTGCCGCCATGTGCCGCTTCGATCAGGTTCTCGGGATGCGGCATCAGGCCGAGCACATTGCCCTGGCTGTTGACGATGCCGGCGATATCGTTGATCGAACCGTTGGGATTGGTGCCGTCCGCGTAGCGAAAGACCACCTGGCCCTCGCCCTCGAGACGGGCAAGCGTTTCGGCGTCGGCAAAGTAGTTGCCGTCATGATGCGCGACCGGCGAGCGGATGATCTGGCCGGGCTGGTAACGGCGGGTGAACATCGTGTTGGCATTGGTGACCTGCAGCTTGACCTGCCGGCAGACGAATTTCAGCGAGGTGTTGCGCATCAGCGCACCCGGCAGCAGACCGGCCTCGACCAGGATCTGAAAACCGTTGCAGACGCCGATCACTGTCACGCCCTTGGCCGCCTTTTCGGCGACCGCCCGCATCACCGGCATGCGCGCCGCAATGGCGCCGCAGCGCAGATAGTCGCCGAAGGAAAAGCCGCCGGGAATGGCGATCAGGTCGACATCGGGGATTTCGGTATCGGTCTGCCAGACCGTGACCGGCGGCGTGCCGGAAATCTTGGTCAGCGCCGCGATCATGTCGCGGTCACGATTGAGGCCAGGCAGAAGAACTACGGCGGATTTCATGGCAATTCCCGTTCGAGCATCTGAACCAGATACCGGGGTGAAACGTGGTTGGTCAACCAGACGCCGTTGTCTGAGAGAAAGAATGATGCTCCATCCTTCGTCATGGTTGCCGAGTCGACCTGCAGGATAACATCTTTTCCGTTTCGACGCCGTGCAACGATCAGAGCCGTTTCGACGTCTTTTGACAGATGAACATGCTGGCGCGACCGGCTGGTCAGGCCCTCCCGCAGAATGCTGGGAAGAAACTCTTCCTTGGTGCCGTGGTAGAGGATTGCCGGCGGGATCGATGGCGACAGTGCGAGATCGATTTCGACGCTGTGCCCCTGCACGGCGCGGATACGATTGCCATCGACGGCAAAGCGTTTTTTTGGATTTTCCTCGACGATACGCGAGATATCGGCGTTCGACGCGCCGAATTTCGTCTGGATGACCGCGCAAAGCGCGCCGAAGTCGGCCCAGCCGTTTTCATCGAGTGACAGTCCTGCCTCTTGCGGTGCGTGCCGCAAGACCAGGCTCATGAATTTGGAAATCTGGACGTCGTTCGGCATCGCAAAGGCACAGGTCTCAGGTTGCACACTGGTCGAACAGGCGTCACTTCGGCTCGTAAGGCTTTTGTGGTTCAGCGAGTTCCCGCAGGTCGAGGCGTCTGTCTATGCGTTCAAGACGCTCGTCTTGTCTGCCAAGAATGCCGTAGATGTTATGAATATCGCTTTGCGTTGCCACCATGTGACCTCGCATCACGTTCAGTTCCCGTTTCGTCTCGGAAACATCCTGACGGAGCTCACCGATTTCGTGATGCACTCGCTTCAGAAGCTCGAACATCAGCTCATTCGTAACTTCCGACATAGTGCCTCCGACACAACCTCAGGTAAGTGTCACACTATAGTTCTCAATCACGGTATTCGCCAGCAGCTTGTCGCACATGGCCTTCAGGTCGGCCTCGGCCTTGGCCTTGTCGGACTCAGAAAGCTCGATGTCGAACACCTTGCCCTGCCGGACAAGGCCCACGCCATCGAAGCCCAGTCCGGACAGCGCATGTTCGATCGCCTTGCCTTGCGGGTCGAGAACGCCATTCTTGAGGGTGACGGTAATGCGGGCCTTGATCACGCTGGAAACGCTCCTGTTCGATTATCTTGTCTAGGTATCAGTGCGGCTTGCCCTTGAGGCCATCCGTCGAGGCGACAAGCACCGGGCCAGTGGGGCGCGGCGGCTCGTTCTCGTTCATGATGCCGAGGCGGCGGGCCACTTCCTGATAGGCTTCGACCAGTCCGCCCATATCGCGGCGGAAACGGTCCTTGTCGAGCTTGTCCTGTGTCGCCACGTCCCACAGGCGGCAGGAGTCCGGCGAAATCTCATCGGCCACGACAATGCGCATCATGTCGCCCTCGAACAGGCGGCCGCATTCGATCTTGAAGTCGACGAGCTGGATGCCGACGCCCATGAACAGGCCGGAAAGGAAGTCGTTGACGCGGATGGCGAGCGCCATCACGTCGTCGATCTCCTGCGGGCTCGCCCAGCCGAAGGCGGTGATGTGTTCTTCCGACACCATCGGGTCGTCGAGCGCATCGGCTTTGTAGTAGAACTCGATGATCGAGCGCGGCAGGACGGTGCCTTCCTCGATGCCGAGGCGCTTGGACAGCGAGCCGGCGGCGACGTTGCGCACCACGATCTCGAGCGGAATGATCTCGACTTCCTTGATCAGCTGCTCGCGCATGTTGAGCCGGCGGATGAAATGGGTCGGAATGCCCATGCGGTTGAGATGGTTGAAGATGTGCTCGGAAATACGGTTATTGAGCACACCCTTGCCGTCGACCACTTCATGTTTCTTCTTGTTGAACGCGGTCGCGTCATCCTTGAAGAACTGGATCAGCGTACCCGGCTCGGGTCCCTCATAGAGGATCTTGGCCTTGCCTTCATAAATGCGGCGGCGATTTTTCATCTGATTTTTCTCTGGATTTCCGGACAGGCGGCAATCGACCATTTCCTGTCCGTCTGCCTGAAATAGTGCGGCTACTGTAGGGTTCAATGCCGGGTCTATCCCAATCACAGCATTTGCTCAATCGGCAAATCCCTTCAATTAACCGCTTTCGGGACCGAAATGCCGCAGCGCAGCATGCGACGAAGCGTATTGACCCGTCCGCGACCTTTTGGTTTGTGCTTGCCCAACACATATACATCGTCACCAGAGAATCGATTTCCATCGGAGGGATGCCATGAGCAGCATGAAGGATCGCGAAGAGGGCTTTGAGCGCAAGTTCGCGTTCGACGAGGAACTTCGGTTCAAGGCCTCGGCGCGACGCAACAAGACGCTCGGCCTCTGGGCCGCCGAAAAGCTTGGGAAGACCGGCGCCGATGCCGAGGCCTATGCCAAGCAGGTGGTCATCTCCGACATCGAGGAAGCCGGCGACCATGATGTTTTCCGCAAGATTCGCAGGGATTTCGATGAGGCCGGCGTCGACCAGTCGGACCATCAGATCCGCCGCACCATGGATGAAATGATGGCGCAGGCGATCGAGGAGATCAAGAACACCTGATCGCGGCGCACACTGGCCCAATGGACCGCTCGGCCTAGCCGGGCGGTTTTTCTTTGCCTTTTTCATTGTTTCCGGCTGAAACTGTGCCAGAGCCTGTCCTCGGGCTTTATCCAACAAGGAAAGCGCCAATGTCCCTGAAATCACGCCTGGCGGCGGATGAAACGCTGTTCACTGCATGGTCCGGTGTTCCGGATGCGCTGACGGTCGAGATTGTCGCCAAACAGGGCTTCGATGCGGTCACGCTCGACATGCAGCATGGCGGCCATCACGAAGACAGCGTGCTGCGCGGCCTGGTTCCGGTGCTGGCCGCCAACAAACCGGCGCTGGTGCGCATTCCCGTCGGGCGCTTCGACATGGCAAGCCGCGCGCTCGATTTCGGCGCCGAGGCGGTGATCGCGCCGATGGTCAATTCTGTTGCCGATGCCAAGCTGTTTGCCGCAGCGATGAAATATCCGCCACTCGGCGAACGGTCCTGGGGGCCTACCTATGCCTTCCCACGCCACGGCAAGGGCGACCAGGCTGATTGGTTGCGCGACACCAACCAGCGCACGATGGCCTTCGCCATGGTCGAAACCCGCGCTGCGCTCGATGCGCTTGATGGCATTCTCGACACGCCGGGCATTGACGGCATCTTCCTAGGGCCATCGGATTTCTCGATCGCATGGACCAATGGCGCCACGGTCAGTTCGACGCTGGAAAGCATGATGGAAACAGTGGCCTCGGTCGCCGAGCGCACCCGCAAGGCCGGCAAGCACGCCGCGATCTATGTCGTCGAGCCCGCCATCGCCGGCCGTGTCGTGTCGATGGGCTACAGGCTTCTCGCCATGGGCTCGGAGCACGCGCTGATCGGGCTGGGGGCAAAAACCCTGCTGAATAGCGTGCAGGATTCGATCAAGGGCTGAAGTCCGTCGTGCCTGTTCCTGGCCGGCTAGGGCGTCTTGAGATCCGTCAGGAACTTGGCGAACGTCATTGATCCTTCGGGCCACGGCCCGAAGCCGGAATCGGCATTGAGGTGACCGGTTTCGCCGGCGTCGATGAACAGGGAGCCCCAGGCTCCGGCAATGTCCTCGGCCACGTCGAACGCGCAAAACGGATCATTGCGGCTGGCAATGACGATTGACGGAAATGGCAGCGGCTCTCGCGGATAGGGGCCGAAGGTCATCAAGTGCCTGGGCCTCATCTCCGGATTGGCGACATCGGGCGGCGCCACGAAGAAGCCGCCCGCGATCGGCCGCCGGAACTGCGGTATCGCCTGGACGGCCGCCGCGACGCCAAGCGAATGCGCGACGATGACGACCGGGCGTTCGGCCTCATTGACCGCCTTTGCCACGCTTGACGTCCAGTCGTCGCGCACCGGCTTCGACCATTCCGCCTGCTCGACCCGACGCGCCGTCGACAGTTTCGATTGCCAGCGGCTCTGCCAATGCTCCGGCCCCGAATTGGTATAGCCCGGCACGATGAGAATATCTGCGTCCTTGACCTTCATGGCGCTGAAATAGCGAGCGTCGTTGCTTCATGCAACCGTCTCGGAATGTTCCGACAGCCAAAACGGTGAACACCATGTTCGCTCATTGCCGTCTTGTGTGAACGATCCCAATCAACGATCTGTCATAAGGAAAAGAAACAGCCGTGCATGGGCCGGGATTTTGGAACCGACACGACGTACAGTTATTGGCGGCGCTGGGCTCCTCGCGTGGGGCGTTTCTTCGGCAGCCGCCTGAACGGAGCATCAGATGAGTGAATTGCCTTTCGCCGCCACGACCCCCGTCAGCGTTTCGCGCGTCGGGTTGAAGGCGCGCGACGCCGAAAGCCTCGCCGCCTACTATCGCAAGGTCGTCGGCCTGCAGGAGTTGAGCCGCGCCGATGGCGCGATCACCTTGGGCGCCGCCAGCCGTCCTCTGCTGGTCATCGAAGCGGATGCCGCGGCCAAGCCCGACGATCCGCGCAGCGCAGGGCTCTTCCACACCGCGTTCCTGTTGCCAAGCCGGGCCGATCTCGGCCGCTGGATCAACCATGCTATCGCCGACAGGATCGCTATCGAGGGGGCTTCGGACCACCTGGTCAGTGAGGCACTGTATCTCACTGATCCGGAAGGCAACGGCATCGAGATCTATGCCGATCGCAGTCCACAGGACTGGAAGTGGAATGGCGACAAGGTAGCGATGGCGACCGAACGGTTGAACGTCCCGTCCGTTCTTGCCGAAGTCCCGGCAGGTGACGCCGGATGGCAAGGCGCACCAGAGAACAGCATTGTCGGCCATGTCCACCTGCGCGTCGGTCGGCCGGAAGACGCCGAGGCTTGGTGGAACCGGGAGTTCGGCTTCGACACCGTGGCCAGATATGGCGGCCAGGCGGTGTTTCTGTCGTCAGGTGGTTATCACCATCACATCGGCGCCAACGCTTGGCAGAGCCCGGGTGCCGGCCGTCGCGATCCCGCCCGCTCGGGTCTCGCTTGGGTCGAGATGCGTTCTGACAATGTGTCGAGCGAAACGACCCGCGAGGATCCATGGGGCACGGTAATCCGGACCGTGCCGGGCAAGGCTGGCTGAGCATGGCTTGCCGCTCTCGTAAGGTCCGCCAGGACCTTACTTGGACGCGCCGCCGAATCCTGTCCGCAATCCGTGCTCCCAACTGGCGAATCCTGCCGCCGCCGCGCGTCCGGAGGCTTCCGTCCAATCATAGCCGATCATGCCCTGGCTGAAAGACCATCCTTCGTCGGCGCGCGTGGCGATCGCGAAGCGGGCGTGCGGGCTGCCGGTCACGGTGAGGCCGGGGAAGGCCTGGACGCCGACGCTGCCGGGGTTGAGTATCAGCTGAGTGTCCGACAGATGCACGACGCGGGGCGTATGTGTATGGCCGCACAGGACAAGCCTGGCATCGGCATGTCCGAGCTTGCGCCTGACCTGGTCTTCACCGGACGGATAGAAGTGATTGCCGCCGTCTTCCTCGAGCAGGAACGTCTCGTCATCGTCTGGACTGCCGTGACACAGCAGGATTTCCGGAGCGAGGAGCAGGGTGGTTGGCAAGGTCGCAAGCCAGGCCAGGGATGCCGCGGAGAGACACCTGTGGGTAAAGGCATCGATATCTTCTAGTCCGCAAACCGGCGGTTCGACCAGAACCCGGTCGTGATTGCCGCGTACGGTCGGCCAGTTCTCGGCAATCAGGTATTGCGCGGTTTCCTCCGGCCACAACGGGCCGGAGACGCAGTCACCCAGGTTGACGATGATGTCTGGAGAACTTTCCTTGATGCGCGCATGAACCGCTTCCAGCGCACGAAGATTTCCATGGATGTCTGAAACGACAGCCAGCCGCATTGAAGATCCTATCCGAACACGCGCTTGAAGATCGTATCGACATGCTTGGTGTGATAGCCGAGGTCGAATTTCTCGCGGATATCGGCTTCCGGCAAAGCGGCGGTGACTTCCTTGTCGGCCAATAGTTCCTCAAGAAAATCAGCACCTTGCTCCCACACTTTCATGGCGTTGCGCTGCACCAGCCGGTAAGAATCCTCACGCGACAGGCCGGCCTGCGTCAGCGCCAGCATCACGCGCTGCGAATGCACGAGACCGCGGAACTTGTTCATGTTCTTCAGCATGTTCTCGGGATAGACGAGCAGCTTGTCGACGACGCTGGTCAGCCGCGACAGAGCGAAATCGAGCGTCACCGTCGCGTCCGGTCCGATCATGCGTTCGACCGAGGAGTGCGAAATGTCACGCTCGTGCCAGAGCGCCACATTCTCCATGGCCGGCAGCGCCATGGACCGCACCATGCGGGCAAGGCCGGTGAGGTTTTCGGTCAGCACCGGGTTGCGCTTGTGCGGCATCGCCGACGAGCCCTTTTGGCCGGGCGAAAAATACTCTTCCGCTTCCAGCACTTCGGTGCGCTGCAGATGCCGGATCTCGATCGCCAGCCGCTCGATCGACGAGGCGATGACGCCGAGCGTGGCGAAGAACATGGCGTGGCGGTCGCGCGGGATGACTTGCGTCGACACCGGTTCCGGCTTCAGGCCGAGCTTTGCCGCGACATACTCTTCGACATAGGGTTCTATGTTCGCGAAGGTGCCGACCGCGCCCGAAATGGCGCAGGTGGCAATGTCCTCGCGCGCATGCACCAGCCGCTCGCGGCAGCGCGAGAACTCGGCGTAAGCCTGCGCCAGCTTGATGCCGAAGGTCGTCGGCTCGGCATGGATGCCGTGGCTGCGGCCGATGGTGACGGTGTCTTTGTGCTCGAAAGCGCGGCGCTTGAGCGCGGCGAGCAGGCCGTCGATGTCGGCAAGCAGGATGTCGCTGGCGCGGGTGAGCTGGACGGCAAAACAGGTGTCGAGAACGTCCGACGAGGTCATGCCCTGGTGGATGAAACGGGCGTCGGGTCCGACGAAATCGGCGAGATGCGTCAGGAAGGCAATGACGTCATGCTTGGTGACGCGCTCGATCTCGTCGATCGCCTCGACGTTGAATGTTGCCGCGCTGCCTTTTTCCCAGATGGTTCTTGCGGCTTCCTTCGGGATCACGCCGAGTTCGGCCAGCGCATCACAGGCATAGGCTTCGATCTCGAACCAGATGCGGAACCGGGTTTCGGGCGACCAGATGGCGACCATTTCCGGCCGGGAATAGCGAGGGATCATGTCGATTGATTTTCCAGCGTCGCGTTGCGTTGGCCGCGTCCTAACAGAGGTGGGCAAAATCCTCAACGTTGGCGTCGCGCAAACCAGATGCCGGCGAGGGCCAACGCAATGAAACCGAGGGGGAAGTAGAGCCGGATACCAAGAACGACGAACTGGTAGAGCGCGATCAGCACGGTGAACGCGAATTGGAAGGCCCAGGTGACGGTGAAGGCGGGGGCATGCCACTCAGCGTAATAGGAGCGGTATTGCACGGCGAAAAGCCCGCCGGTGACGCCGATCGTCGAAGCCAGCAGGCAGACAAGGCCTGCAGCCAAGGCACCCTCCCACTGCCGGCCGAGCGAGACAAGCCGCGCCAGGAAAAGTCCCACGGGGAAGGCGATCGCCCCGCCGGCGGCAAACAGCAACGAAATCAAGCGGATTTTTGCCGGTGTCTCCCATCCGGCCAGCAACAGATTGGTGAGTGCGCTGGTGCCCATCAACGTGGCCCAGAGCAGGCCGCCAAGAAGCGCTGTCGGCAGCGATGGCAGCGCGCGGCGGACACGATCAAGAGCGCGGCGCGGCATCGCCAGCCGATCAGGTGTGGTCACACGTGTCCGGTCACTGGGAGGCAGCGGCATGTTTTCCAAGCGCAAGAACAACAGCCAGGATGAGAATTCGCATGTGTTTTCGATTCGTCGGCAAGTGGAGGAAATCCCCTATCATGGCAGGCCCTAACCGTCGCGAGCCGGATAAAGCAAATGCGATGCATCCAATCGGCCAGTCATTTGTTATTGTCGGCAGTCCAATGGAGAACCACCATGACCGACACCAGCAAAATTCGTGAACACATGGAAGTCGTCGGCGCCGATGGCGTGCATGTCGGCACCGTCGACAAGGTCGATGGCCAGCGCATCAAGCTGACCAGGGCCGATAGTGGCGAGGGCGCCCACAAGGGCCATCACCATTACATTTCGCTGGCCCTTGTTGCCGAGGTCGACGGCAAGAAGGTGTGGTTGTCCGCGAATTCCGATGTCGCGGTGACGTTCGAGGAAGAAAAGTCCGATCCTGTCTGATCGGCAGTTTCAGTCCAGGCGTGACGACCAGACCGGAAACAGGTCGCCGTCTGACGGTGACGCGGCGTGTACGCCGCGGCTGATCGCGCGCGCCATGGTGGCGCCGGCTGCCGCATAGAGATCGATGGCGTCGTTGGGCGAAAGCTGGATGCCGCTCTTGCCCGTCGCCAGAGCGAAAACCAGATCGCCATCGGCAGGCGTGTGCGCCGGCCAGATGGCGCGTGCGAACCCGTCATGCGCCGATATTGCCAAGCGCTTGGCCGCGGCCTTGGTGAGGATGGCATCGGTGGCAATGATGGCAATGGTTGTGTTGCCGCCGCCGATGTCCTTGTCTCCCACCTTCCTGTCGCGAAATTTCAGCAGGATCTTCCTGGCGTCGTCAGGCATTGGCGACGGATAGCCCAGCCCGCCGAACTCATCGTCGATCTCGAAAGGTGCCGCCCAGAAATGGCGGGTTCGGCCTACCGTCACCGAACCGGTGGGGTTCACGGCAGCCAGCGCGCCGATGGTGACGCCGCTATCGAGCACGGTGGAGGCCGAGCCGAGCCCGCCCTTGAGGCCGGACGTCAGTGCGCCGGTACCGGCGCCGACCGTGCCGAGTGGAAAGTCGGTGGTCGCGGCCTGCACCGCTTCGTAGCCGAGATCGCGATAGGGCGGATAGCGCCCCCAATCCTTGTCGCCGCCATTGCGTAGGTCGAACAGGATCGCCGCCGGCACGATCGGCACGCGAAACCCGCCGACCTCCAGCCCGACGCCGTTTTCGCGTAAGGCTGCCTGGACCCCGGAAGCCGCGTCGAGGCCGAAGGCCGAGCCGCCCGAAAGCACCAGTGCATGCACGATTTCGACCGAATTGTGTGGCTCGAGCAGATCGGTCTCGCGCGTACCCGGTGCGCCGCCCAGAATCTGGACACCTGCCACCGCCGGTTCGTCGCAAAGCACTGTCGTCACGCCGGACTTCAACCTGGCGTCGGAAGCATTGCCGACGCGCAGGCCCGAAACGTCCGTGATCAGATTGCGCGGGCCGGTTCTAAACATCAGTTGCTTTCCAAGGGCGCAAAACGCGTGCCGTCGAAGCGGAAGACACGGTAGGGGCTCTGGCTCAGGTCGCCTTTCCCGTCGAAGCGCACGGGCCCGATCGCCGTGGTAAAATCATGCCCGGTCAGTGCTTCGGCCAGCGGCCTGGCCGAGGTTTCGGACAAGCTTGACGCTGCCTTCGCTAGCTCGACCGCAGCATAGGCCGGCAGCGTGTAGCCGTCCGGTACGATCTTCTGGTCGGCAAATGCCTGAAGCACCTTGGGGTTGGCGACGTCGACCCACTCCGGCGGTGCGATCATAAGCGTGCCCACTGCATAAGGCACGCCGCCGGGTGGTGTGCGCAAATTCTCGCCGCCTGCAAACACAATGCCCGCATTGAGTTGGGCTGCATCGCGGCCCATGATGGCGATGTCGTCGCCGTCACCGCCTGCAAAGACATGCGTGGCGCCTGCCTTCTTCAGCCGGCCTATCAGGCCGATCTGGTTGTCGAGCTGCGGCCGGAACGTGTCGACGAACACCGGTTTCAGCTTGGCCTGCTCGGCCGCGGCTCGAAACGTCTCGGCCAATTCGCGGCCGTAGATGGTGCCGTCGTCGATGATGGCGAACAGCTCGTTTTGCCAGAGCCGAGTGAGGGTCGCGGCGACCGCGTTGCGCTCGTCGTCGCCGCGCGGGCCGAGACGATAGACCGGCCAGCCCGTCTTGGCGCGTCGATCGGTCAGGCTCTCGGTGCGCACGCCGACCGTTATGACCGGTATGTTGGCGTCCTTCAGGATCGGCAGCGCCGCCTCGATGGCATCGGTGCAGAGGAAGCCCACGACCATATTGACCTTGGCTGCCGCGAATTCCCGCGCCGCCGCCGCGCCACCGTCGGCCGTGCAGGCATCATCGACAGTCTTGAAATCGACGCCGTTCGCCTGGGCCGCCAGCGTGGCGCCTGTCTCGATCTGCTTGCCGAGTATCGCCGATGGCCCCGACAAGGGTGCGGCTATGCCGACCAGCAGCGCCTGGGCACTCGCACCGCCAGCCAGAGACAGCCAGAGCAGCAGCGCTATTGTCGTTGTCCCCGGTCGCATTGTGTAGAAGCATTCCTCCGTACCTGTTGCGCGTATCCCGGCACTCTTGGTGCAAAGACCTAAAGACTGTCCGGCCTTGGTGCAACACGCGAATTTCCGGATATGTGCCAAGCACTTCGCTTGTGGCGTGCCATATGTCGCAATATATAGCGGTTGGGTTCTGGCTGTGGAAAATCACCCGTGCTGAAGAAGAATGACATTGGGCCGCAGGCCTATCGCGACGCGATGAGCCATTTTGCCGGCCACGTCCATGTGGTCACCACGGACGGCACGGCTGGCCGACGCGGCGCAACGGTGATTGCCGCCTGTTCGGTGTCGGATACGCCGCCGACCATTCTGGCCTGCCTCAATCGCGAAAACCCCAAGAACGAGGCTTTCGTGAAAAACGGCAGATTCGCCCTGAACACGCTGGCCTCGCATCAGGAGCCACTCGCGATCGGCTTTTCCGGCATCACCGGCCTGCCGGTCGAGGAGCGTTTCGCGCTCGGCGAATGGGATGTGATCTCGACCGGCGCGCCGACGCTCAAGGGCGCGCTCGCAGTGTTCGATTGCGAATTGATCGACACCAAGGATCTGGCCACGCATCGTGTGCTTTTTGGCAAGGTGACAGGCCTGCGCATCGGCGATAATTTGCGGCCGCTGATCTATCACGACCGCGCCTACCACGTTCTGTAGCGGGCTGGCTGCATTTACGGAGAGAGAATGACCGAGCTGACACCGCGCGCCGTGCCGCGGACGATCGACGAAACGCTCGATCTTCTGACCGGCGCGGACTATGTCGCGGATCGGTCGTTGGCGACGGTGCTGTTCCTGTCGTTGCGCATGAAGCGCCCGCTGTTCCTCGAAGGCGAGGCTGGCGTCGGCAAGACCGAGATCGCCAAGGTTCTGGCGCAGTCGCTCGGACGTCGGCTGATCCGCTTGCAGTGCTATGAAGGCCTCGATGTCTCATCGGCGGTCTACGAGTGGAATTATGCGGCGCAGATGATCGAGATCCGCATGGAGGAGGCGGCCGGCAAGGTCGACCGCTCCGACATGGAGCGCAATGTTTTTTCCGAGAAATACCTGATCCGCCGTCCGGTGCTGGATGCGTTGACCGGCAAGGCGGGTGCGGCACCGGTTTTCCTGATCGACGAGCTCGATCGCACCGACGAGGCGTTCGAGGCGTTCTTGCTCGAAATCCTGTCCGACTTCCAGGTGACTGTACCGGAACTCGGCACGATCAAGGCGGAGGAACCGCCGATCGTCATCATCACCACCAACCGCACCCGCGAAATCCATGACGCACTGAAGCGGCGCTGCCTCTACCATTGGGTCGACTATCCGAATGCCGAACGCGAGCTGGAGATCGTCCACAGGAAGGTGCCGGAGGCCAACCGCCGCCTCTCCGCGGAGGTGGTTTCGTTCGTCCAGAAGCTGCGTCAGATCGAGCTGTTCAAGATGCCTGGCGTTGCCGAGACCATCGACTGGGCCGGTGCGCTGACCGAACTCGACAAGGTGGCTCTCGATCCCGAAACCGTGTCCGACACGATCGGCGTGCTGCTGAAGTACCAGGACGACATTGCCCGCATCGAACAGGGCGAAGGTCGGCGGATCCTCAACGAGGTGAAGGCCGAGCTTTCGGCGGCGGAGTAGGGTCCATGGCACGCCCCGAGCCCAGGGAAGCGACAGTCGAAGGGCGGATCGCCGACAACATCGTCTATTTCGCCCGCGCGCTGCGCAAATCGGGCATGCGGGTTGGACCCGCCTCGGTCAAGGACGCGATCGAAGCGGTCCTGGCGGCCGGCATTGGGTCCCGCGACGATTTCTACTGGACGCTGCATGCCGTGCTGGTGTCCCGGCACGAGGATCACGCAACGTTCGACGAAGCCTTCCGGCTGTTTTGGAAATCGCGCGAGCTGATCGAAAAGATGCTGGCGATGTTTTCGCCGGTGGCTCCGGATAACAGGGAGAAGCAGAAGCCACGCGCGGCGGAAAGCCGGGTCAGCCAGGCGATGTTCGAAGGCCATCAGAAGAGCCAGCCGGTCCAGGAAATTCCCGAGATCGAGGTCGATGCCCGCTTCACCTTCTCCGGCAACGAGGTGCTCAGGGGCAAGGATTTTGCCCAGATGAACGCCATGGAGATGGCCGACGCCAAGAAGGCCATCACCCAGTTGCGGTTGCCCTTCGATCTGGTCACGACACGGCGCTTCAAGGCCGATCCGCATGGCCGCCGCATTGATCCGCGCGCCATGATGCGCACGGCCGCGCGTACAGGCGGCGAATTGATCCTGCCGAAATTCCGTTCGCCGCGAGAAGTTCATCCACCGCTGGTCGTGCTCGCCGACATTTCCGGTTCGATGAGCCAGTACACGCGCATCTTCCTGCATTTCCTGCACGCGCTGACCGAGAAACGCCGCCGCGTGCATGCGTTCGTCTTTGGTACGCGGCTCACCAACCTGACACGCCAGATGCGCCATCGCGACCCCGACGCGGCGCTTGCCGACTGTTCGGCGGCGGTCAAGGACTGGTCGGGCGGCACTCGCATCGGGGATACACTGGCCGAGTTCAACCGCTTGTGGTCGCGACGCGTCCTTGGGCAGGGCGCGGTCGTGCTGTTGATCACCGATGGGCTCGAACGCGACGATGTCGCCGGCCTGTCGGAGGAGATGGAACGCCTGCACAAATCCTGCCGACGGCTGATCTGGCTGAACCCGCTGCTGCGTTTCGACGGCTTTGAAGCCCGCGCCCGCGGCGTCAAGGCGATGCTCCCGCATGTCGACGAGTTCCGCCCGGTGCACAATCTCGATGCGTTGGCTGATCTGTGCGCGTCGCTGGACAAGAAGTCAGCGCAGTCGGTCGATCCGCGCCGATGGATGGACGCTGGCGCTAGGCGCGCCGCATAGCCATATGATTGCCCAGGCCAAAATCAGACTTCGGGAGAAACGGTGATGGAAAACAGCATCTATCTTGATGAGGCTCGTGACCCGCTGATCATCGCCGAGGGCTGGATGAAGGACGGCAAGGACGTCGCCATTGCCACTGTGGTCGAGACCTGGGGCTCGGCGCCGCGTCCTGTCGGAAGCCATCTGGTCATCGACGCGGAAGGCAATTTCCACGGTTCCGTCTCGGGTGGCTGTGTCGAAGGCGCGGTCGTCACCGAGGCCATTGATGTCATCGACAGCGGCAAGGCGAAAATGCTCGAATTCGGTGTCGCCGACGAAACCGCCTGGCAGGTCGGTCTTTCCTGCGGCGGGCGTATCAAGGTGTATGTTGAAAGGCTAGGCTGATCTCCGATGGATCCTTATGCGCTGAAAACGCTGAATGCCGAACGCCGGGCCCGTCGCGCTGCGATCCTGGTCACCGATCTTGGCGACGGGCGCGATCGTATCGTGCGGGAAGGCGATCATGTCGCCGGCGAACTGGGAGATGCGATCGCCACGGCGTTTCGCACCGGAAATTCCGGTTCGGTCGAGGCCGAGGGACGCACATTTTTCCTCAACGCGCACCTGCCGCGGCCGCGCTTGGTCGTGATTGGCGCCGTCCATATCAGCCAGGCGCTGGCGCCGATGGCGAAAATCTCCGGCTATCCCGTGGAGATCATCGATCCGCGCACCGCTTTCGCCACGCCCGACCGCTTTCCCGACGTGGCATTGCACGCCGAATGGCCCGAGGACGTCCTGAAACGCCAGCCGCTCGATAGCTATACGGCGCTGGCCGCCGTGACTCACGATCCGAAGATCGACGATTTCGCAGTTAAGGCTGCGCTCGACGCCAATTGCTTCTATGTCGGCGCGCTCGGCAGCCGCAAGACCCACGCAAAACGCGTTGAGCGCCTGCTGGCCCTGGGTGCCACCGCCGAGCAGATCGCCCGTATCCACGCGCCGATCGGCCTCGACATAGGTGCTGCCAGCCCCGCCGAGATCGCCGTCGCGGTGCTGGCGCAGGTTGTCAACGCCTTCCGTGCGCGCGGTCTGCAGGCCAAGGGCGTCGCGGCGTGAAGTTTGGCCCGATCCCGATCGAGGCGGCCGAAGGCGCAGTTCTGGCGCATGCCACGAGCGCCGGTGAACGGCGTTTTCGCAAGGCGCACAGGCTGAGCGCGGCCGATATTGCCTTGCTGAAGGCTTCCGGCGTTTCGCGGATCGTCGCGGCCGTGCTGGACGCGGACGATCTCGGCGAGGATGCCGCCGCGCAGAAGATCGCGCAAAGCATGGTCCATCGCAATGTAGAGGCGAACGCCGCGGCGACCGGACGCGTCAATCTTTACGCCAGGGCGGCCGGCATATTCACCGTGGATGCCGCGATGATCGATGCGATCAACGCCGTCGACGCAACCATTACCATCGCCACGCTGGCGCAGCACGCGCCGGTCGAGAACGGCCAGATGGTGGCAACGGTGAAGATCATTCCCTTTGCTGTTCCTTCTTCCCTGGTCGAAGCGGTGACGAAGATCTGCGGCAGCGGCGAGATTTTCGCCGTCAATGCCTATCGGCCGGTGCGTGTCGGCGTCGTCCAGACGGTCCTGCCCGGCATCAAGTCCAGTGTGCTGGACAAGACGCTGCGCGTCACCGAAGCGCGGCTGGCGCGTTCGGGCGGTCGGCTGACGACGGAGCGCCGGACGCCACACGAGATCGAGCCGGTTGCCCAAGCCATAGCCTCGCTGGCTGCCGATAACGACATGGTCGTCATCTTCGGCGCGTCCGCGATGAGCGATTTCAACGACGTCGTTCCAGCGGCGATCGAGAAAGCCGGTGGTGTTGTCATTCGGGCTGGCATGCCGGTCGATCCCGGCAATCTTCTGGTGCTGGGAACCCTTGCCGGCAAGCGTGTTATCGGCGCGCCGGGATGCGCTCGCAGTCCCAAGGAGAACGGCTTCGACTGGGTGCTGGACCGGCTGATCGCAGGTCTCGATGTCACGGCCAAGGATATCGCAGGCATGGGTGTTGGCGGGCTGTTGATGGAGATCCCGACCCGGCCGCAGCCGCGCGAACCGCTGCCGGCCAAAGCCCCACTCAATGTCGATATCGTGCTCCTTGCCGCCGGTCGCTCCAGTCGCATGGGTGGGCCAAACAAGCTGATGGCGCTGTTCGACGGCAAACCGCTGGTTCGCCGCACCGCTGAGCGCGCGCTAGGCTCGAAGGCCTCGGGTACGATCGTCGTCACGGGTCATCAACGCGAGCGCGTGCGCGCGGCGCTGTCGGGGCTTGAACTGACCTTCGCCGACAATCCCGATTTCACCGAGGGCCTGTCGACGTCGCTCAAGGCTGGAATTTCCCAGGTTGGCGGCGATGCCGCCGGTGCCATGATCGTCCTCGGCGACATGCCGGGCGTTTCCTCGGCGGATATCGACAGGCTGGTCGATGCATTCCGCAAGGCCGGCGGCAACTCGGTTGTTCGCGCCTCCCACGATGGCCGCCGCGGCAACCCGGTGCTGCTGCCCCGCTCGCTGTTTCCAGCGATCGCTCATCTCGAGGGCGATACCGGCGCCCGACATCTGGTCGAGTCCGGGGGGCTCGAGGTGATCGATGTCGAGATCGGCGAGGGGGCGTCAGTCGATGTCGACACTCGCGAGGCGCTGGAAGACGCCGGCGGCGTGCTGCAGGATTGACAAACCCAAGGCGAATTACGCATTCCTACGCTATGTTTTTTCGCCTCCGCTCTTTCTGTGCCCTTGTAGCCGCGACAGCGTTGTTGTCGTCCGCCGCCCAAGGTCAGACGCTGACGCTAAAACCCTTCAAGGACGACCTCTTCGCCTATCCGGCGACACTCTCGTCCGGTGACAACGGCGCCTATACGGTCTTCGACTATCGGGAAATGCGTGACATCAACGCCCGCGACGAGGTTCCGGAGCGCCGCGTGCATGCCCAATATACCGATACGGGCGTTCGCAGGGTGCAGCAGGACCTGTCGCTGAAGACGGATGTGGGCGATGTCAAACACGTCGCCGTCGGCAAGACCGAGGGCGCAGGCATCATCGTGCTTTACCTGCACGGGCAGGGCGGCAGCCGCAAGCAGGGCGTTGACGACTTTACCTTCGGCGGCAATTTCAACCGTCTCAAGAATTTGATGGCCGAAAATGACGGTCTCTATCTGTCGCCGGATTTTCCCGATTTTGGCGACACTGGCGCCGCGCAAGTCGCGGCACTGATCGATCATTATGCCGAACAGTCGCCGGGCGCGAAAATCTTCGTCGCTTGCGGCTCGATGGGCGGCGCCTTGTGCTGGAAACTGGCAGCCCGCAAGGACACGGGCGTGCGGATCAATGGGCTGCTGCTGCTCGGCTCGCTGTGGGACGAGAGTTTCTTCTCCAGCCCTGCCTTCAAGCGCCGTGTGCCGGTCTTCTTCGGTCAAGGCAGCCACGATGTGGTTTTCCCAGTGGCGAACCAGGAGGCCTTTTTCCGTTCCATCCTTGCCAAGTCCAAGACCTATCCGACACGCTTCGTCCGCTTCGAGACGGGCACCCACGGCACACCGATCCGCATGACCGATTGGCGCGGCACGCTCAACTGGATGCTGTCGAAGGCGCCGTGACGAGCCACAGCCGGTCGCACCGTGCCGGCGGCTTCCTCAGGGCGCGCTGTTGTAGTCCAGGATGGTCTGCGGGTTGACCTCGCCGTCGTAGGACGCATCGACATCATACTGCACCAGCGAGAAATTGCCATTCCGGAACAGATAGGTACCGGTTGACGAGGCATCGCCCACGCCACGCCATTTGGTTAAGGAGGTGATGGTCTTGGTGGCGTCGTCATATGTCGAATTGATGGCCTGGTCGTCAGTCTGGAAGCCGATGATGTTGATTGCCTGCACCTTGCCTTCGCTGTTGTTGTTTTCATAGCGGATGTCGAGCGTGGGCGCGGCGAACTGCAATTGCCGCACACCCGCGACATCGTCTGCGAGGTAATAGACCGAGCTTTCATTGTAGGCGGCCATCGAGCAGAAGAAACGGAACAATCGTGCCTGGCGATCTGGATCGCCGGCCGCGGCGCCCGCATCCCTGTAGTGAAGGCTGTAGGCATCCGGTTCTCCGCGCGAACCGCCGCCAGGCATTTCCTTGTCGCATTGCTCGCCATAGGTTGCGGCGAATGCCTTTTTGGCCTGTTCCAGCGCCGTGTCCTTCTTCGGTGGCGGCGGTCCATCGCCGCAACTTGCCGGCACGGCGTCGTCGAAAGCGGCTGTCGCCGGCTTCAGTTCTCCCTTTTCGATATGGATCGGGTCGAACGGCGGTTCCTGGATCTGCGCGTTGACCTGGCGCACCGTATAGCAGCCGGCAAAGATCTTTTCGCTGCCATCCTTGGCTTTGGCGCGAATGGCGACTGGAACGGCGTAGTAGATGCTGCCGGCTGCCCCATCTTCGGATACAGCGCCGGTTTTGACCTCGACCGCGTCGGTGCCGTCGTAACCTTTGACAAATGTATCGAAGTCTTTAGCCGGCTTTGTTTCGCCAAAATAGCTCCAGGCTCGCGAGAATTCGTGGCGGTTGATGGCGCTGTAGAGCGAACGGACAACGGCTGTCGCATCCGTCCTGTCGTCGACGTAGGGAGCGTCGGCGGCATGTGCGGTCTGGCCGATCACTGCAAGGGAGCAAAAAGCAGTCGCTGCGAAAAGGACGCGTCTCATGGGCAATCTCCACCTCGATGCGGAGAGTCTACCACGGCGATTACGGCGACGCGGTGACGTGCCGATTTGCACGTGCCCGATTTTCCCGTGCTTGAAAAATCGCGTGGGAAGGCGCTACGTCCCGCCTGGCGTTCCAGCCCACATGGAGAATTCAAGTGACGATATCGATGTATGAGGCGTCCGTGCCGGTGTTTTCGGCCCGGCTGAAGGCACTTTCCACCGTATTGGCGACGGCCGAACAGAATGCGGTCGAACGCAAGATCGATCCGCAGGTGTTCTTGACCTCGCGGCTGGCGCCCGACATGTACGCGCTGACCCGGCAGGTCCAGATCGCGACCGACCATGCCAAGGGCGCGCCATCGCGGCTGGCTGGGCGCGAGGTGCCGAAATATGAGGACAACGAAGCGAGCTTTGCCGATCTGGAAGCGCGCATCGCCAAGACGGTTGCGCATCTGGCGACATTTTCAGCCGCCGATATCGATGGCTCGGACGACAGGATGATCGAGCTGAAGCTTGGTGGGCGCGAAATGTCGATGAGCGGCATGCAGTACCTGCTGCACCTGGCCATGCCCAACTTCTATTTCCACCTGACCACGGCCTACGACATCCTGCGCCATAATGGCGTGCCGTTGGGCAAGGCGACATTCCTCGGCGCGCGTTGAAAACGGACATTTTGAGGTTTCCCGGTTCTGCCGGGAAACCTCACGCTTCCTGCCACATTAGCGCAGGGACATTTCGCGGGCGATGCGCGGGAAATCGGCGGGCTTGATGCCGATATCGGCACGGTCGGCACTGCTCATGGAATGAAGCAGCGAAAGGGCCGCGCGATAACGCAGATGCTCCTGCGGACGCGGGCGGGCGAACATTTCAGTGAAGAACCCCACGATTCAGGCTCCTTTGTTGGTCCTCCCGAACCCTTGATATAGGTGAATCGTGACGATTGTGCAGTGCAGCATTTGCATGGCTGCTATGCCTTGCTGATTTTTTTTCGCTTATTTTTTGTTCGAATGAAACTTCCGCGGCGCGCGGACCGTAGGCTTTGACGCTGGCACATGGCCGGTTTTTCCTCGCCACTCCTGGCGAATTCCGGACTGCATGAAAGTGCAGTCCGGCTTTTATCTGGGTGCGCATCTGAGTGCAGGACCGACCGAGGAAGCAGCAAACTCTCAAGATGATTGGCATTCATTTTTAACGAGCCGGTCCTATATGTTCGACGTGTGGATATTTGATGCACGGACTTGCGACAGGGGGAGGCTGACATCGGTACCGGCGCCAAGCGGGATTTCGCTTCGTTGCTCGACGATCTCTTTGTCGTTTCCGACAAGGGCGAGGAGGTCGGTGCTCGTCCTTCCATTCCCTTCGACTACCTTTCGGTGGCGGACGAACTCCACTCGGGCCGCATCAAGGTTTCCGGCGATACATTCACCGCCGAGTATCGCGAAGCGGGCGCCGATCTGGCGAGAGAGTTCGCTGCATTGCTTGATCATGCAAAGTTGACCCTCGTCGGTGAAGAACCTAAGCCTGAGGAGAAATTGCCGCCGATCGATCCCGAATCGATCGCCGTCGAACTTGGCCTCAACCAGCCGAAGCAGGCAGCCGATTTCGGCCGCATGCGTCGCAGCTTCGCCTTCTCGAACCACCCCGATCGTGTCGCCCCGCATCTGCGCCAGCGCGCCATGGTCCGCATGCAGGTGGCCAACATGCTGATCGACGAGGCCAAGCGGCGAGCCCTGGTCGGCGCGAGGCGCTAAACTCTGCAGATTTCGATATCCGCGCGGTTCCGGTCTTGGAGAAGGTCCGGGCTTTCGACTATGCTCGGGCTCCTTCCCGCGCCGTCGCGCCCAAGATTCCCCGTCGGAGAATATCCCATGCACAAACGCCGTCTCGGTCGGACCGACCTTCTTGTCACCCAGATTTGCCTGGGCTCGATGACCTGGGGCCAGCAGAACACCGAGGCTGAGGGCCACGCCCAGATGGACCTGGCCTTTTCGCGCGGGGTCAATTTCATCGACACGGCCGAACTCTACCCGATCCCGCCCAAGGCGGAGACACAGGGGCGGACCGAGAAGATCATCGGCAGCTGGATGAAGGCCAGGGGTAACCGCGACAAGGTCGTCCTGGCCTCGAAAGTCGTCGGCCGTACCGCCAACACGTGGTTTCGCGGCGACAGGCCGTCGCAACTTGCGCGCGCCGATATCTTTGACGCCATCGACAGATCGCTGGCCAGGCTCGGCACCGACTATCTCGACCTCTATCAGATTCACTGGCCGGAACGAGACATACCCTGGGGAGCCAATCCAACGCGCGTCGGCGCCGTAGCGCCGCGCTCCGATTCCGTTGGCGCGCCGACCGACGAGACGCCCATCGCCGAGACGCTTGCGGTGTTCGAGGAACTGGTGAAGGTCGGCAAGATCCGCCATTTCGGCCTGTCGAACGAGAGTTCGTGGGGCGCGATGCGTTTCCTTGCCGAAAGCGACAAAGGTGTCGGTCCTCGCGTCGCGTCGATCCAGAACGCCTACAATCTGGTCAATCGCACCTTCGAGGTGAACCTTGCCGAAGTGTGCGAGCGCGAGGAGGTGTCGCTGCTCGCCTATTCGCCGCTGGCGCAGGGCTATCTGACCGGCAAGTATGATCACGGCGCCCGTCCGCAAGGTTCGCGCTCACAGCTGTTCAATCGCGGCCAGCGCTACGAGACGCCCAATGCGGCGGAAACGCTGCTGGAATACAATGAACTGGCGCGCTCCTTCGGCATGGAGCCGGCGCTGTTTGCCAACGCTTATGTGTCGAGCCGCCCGTTCGTAACGTCGAACATCGTCGGCGCCACCAGCGTCGCGCAGCTCGACATGGCGCTGTCTTCGGTCGAAATTGTATGGACCGAGGAGATGCAGAAAGCGGTCGACGCCATCCACCAGCGCGTCGGCAATCCGTGCCCTTGAGGCAGCCGCGACAACCGAATTGATTGAGGGGGAAACATGACATTTCAGATCGACACCGTGCGCGGGAAATTTCCCGCACTAGCCCTGACCGACAAGGGACGCCGCCGCATCTATCTCGACAACCCTGCCGGCACGCAGGTGCCGCAAGTGGTGGCCGATGCCGTGTCGCGGTGTTTGCTCAACACCAACGCCAATCTTGGTGGGTTCTTCGAGACCACGATTGCCGCACAGGCCGTCGTCGACGAGGCGCATCAGGCAATGGCCGATTTCCTTGGGGCCAAAGGCCCTGAGGAAATCATCATCGGCGCCAACATGACGACGCTGACCTATCACATGTCTCGCACGCTCGGCCGCACGATGAAGCCGGGCGACGAGATCATCCTCACCCGCATGGACCACGAGGGCAATGTATCGCCCTGGCTGCAACTGGCCGAGGATCTTGGCCTCGTTGTGTGTTGGCTGCCATTCGACGAAAAAAGCTGGCAGGTCGAGGAGGCGACGCTGGCCGGGTTGCTTTCTGACAAGACCCGGCTGGTCGCGTTGAACTACGCCAGCAACCTGACCGGTTCGATCAACCGCGTGAAAGCGCTGACCGCCATCGCCAGGAAGGCCGGCGCTCTCGTCTATGTCGATGCCGTGCAGTTCGCCCCGCATGGCTTCATCGACGTTGGTGATCTCGGCTGCGATTTCCTGATCTGCTCGGCCTACAAATTCTTCGGCCCGCACATGGGCATATTGTGGGGCCGGCACGACGTTATCGACGGTCTGAAGCCCTACAAATGCCGCTGTTCGTCCAACGGCCTGCCGGAACGGTTCGAACTCGGCACGCCGCAGATCGAACTGATGGCCGGTCTCACAGCCGCGGTCGACTACTTCGCCGAATTGGGTGCCGCGGCAGGCGAGGGCGGTTCGCGCAGGCAGAAGATCGCCCGGGCGTTCGAGGTGTCGATCTCCTACGAAAACCCGCTGGCGCAAAGGCTGATCGACGGCCTTTCCGACATTTCAGGTCTGACCATTCACGGGATCACCGATCCGAAGCGGCTCAGCGAACGCGTACCAACCGTTTCGTTCACTGTTGAAGGTATCGTGCCGGAAACGATCGTTCGGCAGATGAACGCCGAAAACATCTTCCTGTGGTCCGGCCACAACTACGCCTGGGAGATCGTCCACCAGCTCGGCATTCCCGCCGAGCACGGCGTCGTGCGCATCGGCATTGCCCATTACAACACGTCAGCCGAGATCGACGAGACGCTGGAGAGCGTGCATCGGGTCATCGCCATGCTCAGGCAGCAGCGGTCCTGAGGCCAGCTTCGATCCTCACCGCGCCTTGCCGCCGAGGCCGGTGAGGAACGCGGTGAGGTTGTCGCCGAGTTCGTCGCAGAGATAGCCGCCTTCCTGGACGATGACGGTCGGCAGTCCGAGCTTGGCGATGGCTTCGCCGATGCGCGAGAAGCCGGGGGTCGTGACCGAAAGCCCACCGAAAGGGTCGCCCTCGAACGCGTCGAGGCCGAGCGCAACGACCAGCGCGTCCGGCGAAAAAGCCCGGATGCGCTGGAATGCTACCGTAAGTGCTTGCAGAAACTCCGCATCAGCGGATTTGCGCGGCAGTGGCAGGTTGAGATTGTAGCCAAGGCCGGGTCCTTCGCCGCGTTCGTCGGCGTGGCCCCAGAAGAACGGATAGAAGCGCACCGGGTCGGCATGCAGCGAGACGGTGAGCACGTCCGGCCGGGCATAGAAAATCCCTTGCGTGCCGTTGCCGTGGTGCAGGTCGACATCGAGGATCGCCACCCGTGCCGCAGTCTTGCGTAGCGCCTGCGCAGCGACCGCGGAATTGTTGATGAAGCAGAACCCGCCGGCGACATCGGCGAAAGCGTGGTGGCCGGGCGGGCGGCAGAGCGCGTAGGCGGCAGATGCGCCCGACATCACGGCTTCAGCCGCTTCGAGGGCGCTCCACGCGCTCCACAAAGCGCTCTGCCACGTCTCGCCTGAGATTGGGCAAGCCGTGTCCGCCATGTGATAGCCGGCCTGGCCAACCGCCGACGCGGGATAGGAACCGTTGCGCATGATCGGATGGATGTTTGGGATCACTTCCGCGGAAGCGCCTTCGATGCGCTGCCAGCGTGTAAAGATGTGCTCGAGGAAGTCGAGATATTCCGGCGTATGCACCGCTGAGACCGGCCCGAGCCCATGATTCCGCGGTCGCTCGATCGTGCAACCGGCTGATTTTGCGCCGGCTAACAATCTCTCGACGCGCTCGGGTTTTTCCGGATTGGGCTGCGGTGCGCCGCTGGAAAGAAAGGCCTTGGGATCGTGGCGCTTCTGTTCCTCGGCATAGAAGGCTTTCATTCCTGCTCCCCACTTTCCGGCGCATCGGCAAAAGCAAAGAATGCGTCACCGATGATCTTTTGCGTCTGCTCATAGCTCGACCAGGCGATGCCCAGCCTTTCATAAAAGGCCTTGGCGCCCTCATTGTCGGTATCGACCGACAGCCTGAGATACACGCCGCCGTCTTTCCGGCACTGCGCCGCGACGTGCCGCAGCAGGCGTTCGCCGATCTTGCGGCCGCGAAACCGGTCCTCGACATAGAGGTCCTGCACATAGACGCCGGGCCGTCCCATCCAGGTCGAAAAAATCGGGAAATGCAGGCAAAGGCCGGCAAACTCGCCGCCAACTTCGGCAATCAGCGTTGAAAAGGCTGGCTTTTCGCCGAAGCCGTAGGTTCTGAGGTCGTCGGGCGTCGAGATGATTTCCTCGGGTGCGCCGATATGTGTGCCGAGTTTAAGGATCGCCGCGTGGATCGTTTCGACGTCGTCGACCCGGCCGGGCCGGATCAGGACATCATTGGATGCTGTATTGGTCACGGTTATATCTCAGAAAGCCACCCGGTCGCCGCCCTTGAGCGCCAGCATGTCGCGCGCTTCGGTAGGCGTGGCAACCTCCAGCGACAGCCCATCGAGAATGCCACGGATGCGGCGCACCTGATCGGCATTGGATTTTGCCAGCTGCCGGCCGTCATAGAGACTGTCTTCCAGCCCGACGCGGACATTGCCCCCCATGGCCGCGGCGATCGAGATCAGCGGCATCTGATTGCGGCCGGCGGCCAGCACGGAGAACTGGTAGCTGTCGCCGAACAGCTTGTCGGCGATACGCTTCATATGGATGAGATTGTCTGGGTCGGCGCCGATGCCGCCCAGAATGCCCAGCACGAACTGGATGAACAGCGGTCCCGTCACCAGGCCCCGGTCGCGAAAATGCGCCAGGGAATAGAGATGACCAACATCGTAGCATTCGAATTCGAAGCGCGTGCCGCAGCCCTTGCCCAACCTCTCAAGCACGCCCTCCATATCAGCGAAAGTGTTCTTGAAGATGGTGTCGCGCGTGGCCTCCAGCAGCTTGGGCTCCCACTCGTGTTGCCACTCCCTTGGCTTGTCGAGCATCGGAAACAGCGCGAAATTCATCGACCCCATGTTGAGCGAGCACATTTCGGGTTCGGCCCGCAACGGCGCCGCCAGCCGCTGGTCAAGCGTCATCAGCGACGAGCCGCCCGTGGTGATGTTGATCACCGCGTCGGTCGCCTGTTTGATGCGCGGCAGGAACTGCATGTACACGTCCGGATCGGCGGTCGGGCGACCATCCCTGGGGTCGCGGGCATGGAGATGCAGGATGGAAGCACCTGCTTCTGCCGCCGCGATCGCATCTGCCGCAATCTGGTCCGGCGTCACCGGCAGGTAGGGCGACATCGACGGCGTGTGCACCGAACCGGTGACGGCGCAGGTGATGATGACTTTTCGCGGCGCCATTTTTTCTCCTCAGCCTTCGACCGGCAGGTCGAGTTCGCCGGCCAGCGCCTGCAGCGAGTCGCCGATGATGGAGACAATCTCGCCGACCTGCTCCCTGGTGACGATCATCGGCGGCGCGACCATGAAATTGTCGCCGTCGACACCACCCTTGACCCTGCGGCCATAGATGATCAGCCCGCGCTCATAGGCGAGGTCGAGCAGACGCTGCGTGGCTTTCTTGTTCTGGTCGATCGGTCTCAGCGTCTCGGGATCGGCAACCATCTCGGCGCCGGTGAGCAGGCCCTTGCCGCGCACATCCGCGATGAACGGAAAACGCTTTGCCAGCCCCTTCAGCCCGTCCATCAGCACGTCGCCCATGGCCGCCGCATTGGCGATCAGGTCGAGCCGGTCCATTTCGCCGAGCACGGCGAGGCCGGCGGCGCAGGCCAGCGGGTTGCCGGCATAGGTGTGGCCATGCTGGAAGCCACCCGAAGCGAGCAGCGGCTGCACCAGCCGCATGGGGGCGGCCAGCGCACCGAGCGGGGCGTAGCCGGAGCCCAGCCCCTTCGACAGCGCGACGATGTCGGGCTTGCAGTTCCAGTGGTCACCGCCGAGGAATTTGCCGGTGCGTCCCGCGCCGCTCATCACTTCGTCATGGATCAACAGGATGCCGTAGCGGTCGCAGATCTCGCGAATGCGCGCATAGTAGCTGTCGGGCGCCACAAGCGCGGAGGTGGCCGCGCCGCCGATCGGTTCCATGATGAAGGCGACCACGCTCTCGGGACCCTCGGCAAGGATCTTCTCCTCCAGCATGTCGGCATAGCGGACGCCGCGCTGTTCCATCGAAAGATTGTCACGATCGCGCCAGGCGGTCGGCGCCGGTACGGTCGGCATCACCCGCATCATCGGTGTGAAGCTTTCGGCCAGCGCGTCGTCACCGGTGATCGAAAGCGAACCCAAAGTGCCGCCGTGATAGGACGGGAAGCGCGTGATCACCTTCCAGCGGCTGGCCTTGCCGGTGGCGACCGCCCATTGCCGCGCCAGCTTGATGCAGGATTCCGTCGCTTCCGAACCACCCGAGACGAAGAAGATGCGGTCCATGCCTTCGGGCAGCTTGCCGGCCAGTTCGCGTGCCAGCTCTTCCGCTGGCTCGTTCTCGAAATGCAGGCGGTAGGCGAAGGTGGCGCGGTCCATCTGCCGCTTCATGGCATCGAGCACATTGCGGTTGGAATGGCCGATATTGGCGACCATCGGTCCGCTCGATCCGTCGATGAAGCGGCGACCGTCCTGCGTCCACATATAGATGCCCTCGGCGCGATCGATGAGCGGCCGCCGCAGGCTGGACAAATAGAACAGATGCGATTCTCGCCGGGCCTGGGTGTGTTGAGCGGCGGTCTGGGTCTTCGACATGTCAGGACTTTCCAAGGTAGCGATCAAGGACATTCTGGGTGACGCGTTCGACCATCGGGTCTTGTCTTAGCAGGCCGGCGACCCATTCGCAGCTTCCGGCGTGGAACACCTCGCCCTTGCCGCGCGGGAAGTTGACGATCATCCCGTTGCCGCGCTTGACCTTGTCGAGATTGGCATCGCTCGCCTCGCCAAACAGCGTTTCGGCGGTGAAGCGGCCATCCTCGTCGGTGAGGAACTGATCCTCGATCGGGATATCGGCGCTTTCCTCGATCTGGGATGCCATGCCGACAGCGAGAACCTGCAATCCGTCCGGCGCGCCGCTGGTCGCGGTGGGGTAGGGCAGGCCACCACGTATCTCGAAATCGAGCCCGTCGACCTCGTAGCCATAGACATGGCTGTCGGCGCCGAGCAAGTCACCGTAATAGATGCCGGTTCCGGCAAAGGCCCAATGCTCGGGCCGGTAGACCGGAAAGCCGCGCACGCCGCGCGGCGCGCAGCCGCCCCAGCCGGCATAGACCCCCCTGGTTGCATTGAGCCCGAACGTCGCCGAACCCGGCCGGCCGATTTCCGGCGCCTCCCAGGAATTGGTGGCGCGGGTCACATCGCCGCCACGATAGGCCGGGTCTTCGGCGCGGGAGCGGTATTTGTAGCAGACCTGCCGGCGGCCCTCGTTCTCCAGCCGCGTTTGCCACATGAAATTGCCGGCAAAGCGCGCCGCATGGCCGCCGCGCTCGACAAATCCGTCGACGGCGTCGCGCATTTCCCAGGTCCAGTATTCGTCATGGCCGACGAAGACGGCACAGTCGTAGCCGTCGAGGACTTCCGGCGAGAAGTGCAGATCGTGCTGGCTGACGAGATCGACAGAGTAGCCGGCACGTTCAGCGAAACGGAAGAAGTGGCTGTCATAGCTGGCCCAGCCGGACGAGGCATATTTCTTCGAATGCCCAGTGGCAAAGGCCCATTCCATATGCGGATAGCGGGGCACGGTCTTCGGCGGCACGGCGACTTCCAGTGGCACGCGCGGAGCGTTGTTCGGCAGCAGCGCGAAGCCCCGGCACCAGGGGCGCTGTGTCGACACGGACGTCGCATACTGGTTGCGATCCGGCCCGGTAATGCCCTGATAGTGGTTGGAGCCACCCCAGGTGTTGTAGGCGAGCCAGGTTCCCGTCGCCGCGACCTGCAGCACGCGGCCGGGTTTGCGGCCGGGCAGGGGAGCAACGATGAAGATATGGTGGCATTGGATCGGCTTGCCGTCGCGGCCATCCGCGGTCAGCGTCAGGCGACAGGCGCCGGACGGCCAATCATCGCCGACACGGAATTCCAGGGAGGATTCCCAGCCGCAACCTTCGACCGAACACTGGTCCGGGCTGTCCTGCCAGCGCGACTCGGTGCCCGATTTCTCGAACAGCTTCGTTTCGCTGCCGCCGTCGCGGATGATTGTCATGTTGAAGGCTGGCGCCGTCGAACTGACATGCAGCGCCACCGTCTCGCCGGGGCGGTATGAAAACCGATCTGTGTAGCACCAGATCTCGCCGCGCTCGCCGTCCATGCCGGGCCATTCGTAGTAGTGGCCGCGCACGGCTTGGCGTCGCTGATCGGGCGTGAGTCCGAAATCGGGGAATTCTGTCGGAAGGCTGATCATGGTCTTGCTCAGGCTGAAAGATATTTCTTGAGGAAGGTGCGGGTGCGCTCCATTTTCGGTGCACGGAACATTTCGGACGGAGGACCTTCCTCCACGACGGCGCCGCCGTCCATGAACAACACCCTGTCGGCGACTTCGCCGGCGAAACGCATTTCGTGCGTGACGATCAGCATCGTCATGTGTTCGGCGGCGAGCTGCTTCATCACCGCGTTGACCTCGTCGACCAGCTCCGGGTCGAGCGCCGAAGTGGCCTCGTCGAACAGCATCACCTTGGGCTGCATGGCCAAAGCGCGCGCGATCGCCACGCGCTGCTTCTGGCCGCCCGAAAGCCGTGATGGATAGGCGTCGATCTTGTCGGCGAGCCCGACCTTGGACAGGAGGCTGTGCGCAAGCGCCTGCGCGTCGGTCTTGCTCATGCCTTTGAGGATGATCGGTCCCATTGCGATGTTCTCAAGTACGGTCAGATGCGGGAAAAGGTTGAAGTGCTGAAAAACCATGCCCATCTGCTGGCGCACCGTATTGATATGACGTTCAAAAGCCCGGCCGCGCAAGGGCTGGTTGACCTGTACTCCATCGAGCCAGACTTCGCCGCCGTTCAAGGTCTCGAGGTGGTTGATGGAGCGCAGCAGCGTGCTCTTGCCCGAGCCGCTCGGCCCGATGATCGCAACGATCTGCCCACGATCCACCGACAGGTCTATGCCCTTGAGGACCTCCATGGCGCCGAACGATTTGCGCGCGCCGCGAACCTCGACCATTGGCCTTTGCATGCTCATCGGGAAACCTCCACGCGCCGTTCGAACCGGCGCAAACCCGCTTCAAGCGCGAGGTTGAGAATGTAATAGAGCGCCGCCGCCGTTATGTAGAACTCGAACGGCCGGAACGTTTCGCTGATCGCCAACTGGGAGGAATGGACGAGTTCGGCAATACCGATCACAGACACGATCGAGGAGTCCTTCAGCAGCGCGATCATGTTGCCGCCGATCGGCGGGGCAGTGTTGCGGACGGCCTGCGGGATCACGACATGGCGCAATGTCTGCCACTTGCCGAAGCCGATGCTGCGCGCGCCTTCCGTCTGGCCGACATCAACCGCAACGATGCCTGCGCGAATGACGTCGGCGTTGTAGACGGCGAAATGCAGCCCAAGCCCGACGATCCCCGCGACAAGGGCAGGAATATCGATGCCGACCTGCACCAGGCCGAAATAGATCAGGAAGAGCTGCAGCAGCAGTGGCGTGCCCATGAACACCCACATGAAGGCGCGCACGGGATAGGCGATGATGGCCGGTGCGTAGAGCACGATGACCGCGAACAGGATGCCGAAGACGAAGCTGAGCGCTCCCGCCGACACCGTCAGCACGGCAGTCCACCAGGCACCTGTCAACAGAAGGTCCCAGTAGGGCAGTACGACGGTGAAATCCAAGCCTTCCATCACGCTCTCCGGTCAGACGATGGCAAAGCGTTTGTCGAGCAGGTCGACGGTGCGGGAGACGGCGTAGACCATGACCATGTAGAGCAGTGCGGCGACCCCGAAGATTTCGAATGGCTTGTAGGTGGAGCCTATGAAGCGTTGCGCCGTATAGGTCAGTTCCACCACCGAAATGGTCGACACCAGTGCCGATCCCTTTAAAAGCGCGACCGTGTTGACGCCGAGCGGGCGGATCATCAGGCGCGCGGCCTGCGGCAGCACAACTTTGCGCAGGGTCTGGAAGCGGCTGAATCCGATGGTGCGGGCGGCCTCCGCCTGCCCCCGGTCGACAGCAATCAGTGCGCCGCGGATCGATTCCGCCATATAGGCGCCGATGTTGAGGCCAAGGCCGATGACGCCTGCCGCGAACGGTTCCAGGTTGATGCCGATCTGAGGGCCACCGAAATAAAGCACGAAGAGCTGGATCAGGCAGGGCGTGCCACGAAACAGACTGACATAGATCGCTCCGACCGCCCGCAGCGGTGCGGACCTTGACATCTTGGCGGCCGCGGCGAGTGCTGCGACCACGAGACCGAGAATCAAGGCCAGCGCCGTGATCTCGATCGTCACCCAGGCGGCTTCCACGAAGAACGGGAAAACGCGCCACATCAGAGAGAAATCCATGGAATCGTCCGGCAGGAGTTGCGCTCGGCTTCAGGTGGTGTTGGCCACCTGAAGCCTGACGAGGTTAGCGGATGTCGCTGCCGACCCACTGCTTGGAGATCTTCTCGTAGGTTCCGTCAGCCAGCATGCCGTCCAATGCCTTCTGCATGGCCGCCTTCAGTTCCGGATTGTCCTTGCGGATGGCGATGCCGATGGCGACGCTGCCGCCTTCGATGTTCGGCGTGCTAAGCTGGCGGACCTTCTCACCCGTTTCCTTGACAGCGATCATGACCGGGATGTTGTCGACGACGATGGCGTCGACACGGCCGGCCTTCAGTTCCAGCAGCAGTTCCGGCAGGCCCTTGTAGGTGCGGACGTCCCAGCCGCCCTGTTGGCGTGCCCATTTCTCATGCGTTTCGCCCAGCGTCACGCCAAGGGTCTTGCCCTTGAGTTCGTCGAGGCTCTGCACCTTGGAATTTTCGTTCACGAAAACCGCGCGTCCGGCGTGATAGTACGGGCCGACGAAATCGACCACCTTCTCGCGCTCCGGCGTGATGGTCATCGAACCGACGACGGTGTCGTACTTCTTGGCCAGCAGGCCGGCGATGATGCCGTCCCAGGCGGTGGTGACGATGGTGCCTTTGACGCCAATGCGTTCGGCGATGGCCTTGCCGATATCGGCGTCGAAGCCGACGACCTCGTTCTGGTCGTTGACGAAGTTGAAGGGCGGATACTGGCCGCTCATCGAAATCTTCAGCTCGCCCGCCGCCTTGATCTTTTCGAGATCATCGGCCTTCGCCGAAGCGGCCGTGAAGGTCGACGCAAACAGCAGGGCGGCGACTGCGATGCCGGAAAATACTCTGTTCATGTGATTTCTTGATCCTCTGGATGGAGCGCGAAGTCTTGTTCTTGGGAGGCGTTGGGGCGCTCTCCTGATTTTCATGATTGCCTTTGCGCCAGCATTGCGCAAATAGATAATGGAAATAGGGAGCATAGATTTCAGGAATGATTGCGCGACCTGAAAGGTTGGTCTGGGATCTCGACTGGAACCTTCTGCGGACGTTCGTCGTCATCGCGGAGGTGAAAAGCATCACGCGTGCCGCCGAGCGGCTGAACCTCAAGCAGCCGAGCGTCAGCAACGCGCTCCGGCGGCTGGAAGACCGCGTTGGCCGGCGGCTGGTCGAGCGCGACGCAACGCGTTTCGAACTGACCGAGGTGGGCCGGCTGCTCTACGAGCAAAGTGTCGAGGTGTTCGGCACGATATCGCAGCTGCCTCTGCTGATGCGGGGCATCAGCGACGACGTTACCGGCCATGTCATCATTGCCACGGCCAGCCATGTCGTCTCGCCGATCTTTGACCAGGCGCTGTCGGAATTTCACCGCAACTATCCGCGCGCCAGCATCACCATTTCAGTGGCGGCAAGCACGGAAGTGACCAAGCAAGTCAGGGAACGTCGTGCTTCATTCGGCATCTGCCTGGTCAGCCAGCGCGATCCGGCGCTGGAGTACGAAATGGTCTATCGCGAATTTTTCGGTTTCTTCTGTGGTCCGCAGCACAGGTTTTTTGGACGTGAAGGGCTGACGCTTGCGGACCTCAGGAGCGAGCCTTCCGTATCCTTCCAGACCGATCACATTTCAGACGCTCTAAGGCCGGTCGCGCTGCTGCGCAGCGAAGCCAGGCTCAATGCCGATGTCGTCGGCGTGTCATCGAGCCTGGAGGAGGTGCGTCGCATGATTGTGGCTGGGCTGGGAATCGGGCCGCTGCCGCTGCACGTGGCGCGGCGCGACGTGGCCGATGGCATGCTGTGGCGGCTGCCCCCCTATGATGCGCCGCCTGCCATCGACATCTTCCTGCTGGTCAACCCCGACAAGACGATGAACCGCGCGGAGAAAGCGCTGCTTTCAGGCTTGCATGCGATCATCGCCGCGACGCCGCTTGACGATCGCATTTACAATGCTTGAAATTTGGCTTGAAAATTTGCCGGCTAAGTGATCGGGCTTACTCGATCAGCAGCGCCGACGCGCGTACGCGCATGGCGTCTTCCAGAGGCACCGACGCACGCGCCGCAAGATCGAAGCGAACGCTGGTCGTCCTGCTCATTGCACGGACTATGCCGTCGAGCGTCCCCAACATCACCTGCTCGAAGGTGACGGAGGTGCGGCCGACCTTCACGACATGCGAATGGATGGTGATGAGCGCGCCGGCCCTGGTTTCATGCCGATAGTCGATCTCAGTGCGGACGTCGGCCCATCCGGCCTCCGACGCCTGGTTGTCGTCTTGCCCGGCGATATGGCCGAGGATCTGGAAGCTGGCATCGTCAAACATCGCCGAGTAGTGGCGCACGTTAACATGGCCCATCCTGTCGCACATCCATGGATGCGTTACGCCGATGAAGGTGACGAGAGGTTTGCCCATGGACGTCTTTCGTGGATGCCCGCTATCGGCGAGCGCGCACACGCAATATCGAAATGCGCGGCAACAGGCAAACCGCCGAGGAGCAAGCCGCTATCCCTGCATCTCCAAACCGGGAGCGGCCTTCGGCTCATATTCGTTAGCCGCGCCCTTGGCCCTCTCGAACAAACAAACTATCTCAAGGGGACGGCGGCGTTTTCCGCCACGGGGGTCGACATGCTGAGAGTCCAAAAGGTCAAGGTCGACGATATCTACGTGCCGACTGCGCGCAAGAAGACGCTGCATCCCGAGACCGTCCGCCATCTGGCCGAGGACATCCTGGAAAACGGCATGAAGATGCCGATCCAGGTCCGCCATGACGGCAAGCGTCATGTCCTTGTCGAAGGCTTGCATCGGCTGGAAGCGGCCAAATGGCTCGGCGAGACCGAGATCGATGCCTATCTGGTGCAAGCCAAGCGTCACTGAAGCCCTTCGCCGGGTCTCCCTTCTCAGTCGGTTTCGCGAAATTTCTCGCGGGTCATGTCGGCTGGCGTTTCGTCCGTTCGTCCTTGGGACGCAAGCTGAACAAATGAGGAGACCATTATGACCACCAAGCTCGACATCGCCCCTGCCAACGATCGCGAATTGGCTATCGCCCGCATCATCGATGCGCCGCGCGAGAACGTCTATCGCTGCTGGATCGAGCCGAAGCTTCTGACCCAGTGGTTTGCTCCAAAACCCTGGACGACACCGCGCGCCGAAATGGATGTGCGCACCGGCGGCTCGAGCCTCATCGTCATGGCTGGTCCCGACGGCAATGAGTTTGCGAATCCGGGCGTCTTCCTGGAGGTCATTCCCGGCAGGAAGATCGTCTTCACCGACGCCTATACCCAGGCATGGGAGCCATCGGAGAAGCCGTTCATGACCGGCGTGCTGACCTTCGAGGACGAAGGTGAGGGCAAGACCCGCTACATCGCTCGGGTTCGCCATTGGAACGTCGCCGACCGCGAACAGCATGAGAAGATGGGTTTCCATGAAGGCTGGGGGCAGTGCACCGATCAACTCGAGGCGGTCGCCAAGGCGCTTTGACACGCCGGGAATCCTGCTTCTCTTTTCTTGCCTAGCCGCGCTGCTCGTGGCCGCACTGGGTTAAAACAAATCCCGAGGAAACACTGCGATGACCACGCTGCAACCGACCAAATCCGGCCTGCTGCCGATCAACGGCCTGAATTATCACTACGCCGTCTACGGCAAGGGCGAGCCGCTGCTTCTGCTGCATGGCGGGCTCGGCTCCACCGACATGTTCGCGCCGATCCTGCCCAGGCTTTCCGAAAACCGCACCGTCATCGGCGTCGACCTGCAGGGGCATGGCCGCACGGCGCTCGGCGACCGACCGTTCACCCTGGAGGCGATCGGCGCCGACATGGCTGATATCGTCAAGGCGCTGGGCTACGACAAGGTCGACGTCATGGGCTATTCGCTGGGCGGCGGCGTTGCCTTCCGCATGGCCGTGCGGCATCCCGAGACGGTGCGTCGCCTCGTCCTGGTGGCGACTGGCTACGCCTCGGACGGCTTCTACGACGAGATGCGCCCGCAGCAGGCGCAGGTGAGCGCGGCTGCGGCCGCATTCATGAAGGAAACGCCTATGTACAAGTCCTACGTCGCGGTGGCGCCGCATCCCGAGGACTTCCCGAAACTGCTCGACGCTCTCGGCAACTTCATGCGCCAGAACCGCGACTACTCCGCAGACGTGGCCAAGCTGAAGATGCCTGTCATGCTGGCCTATGGTGACAGCGACATGTACAAGCCCGAGCACGTGATCAAGTTCTACCAGATGCTCGGTGGCGGGCTGAAGGATGCCGGCTGGATGCGCGAGAACATGTCGCAAAACCGGCTGGCCATCCTGCCCAACCGCACCCACTACGATGTCTTCTTCGCACCGGAACTGACGGCCGCCGCACTGCCCTTCCTCAACGGCGAGACCAAGGTGAAGACCTGGGACGAGGTCGTCAGCGAAACCGAATGACCAAACCCGCCGGCTGTCTCCAAGGCAACCGGCGGATGTTCAGGAGGCTTCGCGCGCAGCCCAAATGCTTGACGCCGCGCGTTGGGCCAATTTCATCGACGGATCGCATCGCGATGGCTGATGTATATTCATCAAGGCTTTTCAGTTGACCGAAACGCTGCCGCGGCTACCTTTGCCGATCTTTGAGAACGATGGATCAGTGTGATGGCGAAATACGAGGGTGGGTGCCTGTGCAGGGCGGTTCGATACCGGGCTGACGCCGCTCCGATCAATGAACGGGTCTGCCATTGCCGGCTTTGTCAGAAGGCGATTGGCGCCGCCTTCAACGCACGCGTTCTGTTTCGTATCAACGATGTGACGATCGAAGGGCCGCTGGCGACCGTGAACTCGTCGCCCGACCTCAAGCGTGGCTATTGCCCGCACTGCGGCACGACGATGTTTTCGCGGCGAGATGCCGCCGGCATTATCGGCATCACCTCCGGTTCGCTCGACGATCCCTCTTTCTTCAAACCGCAAATGCATATTTTCACGGCTTCGAAGCAGGCCTGGGTGCAACTCGACGACGGCCTGCCGCAATATGAAGGCGCGCCACCACCGTCTTAGCGCATGCTTGCCGCCGGACACTTTTTTGTGTCCGAAAAATCCTCACCAGGACACGAGATCGCCGGCTAAGCGTCATTGGCGGGCCATGATTGCCTCCCTATCTATCGGCTGCGGGCCGGTATTCGAGGAGGCAACGGATGAACGACACCATCAACACCCTGGAAGAGCTGCTGGGCGATCCGATGATCCAACTGGTGATGGCAAGCGACCGGGTGCGCCCTGAGGAAGTGCGCATGTTGCTCGAAAGGGCGCGTCGCACCGCCGGAGACGAGCCGCATGTGCCACCGCCCCATGTGATCGCGCGGACGTGCCAGAAGCTCTGGCTCTGCGCTTGATGGCAATGGCCTGAAGGATTGGCATCGCGCAGACGGTTTGCGTGCTCTGATCGCGCGGCTTTCGCAATGAGTGGAATTCACGATACTATGTCCCGGCCGTCGTTTGGTGCAGACAGGCTGCAGGAACGCAAACCGCGATTCCCGATATGGAGACGAGCATAATGTTTGCGGCCAAGGCCATCGATACCACCGACAAGGTGGCATTCTACCGCGACCTCGCCACACAGTTGAAGGCGCTGCTCGACGGCGAGCGCGACTCGATCGCCAACGCCGCCAACACCGCCGCGCTGATCTTCCAGATGGTGCCCGACCTCAACTGGGCCGGCTTCTACTTCCTGCAATCGGACGAGGAAATGGTGCTCGGTCCCTTCCAGGGCAAGCCGGCCTGCGTGCGGATCGCCGTCGGCCAGGGCGTGTGCGGAACGGCGGTCGAACTCGGCATGTCGATGCTGATCAAGGACGTGCATGATTTCCCCGGGCATATCGCTTGCGATCCCGATTCGCGCTCGGAACTGGTGGTGCTCCTGCAGGACAATGACGGGGCCTTCGGCGTGCTCGATCTCGATAGCCCGCTGCCCGGCCGTTTCGACAGCGCCGACCAGGCCGGCATCGAGAAGCTCGCCGCGATCTACGTCGCTGCGAGTTCGTTCGAGGACTGATCAGCCTACGAACTTCACCAGCATCAGGCTGAAGCAGCCGATGAACAGGAAGGCCGAAAAGGCGAGCGCCAGCGGGCGAAGGCCACGTGAGCGCAACTGCGAAATGTCGGCCTGCAGGCCCATGGCGGCCAGGCCCATGGTCAGCATGATGGTGGTGGCTAGCGCCATCGCCGACTTCACTTCAGCGGGCACGGCAACGAGGCTGTTCAGCACCACGACGGCGACGAAGGCGGCGACGAACCATGGCATGGGCGGGCGCGCCCCGGATTGATCGCTGCTCTTGCGGCGCGCCATCAGGCCAAGCGCGATGACCATCGGCGCCAGCATGGCGACGCGGGTCAGCTTGGCGACGGTGGCAATCTCGCCGGACTGGGTGCCGTTCTGGAAGCCTGCGCCGATCACCTGCGCCACCTCATGGATCGAAGCGCCGGCCCACAGACCGAAAGCGTGCTGATCGAGCCCGAGCACCGGTGCCAGCAGCGGGAAGCCGAGCATGGCGATGGTGCCGAACAGCGTGATCGAGGCGACGGCGTAGGTGACGTCCTCGTCGCGCGCATCGGTAACGATGTTGGTGGCGACGATGGCCGAGGCGCCGCAGATCGAGGTGCCGGCGGCAATCAGCTGCGCCAGCTTACGGTCGACGCCGATCAGCCGGCCAAGCGTGATGGTGAATATGAAGGTCGTGCCAAGTGTCAGCGCTACGATGCCGACGCCGCTGACGCCAATCGAAACCACCTGTCCAAGCGTCAGCTGGAAGCCGAGCAGCACGATGGCGAAGCGCAGCAAGCGCTTTTGCGAGAAGGCGATGCCGGCCTTGGCATGGGTGGGCATGCCCAGCACGTTGGAATAGATCATGCCGGCGACGACGGCCAGGATCATCGGACTGAACAGGGCGAAGCCGGAGACATTGTGGGCCGAGAACGCGACGGCAGTAATCATCGCCACCAGCACAATACCCGGAATGACGCCGCTCCATACCGAGTTGAGGTGCTTCCGGCCCGCGGCCAGATCGGCGGAAATCATGCTTTTGGGAATATCGTTCGCGACGTGGGATACGGAAGACAATGCAATTCTCCAGGCAAGTGCAGTGGGAGAATGCCATTCCCGAAATGATCTTTCCAACGAATTGTTATGGTTGGAATGATCGATTTTTACGAACGATTGCCGATCTTCATCCCTCGATCCCCGGGATCAGCAAGCAGACATAACGCCAGCAGATCCGTCGCGCCCGCTCCAGGTCCTCTTCCACATATTCGCCGGCGTTTTGCCAGAAGAAGCCGTCGATCAGCGCGGCGATGCCGTCGACGATATCGTCGACCTCATTGACCGGAACCAGTTGCTTGACGGCATAGCGGATGTTGGAGACGAAGCGTGCGCCAGTCAAATGGTAGAGATGCTTGATGCGCGGCTCGGTCTGCGCGGCGATCATGAACTGCATCCAGGTCACGGCGCGCTTGGGCGAGCCCAGGTGCTGCGGCGCGAAGGAGCCGTCGACGATCGCTTTCAGCCGCTGCGCGGGCGTTGGGTCGGCGGGCGCCAGCTTGAGAATATCCTGGCGAAACAGGTTCGACAGATTGCGCATGGCCAGCGCCAGAAGCTCTTCCTTGCTGTCGAAATAATGGTTGACCAATCCGGCGGACATGCCGGCGCGGCGCGCGATGACCGCCATAGTGGCGCCGGACATGCCTTCCTCACCGACAACGGCAATCGCGGCGTCAACCAGCTCGTCGCGGCGCATCGCCTTGATGGATCGTTTTGCCATTGCAAAGCCTTCTCGTTTGTATATTGATTGGCCATTCAATATATCATATCGTCATTCAATACAAGCCGGAGTTCACATGCCCAGCGTCGTCATTTCCGGGGTCAGAACGGTCGAAACCCACTGGATTCCGCTTGCTGATGGTCGCAAGCTGGCCGCTCGCCTTTTCCTGCCCGATGATGCTGAGAAAAATCCCGTCCCGGTCATTCTAGAATACATACCGTATCGCCGCCGCGACGGCACGCGCACCGGCGACGAGGAGATGCATCTCTTTTTTGCCGGCCATGGCTATGCCTCAGCCCGCGTCGACATTGCCGGCATGGGCGATTCCGATGGCCTGCTCGACGACGAATATGTCAAGCGCGAGCAGGACGATGCGCTGGAGATCCTCGATCATCTCTGTTCGCAGCCCTGGTGCACCGGCGCGGCCGGCATGATCGGCAACAGCTGGGGCGGTTTCTCCGGGCTGCAGGTCGCGGCCCGCCGCCCACCTCAGCTGAAGGCGATCGTCACGTCCTGTTCGACCGACGACCGCTATGCCTGCGACGCCCACTACAATGGCGGCCTGCTGATCAACGACAATTTCGGCTGGGGTGGGGCGCTGTTCGGCTATTCGGCGCTGCCGCCGGACCCGGCCGTCGTCGGCGAGGATAGCTGGCGGCAAATGTGGAAAGACCGGCTCGACGACCACAAGAACCATGCCGCCGAATGGCTGAAGCACCAGCGCCGGGACGCGTTCTGGAAACAGGGTTCGGTCTGCGAGGATTTTTCCGCGATTGAATGCGCCGTGCTGGCGGTCGGCGGCTATCTCGACGGCTATACGCAGACGATCTTCAGCCTGGTCAAGAATCTCAAGGGGCCAGCCAAGGGCATTTGCGGTCCATGGGGCCACAAGGAACCGAACTATGGCGTGCCCGGCCCGGCGATGGGCTACCTGCAGGAATGCATCCGCTGGTACGATCGCTGGCTGAAGGGCATCGACAACGGCGCCGACAGCGAGCCGGACATGCGCCTCTATCTGATGGACTACGCCAGGCCGCATTCGCATATCGATGTCCGGCCGGGCCGCTGGCTGGGCTTTCCGCAGTGGCCGGCCAGGCAGATCGGCGGCAAGGCCTACTGGCTGAACAGCGACGGCAAACTCGGCGAGGCGCAAGGCGTCGACGGGGCAGGGCCGCTGACCATCTCCTCACCTCTCACCACCGGTGTGCAGGGACAGGAATGGTGCCCCTATGGTCAGGGTCGCATCTCGGCCGAGGGCGCGCGCGACCAGCGTGCCGATGACGGCGGCTCGCTGTGCTTCGACAGTGCTGTCATGGATGCCGACCTGCCGCTGGCCGGCATCTCGAAAATCAGGTTGCGCGTTGCATCAGACAAACCGCAGGCGCAGCTCTGCGTTCGGTTGAACGATGTGGCGCCAGACGGCACTTCCGCCTTCATCAGCTTTGCTCTGCTGAACCTTGCGCATCGCCAGAGCCATGAGTTTCCCACTCCCTTGACGCCCGGCCGGTACGAAGATGTCGAGCTGGACTTCAAGCCGGTGGCGCAGATCATCCCCCGGGGACACAGGCTGCGGGTGGCGGTTTCCTCGTCCTACTGGCCGATGGCCTGGCCGTCGCCGGAGCGCACGATGCTGACCTTCGACCCGAAGGGTTGCCGGCTCGACCTGTCGGTGCTGGCCAGTGAGGAGGGGTTGGCCTCGGTGGCTTTCGAGGAGGCGCTGTGGGCCGAGCCTCGCCCGGTTACGGTCAAGGAGCCGGCGCGACAGTTGCGCTCGCTGACGACCGATCTGCCCACCGAACGCACCGAGCTGACGGCATTGTCCGACGATGGCCGCTTCGTGATCGAGGAAACGGGCACCGAGATCACCTCCTGGCGCCGCAAGATATACGGCATCACCGACAATGATCCGGCAAGCTGCGCGACGACGGTGACCTGCCACGAAGAGTTCATCAGGCCCGATTGGAACGCGCGGGTCGACAGCGAAATCAGCTTCAGCTGCGACCACGATAATTTTTATGCTCGCGGCTGGGTCAAGGCTTACGAGCGTGGAGCGATCTTCGCCGAGCGAAATTATGACGAGGTCATTCCACGCGATTGCATGTAACCAACAAAAAGGGGAACAAGAAATGCGCATGAAACTCGATCGTAGAACTTTCCTGGCCGGATCGTCGGCTCTGGCGATCCTGCCCTATGCTCGCTTTGCGATGGCAGCGGGCGCCAGAACCAACCCGATCATCGCTCTGGATGCCGACATCGGCAATCTCGATCCTGGCAATCGCGTCGGCACCACCGAAGGCAACATCATCCGTGCGGTCTGCCAGACGCTGGTGCGCTTCGAGCCGGGCAAGACCAGCTGGGCCAACGACGCCGCCAAGGAGATCAAGCAGATCTCCGACACCGAGTTCGACTTCGAACTCAACCCCGGCCAGATGTTTACCGGCGGCTTCGGCGAGATGACGGCGGACGACGTCAAGTTCACCTATGACCGCTACATCAACGGCGACAAGAACGGCAAGAAGCTTGCTTATGCCGACGATCTGGAAGCGCTGAAGTCAGTCGAGGTCACCGGCAAATACACCGGCAAGCTGATCCTGAAACATCCTTCGGCGGCGCTCTGGCTGATCGGCATCTGCGATGCGTCAGGCGCGATCCTGTCGAAGAAGGCGAGCGAGCAGCTGGGCGACAAGATCGCCACCACGCTGATCGGCTCCGGTCCAATGGTGCTCAAGGAATGGCGGCCGAAGGAGCAGTTCGTGCTCGCGGCCAACCCTGATTACAAGGGCCCGTACAAGGCGCATTTCGAGGAGATCATCGGCAAGATCATCCCGGAGCACAAGACCTCCTTTCTGTCCTACCAGGCCAAGGAGCTCGACTTCACCGCCTTCGACGCCGACCAGCTCGCAACCGCCAAGGGTCTGCCGGACACCAAGGTGATCGACATTCCCGGCATCGACTACACCTGGATCGGCATCAATGTGGAGAAGGGCGATCTCGCTGATATCAAGGTGCGCCAGGCGATCCGATGGGCGATCGACGTCGAGGCCATCATCCAGGGTGCCTATTCCGGCGCCACCTCGCGCGCCAAGACGCTGCTGGCACCCGGCCTGCTCGGCAACTGGGCCGATGCGCCGCTCTACACCAGGGACGTCGCCAAGGCGCAGCAACTGCTGAGCGAGGCTGGCAAGTCCAACCTTGCCTTCACATTCACCTGCCTCAACGACGCAACCTCGCTGGCGGTGGCGCAGATCGCGCAGGCCAACCTCGCCGAAATCGGCATCACGCTCACCATCAACGCCATGGATTCCGGCGCCTACTGGGCGCTTGGCGCCGGCGACGCGAGCAAGGATCTCGAGCTGACGCTCATTCCCTACACCTCCAAGTTCGACCCGAGCTTCCAGACGCAGTGGTTCCTCGCCAGCCAGATCGGCCTGTGGAACTGGCAGCGCTGGAACAGCCCCGAATTCGACAAGCTACATCAGGAGGGGCTGGAGACGCTGGACAAGGCCAAGCGCGAGGAGATCTATGTCAAGATGCAGAAGCTGCTCGATGAATCGGCCTCCTGTATCTGGATCACGCATGGCCGCAACTTCTTCGTTGACGCGGCCTGGCTGAAGCCGATGTTTCTGCCCAACGGCAAGGACTGGCAGTTCGAGTTCTTTGACAAGGCTTGAGCGGGAAGGGGCGGATGCTCCGGTTTGAGTGTGTTCTTGCTGAACGTTGGCGCCGCCCCTCACTGTCCTGCCGGACATCTCTCCCCGTGAACGGGGAGAGAGAAGCTGGCCGCAACGCCGCGCGATTGGCGAAATCATCGATGACAGTGCCCCTCTCCCCGTCACTATACGGGGAGAGGATGCCGGCAGGCAGGTGAGGGGCAGCGCCAACCCCAGCGATTGGCCCATCTCAAACACAGGTTGAAGCCATTGACCAACCTCGACGAACCGGACTTGCTGCGTTCATGACCAGATCGCAACGGACCGCTGCTTTCATCGCTGGTCGCCTGGCGTCGATGGTGCTGACCATCGCCGGCGCCACGCTGCTGCTGTTCCTGATGGTGCGCCTGGTGCCGGGAGACTTCGCCTCGGTGATGCTCGGCCCCAGGGCGACGCCGGAACTGCGCGCCCAGATCATCCATGACATGGGTCTCGACCGCAGCATGCTCGAGCAGCTCTGGCTGTTCGCCAGCCGAGCGGCGACCGGCAATTTCGGTGAGGATGTCGTCTCGCACCGGCCGATCCTCGACATTGTGCTTGATGTCATTCCCAACACGCTGGCGCTGGCCTTCAGCGCCCTGGCGCTTGCGCTGTTGTTGGGCATTCCGATCGGCGTCATCGCGGCGCTGAAACCGGGCTCGTGGCTCGACAGCGGCCTGGCGCTGCTCTCGATCTCCTTCATCACCACGCCGACTCTGGTGGTGTCGGTCATCCTGTTCCTGATCTTCGCCATCGGCCTGCACTGGCTGCCCGTGGCTGGTGCCGGTGCCCCCGGCGATATCATGGACCGGCTGCGGCATTTGATCCTGCCCAGCGTGGCATTGGCATTGGGCTGGGTCGGCTACATCTCACGGCTTGTGCGCGCCGCACTCCTCGACACGCTGGCTGAATTGCATGTGCGTACGCTGCGCGCCTATGGCGTGTCCGAATACCGCATCGTTGGCCTGTACGCGCTGAAGCTTGCGCTGGTGCCGGTGGTGTCCATTCTCGGCATCGGGCTAGGTGATCTCATCGGCAGTTCGGTCGTCGTCGAGATCATCTTCGCGCGGCCCGGCATCGGCAGCCTGATCTTCAACTCGATCGCGCAGCGCAACTACCCCGTGGTGCAGGCCTGCGTCGTCTTTATCGTCGCCTTCTACATCATCGCCAATCTGGTGGTCGACATGATCAACGCGCTGCTTGATCCCCGTATCGCGGCGGGGCGGGGATGAACGGCCTGGTGGCGACGCTCAAACGCATCTGCTCAGAGCGCGATGGCCGGCTTGGCCTGGCCTTCACGCTTGCCATCCTTGTGTTCGCGCTGGTTGGGCCGCTGATCAGCCCAGACCCGAACGCGATCGACATCAAGGCCCGCTTCGCGGCACCGGGGCTGACGCATATGCTCGGAACCGACAATCTCGGCCGCGACCTGCTTGCGCGCACCTCGGTCGGCACGCGCTATGCGCTGACGCTTGCGCTGATGATCGTCGTCATCTCGTCGATCATCGGCTCGCTGATCGGTATCGTGGCCGGGATCGCCGGCGGCTGGGTCGATCGGGCGGTGACGGCGGTTTTCGATATCGTCAACGCCTTCCCGCCGCTGATCCTCGCCTTCGCGCTGATCGCGCTCTACGGCAAGGGTTCGGCGACCTTCGTGCTTCTGGTCACCGTCGTTTTCATCCCGCAGTTCGGCCGCATGGCGCGCGCCCGGGCGCAAACGCTGCGCAATCTTTCCTTCATCGAGGCCGAGCGGATGCTGGCCGTTCATCCCGTCACCATCGTGGTCCGGCACTATCTGCCCAATGTCGCCGGCCCGATCATCGTGCTGGCCAGCATGAACCTGCCTGTCGTGATCGCCTTCGAAGCCTCGCTCTCCTTCCTCGGCTTCGGCGTGCAGCCGCCGAAATCCTCTCTGGGCACGCTGATCAAGGACGGCTTCATCTCGATCAACCAGTCCTGGTGGCCGACTGTCGCCGCCGCACTGGTGCTGGCCATCGCCACGCTCGGCGCCACCTTGCTTGGCGAGGCGCTGCGGCGCGTCATCGATCCGAAGACGGCGGGGGCGCGTTGATGGCGATTTCGCTGCGCAACTTGTCAGTCGACTACAGCCTGCCACAGGGCATCGGGCATGCATTGCGTGATGTATCGCTGGATATAAAGAAGGGAGAAATGCTCGGCCTGGTCGGCGAGTCCGGCAGCGGCAAATCCACTGTTGCCTTCGCGCTGATGGGTCTGCTTGCCAACAATGCCAAGGTCACCTCGGGCACGGCGACCATCGACGGCAGGAGTTTCGACCTGACCAGGCGCAACGCGACGGCTGCCTTGCGCGGTCGCGGCATGGCGATGATCTTCCAGGATCCGATGCTATCGCTCAATCCGGTGTTCACCATAGGCACGCAGCTTTGCGAGGTGCTGCGCCGGCGTTCGCCCAGCAGCGATCGCAAGACGCGGATCGCGATGGCCGAGGATGCGCTGGCCAAGGTCAAGCTCAGCAACCCCGGGCGGCGCATGAACCAGTATCCGCACGAACTGTCCGGCGGGATGCGCCAGCGCGTGGTGATCGCCATGGCGCTCTTGTCCGAACCGGCGTTGCTGATCGCCGACGAGCCGACCACGGCACTCGATGTCACTGTTGAGGCGCAGATCATGCGCGAGATCATCGGCCTGCGGGACCGCATCGGCTGCGCCGTGCTGTTGATCACCCACAGCCTCGGACTGGTTACCGAATATTGCGACGCGATTTCCGTGCTCTATGCCGGCGAGAAACTCGAAAGCGGCACGGTGGAAGAGGTTCAGCGCCGGCCCGGCCATCCCTATACGCGCATGCTGTTCGACTGCGAGGTGCCGATCGATCGCGAGCGCCATGCTGACGCCTCACGGAACCGCTTCACAGTGATAGCCGGCGACTTGCCGGACCCGCGCCAGCGGCCGTCCGGCTGCATCTTCAACGGGCGCTGTGATGTTTCCTTCGAGGAGTGCGCGACGATCCACCCGAGCGACTACCCAGTCGGTAATGACACCGGGCACGGCGCCCGGTGCCTGCGGTTGCGGATGCCATGATGACCGACGCGATCTCGATCAGCAACGCGCAGCTGCGCTTCGGCGAAACCGTCGCGCTCGATGGTGTCTCGCTGTCCATCCCGCAAGGCACGTGCTTTGGCATCGTCGGCGAATCCGGCTCCGGCAAGACGACGCTGATGCGCGCCGCTCTCGGCCTGCAGAAACTCGACCAGGGCGAGATCCGCATCCTCGGCAATCCGCTGGTGCACAGCCGCGCCGCGCTGAAGCGGCGCGCCAGCTTCATCCAGCCGATCTTTCAGGACCCCGCTGCCTCGCTGTCGCCGCGCACCCGCATCCGCACGCTGATGAACGAGGTCGGCACGGTGCTGAGGGAACCGCATGCGGCGATGCATGAGCGGCTACTGGTCATCCTGAACCGGCTCGGCCTGCCACAGAGCGTCATCGACAAATATCCGCACGAGATCAGTGGCGGGCAAGCGCGGCGCGTGGCGATAGCCCGGGCGCTGCTGATGAAGCCATCGATCCTGGTCGCCGATGAACCCACCGCCGGCCTCGACGTCTCCGTGCAGGGGGATCTGCTCAATCTGCTGCAGGACATCAGGCGGTCCGACAAGATCACGCTGGTCGTCATCAGCCACAATCTGGCGATCGTGCGGCTTATCGCCGAAAACGCGGTCGTCATGCGCGCAGGCAAGGTGGTTGAGGGTGGCGAAGTGGGGGCGCTGTTCGGCTCACCCAGGGAGGACTACACAAGGGAATTGCTGGCGGCGTGGCCGAGCGTTACGCATTCCGTGGCATCGGGCTGAAGACTGTTCCGGATCAAAGCTGCGCTGCGACGGCCGCCTTGTCGATCACCGACCAGACATTCCTGATTCTGTCGTCCAGAAACTCATAGAAAACATTCTCGTTGAAGGAGACCTTCCGGCCGTTGATCGGCAGGTCGAAGAAGGTTCCCTTCGGAGTGCAATTGAACTGGAGGCGGCTGGCTATGAAAGGCGGCTCGGAGATCAGCAACTGGATATCGAAATAGAGATCCGGAATCTCGGAGAAATCGCGCTCCAGCATCTTGCGGTAACCCGATAGCCCGACCCGGTCACCATTGTAGTGCACTTCGTCATGGACGAAACGGTGGAGTCTTTGCCAATCCTGATTGTTGAGGCAGTCGATGTAGCCTCGATAGAGGTCGGTTTCGGTCACGGCGATGCTCCGGGTTTCGTCAGATACGGCAGGAAGATAGAACGACTACGGACACAGTCCAGGCGCTTTAGCCCCGGTAGCGCAAGGCATCGACCAGCAGCGAGAAGGCGGGCGTCGCTTGCCGGCGGCTGGGATAATAGAGATGGTAACCGGGGAAGGGCGTGCACCAGTCGGCGAGCACCCGCACCAGTTCGCCGCCTGCAAGGTGAGCACGCACCTGGTCCTCGGGCAGATAGGCGAGACCCAATCCGGCAAGCACGGCATTCATGCGCAACGCCGCCGTGTTGAACACCAGCTGGCCCTCGACGCGCACCTTGAGTTCGCGTCCGGCCTTTTCGAATTCCCAGGCATAGAGCCCGCCATAGGTCGGCAGGCGCAGATTGATGCAATTGTGGGCGGTCAGGTCCTGCGGCGCGCGTGGCTTTGGCCGTCTGGCGAAATAGGCCGGCGATCCCACCACCGCCATGCGCATGTCCGGCCCGATGCGCACAGCGATCATGTCTCGAGCCACCTGTTCGCCCAGCCTAACGCCGGCGTCGTACCGCTCCGCGACGATATCGGTCAGACCGTAATCGACGATGATCTCTATCCTGATGTCTGGATAGTCCGGCAAGAGGCTGGCGATGGCCGGCCACAGCACCGCGTCGGCGGCGTGCTCGCCGGCGGTGATACGGATGGTGCCGGCCGGCTTCTCCCTCAGGGCGCTGAGCGCGACGAGTTCGGCCTCGATCTCATCAAGCCTCGGTCCGACGGAACGCACCAGGCGCTCGCCGGCCTCGGTGGGCGAGACGCTGCGCGTGGTGCGGGTAAGCAGTCGCACACCCAGCCGCTCCTCCAGCGCGCGCACCGTGTGACTGAGCGCCGACTGCGAGACGCCAAGCTGTGCCGCTGCCCTGGTGAAGCTGTTTTCGCGCGCGACCGCGAGGAAGGCGGTCAAATCGTTCAGATTGTCTCGAGGCATTCATGAGTCTCCTTCATAAGTACATGCTGGATATAGCGGCTAATCGCGATCAATCGCAGGCCCTAAATAGGTGTCATCACAATCGGGCACCTAAATCAGGCAGCCCTGAAAAGCGGCGGGCCGTGAATTGCCTGTCTGAAGAAGGGATGAAAACCATGGACATCAAGCGAAGCGGCTCGCAGCCTTCGGGCAAGGGGCCGGGCGACTGGTTCACCGGCACGGTGCGCATCGACCCGCTGTTTCAAGCCATCGCACCGGCCCGCGCGGCCGGCAACGCCGTCACTTTCGAGCCCGGCGCACGCACCGCATGGCACACCCATCCGCTCGGCCAGTTGCTGATTGTCACAGCCGGCTGCGGCCGCGTGCAGCGCGCGGGCGGTCCGGTCGAGGAAATTCGACCCGGCGACGTGGTTCGCTTCGAGCCAGGCGAGAAGCACTGGCATGGCGCGGCGCCCACCACCGCCATGACTCACATCGCCATCCAGGAGGCGCTCGATGGCAAGGCGGTCGACTGGATGGAGCACGTCAGCGACGCGCAATATGAAGCCTGAACAAGGGAACACGACAATGCAAAAACGCACACTTGGAACAAGCGGCCTCGAAGTTTCCGCTATCGGCCTTGGCTGCATGGGCATGAGCCAGTCATATGGGCAGCCGATGGAGACGCCGGATGCAGTCCGTCTGATCAGGGCGGCATTCGAGCGCGGCATCACCTTCTTCGACACCGCGGAGGTCTATGGACCGTTCAGGAACGAGGAGGTCGTCGGCGAGGCGCTGCAGCCAATCCGCGACCAGGTGGTGATCGCCACCAAGTTCGGCATCGACATCGCCGGTACGGCTGGACACGAGGGCATGGACAGCCGGCCACAGCATATTCGCGACGTCGTCGAGGCTTCGCTCAAGCGGCTGAGGACTGACCACATCGACCTTCTCTACCAGCACCGCGTCGATCCGGTCGTGCCGATCGAAGAGGTGGCCGGCGCGGTGAAGGACTTGATCAGCCAAGGCAAGGTGAAGCATTTCGGCCTCTCCGAGGCGGGCGTGCGCACCATCCGCCGCGCCCACGCAGTGCAGCCGGTCGCCGCCCTTCAAAGTGAATACTCGCTCTGGTGGCGTGAGCCCGAGGAGGCGATCCTGCCGGTTCTCGAAGAACTGGGGATCGGATTCGTGCCGTTCAGCCCATTGGGCAAGGGTTTCCTTACCGGCGCTATCAACGCCAACACGACGTTCGACAGCAGCGATTTCCGCAACACTGTCCCTCGCTTTGCGAAGGACGCGCGGGCAGCCAACCAGGCTCTGGTCGACAAGATCGGCACGATCGCCGCCGAGAAGCAGGTGACATCAGCACAGGTCGCGCTCGCCTGGCTGCTGGCGCAAAAACCCTGGATCGTCCCGATCCCCGGCACCACGAAGCTCCATCGTCTCGAGGAGAATATCGGATCATCTGCTGTTGCGCTGACGGCGGACGACCTCCGCGATATCGAGGACGCGGTCTCCGCGATTGCCGTGCAGGGAGAGCGCTATTCCCCGCAACAGGCGGCAAGGATCGATCGCTGAGGCGCAACCGGATCACTCGGCCGACAAACCGACTGACGCCGTTTGACCGGGCAGCCAAGACAGAAAGGAAGAGCCCATGACCGAAAACATCAAGAACAAGGTCGTCGTCATCACCGGCGCCAGCAGCGGGCTCGGCGAAGCCGCCGCGCGGCTTCTCGCCAAGGAGGGCGCCAAGCTGGTGCTGGGCGCGCGCCGCCTTGACCGGCTGCAGGCGCTCGCCGGCGGGTTGTCGCTCGGCAAGGATGCCATCGTGCAAACCGATGTGACCGATGTCGGCCAGGTCAGGCGTCTCGTCGACCATGCGGTCGAAGTGCACGGCCGTGTGGACGTCATCATCAACAATGCCGGCCTGATGCCGCACTCGCCGCTGGAGCGCGGCAAGGTCGAGGACTGGGATCGTATGATCGACGTCAACATCAAGGGCGTACTCTACGGCATCGCCGCCGCCCTGCCGTACATGAAGACGCAAAAGAGCGGTCACATCATCAACGTGTCGTCGGTGGCCGGCCACAAGGTCGGGCCGGGTGGCGCCGTCTATGCCGCGACCAAGCACGCGGTGCGCATCATCTCCGAAGGGCTGCGCCAGGAAGTAAAACCGTACAATATCCGCACCACCATCATCTCGCCGGGCGCAGTGGCGACCGAACTGCCCGACAGCGTCACCGAGCCCGATGTCGCCGAAGGCGTGCGGGCGCTCTACGACCGGGTAGCCATCCCCGCCGAGTCCTTCGCCCGGACGGTGGTGTTCGCCATGAGCCAGCCCGAAGAGGTCGACATCAACGAGATCCTGTTTAGGCCGACGGCGCAGGAATACTAAAAGCCATGGTGCCGCGCTACAGCAGCTTGGTCCATTCGTGACAGGGATGGGCTGTCGCAAGGCAGGCCTTAGCCAAGCCCGTTCCGATGGCATCAGCTTCGGCAAGGCATTGGCGAAGTCGAGTTCGCCCTTGTCGCGCCAAGAGACCTGACTATGCCATCGATCGGGAGAAACCGTTCATGAATGGTACGACCGTCTACATGAGCAAGAGGCTTGCGTGATGCAAAAAAGCGGTCCGTGACCTTTGCGGCATTGCACCCAAGTTGACGGACAACCTCGACGCCGAGCAAATCACGGATGCGCAAAGGTGTATTGAGGCAATGGCTCCTCCATTGTCCGCTGATGACATCAGCGCCCTGATATCGGTGTTGTCTGCCGCGGACGACACGGCCCTCGGGCTCAATTGGTCCATCTTAAATCTGGTCGAAACGGCTCCGGAATGGCCGCTCTGGGACATGCTTCTAGACGAAGGCAACGACTGGCTTCATCGCTTTCGCCAGAGGCTTGCCAATGCGGGCTTCGAAGTGCCACGGGATCTCGGTTCAAGGCCCAACTGATCACATCAACCACTGGCCCAACCCCTCTGGCTCAATCACTGGGAGTGTTGGCTTAACCACTTCGGGGGTTGCGTTTGACAGCGCCGTTTGCGCATCGTTATTTCTAGCCCCATATCACGGCCTGAATGGCCATGCGGCACACCCCAAGGGAGAAACCATGTCACACAATCTGCAGTTCTATATCGATGGCGCGTGGGTCGACCCGGTTGTGCCCAACACGTTCGATGTCATCGATCCGTCCAACGAAGATGCCTTCGCCCAGATATCGCTCGGTTCAAAGGCCGATGTCGACAAGGCGGTGGCCGCCGCCAGGCGCGCCTTCAACACGTTTGGCTTCACCGAGGTCGGCGAGCGGCTCGAACTGCTGAACCGCATCATCGAAGTCTACAAGAAGCGCAGCGCCGATCTTGCGGTAGCCGTCTCGCGCGAAATGGGCGCGCCGCGCCAGATGGCGTTGGACAGCCAGGTCGGCATCGGCCTCGCGCATCTGCAGAAAATGGCCGACGTGCTCAAGACCTTCGAGTTCCGTCAGGTGAAGGGGCCCCATCTGGTGGTCAAGGAGCCGATCGGCGTCGTCGGTTTGATCACGCCGTGGAACTGGCCGCTGAACCAGATCACCTGCAAGGTCGGTCCCGCTCTCGCCGCCGGCTGCACCATGGTGCTGAAGCCTTCCGAGATCGCGCCGCTCGACGCCATCATCTTCGCCGAGATACTCGACGAAGCCGGCGTGCCGAAGGGCGTGTTCAACCTCATCAACGGCGATGGACCGGGCGTCGGCCATGCTCTGTCCAGCCACCCCGATATCGATATGATGTCGTTCACTGGTTCGACACGCGCCGGCATCCTGGTGGCCAAGGCCGCCGCCGACACGGTCAAGCGCGTGCATCAGGAGCTTGGCGGCAAGTCGGCCAACATCCTGTTCCCGGATGTCGACTTGGCCACCGCCGTCACCAAGGGCGTCGCCGGCTGCTTCGGCAACAGCGGCCAGTCCTGCAACGCGCCGACGCGCATGTTCGTGCCGCGCGATCGTCATGACGAGGCGGCCCGTTATGCCAAGGCGGCGGCGGAAAAGTTCACCGTCGGTCCGGCTGATGCGCCCGGCACCAAGCTCGGCCCGGTCGTCAGCCAGGTTCAGTTCGACAAGATCCAGGACCTGATCCAGGCCGGTATCGATGAAGGCGCCACGCTTGTGGCGGGCGGCCCCGGCCGTCCCGCCGAACTCAACCGCGGCTACTATGTCAGGCCGACGATTTTCGCCGATGTCACTCACGACATGCGTATCGCCCGCGAGGAAATCTTCGGGCCGGTGCTGTCGATCATGCCGTACGACACCGTCGAACAGGCCGTCGAGCAGGCCAACGACACGGTCTATGGCCTCGCTTCCTACATTCAGGCCAAGGACATGAAGAAGGCGCGCGACGTGGCGACCCGCATGCGCACCGGCAATGTCTACATCAATTATCCGACATGGGACGCTGGCCTACCGTTCGGCGGCTACAAGCAGTCGGGCAATGGCCGCGAATATGCCGAATACGGGCTCGAGGATTTCCTGGAGATCAAGGGCATCGCCGGCTACGAGGCCGCCGAATAGCCGGCTGTCAAACGGTCATGGAACGTCGCTAAGGGCGGCTCTTGTTGGGGAGACGACCTTGGCTTCGCGACGGCAATGCCGGTGACGCCAACTATGGCGCCATCGGCACCAACTACAGCGATTGCCGCCAGCCCGAACCGCGTATCGCGGCGCTGATCGTCAGGGCGCTCGGCGAAGCCAGGACGGTGCTCAGTGTCGGCGCTGGCGCCGGCTCCTACGAGCCCGTCGACCGCGCGGTGACGGCAGTCGAACCGTCCGCCTCGATGCGGGCGCAGCGGCCGGCACATCTGTTGGTGTTGCTCTGCTACCACGCCGGCAAAGGCAAATCGCCGAGGCCGGAGATCGGCGTTTCGCATTCATTGACACGCATGAAAAACCGCCTTTAACATTCCGTTAACAAGAATGAATGGGCGGGGCCTTATGGCATCCACAGTGGGTTGGCGTTGTGCGGCAAGGGGGCTTGGCCTTGCCGTCGCCGTGACGGTTCTGAGTTCGGCATCGAGTTTGGCGAGCGCGTCAGAACTTTCGATGGTCATTGGCGGCCCGACATCCCAGCCGATCGGCCACTATGATTTCTGCAAGATCCACGTCGACGAATGCTCGATCCGTTCGCCCAACAACACGCCAGAGCACATGTCCAGCCAGCTTTTGCGGCAGATTACCGCCGTGAATCTATCGGTAAACACGCGCGTCAAGCCGATGAGCGACATGGACAATTACGGCAAGGAAGAGTGGTGGGCCTATCCGGAGGACGGTTTTGGCGACTGCGAGGACTATGCGCTCGAAAAGCGGCGGGAACTTATCTCCAGCGGTGTGGCCATATCCAACCTGCTGATGACCGTCGTTCGCAAGCCGGATGGCGAAGGCCATGCCGTGCTGACTGTACGGACCGACAAGGGCGACATCATTCTCGACAACCTTACCAACAAGGTTCGCCTCTGGAGCCAGACGGGCTATCGCTACCTGAAGAGACAGTCGAGCGAGAATACGGGGCGCTGGGTGTCGATCCTGGGTGGCGACGAAGCGCTGGTCAGCTCTGTAAAATAGCCTGGCGAGTCCAAACGCCGACGGCGAAATGCCTCGGCCTGATCACATCTGCTTGAACACAGGCGCCATCGGTAACTGCCGGGCCTCAGCTTCCGCCGTCGAGCAGCCCCCTGAGATCGTCCAGCTTGTCATTGACCAGCCAGCCATAATAATTCTCGACAGGCAGCTTGCTGCTCTTGCCGCTGGCTACCGCTTCGCGTAGCGCAGCCGCTCTCTGTCTGGGCTGGCCGACATTGTACAGGGTCGCCGTAATTCCCGGATTGTGGGAGATATCGAAGCCCTGCTGCTTGTAGGCGTCGATCGCATCGCGCACGATTGCCGCGATATAGACGATGCTGCGGTCGGGATCCATGACGTCGCGGTAGATGGCTTGCGGATTGTCCGGCGTCAGCTTGTCGTAGCCGCTCACCTTGTTGACGAGATCGGTGACCTCAAGCGCGGTGAGCGGGCTGATCTGCCCGAGGCCGAACGTCTGGCCGGCAAAGAATGGCTGGAAGAACGCTTGCTGGAACGTCATCGGCTCGTAAGCGATGCCGTCGACGGTCTTGCCCTTGAAATGCTGCGTCCAGACCGTGTCGCGGCAGCTCCAGAGGGCGGCATTGCCTGTCGCCTGTTCGCAGGCCGCGAACTCAGGACGTTTGACGAAATCCTGGACCCGCACCCCCTTGTAGCGGAAGGCAAAATCGAGACCGGAATAGGAGAGTGCCTTCACATAGTAGGTCTGGACCGAACCGACTGCGGTGACATTGTAGGTATGCTCTCCGACCAGCGCGCCGACAATGTGAATGGGGTCTATGCCGTAGACGGCGGCGACCTGCTTGATATGCGCGATCAGCTTCTTCTCGCGCTTCAACAGCGCGATGATCTTCCCGTATTTTTCCTCATAGGTGGTGTTGAAGGCACGCGTCCTCACCGCCGAGGCATTGGGAATGGCCGGTTGCGTCTCCGAGCGGTTTCCCGGTGGAACGACGATCGTATCCGCACTGGCCGTGTCGACCGACAGCATGCCGGTCGAGGCAAGGACCATGAGCAAAAGCGCCAGGAAAGATTTCTGCACGGCAATCATCAAGCGCCTTTCGGGATCGGAGGGCATGGGCGGCTTACGCGCCGTCTGTTTCCTGAACAGCCTCGTTGGGGACTGTCAAGCGCCGCGCACACCTGCGCGCCCACCACATCGTCGAATTCCGGCTTCCTTGGTCACGCCGGCCACACAGTCATTGTCCGCCCCAACCTGCACGGTCGGCGAGGGGAGCGCAACCCGCAGCGCGCATCACACTGCGGCGCCGTGTGTTTACCATCACACTGGCAATAAAATTTTGATTCAAACTTTATTGGTAATTTCTCATTCATAACTCGGTCCGATTTGTCCGGCGGCTTTCTGTGTGTGCCTTCGGTCTGTTGTGTTTTGTGTACAGGTCCAGATGCGGTTACCCGGTATTCTCACTTCCTTGATTGCATCCCTGTGCCTCGTAGGCTGTTCGTCGACGTCCGGGATCGACGCGCTCGATATGGGCAAACCGTCCAATGAGATCACAAGTTCCGTGGTTCGGCCGAGCGCCCCTGTGGCCTCTGCCTCTGCCTCTGCCTCGGCGAAAGCGAAGCCGATGATCGTGCGCGGGGCTCCTGAGCAGGCATCCATGGGGGGCCCCGCCCGGCCGTTTGGCCTGGCCGAAGAGGAGACGGTGGCGTTGGCGTCGGCTGGCATGCCCGACAGCGGCGATGCTTCGATCGAGCCGGCTGCGCTTGTCTCGCCGCCGAAGCTTCTGTCGCGCGCCGCTCCCGCCATGCTTGCCGGACCGGTCACGCGCTATGCCTTTCGCGACGCCAAGCCGATCAACTTCGGCAGGTCTTCTCCCCGGCATCTGGCCGTGCACGGCGTCGACGTCTCGCGCTGGCAGGGTGACGTGAACTGGCAGAAGCTGCGCGCCCAGGGCGCCAACTTCGCCTACATCAAGGCGACCGACGGGGGCGACCATCTCGATCCGATGTTCATGAAGAACTGGCGTGGAGCCGAGGCCGCCGGGCTGAAGCGCGGCGCCTATCATTTCTTCTATTGGTGCCGCACCGCCGGCGAGCAGGCCGACTGGTTCATCCGCAACGTGCCGAAGGTCGATGGCGCGCTGCCGCCGGTGATCGACGTTGAATGGAACGGTGAATCCACCTGCAAGCACCGGCCCTCGCGCGAAAAAGTGCTGGAGAAGATGCAGGTGTTCATGGACAAGCTGGAGCGCCACTACGGCCAGCGGCCGATCATCTACACCGCGCCCGATTTCTACCGCGACAACCTCAGGGGCGAATTCCTGGATTACCCATTCTGGGTTCGCGCCGTGGCACAGCACCCGTCAAAGGTCTATCCGGGTCGCAAATGGTTGTTCTGGCAGTATTCCGGCTCCGGCCTCTCGCATGGAGTGACGGGCCGCATCGACCTTAACGTGTTCCACGGCGACGAGAGGCAATGGCGTGACTGGGCTAGCGGCCGGCAAACGATAGCCGCCGCCGACTGAAGCGGGTCAATCCGTAGATTGACCCGCCATCCTGGGACATTGCCATTGCGCCATCGGCGATCCACGGCGGTCCGCCTGTGAGCGTGGCAGATTATCGCCGCCGATGGTTCATCGCTTTCGGGACAGTCAACCAGGCGAAAAGTTAGCGAATGTTGACGAGAAAATGATGCCGGACAGGGCCGCAATCCATCATTCTTGACTCGTGAAATCGGGCGATTGCACTGCTCTTGTTGCGGGGACATACTCCCGTACCTGCGGTGCAAGGTCGACGAGAACGGCCGGGCATACGTCGAGTGAACCACGACTTTTGCCTCTATGGAAAGTCCAGGGATCATGACATTGCTGACGCACCGGGCGAATGCGTTGCTGCCAGCCGGCAGCGTGAATTGCGACGTCCACCATCCCAACCCCAGCATGAGCCAACTCATGCCGTTCCTGCCGGATGTCTGGCAGGACTTGATTGCGTCTCGCGGGATCGTCCAGCTCGACAGCATCGCATATCCGAACAACGCGCCGCTGACCTGCCGCCCTGACTGGCGCGACGCGGCCGGCGGTCTCACCAACACGCCAGAACGGCTGGCCAGGGAGGCTCTGGATCATTTTGGCGCTCGGACCGGCATCCTGAACAATCTCTGCGGTGTCCATATGCTTTACGACGCTTACATGGCCATCGCGGTGACCAAGGCGCTGAACGACTGGACGCGATCGGAATGGCTGGACAAGCATTCCGGCCTGCGGGCTTCCATTGTGCCGCCGCTGCAGGATATCGAGGCGGCCGTCGCCGAGGTCGAACGCTGCGCCGTGGATCGCCGGTTCGTGCAAGTGCTGTTTCCGTCCTCGGCCCATATGCCCTATGGCCATCGCAGCTACTGGCCGCTGTACAAGGTCGCTGTCAAACATGGTTTGCCGATTGGCATCCATGCCGGCAGTGCATACCACCATCCAGTTACGTCTGTCGGCTGGCCGAACACGGTTACCGAGGACTACGCCGCCCAGTCGCAGATCATGCAGACGCAGCTTGCCAGCCTCGTCTCGGAAGGCGCGTTCACGGAATTTCCTTCCCTGAGGGTCATCCTTCTGGAATCCGGCGTCAGCTGGCTTCCGGCCTTCCTCTGGCGTTTCGGGAAATTCTGGAGGGGTCTTCGGTTCGAGACGCCCTGGGTCGACCGCCCGCCCGCGGAAGTCATACGCGATCACGTGCGGCTGACCACGCAGCCTTTTGACGTTCCGGACAATCCGGATATCGTGTTCCGGCTGATCGATCATATTGGCTCCGACGAAATGCTGCTGTTTTCGTCCGACTACCCACACTGGCAGTTCGACGGAGACGCTGTTCTGCCCGCCGGATTCGACGTGGCGCTCGTCCACAAGATCGCGGTGGAAAATCCGGTCACGACCTATCCCCGTCTCATGGAGCAGCACTCATGACTGTTCATCCGGCCGTGGCGCCTTCGAGCACGCTTGTCACCCACACCATCATCGATTGCGACGTCCATCCAAAACTGACATCCGTGGACGACCTCAAGCCTTTCCTCAGCCAGCGTTGGCAGTCGCATCTCGCCACGTACGGGCTGCGCTACCGAATGGGCTATCAGGACGGGAATCCCTATCCCAAGGCGGCGCCTGCTTCCTCGCGGCGCGACACCTGGCCCGCGAATGGAGGGCTGCCGGGATCCGATGTCGGCATGCTGCGCGACCAGCTTCTCGATCTCTACAACATGGAATTCGGCATCATGAATCCGCTTTGGCCGACGGGCCAGGGGGTGCTTGGAGACGACTATTCCGCAGCGCTGTGTCGTGCCAGCAATCAATGGCAGCTCGATCTCTATAACGAGCCGGAGCCAAGGCTCAAATGCTCGATCTGCGTTCCCTACGAGAACGGGGCGCTGGCGCGCGCCGAGATCGAACACTTCGCGAACGACCGGCGCTTTGCCCAGGTGCTCCTCCTCAGCCGCACGGCCGAGCCGCTTGGCCAACGCCGATACTGGCCGATTTTCGAAGCGGCGGAAGCGGCAAATCTTCCGGTTGGCATCCACGTCTTTGGGTACTCGGGCCAGGCGATCACTCCGGCGGGTTGGCCTTCCTACTATATGGAGGAAATGACCGAGCATGCGCCCTCGACCCAGGCGATGCTGACGAGCATGATCTTCGAGGGCTTGTTCGAGCGCTTTCCCGGCACCCGTATCGTTCTGCTGGAGGCCGGTCTTGCCTGGATACCCGCGCTTGGCTGGCGGTTGGACCGGCTTTGGGCCCGCATGCGCGACGAAGTTCCGCATGTTACCCGTCCTCCGTCCGAATATCTGAAACAGCATCTCTGGGTCGCGACCCAACCCATGGAGGAACCCGAGAACAAGCGGCATCTCGTCGATGTGCTCGACTGGATCGGTCATGACCGCGTTGTATTTTCGTCGGACTATCCGCACTGGGATTTCGATGACCCGCGCCATTCGCTGCCGCCGCATATCGATGCGAAACTCAAGCGCGCCATTCTTTACGACAATGCCGCGGCCCTTTATGGGACAGCGCGATGACGCGCCATCCGGTCGCGGCCATCGGCGACATTCCAGATGGTGGGCGGCTGAAAGTCGACGTGGCGGGCCGCTCGATCGTCGTCTTCCACGTCGACGGCGCCTTCTACGCCCTGGCTGACAGATGCCCGCACCAGGGCGGACCGCTGTCACAGGGCGACCAGATTGGCGAGCTTCGGGCCACGGTTCCCGGTCAGCATCAGTATTGCCGGCGCAACATGATCGTCCGCTGCCCATGGCATCATTGGGAATTCGACATCGAGACGGGCCAATCACAGATCGATCCGGCCCGTATCAAGGTGCGCAGGTATGAAACTGCCATAGGTGGCAGGCCACCTTGCGCGGCGGACGGCGAACTCACGGCGACAACGTTTGAAACCGTCAAGGAAGAGGGGATAGTCTACGTTATCCTATAGCAGGGTTCGTCGCCCTGTTGGTATGCCGGGTCAGGTTGCATCTATTTCGCCGGCTAATTACTGTAATCAGAGGCAGAGCCTTGCTACAGGGCGGCCCTGACGGTCGTTGATGGGATCATGTCTGGAGGCGAAATGCAGATCGAGCGCTTTGGCCGTACGCTTCTTGCCACGAAAGCAGTGCTGGCCTGCTTGCTGGTGCTGGCATTTCCGGCAAGACTGATGGGCGCGTCGCTGGACGATCCGACCGCCGCGACACTCGACCGCTGCCTGAGCGATCCGGCCAATGCCTCCACCGCCGGCCAAACCGAATGCGAGGCGGCGGCATTAAGCGACTACGATCGCCGCATGAATGCCGCCTATGCGACGCTCATGCACAAATTGCCCGAGAAGGCAGCGCAGCAACTGCGCCTGTCACAACGCGCATGGCTGTCCTTCCGCGACAGCGAGACGAGGGCCCGGGATGCGCTGTATGAAACAAGGCAAGGCACGATGTTCGTACCCATGCAGGCGTCGGACGCGACAAACGTCATTCGGGATCGGGCACTTCAGCTGGAAGGCTATGTCCGGGTCATGGCGATCGGTGACTAAGGGGGCTTGGCCATCTTGCGCCGCTGGCCGCACCTGGATCACCATTAGTCAGGCCATGCTTCATTCATCCTCAAGCTCAATGCCATCGTTCTTGGACGCCTTTATGAGCTTGAATATCTGAGATTTGACAGCTTCGCGCGCGTCGCTTCGCACAAACGGCATCAGCAGTTCGATCGTCTCATCCAACTTCTCCCGGTCTTGGGCATGTGGGTCAGTGAGATAATGACCATGTGCAGCCAGGTTCGCAGAGATTTTGTCGTTTAGGTCAGAAAAGAAGCCCATCAAATCCGAGTCCATATTCGCGGCGAGCACGTTTGCCGATTTTGGCCAGGCCAAAGGTGTAACTGGATCACGCTCCATTGTAATTTCCCACAAAATGCGCCGATATGGACGTGCGCGCAAGCTTCGCCCGCAAGGGCATCCCTGATATTAGGCAGCGGGAAGATGGCGGCGCGGTAATGGGGTGGGTTGCCCGAGAGGCGCCGGCCCCGCGGTTCACGCACGAATGGAACTTTCATGGGCGTCGACCCATTTTTGCGTCATGCGGCGGGACCGATTGTAAGGTGGAACTCATCACGGGCACCGCAGGGGCCACTCAATCGCAATCGATCGAGCTTCAGGATGCGATCGAGGTGCGCAAACAGCACCTCCACTGTCTTCCGCTGATAGCGTGCAAGTTCGGAAGGCGTCGGTCTTGGCTATGTCGCGCGCGCCCTCATGGATCGAACGCAGCACCTCGCGCCGGCTCCTTCGGGCTGCAGCTGGTTTCAGGGCCGAGGTCTCGCAATCCAGTTTGCTGGCGCGATAGCGCCATCCAAGGGATGTCAAACCCGCGGATTAACTGGCCCATTTGATCCATGACAATATCGGCGCCCGCTTGCGGCGGTAGTCATTGCTTATCACCCGGTCAGGATCGAAGAAATCATCGTAAGGACATTTGGCACCACGGAAACCATTCTCCTGACATCCCAAATACCCGTGCTGGTTTCCCACTGACCAAGGTGAAGCGCATGCCGCTCTCTGACGATTCCCTCGAACAACCAACAGGCGGACTCCAAGTCCTTTGGGCCCGCCTGAAGGAACACCCCCTGGCGCGCGTCGGTCCGGGCCTTATCACCGGCGTTGCTGACGACGATCCAAGCGGCATCGCGACATACTCGCAGGCCGGCGCGCAATTCGGCCTGAACATGCTGTGGACCATGCCGCTCGCTTTCCCCTTGATGGCGGCGGTCCAGTCCATGTGCGCGCGCATCGGCCGGGTCACGGGGAAAGGGCTCGCCGCCAACATCAAGTCGGCGTTCCCGCCTGTCGTTCTTCAAGGTGTCGTGTTGCTGTTGGTGGTCGCCAACGTCCTCAACATCGCCGCCGACGTGGCGGCCATGGGCGAGGTCGCCGAGCTTGTCAGTGGATTTGATCGCCACCTCATGACGGCCTTGTTCGTCGTCGGGACGCTGTTGCTGCAGGTTTTCGTTCCCTATCACCGCTACGTCTCATTCCTGAAGTGGCTGACCCTCTCGCTGTTGGCCTATGCCGCCGTCCTGTTCACAGTGCATGTTCCGTGGGGCGAAGTGCTCCGGCGCACCGTCTGGCCGACTTTCACACTGAACTCGAATGCGGCAGCTGTGATTGTGGGCGTCTTCGGCACCACGATCAGCCCCTATCTCTTCTTCTGGCAGGCCTCTGAAGAGGTCGAGGAGATGCAGGCGCAGCGTGGCGCGGGCCCTCTCGTCAACGATGCACGCGCTGCTTCAACCGAACTTCGCCGGATCCGCTGGGATACCTGGAGCGGCATGTTCTATTCAGACATCACCGCTTACTTCATTATCCTTGCAACGGCTGTCACGCTGAACGTAGCTGGAATAACCGATATCGAAACGGCAGCGCAGGCAGCCAGCGCGCTAAAGCCGCTCGCTGGCAATTTCGCCTATATCCTCTTCGCGCTCGGCATTCTCGGCGTCGGCCTGATCGGAGTGCCGGTGCTCGCCGGCTCCGGAGCCTATGCTCTCTCCGAAGCCCTGGGGTG
>CALRQH020000029.1:0-62796 GCA_943370265.1 Mesorhizobium carmichaelinearum
GACATGGCCGAAGTGAAGTCCGACATCGAGATCGCGCGCGGCGCCAAGAAGAAGCAGATCCAGGAGATCGGCCAGAAGATCGGCATCCCGACCGAGCACCTGCTGCCCTACGGCCACGACAAGGCCAAGATCTCCGCCGAGTTCATCAAGTCGGTGAAAGGCAACAAGGACGGCAAGCTGATCCTCGTCACCGCCATCAACCCGACGCCGGCCGGCGAAGGCAAGACGACGACGACCGTTGGTCTCGGTGACGGTTTGAACCGCATCGGCAAGAAGGCCATCGTCTGCATCCGCGAGGCCTCGCTTGGCCCGAATTTCGGCGTCAAGGGTGGTGCCGCCGGCGGCGGCTACGCACAGGTCGTGCCGATGGAGGACATGAACCTCCATTTCACCGGCGACTTCCACGCCATCACCACCGCGCATAACCTTTTGTCGGCCCTCATCGACAACCACATCTACTGGGGCAATGAACTGGGCATCGACACCCGCCGCGTCGTGTGGCGCCGCGTCATGGACATGAACGACCGGGCGCTGCGCGAAATCATCTGCTCGCTCGGCGGCGTTGCCAACGGTTTTCCGCGCGAGGCCGGCTTCGACATCACCGTGGCCTCGGAGGTCATGGCGATCCTGTGCCTTGCCACCGACCTGAAGGACCTGGAGAAGCGCCTCGGCGACATCATCGTCGCCTACCGCCGCGACAAGTCGCCGGTCTATGCCCGCGACCTCAAGGCCGACGGCGCCATGGCCGTGCTCCTGAAGGACGCCATGCAGCCCAACCTCGTGCAGACGCTGGAGAACAACCCCGCCTTCGTGCATGGCGGCCCGTTCGCCAACATCGCGCATGGCTGCAACTCGGTCGTCGCCACCACGACGGCATTGAAGCTCGCCGACTATGTCGTCACCGAAGCCGGCTTCGGTGCTGATCTTGGTGCTGAAAAGTTCTTCGACATCAAGTGCCGCAAGGCGGGCCTGAAGCCGGCCGCGGCCGTCATCGTCGCCACCGTGCGCGCCATGAAGATGAATGGCGGCGTCAAGAAGGAAGACCTTGGCAAGGAGAACGTCGAGGCGGTGAAGAAGGGCTGCGCCAACCTTGGCCGCCACATCGAGAACATCCGCCAGTTCGGCGTGCCGGCGGTGGTTGCCATCAACCACTTCTATTCCGACACCGACGCCGAGATCCAGGCGATGAAGGACTATGTCGCCTCGATGGGCGAGGAAGCGATCCTGTGCAAGCACTGGGCCCACGGCTCGGCCGGCATCGAGGACCTTGCCAACAAGGTGGTGGCGCTGGCCGAATCCGGCGCCTCGCAGTTCGCGCCGCTCTATCCCGATGCCATGCCGCTGTTCGAGAAGGTCAACACCATCGTCCAGCGCATCTATCGCGGCTCGGAAGCCATCGCCGACAAGTCGGTGCGCGACCAGTTGCATGCCTGGGAGCAGGCTGGCTATGGCCACCTGCCGGTGTGCATGGCCAAGACCCAGTACTCGTTCTCGACCGACCCGAACCTGCGCGGCGCGCCGACCGGCCACACCGTGCCGGTGCGCGAGGTCAGGCTCTCGGCGGGCGCCGGCTTCGTCGTCATCATCTGCGGCGAGGTGATGACCATGCCCGGCCTGCCCAAGGCGCCGTCCTCGGAAAAGATCTTCCTCAACGACGCCGGCCAGATCGAAGGCCTGTTCTAGGATCGATTGACAGAAGTAACAAAGGGCGCCGCGACAACGCGGCGCCCTTTCTGTTTCCGGAGATTGTTACGCCGCGTTCCGCGCCAGCGCGCGCTGGTTTGAAGCATGGATCGTGTCGCGCTCTGGCAGGGCGCCGGTCTTCAGGCAATCGACCCATTCGGCGGTCTTGAGCACGGCCGCGAAGCGCGACTGCAGGATAACGGTCACCACGCGGTGGATCTCTTCGGCCGAAGCATAACCGGCGCTGTTGGCATAAGGCAGCGAGCCGGTCGCATCGGACAGGAACTCGACCGCAAACCCCATATGCACGGCGTGGATGATCGTCGACAGGTCGCAATTATGCGTCATGTAGCCGACGACAGCGATCGTATCGATGGCGTTGGCGCGCAGCCACTCCTCCAGGTCCGTGCCGGTGAAGGCCGAAGGCAGGTTCTTCTCGACATAGTGGTCGCGGTGCCGCCTGGCGATTTCCGGATGCAATTCACCGCCATGGCTGCCCTTGGCGAAGATCGGCGACGTTTCGGGCGCCATCTGCTTGATGACGATCACCTTGACGCCGGCTTCAGTGGCGGCATCGATCGCGCGTGCCACATTGTCGACGCTGTCGCGAAACGGCGGATGCTGGATGGCGAGATTGCCGCCGTCATAGTCGTTCTGGACGTCGATGACGATGAGCGCGCGGCGGGGGGCCTTGACCGGTTCCGACATGGTGATTTTCCTTTCCGTAGGCTTGATTGATTGGGTCAGGATAGAGGTGCCGCGACATCGCGGAAAGTGGCCCGATTGACATCATACGAAAGAATTGGGACAATGTTGCTTCCAACTCACTGGTGCGCATATGACCCATCCGATCGTCGCCGTTCTTGCTTTCGATGGCATCAGCCCGTTCCACCTTTCCGTGCCATGCCTGGTGTTCGGCGAGGACCGCTCGGCGCTCGGCCTGCCGCGCTTTGATTTCCGCATCTGCGCGGTCAAGCCTGGCCCGATCCAGACTGAAGCCGGACTGACCGTTGCCGCACCACATGGGCTCGACGGGCTCGATGGCGCAGACATCGTCATTGTCCCGAGCTGGCATCATCTGGACGAGCCGCCGTCGCCACCGCTGGTAGAAGCGCTGCGTCGGGCGCACCGGCGGGGTGCGTTGATTGTCGGCCTGTGTCTCGGCACCTTTGCCATTGCCGCTGCCGGCCTGCTTTCGGGGCGCCGTGCCGCGACACACTGGGCGTACTCCGATCAACTGCAGCGGCTGCATCCCGATATCGCTGTCGATGCCGCCGTGCTCTACGTCGACAATGGCGATGTCGTCACCTCGGCCGGCGTTGCCGCCGGCCTCGACTGCTGTCTCCACATCGTGCGGGCCCGCTACGGCGCGGAGCCAGCACTTCGGCTTGCCCGCCAGATTGTCCTTTCCCCGCACCGGCAGGGCGGGCAGGCGCAGTTCATCGAGCATCCGGTGGCAAAGGGCGCGGACGCCGACCGCTTCACCCAGGCCCTCGACGCGGTGCGCGCGACGCTGGGCGAGACACACAGCCTGGACAGCGTCGCCGAGGCCGCCGGGCTGACCCGACGCACCTTCACCCGCCGCTTTCAGAAATCGATCGGCACCAGCTTCGGCGATTGGCTGACCGGCCAGCGGATTGAACTGGCGCAGCGTCTGCTGGAAGCCACGGAGAAGTCGATGGACATTGTAGCCTTCGAAGCCGGCTTCGGCAGCGCCACGTCGTTGCGCCAGCATTTCGCCGCGAGGCTGAAGACGTCACCGGCGCAATACCGGCGCGAATTCTCCAGGCGAGCCGATCGGGACGAGCGCGTGGTTCACGCGTTCTCATCCTGATCTGCTCAACCCCGTCTGACCGGCCGCGCCGGATTACCGACGACGGTGGTATTGGCAGGCACATCGCGCGTCACCACCGCACCCGCGCCGACGATGGCGCCATCGCCTATGCTGACGCCGCCGAGGATGATGGCGCCGCCGCCGACCCAGGCATTGGCGCCGATCTCGACCGGCCTGGCGATCTCCAGCCCCGCTTGCCGCCCAGTCGCTTCCCTGTGGTGTTCGGCGCAGTAGATCTGCACATTGGGGCCGAGTAGCGTCCCCTTGCCGATGCGAACCGTCGCCGTGTCCAGGATGGTGCAGCCGGCATTGAGAAACGCGCCATCCCCAAGATGGATGTTGAAGCCATAGGCGCAGTGGAACTGCGCCTCGATCCGGACACCCTCGCCAGCATCGCCCAGCAGGGCCTTCAGGCTCGGTCCAAGATGACCGCGCTGACGGGGCGGCATGGAATTGTGCTCGAACACCGCATCCGCGGCCGCACCACGCAGCGCTTCCAGCTCGGCATCGAGGCAAGTATACCAAGCACCCTGAGCCATCTTGGCGCGCTCGCTGTCAGCCATGCTGTGCCCTCCTGTTGCCCCTCACGCAGAACACAGTCCGTGCAGGCGGGAAAGCGCCAGAAGCGACTTCGCCGCTGGTCAAATGCGGGCCTTATGTTAGCTTGCCCTTGCTGGACTTGGCGTCCGGCATGGAGGGGACAAACCATGCTGTACATACTTGCACTGCTGATCGGCGTCATCGCCGGCCTGCGCACCATGACGGCGCCGGCCGCCATCGCCTGGGGCGCCTGGCTCGGCTGGCTGCCGGTTGCCGGCACCTGGGCGAGCTTCATGGCCCACTGGGCCGCCGTCGGCATCTTCACCATCCTGGCCATCGCCGAACTGGTCGCCGATCAGTTGCCGTCGACACCGAGCCGGAAAACCCCGCCGCAATTCGGGGCGCGCATCATCATGGGCGCCTTCACGGGTGCTGCGATCGGCGCCACCGGCGGCGCCACCATCGGCGGCCTGATCGCCGGCGTCATCGGCGCTGTTATCGGCACGCTGGGCGGCGCTGAAGCGCGCGCCCGGCTTGCCGACGCCTTCGGCAAGGACCAGCCCGCCGCCTTCATCGAAGACGCGGTGGCGATCATCTGCGGCCTGCTGATCGTGGCGGCGCTGAGATGACGGCGAGGACCTTCGACGCCATCATCATCGGCTGCGGCCAGGCCGGCCCGCCATTGGCCGGTCGGTTGTCGGGCGCTGGCATGAGCGTGGCGCTGATCGAGCGAAAGCTGGTCGGCGGCACCTGCGTCAACACCGGCTGCATGCCCACCAAGGCCATGGTCGCCAGCGCCTATGCCGCGCATCTGGCGCGACGCGCCGCCGATTATGGCGTGACGCTCTCTGGCCCCGTCGGCGTCGACTATCAACGGATCAAGGCGCGCAAGGACAAGGTGACGATCGACGCCCGCACAAGGCTCGAGACCTGGATTGCCGGCATGAAGGGCTGCACACTCTATCGCGGCCATGCGCGCTTCGAATCCGCCAATACGGTGCGCGTCGGCGATGACCTTTTGACCGCCGACAGGATATTCCTCAACACCGGCGGCCGCGCCTCTGTGCCCGACCTGCCGGGCATCCACGACATCGACTATCTGACCAATTCGTCGATGATGGATCTCGACGTGCTGCCGCGCCATCTCGTCGTTGTCGGCGGCAGCTACATCTCGCTCGAATTCGCGCAGATGTTCCGCCGCTTCGGCTCCGAGGTCACGGTGATCGAGAAAGCTCTCCGCCTGACCGGTCGCGAGGACGAGGACGTCTCGGCCGCAATCCTGTCCATTCTCGAGAATGAGGGCATCACGGTCCATGTCGGCATCGACGACATCAGCTTCGCCAAGCAGGGCGGCGATATTGCCGTGACCTTTTCCGCCTGCAAACCACCCGCGGTTGGCTCACACGTGCTGCTTGCGCTGGGCCGGGAGCCCAACACCGACGATCTCGGGCTCGACAAGGCCGGCGTCGAGGTCGACAAGCGCGGCTTCGTCACCGTCGACGACGAGTTGCGCACCAGCGTTCCCGGCATCTGGGCGATGGGCGACTGCAACGGCAAGGGCGCCTTCACCCACACGTCCTACAACGACCACGAGATCGTCGCCGCCAACCTGCTCGACAACGACCCGCGCAAGGTCAGCGATCGCATCGAGGCCTATGCGCTCTACATCGATCCCCCGCTCGGCCGCTGCGGCATGACCGAGACAGCGGTACGCAAATCCGGCCGCCGCGCGCTGGTCGGCCAGCGGCCGATGACCCGCGTCGGCCGCGCCGTCGAGAAGGGTGAAACGCAAGGCTTCATGAAGATCCTGGTCGACGCCGACACCAGGGAAATCCTCGGCTGCTCGGTGCTCGGCCCCGGCGGCGACGAAGCCGTGCATTGCGTGCTCGACCTGATGTACGCCAGGGCGCCCGTCGACACGCTGGCGCGTGCCGTGCATATCCACCCTACTGTCTCGGAGCTGTTGCCCACAATTGCCCAGGAGCTGAAGCCGCTGGAGTGAGGATTCCTATTCGGCGTCTTCTTGCGCGACCAGCATCGTTTCAAGCCGCTCCAGCACACCGACCGAATTTCGCAATTCGGCATCACTGACATTCTTGAGCAGGTCGGCTCGCAGCACCGCCAGGAGGCGTTCGATCTCGATTACGCGCTGGCGCCCGGCATCGGTCAGTGACAGGATTTTTGCCCGCCGGTCGGCGGCATCCTCGGCGCGGGTCACCAGCCCCTCTTCCATCAAGAGGTCGACGATGCGCACCAGAGATGGCCCCTCGAAGCCCAGCTGATCGGCAAGCACGCCCTGGCGGATATTGTCGCCGAGGCGCGACAGCATGACCAGCGGCATGGCGGTGGCGTGTGACAGGCCACAATCGTCGAGCGCCTTGTCGGCGGCACGACGCCACAGCCTGGCGACTGAAATAACCAACAGGCCAAATCTGGCACGATCCGGGTCTTGCTTGGACATGGCGAAACAGATAACATGCTATCTATTAGGTTGCGATAAAATTCTTTTCCTGGCGAAGCCCCCATCGCCGAAACCGGAAGCCGACGACCTCACATCCAAAGATCGCCCTGACGGCCCTCTTGGCCGCCGCGACCGCGAGGCGCCCGCATCCGGACAAGCGTGAGGATCGACATGTCAGAACAAGATTCCAGCAGATCCGGCGGCATCTGGCTGCTTGTGCTTTTCGGCCTGGTCCTGATGATCATCGGCCTGCCGCTGCTCTATGGCGGCGTTCAGCTGGTCGGCCTCGGCGGCTCCTGGTACTACGCGCTGGCCGGCGTTGGCATCATCATTTCCGGCTTCCTGTTTGTCTTGCGCCGCCAGGCGGGCTTCTGGCTCTACATCCTGATCTTCCTGGCCACCATCGCCTGGGCCCTCTGGGAAGCCGGCCTGAGTTTCTGGCCACTGATGCCACGGCTGGTCGCGCCCGCCGTGCTCGCGGTCATCGCCCTTCTGCTGGTGCCGCTGTTCCCGTCATCAACAGGCGGCAGGCGAGGCCCCTTCGCCGTTGCCGGCCTTCTCGTGCTGGCGCTGATCGCCACCGGCGCCTATGCCTTTCAGCCACATGGGGTGATCCGCAACACGGTGGCTACCGTCACCGCCACTACCACCCCTGCCGCCACGACGTCGAGCGCCGACTGGCGCCATTACGGCCGCACGCCGGCCGGCACCCGATATGCGCCGATCGACCAGATCAACAAGGACAACGTCAGAGATCTCAAGGTCGCCTGGACGTTTCGCACCGGCGATGTCCCGACGAAGGGCGCCGAAGACCAGAACACGCCGCTGCAGGTCGGCGACACCGTCTACACCTGCTCCTCGCACAACATCGTCAATGCGCTCAACGCCGAAACCGGCGAGCCGCGCTGGAGGTTCGACCCAAAGGCTTCGGCGCCGCTATGGCAGCGCTGCCGTGGCGTGAGCTACTACGAGCCAACTGCCGCCGCGGCGGCGGCACCCGCCGTCGACGGGACCACGACGACAGCACCCGCCCCTGCACCGGCGGCATGCGCCGGCCGCATCGTCATGACCACAATCGATGCCCGGCTGATCGAGATCGACGCCAGGACCGGCCAGCCCTGCCAGGATTTTGGCCAGGGCGGTACGGTCGATCTCAAGCAGGGCATGGGCGAGGTCAAGCCCGGCTTCTACTTCCAGACCTCGGCTCCCACCGTCATGCGCGATCTCATCATGATCGGCGGCTGGGTCTGGGACAATGTCGAGACCGGCGAACCGTCCGGCGCCATCCGCGCCTTCAGCGCCAGGACCGGCGAGCTGGTCTGGGCATGGGATCTCGGCAATCCCGCCATCACCAAGCTGCCGCCCGAAGGCCAGAGCTACACGCGCGGCACGCCCAATGTCTGGTCCACGCCGAGCTATGACGACGCGCTCGGCCTTGTCTATCTGCCGACCGGCAACGCCACGCCCGATTTCTTCGGCGCCGAACGCAGCAAGGCGGCGGAAGACTACACCGCCGCGGTCGTCGCGCTCGACATCGCCACCGGCCGCGAACGCTGGAAGTTCCAGACCGTGCATCACGATCTGTGGGACTATGACCTCCCCTCGCAGCCGGCCCTCTATGACGTGCCGGACGGCAAGGGCGGCAAGGTTCCCGCGCTGATCCAGGTGACCAAGCGCGGCCAGATCTTCATGCTCGACCGCCGCGACGGCAAGCCGATCGCCGAGGTGCAGGAAAAGCCGGTGCCGCAGAATGGCGGCGCCAGGGAGGACTTCCTGTCGCCGACCCAACCCTATTCGGTCGGCATGCCTTCGATCGGCGACGAGCCCTTCACTGAAGCCAACATGTGGGGTGCGACCCCCTTCGACCAGCTCTATTGCCGCATCGGCTTCAAGAAGCTGCGCTATGAGGGCGAGTTCACGCCTCCCGGCCTCACCCGCTCGCTGCAATATCCCGGCTACTATGGCGGCATGAACTGGGGCAGCGCCTCGATCGACGAGGCCACTGGCACCCTGATCGTCAACGATATCCGCATGCCGCAATTCGTGCAGTTGCTGCCGCGCGCCGAAGCCGACGCCTATGGTCCCTCGGCGGCGCATGACGGTCTGGGAACGCAGCTCGGCACGCCCTATGGCGCGCTCAAGAACGGCTTCATGTCGCCGCTCGGCGTGCCCTGCCATCAGCCCCCCTACGGCACGATAACAGCCATCGACCTGAACGCACGCAAACTCGTCTGGCAGGTGCCGGCCGGCACGCTGCAGGATACCGGCCCGCTCGGCATGAAGACCGGCATGCCGATCCCCGTCGGCATGCCTTCGCTCGGCGGACCGATGACGACAGCGGGCGGCCTCGTCTTCTATGCCGGCACGCAGGACTATTATCTGCGCGCCATCGATGTCGCCACCGGCGAGGAACTCTGGAAGGGCCGCCTGCCGGTCGGCGCGCAGGCGACGCCGATGACCTACACGTCGCCGGAAAGCGGCCGCCAGTTCGTCGTCGTCTCGGCCGGCGGCGCGCGTCAGTCGCCCGATCGCGGCGACTACATCATCGCCTATGCCCTGCCGAAGGCGCCATGATCGGGAAAGGCTTGCTTCTCGGATGATCACCCAACGGGGCGCCTTAGGCGCCCTGTTTGCGATCTGCCCCACGCTTTCTGCATTGCTGCATTGCAGCAACATACATTGCGCCGGGCATGGATCCTCGCGCAGTCTGAAAATTGAACCGATTCATTCTGGACGCACCATGCCCTTGCCGATCCTTGCGCTTGCTATTGCGTCCTTCTGCATCGGCACCACAGAATTCGTCATTATGGGCCTGCTGCCGGAGGTCGCCGCCGATCTCGGCGTGACGATCCCCGCCGCCGGCCTGCTGGTCACCGGCTATGCGCTGGGCGTCGTCTTCGGCGCTCCGATCGTTGCGATGGCCACCGCGCATCTGCCGCGCAAGCCTGTGCTGGTGGGGCTCGCAGCACTGTTCGTGGTCGGCAATCTGTTATGCGCCATCGCGCCCAATTACTGGATGCTGATGGCCGCGCGCGTCTTCACCGCCTTCGGCCACGGCGCCTTCTTCGGCATCGGCTCGGTCGTTGCCGCGAGCCTCGTGCCGCGCAACAAGCGGGCCAGCGCCATAGCGCTGATGTTCGCCGGTCTGACGCTGGCCAACATCCTTGGCGTGCCCGCCGGCACGGCCCTTGGCGAAGCCTTCGGCTGGCGCGCCACCTTCATTGCCGTGGTCGGCATCGGCCTGATCTCGGTGGCGGCCATCGCCTGGCTGGTGCCATCCGATGTCGCCGAGCCGAGCGGTGGCGGTCTGCATGGCGAACTGCGCGTGCTCGGAAAACTGCAGGTGTGGCTGGCCATGCTCATCGCGGCCCTTGCCTCGGCCAGCCTGTTTGCCGTCTTCACCTACATCAAACCCTATCTCATCGAGGTGTCCGGACTGTCCACCGCCGCTGTCACCTGGGTGCTCCTGCTGTTCGGCGCCGGCATGACCATCGGCAACATCATCGGTGGCCGGCTGGCCGACTGGAAACTCATGCCGACGGTGATCGGCACGCTCTTGTTGCTGGCGGTGCTGTTTGTCGGCTTCATGGAGTTCGGCGCGATAGCAAGCGTGGCCATCGGCATCGTCTTCCTGTGGGGCCTGCTCATCTTCGTCGTCGTGCCGCCGCTACAGATCCGCGTCGTCGAAGCGGCCTCGGAAGGGCCAAATCTCGCCGCCACGCTGAACCAGGGCGCCTTCAATGTCGGCAATGCCAGCGGCGCCTGGATCGGCGGCGTGGCGCTGTCCTTGGGCGTCTCCTACGCCAACCTGCCGCTGGTCGGCGCAGCGCTTGCCTTGCTGGCGGTCATCGTCGCGGTTCTGTCGCAGACGCTGGATCGCCGGATGCCGGTGGCACAGCCCGCCGAGTAATACGCCCAGCGACAAACTGGACCACTCGACAACGGCATCGCCGAGGGGCATGTCTCTCCCCCTGCCGAAGGAGGATTGTCATGCAGAAATCGATCGAACGCGTCGTCGGCGACAGCGAAGGCGTTTCCTACGAATTCCCGGTGTTCCGCTTCCCTGGAACCGACAGATCGGCACCGTCGGCCTACCTGCAGGCCGCCCTCCATGCCGGCGAACTTCCGGGCGTCGTCGCCATCGACGCCTTGATGCCGATGCTCAACAAGGCTGAAGCCGAAGGCCGCATCAAGGGCTCTTTGACGATCGTGCCATGGGCCAACCCGATCGGCCGCGCCCAGTATCATTTCGGCGAGCATCAAGGTCGCTTCCACCTGGGCACCCGCACCAATTTCAACCGCGGCTTTCCGCTGTTGCCGGCGCCCGACACCGCATTGTTGCCGGACACGACGCTTGCCACGGCCGACCAGCGGCTGAAATCCCGGCTGGTGCAGCTGTCCCTCGGCCACGACATCGTGCTCGACCTGCATTGCGACGACGAAGGCCTCGCCTATCTCTACATTCACACCAGCCTGTGGCCGGCCATGGCCGACTGCGCCGCCGCCATGGGCGTCGATGGCGTGCTGCTGTGGAGCGAAGATACCGATGGCACGTTCGAGGGCGCGGCGATCATGCCCTACCAGAACGCGCCCGCCGATGTGGCGAAGTTCGACCGCCGCGTCGCCGCCACCGTCGAATATCGCGGCATGCTCGATGTCGACGGCGCGCTCGCCGCCGCCGACGCCGAAGGGCTCTATCGCCTGCTGGTCGCGCGCGGCGTGATCACCGATCCGGCCGTGCCCGCGCCCGGCCCGTTCAAGGGCGTTGCCGCACCACTCGAAAACATCGACATGATGCCCGCGCCCCGGGCCGGCGCAGTCCTCTACGACGTGAAGCCCGGCGATCGCGTCGCCAAGGGCGCGCGCCTCGCCACCATCGTCCATACGCCGGGTGAGGCCGGCGGGCGCACGGAAGTGTTCGCCCCGCAGGACGGCATCATCCTGACCCGGCGTTCCCGCCGCATCATCCGTGCCGGCGAGGACCTTTTGAAACTGGTCGGCGACAGGAAGAGCGCCGACGCAAGATCGGGGACGCTGGAGGACTGAGAGGCACGCGGCCCGCATTGAATCCAGTTGCGTGGGCGCCCAATCGCCGCTATGGGAATCGCCATGAACATGCGTTCGATCAAGACCATTTGGTGGTGGGCCTGCTGACAGCGGCCTGTTCGAACGCGTGCGCGTGAAAATAGAAGGTGGCCGCAACGGAATGTCCGGGCGGCCATTTGTTTTTTCCAAGCCATTCCCGGGTCCGTTGCCCCAAGAAGCATAACCAAGACGCTGATGGAGACGGCAATGACGACGATGAAAGTTCTGGAAAACGGGGCCGAACGTTTCGTGACCGCGGGTGGCGTGACCATCACCCGCGAGCGCCATGACCGGCCTTACGAGGGCGCGATCGACACCTATGTCGACGGGCTGAATTCGCGCCGGGGCGCGGTGTTTTCCTCGAACTACGAATATCCCGGCCGCTATACGCGATGGGACACCGCCATCATCGATCCGCCGCTGGTGATCTCCGCGCGCGGCCGCGCCATGCGCATCGAGGCGCTCAACGTCCGTGGCGAGGCGCTGTTGCCTATCATCGGCACGACGCTTGGCGGCTTGGCCGAGGTGACGATCGTCGAAACGTCGAAAAAGCTCATCCGCCTCGACGTTGCCAAACCGGGCCGCGTCTTCACCGAGGAGGAGCGCAGCCGCGTTCCCTCGGTCTTCACCGTGCTGCGTGCCATCACCGCTCTGTTCAAGACCTCGGAAGATGCCAATCTCGGTCTCTACGGCGCCTTCGGCTACGATCTCGCCTTCCAGTTCGATCCGGTCGACTACAAGCTCGAACGCAAGGAGAGCCAGCGCGACCTCGTGCTGTTCCTGCCCGACGAGATCCTGGTCGTCGACCACTATTCGGCCAAGGCCTGGACCGACCGTTACGACTATTCCGGTAACGGGTTCTCGACGGAAGGCCTGTCACGTGACGAAGTCGTCGAGCCGTTCAAGAGCCCCGACCGCATTCCGCCGCGCGGCGACCATGAGCCCGGTGAATACGCCAACATCGTGCGCAAGGCGATGGACAGCTTCAAGCGCGGCGACCTGTTCGAGGTCGTGCCCGGTCAGATGTTCTACGAACGCTGCGAGACGCAGCCGGCCGAGATTTCTCGCAAGCTCAAGGCCATCAACCCATCGCCCTATTCCTTCTTCATCAATCTGGGCGAAGGCGAGTACCTGATCGGCGCATCGCCGGAAATGTTCGTGCGCGTCAACGGCCGGCGCGTCGAGACCTGCCCGATCTCGGGCACGATCAAGCGCGGCGAGGACGCCATTTCCGACTCAGAGCAGATCCTGAAGCTGCTCAATTCGAAGAAGGACGAGTCGGAACTCACCATGTGCTCGGACGTCGATCGCAACGACAAATCGCGGGTCTGCGAACCGGGTTCGGTGCGCGTCATCGGCCGCCGCCAGATCGAGATGTATTCGCGCCTGATCCACACCGTCGATCATATCGAAGGCCGGCTGCGCGAAGGCATGGATGCCTTCGACGCGTTTTTGTCGCATGCCTGGGCGGTGACCGTCACCGGCGCGCCAAAATTATGGGCTATGCGCTTCATCGAGCAGAACGAGAAGAGCCCACGCGCCTGGTACGGCGGCGCCATCGGCATGGTCAACTTCAACGGTGACATGAACACCGGCTTGACCCTGCGCACCATCCGCATCAAGGACGGCATCGCCGAGGTGCGTGCCGGCGCCACGCTGCTCTTCGACAGCGTTCCCGAGGAAGAAGAAGCCGAAACCGAACTGAAGGCATCCGCCATGCTCTCCGCCATCCGCGACGCCAAGGCCGGCAACGCCGCCAGCACCGAGCGCACCACCGCGCGCGTCGGCGATGGCGTCAACATCCTGCTGGTCGACCACGAGGACTCGTTCGTCCACACGCTCGCCAACTATTTCCGCCAGACCGGCGCCAATGTCTCGACCGTGCGCACGCCGGTGCCGGAAGAGGTATTCGACCGGCTGAAGCCCGACCTCGTCGTGCTCTCGCCCGGCCCCGGCACGCCGAAGGATTTCGACTGCGCCGCCACCATCAGACGAGCGCGTGCCCGCGACCTGCCGATCTTCGGCGTCTGCCTTGGCCTGCAGGCGCTGGCCGAGGCCTATGGCGGCGAGCTCAGGCAGCTGCACATTCCCATGCACGGCAAGCCGTCGCGCATCCGGGTGTCGAAGCCGGGCATCATCTTCTCCGGCCTGCCCAAGGAAGTCACCGTCGGCCGCTACCACTCGATCTTTGCCGATCCAGTGCGGCTGCCCGACGACTTCATCGTCACGGCCGAGACCGAGGACGGCGTCATCATGGCCTTCGAGCACCGCAAGGAGCCTATCGCCGCCGTGCAGTTCCACCCGGAATCGATCATGACGCTCGGCCACAATGCCGGCATGCGCATCATCGAGAACATCGTTGCCCACCTGCCGCGCAAGGCCAAGGAAAAGGCAGCCTGACATCGATGGCCGAAATCGAGAACACGATGGCGGTCGCGGCCAAAGCTGCCATGAGGCGCAAGGTCGCCAGCCTTGCCTTCTGGTCGATCATCATCGCCTTCGTCGTGCTCGCTCTGAAACTCGCCGCCTGGTACGTGACCGGCTCCGTCGCGCTCTATTCGGACGCGCTGGAATCCATCGTCAACGTCATTGCCTCGGCCGCTGCCTTCTGGGCGATTCAGGTCAGCTACAAGCCGGCCGACCAGGATCACCCTTTTGGTCATCACAAGGCGGAATACTTCTCGGCGGTTCTCGAAGGCGTTCTCATCGTGGTGGCCGCCCTCTTGATCCTCAACGAGGTCTGGCGCTCCTGGCAAACGCCGGCACCACTTGAACAGCCCTGGGAAGGCCTTGCCATCAACGGCGCCGCCACGGTCATCAATGCCTTCTGGGCCTGGAGACTGATCAGCGCCGGCAGGGCCGAAAAATCGCCGGCGCTGGTCGCCGACGGCAATCACATCATGACGGACGTGGTGACCTCGATCGGCGTCTTTGGCGGTCTGGTCGGAGCCATCCTCACCGGCTGGCAGATCCTCGATCCGGCGCTGGCCGTCATCGTCGCGCTCAACATCCTGTGGCAGGGCTGGCACGTCATCGGCTCGTCGATGAACGGACTGATGGACCGCGCCGTGGACACGCAGGAACACATGCATATCCGCGACATCATCTCGGCCAATTGCAAGGGCGCGCTGGAGGTCCATGACCTCAAGACGCGCATCGCCGGCCGCGCCACTTTCATCGAGTTCCATCTCGTCGTCGACGCCGACATGTCGGTCGGCGCCAGCCACGTCATCTGCGACCGCATCGAGGACGCGTTGAAAGCCGAGATCCCCTCGGTGCGCGTCACCATCCATGTCGAGCCCGACGACGAGGCGAAGCTGCCGAAGGGCACGACGGCCATTCCGTTCGCTTGAGACGGTCTGCCGTCACGACCTTGGCAATTAGCCGAAACTCCTCGACTTCGTCATCCACGGACGGAGCAGGAGCAGAGCTCCGTCGCGGAGACCCGAGGATTCATGCCGGGCCCTGGGTGGAAGCATGCAGCGGCGCAGAATTCTGCACCGTAGCAGCGCTTCCGAGTCCCGGCATGGATCCTATGATGGTCTGCGCCGCGTCGCTTCGCTCCTTGCTTCGCCATAGGATGACGAAGCGCTGATGTTCACGGTGCGCAGGCCGATTGCGGCATCGGCTGCAGGCGGTAGACCTTGTCGTCGGATTTGGTCTTGCCGTCGGCCGCCTTCGAGCAGAGGTCGACGATCGGCAGGCTGCTGTTGGGGTTGGCCAGCATCATGGTGCCGTCGGCGCCGCGGCGCAGGAAGATTTCCTTCTGCGTGATGTCGCAGGAGAAGTCGCTCATCTTCGCGCTCGCCGCGCAGCGCCACTGGTCGGCCTCGCCCTGGCAGGTATAGATCTGCGTGACCTTGCCCGACTTCTGCCGCGTGGTCACCGACACGGCAATATCGGCGCCATCCGGCCAGTTCGAGGCATCGCCATCCTTGGCGAACGAGGCCAGTTCAAGTGCTCCTCGGAAAACCCGGATCGATTGCGTGAACTGGCCGGCATGACCAGCCATATGCGTGTCATCATAGTCGTGGCCGTAGCAGAAAGCCTGGTCCGGCTTCAGGCGCTCGCGCAGCGGTGCGCCGAGCGCCGGGTCGATCGGATCGATGCGCGCGAATTCGGCTTTGCAGATCGCTGAAGGCATCGGGTCCAGAAGGAAGCCGTCATCCTCCTTGCCCAACGCCTGCTTGTTGTATTCAGCGGTGCCGAGTTCCTCCTCCGACCCCGCATCGAGATAGAGATCCGGCTGCACATCCGAGATGACCAGGCGGCCCTTGTCGTCGACCTTCAGCGACGCCAGGGTGCGGTCGCAGTCCATGCCGCAATGGATGCCGCTGGACTTGTCATTGGGATCTTGCCTGTTGCACCAGCCGCCGGCCCAGTCGGGCTTGCTGGCGCCGCGCACGGTTGTCGTCATGAAGGCGTTGTAGGATGTGTCGGAACCAGGCGCCGGTTCCTCGTTCGGGCGGCTGACCGGATCATGACCGTAGTAGAAGAAGATCCGCGCCACTTTCTGTTGTGGATGCGCCTTGAGATGCGCGGCATCGTAGACGCGCCCGAAACAGGCATCCTTGCCGTCGGGGCTGAGTTCGCTGAGCTTGGGCGCGTCATCGGCGAAGGCCGCACAGGACAATAGTGCAAGCAGCGCTGTTCCAAATCCGGCGCCCAGAATTGCCTTCAACGCCACGTGACCTCTCCTCGCCTCGACAGGACGTTGTTCCATTTTATGCTAGGATCGTCATCGAGACCATGCAATTCCAGCGAGTTGAGAGCGGGGGAATATGATGCTGCGGCGAGATATTTTCCGTGGAGTTCTTGCCGGAGCAGGAACGCTTCTCGGCCTGCGAACGGCGGCAGCGGCCACGGCGGAAGAAAAGCCCAAGGTCGCCTACCATCTGAGCGACGTCGACAAGGTCGGCTTCGTGCTCGGCAACATCAAGAACCACTATGAGGGCACCGGCGGCAATGTCGAGATCGTGCTGGTCGTGCATGGCCCCGCACTTGCCGCCTTCAAGTCGAAGAGCGCCTCCGGGGCCATCTCCAGCCGCCTCTCCGGCCTGACCCAGCAAGGCCTCAGCCCCTATGCCTGCGCCAACACAATGCGGGGCATGGACATAGCGCTGACCGACCTGCTCGACGGTTTCCACGCCGCCGACAAGGGCGGCGTCGTCAAGCTCGCTGAGTTGCAACGCCAGGGCTATGCGTATCTGCGGCCATAGTGCACAGTCCTGAGAAGGCCGGAAACGGCCGGGCTCATTGGAGGAATTTGCGGTGCCGCAGACCACGCTCTCGATTCCTGATCTCGCCGGCAAGGCGGTGCTGGTCACCGGCGCCTCGACCGGTATAGGGGCAGCATTGGCACTGGCCTATGCCGCGCAGAAAAGCCGGGTGGCGCTGCACTACAATTCGAGCCGGCAAGCAGCCGAGACACTTGCCGGTACCATCCGCGACGGCGGCGGCGACGTGTTTCTGGTCCAGGGCGATTTTTCTGTGCCCGCCGATGTCGAGCGTGTCGTCGAGGACAGCGCTGGGCATTTCGGCCGGCTCGACGGCCTCGTCAACAATGCCGGCGGCATGCTCGGCCGTGTGCCTTATGCCGAGCAGACCGAGGCGCATTACGATGCGGTGATGGACCTCAACGCCCGCTCCGTGCTGACCGCCTCGCGCAAGGCGATCCCGTGGCTGAAGAAACAGGGCGGCTTCATCGTCAACACATCTTCGATCGCCGCGCGCAATGGCGCCGGTGGCGGCGCCGGCCTCTACGGCTCGGCCAAGGCCTTCGTCTCCAATGTGACGCGCGGCATGGCCAAGGAACTGATCGGTTTTGGCATCCGCGTCAACGCCGTGGCGCCGGGCACCATCGCCACCCCCTTCCACGAACGCTATTCGACAGACGAACAGATGAAGGGCATGGTCGCCACCATCCCGCAGGGTCGCGCCGGCACGGCGCAGGATTGCGTCGGCGCCTATCTGTTCCTCTCCTCCGATCTCCTGAGCGGCTACATCACCGGTCAGGTGATCGAGGTGAACGGCGGCCAGTTGATGCCTTGAATCGCGAGCTGCATACTGGCGGCTCGCATCCGGTCGAAGGCTTTGAAGGGAGACAAATGGAATGTACGGACTGATCGGCAAGATGCGGGCGACGCGCGGCCAGCGCGATGCTGTGATGGACATCCTGCGTGCCAGCACCGGCGCGCTGCCGGGATGCCTGAGCTATGTGATCGCCAGGGACCCGGCCGACGCCGACGCCATCTGGGTGACGGAGGTGTGGACGGACGCCGCCAGCCACAAGGCATCGCTGCAGCTGCCGGAAGTCCAGGCAGCCATCGCCGAGGCGCGCACGATGATTGCCGGCATGGAATTCCGCATAGAAACCCACCCCGTGGGCGGCTTCGGCCTGTCTCCCGCCAAGACCGATTGACGCCAAGGCGCTTCCACTTCGGCGCCGCGACCCCTTCGTCATGCATGCTCCAGGGCCGCGTCGGCGTCCATGACGATGCGCACGCGTCCGGCATTCACGAGCAGCCGCATATGGTGATAGCGCATCAGATAGCGCGCCACGACGGCAGCCGCCGCCAGCCCCGCGAGCGCCCCGACGCCGAGCGCCCAGCGCGGGCCGAAACTGTCGGCCACCCAGCCGACGATCGGCGCGCCGATGGGCGTGCCCCCGAGCGTAATGGCCAGCAGGATTGCCATGACGCGGCCACGCATGGCGGGTTCGGTCGACAGCTGCACCAGGCTGATGGTCGAAGTGGTGACCGTCTGCGCGGAAACGCCGATGAGGATGAGCGAGAGGCCGAACAGCCAGTAGTTGGGCATGATCGCGGCCAGCGCAAAACCGAAACCGAAGACCGCCGCGCCTACCAGCAGAAACGCCATGCGGGGCCTTTCGCTCCGGGCGGCAAGCAACGCGCCGGCGACTGAGCCGATCGCCATCGTCGACGTCAGCAGCCCGTACTCGCTTGCCCCGACATGAAAGGCCGAGACGGACATGGTCGAGATGAAGATCGGAAAATTCAGCCCGAACGTGCCGATCAGGAAAAGCATGAAAAAGATGGCCTTGAGGTCGGGGCGGCCCCACACATAGGCAAAACCCTCGACAAGGCTGCCCCGGGTTCCCTTAGCCTTGTCCTTCAGGTGAAGCTCTCCAACGCGCAGCAGGCCAAGCGAGGCAAGCACGGCTGCAAACGACGCCGCGTTGATGAGAAATACCCAGCCGGAGCCGACGGAAGCGATGAGGATGCCGGCGAGGGCTGGGCCGATCATCCGCGCCGCGTTGAACGAGGTGGAATTCAGCGCCACGGCATTCGACAGGTCGGCCTCGCCGACCAAATCCGAGACAAATGTCTGGCGCGCCGGCGAGTCGAACGCGGTCGCGCAGCCAAGCAGGAATGCGAACAGATAGACGTGCCACAACTGGACGAGCCCCGTGATGGCAAGCAGGCCAAGGCCCAGCGCAAGCAGGCCCATGACGCCCTGCGTGGCCAGCAGCAGTTTTCGCCGGTCGAGATGATCTGCGGCAAAACCCGTCCATGGCAAAAGCAGGATCTGCGGTGCGAACTGCAGCGCCATCACCACGCCCATGGCGGTCGCATTGTTGTGGGTCAGCTGGGTCAGCACCACCCAGTCCTGGGCGGTGCGCTGCATCCAGGTTCCGACATTGGACACGATGGCGCCGCCAGCCCAGACCCGGTAGTTGAAGCCGGCCAGCGAGCGAAACGTGCCCTTCGCCGGAGTGCTCATCCGTCGACCGGTGAGTTGCCGCCGTTGAAACGGCCGAAATGTCGCGCCATGAACAATCCGATCAGGAGAGCCCCCAATCCAAGTGCTACGACATCGGCCGTGGAACGCAGATCGAAGTCACCGACGCGGATCACCAGGAGATAGCCGATCACGAGGTTGAGAAATCCCCACAGAAGGTTGACGGTCGAGGAGGAATGCCCCTCGCCGCGCGGCGTGGCAAAGGGGCTTTGAAAGCTCCGCCCCATCACCCCGCTGACGAAATGCGGCACCGCATTCGTCAGGAAGGCGCCGCCAAACAGATAGGATGCATAGTCGATCCATTGCATCGTCAGGCACCCCTTCTGGCCAGCAGATCGATGACGTCCTGCGTCGTGCCGGTTTCGCCCAGCCTCGGAAAGACATGCGCGATGCTGTTGTCGTGGGGATCGACGTTCGTGTCGGTCATCGCGTCGACGGCGAGCGTGACGTTGAAGCCGAGATCACGGGCATGGCGCGCGGTCGCCTCGACGCCCATGCTGGTGGCGACGCCGACGATCACCACCTGGGTGACACCCTCGCCCTTCAGCCAGGCTTCGAGATCCGTGTTGACGAAGGCGCCCGCCGTGCGCTTGGTCACCGTGTGGTCTCCCGGCTGCTGGGCCAGTTCGGGGACAAGATCCGCCCAGCCGGCGGGAAAGGTACCTACGCGAGGTGGCTGTTCCGTTCGACCGGGAGGCGCGCCGGCAACATTGACCAGCACGACTGGCAAGCCGCGACTGCGGAACGCATCCGCCAGTATGCTTGCCTGCCTCACGACCTCGCTTGTCGGATGGGCAGTGGGAAACGCGACGATCCCCTTTTGCAGGTCGATCACGACAAGCGCCGTGTTTTGGTCAAGCGTGGTCACTGCCATGGTGTTTCCTTTCGGCGACCGGAACGGCGGTTCGCATATGGATGGTGGTCAGGAGGCGGCGAGCCGCTTCAGCAATTCGATGGCATCAGCCAGTTGCTGCTGCTCTTCCCGGTCAAGATTCGTCTGGATGGCTCGGAACAGCCAGTCCTGCCGAGCTGCCCGCCCGGCCGTAATGATGTCGCGGCAAGCGGGCGTCAGTGACAGGATGGTCTGCCGGCCGTCACTCGGATGCGGTGCGCCTTCAACCAGCCCAGCCTCTTGCAGCGTCGACACGATGGCGCCCATCGATTGCGGGCGCATGTTCTGGGCCCGCGCCAGCACCGTGACTGTCGCCGGACCTTCGCGTTCCAGATGCAGCAGCACCGACTTCTGCGACGAGGTCAGGTCGCCGACATCGGCCTGCTCACGCAGACGCCGTTTCAGCCTGCTGACCACGACCCGAAGCTCTTCCGCCACGGCCAGGGCGCGTGCGGCATCGGGATCATCCTGGTGGTCGTGATTGTCACCCATTGCGATGTTCTGGCATATGCGAATGTAAACTGCAAAGTTTACCTTCATATATTGAGATCACAACGCCGTGATGATCGGGCCACCGCTGGCATGACGACCCATCTCGTGATCGATGTGATGCTGAACCTATCGCTCCCCGGAAAACCGTTCGGAAAGGAAGTCGATGAAGACGCGCACCTTCGGCGAAAGGTAGCGATTGGATGGCCAGAGCATCCTGAATTGGCCGCTTCCGTCGACATGCTCGTCGAGAAGGCTGCGCAAGGCGTCGGTGGCCAGCGCATCGCGCACCAGGAAATCGGGCATGCAGCCGATGCCGAGCCCGCTGATCGTCGCGCCCTTCAAGGCCTCCATATTGTTGCAGGTCAGCACGGTGCGGGTCTCCACCTCGCCCGCGCCCGTGGTCAGCGGCCATTCCTGAACCTTGCCGCTGTTGGGAAAACGGAAGCGTATGCCAAGATGATGCCGCAGATCGTCCGGCGTCGCTGGGATGCCATGGCGCACGAGGTAGGAGGGAGCCGCGCACAGATGCAGCCGGAAAGGGCCGAGAGGCCGCGCCAGCAGCCTCGAATCCGGCAGGTCGCCGCTGCGGATGGCAACATCGATGCCTTCTTCGATGATATCGACAATGTGGTCGTTGAAGTCGATGTCGAGTTCGATGTCCGGATAGCGCGCCATGAAGGCGGGCAGCACCGGCAACAGCATATGGTAGGTGACGATCGGCGTTGAGACGCGGAGCCGTCCATGCGGCGTCTCGCGCGTTCGCGACAGCATGGCCTCGGCATCGTCGATGTCATCGAGGATGCGGCGGACACGCTCGTTGAACAACTTGCCTTCCTCTGTGAGGCCGATCCGCCGCGTGCTGCGCTGAAGCAGGCGCACGCCTAGTTCCTGCTCCAGCCTGGCAACGCTTTTGCCGACCGCCGAGGCGGAGAGGCCAAGCACTCGCCCGGCGGCGACGAAGCTGCCGAGCTCGGCGGTGCGGGCAAAGGCCAGAAGGCCATTCAGACGATCCATCCCATCGATCCATTCGAGCGTTTCATTCCGGTATGAATGGAGATTTACCACCATTCTGGTGGGAATGTCGCCGGACTATCTTGCCGGCACGAGACTGCCGCCGGGACGTTGCGATGTCGGCGGCAGCGAACGATCCTTCAGGACAGGAAAATCCATGACATCAACGATCCGATCCGCCGGCGCGGCGCAGCGCTGGTTCGTCCTTCTCTCGGTATGCCTTGCCGCCATGACGATGCCGCTGACTTTCACCGGACCGGCTGTTGCCCTGTCGCGGATCGCCGGCGAACTGGGCGGCGGCCCGATCGAACTCAACTGGGTGACGAACGCCTTCATGCTGACCTTTGGCGCCAGTCTCATGGCGCTGGGCGCCCTCGCCGACAATCATGGCCGCAAGCGGATATTCCTGTCCGGCCTGTTTACCTTTGTCGTCGCGTCGCTGGCCGCGACGCTCGCGCCGGATATCGTCTGGTTCGACATCTTCAGGGCGGCTCAGGGGATCGGCAGCGCGGCGGCGTTCGCGGGCGGCGCCTCGGCCCTCGCCCAGGAATTCGAGGGGTCAACGCAACTGCGGGCGTTCAGCCTGCTTGGCACCAGCTTCGGCATCGGGCTCGCCTTTGGCCCCATCGCCTGCGGCATGCTCATCGATGCCTTCGGCTGGCGTTCGATCTTCCTTCTCGTCGTCGGACTGGCGGTCGCTTCTTTCATCCTCGGCGCCCGCCACCTCCGCGAATCCCGCGACCCGGATGCGGCGGGCGTCGACTGGCCAGGTGCCGCCACGTTCACGCTGGCGCTCGCGTCGCTCACCTATGGCGTGCTCAGCGCTCCGCGGAGCGGCTGGACGAACCCTTTCGTCATGATGCTGCTCGCGGCCGCCATGCTTTTCCTGACGGTCTTCGTCGTCGTTGAACGGCGCGTGCGCCGTCCGATGCTGGATCTCACGCTGTTCCGCTACCCGCGTTTCGTCGGCGTCCAGCTTCTGGCGGCCGCGCCCGCCTACGCCTTCGTGGTCCTGCTGGTGCTGTTGCCCATCCGCTTCATCGGCATCGAGGGCATGACCGAGGTTCAGGCGGGGCAATTGATGATCTGCCTGTCGGGGCCATTGCTGGTCTTGCCGATGCTGGCCGGCCTGCTGGCGCGCTCTGTCGCCCCGGCCATGATCTGTGGCATCGGCCTGCTCATTGCCGCGGCCGGCCTCGTCTGGCTCAGCCAGGTTCCGGCAGACAGCGCCGCGGTGATAGCGCCTCTGCTGACGATCGGTTTCGGCATCAGCCTGCCGTGGGGATTGATGGACGGGCTGGCCGTCAGTGTCGTGCCCAAGGAGCGCGCCGGAATGGCCGTGGGTATCTTCAACACCACCCGCATCGCTTCCGAGGGTGTGGCCCTGGCAATCGTCAGTGCGGCCCTTTCGGGTTTCACAGCCGCGCAGCTCACCGCGCGAGGCGTTGCCTCAAGCACCACGGAAGCAGCCCAGTTGCTGGTCACCGGCAATCCTGGCGCCGCGACGAAGAGCCTGCCGCAAGCCGACCACGCCATGCTGGTCCACGCTTACGAGACCGCCTTCGATACACTGCTGATCGTACTGGCAACGATCACCATCGTGACCGCCATCGTCGTCTTCCTCGGCCTTCGGCGCGGACCGGCGGCGGAACGCGAGACGCCTGCCCTGGAGGCGTGCCAGGAGGCGTAACCCGGCAATCTCAGGCGATCACCAGGCTCGAAATCAGGTCGCCGTCCAGCTTGAAGGTCATGTCGCCTTCGCCGTTGAAGCCATTGCCGGTCACGGTAATGCGCACGCGGCAGGCGCCCTTGGCCGCGGCGATGCTGACGATGCGCAGCCTGGACTGGACACCGATATTGTCGGATTCGTTCCACTGCGCGATCTGCTGGCGCCCCCTGAACTTGCGGCCCCAGTCGATCAGCACGGCATCGGTGGTGAAAATGCTCAGAAAGGCCTCGGTGTCACCATCATTGGTGGCCTCGACAAAGCGGTGGATGGGACAGTTCGTATCCATCAATCGAGCCGATGCATCAGGTCGTCGTCCAGCCAGCGGGCGAAGAAATAGACCAGCTGCTTGTGCCACCATGGCCAGTCGTGGCTGACATCGCCGCCCCAATAGTCGACCCAGGCGGGAATGTGCTTGTCGCGCAGGATCTGCTCCAGCGCCCGTGTCTCGACCAGCATGCGCTCCTCCCAGGCCCCCTGCCCGCAGCAGAAGATAAGCCTCAGCGCCTTCAGCCGGCCAAGCAGCTTCTGGTCGACAATCCCCGGCAGATAGTCGAGCGGCGAATTGTAGAAGATGTCGCCATCGAGCGCCTTGCCGAAGAAATCGCGGCTCGAATAGACGCCCGACAGCGCGATGACGCCGCTGGCCAGTTCGGGAAAGCGGAAGACGAAGTTCGACGAATGATAGCCGCCCATCGAGCAGCCGCAGAACAGCGGCTTCAGGTTCCGCCCGCCATTGGCCCCGGTGGCCGTGGACATCAGCTCCGGCAGCGCCTCCTCGCGCACATAGCGGAAATAGGCTTCGTGGCGGCCGATGCGGTGGGCGGCATCGGCATGCTTGTTGAAGAAGGATTCCGCGTCGATGCCGTCAAGCGTGAACAACTGGATGCGGCCGGTGTCGATGAAATCGGCAAGTGCCGCCACCGCACCGGAATCCTCGAACTGGTAGAAGCGCCCTTGCGAGGTCGGGAACACCACCACCGGCCGGCCGGCATGGCCGTAACGCTTGTATTCCATGTCGCGGCCGAGATTGCGGCTGAAACCCTTGTGGTAGGAAATGTCCATCGGGCCTATGCCTCTTCCGCATGGATGTAATCGACGGCGGCGCGCAGCGCCTCGGGGTCTTTCGACCGCATCTGGTAGGCGTAATTTCCCATGGCGCGGCTGAAAACCTCTTCGATGGCTTGGTGGTGGACGATCTTGTCGCCATGCGCGGCCAGCACGTCCTCATGACGATGCAGATACGCCAAGTGCCGCTTGCGGCTGGCATAGGCGGTGAAATACTTGCCCTCGTAGGGTCCGCCGGCGGCATCCTTCACCACCATGTCGGCCCAGGCGGCATAGACGTCGATGTCGAACGTGTAATTGATGGCGTCGGTCATCCAGGCGCCCGGCGGGCGCATGTTGACCTCCAGCGCGATGACGCGGTCGTCCCTGGTCTGGAACAGCTCGATGTGGAAGAAGCGCTCGCGAACGTCGAATGCTTTCAGAATCTTGCGCCCAGCCTCCTCGACTGCCGGGTTGATCCGGGGAAAGCAGGTGTAGCTCATATGCCGATCCCTGTTGACCACGTCCATCACGCTCTGGTCGTAGCGATGGCTGGCCGCGAGCACCACCTCGCCGTCCCTGTTAACCAGCCCGTCGAAGGTCACTACCAACCCCTCGATGAACTGCTCCATGACGAAGTTCACATTCGCCGGCTTTTCCTTGAAGAAATGGTCAAGTTCCCTAGCGTTGGAAATCTTGTAGGTGTTCGAGGCGCCGGAGCCGGAATCCGGCTTCACCACGACAGGATAGCCGACGCGGCGAATGAAGGTCATGGCCCCGGCGCGATCGGAGCATTTGCGCTGCGGGATGGTCTCGACGCCACTCTTGCGGAAGAAGGCGCGCATGCGACTCTTGCGCTTCAGGTTCTTCACAAAGTCGAGCTTGGTGCCGAAGATGTTGAAGTCGGTACGGATATTGGCTTCCAGTTCCAGCCAGTGCTCGTTGAGCGACTCGAAGCGGTCGATGCGGCCCCATTTGTGGATGAAATGACCTATCGCCCGGAATACGGCGTCATAGTCCTCCATGTCGGGGATGCGGTAATATTCCGACAGGGCCGCCTTCAGCTTGCCGTCCAGCGCATCGAAGGGGGCGTCACCGATGCCGAGCACCGTGGCGCCGGCCTTCTTGAGCCGATCGCAGAAATCGGCGCCATTGGTGGGAAAATGCGGCGAGAAGAACACGAAGTTCATGGACGACCCCTCCTCACGGCAAGGCGCAACAACCTTCACCACCGCCAAGTGTGGCGCATTTGCCCTGCACGGGAAAGAGTGTCCGGCAAGGACAGCCGTGCCGCCCCACTTGCCTCCCTTTGGCCGCTCATGTATGAGAACCGCCATGAACACGCGCGTCCCCTCCGTCGCTTCCCGTCAGACCGGCTTTGCCGGCCAGACCGTGCGCGCGCTTGCTTCCACCCTGCTTCTTCTCGGCCTTATCGGCGATCGCCGGGTTCGCTGAAGGAGCGCCCGGCGGTCGAACCGCCGCTTACGCGCATGCTCCTTGGCAATTCACAATCAGCGAATGAAATTCTGGTAAAGGCGCCGCTCGGCACCAAATCCGCCTGAAGGCGGACCCGCGAGCCGCCGGGAGACAAGACAATGAACGCACGCGAAGACATCCGATCGAATGCCGCGACAGCCGGCAAGGGCACAGTAAGCGGCATGCCGGACGCTGCCCGCAAATACCAGCCCTACCCCGTCGTCGGTCTCTCCGACCGCACCTGGCCATCGAAGGTTATCGACAAGGCACCGATCTGGTGCTCGGTCGACCTGCGCGACGGCAACCAGGCGCTGATCGACCCGATGGGCCACGAACGCAAGGCCCGCATGCTGGCCCTGTTGCTCGACATGGGTTTCAAGGAAATCGAGATCGGCTTCCCGTCCGCCTCGCAGACGGATTTCGACTTCGCCCGCTGGTGCATCGAAGAAGGCAATGTCCCTGACGATGTCGACCTGCAGGTGCTGGTGCAGTGCCGCCCCGAACTCATCACCCGAACCTTCGAGGCGCTCAAGGGGGCGAAGACCCCGATCGTGCATTTCTACAACTCGACCAGCGAGTTGCAGCGCCGCGTCGTCTTCGAGAAGGACGTCGCCGGCATCAAGCGGATTGCGACCGATGCCGCCAAGCTGATCACCGACATGGCGGCAAAGGCCGGCGGCGGCTACCGCTTCCAGTACTCGCCGGAGAGCTTCCCGGGCACCGAACTCGAAGTGGCGCTGGAGATCTGCAACGCCGTCACCGAAATCGTCAGGCCGACGCCCGACAACAAGCTGATCGTCAACCTGCCGTCGACGGTCGAATCCTCGACGCCGAATGTCTATGCCGATCGCATCGAATGGATGATCCGGCACCTCGACAATCGAGACAGCCTGATCATCTCGCTGCACCCCCACAATGATCGCGGCACCGGCGTCGCCGCCACCGAGCTCGCTTTGATGGCCGGCGCCGACCGCGTCGAAGGCACCTTGTTCGGCAATGGCGAGCGCACCGGCAACGTCGACATCGTCAACCTCGCGCTCAACATGTACACGCAAGGCGTCGATCCGAAACTGGACTGCTCCGACATCAACCGGATGAAGGACGTCTACGAATATTCGAACCAGCTGCGGATACCGGAGCGCCATCCCTATGTCGGCGAACTGGTCTACACCGCCTTTTCCGGCTCGCACCAGGACGCCATCAACAAGGGTATGAAAGCGCTGAAGAAGGCCAACACGCCGCTGTGGGAGGTTCCGTACCTGCCGATCGACCCAGCGGATGTCGGCCGCAGCTACGAGGCGATCATCCGCATCAACTCGCAATCCGGCAAGGGCGGCATCGCTTATGTGCTGCAGGCCGACCACGGCCTTAACCTGCCGCGCAACCTGCAGATCGAGTTCAGCCAGGAGATCCAGGCGATCACCGATGCGGAAGGCAAGGAAGTGCCGGCCAAACGGATCTACGAGCGTTTCCTCGAAACTTACGTCGACCAGCCCGGCGCGCGCCTGAAATTCCTCGACCATCACACCTACCCAGACACCGAGGTCAAGGGTCGGCGCGTGGTGGAAGCGGTCATCATCGACAACGGCAAGGAAGTGACGATCACTGGCACCGGTACCGGCCCGATCGATGGCTTCGTCGACGCGCTCTCGCGCCATGTCGGCGTGGAGATGTCGGTGCTCGACTATTCCGAGCATTCGATGCAGCGCGGCTCGAACGCCTCGGCCATCTCCTATGTCGAGATGGAATATCCCGGCGGCAAGCTCTTCGGCGCTGGCATCAACACCAACATCGTGGCCGCCTCGCTGGAAGCCGTGGTGTCCGCCGCCAACCGGATTGTCGGCCGCAAGGCCGGCTGATCTCTCACGTGCCGGCGGTGCCGCACGTCCGGACGAGACGTAGGCATCCCTTGCCAACAGCCTGATTTTCACATGACCCGGCAGACCAGATCGGTTTGCCGGGTCAGGGTGTTGACCATCGGAAAATTATGCGGTGAGGTACGTGATCACATAATATGACCGCGCTTGTACGCTGGTACCGGACCTATATGATCAGACCTTAACCTGTGCCGACTTCGAGAGGATCGACACTTGCAGCATGCCACGCCTGCCGCCCCCGCAGTGCGCGAAACACTTGAGCGACTGCTCGCCAGCGAAACGTTCGGACGGTCCGAGCGTGCGCGCGAGTTGCTCCGCTACCTTGTCGAGCGCGAGCAGGCCGGCGAAGCCGACCGGCTCAAGGGCCTCTCGATCGCGATGGACGTCTTCGGCAAGGACGGCGATTTCGATTCGTCGACCGATGCGGTGGTGCGCGTGCAGGCAGGCCGCTTGCGCGAACTTCTGCAGCAGTATTTCGCCAGCGAGGGGATTGACGAGCCGGTCCGCATCGCCATTCCGCGCGGCGGCTATGTACCAGCCTATGAGCTCAACGCCATTCGCGTGCCGGAGCTGGAGCCGGTGGAGGCGGTCGCCTCCCCGGCAGCGATTGCCACCACCTTGCTCGAACAACCCGCCGACGCACATGTCGGCGCCGATGCGGCCGTTTCGCCGGCTCCTCCCGTAGCGCCGGTTCCCCCGGCAGCCGCGCCCACGGTCTCGGTGCTCAGGCAGCTCCAGTTCTTCTGGGCGGCGATCACCCTGGTCATCGTCATGCTGGGGGTGCTCATCCTGCGGCAAGGCACCGGAACACTGCTGGCAGGTGGCGACACACCAGCAACGATCGAGACCGCCGGAGCAACCAACAGCATCTCGACGGCGCCAGTCGAAACCCTTCCGCTTGTCTACATCGCCACCAGGACCAACAGCCCCGAAGCGAGCCGGGTTGCCGCCTCGCTGCGCGCCGGGCTGGCCGGCTTCGACACCGTCAACTTCATCAGCCGCGATGCCGACAGGTCGCCGGATCCTGTCGCGGACGCCGCCAGTTTCGTCTTCGACATCATGCCGGGCCCGGATGCGGACGGCATCACCCTCGAGCTGCAGAGCATCGCCAGCGGTCGTGTGCTGATGTCACGCAGCCTGACTGCCGCCGACAGCGCCCCTTCCACCGTCGAGGACAGCGTCGCCGCCATCCTGAGCTCGGCCGTCCCAGCCTCCGGCACCATTTACAACTATATCGAACAGAGCGGCCTGCAGACCGACCTGACACAATGCCTGATCCTGAACGACAAATATTATCTCGACCAGAACGCAGACACGCACGAAGCCGCCTATCGCTGCCTCGAGAGCCTCGCCAACCGGGACGCAAAATCTTCGCTCGTCTATTCCGAACTCGCGTCCCTCAATCTCGAAGCGGTCAGCGACCACTACGGCTATCCGCCCGACGCATCGGTCGACAAGGCGCTCATGTTCGCCCATCGCGGCGTACAGATGGGACCGACCAGCCCCTATGCGCACCGTGCCTATGGCTACATCAATTCTCGTGTCGGCAACGCGGAGCAGGCCATCAGATGGATGCGCAAGGCCTATGAACTCAACCCCTATGACATCGCAATGGCTGCCGCCTACGGCTACGGACTGATCTTTGCCGGCAAATATGCCGAGGGAACGCCGATCATGGCCCATGCGGTGGAGACATCCAGCGCGCACCCGACATGGTGGGACTTCGGGCTCTTCGCCGGTGAATTCATGCTAGGTGACATGAACAAGGCCGCCGCCGCCAGCACCGCGCTCAGAACCACGGCAACGAAGTCACACTATCTTGCCGCTCGGTTGATCAGCGCCAGATTCCTCGGGCGCGACGCGCTGGCAGCCAGGCTTTTGGACGAACTGACAACCAAATTTCCGAAATTCGCGGCCGACCCGCGCGCCATATTCGTCGAGAGGCGATATCCCGCTGATCTGACCGACCGGCTTCTCGAGGCCCTGCGTGCCGCCGGCCTTGGCAGCGCCAGCTAATATTGGTCAAAAAAATCTTTGAGTTGACCGACCCATCGCGAAAATTTTACTGGCCATATTGCTGGACAAAGAGCAATCCAGCAGCAATTGGCGTCCCGCCACAATTGATGTGCCCGAATGTCTTGAAGCCATCCGCTTTCATGATTTCATCACTTTACGCCACTGAACAGGGCAATGGGTCGAAAGTCATCGTCTTGCTGCATGGCTTTGGCGGTGGCCATGATGTCTGGCGCGACGTAAGCGGGGCATTGGCGAACGGCGCGCGAACGCTGGCCTATGACTTGCCCGGCCACGGGTTATCGCTTGATTTTCCGGGCGCCGGCCCGGCCAAGGTGGCGGCCAATGCCGTTCTTGCAGATCTGGCGGCGCGCGGAATAAAGCGGGCCCACCTCGTCGGTCACTCGATGGGCGGAGCCATTGCCGCGCTGATGGCATCAACCGAACCTGCACGGATTGCGTCGCTGACGCTTCTGGCGCCGGGCGGCTTTGGTCACGAGATCAACGCGGCATTGTTGCGCCGCTTTGCCGCCGCCGTGGAAAGGGACGAGATCCGTGCCTGCCTTGCCGCCATGTCGGGTCCGCAACAGGTGCCCACGGAGCACACCGTGGATGTCCTGTTTGAAATGCGGGGACGTCCCGGCCAGACGTCAGGACTTGTCGAGATCGCGGCCGCCATGACCCGCGACGGCAGGCAAGGCCTCATCCCGCGCGAATGGCTCGAGGCATTGAACATGCCGGTGATGGTGGCCTGGGGCACCGATGATGCGGTACTGCCCGTCACCCAGGCCGACGACCTGCCGGCGCACTTTCATCGGCATCATGTGCTGAATGCCGGCCATATGCTGGTCGAGGAAGCACCCGACCTCGTCGCCGAAATCATACGACGCAACATGAACCGCCGCAGCCGGTCCGTTCGTCCAAAACTCGCCGCCGCGGCAGGCTGATCGCCCCAGTTCCCCATTCATCTCGTCAGTGCAATTTGCCGGCAGCTGTGTTAACCGGGTGTTAACCGAACCGCGAGGCAAACGCCGATGAAGGACGCAGGCGAAAGAATCACCCCCATCGATCCGTCGCGAAAACTGTCCGATGCCATTCGTGACGTGAAGAATGCCTTTGCCGACCGCGACGACGTTGTCGTCGATATGCGCGAGGCGCATCGCATGCGTCTAGAGCTGCTCGCCGCCGAGCTCGCGCCCGTCTTTGCCGACGTACCCGCCGACATGGACAATTTCGACTTCGCATTGTCGTCCGGCCTGCAGCCGCGCCTGTGGATCGACGCCGTCAGCCATGTCGCCATGGGACGCGACCGCCGCACCTACCGTTTTCTCAAGGACACCCGCATCGGCCGCGTGGTGCTCGCTGAATCGACGGAGATGAAGCCGGTTGCCGACCAGGTGACGCGTTACGTCGCCGAGCGCGTCGTCGAACGCCAGAGAATGATGGAAGGCGGGGTCGAGCCGGCTATCGCCGGCATGAGACGCACTGAGGTTCCAGAAGCCGAACCGCCGCTGCGGTCGGCCACAGGCGGCAAGATCTGGTCCGCCTTCCTGTCAGCCCTTGGCCTGATCGCCGCCGGCGCCGTGGTCGGGCTGACTGCCTCGGTCGTGTTCTTCTGGGATCGTATCCTGGCGATGAAGATCAGCTTCTGACCAGCTGAGGCGCCATTTCGACGCCGAGTACCAGCGTTTGCAAGTCACTGGGTGGCATCGCCGGCCCAGTCAGGCCGCGTCGCGTGAGGCGTATCTGCCATCTGCCCTTTTCGCCGTCGATATCAAGCAGATTGTACTGCGCCGCCGGATGCTTACCGCCCGGCGCCTGTCCCCCGGCGGCAACGCCAACCACCGGAACTTTCAAGGTCCGCCCGCCGATGAAGGACAGCGACGGCAGATGCGAATGACCGTGCACGACAAGCTCCACGCCATGCCGGCGAACCACCTTGTGGAAGCGGGAAATGCCGAACAGCCGCTTGTGCTGCGAAACGGCGCCGCGCACCGGCGGATGGTGGATCATGATGACCCGGAACAGGCCCTGCTCCTTGGCCTGGTCGAGCATCTTGCCCAGCCGCTCCGCCTGGCCTTCCATGAAGAAGCCGTTGGCCATGAACGGTGCCGTGGCGCGCGCCGTCGAGACGCCGATCAGCGCGACTTCACCGCGCACCCGCAGATAGGGAAAGGCATTGCGGTCGATCGGCGCATTGACGCCGTCGCCGGTCATCCACGCGGCCCAGGACCGGCAGATCTTGTCGAAGGCGCCGGGAACATAGGCGTCGTGATTGCCGGGCACCACCGACACGTCATGCGGCGATCCCAGAGTCTCCAGCCAGTGCCTGGCCATTTCGATCTCGCCGTCGAGCGCCAGGTTTACCAGGTCGCCGGTGACAGCGAGATGATCGGGTCCGCTCGCCTTCATGTCCGCGACAATCGCGTCGATGACGGTGTCATGCATGTGGCGGCGGCGGTTGCGCTGCCAGTTGACATAGCCGAGCACGCGCTTGGAGGCGAGTTCGCGATAGGATACATCGGGAAGCGGCCCAAGATGGACATCGGAAATATGCGCGAGCCTGAACATTCCACCTTCATAGGCGACGGGCTCGCTGCTTTCCACCCACGGTTTCGCTACTGATGGCGACTGATCCCGCGACTGCTTTGCGCCAGACCGGCTGGCCTGGCTTCAGGGGACGATTGTTCCACCTTTATTTCGTGCTGAGGCGGCCGATGACGCTTGGCGTGCGCGGCCTGATCCATGACGCCTCAGCCAATTCCGTATTCCTCATCCGCCACACCTATGTGCCCGGCTGGCAGCTTCCGGGCGGCGGCGTCGAGGTCGGCGAAACGATGGCCGAAGCGTTGGCACGTGAACTCGTCGAGGAAGGCAACATCGCGCTGACCGCCCCGCCGGTGCTGCAATCCATGCATTTCAACCGCCGCGCCAGCCGCCGCGATCATGTCGGTCTCTACTTGATTGAAAGTTTCACCCAGACGACGCCGAAGCTTCCCGATCATGAGATCGCCGAGGCCGGCTTCTTTCCGCTCGACCGTCTGCCCGAGGGCACGACGCCCGCGACGCTGCGCCGGATCGCCGAGGTTGTTCATGGCGAACCAGTGTCGTCCTATTGGTGAGCTTGCATTTCTCCAAAGAATACACTGCTATGCTGATCGAAAAGATGCACAGCGGGGAAAAGATGAGCAATGAACAAGAAAGGGCGGTGAGTGTATGGCCATATGTCGGCTATTACAGCCTCATGATGGTAGGCCTGACAATCGGTTTTACCGGCATAGCTCTGATCTTCCCATCGATGCCTGACAATTTTAGTCACGCGATCGGCTTTGCCATAGCATTTGGATCGACCTCTTTCGCATCCTACAAGTTCGTTCGGCAAAACCTTCGGCTCTTCGATCGGGGTGAATATTGGAGGATTACCTTCCTGTCGTCGCTGGTGTCCTGCGGACTTTCCTTAGTCCTGGGAGGTTTGGCCGTTGCGGGCGGAGCCATGCCGGGAAGCAATGCTTTCGGTCCTCTCGTTTGGATCTTTATCCTGCTGATTGGGGGGCTTGCGGCCTTCATCGTCAACGCGGCAGGCTATTCCAGCCGTATGGGCAAGAGTTTTCTCAAGGCAGAGCTTGCCAGGCAAGCGCGCACCAACGCCGAGACCTTCCAATAGGATTTCAAGCTTCAGTCAGGATCGACCTCGCGGCGCAGGCCCTCCTAGAGCAATTACAGGAAAAGTGCGCAGCGGTTTTCCGTGCGGAATTGCGTCAAAACAAGGAGATAAAGCGGTTCTGCGTTTCCGTGAAACGATAAACCGCTCTAGAGCCCGAACCGCGCCCGGTCATGCGGCGCGGCATAGTCCAGTTCCGGCCCCACCGGCACGATCCGCGTCGGATTGATCGTCTCGTGGCTGCCGTAGTAATGCGCCTTGATGTGATGCAAGTTCACCGTGCCCGCCACGCCCGGCACCTGGTAGAGGTCGCGCAAATAGTTCGACAGGTTCGGGTAATCCGCGATGCGGCGCAGGTTGCACTTGAAATGCCCGACATAGACAGGGTCGAAGCGCACCAGCGTGGTGAACAGCCGCCAGTCGGCCTCGGTGATGCGCTCTCCGGTTAGATAGCGCTGGCGCGACAGCCGGTCCTCCAGCGTGTCGAGCGCCGCGAACAATTCTCCGAACGCTTCCTCGTAGGCGGCTTGCGTGGTGGCGAAGCCGGCGCGGTAGACGCCATTGTTGACCGCCGGATAGACCAGCGCGTTGATGGCATCGATCTCGCCGCGCAGGCGCTGCGGATAGAAATCCAGGCTGGCGTCGCCCCATTCGTCGAAGGCCGAATTGAGCATCCGGATGATTTCGGAGGATTCATTGGAGACGATGGTCTGCTCCTTCTTGTCCCACAGCACGGGAACGGTCACCCGGCCCGAATAGGCGGGATCGGCCTTGGTGTAGATCTGGTGCAGGAAGTCGAGGCCGTAAAGCGTGTCGCCAGTGGCGCCGTCCTCGGTCAGGAACGTCCAGCCGTTCGCCCCCATGAAATGATGGACCACCGAAACCGAGATGATGTCCTCGAGCCGCTTCAGCGCGCGAAAGATCAGCGTCCGGTGCGCCCAGGGGCAGGCAAGCGAGACATAGAGGTGATAGCGGCCGGGCTCGGCCCTGAAGCCCCGGCCGCGGCCTTCGGCGGGCATGCCGTCGCGGGTGATCCAGTCACGCCATTGCGACTGCGAGCGCACGAATTTGCCGCCGCTGCCCTTGGTGTCGTACCAGCGGTCCAGCCATTTGCCTTCGACCAGCAATCCCATGAAACATCCCTTTCGCGTCTCCACCCATGTAGGACGTGAAGCGGCGATGCGGAAACCCACAGCGCTGAACAGATCGTCAATCCATAGGGCCAGCGAAAGGGTCGATTGCAGTGGTCGAAAATTGATGCTAGCGGAAAATCCGCATGTTCGACTTTGCTTTGATCCGGTTTGACCGACGACGAAAGGGCGCCCGCGCTTGATGAAGCGCTGACTGGCGAATGCTGCCGTCTGCAGCAAACCTTCCTCGCATACCGGAACGCAAAGACCATGAGCCTTGCCGACGTGAAATACCTGCCGGAAACCCCGGCGCATGACCTCCAGATCGAAGCTATAAACGACGAAGCCTTCGGGCCGGGCCGCTTTGTTCTGGCCGCCTACAAGATCCGTGAGGCCGGCGGCCATGAGCGGTCGATGTCCTTTGTCGCCGTCGATGGCGACATCGTCGTCGCCTCGGTGCGCATGACCCGCATCGCCGCCGGCGTCGGCCGCGCGCTGATGCTCGGGCCGCTTGCCGTTCGGCCCGCCTACAAGAACCTCGGCATCGGCCGCCGCCTGGTGGCGATCGCACTGGAAGCCGCCGCCAAGGCCGGCGTGCCGGCGGTGATGCTTGTCGGCGACGAGCCCTATTACGGCCCGCTCGGCTTCAAGCGTATCCCGCGCGGACAGATCTCCATGCCAAGACCGGTCGATCTCGACCGCCTGCTGTCGCATGAGATCGTGCCGGGTGCCGTCGCCAGGCTCACCGGCGAAGTCTGCCATGCCAGCAAGGCCAAGGTCGGCGCGCACATGGCCGCGATTGCCTGACCATCCCGGTGCTGTTATGCCGCCCTGGCAAGACAGCGTATTGCGATCCGGTGGAGGAGATTGACATGAACCCGAGCGGCCACATTGCAATCGTCACCGGCGGCGGGTCGGGGCTAGGCGAAGCGACGGCGCGGGCTCTGGCCGCGAAAGGCGCCAAGGTCGCCATCTTCGACGTCGGCATCGAACGGGCGGCAAGGGTGGCCGCCGATATCGGCGGCATTGCCATCCAATGCGACGTCAGCAGCGCCGACAGTGGCGCGGCCGCGGTCGCGGAGGTGGCGAACAAGCTTGGCGAACCGCGTATTCTGGTCAATTGCGCCGGCATCGCCATTGGCGTGAAGACGATCGGCAAGGACGGCCCGCATCCGCTCGACCAGTACCGCAAGGTGATCGAGGTCAATCTTATCGGCACCTTCAACATGATCCGGCTTGTTGCCGACCGGGCCGCGAAACTGGAGCCGCTGCAAGGCGGTGAGCGGGGCGTCATCGTCAACACTGCGTCGGTCGCCGCCTATGACGGCCAGATCGGCCAGGCCGCCTATTCGGCGTCCAAGGGTGGCGTCGTCGGCATGACGCTGCCGGTGGCCCGCGACCTTGCTCGCTCCGGTATCCGCGTCTGCACCATCGCGCCCGGCATCTTCAAGACGCCGATGATGGCCGGCATGCCGCAGGACGTGCAGGATTCGCTCGGTGCTGCCGTGCCCTTCCCGTCGCGCCTCGGCGAGCCTTCCGAATATGCGGCGCTTGCGCTGCACATCATCGAGAACCAGATGCTGAACGGCGAAACCATCCGCCTCGACGGCGCCATCCGCATGGCCCCGAAATAAGGCATGTCGCCCAAAAGCGCGAAGCGGTTTTTGGATAACGACGTGCATAAAGCGCCTGGCCTTGCCAAACCGGGTATCATCGCCTGATAAGTGGATGACGAAAATCAACTTAGCAAGGTGAAGGCTTTGGAAGACCGCAAGAAAGACGTGATTCGCGAAACCGACGCCGAGGCGATCCGGCTGGCGAAGACGTTGGTCCGCAGCGCCCGTTTCGGCGCGCTGGCGGTGATCGAGCCGGGCACCGGTACGCCATTGGCCAGCCGCGTGGGCGTGGCCACCGACATTGACGGCGCACCGCTGATCCTGGTGTCGACGCTGTCCGCCCACACCGGCGCGATCCTTGCCGATCCGCGTTGCTCCCTGCTTGTCGGCGAGCCCGGCAAAGGTGACGCGCTGGCGCATCCGCGCCTGACGCTGGTCTGCAAGGCGGTTCGGCTGGAGCGCGGATCGCGCGAGCAAGCCAATGCCGAGCGACGCTACCTCAACCGTAATCCAAAGGCGAAACTCTATGCCGGGCTTGGCGATTTTTCGATTTTTCGCCTCGAGCCCGAGCGCGCCAGCCTCAACGGCGGTTTCGGCAAGGCCTATCTGCTCGAACGCCTCGACCTGATCACCACCGGGCCGATCGTTGACGAGCTTGCTGCCAGTGAACAATCGGCGCTCGATCACATGAACGCCGACCATCTCGATGCAATCGCTGTTTATGCACAGCATTTTACCAAGTCAGCAGGCAATGGCTGGATCCTCACCGGCTTCGATGCCGACGGCATGGACCTGGTATCAGGTGACGAGACCTGCCGGGTTTTCTTCCCCAGTCCATTGGAGGCCGCGAACAAATTGCGCCATGTTCTGGTCGAGATGGCCAAGGCCGGCCGGGCCGCGGATTATTCACAATCGGACAGTTAATCGTGTAGGATCGAAAGCAAGCCTTGAGATTTGAGCGAAATGTTCTACCTTTTACATCGACACTGAATCGCCAGTGCGATTTGACAGGTGAATCTATGGAACCACGCGCTATTGCCCCCATAGCGTTCGGTCAGCCGAAAGAAATGGGGGATCAATGGTCTCGACAAAGCTAATTGCCAACGCCGAATCAGCGGCCGCCTTCCTGATGCTGATGGGCAACGAGAAACGGCTCCTGATCATGAGCTATCTCGCCGATGGCGAGATGTCGGTCGGCGCCATTGCTGAGAAGGTGATGCTCAGCCAGTCAGCCCTGTCCCAGCATCTCGCCAAATTGCGGGCCCTTGACCTCGTCGACACTCGCCGCGACCGGCAGATGATCTACTATTCCTGCAAGTCCGAGGCCGTGCATGAGCTGCTCGCCATGCTGGACGGTATTTTCGGCGAAGGTAAGCAGCCCGAGGCGGTGTATAATCTTCGTCGCGCCAGGGCTTGACCGGCCAAGGCTTGACCGGCCGGGGCTTGACCAGGAAGCATCTTCACCGCTTACCTTGCTGTGATTTTCAGAGCGAGGGCTTCCTCCCGGAAGCCTCGCTCTGAAGCTTTGAAGCCATGCATCGTGCTTGCCCAAGGGTCAATTCCGATCTTCAGGCCCGATGCGCAGCCGAGGAATGCATGGTCCCCATCCGTATCGACGACCCGCATGACCCGCGTGTCGCAGCATATGTCGACATCCGCGAGCGTGATCTCGTCGGGCGGCGGGGCCGCTTCATTGCCGAAGGCAAGGTGGTTCTGGACATGCTGCTTTCGGGCCAGAGGTTTTCGGCCGAATCGGTGCTGGTCCTCGAAAACCGCCTGGCCGGCCTTGCCGACACATTGCGCAAGGCGCCCGCCGGTCTGCCGGTCTATGTGGTGGCCGGCGAGGTCATGGACAGGATTGCCGGGTTCCACATGCATCGCGGGATACTGGCTATCGGCCTCAAGGGCGTCGACCTACCCGCCGAGGCCCTCTTGGGGACCTTGCCGGCCCGCGCACTGGTCGTCGTGGCGATCGGCATCGCCAACCATGACAATATCGGCTCCATCTTCCGCAACGCCGCCGCCTTTGGCGCCAATGCCGTGCTGCTGGATGAAACCTGCTGCGATCCGCTCTACCGCAAGGCGATCCGCGTCTCGGTCGGCGCGGCGCTGAAAGTCCCCTTCGCGTCCTTCACCGACACAGCCGGCTTCACGGCAACGCTTGTCCGCCACGGCTTCGAACAATTCGCGCTCTCACCGCGCGGAGAGATCGACATTCGGCGAGCGAAGGGAGCGCAACGCCTGGCCCTTTATCTCGGCACCGAGGGTGAAGGCCTGCCGCAGACCCTGCTCGCTCGCCTGCATACAGTTCGCATCGACATGGCCGAAGGCTTCGACAGCCTGAACGTCGCCGCGGCGTCGGCCATCGCGCTGCATCATTTCTCGCAGCAGGGACGCTGACTTTCAGCTCGTCGATTCGGCCTTCTGCAGTGCCCGCACGCGATCGGCGAGACTGCGCTCGCCGCTGGCGGGGCGCACGTCCTGCGGGGTCGCCAGCGCCTTGGCAATCGGCGAATCCGGCCCTTCGAGCTTCGCCGTCAGATTGACGACCTCCGCGGCCAGCTCGTTCATCTGCTCACGCAATGCCGCGCTGGCATGGCTGGCATCGTTGCCATTCGCGGCCCTGGTCGCCTCGAAGGCGGAAAGGTCCGTCTTCAGCCGCCTGTTCTCGCGCGCCAGCGTCGTCAGCCTGGCTTCCAGCCGCTCACGCTCGCTGTCGAGCCTGGCGATCGCCTTTTCGATATCGTCGCCATTGGCGCCTTTGTCGACAGGATTGCCCTGCGTCTCGACCAGCCGCAAGGCGGGTGCATTGTCCGCGCCCTCGCCCTTCGCCTTCTCACGCAGCCGCGCCAGTTCCTTTTCGCGGCGCTCGAGCTTGTCCTCGCGATCGGCAAGCGTGGCGAGCAGGCGCTCGATCTTCTTGTCCAACTCGCCGGTTCTCTTCTTTTCCGCCTTCAAGGCGTCCCGCGCCGCCTTGCTCTCGGCAGCAACTTCCTGGCTGCGCCGGTCCGCTTCCTTGCGCTGGACGCGCAACGCCGCGATGTCATCGGCCAGCTTCTGCAGTTCGGATTCGCGTGCCACCAGTTCGATCTGGCGGCTGCTGGACGAGAAGCTGGCGTCGTCATACATGCTCTCCAGCTTTTCCAGCTCCAGGGCGCGCTTCTCCAGCTTGCGCTCTGTCTCGGTCATCCGGTCCGACAGATGCTGCAATTGCTCCTCGCGCTGCCGCAACGCCTCATTCTTGGCTTCCAGTTCGGCAAGTGCTTCGTTCTTGTCCTTGCGCTCGACCGCCAGGCTTTTCAGCGCTTCGCGGCTGCGACCTATCTCGACAAGCTGTTCGGCGGACTTCGCACGCAAGGCCTTCACATCGATTTCAAGCCGCCGCGTTATCATCGCGTACTCGGCGCGGACACGATCCTTGTCGGCCTGGATTTCGGGAAGCGTCAGCGGCATGGAGCCCTCGACGCGCCTGCGCGTCAGTGCAACCGCGCGGCGCCAGATTGCCGGCGCCACCAGCAGCGCCAGGAAGCCGGCAACGAGAAAGCCAAGGACAAAGAACAGGATCGACTGAACCAAAGCGACAACCCGTATGGACGGCAACCAACAGTCAGAACAGAACTGTGCCACGTTCGCATGACGGAAATCCAGCGCCGCGGCAAGACTCTGCCGCGGCAATTGGTCGGATTCACGGCCTCATGGATCGGATCCTGACTGCAGGCCACACGCGGTTCAGAACGGATTCCAGGTCGCCCGCTCGGTCAGCTTGAGATAGCCGAGATTGACGCCAAGCCGGGCGCCGACGCCGGTGCGGATCGGCACCAGCAACACATTGTTGTTCTTCAGCACGTTGAAGCCGACACCAGCCACGACATAGGCGGACCCGGCCACACCGCCATAGCGGTTGTAGAGGTTGCTCACATCGTCGAGATTGTAGACCAGCATCATGACCCGGGAGCCTTCGCCGCCGAAATCCCAGCCCAGCGACGGGCCTTGCCAGAACACTTTGTGATCGCCGGCATTCTTGGTGTAGAGCGTGCCTTCACCGTAGGTCAGGCCGCCGATCAGCGCGCCCGAACCCTCCTCGCCCAGCAGATAGCCGTTGGGCAAACCATACGAGGCGAAGATCTTCTCGACGACGGTCGCCAGGCCGCCTGATGTCGCGCCGAAGAATTTGTGACCGGAATCAACGATCTCCTGAGCGGTGTATTCCTGAGCCCGCAGGGCCGAGGTCGAAAAGACGAGAACACCCATGAGCGCAATCGTCATTGAAATGGCGCGGAAAAGAGTCCGGCCGTGATATCGGGAAAACATGCTTCCAATCTCCGTCATGGAGCACTTTCGCCGACGCCTCGCATCCGTACGGCTCTTTGTCGGCCGTTAAGGATGACTGTTAGGGGCAAACTATGCCGTAATTCTTTTTCAACCATTAAGCTCTCACATGAAGATGGCGGTTCGAAGGCTGGTTTCGCATCGCCCAGGCGGTCGTATCCTGCGTGAACACACCATTTTCGATTACGACAATTCTGGTTTTGTTGCTGCTCGCGCGGACGCTGTGTATTCAGGGGCCCTGGGAGAAAAGCGTGATTCGTGTGGGCAGGCGTGACAATCGATCGCTCGGCCATGAGTTGTGAAGTTTTGCAAGGATTTTCGCCGATGGCCGATCTGTTCACCCTTTCCGCGCCCGACCTCGCCGCGCTTCTGTGCAGCCGGGTTTGCCACGACATCATTTCGCCGGTCGGCGCCATAAACAACGGGCTTGAGTTGCTCGACGAAGGCGGCGCCGACGAGGACGCCATGAAGCTGATTCGCCAAAGCGCGAAGAATGCCTCGGCCCGCCTGCAGTTTGCCCGCATCGCCTTCGGCGCCGCCGGCTCTGCCGGCATGCTGATCGACACCGGCGACGCCGAGGCCGTGGCGATCGGCTTCCTCAAGAACGAAAAGCCGGAACTGATCTGGAAGGGCACCCGTGCGCTGCTGCCCAAGAACAAGGTCAAGCTGCTGCTCAACCTCCTGCTCGTCGCCAATGCCGCTATTCCGCGGGGCGGCAAACTGACCGTCACGCTCGAGAACCTCGAAACCGAGCCACGCTTCGCGCTTGCCGCCAGCGGCCCGATGCTGCGCGTGCCGCCAAAATTCCTGGAACTGCACTCTGGCCACAAGCCTGAGGAACCGATCGACGCCCATTCGGTGCAGCCCTATTACACGTTGCTTCTGGCGCGTGAAGCCAACATGACGATATCGATCCACGCCACAGCCGAAGAGATCGTTCTTTCCGCAGCCTGACATTCCGGCCACGGCAGCGTCCTGATGCATGTCGCCCCAAAATGCCTGGCGTTTTGGGATAAGGACATATGAACCAAAGACCTGAAGCGCCCCGCATGAATCCGTTCCAGAGCGATGCGCTCCAGCTTTCAGGATTGGACTTTGTTGCCTTAAGGAAAACTGAAGTATTGTCTCCATACAATACCGTCCAGGCGTCCTGGTCCATTTGCGCCATGCCCTTTTCGTCAATGCGGCGAAAGTATCCGCGAATAAAGCGCCCCGAAGACCGTCTTTGCAAAAATTTTACCTAATGGCTTTTCGGCTTCTTTACCGGATTGGTCCATTGTGTCGTGCAGATGCCCCGCTGCCAGATCATCGCATGGCAAAGAGGACCCCGAATGAAACGCTGCATGTTCGTCGACGATTCAAGCGTCATCCGCAAGGTTGCAAAGCGCATCCTCGGCGGCTCCGACATGATTGTCATCGAAGCGGCCAGTGGGTTTGACGCGGTCGAGATGTGCGCGGCAGACATGCCCGATGTCATTGTCGTCGATGGCGCCCTGCCCGATATGCAGGCCGTGGATTTCATCCGCCGCGTGCGCGCCATGGAAGCCCCGGTGACACCCCAGATTCTGATTTCCCTGGTCGAGCTCGACGTCGCTTCGATCATGCGGGCCAAGCGCGCCGGCGCGCAGGGCTACCTGCTGAAGCCGTTCAACCGGCCGCAGTTGCTCGAACGTTTCCGTACCTTGAAAGTCGCCGCCTGATTCGCACTGCCACCAGCCCGTAAAAGCAAAACCCGGCCAAGGCCGGGTTTTTCGTGGGGCCGGTTTTTTGTGGGCCGGGCTTTTTCGTGGTGAACGCGGCAGGCAGGCGTTTTGCGCTCAGGCGCTGACGCGAATATCTTCCGGTTCGCGCAGCACATAGCCACGGCCCCAGACCGTCTCGATGTAATTCTGGCCGCCGGAAGCCGCGTCGAGCTTCTTGCGAAGCTTGCAGATGAAGACGTCGATGATCTTCAGTTCCGGCTCGTCCATGCCGCCATAGAGGTGGTTGAGGAACATCTCCTTGGTGAGCGTGGTTCCCTTGCGCAGCGAGAGCAGCTCCAGCATCTGGTATTCCTTGCCGGTGAGGTGCACGCGCTGTCCGCCGACCTCGACGGTCTTGGCATCGAGATTGACGACCAGGTCACCGGTGGTGATGACCGACTGGGCGTGTCCCTTGGAACGGCGCACGATGGCGTGGATTCGCGCCACCAGCTCGTCCTTGTGGAACGGCTTGGTCATGTAGTCGTCGGCGCCGAAGCCGAGGCCGCGCACCTTGTCCTCGATGCCGGCCATGCCGGACAGGATCAGGATCGGCGTCTTCACCTTTGAGAGGCGCAGTGTTCTCAAGACTTCATAACCCGACATGTCCGGGAGGTTGAGGTCGAGAAGAATGATGTCGTAGTCGTAGAGCTTGCCTAGATCGACCCCCTCTTCGCCGAGGTCCGTCGTATAGACGTTGAAACTTTCCGATTTGAGCATCAGCTCGATGCTCTGTGCGGTTGCACTGTCATCTTCAATCAGCAGAACACGCATTTCATTCCCCTTTTCTGCTGCCGGACCATTTCGCGACCCATCCGGGCCGGTAGCAGTGATTGCCTAGTGCAGAGGCTGCCATCGAATGGTTAACAAAACCTAATTCCGCATCCATGACGGTACCAGATTTTTTAACCCCTTTCTACACCCTCTTGAATCTAATAATGAATCACAGACCCAAATCGCTAATGCAACACATTAATAATCCAGCCTAAGTGACTCAAGGGACTCATCGGCCGCGCTCCGCATCGCTAGCCGGAATTTTTACCCGGCCTTAAGTCCTGAGCCGTATGATTAACAATGCCCGTAAACGAATGGTTACCGCCGGCAAAAAACTTTAGGATTTTGTTTCCCATAGTTCGGGGAATGGCGGGGGATACGGGTGACGCTTGGGTCTTTCCGGGCGGATTGGACGATATGTGCGTGTGTGCGTTTCCGGGAGTACCGAATCATGAAGTCACGTGAAAACCTCGTTCGTCTGAAGCAGTTTCAGGTGAATGAGAAGCGGCGGCAGCTGCTGCAGCTCGACATGATGATTGCCGAGTTCGAACGCATGGCCGTCGAGCTGGAGCTTCAGATCACCGCTGAAGAGAAGAAGGCGGGCATCACCGACATCAACCATTTCGCCTATCCGACCTTTGCCAAGGCGGCGCGCTTGCGCCGCGACAACCTCAGAAATTCGCAAAGTGACCTCGCACAGCAACGAAGCGCTGCCGAATCACTACTCGGCGAAGCTGAAGCGGAGCTTTCCAAGGCGGAGATGCTGGAGTCGCGCGACACCAAAATCCGCGACACGGAAATTGGCGGCCGCAGCGCCATGATTGGCTGAGGCAAGGGCCGCGGCGCAAGCGCCGGCCACTGCAAACCCCAGATGCCTGAACCAGGGGCGTATGCGATCAACGCGCCCTAGGCAGACTCACCTTCCATGATCGCGCGAGCCCGCGCCTCCTTGATGTCGGGCGCATGCTGTTCCGACCACGCCCTTATCTGACTGAGCAGCCCTGCCAGGTTCTGGCCGAGTTCGGTGAGCTCATACTCGACGCGCGGCGGGATAACCGGGAAGATTTCACGCCGCACCAGCCCATCGCGCTCCAGCACACGCAGCGTCTGCGTCAGCATCTTTGGCGTGATGCCGTCGAGCTTGCGGGCAAGCTCGCCATTGCGCATCCGGCCGCGCCGCAGCGCACACACAACAAGGTAGACCCATTTGCTGGCCAGCATCTCCAGCACGGTATGCGACGGGCACGTTCGCCGGTACGCATCGTAACCGAAAGGGGAACTCTCTTCGCTATCCATGAGGTACCTATATATCGGACAGGTACATACTAGACAAGAGACCATTACTATCCAGATGATAGTGGCGCGTCATCGAGCAGGAGACTTCCATGCGTGCCATCATCCAGAATTCCGTCGGCGGACCCGACGTCCTCATCATCGCCGATCGTCCCGACCCGCAGCCCAAGGCAGGCGAAGTGCTTGTCCGCGTCAAGGCGGCCGGCATCAACCCGGTCGATGGCGCAGTGCGCGCCGGCTATTTCCCGCTGCTGGGCGAACCGCCCTTCATCCTCGGCTGGGATATGTCCGGAACCGTCGAAGCCCTGGGCCCGGGCGTGAAGGATATCAAGGTCGGCGATTCCGTATTCGGCATGCCGCGCTTTCCCAAGCAGGCGGCGGCCTATGCCGAACTGGCCGCCGTGCCCGCGGGTGAAATCGCCCTCAAGCCCGAGGACATCGACCATATCCATGCCGGCGCGTTGCCCTTGGCTGGCCTGACGGCATGGCAAGGCCTTGTCCGCCATGGCGGACTGAAACAGGGCCAGCGCGTGCTGATCCATGCCGCGGCCGGCGGCGTTGGGCATCTCGCCGTGCAGATCGCCAAGGCGCGCGGCGCCTATGTCATCGCCACCGCCAGCCCCGAAAAGCTTGATTTCGCCCAAAAACTCGGCGCCAACGAGGTCATCGATTACACGAAAGGTGATTTCACCGGCAGCGTCGACGATGTCGACCTGGCGCTGGAGACAGTGGGCGGCGACCATGCCGAGCACTCATTGAAGGTGATCAAGTCAGGTGGCGTGCTGGTTTCGTTGCTCAATGTCAGCGATGCGGCGAAAGCGCAGGCCAAGGAAAAGGGCATTCGTGTCGAGCGCATGTCTGTGGTTCCCGACCGCGCCGGCCTCGTGGAACTGGGCAAGCTGATCGACGAAAAGAAACTTGCCGTTCACGTGGCCAAGGCCTTTCCGCTGGCTCAGGCCGGGGCTGCCCACGCCTTTCTCGGCACCAGGCCGATCGGCAAGGTGGTGCTGACGGTCTGAGCCTCGAAGCATCGCGGCAAAACAAAAGGGCGCGGATCCCGCGCCCTTTCTTATCTTTGAACCGTGCTAATGCCGGTATTGCTGGATGCGCGTCGTGCGCAGCCCGGCAAGGCCATATTCATCGATCGACGCCTGCCAGGACAGGAATTCCTCGGTGGTCAGCTTGTAGCGCTGGCACGCTTCTTCAAGACTCAAAAGCCCGCCGCGCACCGCTGCAACCACTTCCGCCTTGCGCCGGATGACCCAGCGACGCGTATTCGTCGGCGGCAGATCGGCAATCGTAAGAGGGCTGCCGTCAGGCCCGATAACATATTTGACTCGCGGTCTAACCAGATCGGTCATCGTACTCTCTACAAAAAACTCAAAGACCCAATCCCCACCACGTTACCGCCACAGCTTTAAAAATTGCCTAAGCAGACCCTAATGACTAGGTAAGGATCATGAACGCTGCGTTAGTCTTTTCGTCGGCATTTGAATCATCTGCCGACATGTGCGGAATCCGCTCGTGAAAATCGGCGCGACCTCGAAGCTGGCGCGCCCGGGAAGCTTGACCTATATTCCGGCCATTGGCATTCAGCGCCGTGCAGAATGAAAGAACCATGAACAGTCTCGATCTTCCCGGACGCCCCGAAGACACCCGCATCGTCGTTGCCATGTCGGGCGGCGTCGATTCCTCGGTCGTCGCTGGCCTTCTCAAGCGTGAAGGCTATGACGTCGTCGGCGTTACCCTGCAGCTCTATGACCATGGCGCGGCGACGCACCGGGCCGGCTCCTGCTGCGCCGGGCAGGATATCGATGATGCCCGCCGCGTCTCCGAGACGCTCGGCATTCCCCATTATGTGCTCGACTATGAAGAGCGCTTCCGCAAGGCGGTCATTGATCCCTTCGCCGAAAGCTATGTTGCCGGCGAAACGCCGATCCCGTGCGTCTCGTGCAACCAGACGGTAAAGTTCGCCGACCTTCTGGCCACCGCCAAGGAACTTGGCGCCGACGCGCTGGCGACCGGCCACTACATTCGCTCCGGCGCCAACGGCGTCCACCGCGCGCTCTACCGGCCGGTCGACGCCGACCGCGACCAGAGCTACTTCCTGTTCGCCACCACGCAGGCGCAGATCGACTATCTGCGCTTTCCGCTCGGCGGCCTGTCGAAGCCGCAGGTTCGCGCCATTGCCGAGGAGATGGGGCTGACGGTCGCCGCCAAGCAGGACAGCCAGGACATCTGCTTCGTGCCGCAAGGTAAATATTCCGACATCATCGCCAAGCTGAAGCCGACCGCCGCCAATCCCGGCGACATCGTCCACATCGACGGCCGCGTACTTGGCCGCCACGAAGGCATATTGCGCTACACGATCGGCCAGCGCCGAGGCATCGGCATTGCCTCGGGCGAACCGCTCTACGTCGTCCATCTCGACGCCGAGCGGGCCCGGGTCGTCGTTGGCCCGCGCGAGGCGCTGGAGACCCACAAGATTTACCTGCGCAACCTGAACTGGCTGGGCGATGCTTCACTCGCCGACATCCCGCCGGCCGGACTGGAGCTGTTCGCCAAGGTCCGCTCGACCAGGCCACCACGTCCGGCTGTGCTGCGCCACAAGGCCGGCGTCACCTCGGTCGAACTGGCCGACGGCGAGTCCGGCATCGCGCCGGGACAGGCCTGCGTCCTCTATTCCGACGACGGCAACGAGGCCCGCGTCTTTGGCGGCGGCTTCATCGAGCGTTCCGAGCGTGGCGCCGAGGCTGAGGCGATGCTGAGCCGGCTCGCCGCCAGGCCAGCGCAAATCCCCGCCGAATAGACAGGCAACAGGCGTCGCGGACTGATCCGTTCGAATCGGATCAATCTCCCCAGGCGGCGGTGCCTTTTTTCAGGGATTCGATCTGGAGTGGGTGACAGTGCCCGCGGTCAGGATGCGCAGGACCCTGATCGCTTCCTCGCCGCTGGTGCGCGGTTCGGCGCGCGTCTCGATGCACTGGATGAAATGCTCGAGTTCGCGCGTCAGAGGCATCCCCTCGCCCACCGCGACATAGGACGGCTCGTTGGCGGTGAACGCCCATTGGCCGCTGTCCTGCCACACGGCATGGCGGTAGACGGCGAGCTTGCGCTCCCAGGGCTCGACATCGTCGAACACCGCCATCGCCTTGGTGCCGACCACGGTCAGCCGCCGCTCGCGGTAAGGGTTGAGCCGCGAGGCGAAGAGATGGCCGCGCAGGCCGTTGGGAAAGCGCATGTGCAGATGCGCGAAATCGCTGAGATTGTCGAGAAGAGCGGCCCCCTCGCCGCGCACCTCGATCGGCTCGGTGCCGGTGATCGCCAGGATCATCGACAAATCGTGCGGCGCCAGGTCCCACAGCGCATCGTTTTCGGTGTGGAACTTGCCAAGCCCGAGCCTGTGCGAGTGGATGTACTTCACCTCGCCCAGCTCGCCCTTGTCGATCAGCGTCTTCAGCATCTCGAAGGCGGGGTGGAAGCGCAGCACATGGCCGACCATGAACACGCGGCCATTGTCCCTGGCGGCCTGCACCGAACGCTCGGCATCGGCGACCGTTAGCGCGATCGGCTTCTCGACCAGCACGTCCTTGCCGTGTTCGACGGCACGCACGGCGAGGTCGGCATGGAATTGCGGCGGCAGCGCCATGACGATGGCATCGACATCGTCGCGGACGAACAACTGATCCGGCTCAATTGCCAGGCAATCCTGCTCGCTGGCGAAACCTTCCGCGCGGGCGCGGTTGGCGTCGGAAACGGCGTGCAGAGCGCCGAGCGCCTTGAGGGTGCGGATATGGTTGCTGCCCCAGTATCCGCAACCGAGGACTGCTATGCGCGGCTTCATCGTGTTGAACTCGATATATTCGTGGCCGAGACATAGCGACGTGGCCCCTCGAACTCAACCCCGATAGCTGTGCTGAAATGCCTGGGCAGGAAAGCTTTTCGAGAATGACAATATGCCGGCGAACTGGTTGCTTCGATGCTTGACAGGCTTACCCTCCCAACCTTATATCCGCCCGACCTTGGTGAACGCCTCGACATGCCTTTCGATTTAAGGTGGATTTCGAGCCTCTCACCGCCCTGGCGGGGTAGCTCAGTTGGTTAGAGCACGGGAATCATAATCCTGGGGTCGGGGGTTCAAGTCCCTCTCCCGCTACCACTTCATACCCACTATCGTACGTAAGGGCCGCACTATGGCGGCCGCCTGATGCGGTGGGGTTTTCAGTATACCGCGCGCTGGGGAATGCGGCACCGCCAATAAGGGCAGCGAGCTTGCCCTTGACCTCGATCTCGAAGCCCTCGCGTGCAGGGTTGGGGTGCACCGTGACACTGTGAACAAGCCCCCGAAAGTTTTGGGTGAGCAGTCCACGGTCATCGGTGGCAGTTGCGTGGTCGGCCAAGGCCTTTGAAAGGCCATCAACGGTTTCGATGTAACGCTGCAAAGTCGCTGGGTGGAGAGCCACGGTCGATGGTGGCTCATCAAGGCTGGAGAGCTGTGCCTCGATCTGAAAAACCTCCGTCTTGAGTTCAGCAATACGCTGTTTGGCATCCTCTTCGGCAATGACGCCCCTGATCACCAGATCGATCGTGCGCTGCCGTTCGCCCTCTACGCGGTTGCGCTTGGCTTCCAGTGCCGTGCGCATCGCATTGGCCTGTGCGGCCAAATTCCGGCGCTCTTCATTGTATTTGCGGATGTAAGCTTCGATCAGCTCTGGCACTTTCAACTGTTCGCGCATGCCATCGAGGACAGCGGTCTCGATCTCGGGCAGGTAAATGACGCGCCGATTCGAACAGGTCCCGCTCTCACGGACAGCAGAGCATCGGACACGAGTCTTGCCGGTTTTATCGCGATCGTGAACCGACAGGCCCGATCCACAGACGCCGCAGCGAAGCAGACCGGATAATAGGTGCGCCGGCCGACGCTTGATATGAGAGGATACCTTCACCCTCGCGGCCTTGAGAGCCTGCGCCTTCTGCCACGTTTCGTCATCGATGATCCGCAAATGCGGAACCTCTTTTGTCTGCCACTGGTCTTTTGGATTTGGCCTGGAGACGCGCTTGCCAGTATCGGGGTTCTTCACCATTCGGACCTTGTTCCAGATGATACGTCCGACATAGAGCTCGTTGAGAAGCAGTCCGACCCCGCGTTGAGCATTGCCGTTGATGGTGGAACCGTTCCACCGTGTTCCCCGCGGTGGCGCAACCCCTTCCCTGTTGAGATCACCAGCCAGATCGCGAGGAGCTCGACCGACTGCGTAAGCGGCAAAAATGCGCCGGACAATTTCTGCCTCCTCTTTGACAATCTCTAGTTCGCCAAGGTGGCCCGGAATTGCTCGATAGCCATAGGCGCGGCCTCCAGCGTGACGTCCGTCCCGAACGACGCCGGCCATGCCTCTGCGCACCTTCTTGGCGCCATCTTCCCTTTGCATCTGACCGACAAGTCCACGAATACCGATAAGGACCGCATCAGCAATGCCGTCATGAACGGCCTGGATTTCAATGCCTAGAAAAGAGAGCCGTTTGTGAAGGCCTGCGAGATCCGCCATGTCGCGTGACAGACGATCAAGCGCCTCGACGACAACCGTATCGAACGCATTCTGGCCTGCCGCCTCCATCAATCGCGCCAGCGCGTCGCGGCCGAATACCGACGCGCCGGAGCGCGCCTTGTCCTCATAGACCGCAACGACATCAAGACCATTGCGAGCTGCGTAAGTACGGCACAGCGCAATCTGGTCTTCTGTGGACTTTTCGTTTTGGAGCTCGGTCGAAAACCGTGCGTAGATGGCGGCCCGCCTCATATGTCGGAAGCCTTCGTGCGGCAGCGATCTTCATCGCCATTGGCATATCGGTCAGTCGAAATGCCAATGGCGATGAGATGATCGCGCCGGGCATCGGCTATTGCGAGCGCTTCGACGAACTTAAGCATGGCCCTGCCAAGCTCCTCCGGCGTTGCCGCCGTGGCGGCTTCGCGGTGGGGTGGACAATCGCATTTGTTTTGTGCCTGCTTCACGAAGCCGAACATCGCTATGACTACAGGCGAGAAAAGGGGCGACCCGCTTCGATCGTGCAATCGGGACCCTGCAGGATAGAAATCGGATAGGTGCCAAATTTTTGAAGGTGGCCAGCGAAGGTCGTCGCCTTGATGCTAGGAAGCCGATGACAGTGATCTGGGATGCGTCCGCGAGCTTTTTCATTCCACGCTCGCATCGGTGCCACGCGCAACGGCAAAGACGCTCTCTCCCGGCCTACAGCCGTGTTGCTGCTGGCGGATTTCTTCGGGAAACGCTTGCTCGGGCGCTATTTCCTTGCTGATCCTGGTCAGGTCGTCTCGCGCCGAGCGGATTTGCGGCCAAGGAAACTCACTGCAGCCTTCCGAAGGCTGCTCTTCCCTCAATATGGCATCAAGCTTGGCTGCTACACCGGCGAAGGAAGCCGCAGGGGTTTCGGACAATAGCTTGAGCAGCTCGTCCGCTCGGTCAGCAGCCTCACGCTCGGCCGCTAACGCCGCCGAATAGCCGATCTCTCTATCGGCGGCATCCCAGCGTGCCTGATGGGCCTCTAGGTTAGTTTCAGCTGTTGCGCAAACCGCGACCTTTTCCGAACCAAGATCGAGCACATCCCGGACTGCCTCAAGTGAATGCAACGTGACACTCTGGCCATCGCGCAGCAGAATCTTCGAGCAAGGAACTCCAACATCTTCGATGAGCTTTCGCTCCATACGTTGCTGCTGTCGACACAGCCATTCAGTGTGGTCTTGGGCCGCCCGCCATTTTTGCCAAACCGATACGGCTGGATCGATGGCTTGGTCCGCTTCTGGATTGTTGCGGACAAATCCGCCTCCCTTGGATCCCACAATTGCAATTGCCGTTCCCGCAAGTACCTTCCTGCGCGTGACGGCAGGCAAACTCATGGTATTGTCGGAATCAGCCATGATCCGAGCTCCCTAAAGCTTGGGTGCGGTCAGGTCGGGCGGTGTGTGTCATCACGCCGCCCGACCGTCTTGTGTGCAGTTTCAGAATACAGGTCGAGACGTGAGCGGGCAACAAAAATCATTACATTGTGATGAAATTAGCCCTATCCAGTGCAGGATGGCGCGAGCAGCTCTTGGCTGGGGGGTGCGAGAACTGGCCGAGGTTGCTCAAGTCGCAACGCAAACGATTACTCGCCTAGAGCAGGGCGATCACCTCAAGCCCAGCACTCGTCAGGCCATTCGTACCGCCTTTGAAGCAGCAGGAATCGAGTTTATTCCCGAGAACGGAGGGGGACTAGGCGTCCGGCTCTCCCGTCGCCAGGAAGGGAGATGACACCAAGTCGAGAACTGATGCTCTCTATGACTTTTGTCGCCCTCCGTGAATGAAAATGTCCGGACGCAAGCGACGACTACTCCTCAAGATCCGATGTGTTCGGTCGACTGGCATTTGGGAGCTATCTCCTCGTCGTTCTGGGTGTTCGGCAGGCTAAGCTCCTCTCCCAACGCAGATATCAGGGCGGAGACACGATTCCGAACTCTCGGATGAAGGCGCATCAGTCCCTCGATTAGCCGCCGGCCTTCCGCACTAGCGATGAAATCCAGCCGTTCATCGACCGGCAAAGGCGGAGCTTCCCCATTCGCTTGCTGGTTCCCCGGCAGCCCCTCGAAGAAGCGGCTGACGGGAACACCCAGCGACTTGCCGATTTCGTAGAGCATAGATGCGCTCACGCGGTTCCGCGCGTTTTCATATTTTTGAAGCTGCTGGAAGCTGATGCCGATCGATCGGGCGAGCTGTGCCTGTGAGACATCCGACTGCACGCGAACCGTCGCGACCTGCCTGCCGACGTGCTGATCGGCAGGATGGGGGTCGCCCTCGGCTCCAGCCTTCGCCCACGCCTCGAAGCGAAGGCGTTTCGGTTCCGACAAAGCGTTTCGGTATTGCATCTGCCACTCCCGATAGAGAGTTTGTCGCGGTACGCCCCCGCGAAACTCATCAAACCTCCGAATGATCGGGGAGTTGCAAACCGTATGGAACGGCCCTGTGGCCTTTAGTTCCGAGGAACCTGGACATACGCCACAGGCTCCCCGACCCGAAAGGTCAGAGAGTTTGGTGCCGAATCGACCAGCACCAGTCGTCCATAGGGGTTTGCACGCCCCAAGGCAGCGCGTACTGCCTCGCGTTCAGAGGTAGGCGAGATCGCGAAATTTTGCTAGCTGTTTGTGACGCAGCATCAGAGCCAGCCGCAGGTTGCTGGAGCGCGAGTGGGCGACCAAAGTGTGGGTCTAGTTTGCCCTATTCTAGCCTTGGAAATACGTTTCGCTAAACGACGGATTCGGGGCCGTAACCCGAATGGCAGCTCTCGAGCGGGCGGGCCGGGAACCTGCCGCTCGTTCCGCCTTGCCCGTTCGGCCGGTTTCGACCATTGCGGAAGCTCGTCAGGGCAAGGCCTGATGACTGTATCGTGCCACTTCCGGGCATTGGGGCGACGCCCGATAACGGACGTTCGGCGCCTTAGGTGGTAAAGCTGAGATGCACGGTTGGGATCATCACGCCTGTTGCCGGATCAGGTCGATGAACGCGCGCAGTCGAGCCGGAATGTTTCGGCGGCTCGGATAGTAGAGACAAAGGCCCGGATATTCTGGCGACCAGTCCTCCAGCACGGGAAGCAACAGGCCGGCTTCGATCGACTTGGCGGCAGCGATGTCGGATACAAAGGCTAGGCCCTCGCCGGCCAGTGCAGCCAGCAGCATCAGATCGCTGTCGTCGAGGGTTAACTGGCCCGGGACGTCTATTGCAATAGCCTCGCCACGCTTTTCAAACTCCCAACGGTAGATCGTGCCGTGCCCCGTGCGCCGACGAATGCAGCGGTGCTCTGCCAGGTCAGCCGGAGTTCTCGGCAGCTTTCGCCCCGCGAAGTAGGCGGGCGAACCCACTACGATCGAGCGTATTGGACGGGTGATCGGCACGGCGATCATGTCCGGCGGAACAAACTCTTCGAGCCGAACGCCGGCGTCAAAGCCCTGTCCTACGATGTCCACCATCGCCCCTTCGGTGACCATGTCGACCGCCACGCAGGGATAGCGGCGCATGTATTCGGAGATCAGCGGCGACAGGACCATCCGCCCCGCTCCCAGCGGCAAGTTCAGGCGCAAGGTACCGGCTGGCTCGCCGCGATGCTCATCGATCCGTTCCATAGCGGTGCGGATCGCGGCCAAGGCAGGGGCGATCTCCCCCACGAACTGCTCGCCTTCAGCGGACAGGGCGACACTGCGTGTCGTCCGGTTGAACAGACGAACGCCCAGACGCTCTTCCAGAGCCGCCACGGCGTGGCTAAGCGCCGAGGAGGACATGTCCAGTTCTCGCGCCGCAACCCGGAAGCCACCGTGGTGAGCGACCGCCACTACGGCTTGGAGTTCCAATTGGCTCGCTCTCATTGCGCGATTTTTCGCATCAGCCTGTGCCATTCTGATCGTCTTATCAGATCAGTCGTTAGATGTCACATTTGTCCTCACCAACCAAGAGGAGGCACGACATGCGCACTATCGACACGGTTTACATCGACGGCCAGTTCGTCACCCCCCACGGGGAGGAACTGTTTGACCTGTTCAACCCCGCCACAGAAGAGAAGATCGGCCAGGTGCGCCTGGGCGACGCAATCGACGCGAAAGCTGCCGTCGCCGCGGCCAAGCGTGCGTTTCCGGCCTACTCGCGAACCTCGAAGGCCGAGCGGATCGCGCTGCTCCGCCGGCTGCATGACGCAGTCGCCCGGCGGGCCGACGTGCTTGCCGCAGCGATGATCGAAGAGTACGGCGCGCCTCAGTCGTTCGTCGGCTTCTCCGCCTCCCGCGCAGCCAATCTCTTCCTCGACATGGCCCAGACGCTGGAAGCGTTCGAGTTCAGCCAGACCATCGGTGGGGCTGAGGTCACGCTCCAACCGATCGGCGTGGTCGCCGCTATCAGCCCGTGGAACAGCAACTTCGGCTCCATCTGCAGCAAGCTCGCCACCGCCCTGGCTGCCGGCTGCACGGTTGTCATCAAGCCCAGCGAGATGAGCGCCATTCAGACGCAGGTCCTTACCGAGGCCTTGCACGAGGCCGGCCTGCCGGCTGGCGTGTTCAATGTCGTCAACGGCCGTGGCGATGTCGTGGGTGCCGAGCTCACCTCGCACCCGGATATCGCCAAGGTCACCTTCACGGGCTCGACCGCTGTCGGACGTTCCATCATGCGCGCGGCGGCGGAGACGATGAAGCGCGTGACCCTGGAACTCGGCGGCAAGGGTCCGAATATAATACTGCCCGACGCCGACCTTGAAAGCGCGATCTCGACTGTCGTCGCCTCTGGCTTCGCCAACAGCGGCCAGGCATGCGTCGCTGGAACGCGCATCCTGGCGCCACGGTCTCGCCTGCCCGAGATCCTCGATCGCCTAAAGACAGCGGTTGCAGCCCTCAAGGTCGGCGACTCCACCGATCCCAGCGTGAACGTCGGGCCGGTGGTCAGTCAGAAGCAATGGGACCGGGTGCAGGGCTACATCCACCTGGGTCTCTCGGAAGGCGCTGAACTTCTCGTGGGCGGCGAAGGCCGGCCGCGCGGCCTCGACCGGGGATGGTTCGTCCAACCCACCGTCTTCGCCGGCGTCAACAACGACATGCGCATCGCCCGCGAGGAAATCTTCGGCCCGGTGCTGTGCGTGATCCCCTACGACGACGAGGAAGAGGCGATCACCATCGCCAACGATACATCCTACGGCCTCCAGGCCTATGTCGAGAGCGCTGACGTGGCGCACGCGCGTCAGGTAGCTGAGCGGCTGGAGTCCGGCCGCGTGGTGATCAATGGCGCGCCGCACGAACCCTTGGCACCGTTCGGCGGATTCAAGCAGTCCGGGATCGGCCGCGAATACGGCCGGTACGGGTTGGAAGCCCACCTGGAGGCCCGAGCGATCCTGGGCTGACTTCCCGCAAGTGCCCGAATCTTGCGTTCGGGCCTGGCTGCCCGGCTTATTGGCCCCAGCCTAATTCCTCAACAACGACCCAGACCGCCGGACCCGGCAAGGAGACTCCCATGGAGACCATCAAAACCCAGCGCGTTATCGACGAACTGGAGATCCTGCGGCTGCTGGCGAGGCTTGCCCAGGCGGTCGACGATCGAGACGAGGCGAGTTACCGCGCCTGCCTCGCCCCCGAAGTGATGGAAGCATCCCCTTCCGGAGACCCGAGCTCCTGGCTCGCGGTGTCGAGCCACGAATACGCCCGCCGCTCGATAGAGGCGGTGAGTGCCATGACGTGGACCCATCACAAGCTGTGCAATCCTGTCGTCGACCTGATGGGTGACCGCGCGCTGGCCAAGGCCGACGTCGTGGTCGACATGGAGGCGTCCGGCAGTGAAGGCCACCCCGAACATCTGACGATCGGCGGGCGTTACGAGCTTGAATTAACTCGCGTCGACCAAAGGTGGCGCATCATCAAGCGTCGCTTGGATCGCCGCTATGTAATCGGCGATCCAATGCTTGCTGATCATGCCCGAACATCTCGGCATGCCGGCGCTTAAGCGGCCCGCAACATTCCGAGGCGACCAACCGGTCGAGAAACAGGACATTCAAATGGTCAAGACCTGGCTCATTACAGGAAGTTCACGGGGCCTCGGCCGCGCACTCGCCGAAGCGGTGCTTAACGCGGGCGACAATCTCGTCGCCACGGCGCGAGACACCAGCGGCATCGAGGATCTGGCCGATCGATACCCGGCCCAGGTGATCCTAAGGCCGCTCGATGTGACAAACTATCGCGCGGCGGAAGCTGCCGTGAACGCCGCGGTCGAACGGTTCGGCCGACTGGACGTGGTGGCGAACGTAGCAGGCTATGGGAACATCGGTCCGATCGAAGATACAAGCATCGAGGACTTCCGCGCTCAGATCGACACCAACCTGTTTGGCCCGATTTATCTGTCTAAGGCTGCCATCCCGATCATGCGCGTCCAAGGCTCGGGCCACATCCTCAATTTCTCGTCAGTCGGGGGACGGATCGGCTCAACCGGCCGAGCGCCCTATTCAGCCGCGAAGTTCGGGGTCGAGGGCTTCTCGGAGGTAATGGTGACCGAGTTGGCGCCGCTCGGCATCAAGGTGACCATTTTTGAGCCGGGCGGTTTTAGGACCGACTTTGCCGGCTCGTCCCAGACGATCCACAAGATCCGCCCGGAGTACGACGCCACCGTCGGCCAGGCGGCACGGTTCCAGCGCGACTACAACGGCAAACAACCCGGCGATCCGGCCAGGGCGGCCCAAGTGATCCTCAAGGTCGTCAGCATGGACGATCCGCCCATACGGCTGCTGCTCGGCAGCCATGCACTCAAAATCGTCCAGACGGCTGACACCCGGAAGGCCGCGGCCGATCGCAAGTGGAGCGCGCTTAGCGCGTCTACGGACTTCGTTACGGCCAAGACCTGAGGCCGCCGCGGCCCGACTACCCGTGGAACCACCTGCCGCCGAGCCCATGAACGACCGCTTCGGAAAACGGGACTGCTCCTCTGAACGGCAGCCATCAGGCGCCTTGCCGTCCGGCAGCATAGGGGCCGGAAGCGGACCGTCCGGTTCTGACCGAAAAACTAAGGGAGTCGCCGTTCGGCTGCCGACCCCATTGCAGACGTTGTTGCAACGCCTCAGAGATTTCTGGTTTTGGCCCGAAGCGGCCCTTCGACCCCGTGCAAAGGCACTAATTCTGCATGAGCCCGACGATACGAAACATGGCGACGCCGGCATTCATTTGCCAGGCTTGACGAGTCTCCAAACCTCTGGAGCGCTCCTAGAGGGCAAGCTCCAGCCCGCCGAGCTCATAGCGACGGCGTCTGGCTCAGTCGAGAAGTGCGAGGCTAGACTAACTTTTACGTCGGCGCCTTTGACCAAGCGTCGAATCATACAGCTGATGCCATTGATCAGTATCGGGCCGCCACTGAAAGCTGCCCCGTCACTTTTGCCGAATACGCCGCCGCCAAGCTGGCAATGAAGCAATTGGGGGCTGTACCGTAGCGATTGCGAAACGCCGCGCGTTCGAAACAACATCAGCAATGCGATGTCGGATGCAAGCAGGTTTGCTGTGCAGCCGAGACCAATCGACAACGTCGCCGCGAATCCGTCCGGCAGCGGTCGGCCATACCGCGGTAACCATCCGGCGGGGGCCGCGTCTTGGGTCGTTTGCACTTTGCAGCGGCGCCTGTCAGGTCGGGTGCGACAGGCGTTGCCTCTTCGATCGTCGACGCAGCCAGAACAACGCTGCTATCGCCGCGAATAGGGAGGCCGTGGCCGTCTCAATCTGCGTGTCTCGTTGCTTCACTCGCTCGACTATGTCGGCGAAGCGGGAGCGTTCGATGGCGGCGGCTTCTCGCTGTTCATTCAGCGTAAGTTCGTGCGCGAGTCGTCTATCAAGCGATCGTTCCTGAGCAGAGTTATCCTCGCAGACATCGCACATACCCCAGTAGTCGCTGTATATCGACGCCGCGCCGTGCTCGACGCGCCAGACCAAGACGGCGGCCTCAACGGCGTTGCGAGGGGTTCCTTCGCCGTTCAAGTACATTTCGGCGAGGTCGAGCGCCGCTTTCCCGTCATCTGTGGCGGCGACTGCCGCCAAGAGTTGGAATGCTCGGACGGCGTCGCGCGACGTCCCTCTGCCGCTTCGAAGGGCTGAGCTGAGGTAATAGGCGCAATAGCCAAAGCCTGGACGCTGGCCGGTTCTGGCATGGATGGTTTCCACAAAGTCCAGACATTCTTCGGCGGACCGCACAGCGCCGCCAAAATCGCGCCGTTGATCAGCTTGATGGATTGCGCTGTGGAAGCGCGTCACATCCTGGGGGCGGCTTGGCGCTTCGTCGGAGAGCGCGGCCGAGGCGCCGAGAAAGGCGGAAGCCGCGAGAACCGCTCGGTTGAAGACTAGATGCATGCTGTCAGTTTGACAGACTCGGGCCGCCAATTCCACGGCAGCAACTCGGCGAGCCGGGTCAGGTCGTTCTCCGGTTCCATTTCGCCATGGCCGCGGCGCGATGTCCGCCCCGGTCAGATCCGCAGAAGAGCCACGAGCAGCGCCCAAGAGCGATCCCCCTGAATTGGCGGGCCACGTCCGCTACCACCGCCCCCAGCGAAAACGCCGCCACCAGGATCTGCTCCTGGACCGCTTCACTCCACGGCAGTCGACGCTCCGGCCCGGTCAATAATGTCATGCGGCTCATGGCGTGCCGCTATGTGCGCTCATAAGGACGACCTAATCGTGCAGCTTCAGGATTTCCGTCACTCTGGCAAGGCACGCTTAGCGGAGGGATATCCAACGCCGGTTGCATTCGCGAGCAAGCACGCGAACAAGTAAAGTTGAAGTTGAACTAATTCTCTACCGCACGAAAAACGTGCATAGGCTGCGATGGAAGGCCGGTTTGCGACGAGCCCGTTAACTGCCACGAGGTTGTGATGCTAGCTGACCACTCAGACAGTTTTGTCGCGTATCCGTCACGCCCGCGGTGCGCACTTCTTGCATTCGGTTCATTAGCTTTTGTTATCGTAGGGCTGTGGATGTTAGGCGCCTTTGGTGCTGTGCCCACCCCTACTATCCAATACTCTCATCTGAAGATGATTATTGCCGGCTGGATTTGCGTGACCGTGGGTCCGTTTGCTGCGATAAAGTGGATTTCAAAATTGTTCGTGACGACCGAGCAATTGCGTATCGATGCGGCTGGTATTCGCTATTCCCCTTGGTCCGATGAAACAATACCTTGGTCGGAGATTGCAGATGTAACGACTTGGTCACGAAACGCACTGAAGCGAATCGTTTTACATCTACGTCATCCCAATAACTTCCCCGGGAAAGGATTAGCTGCGCGTTTGACTAGCAAGCTTGCCGGAGGAAATGTGTCGATAACCATTTTAATGACCGGCACAGACCGTAGCTACGATGAGGCTATGTCAACGATCGAACGTTACAGCCAGCCGAGCTAACGCCCCCTTGCCCGCTTGGCCGCCTAATCATTCGAGAAGCGGGCTGGCGGAAGCCACCAATCTTTGCCGTTCTGGCAACCCGAAGACCAAAACCTGACACCTTTCATCGGGGAGAGGGCGCTTCGAAAACTTCGAGCGTTTGAGAGCGACTGCTATAGGTGAATGTTGACTGACGTATCGTTGACCCCGTTCTATCTGATAATGGCAGCCCTCCTCGTCGGGCCGCCAATCGTCCTTTGCGCTTTCGTTTTGATTCGGCGCAGATGGCCGCAGGCATTGTTGCTGACCGCTTTTTTTGTGCGCTGGCAATTTTTTTGATTGTTGGCCTTTCCTTCGTGGGAATTAGCTTCCGGATGCCGGTTGCAAACTATGCATGCATTTGCGCCGCCTATTTAGCCTACTGCTTTCTCGCCGCTTGTTGCCTGCGTATTCCTCTGAAAGCCCTTCGCATAGTCGGTCTTTTCGTCACCGCCATGCCGATTTTGACTGGATACATCTTGGGGACCGTCGGCCGGCTGGCGCTGGGGTGGACGGTGCTTGGAGCCTCTGACCCACCGAAGCCGATGAGCACTGGTGTCGTTTGCAGCATTACCTATTGGGGCTCGGTTGCGAGCGACTCCGGCTACAACGTGCATCTTTATAAAATCTGGAGCTGGGCTCCATTTCTGCAACGAGAGGTCTTCTTTGCCAGCGTCGATCAGACAGTCGATCAGCCCGAAATGTCGTGCACTGACGCTATGAACGCCTATGTCAGAGTTGCAGGAACATCACGCTAGTCAGGTGGCCTGCCAAGATATCGAGACCGCCTATGCCAAGGTGATTGTAGCTGCCGCGTCACCCGGCGGCGGTTAACCTTGCACTACCGTGCAAACTTCTCGCACTATCTCCTTACCCTGTTGGAGGAATGATCGGTTTAAGGGGCGAACGAAAATAGAAAAGAGCGCGCCCCTCACCAATTCCGGACGATCAATTTTGGCCAGATCAGAAGGCTCCAACCTTGCCGAGCTATGGTGAAACTCGGAAAACCACTTACATCGCGGCAAGGGCCGAATGGCAGCTTTTTGGCCGTTGCCAAGGGGGCCGAACGACCGGAATGAGGCGCGAAGCTGCCGTTCGCGTTGGGGGAAGACTCACGTCGGCTAGGGGTCAGAAGGCGGCTTTCCATACTAACGCCCGTTCTAACCGACTTGCGCAAGCAAGCCGCCACGCTCAAAGCCCCAGCCCGCGTTTTCTGTCGAAGGTCCACTCGATACCGCCGCCGTCACGGGCGATGCCGGCGATGTGCTGGCCGATGCGCTTTTCGAGCGTTGGCTGCCAGGGCACGAGCTGGAAGCCGACACCGTCGTCAATCATGGCGAAGCGGCCGGAGGCGAGATCGGCTGCTCCGACCAGCCGACCCATGACATGTTCGCCAGCCTGAGCCTTCATAAAGCTCAGCCCGCGCTCGGCCGCCATCATACGGCCGACGCGGGCGACTTCGGCCCGCTCGAGCCGACTGAGCAGATCCTTCGGCGCGCGAATACGCCCGTCGTCCAGGCGAGTGGCATGGCCCATGTCGACGAGACTTTGACGACGCCGATCCGTTGCGTCAGTGACTTCCCGGCCGAAACCGACCTGCGCGAGCGGCGTCCGGTTTGCCGAGGCCAGTTCCCGGTCGAGCCAGGTCGCGCCATCGCTGGTGACCTGTTTGTCGAGGTCGAGGAAGGAGAGCGTGCGAACAGTAAAACCCCTGCCCCGGTTGCGGGCGTCGTAGGCCGCGCCTTGCTCGGCTATGTCGCCGGGGATCTTCCAGTGGTCAGCATCGATCCGCTCGACGATGCCCGCCCGCCGCAGGGCTTCAAGGCGGCGCACGTGCGCGCGGATGAAGGCATCGGGATCGCCCTTCATCCTCTCGATCCGCGGTCGTGCCGCTCCGAGATGCTCGCTCGGCCGGTAGATGCCGCCGTGCTGGGCTGCCACATCGCGAATGTTGAGATCGGCCGCGCGCGGCTCTGCCTTTGTCGTAACGGGCTCAAGAGCGACGATGTGGCCGCGCCTCACCTCGTCGAGCTTCGTGTCGTCACCGGTCTCGAGATAATGGGTGCTACCGTCGACGCCATCGATGACGACATAGAGCCCGCCATCGATCCCGTCGCCGGCAAGACCTTTGGCAAGCACTCGTCCAATCACAGGCTCGGTGATCTCTCTGCCATGGGTGACATACTGGCTGGGGCCGCGCTCCTCGGCGATGCCATGGTCGGCGAGCGCCTGATGCATGGTCTTGATGATGTCATTGCGCGTGCCGAGGCCGCGCAGGACGTGCTCGGCATCATCGGCAATCATCCACCGGCCGGGTTCAGTCTCGGAGGCGAGGCCGTAATGTTCGAGGCGCTTTGCCCGATCGACCAGGAGATGGCGGTTGGCGCGCAACGTGTAGGTCTCGCTTGCACCAGGCCTTAGGTCGACGATGCCACGCTCCTCCTGCTCGGCAAGCAGCATCCGGTCGAGGCGGGTCAACCGCTCGGCCTCCACCTCGGCTCTCAGCTTGTGGGCAATGTCGATCTCGGTCTGCGGGCCTAACTCAAGCGTAACCAGCTCGCCGGCGCGATGGCGGATGCCGTGGGCGATGTAGTCGCCGGCAATGTTGAGCCCCTTGCCCTGATCAGTCACGCCGCGCACCAGGATGTGAGTGTGCGGGTGGCCGGTGTTGTGGTGGTCGACGGCGATCCAGTCGAGCCGTGTTCCGAGATCGCTCTCCATCTGTCGCATGAGATCGCGGGTGAAGGAGCGCAGGTCTTCCACCTCGACGGCATCCTCGGGCGCGACGATGAAGCGGAACTGATGCCGGTCGCCACGGCAGCGCTCGATGAACGCCCTGCCCTCGTCGCTGTCGCGACCTTCCTCGAGCGCAGAATAGACCCGGCCCTTCTCGCCGTCGCGCGCCACTCCGTCGCGCTCAAGGTAGCGCAGATGCGCATCGACCGCCCGGGTCGAGACGCCTCGCATCTTCGGGCCGCGGGCACCACGCTGGGACGCGAACTTGACCACGCGTGCCTTGACCATCACCCGCCGCGCCCGGAAGCGGCCTCCGCCCCCTTCCCGGCCCCAACCGCCGCCATCGAGTGACAGGCCCGCGGCGATGCTGGCGCCGCGTCCCCTTGTGTTGAACCGGCCGCCGCCCTTGCTCCCAGCCGAACCACCGATCCTGCCTGGATTGCCGCCGGCCTTGCGCACGGCGATCTTCACCTGCGCGAGGAACGGTTTTGCACGTGGGGCTACCCGCGTGCCACGGCTTCGCACACGCCCAGGTCTGACACGGAAATCTCTGTCGTCACGGTCCACCATGGCGGCAGGATCAGCGGCGGATTGAGGCTCCGCAAGACGCCGCAGACACTGATCGTGCTTCAGCGTGCAAAGACAGGCTGTGGCGCGGAAACGTC
>CALRQH020000030.1:0-62628 GCA_943370265.1 Mesorhizobium carmichaelinearum
CAATCGCCGGGCCATCGGCTTGCATCCAGGCGCAGCCGCTCGAAACCAGTTGTCGACGCTATGCGGGCCTGGCTCGAAGCACAGCTGCCGTTGTTGCCAGGTCGCAGCTCCCTCGCCGAAGCCACCCGCTACGCGCTCTCGCGCTGGGATGGCCTGACCCGCTTCCTGCACGACGGCCGCGTCGAGCTCGACACCAATCCGGTTGAGCGCGCGATCAGACCAGTTGCGCTTGGTCGCAAGAACCACCTCTTTGCCGGCAGCGACGGCGGCGGCCATCGCTGGGCGGTGCTGTGCTCGTTGATCGAAACCTGCAAGCTCAACGACGTCGAGCCGTATGCCTGGTTGCGCGATGTACTCACCCGCATGGTCGACGGTCACCCGGTAAACCGGCTCGATGAACTCCTGCCCTGGGCTTGGAAAGTCGGAAATCCTGTCAAGAGTTGAGCGACGTGCAACGACCGGACGCTTACGGTTGTGTGGTTGTGTGTGAGCGTCCGGTCCCTGCACATATTTGAAGTAGTGCAATCTCGCGTCATGTCGGGTTCCTTCGGTTTGTGGAGGATATTCGGATGGCGCCTCGCCGCTCCTAGAGGCGGCCGCGCTATCGCTACGGCAAGCGCACGGATAGCGGTCCAATTGCTCTGCGGGCGTTCTGGAGCATGCATGTCGAGGCGATGAACTGGAGCGGCATGGGCCATGCCGAGTACGCCGCGGCGCTCGGACTTTCGCGACATGCATTGAGAGAGCTACCGCAGGAATATTCCCGCGAAGACGAAACGATCGAGATCGCTGACGACTGGGAGATCCCGAAGAGATTTCTTACCAAATCGGACATTGCTGCCTCTGCCGTCATGTACGATGATTTGTACATGAATTCGGATGTCATCGAAGCCGTACACGAAATGTATGCCGATTTTGGTCACAAGGGTTATAATCTGCATAGCAATTTCACAAGCAACTTCAATTATGACAAACACTTGGTCAAGGCGAGTAACCCGCCCTATACGATGTGCGTCAGTTCGCAGTTCGAAATCATTCTCAAGGCGATCATCCGGTATTAAGATCGCACTCATGACCCGAGGGTGTACAGCTATCTAAGCGATAGAGAGATGTTCGGGCTAAACGGTATGACCCTGCAGAATTGCGTTTGGGAGAACGAGGGCTGTCACAGCGTAGGCAAGGCGTTGTCCCTGTTCGGGATGGGCGAGATCGTTGATTTCTCCCAGCTCTCACCCGGATCATTCATCAGTTACGATCATCCCCATGGCGGCCATTCGGTTTGCTCATCGGCTACCTGGACGCCAAAGCGAACATTGTGCAGGCATACGGCAAGGATGTGGCCGGGTTCAGGTTCTTCTCGTCTAACGGCTCTGGCTCATTAGGTGATGGATTGAGCTACAGGAACGGCGTGCTCATGGGGCGGCAGATGGACCAAGGAGCGTTTAAGCAGGCCACCGGCATCCACAACATGAGATGTGGGATGATGTACAGCCACTGGCAACGAGAGAAGTTGGAATACCATCTTTTCTCTCAGCAAAAAATCTTTGCGGACATAGTACCCGCCCCGCCCACAGGTCAAGCCTGACATCGTTACGCAGTGATGACCACGCCGTCGCATGCCCGCAGGTGTGGCAGCGTCCAAGCGGCGGGCAGGGCTGCCCGCTCGCTGACACCGACGCGCAAATTCACTCGCCATAGGAACAATCCACTTAAGGTCATTCGCTTGGGGACATCGAGTCAATGGTGCGGGCAGTTCAGGTTGCGATCTACAGCAAAGCGCAAAAAACGGGGTCGCTGGTGGAGACGGTTTGATATTGTGATCTTTCGGTCCTTGCCTATAAGATTGGGAGGATGGGTGCCTTCCCTAGTGCCAAAGCGACTGGCCAGCCTCCTCTATATCCAAACGGTTGCTGCTAGCCCGCAGTAAAAGACAAATAAATTGAACAGAGATGACGACGAAGGAGCACTGGCGGGATGCATATCGGACGCGAGTCTCTAGCGTAAGGGCCACCTTTCCGAAAGGCGCCACGGCGCTGACTGTATGTGGCCGCTGGTTGCTCGAAGCAAGAAAAAATAAAAGGATATACTTTGTTATTGCTTTTTGCGATGATTGGTCGCAGATTTGTGTTAAGAGTGTTCCCGAGACGTTTGGGCGAACAGGAGCGTTGATTTTTGCGCTATGGCTTGCGCTATCAACGCTCTGATCTCAGCCATGCGACGTTGGTAGCTGCCAGCGCGCTTGTGTACTTTTGGGCGCGTCGGGCAGAATTGGTTCCTACTACGGCTGCTTGAACGTCGCATAGTGGACATTGGCAATGGGCTGGCCCAAGGGCGCTCGCGTCCAATGGGGGGATATATGCGCGTGGACGACTCGTCATCCCGTACGTTTGGCGCAAAGCTTCTCAAATGGCTTCCGACAGGTTTGCGCCATGGCTAAATACGCGCTGCGCCTTGGCGATTCAGATGACCAGAAAGTGTGGGGCGGCCGGTCAAGGTCCGGTGACGCCCCCGCGACGTATGTCAGCGATTTGCAACGCCAGTTGCAAGGACTGGGCTTCCGCTTGGCTCGCACAAGCGGTCCGGTGGCCGACAGCCCCGGTGTGTTTGGCTTCTGGACAGCTATGGCGGTACGCGAGTTCCAGGCCTACGCGGCGTTGCCCACTGCGGCGGTAGATGCCTCGCAGGCCGGCAATCCGTTCAGCTACGTCATCCAGGCCAAGGCCGCAGCGGATGTGTATCCGGCCAGTCAGCCTATCTCGGGTGTTGTGAACACCACTACAGCCCAGCTCCTGCAGACCTGGATCCAAAACAAATGGCGGTGCCCGGTGATCATCTGCGGCTTTTCCAAGTTGCCGACGATCCAGGCTGGTGTCTTTGCCGACCCAACGTTCGCCAAGTCCTTGATGGTGGTCAACAACGCCTGGAGCGCATTTGACCACCTGTCAGCAGCGACCGTCTACTGCAGCCTCGACTACACCGATGTTTCCGGAAAGATGGCCGCTGAGGCGATCGGGCGAGGACACGCCCTGCTCAAGAAGAAGCGTGATAGTCATATCGGAGGCCTTGTCGCGGATGCGAGATACTCGCCCGCTTCCGCCGCCATCACGCCAGTCACCTTAATCGGGAAGCCAGTTGGCCAACTGAGTCCAGAGGAGGCCGCCACATATCGGGTTATTCACGCGGTCGCGGACTGCGAAGTCTCGGCGAGATTCGACTCGGTAAACGGTTGGGACGCACAGGTTCTTTCCTTTGGTCCCTTTCAGTTCACTGCGACAGCAGCCGACAAATCCGGCAGGCCGCAGACCGGTGAACTTCCGGCCTATTTCGCGATGTTGGAGGCTGGCAGCGCCGCTGAACAGCAAGCGTTCTTCGAGACGTTGGGCGCATTGGGCATTTCCTCGGACCCGGACTGGGCCGCCATCACCCCTGTCGCGAGCCAGCGCACGCTTCTGGCCCACATGGCCTTCCAAGGACCGAATGACGGCACGATGGCTGACGAAGCTGAGTTCAACATTTGGCCCGCGGTCAAGGAGGCAAAGGCTCCGGTCCGCGAATGGCATCTCTTCCGGCGCTTTGTCCTGGCAGGGCGCCGCTCCAAGACCCTGCAGTTGGCTTTCTGGCGGTTCTGTCGCCTGCGGCTCCGCAATCTGCTGGCCACACCTTGGGGAACCATGGACGGGTACCAATGGCCAGCGAAGGTCACTCTCGGCGACGTGTTCCGCTCCGAGCTCGCCGCAGCGGTGCTCGTTCGGCTACATGTCAAAGCGCCCGGCCTATTTGCGACGGCAGACGCCGGAAAGGTCGTGAATACGCGCGACTGGCTGAAATATGTGATCCGCAACTTCGACTATGCGGACAAGACAAAGCCGCCGGCCCAGTGGAAGTTGAGCGACGAAACCCCGCTTTTACAGGCGTTAGTCGACCGACTGAGACAGGGCGACGTCGAGGCCGGTCAGGGCATGGCGAAGATCACGGTCCCGTCGGTTGCAAGGACGGTCCTCGCCGAATGCCAAGCCATGATCGACGGGGAGACCGAAACGCCCCTCGGAGCCTTGGCTGCGAAGCGCAGCTTTACGCCCTACACGAAGGGGCTTTGACGATGTCGAGCCTGCCCAAGCTCCTGCTTTACATTGCTGCCGCCCTCCTGCTCGGCGGGTGTCAAACAGTTAACCTCAGGGGGACTGCGCAGCTCTCCGGACGGCGACCACAGACGGGCGGCTGCGACGTGTTGGCCAGCAACGAGCTCACGAGCATGGCTGTCACCGTCAACACACCAGGGTGTCCAAAACATCCAATCGGGCTACCTCTGAGGCCGGGCATGGTGCTCCATCTGGCAACGCCTACGTGGGGGCCGCCAATCGCCCAAGACTCGCTGCATCTCGACGATGCGAATATAGATGTGCCCCCGTCGCTTGCCGCGCGCCAACCCCAACTTGCCGAGCCCCTCCGGCTACCAGTCCGGAAATTAGGTCCCCACGGCCAACTCACCGACGAGGAGATGCTGGTCTTGGGGGCGTTCCTCTCGCTGCAACGCACCGGGAATTTTGGAACCGACGATCCTGAAGGCCCTGGCGGCATCAACCTCTCCGTCAAGTGGCAGAAGATGCTTTCGCGGCCCCAAGCCCGTGCCGCGCTTTGGAACGCATTTATCGATGCGGCAAACGTAAGGCGCATCGTCTCCCCGTCCGGGATTTCGCCAGTCAACCGGGCTCTGGCGCTCGTGGTCAATCCTAAGGTCTTCTGTGACCACGCCTTAACGCCATCGGAGCCCTACCCGGCCTTGGCTTTGACCGCGGACGAGAGCAAGCTCCTCAGCGCGGGTCTATTTCAAACCGGCTGCACCCCGGCGAACAAGAACGTTGAAGCTTTCGCCCTGGGCACCGACGCTCCCCGCGCCGACCCTCTAGTGGCAATCGTCGCTCAGCGCGGCAGCCTGAATCCGGGATTCTTTGCTAGTGGTGCTTTGGCCAATCCTGCGACGCTCGTGACAGCCGAATTTGGAGGCGTTTCGATGCGGCGCCGGGAGGGGGCTGAGCGCCGATGGTCTCTCGCGGAATGGGAGGAATCCGGCGTCTGTGGACCCAGCCGACGGATCATGCGGATCGGTGTTTCTGGCGCGCTGTCGGACCTCGGGATCGTCGGTCGTGAGGGAGCGAGTTCCGCGTCGTACAAAGTCGTTGAAGATCTCTCATCGGTTGGTGTTGCTCGTCAGTTAAAGCCGATTCCTGGCATCTGGCATCTGGCTCCGGCGATCACGCCTGAGGATCTCGATAGGCTTACGCCGGGCGACCTCAAATACGTGGTCTGGACACGAGGGTGGTCCGCTCCCTCGCCCGATCCGTGTCAGCCTTAGGGAGAGCACATGTCGCTGTATCGCCTTTCCCTTTTTGGACGCGAGCTGAGCGTAAGTTCGGACAAGCCATTGAGCTCCACCAACTGGGGCCACCTCTCCAACGCGGTGACGGTCGCCTTGAGCAATATCGCGGGCTCGACCGCACAGGTCCAGATCACTCTGAAGGGCGCGTTTCCGTTCGCGCCGACCGTAACCGCCGATGTCACTTTTAAGGCGCGCATCGAGACCGACCGGCTCTGGCTGCAAGAGGCACTCTCGGTCCGAGCGGGAGAGATGACAGTCGTCAACGGCGCGGCAACCGATCCAGCCTCCACCCAGCCCGGCGATCTCACGCCCTTTGCGCTGAACGCGCGGGCGCAATTCATCGGCGACGGCGTCTCAGGTTTTGTCGTCGTCCTCGACCCGAACGCCGGCATGGTCAACTACATGCTGCAGTTCGAGAGCTTGGGACCGCTGCTTTCGCCTGTCGGCGACTACCGTTTTGCCGATGCGTGGATTTCTTTCGACTTGCCGGCACAGTCTACAGCCGAGGTCGCGGCGCTATATGGTCTAGTCGGCAAGACAGAGTTCGAGGTCAAGGACCACGCCGACAAGAAACGTCGGCAGAAACTTGCCCTGGAACACCTGCGAAAGGCCCGCCCACAGGGGCAACCCTGTCGCTGGAGCGTCAGGCTCCGACCGGAAACTGGCTATCTCCTGATCGGCTCGGATCGGCTTCGCAAACGCGGTCCAGGGGCCGACTCCGTGCTCTACCAGTTCGCGATGGTCAACGGACGACTCTCCGTTGAGCAATGGGGCGAGTTGGGCAATCTCGAAGCCCAGCACACATGGCGCCCGTTGCCCGGTTTCCCGCAAGCCACTGCCCTTGCCCTGCGTATGACCGACGAGCACGGCCTCCCTATCGCACTCTGTGCCGACGATGCATTCCATATACGCCTCCGCAAAGGCGCCGCTGGAAAGGCGATCGACAGTTTTGTGCTGACCACCCCGCAGCAGTCCCCGATGTCCATCTCGGTTCTAGGACTAGATATCACTCAGCTTCACGAAGATCGGCTAATCGGCCTCGATGCGAGCGCGCCGGTCTGGATGACAGATGCCGGCGTGCCCATCGCGTCACAGCCGCCGCTGGAACTGCATGGGCTCGCGCGTGGCGTGCGCCTCGCGCGAGAAATTCTTAGCGCGGCTCCGGCCTACAGCGCCAAGCTGACCACAACCAGTGTGTCTGCGGCGTCGGGTCCGGAGCCCGCCTATGAGCTCGCCGAACTGAATTTGGACGAGGCCGATGCCTGGCGTATCTCCCTTCAAATGCCGGAACAATCGGCGTTTGCGGGCAATGACCCTCAATTCCATGCTGACGTGGCGGAGCGCCACGCCAGCATCGAGGGCGGCACCCTCATCATTCCCATCATGGACACCACCTGGTCGCTAGCGAACCTCCTCGCCAACGGAGGCGGCGGCGTTCCAGGCACAACTGTGCAAACGGTGCTGACGCGCCTTTCCAAACTGGACGGACAGTTCCGGGATCCAAATCCAGACACTGACCCCGATCCGAACCCGACCGTCCGGCGGATCGTTGGTCAGCCCCTTCTCGACGCCAGCGCGGCAAACATGTTTGCCCAGACCGGTGGCGCGCGCGGCCGGATTCCCGCCCCGCCTGACTTCCACCAGGTCTTCTCCGGGATCAACCTTACCGCACAACAGACATCCGCGACCGCCCATCCCCTACCCGAGTTGCGGTCTCGCTCGCTCGCGACCCTGGTCTCGACCAGCCGTGGTAGTACACCCACGCCGACGCCTACCCTTCAATACCTGCACGGCGGTGCTCCGGACGCGGGAGCACCCGACCGCATCGCCGCTGATGTCGCCGCTGGGACAGGCTTTGGCTCGCAATATCGTTCCTTCGCGCGAGGCTGGCTGCAGCCTGACTCCAGCAAGGCACCTCTGTTCGAGCAACTTCGCGGGGCAATGCAGCTCGACATCCTGAACGTCGCCGACGCGCTGGCGGGGAAAATTTCGGCCGTGGCGCTGCAGCGGGCTGCGCGGCTGGCGGAGGATGTGGCTGGCGGAGCGCTGCGAAGACTGTTCATCGCCTCAGACGAAGCCGCACGCCTGGAGACCTTGCAGGCTTGGCTGGCCGCGACGGCGCCCGATGAGATCGTGGCGGAGATCGCGGACTATTTCAGCGCGCCAGATGATACAGACCCCTCCTTCGGGTGGGTCGCCCGCTGGTTCATGGCGCCGCCCGATCAGGATTTATTCCGGCGGTTGGCCAGCCTCTTCACGACCAATCGCGGCTGGCTGGACAGCAACTTCCCCGGCAAGGCCGCTCAGGTCGCAGAGGCCCTGTTCGGCGGCATTCCGACCCCAAGCCCCGCGACGCTGAAAGGCTTCTTGACCGAGCTCCTGGAAGGAGTGTCGCCCGACTTTGCGATTCTGCAACAGCTCTGGAAGGCCGTCACCCCGGTGGATCTCTGCCCTCTCCTCGCCCAACTTGGGATTCCGGCAGCCACGGTCCAGTTCGACCGTATCCTCGACCTCTTCGCCGGCTTGCGCGATCGCCTAGGCCCGGTGCTCACGAAGGATGTTTACGCGCGGCTGCTCGAGCTGAAGGATGCTGCCGGCGAGGTGCTGGCGGTTTTGCGCGAGGAGCTTCAGCGGGATCTCAAGCGACTCTCGGATATCGTCACAGAGCCGCCCGAGTACTTTGTCATCAGTCGCCGGCTGTCGGTCATGCCACCCGGTCTCAGTGACAGTCTCTGGAGTCACACATTCGACGCCTGCCGGCAGGGCACCACGCCTTGGTTCTGGTTCCTCGACACCGACACCACTATCGTTGTCAAAAGCGGCACGCGACACTCCATGGCCGAGGTGCTGCGCGAACTACACGCAGCCTACAGACAACCGGACCGACCCAATCCGCTCGCGGTGCCGGACGGTGACCTTGAGAGCTTCATTGCGGCTCTCGAACTCGACATCCGCGACAGGCGCGACTGGGTCGGAGCGTTCATCATCCATCCAACGATCGACCTGTCCCAGGACCAGGTCGTGCGAACCATGACGGGCCTCAACACCGTCGAGGCGCTCTATGTGGCACTAGGCGGCGGCCGTCCGGACGCAACCTCATCGAACGGGGCGGATCTCGACGTCATCGCGCGGATCCGAAAATCCGCGCCGACACCCGATCCGGCCGACCGGCCCGACGCACGCGACGCCGACCTGACCCTGGTGAAGTTCGATGTGACGGTCCGCAATACCCGGATCGCACAGGGCGAGATTGCCTGCAAGCTGACCCTCGTCGAACTCTTCGCTCAGACAAAAGATTTGCGGTCGATGCTGATCCAAGCGGTATTACCGCCGGCGAAATCGAATGACCCGGGCAGGACGTTCGAGTTCGGGTGTTTCTTCGACCAGCCGCTCGAGGTCGATGTCGGGATCCTTTGCGTGAAATCTGTAGCGTTCAGATCGCTAAAGACAGTCAAGCACGGCGGCGACGTCGCGATTGACATCGATGCCGATCTCGCGCTGCAGTCCGGCAGCCTGCCGATCGACCTGGGCAACAATCCCGTCGTCCGGCTGCAGGATTTTCGCATCCGCCTGCCGGACCTCGGTCCGTCCAACCTGCAAATGGGCTTGGCCCGGTTCGTTGCGTTCGATTTCCCGGCGATGTCCATTCGCCTGCCCTCGCCTCGGACCCTCAATCTGTCCGGAATCGACATCATCCCTACCGGCTTGGGCTTCCTTCGATTGACGTCTGGAGGCGCAGCCTCGGCCGAACTCTTTGACCTCAAATCTCGTTTTAAGGGTGTGCCAATCCCAGGCTTCAGCTTTCGGCTCGAGGATCTGACGGACGGGGATTACAGCCTGCCCACCATCAAGCTGCTGTTGGACCTGGGGACTCTGCCCGGTCTAGGCGGCGGCGGCTCGTTCCAACTCGAACTCGTTTTGGGATGCCGAGTAGTCAAGGGAACGCCGGTCCCGACAGACTTCTTCGTCGGAATCGGCGGCTTCGAGGCGGATCACCTCAAGATCGATCTCTTCAGGATCATCACCCTCGAGATCGACAAGCTACTTTTCTCAAACGATTACACGGCAGGGCTGAAAGCCGCCACGAAGACGAAAGTGGGCCTCCTTCTCGCTGAAAAGATCCGCTTGAAGATCCTCGACTGGGAACCGCTCGGTCAGAACGACGAGCTCAGCTTTGCCTACATGAACTATGCGGACGCCAACGGGAGCGCGGACAAGTCGTGGCTAGTGTCGTTGCAAACGCGCTCACCACCGGACCGCTTTCTGCAAATTTACGGACTCGTCTTAGCGAAGGGGATCGGGTTCGACCAGAAGTTCTACGACCTGCTGCTTGGAAAACTCGACGGCGCTCAGTCAGTTGTCCCGGGCTTCATCGACACCGCAGCGAACCGGATCCGTGCTGACATCGGCGGCGACCTGTCGTGGCTCTTGGCGATCACCTTCGGATTGCGTGGCATCCTAGATCGCTGCGCCTTGGTGCTGCAGGATGGCCGCTACTATGGTATTCGTCTATCAGCCCCTTGGGTAAGGGCAGTGTTCGACCTCGACAGCCTGTCCCTCGCCTACATCCCAGGACCGACGCGGACCCAAGACAAGTTCCGGATCGCAGCGACGATCCCGGCACTCAATATGATCGCGAACATGCGCTCTGGCGAGGTGGCGCTGGAGTGGGCGGTCAATCAGGACTTCCAGGTCGATTTCGGGTTCCCGTGGTTCGACAGTCAGGGCTACAACTGGTTCCGGGCGTTTAGCATTCCTGCCGGCGCCTACGAGGTGAAGTTCGGCTTCTACTTTGAGAAGCGGACCCACGTCGAGCCGCAGGGGAATTCGATTACATTCGGTGCGGGCTTCGCCCTCTATGCTGGCTATTTCTTTGGCATGGGCAACAGTGTCGCCTGGCTTCGCGCCGGGATCGGCGTATTCGCAGTTCTGCAGGCGGAGCTGACAATCGACCTCTCGGCCCAGGTCACAAATATTGGAAACCTGCCTAACATCGTCAAGGGCGTGCTCATTGAGGGCGCCATCGGTATCTTCGCTTATGGCGAAGGCGGCATTGACGTCTGGGTACTGTCCGCACGGTTTAGGGTCTCAGCCCAAGCGTCGGTGACCGTGACAATCGTGGTCGTCCGCGGCCAACCGACGGCCCTCAGCTACACCGTGTCGCTCGCGGTCGGCTACTCCGCCTCAGTGTCGATCGGCTGCGGTTTCTTCAGTTGGACTTTCTCCGTTTCCGGAACCCTCAGCATTCCCGTCTCCGGACGCCTTTTGCTCGGATAGCTCCATGGCCGTTGTCTTGATAACCGCAGACATTTTCCACTTGGGGGTATTCAAGGGGCCGCCGGCGCCGGTCTATCCGAAGTCCTTCGACCAAGAAGGCGACCGCGATGGCCTATTCCTTATCCTGCAGCCCTTCATCTTTACCGGAACAACGCCTTTGGGCCAGTTGGATGAGGTTACCTGGCGTCACCGATATCTGAGTGACTACTTCTCAGCCGCCGGGCCGAGGCTCGGTGACGCCGCAACCCCAATGATTATCGGGGCAACGGCCAACCTCACTGGCGGCACCTGGCCCAAGGCCGAGGCATGGCAAGCCGCTGGCGCCCCCGTTCCCTTCCCGCCGCAGACTGCTTTCGACATCGAACTCGCGATCACATACCAAGGCGACGCCGCCCCAACAATCTGGAACTACAGCGACGCAATCCCGGACTACGCCACCGTGGCCCACCCTCAGGCGGGCGACCCGGGCTTGATGATCGCCCGCGACGACTGGCCGCCTGTCGCGGTGCAATCCTTCATCCAGCCTACCATCCGCGACTACACCTTGTTGCGATCGAAGGATCAGGCAGAGGTCCGCGATTGGCTGATCAGTGCAATCGCCCGGCTGCGCCCCGCCATTTCCGATCCGCCGCTGACGACCTGGCAGGCCCACATCCGCAACACCTGGATAGTCGGCGACCCCGTGTTCGACCCTAACGCGCCCGCAAGCTCAGCCGATACGCAGGTAGCGCGCTGGCGCGCCCGCCTCGAGAGCATTCCAACATTGGCGCGAGACTTGTACGTCGCCTTGACGATGCCCGACCCGGATGCGCCGCCCAACCGCTCGAAGCCGAATGTGATCTACTTCGACCCACCAGCCTACAAGTACGGCCCCGACTGGCCGCCGCTGGGCAATGTGCTGTTCCCAGACATAAATGCGCAGCCGGTGCAGATGGGATCCTATCACCACTTACTCTGGGAGGGAATCCGCGCGCACCTGACGGGCGGTCCCAGCAAGGATGAAGACACACGCCGTGCGCTCGAACGGCTGTTCGGCCTGGGCGAACGGCTGCGCTGGCTTGAAGCCGCGCGGATGCGCTCGCCCGACCGGTTCATGGTCTTGGACACTCAGAGCGGCCGCCTGCCGGGCGGCTTCGGAACAAACGCCCAGTCCCTGGCCGGCCAAGTTTTTCGCATTGGTGATCTTTCCCGGCCAATCGTCCAAGCGCAAATCAACCATTTTCGCATCAACGGCGCCGAGCCGATCTGGAAAGCCACGCCGCAAGCTACGCCAGACGGTGACGCGACTGCCCAGGCAGCGACCCGCGCCCAGCTTAGTCAAGGCATAGTTGCCTTCTCCGACCGTGTGCAGGGTCACGCCCGTGACACCTTCGCGGTCTCTCTAAAGCCGGACTCCGCCAATCCTGACGGGCTGGTGCAATACGTGCCCAAATTTGCAACGTTGCTGCCCGATTCACTTGGGCAAGGCTACGAGTTACCCCGCAGCCTGCTCGACAACGCCGAGCGGACTGGCAGCACCGAAGCGCCCTGGAATGCCGCGACCCTCGTGGTCGAGCATCCACAGCGCACCGGACTCAAAAAGGATGAACTGCTCGGCGGCGGTATGTTGGTAGACGGCACGGGTACACGGCTCACCGGCGTATTTCGAATGCGTATTCGGCTCGTCAAGCGGCCACGGTTCGGAGCCGGCCAGCCTCAGGGCGGCGGGTCGGCGGCGACCTATGTCTTTGACGTGGCGATGGCAGAGGCCCTCGCAGACCGGGAAATGGCGCTGGCCATGGCTGTGACGGCTGGCGATCCCAACCAGATGCAGCAACGGAGCCTCTCGCTTTGGATTCCGCAAGACGGCGGCAGCGCGGCGGTCATTCCGCTCACAGCGCCCGTTGTTTGCCTGCCTCCGGACGCCCTGCATCTTTTGCCAATCATGCGAGTCGTCGACGGTTCGACAATCGACGCAATCGACCAGGCCTTGAAGCATCTGCCGCAGGCCTTGAAATCCGACCGGGCCTACGCCGCACACTTGGCGGTGGGAAATCTACTGGCTGGCGATCCCTTCAATGTCGTGCCCACCGTTCCCGGCGACCGGAAGCTGGTGGGCCTGACCACTCGGTTCTCCGTTCAGATCGGACGGACCGCCGACCTCTTAGCCACTCGCCTTGAGGCGGCATTCGATCCGCCCCCCTTGGATCGAACTGATCCGGTCCTCGTCCATTTCGCGAATTTCACCAAGGTGCGCGTTGCGAGCTACTTTAGACAGAAGTGGACGCTGCTCACCTACCCTGACGCGCTTGCTCCGCTCAGGACGCCTGCAGATCCGCCGTTACAGATGGGCGGAGCACCGCCCGATCCAGTCAATGATCCCCTCAACGCGGGGCGGCTCCGGCGCGCCGCTAATCCTTTCTATTCCTTTGCCCTGGTCCATCACTTTGATCAGGAACTCGACGACGGATCGCAAAGCCAGGGCGATACAGCTCGGACGGCGGAAGCGAACCGTTACAGTTTCGTCTGCGCGGCGGGCGGCGCGGGCGTCCTCGGCGGCTATATCGAGCACCAGTACAGCGTCAGGCTGGCACTAGCGCAGCCAGCTGTCTCCGCACCTTTCGCGTTGGAGCATCCGGTTGTGAACTGCGCAGATTTGCGCACGGAATTGCACACTCCGGCGTCGCGGGCCACTGGACCCGAGAAACGACAAACCATATCGCTGCTCGGCTTCACTTGCGACCTCGCGGCGAACACCCTGAGCCTGAGCTTCGATACAATATTCCTGCGGCAGCTTTTCGCCAACACCTGGGGCGGCAGCACACCGCGTGATCGGCTCGACGGCTATCGACAGGTGTATGAAGCCTTCGCGGACTTGCGCATGTCGCTCGCGCAGGGACTGCTGACGCTCAGACTTGAGGGTTGGGCGTTCGACAATCGTTTGGCGGTTCAACCGTTCGCAGAGGCTCCCGACTTCCTTCGGAACATGCAGTGTATTGGGCGGGCCGAGCTATCCCTAGGCACCGTCGCCCCGCTCACTCAAAATCTGGACGCGGTCATTGCCCTCGTACTTGGCACAGACTTCAGCGCCTTCACCACCAATGTCGACGCGCTTGCTGCTGGAACGGCCCAATTCCCGCTCGTGCAAGCGATCTCTCTGAGCGATCCCGCCTGGCGGGATACTGCGGACCATCCCGTCGATCCATCGGCAATGGCAAACAGCGCACAGGTGCTTCGGGGCGGCCTGAATGTCGCACGACCCGCAACTGCCACACCACCCGCTCAAGCTGCGAACGGACGCTATCTGCCCGTGCCGCTCTCAGACGAGCTGCGGGCCATGTCTTTGTGGGCCCCGGCGCTAGGCTCGACAGGATACGAGGGGCTCGCGCCTGCCGCGAAGACCGAGCTGGCCGAACTGTTGACCCCGGGCAGCGAACTGTTCGAACGGATGAGCTGGATGATCTGTCGCGACCGGATCGATCCTAACGGCGCGCCGAAGATCGAAGCGGCCATACAAATGCATTTCGGCGAGGCCGCACCCAACCTGTTCGTCCCTCCTCAAAAGATGCCCGACATACCGCTAGTGTCGGACATTTACTATACGCCGTTCGGATTCGTTCCGCTCGCCAAGCACATCGATCTGGCGGACACGCTGGTCACGCAAGAGTTCGCATTCTGGCTGTGCCGTCTGGTCGAGGCCGTCCTCGATGGAACTGCATTCCCGGCGCTCGAGCTCATGTCGCCCGTCTCGGCGAAGGACGCCGAGATTCAGCGCCAAGCAGTCGAAGATCTCGTGAAGCTGCCCGGCGGGCTGGCCGACCAGATGACTGCGCTGGTGCAGCGTGTCGACGATCCGGCCTCGATTGACAAGAACAAGTCCGACCAGCTCTACCAAAGGGTCAATGGCCTTCTGCAGCGCCTGGACGACGTGCCGCCCGGTGACTTCCGTTCAGCGCTTGCGGCTCGTTTTATCGCAACGCCGTCGGACTTTGCTGACTTGCGCGGGATTGGCGTGGCGCTCTTCGATCCAGATCGATTCCATCCCAGCCTATACAGTTTGCGGATCAATAAACGGGTTCGCGAGGATCTGGCCGACGCCAATGCTGTGGACGCTCCGCGAAGTGACGCCGACGATTTCCATTTCGCTGCGATTCAACGCGATAGAGTGACTGACCTCCGTTTCATCCTCGATGGGCTGGACGAGGCAACCTACGATGCCGAATTCACGATCGAACAGAACCGCTATCTGCAGCGCGGTGCGATCATTCGAGACCATACAAGGGTGGAACTGCTCGGCGAGGAACGCCGGCTCAGTGCAAATCTCTGCGTTGCGCTACGGGGTGATGCCCAGGCGCGCACCGCCGAGGACGTGATCGAAGCGGATATCGACCCGACCATTGCGTCTCGGCGCTACGAACCAGACACGAAGATGGATGCCTGGTCGCAAGATCCGCGACCACAGGCGGTCGGGAGTCGCCAGCTCGAAGTCAATGTGGTGCATTTCAATCCCTCGTGGCGTGTAAAGCGTAACGACTTCGTCGTGGCATGGCAGTATCTGCTGCCTTCCCGGCGACCGCCTAGCCAACCGGTCATCGTCGCGCCGCGTGCGGTTTTGTCGGCAGCGACGCCTGGTCTGGACCCGCGGGTCTCTACGGCGCGAGTGCGGCCAGGTGAGGACCCGATGGCGGCAGGCATATTCCTGTCCCATGCGACGGACGCGCTCGCGCAACGCCGAATAGTCGCCGTCGACCTGGAAGGTAGCCATCCGGGGGCAGCGGCGCTAACCCTGCAATCGATCGACGCGTATCGCTGTGTGGCCGACGCCCGTCTCTCTCGCGGTTGGCAGCGCTACGACACTGTGCTGGCCCATCACTACTTCATGGTCGAGGCGGACCCTGACTCAACTCCGGCCGACATCACGCAGGACGATGCTATCCTCATTGAGACGACAGCGGTTGACCCGGCGCCCCAAGCTGCTCCGCCGCCTCCCCGGGAAGGCGGGCTGCAGGATAGCTCGCTCTACGCCTGGTTTTGGTGGGATCGCCTACGACGCGTCCCCGGCGCCGACGCCCAGAAGCCCACCAGCAGGCCCAGCCTTAAGACTGCGGTCGACGAACTCTACAAGGCATTCGACGTTGATCGGGTGACGAATGCCAAAGGTGCGTATTCGATTCTGCAGGCTCCTGACGCGCCACCCCGTATCGACGGCGCCTATGTCTTCGTTCCCGAGGCCGGTGGCAATAGCAAATTGGTCCCTCCAACCATGCCGACGACCGATGTGATTGGTGGGGTTGTAGCTGTGGAAATCATGCACGTGGACAGCGATCCCGACACCAACGGGCAAGTGATCCGTTACGCCGTTCGGGTCACCACTTTGGAGACGCCACTGAAGCGCACCCGCGTGCGCGTGAAGGTTTTGCGAAACTACCGGGATGTAGACGCCGACCTGCACAACGATATCGCGCAGCGTTTCCTCATGGCTTCTCCACTCTCAGAATGGAGCGAACGCACCGATCGGACGGTCCGGCTCGGGACGTCCGACTTTATCGCGATGAAGGCGGAGCGGGGGTGGACGCTAGATACCGGCGTGACATTGACCGATTGGCTGTCCATCGACACATCTAGGCCTCCAGGCGACCCGTCGATGCGCAGGAACTTCGGACCGATCCTGCAAACGCTTATCGCTGCCACGACGCCGGCGAATAGCGACTGCCGCCTTTGGGGACCAGAGGCTCAAGACCCCGAATGGTACCTGCATGGGATAATCCAGGACGTTGGTCGAGACGCCCACATCATTCTGCAGGGTGACGGCCAGGACCGGTCCGAGCGCGTCAAGCGCCAGTTCCTCGTCGCCAAGTCTGGCATCGGACCTGTGTCTTGGAGCCAAGTGAGTGATCTCACAGCAGCGCTAGACCGCCAGAAAATCGTTTCAGCGCGCTTCGAGATCACCTTCATTTGGGCAGATGCGAAAGGTCAGCCGATGATGGAACTTACCTTCCCCGTTAGGTTCAAGAGGTAGCGGCTTGGCGCCGAACGGTACTGTCGCAAACTTGGCAATGGGATAAGTGACCGGCCATTTCGGCCTGTCCGTTAGGCAGCGAAGATAACGAACTGTTCGGCGATCGACGCACTGGGATTGTAGGCATACCTCGCCTGTCGCTTGCGCATCATATGGATCATCTCGATGCCGGAGAGGATGACCATGGCGCTCGCCTGCGACTTTAATCCGAGCATGGATCGAATGCGGCATTTGACACGCCTGTGATCCTGTTCGATCCGATTGTTGAGATACCGGCTTTTGCGGATGCGGATCGGCTTCAGTGGTCGCCGCGATCGCTGCCGCAGGCGATTTTCAGCGCCGCAGGAAAGGATTGCCTCGTGATTGGTCTGGCTGCCGTCGACAAGGCGCTCCGGCTGGCCATGGTGTGAATAGGCAGCAAAACTTAACCCCACTTGATCCTTCGGCAACCTATTGACTTTCATCGGTTTTAAGGCTTCGCCGCAGGGTCAAGATCGGTGCCGATCGTGACCCCGCCACGAGTATAAATTTGCCCGCAATATCAGGTGGTTGCCGTTTGTTGGTCCAAGGGTCAAACTTGGATGCCGATGTACAGAAATGCATTGCATTGGCAGCCATTGTCAACGACCGAAAAAGGCCCGCTACCGTCAGGCAGCGGGCAGTGGCAGGAGTAGCTGGGATCAACCAGCGTGTCGTCAACGAACGGCGGAGGGGTTGGTTGCGCGCCTGTCAGTTCAGCTTTTTCGTTGACGCCTGCGAAGCTGTTGGCTCGCTTTCCAGCAAACGAAACACCTTTACCCAGAAACGAAAATCTTGTTCCCGACCGGCGAAGTTCGCGCTTAGGCTACAATGCGCAGCAGCAGTCAGCGCATCCGGGCCGTAAAGTTCGGCGACCTTCCGGGCTACTAGGGCCGGATCGGCGCCGTCCCAAACGAAAACATCTAGATCGTCGATACGAACTTCCGACACGCGGCGACCTCGCCAAGTCCACCATGACCAGGAGAATACGTCATCGGCGCGTGCAACGAAAGAAGCCCGTCCCGGCGAACCGGAACGGGCCTTGTGTCGTCATCGCCTGTGAGGGAAACAGGCTCTTGCAGAACTTCGTCGTGTCGGCACGGTTCCATCCCCAATAAAGGGCCCGCCAGCGTCAAGTGGCGGGCGGGCTTTGAACGCGGTCGAGTATCGCCGCGCCCGGAATGCCGTTAGAGGCAATTCAACAGAAGAATTAGAAGCGGATTTTTGTTGCCGCCTCGGTAGTCTTTGATTGCCTGGGAATATGCCGGATCTGCTGGCCTGGGTGAATGTTCCAATTCGCGTTTGGATATATATCGTACCTGCCGAGCAGGCAGAGCACGAGCATCCGGTCGAAGGTGTAGAGTGCGTCAGCGTCTGACCTAGTCGCCACCTAATGCGTCTGCCGCAGGGAGAAGTGGGGAAGAAAGTGGGGAAGACTGCCGCCACCTGTGGCGGAGGGAGGGAGAATAACCCAAAAATCCTCTCGTAAACGCTTTCAAAGACTTAGGCCGGTTCGCAGACTTGGAACTCACGAAAATGTACCAGAAGTCTGTACCAGTGCCAGTGAAATGTGCGCCGATTGAAATGATGTTCCGCCAAAAAGACGAGAGCCCGACAGACGCACCGAGCCCTCGCCGCTTTCTGTCTTACTTTCCGAAGGCGAACGCCTCGACGTCTTCGAGCGTGTCTGAAAAAGGCTGCGGATAGCAGCCCGAAACCACCATGTTGCAGTCATTCTGGGTGATCATATAGCCGACACCTTAGTGTTCCCGCCTCGACGAGCGAGACGGTGTCTTCTTGAGGCTGTAGCCGTACTTCGAAAACGACGGACGCGGTCTTCACGCATCTTTTCTGTAGTCATAGCAAGGGTCTCCTGCTCTTGAGGATCTTCGCCCATGCCGCGAACCGGGAAAGCCAGCCTGTGAACGATGGCCGGAGCCGGGGACAGTATACAGCCTGTCCTGCAGCTCAAAACATATAGCGCTCTACCGCGCGCTGCAAGTTAGGTTATTCAACGATGGCGTCTACGTTTCAGAGTGAAATCCGGGGTTCCATGGGGAGGTTCGGCATCAAATTTCCACCAATTTTCAGCCGATAGAGCGGCTCTGCCCTCCCCCAATTCCGTTTGAGATCCGAAATTCAGCCAAGAACTTTGTGGCCATTTTGGCGGCCATACAGCCGCATTCCACCTTCTCAGAGAGATTGGGAGAAGGTGCGGCTCAAAAGCGACGGACGCCCGTTTATGTCGGAAAAGGCAGCGGTAATAGTGGGAAGGATTGGTTCGCAATCCGGCCCATAGCCAAACAAGCGAGAAGGCTGGGCCTTACGAACCCAGGTCGATGTGCTCCCAGAGACTGCACAACGGCTCCTTAGAGGACTTGTAGCAAAGCTGAACCTCCATGATGTCGGTGAGGCCGGCAGAAAGTCACGGAAGCACGCGGAATTGTTTCAGCCCGGTCCTCTTAATCGCAGCCTCGGCTGCTTTTGCAGCTGCCTTGACTAATGTGGAGGCTTCGTCGGGTGGTGCCTTGACGTAATATCGAAACCAGTCGGCTCGCAATTTCTCCTCCTGGTATGTCGTTCCCGCGAGAACAGCTAGTCCAGCATCAGCTCCAACAGCCAAGGACTGAGGTTCCCTGGCGTTCACCTCAAAATAAAAGCGCTTCCCGTCGTCATGGCAACTGACACTCGCCACCATGAGACCTCCCTCTCCCACAAAGTCGGCAGTTTCGGTATTCCAAAAGCCATTCCACCCGCCCTTCTGACATTCAGGTAGAAGTTTGTGCTGAGCGAGGCACTCATAGATCGGTTCGACCGAGAGAACAGATAAGAAGCCGAGCTCAGTTGGCTGCCCACCTTGAATTAGACTTTGCGTTATCACTCCCAACGCGAAATCATGCTCATGGAGTGCCAGACCTCCACTAAAACCTCCGCGCGGCATAGCTGATAGAATGAAAGAAGCATGAGATTGAGCCCTCGTCCACGTTACAGCGTTGATCTCTGCGCTTGCAGAAATCAGCTCAGGTCCGGTAGTAAACGGAATAGGTGGATAGCCTAGGATTACGGCCTGAGAGAGCCGCCACTCAGCACGCATGATCCAGTCGTCGAGATGCTGGCCCAATGGCACAAAGGGCAGCCTAGGGTGCACCGCTTGTACCTGAAAGACCGCAACATCGGCTTTCGCGTCATCGTGGAAGAAAGGGCCACGGACAAGGGTCAGAGGTTCTTGCAAGATGGGAAATGTCGGCGCCGTACCCACGATTTCAGAGAACTTGCTGGCAGCCTCTTTCGTGTATTCAGGATATTTCTCCTCGACCGGAACTCGCAAGAATTCGCTAGCCCGAACTTCATCGATAGTATTACCTTCCACTACGTGTCGAGCCGTGACAAAGACACCGTCTCCGACGTGAAAAGCGCTACCTATGCTGTGATTTAGCTCTGTGTCTCTGACGGCAACGTAAGCCATCGCCGGCGCGTACTTTCTGAGCAACTTTTGGCGATCGGCAGTATTCATCGGGTTCCTATTCGATGAGAGGTTTCTTTGGTCTCCTGTCGGGCACGACGTGCACAAAGTAGTTGACACACCGTTGTCCGGCAGACAGCCACTCCCCAAGCTATCCTATGTCTTCACCAATCTGGTCGACATTCTGAGTTCCTTGTCCCGGCTAGGATGGTCGGCGAGTGTCAGATTCCTTAGCTGATTGGAACTGCCGGACAATAAATGGGGATCGGGGCCTCAGTCGACGGCAACTTATCTTGTACGATGCGATGCCTGCCAGAAAGCTCTCCCGAGAAGGCGTTGAGCCAAACGCCAACTGCAAAACGGCATCACACTGATGTAGCGCTATTTCGGCCAGATGAAATTAGCTTCATTGAAGATGTAGTACTTCCCAGCTCAGATCTGAGTCCCCGGCTAGACGTGATTTCGCCCCACTTGCCCCGATGTGCTCGCCGTCAAACTAGCCACAGTTGCAGGAGCCGTTAGGAACGTCGGCGTGTCGATATCCCGCTCGCCCACTGAGGACCAAGGGCTTAAAATTGGATACACCGGGGGTGATTTCGTTCTGGGCCGGCTTGGGCAAGGGTATACTGATTGATTGGATGCTGCCCAGAAGTTGCCATTGGCGAGCCGTTGCCGGCTTTTGGCCTGGGTTTGATGCGGCGAAGCGGGCATTCTAGAGACCGAGCCGGTGAGGGTCGTTGGCGAAGGGCGGCTTGCCATAAGCTGATCGGAACTGTTGGATAAGGGCCGCTTCGACAGCACGAGGCACTTCGCCAGGGGTCTCTTTCCACGCGATGCGAAGATTAGCGACATTGGCAAGCTGCCAAATCAACCGGCCACCCCGATGCGCGACGGATTTCCCGGCACCGAAGTTGGCGAATTCTCGTAGTCGACGCTGCAGCACGTCAGCTTTACCAATGTAAACGACTTCCGCTCCGTCAACCCAGTTAGCAGTTAGCACTTCACGCGTGACAGATGGATTTCTCCCCTTGAACCAACCGCCAGCACTCTTGTCGGCAAATTTAATAGGGCTTTCTCCGTCGTAGGTGACTACATACACGCCCCTGTGACCGGGCACACATTGGAGTGCACATCCGCGAACGGCAGCCAGCCGACAAATCCTGCTCTCTCAAGTGCACGCCGGGTGAAGATCACGACTTACGCCTTCCGACAAGCATCAGTGGGGTATGCACCCCAAACTCACCAATGCCTCTCTAAGCCCATTCTCGAAGGCCGAAAACGATGTAGACAGGCGAAGCCTTGCAAGATCCTGGCGTTGTGCAATTGCCGAGAGGGGCGGCCGTCTTCTCGCTGATCGCCTATGGCCACGAGCCGCTTCCACCGCGCCGAGAAGAACGGCCTTCGGATCCGGCTCAGCCTCTGCCGCCTGTGGCGTTGGCGGAAGCCCCAGTATTTCAAGGTCGCCCCGAAATCCAAGGGCCTCCGCCACCGCCTGTCTTTCCGAGATGGCCCACGCTTCCATCTCTCGGCGCGGGGCGATCACAACTGTCCGGTTTCGTGGGAGTTCACATTCTTCGAATGCTGCCTCTCGATATGCAGCAGAACGCGCCGCCATAGCTTCTTCCTGCGCCCTGCCACCCGTATCTGCATGCACAAATAGGATGTGAAATGCGTCTCGCCCGTCACAGGCCTCTTTGGCCACCTTTGCAATCTCGCGCCCGTGCACCCCAAGGTCGATTGCAGCCATGGTCGGGACCGTATGAACCCCAATTCCCTGCCGGAGCAAAAAATCCTCCATCACCCGGGGGAGGAGCACATCAAAATATTCCCGATCCGAATTGCCCTCGTAAAACGTCGCCCAGGCTAAATACGTCATGCAGCGTCAGCGGATCGTTTAAGCAACCGAACGACTTCGGAGCGGGTGAGGGTTGTTTCTGGATCGAATAAATCGGGCGCGGTTACTCCAGTCCGCATTCTAGTACGCTGCGTTCTGCCACCTGTCTCACTATCGAGCGTCGTTACCATGTCCGCCGCGACTATCTCATCATCCTCCAAAGCTGCCATGACCGCTGGGGAATGCGTGTTCACCAAAATCTGGTACAAATTCCCCTTTCCAAGCTGGTCGCGAGCGGTTGCGGCACTACGCAGGAAATCGACAAGAAGTTCAATTCTGCCCTCATGGACCCCATTTTCCGGCTCCTCAAAGCACAAAATACCCTTTCTCAGTGGATCGTTTAAGGCAGTCAGCAGGGCCAGGAGCCGGAGCGTGCCGTCACTTATTACTCGAGAACTAAAAGCAAGATCATCGAGGGCTAGGCTAAATGAGTACTCTTTTGCGCCCAGATCGTCGCGCAGAACAATTGCCCTTACTGAGGGTATGAGCGAAGACAGGTCGGCAGAAATGTCCGAGAGAACGCCGTCAGGCTGGGTTTCACTTCGAGTTTCGTCCCTTATTTTGGCTAGGACCGCTGAAAGATTGGACGCGTCGGATCGCAGATAGCGGTCTTCAAACCTCCCGCTCGGTTTTCTCGCTGCTTGGGGGTTTATCTCCAAAAATCTGGTCGAAATAAACAGTTCGCGAAGCGCATACAGGTGTGGGAACTCAGCGGTACTCACAGTCGAAAGTGCCGTTCGTGAAGCCTCGTTCGCAGACAGGGTAACTGGTCGCCCGCGCTTGGTTGCTCCGTCCTGTCGTATCTCTATGGCTTCGTACTCGCTTCCTGTCCCATGCTTCATGCGGATAAATGGCTTAAGCTGACCGCTGTATCTTAGCGATCTATCTCGCTGAATATATGATGCAGTCTCGCTGTGCTTTGGTATCACATAACAATTTTCGCGACTGACAAAAATTCCGCGCACATTTCCTTTCGCATCATACTTAAACGCGATCTCGAGCTCGTAGCGAAGTCGCTGAGACTTCACTTCATATACTGTGCCGAACGCATCGACGCCGTTCGGATTGAGAACGACCTCGACGGCAAACCGCATGCGGCTACTGTTTGCGCTAGATGTCCTGCGGAAAAGCTCCTCTGGCTCGCCCCGAAGATCCTGCATAGCGGTCCTAACATCGTGCTGCGCAAGGAGCGACAAGAACTTCAAGGCATCGAAGAGGTTGGACTTGCCGCTGGCATTTGGGCCAACGATTGCCGTAAACGGCCTGAGATCGAGCGCCAAATTCTCGAAATTCTTAAACCCGTCAATTTCAATTTTAGTGATCATAAGCCGACGCTATCTTTGATGGATCGCCCGCACAAGTTTCACCCTGCATCCTACTAGCCTTGCGGCTCTTGCACGACGATTGAGGTCTTGGCACACACCTACCTAGTGGAGGGACCATGACACAGCATCAGCGTTTTCCGGAAGAAGTCTGCGAGAAGATCGGCAACTACGTTTACAGGCTTATCGACCCCCGTAATGGCGAAACCTTCTATGTCGGGAAGGGTCGGAACAACCGTGTCTTCGAACATGCAGAGGGCCTTCTGGACGTGGCCATCGAGACCGATCAGTCGCTTGGTGCAAAAATGGATCGCATTCGAGCGATCAAGAATGCCGGCCTCTCGGTGGTTCACGTGATCCATAGGCATGAGATCCCGGACCACGCAGTCTTTGAAGTCGAGGCAGCCATCATCGACGCCTATCCCGGTCTCACAAATACCCAAGGTGGTCATGCGAGCAGTGATCGCGGCCCGATGAACCATATGGAGCTCGTCGACAAGTACGCGCTGCCCGAGTTTCCTCTCGACCCCGATCATGCGCTCATGCTGATCAACATCAACAAGATCGATGACCGGTCAGACCGAAAGGCCATCTACAATCAAGTCCGCTACTGCTGGCGGATATCGGAAAATCGGGCGAGGAAGGCGGACTACGTTCTTGCTGTTATCCGGGGCGTCGTCGTGGGTGCATTTTGTCCGCACAAGTGGATGCATGCGACCCCCGAAAACTTTCCCGATATTCCATACGCCGATGGCTCAGAGAGCCACCGTATCGGCTTCGCTGGGGAGGAAGCGCCTAAGGATGTCTGGACGCTTTATGTTGGCGAACGCGGGAAGCGGGTGACCAATCCTAATCTCAAACACGTTCAGAACCCCGTCCGGTTTTGGCGATGCTGATAGACTTCGCCACTTCTGAGCGCTCCGGCTTCCAAGCAGCACACCAGAAGCGGCTAGAGCGTCCGCTTGGCGCATAGGACAGTATGTTCGCTGTCAATGACCACGGAACCGGGACCCTGGTTTTTCATGTAAAAGGGGCTCTGACGCATTCCCGCTGCGACCACAGCCTAAGTTGCACCGATGAGGCGCGCCTGGAGCAGATCGATCTTGGCGCGGCCGTACATCTGCCGTTTGATGAGTTTGAGCTTGGTGATCTGGCCTTCAGTTTGGCCGTTCGACCATGGAGATATGATGGCATTGCGGACCGCGGCGATGTCTTTCTCGACGCCGTTCGCGAAGGAGCCGACGAGACTTGCCTTCGCGCCCTCTAGCCAAGCGTCCAGTTTGGCGACCGCCTTTGATCGGATCATCTCCTGAAAGTTGGCGATCAACGTTCGCGCGAAGGTCAGGTCAGGCACATTGCTCTCGATTGCCGCGACCAGCAGGGCGTCGGATTTGGACAGGTCGTCGCGCGCCAGCGTCATGAGCCTGGCGATAGTTCGCGCTGAAGGCGTGCGGGCAAGCGCGCTTTGATCGGCCTTTTCGGCCAGCCTTCGGCGCCGCGCCCACTCAGAGACGACGCCGATCTGGCCGCGGAAGCCCTTCTCGCGCATTTCGCGCCAGAGCGCCGATGCATTGCGCGCGCCTTGCCCCCAACGGCTATCCAGCCAGGGGAGCCATTCTTCGAGCGAGCTTTGTCGGACGCGGAACATATCGGAGCGCTGGCCGCGCAGGACGCTACGGACGAGCTTGCGGCTATGCCCGGTACGCTTGACGATCTGCTTGATCGGAATGCCCTGCTTCGACAATTCCAGAATGGCCTCATTGGTTTCCTGCCGGCGCTGATATCCCTCATACTGTAGTCGTTCGGCATAGGTGAGGAGCCTCGGATCTATGATGGTGCTGCCGACGGCCTTTCGGATCTGCCGCATGGATTTGCTAACCGCGTCGAGAAAGGCTCGGCTGGCGTTTTCCATCAGGTGCCAGCGGTCGGCCACCTGATCGGCATGCGGCAACGCTTTGGCGATCGCCTCGCCATATCCACCACCTCGGTCACGCGCGACGGTCGTGATGGACGGATGGCCCATGAGCCATGCCTGCGATGTCGCCTGCTCGCGATCAGGCAGCAATGTCACTGGCCTGCGGCGTTCGAGATCGCAGACAATCGTACCGTATCGCTGACCGCGCCGGAATGCAAAGTCGTCAATGCCGATGATGGCGAGCTCATCACTTGGCTGTTCAGTCCTGCGGCGCACGACACGCAACAAGGTATCGTTGCTCACCGGCATCATGAGGCGATCGGCAAAGGCCGCAGCCGGCCTGCCGCCAAGCGCGAGCCCCAAGTGATGAACGATCGTCTCAAGACGTCCGGTCCTTCGCGATAACGGAGCCAAAATATCGGCGCCAAACCGCTCGGCAAAAATGCGCCGGCGGCAAAGAACGGCGTCGCACCAGAAACGGCGAACCGTCACCCGCAGGAAAACCCGCCGACCGGCGATCGGCAAATCGGCGGCTTGCCGCAGATATCGGCTCTGGGTCCGGAGTGAACTGGTCCCGCAGCACGGGCACGTTGCCGAAAGTGCCGTAGCGCGCACGTCAAGAAACACGCAATCCGTGTCGATCTCCGCATGCTCGACGACGAAGCCCGCCGGCGCCAGTTTCGTCGACCCAGATCTCCGTTCCATCGCGCTGATTCCCCCTCGAAAAAATCGCGACTTCAGCCTTCACATGCAGCGAGATTGAGTCTGACCCCAAACGGGACCCCTTAACGATGGGGTCATCAAAATGCCTCCGGTTTGATCGGAGGCATTTGTGTTTTGGATGTTGGTCGTGGAGACGATTGCAAAGATACGGCGCTTGTCGCTGGTGCAGGGGAAGTCGATCAAGGCGATCTGCCGGGAGTTGGGGATCTCCCGGAAGGTGGTGCGCACCGGCGCGAGGCTAATATTCCTGCCGCCCTACAGCCCCGACTTCAATCCGATCGAAAACGCCTTCTCAAAGCTCAAGGCTCTTATGCGTGCCAAAGCCGAGAGGACAATCACAGCCCTGTGGAACGCCGTCGGATCGCTCGTCGACCTCTTCACCCCAGCCGAATGCCAGAACTACTTCAAGGCCGCAGGATATGACCCGGATTTAACGGGACGTGCTCTAGGTAGATTTTCCACGAGCGATCACAATCAAGCTAGATCCCTTTTATAAGCGCCCGCAATTCCGCTGCATTTGCAGAGCGGATGGTGTGACGTCATTTAAGGGCAGACTCTGATGTTGGTGCAACGTCGGCTTTGCGCACGTAGTCCGACGTTGCTTGGCATCACGTCCCGATTCCGAAAGCTTGCCAACCATAATGCGTATTAGCCCTTCATGCTGGCCGATGAACTCAGCCGCCTTCAGCTCGCCGAAGGCCTCGTCACTTAGATTAGCAAGTACGCACGTATAATCCCCTATTGTGCCCACGCCTGGAAAAGAGAGGCCGCCAGGAATACCAGTCCACGCGGCCCGGGGATTGCACGCCGCCAAAGACACTTGTGTACTGATGACAGGTGGTCAGTCAAGTATTTGTGCGACCACTTCATCTCAACACGCCGCATCAACCTCATTGACGCGTTGACTTTGCAGATACGCTTTATCATCATGTTTAGTTAGCATAGACGACTTGGGCAGATAACGTGGAAGGCTTCCGGGATTGGCACAGAAGTCGTACATGGTTGGCACAGATGGGGCGTCCTCAATTTTGGGTCCTGCACAATCCGCCAGTGAAGGGGCGGGGCGTGCTGGAGCAGGGTGAGTACGAAAGCATGCGGTACGGCTCGATTCGGACGCCCTGAAAGTGCCCCTTCGATCCGCTGGAAAGGCTGGGGTTGTGGCACGATTGCTTGTTCTTGAAGACGAGTCTGTGTTGGCGCGGCACATCAAGGCCACATTGGAGCGGGCGCGCTACGCGGTCGATGTTGTCGAGACCATCGCCGGTGGTATGGATGCGCTCGCCACCGCCGACTATGACCTCCTGGTGCTAGACAGGCAGGTGCCCGATGGTGATGGGTTGCAACTGCTTGATTTTGTCCGTCAGGCCAAGTTGGCAATACCAGTGATATTCTTGACGGCCCATTCCGGCACGGATGATCGGGTCGACACCCTTAATCGCGGTGCCGACGATTATCTTTGCAAACCCTTCGCGGCCGCCGAACTGATCGCACGTGTGGCCGCCCTGCTCCGCCGCCCGCAGCAACTGGCAGCCTCTACACTGACGGTCGGGAACATCATCTTGGACAAGGTGACGCGTTCGGCGATGGTCGGGGGCAAGCCGCTGGTGATCGCGCGCCGCGAAAGTATGCTTCTGGAGCATCTGGTCGTCCGTTCCGGTCAGGTCGTCACCCGCGAAGCTCTGGATGCCAAGCTGTTCGGCTTTGAGGACGGCGCTTCGCCCAACGCTATCGAGGCCAGCGTCTACCGGCTGCGCAATGTGCTGAGCAATCTTGGGGCGGACCAGCAGATCCATACAGTTCGCGGTATCGGGTATTGCCTTGCGCCTTAGCGAGCGCTTGTTCGACTCGATTGGTGTCCGTCTCAGCATTCAGCTCTCGCTGCTGTTCTTGCTCTTTGCAGCTGCTTGCGCTGGTTTGATCGGCTACCAGCTATCCAATATCGATGAGACGGCTCGATCGCTGCGCCTGCAGGATCAGGCTCGGGAAATCAGGCAGGCCCTGCATTTCACGACCGGAGCGGCCCCTGCCCCGGAACTGCCGCCGGAACGCATGGCCCGCTACCAAGGAGAAAAGCCGGTCCTGTTCTACGCGCTGCGCAATGCCGCCGGCGATCTGGTCGAGGCCTCGTCAAGGACGCTGCAGGCCGGTTTCGGCGCCCGGCTCTTTCGCGGCATCGTACCCGGTGAAAGCGACACGATAGCCAAGGATGGGCTAGACAACGCCTTCTACTTCCTATCGGAACCTGTGGAAACGCCGGACCATGAGCAACTTCTGCTTATCGTTGGTCAACACGCATCGGCGACGGATGCCTTGCTGCGCAACGTCGAATGGCGGCTACTGAGCGATACCGGCATCGCCGCCATTCCGATCTGCCTCCTGTCATTCGGCGCCACCCTGATGATCATCCGTTACGGCTTCGCGCCGGTGAGCCGCCTGTCGCGACAGGCGGACAGGATCGGGCCAGCCGACCCCGCCGCACGCTTTGGAGGGGCCGACTTGCCGATGGAGTTGCGTGGCCTCGCCGAAGCCGTCAACGCGGCGGCGGGTCGACTGCAGCAGGCCATCACCAGCCAGCGGCGCTTCACGGCGGATACTGCGCATCAATTGCTGACCTCGCTGGCGCTGCTGTCTGCCCGGATAGAGCAGGGCGGGCCATCGCATCCGGATCCAGCGCTGCGCGGTGATATCAGGCGCATGCAAGGTCTGATCCAGCAACTGCTGCAACTGTCTCGTCTTGTTTTCGTGCCTGAACCTCATTTTCCTCTGGATTTAAGGTCGATCGCCAAGCAAACCGTCTCCGCAATTGCGCCCCTCGCCATTGCTGAGGGCAAGAGCATTTCCTTTGAGGCACCCGAAACGCCCTGCACGACAAGAGGGGATGCCGTCGCCATTGGCGAGGCGCTTGCCAATCTTATCCGCAATGGGCTGCGTCACACCGCATCCGGTACTTGCGTCGAGATCATGGTGAAGGGGCCCGCGATCATCGATGTAGCCGACAAAGGAGAAGGCATTGCGGAGGCACATCGCGCCCGCCTGCTGGAGCCGTTCTTTACCACCCAGGCTGACAAGGGCGGCTCGGGCCTCGGCCTCGCCATCGTCGACGAGGTCATGCGCCAGCATGGCGGCGCTGTGGAGATTGAGAATCGGCGCGAGGGTGGTGCACTGTTTCGGCTTCGCTTCAGGGCGATGTAGCGGTATGCCAGCAAACAATGCTGTCCAGACATTAACCTTCTGGTGGCAATTGAAGAAAAAAGGCCTTGCACTCCAAAGTTCGTCAGGTGGTCGTCAGCTTCGTCTTGTAAAGGGTTCCGCAAGCCGCCGAGTGCACACCCAACAATGTGACTCCAGGCTAGGGCTCGCCTTCATAGGGCGAGCCCCTCTTTGTCAGCCGGCCTGCGGTTCAGTTCCCTGGAATCCGCAGAAACTGCCAAGACGGCGGTGCCCTAATGAGCAGCCGGCTAAATGCGATCTCAAAAACGGTAAAATGTGTTCGACTAACCGCGACGGAAAATGTTCAAGGTCATGGTCAAATGGTCAGATAGTATCCTTGGCTCCGTCTGGCATCACCTCCGCATCAAACGCCGACAGCCAGCGGCCAAACCTTATCGCCCAAACCGGCAAGGACGCCAGCGTGGCGGTGGATTGGAGGCCGAAAATCGTCCCGAATGCGGCACGCTGTTCCGGCTAGTCTTGAGCGCTGCGTAGATTTCCTACAATGGGCGTGAATGGATAGAAGTGAGCCGAATCGCATCCAGTGAAGTAGTGTGAGTAAAAAGTCCTCTGTAACGAGAACCTCATCAGATTGCCGTCAGATAGGTAGCTTAGGTTAATGATGGAGGAAATATAGGGAAGTAGCATAAACCTGATCGTCGTAATCATCATGATAACACTCCATGCGGTCCCCTATTGGATCTGCGGCCTGTCCTGCGCTGGTCATCTGCCAGCCTGCCAGGAGGGGGTTATTTGACCTTCAAACCACATCAGTTATACGCCGCAACGCCAGCTCTGGCCATCGCCGAGGCACTATCCTATGAGGCGCCTGAAACACCGTGCACGACAATGGGGGATGCCACGGCAATGGGGTGAGCCCTTGCCAACCTCGTCCGCAACTGGCTCCGCCTCACGGCACTTGCCTCGTATCGCGACCGTCTGCTCGAGCCATTATTTACTATCCAAGCCCACTCGGGTGGTTCAAGTCTGGTCCCGCCACGTCAATGAGCGCCAGCATGGTGGCACGACGGAGGCCGGAAACCGCCCGAAGGGGGCGCCCTGTTGCGACAGCTTCAGAGCCAAGTAGAGTTTCTGCAGCGGTATGTGTGGACGGCAGGGAGCAACTTGTGCCTACCGCGCACCTGAACGCAGCGCTAAAAGATTAGTTTGCAGCGAGAGTTCGTCAGATTGTCATCAGGTTGGCGATGTAAGGTGATTGCTGGAAAGCGCCGGTCGCTGAAGGTGAACACGCGGGGTTAGATGGAGCAGATCGGTCAGAAATTGATGGTGGTCGTGCCGGATGGCACGAAACTTGAGATCGGGGCCTTGCTGCTCAATCGCGAGAAGTTTTTTGTTCATGGGAGGCAACATGCGGGCGTCACGCTCAAGGCCTTCAGTAGCGGCACGCTCCACGGCAAGGTGCTGACCTTCTCCAATGACGCAAGCGCACTGCAGCAGCCATCAACGGCCAAAGGAGAGATCGCGCGCGACAGCGCGGGGCCGCCGGTATTCCCGGAGCGGACCGCGCTGAGCGAGACGTCAATTCGCGTTGAGCGAAAGGACGTGGTTCTGACGCCTGGCACGCCGGTGATGGCCGAGGTCAAAGCGGGCAACCGGCAGGTGCTGGAGTTCCTCCTCGACCCGCTGATGGAAATGAGGGATGAGGTGTTCCATGAACGGTAACGCAAAAGCCTTGAAGGACTTATCCGCATGGAGAGTTTCTCAGGCACCCTTCAATGATCAGAAGTGGCGACCCAAAAATACCTCTAATACGAGATGATTTGCCCGGGTCGCTATGTGGAAGCGGGTGTAATGGGAAAGTTCAATGTCAAATTTGAAAAATATCGTAAAATTGGCGACGAGTGACCCTGTCACAGCGGACGTGGGAGAATACAGGACCACCTTCAAGTTTTTGGGGGTAAAGGAGAGGGGTGGCATGTCATCTCTCGAGAATAAGCTGCTTTACTTAGCTTCGTTCAAGATTTTTGTATTGATAGTAAGTTTTACTATAATTTTTTCTTTTTGTTTGATTTGCACAATTTTTGTTTCTTTCAACGACAATTTTAGGGAAACTTTTATTGGATTGAATATCCCGCAATGGGCGTGGCCTTGGAATTACAGTGAACGCGATTTTTTGAACGGGCTTTTTATGTCGGGCGACAATGTCATGTCTAAAGAAGACATTGACCTTTACATAAATTTTTGTAGTTTTTTTAGCCTTCTATGGATTTTTTGGGCCATTTTCAATTTTCTTTTGAATCTTTATTCCAGCGGCTGGCTGAATAAAACAAATAGACTTCTGCCGCTTTTTCTAACTGGAATGATAATAACTTGGGGATCTTCGCAACACCTAATTCTGACAAGAAGTCTATATCCATCAGTGTTTGATTCTATCGAAGTGCTTTCGCTAAAAAAACTTGTAGTCATATCGGTTAACTATTTGTCTGCAATGATGTTTATCGTGGCATCGGTAAATATACTAAAAGGAAATATTATATACAGATCGTATAGCACAAAAATTTAGCATGAATATTCCGAGTAACATCGAGACAAATAGATAATTCGGAAGAAACGAGGAGGATGAGATGGCCGGCGGCGCACGAGATCCAAGGGGGAGTTCAGAGGCGGGGAGCTATGCTCTCGCAGGTTCGTTATTCACGCAAGACGCGATGGTAGCGGGATTCTCGGCACTTGCGAAAGATGCTGCGCAAGCTAGGGAAGTCGTGGAGTTCGGGGAAGCAGCATTGCCAGGTCTTGGCGCGGTGGCATCGATGTCCTACGGCGCTGCTGCAGCATATCAGGAACAACGCTCTTTTGGTGCGGCGGCAATAGGTGCTGCCGATGAAGGGACGGGATTTGCAGCTGGTTGGGCCGCCATGAGATGGACCGCCGCCAGTTTGGCAGCAACGAATCCCGAGCTCGACAATCCGGGGGGCATTGCGGTCAATGGCATAATTTCAGCTGCGGTGGGAGCTTTTGTTGGTAGCTTTGGGTGGCGTGCGGTCAAAGCATACGCTCGGTCAGAACCAATAACGGTTATGATGACTCCACAACCGGATCATCAGTATTTATCTAGGTTATATGCGCTTGATCCAGGTCCGTTTCCCGGAAAGACCAACGATGACTTAGGCATAGGTCCCGAGAAAGAGGCGCCTAGCCCCGCCGAGGCCGCTGGCCCCCTGCGGGACAACCAGAATCCAGACGCTTACGGACCTGCCTGGGGGGCCCCCGGTAGTACTTTTGGCTCAAGTGGCGCCACGCAAAGCGGCAATCGTGCCGGCAACAATACTGGCTATGATCACCCCTACAGCGGCGCCGAAGCGAACGGCACCGGCTCCTCCTATTTTGGCGGCAGCCATCCCTACAGCGGTGCCGAAGCAAACGGCACTGGCTCTTCCTACTTTGGCGGCAGCCATCCCTATAGCGGTGCCGAAGCAAACGGGACCGGCTCTTCCTACTTTGGCGGCAGCCATCCCTATAGCGGTGCCGAAGCGAACGGCACTGGCTCCTCTTACTTTGGCGGCAGCCATCCCTATAGCGGTGCCGAAGCGAACGGCACTGGCTCCTCTTACTTTGGCGGCAGCCAAGTCTACAGTGGTGCCGAGGCGAACGGCACTGGCTCCTCCTACTTTGGCGGCAGCCAGGTCTACAGCGGCGCTGAAGCGGCAGGTGTTGGCTCATCCTATGGCGTCGGTAACACCGAAGCGGCACGAATAACTGCACAGATAGAAGCGGGGTTGCAGCAGGTTGACCCACTTGCAACTGGGCTCCCCTACGGGGCTGCCGCAGCCATGGCGTTGATGGACGTGCAGCCGGCCCGGGTGGTGACGAGCGTTGCTTTAGAACCCAAACTGCTCGCATTGCCAACCTACGCGCCGATTCCCACCCCGGCCCCGCAAGGGCTACTGGGCATCTTGGACAGCATTTTCGGCGGCGGCAATAACAATCCCAGCGCCGCTGATCGCGCAGCTGCAGTCGCGGCCAACGCGATTGCCCAGGGAGCCTCCGTAGCCGTCGCTATGAGCTTGGCTTATGATCAGGCTGAACAGACAGGCGTGAACACCGATGAGGGCACATTTCAAGTAAAGCTCGACAACGCCGTTGCAAAAGCAAGGTACGCCACGCCGGATTCTGGAATTGGCGGTGGCGGAGGAGGTGATCACGAGGGCTCCGGGGCGGGCGGTATGGGCAACAGCGTCCATGGGACGCCGGCGGTAGGTGACCATGCCGGTAATCAGGACGGTATCGGACATGACAGCGATAATGGCTGGGGAGGCCACCCGGTCCTCCTAGATCTTTCAGGTAATGGCCTTTCCATCAATCCATTGTCTTCGTCCTCGCAATTCCTCGATCTGAAGGGCGATGGCTATCAGCACCGGACGGCTTGGGCCGGCGCGGGCAACGGCGTACTGGTTTTGGATTTGTACAGTGACGGCAAGATTCATCAGAAGAATCAATATGCTTTCACCGAATGGGATCCGTCGGCAAAGGGCGATCTTCAAGCGATCAAAGATGTTTTTGATACCAACCATGATGGAAAGCTCGACGCCGGCGATGCTGGCTGGAGTATGTTCAAGGTCATGGTCAATGGCCAGATGGTATCGCTGGCTTCGCTTGGTATCACCTCGATAGATCTGACGCCGACGGGCAGTGGCCAAACCTTAAGTGACGGCTCGGCCATTACAGGCACGACAACCTACACCAAGTCCGACGGGACAACCGGGCAGGTCGGTGACGCGGTGTTGGCGAGCGATAGCAATGGCTATCTGATCCAACAGACCCAGACGACCAATGCCGACGGGTCGGCCACCACGGATATCCTGGGCGACAACACCGATGGTTCCGAGGCTTTCGAGAATGTGGTGACGGTTAGCGCCAACGGCCTCACCAAGACCACCAAATATGACGATACGGGCAACGGCGTGTTCGACCGGACACAGACCGACAACACGGTGATCAATGCCGACGGTTCGTCGACCGAGACGATCACCGATTTCAATACTGATGGCTCCCAAAAGGATGCGACAGCGGTCACGAGAAGCGCCGATACCAAGACCGTAACAACCTTGCTCGACCAGAATGGGGACGGCATCTGGGATCAGTCCGAGATCTTTGTCAGCAATGCCGACGGCTCGACCAGCACGACGACGAAGCAGCTTGCCGCCAATGGGGCGATGATTCACCAGATTGCCGTTACGACAAGCGCCAACGGGTTGACCAAGACGACAAACGCTGATCGAGCGGGCACCGGCACCTTCGATCAAATCACCACGGATGCGACGGTCGTAAATACCGACGGAAGCCGCGTGGAAACCGTGAGCGACACCGGCAACAACGGCACGCTGCTCGATAAGACGGTGACGACGACCAGCGCCGATGCGCGTACGACCACCGCACAGATCGATCATGCCGGCGCGGGCAGCTTCGACGAGGTGACCATATCCTCCATCGTCATCAATGCCGACAATTCGGTGACGTCGACGGTCTCGACCTACAATGGCGCCGGCACCACGCTGATCAGCACGACCGTGACCACCACCAGTGCTGACGGCCTGACAAAGTCGGTGAAGCGTTATCTCGACGGTGGCACCTCGCCAGTAGACGAAGCCTGGGACATCGTGTCCCTGGGCTCGGACGGCTCGCGCACCGAGCAGGTTTTGGACTATGCTCTGGGGGGCACGCTGTTGAGCAAGAGCGTCACTGTCACCAGTGGCGACAAGAAGACCATCACCACCACGACGGATTCCAACGGTGATGGCGCGACGGATCAGACGAAGACGATCCTGATCAATACCGATGGCTCGACCACCACGACACTGTCCAACTTCAGCAGCAATGGTGCCTTGATCAATCGCACGCTGACGACGGCCTCCGCCAACGGCCTGTCGACGACGACGCAGACCGACCTCAACGGCGACGGCACCTATGATGCGATCAAGACCGATGTCATCGTCGCCAATGCGGATGGCTCGAAGACCGAGACGGTGACGGACACCAGCGCCAATGGCACGCTGATCGGCAAGAGCATCACCACAACTACTGCTAACGGCCTGACTCAGACAAAGCAGCAGGATCTTAACGGTGACGGCATCATCGACCAGACGGTGACGGATGCCATCTTGCTCAACGCCGACGGCAGCCGCACGGAGACAGTGTCGACCGTCAGCAACACCGGTGCGTTGCTTTCCAGGACGGTGACGACCGACAGCGCCGATCGCAAGACGACGACGGTGACGATCGACAGCAATGGCGACGGACATGTCGACCAGACCACGGTCGGTGTGCTCAACGCGGATGGCTCGACCACACAGACAGTGACGGATACCAGTGCCAGTGGCGCTCAGATCGACCAGACGGTGACGACAACCGCCGCTAACGGTCTTTGGACGTCCGCGTCGCGCAATATCGACGGTGCGGTCGACGACACCCTGCGGGATATCACGACGCTCAATGCCGATGGCTCGAAGACCGAGACGATCGAGGACTTCAGCAACAACGGCACGTTGCTCGACAAGCGTATCGTCACCACCGGCGGCAACGGCCTGTCGGTGACGACACAGACCGACGCCAATGGCGATGGTGTCCTGGACCGGGACGTCACCGACGTGACGGTCCTCAATGCCGACGGCTCGAAGACCGAGACGGTCTCGACCTACAACGGCGCCGGCACCACGCTGATCAGCAAGACCGTAACCACCACCAGTGCCGATGGTCTGACGAAGTCGGTGGCGCACTATCTTGACGGCGGCGCGTGGCCCGAAGACACCGTCTGGGACATCGTAACTCCCGGCGGCACAGGCGGCTCGACCAGCGAGCAGATGTTGGACTATTCTCTCAATGGCACGCTGCTGAGTAAGAGCGTCACCGTAACCAGCGGCGACAAGAAGACCATCACCACCACGACCGATCTCGATGGCAATGGCGTGAATGACGTGTCGACCACGGTCACCACCAACGCCGACGGATCTGTAACCACAGTCACCTCGACCTACAACGCGACAGGAGTCCTGGTTTCTAAGTCAACCAGGACCGTCAGGGCCAACGGCCTATCGACAACGATTGCGACCGACCTGAATGGTGATGGCATAGTCGATCAGTCGAAAACCGATGTCACAGTGCTTAATGCCGACGGCTCGAAGACCGAGACGATCTCGGATCTCAATGCAAGTGGCGCGCTGAAGGACAAAGTCGTTGTCACCGCCAGTGCCAACGGGCTGTCGGTGACGACGCAGATGGATGGCGCAGGCGCGGGCACCTTCAGCCGCACCAATACCGATATCAAGACACTGAATGCGGATGGGTCGAGCATTGAGGTCGTGTCGAATCTCAACGCCAACGGCACCTTGCATGACAAGGCCACCACAACCATCAGCGTCAACAAGATGACGGTCACGACCACTCGTGACATCAACGGCGACGGCACGGTCGATCAGACGGTGATCCGCCAGGTCAATGCTGATGGTTCGGTGACGACCTCCAGCATGGATGGCACGGTGCAATCCGCATCCGGTCGTAGCTATGGCGCCACGAACGGTCGTTACGAGACGGATAGCGCCAATGGGCTGTCGAAGACAGTGCAATATGACGCCAATGGCGACGGCCTTGCCGAAAGCCAGACGACGGACAACACGGTTCTCAATGCCGATGGCTCCAAGGTCGAAACGATTACTGATTCAACGCTGACAGGCGGCGTCGCCTCCTCGGCGGCTCCTGTCTATACGGCCACGACGCAGGACAAAGAGGTTATCACCACCAGCGCGGATGGACTGACCGTCACCAAGCAATTCGACCTGACAGGCGCAGGGACATTCGGGGAGACCGAGGTCGACCAGAAGGTCTTCAATAACGATGGCTCGACGACCTCAACCGTCACTGAGACAAAGGCGGGCGTGCAGACCGACCGCTATCTGTCGACCACGAGCGGCAATGGCCTCAGCACCACCAAGCAGTGGTTCTTCGGCACGGCCACCACGCCAAGCGAGACCGAGACGGATGTAAAGGCTCTCAACGCTGATGGGTCCACGACGGAGACGGTCACCAACAGCAAGAGCGATGGCACACTGCTGTCGAAGACAGTGCGGACGACCAGTGCCAATGGCCTCACTGTTTCGATCCAGCAGGACATCACGGGTTCAGGCACCTTCAACCAGAGCCAGACAGACACGACGGCTGCTCTTGCCGACGGTTCGGTCGTGGCGACCGTCACCGACTTCAACGCCGACGGCTCGCTGAGGGACAAGACCACGGCCGAGACCAGCGCGGATCAGCGCGTCGTCACGATTGGCCGCGACGCCAATGGTGACGGCTTCGTCGACCAGACGGAGGTCAGGACAACCGCGGTCGACGGCAGCGTCACCGACGTGATCACCGACGTGACGGCAGGCGCCAACACCGGCCAGATAACCTCGACCACCAGCTTTGATGGTCTCACCACCAATACGAGCTGGGATTTCAACGGCGACGGCGTTATCGATCATACACGGGCAGACACCAAGACATACAACGCGGACGGCTCCTATGCCGAAACCCAGAAAGATTACCGGACCAGCACGCAGACCAGCACTGGGTGGGGCGCGACAGTAACGCCGGTTCTCTTGAAAACCACGACGGAGACGGTGAACGCCGACGGCAAGACCAAAACCGTTGCTGTGACGCTCAACAGCGATACCAGTGCCGATGAAACATCGACGACGGTGACGGCAATTGACGGCTCGACTGTGGCGACCACGATCAATGACGCCGCCGCCAAGGCCGTCGCCCCGCTTCCCGGCAAGGTACTGTGGAACTCGGCGATATCAACTACCCACAAGACCGTGGCGTCGAAGGTTATCACCACAGTCAGTGCCGATGGGCTGTCGAAGACCGTTCAGGCCGACTACGACGGCAACGGAACCTTGGAGCACACCGAAACCTGGCAGACCCAAATAGATGGCTCGCAGATCGGCGCCATCCAGGATGTGAATGCAAGCGGTGCGGTCGTGGCCAAGGGCACGATGACGATCAGCGCCGACGGCCTGACGACAACGCTGAAAGAGGATAGCCACAATAGCGGCCTGGTCGATCACGTCGATACTGCAACGACGCATGTCGACGGCAGCATTGCCGAAACGGTGACCGATTATAATGCCGACGGCACACTCAAGCAGACGGTTGCCGCCTATGTCACAGCTGACGGGCAATCGACGTCGGTCGTCACGACAACCCCGCCGGCATCATCGGGTGCGCTGGCGACGTCTACTACGGTGATAACGGGCAACGCCACAGCGACGACCGAGTCAAATTCCAATGATACAGCCACCATCAACGGCACCAACAACGTTCTGACCGTGACATCGGGTCAAGAGACTGCAACTGTTTCCGGAGCCGGCAATACCATTATTGCCAACGGAAACGCTTCCGTAAGTGCGAACGGCGGAACCGTAGTTGCCAATGGAAACGCCTCCGTCAGCGTAAGCGGCGCAACAGTTGATTTCAATAGCACCAGCAACATGCTGTATTCGTCATCGTCGATCGTCAACTTGGCAGACGGGAGCAATCTAATGGTTAGCGGCTCCGGAAACACAATCAATATGGGTCAAAATGAAAACGTCACATTGGACCCTATACCTGCTATACACTACGGCGACTCCGACACATTTGTCTTTGCGCCGAATTTTGGCTATTCCACGATTTCCAATTTCTTCGCTGATGGCAACCATTATATTTTTGGCCCTGTTGTGAATCCCGACCAGATCGACATCAATCATGCGGTATTCGCAGATTGGGCTCATCTTCTGGCGGCATCGTCACAATCGGGGAGCGATGTGATCATCACGGCCGACGCCAATGATACGATCACGCTGAAGAATTACACGCTGGCGCAGTTGCAAGGGGATCAGAACCAGTTCCATTTCACCTGACGTCCGAAACATACCGGGTCGTGAGGATGCCGCCCGGTGATGCCCGCATTTGCCTCGAGTTACCAGCGCAAAGCCTCATCGCCCCTGGAAGCCGCTCCTGCAAAGTCACCCTCCATTCCCTCCTCGGTACCGCATGACCGACGCCTTCACCCCCGCGGCTTCCTCTCATCGCTGGAGTTCCGCTCTAGAGCCAAGGGAACCGCCTGCACAGGCTGCCTTGCCATTGTGGGCCGATTTCCATGGCCAGATGGACTACGCATTTCATGCCGAGACCGGCGCGCAGTTCGTCTACACCTCGGCCTGGGAACCTGGCCCTACAAGTTCGTCGGAAACGTCTGGCTATCGGCCAGTTCCTGCTGCGTTTTCGGACGTAGTTCACGACGTCTTCGACGGCTGGATCAACACGCTTGCAAGCTGGACGCAGGCTGGAACCGCAACCATCGGCCAACAGCGCGATCACATTGAAAACGCGATGCTGGTGGCGAACGGCGACCCGCTGGTGACAAGGGGCGGCTGGAGTTGAGGGCAGTAATGGGTTTGCTCATGTCGAGGAAGCTTGTCCTCGCCTTGGTTGTCGTTGGCCTGTGGCTGGGTTCTCAAGCCGCCCGTGCCGACGACCCGGATTTTGATGAGAGCCACGAGTTTCTTCACGTTGTGATCGATGGGAAACCATATCGTCTCGACAGTCTTGTCGTGAAGAAATCCGGAGCAAAAGGCCCGCTGCCGCTAGCGCTGATTACGCATGGGACAGCGATTTCCAATCGGGAGAACCGGGCCGAGAACGTCGAAAAATTCAGGCAGCGGGCTCGCGACCTGGCCTTAAGAGGTTGGCTGGCGGTTGTGGTGATCCGAAGAGGGTATGGCCGGTCGGATGGCTCTCTTCCGGCGGATAGCTGCAAGAAACCCCATCTCAAACGAGATCTCGACGTGGCGGCGGATGATCTGCAATCGGTCATCGATGCGATGCAGAAGCGACCGGATGTCGATCCATCGCATATCATTGCAATGGGCGACTCATCGGGGGGAGCGACGGCCATTGCGCTCGGTGCGCGCAATCCACCTGGCCTGGTCGGCGTGGTCAGTGTTTCCGGCGGCTTGCATCTCAATTGCGCGGGTTGGGCGGACAAGCTGGTTGAGGCATACAGAGCGTATGGCGCCACCAGCCATGTTCCCAATCTTTGGCTCTACGCGAAGAATGACAGCTATTTCGGGCCGGACGTGGTGGACCGTCTGCAAACTGCCTTCACCGAAGGCGGAGCAGATGTAACAGCAAAGGAATTTGACCCCTTTCAGAAGGAAGGCCACGCCCTCTTTCTCGGTGGGGGAATGCAGTGGCTAGAGCGGTTGGATTACTTCCTCCAGTACAATCATCTACCGACGTGGAGTTACGCCGACGCATCTAAAATACAAAAGCAGATCGATCTTGGAGGTGGCGGGCTGCGGTTTGCCCAGGAGTACCTAATCGCGCCAACGCCGAAAGTAATGTCTTTCTCACCGAGCGCGAAACGGGCCTTTTATCAATATGACGGCACGTTTGGTCTTGCAGCTAACCGCGCGGCAGCAATGTCCCTGTGCGAAAAAGCGAAAAACACGGACTGCAGCATCGTGATGGAAAACGATCGCTGGGTTGGACCCGCGACACAATGAGCTTGAGCTGTCGTGGATAGCCCCGGGATGACAACCGCGCCGCAAGAGCCGCTCGATTCCGGCTTGCGGGCTCTGTGCGGCATCGCCGCCTTCTATCGGATCGCCGCCGACCCCAGGCATCTGGCCAACCAACTCGCCTTGACCGGGCGATTAGCCAGCGAGCGCGACCTTATCCGTGCCGCCGCCATTGTCGGCCTCAAGGCGCGGGTGGTCGCCAAACTCACGCCCAAACGGATGGAAACCCTTCCGGTGCCGGCGATCGTGCGCGTTGCCGACGGCTCCTTCCAGGTTTTCGGCGGCAAGAACCCAAGCGGCAGGTTCCGTCTGGTCGATCCCATCACGCGCATCGACCGGGAACTCACGATCGAGGCGTTGCTGCAGGAGACCGGCGGCCAGATCGTGTTGATCGGCCGGCGTCTGCGTGGGCAAGGCTCGGATCCCCGCAGCTTCGGCCTTGGCTGGTTCCTGCCCTCGATCTGGCGCTACAGGAAACCGCTTGCCCATGTGCTGCTGGCTTCGCTTTTCGTGCAGATCTTCGCTTTGGTGACGCCGCTGTTCTTCCAGGTCGTGGTCGACAAGGTCCTGACCCACAAGGGCTACTCCACCTTGTTCGTGCTGGTCGCCGGCATCGCCATCATCGGCCTGTTCGACGTCATGCTGCAATATCTGCGCAGCTATGCCTTGTCGCACACCACCAATCGCATCGACGTTGAACTCGGGCAAAAACTGTTCCAGCACCTGTTGCGCCTGCCGCTCGGCTACTTCGAGACCCGATCCGCCGGCCAGACAGTGGCGCGCGTGCGAGAGCTCGAGACCATCCGCAGCTTCCTGACGGGGCAAGGGCTGTTTTCAGCCATCGACCTCGTCTTCACCCTGGTCTTCATTGCGGTGCTCTACGCCTATTCCTGGAAGCTGACCCTGATCGTCGTCGGCTCTATTCCCCTTTACATCCTGATCGCCGTCCTGGTGCGGCCTTCGTTGCGCGAGATGATCAAGGAGAAATTCAATCGCGGCGCCGTCAGCCAACAATTCCTGGTCGAGGCTATCGTCGGCATCCAGACGGTCAAGGCCGGCGCGGTCGAACCGGTGATGCAGGCGCAATGGGCTGAGCGCCTGGCTGCCTATGTCCGCACGTCCTTCGATGCAACCATGCTGAGCGCTGGCGGCCAGAATGCCATCCAGTACGTCTCCAAGCTTTCGACGGCCTTGCTGCTTCTCTTCGGCGCCAAGGCGGTGATCGATGGCGAGCTATCAGTTGGTGCGCTGGTTGCCTTCAACATGATCGCCAACCAGACGGTGCAGCCCGTGCTCCGGCTCTCGCAGCTCTGGCAGGATTTCCAGCAGGTGCAGATCTCCGTCGATCGGCTTGGCGATATCCTCAATACGCCCATGGAGCGAGCACCGCAGACCAGCCTGGTCCTGCCGCCCCCCAAGGGTTCTATCGACTTGCGCAATATCACCTTCCGCTATCGGCCGGGCTCTCCCGAAGTGCTCAAATCGGTGTCGCTGTCGATTCAGCCCGGAGAGGTCATTGGCATTGTCGGCGCCTCCGGCTCGGGCAAGTCGACGCTGACCAAGCTGATCCAACGCCTGTACTCGGCCGAGGAAGGGCAAGTGCTGCTCGACGGCGCTGACCTCTCCCAGGTCGATCCCGGCTGGTTGCGCAGTCAGATCGGCGTGGTGCTACAGGAGAACTTGCTGTTCAACCGCACCATCCACGACAACATCGCTTTCGCCAACCCGGCTTTGCCTCGGGCCAATGTCATCGCCATCGCAAGGCTCGCCGGCGCCGACGAGTTCATCGCTAAGCTGCCGGCCGGTTATGACACCATGATCGAAGAGCGCGGTGCCAATCTCTCTGGCGGCCAGCGCCAGCGCATCGCTATTGCCCGCGCGCTTGCCACCAATCCGCCGATCCTGATCTTCGACGAGGCCACCTCGGCGCTCGACTACGAGAGCGAGCGGGTCATCCAGACCAATATGCGCCATATCGTGCAGGGGCGCACTGTCATCATCATTGCCCACCGCCTCGCCGCCGTGCGACCTTGCCATCGCATTGTTGGCATGGCCGAAGGCCGCATCGTCGAGATCGGCAGCCATGCCGAGTTGCTCACCCAGCCAAATGGCGTCTACGCCCGGCTATGGGCGTTGCAGAACGATCAGGTGAACGCCTGAGATGAACGCCAGCCCTCCGCCGCCCTCCTCCGGCCAGCCCATACCGCCGCCGCCATCGCGAAAGCCCAAGCCTAGGCGCTCGGACCAGGAGTTCCTGGCACCGGCGCTTGAAATCCTGGAAACGCCGCCTTCGCCGGTGCGCATGGCGCTGATCCTGATCATCTGCGCCTTTGTCGCCACCACTCTTGTATGGGCGTATCTGGGACGCATAGACATCATTGCCTCGGCACAGGGCAAGTTCGAGCCAACCGGCAAGGTCAAGATCATCCAGCCGCTGGAAACCGGCCGGGTCAAATCCCTACCGCCGCCGGATGGCACGCATGTCAGTCAGGGCGATGTTCTGCTCGAACTCGACGCAGCCGAGGAGATCGCGGACGAGGCCGGGTTAAGGCGCGATCTTGCCTCGTACCGGGCGGAAGCGACACGCCGGCGTGCCGGCATCGATGCCGCACGAGATGATGAGCTCCCATTCAGACCGACCATCCCATGGGGCGACGATGTCCCTGATCTCCTGCGAAGCCGCGAACAGAACATCCTCAATGGCGATCTCGGACAGCTCGCGTCAAACCTGGATTCGCTTAAGGCTCAGCGCCAGGAAAAGCTGATCGAGCGAGATCACCTCGCCCAGACCATCGAGACACAGAAATCCTTGATCTCGACGCTGCAGGATCGCGTTACCATGCGCTCCGCGGCCCAAGCCAAGGACGCCGATACAAGGTCCAGTGTGATCGATGCCACGGAGACCCTCAAATACCAGGTCACCCAGATGGCCATCCAGCAAGGCCAGATGGCCGACGCCGAAGCTGCGGCCGCGGTGCAGGAGCGCGAGATCGACAAGACGCTCGAGGCGTTCATCAGCGACAATACCCAAAAGCTCGGCGACGCCGAAAGGCAGATCGATGATCTCATCCAGAAGCTTGCCAGGGCCACGGCCGAGCGTGAGCGCAAGACCATTGTTAGCCCGCTCTCGGGCACTGTGGAGGAGTCAGTCATCACCAATGTCGGCCAGGTCGTCACCGTCGGCCAGGAAGTCATGCGCATCGTGCCCGACGATTCCAAGCTCGAACTACGGGTCTATGTCCTCAACACCGATATCGGTTTCGTCAAAGCGGGACAGGAGGCCGTGGTGAAGATCCAGTCGTTTCCCTTCACGCGCTACGGCACCATCACCGCCAAGGTGACCAATGTCGCCACAGATGCCATTCCCGAGCCGGACGCCACGCAGCTCGAAGGCAATCCCGCAGCTCAGATCTCGAATGCCACCTTCGCCGGCGCCGAGCGCACGCAAAACCTGGTGTTTCCCGTCACGCTCACGCCCGACAAAGTCATTATGAGCGCTGACGGTCACGAAGTTCCACTCACGCCGGGCATGGCCGCGACAGTTGAGATCAAGACCGATAGCCGACGCATTCTGGGATATGTGTTCTCCCCCGTTGTCGAGGTTGCATCGGAGGCGTTCAAGGAGAGATAGTCGGGGCCCGCCTTGACGCCCTGGTCATTTCAACCCGCAGGTGGTCACATGCTCATCCGGCAGCCATGCATGGGAAACGGTTGGTTCCTCGTTTGCAGAAATTCTAGCGAATGCCACCCGGATAAATTCCACCGAAAGCAATATGAAACCACCGACAGTGTTAGTGGTCCGCTTGACGTCTTGTTCCAAGGGGTTCAGGTCGGTGGGGGGCCCTTTCGTGCGATTAAGGGACAAGGGTTGACCCGCTGCAGACCGCAAAGCGCCACGCTGGCCCCAGGTCGTTGGCATCGACCTGTTGCTGTCACGCGGCTGCGCGCCGGCGATAGCAAAAGAACGCCGCCTCAATAGTGGGTCTTGCGATGTAGCGGTCTTCCGACTCGAACCTCAGCGGGCGAGCGAACTATGCCTTGGTGGATCTCACTACGATGAACTGCCGAAGGCATTGAGAACATCAAGTGCGTCCAACGGCGGGGCTTATTGCCTCAATTTCTTTCATAAGCGCACACAATTCGGCTGGAGCAGCAAGACAGAAAGTTCGAAAAGATTCCAGAAACCCCAGTCGATCCCTAATTGTAGAACCGTACAATAAGGATCGATGATGTTCCGAGGCTTCGGGCCTTTCGGCAGGCCGCGAATATCCGGCGTCGGCGCGCCGTGATGGAATTCATCGCCCGGGCCAGGCAGGGGGCATTCAATCGATCCGGTCACATCGTCAAGTCAACAATGTTTACAAACTGCCCAAGCGCTTCCGGATTTGCGAGCGCCTCGATGTTCTTCACTGGACGCCCGTGGATGACTTCGCGCACCGCCAATTCGACAATCTTTCCCGACTTCGTGCGTGGAATGTCAGATACTTCTAATATCTTCGCAGGCACGTGACGGGGCGAAGCTCCATCCCGTATCGTCTTTCGGATTCTCCTTTCAAGATCAGAATCAAGGACGAAACCATTATTCAGCCGCAAAAACAGAACGATCCGGACATCACCTTCGAACTCCTGACCAACACAAAGAGCCTCTTGCACTTCGTCCAGCCGTTCGACCTGATTGTATATTTCGGCCGTTCCAATACGGACGCCGCCTGGATTAAGCGTGGCATCCGACCGACCGTAAATGACAATACCATCGTGATGGGTCCACTCAGCGAGGTCGCCTTGGTTCCAAACATTCTCATATTTCTCGAAGTATGCCGCTTTGAACCTCCGTTGATCCGGGTCGTTCCAGAAGCCTATGGGCATTGAGGGAAACGGCTTCGTACATACGAGCTCCCCTTTTGCCTCTCGGAGTGGTCGGCCTTCCACGTCCCAAACATCGACGGCCATGCCCAAACCTGGTCCGGTTATTTCGCCGCGCCATACTGGTCTGGTTGGGTCGCCAAGAACGAAACAGGACACGATGTCGGTGCCCCCCGACATCGAAGACAACTGCACGTCCCTTTTGATATCTTGATATACGTATTCGAAGCTTTCAGGAGAAAGAGGCGATCCTGTCGATGCTACTAGTCGAAGAGAGCTGAGTTCCCGGTTCATCAGGGGGATAACGTGGCTTTTCCTCAATGTGTCCAGGTACTTTGCCGAAGTGCCGAACAGGGTGCATCGCTCAGCTTCTGCATAATCCCACAAGACGTTGGCATCGGGATAAAGCGGCGAACCGTCGTACAGCAGTAATGCTGCGCCACTAGCCAACCCAGAAACGAGCCAGTTCCACATCATCCAGCCACAGGTCGTGAAATAGAAAACACGATCAGCCTTCCGGATGTCCGAATGGAACCGATGTTCCTTCACATGTTGGAGCAGCGTGCCTCCGGCCGAATGCACGATGCACTTTGGGACACCAGTGGTGCCGGACGAAAACAAAACGTAGAGCGGGTGCGAGAATGGCAGTTCCGTGTACTTGATATCGCCGGGCTGCCAATCGCCGATGAAATCGCCCAGGGTCTTTGCACCTTTAATCGACGAAGCCAGGGCTTGTGCATCCCCAGCATAGTGCACAATGAGTGCAGGACACGCCAATCCGGATACAACTGCACGAACCTTCAGCGAGATATCTTGCTCCTTGCCTGCGTACCAATAACCGTCGCAAGCGATGAAGAGCGAAGGCTCAATCTGTCCAAAGCGATCTAATACGCCTTGTGCGCCAAAATCGGGCGAGCAAGATGACCAGATCGCACCCACCGAAGCTGAAGCCAGCATAAGAGCTACGGTCTCAGGAATGTTGGGCAACATGGCAGCCACCCGATCGCCAGGCTTGATGCCCATGGACACCAAGGCCTGCTGCATCTGTGAGACAACACACTTTAGGTGATCCCAACTCCACCGATAAGTGACCTTGTCTTCGCCGCGGAAAACCAGGGCGTCCGAGGCGCCGCCTTCCCGAAGAAGATTGCGGGCAAAATTCAACCTGCCTTCCGGAAAGAAGCGGGCAGCGAGCATGTCAGAGCCGTTGATCAGCGACCGTGGACCAGGCTGGCCGATGACATCGCAATAGGTCCAAACAGCATGCCAGAAATCTGTAGGATCCTCCACGGACCAGCGATGGAACGATTGATAATCGTCGAACGGCGTACAAAATTCGTACGAGCACCAGTTCTGGAATTCCTTCATTGCCGAGGCTTGTACTTGCTGTTCGCTCGGCGACCATAGTGGCAGGTTCGGATTTGTCGACATAGGGCTCTCTGCGTTACCGCGATGCTTCCAAGCTTGACCCGTTCAAAGCGAACGGCTCCAAATGCCTCTCAAGAAGGCTCCCGATGAGATCACTGTCCTGCGCGTTGACGGGCATGTTGCGCCGAGGACGACGCCGTCTCGTTCGACTGCTACCACCGCTTCTTCAGGTTGAGTTTCTCACGAACTTCATGCGGCTGAAGGATGCTGACGTTCATCCCCGCGAGGATCGAGACGGCGCGCTCTACAAGCTGGCCATTGCGGGCCAAAACACCCTTTGACAAAAACAGATTGTCCTCCAGGCCGACCCTGATGTTTCCGCCCGCTAGGGCGGCCATTGCGACGTAGGGCAATTGCTTGCGTCCGATAGAGAACGCTGAGTACGTCCAACCTTGAGGCACATTATTGACCATTGCCATCAGCGTGCTGGGATCATCGGGGGCCCCGTATGGGATCCCCATGCACAGTTGAATCATCACCGGATCATCAATGAGGCCCTCTTTAACCAACTGCTTGGCAAGCACCAGATGGCCGGCATCGAAGACCTCGATCTCAGGTTTCACGCCAGCCGATTGAATACGTGCTGCCATAGCCCGCAACATCCCGGGCGTGTTGGTCATTACGTAGTCGGCCTCGGCAAAATTCATTGTGCCGCAGTCCAGCGTGCATATTTCTGGCAAGAGTTCTTCCACATGGACAAGCCGTTCGGTCGCCCCAACCATGTCAGTTTGCTTGGGATTGAGCGGCAAAGGCTGCTCCGCAGAACCAAGAACAAGATCGCCACCCATTCCGGCTGTGAGATTTAAGACGACATCAACGCCAGAGTCGCGGACTCGTGCGACGACTTCGCGATAGAGGGCTGGATCACGTGATGGGGCACCTGTTTCCGGATTGCGCACATGGATGTGTGCAATCGCGGCACCAGCCTTCGCGGCTTCGATACTCGCTTCGGCGATCTGTTTGGGGGTAACGGGTACTTTATGACTTTTGTCGACTGTGCCACCGGATCCGGTGACTGCACAGGTAATAAACACGTCGAAATTCACCGTTTAACCTCCAAATTGGATCAAGGATTTGCCTGCATCAGCGGTCATCGAAGCAATTGTCATTTCGTCCGCCTGAAATGACAGGAAAGATTGTTTTATACTTCGACCGCAGACGGCTCGAAGAATTCCGGTAGATCGGGATCAGACGCCCATCGGACGTGCCCCTGACGCCGCCAATGGCGGCACCGAGCGCGGGGCACTCCTTGAACCGCCCTCGAGACGAACCTGGACTGACGAAGCCCACTTCCACGAGATGATCGAGAACCTCAACTCCCGATATGGAAGGTCTCGGTATGGCCATCGACGGCAATCGCCTGGCCCGACACCATCCGGGAAGCTGGTGATCCGAGGAAGACGCACATGTCCGCTAACTCTTCAGGTTTCACGAACCGCTTGATCGACTGTGATTGGACATATTCGCCGTGCACAACCTCGATCGAAACATTGCGGCTTTCAGCTTCGGCCTTAGCAACGCGATCCATGCGCACGCCCTCAACCGAGCCTGGGCAAATGGCATTGGCGCGAACGCCATAAGGGCCGAGCTCTATCGCCAGGGACTTTGTAAAGCCGATCACCGCCCATTTGGCTGCAGCATAAGGAGTCCGCAGGCCATAACCGTAGAGGCCGGCGGTCGACGAAATATTGATGATGCTGCCGGACCTCTGGCCCTTCATAACGGGCGCTGCGCGCTTGACACATAGAAACTGGGCATCGAGGCAGACGTTCAAGCATTTCTGCCAGTCGTCGAGCCGAAGCTCTTCCACGTAGCCGGTGGGCCCCTTCGTTCCGGCGTTGTTAATCAAAACGTCAAGGCCACCCAGATCGTTCAGCGCCTCGTCGAACCAACGGTTGACGGCATCCTCATTCGATACATCCAAGTGCGTGGCTACGACATCTGGATATGACTCAGCGACTTGCTTCAGTGCCTGCTGGTCGACATCGCAAATATGTACCTTTGCACCATTGTCATAGAAAGACTTTGCGATGGCCCAGCCTATGCCAGAACCGCCTGCCGTGATCATTACGCGCTGGACCAATTAAACCTCCGATAAGCATTTTCGATGTTGATATCTCTTGCCCGCCAACGCTCTGAGGGTCGCAGCTTTCGAATCTGCAGCCACCCTCTTATGCCTGGCTAGCCGTCCGGCCGCACCGAAGGCTATCTCGCCACAAGGGCTCAACTTGTCCTGCAATCGGCTGAGCCTGTGGATGACATTCACTAGCCTGGTGCAGCACGGTTGAAGGACAACGTCGAGAACCCGCCCAGTCCTCTACTCCGCAGGCGACGGTTCGTGTACCTCGGCGCTACGCGGAATCGGTGGCCGTGCACCATTGAAGCCGAGGGCCCGAGCGCGCTTCTTACCCTTTCGCAGCTCACGATCGAGCTCGTCGAAGTAGATGTCCTGATCGAGCTGCATGGTATGGCGCGCTGACTTGTAGTAGCGCGACATGTGCCTCTTCTCGTCGATCAGGATCGTCTTTTTCTGCTCGTCCACGCTCGGCAGTACATAGTCACCGGCCAAATATGCGGCGATCCATTTGGCCTGGTGGTCGGCAATCGCGAACAGGGTCACGCTAGGCTGGGCAAGCCCAATGAAGAACAAGTTGGGAATACCCGGCTTGATGACACGCTTGAAGAGCGGCAGCTGGTTATTTGGCGCCGAGATGAACGAATGGTCGAAGAAGGGGAAACTGATCTTGTAGCCCGTTGACCAAATGATGGCGTCGATTTGTTCGCGTCGGCCGTCTTCAAACACGACGCCATCGCCATCGAGCCTTTGAATTCCGGTGCGCATCAAAATGTCACCTGCGGAAACATACGACGGGAATGTATCCGACGTCGTCCCGTGAGACTCGAACAGCCGATGATCCGGCTTCGGGAGCCCATAGTCCTCCATGCGCCCGACGGCAAAATGATAGACCATGCGGCCGAGCGTCCGCTGCAAGGACAGCGGAAGCGATGGATAAAGCTTGCCCTTGTCGGCGGGCTTGCCCAGCAAAAAGCGAGGAAAGATATGCTGACCGCGCCGAGTGCTGACAAACAGCTTCTGGGCGATGTGGCGCGGGCACAGTTCGCTCGCGATATCCATTGCCGAATTCCCCATCCCCACCACAAGAACGCGCTTGTTTCGCAGATCAACCGGAGTGAATGGGTCACGATACGAATGGGCATGGAACTGCATGCCGTCGAATTTTCCAGGATAGGCGGGCTCCGGCCAGCGAGGGTCCCAATGATGCCCGTTGCAGACGAACAGCGCGTCATAGGATCCGCGCTGACCGGAGCTGAGACGAATCCTCCACATCCCCTTTTCGTCACGCCGCGCTTCGGCAACTTCGGCCAGCAGGGTGACCTTTTTATCTAGCCCGAAGTGCTTCACGTAGGACTGCAAATAGGCGTGCACCTGCGTATGATGCGGATAATGAGGCGTATCGGCAGGCATCGGGAAATCCGGGAACTCAAGCTGCCCCTTGGACGTGTCGATGTGCAAGGACCTATACGCTGCCGATCTCCCGTTTGGATTCTCGAACGCCCACACGCCACCAACACGATCGCTCATTTCGAACCAATCGAAAGGGATGCCGCGATCCGTCAGAGCCTTTGCGGTAACGATGCCGCTCATGCCAGCTCCGATGATGCAGCATCTAGGAAGGACGTGAGACGTCATAATAGGCTCCGTTGATCTATCATTGATTTAGCGAGAAAGTATCAAGTGGCACCGGCTGACGACAATGGTGCCGACGGTCACCATCGACTGGCGAAAACTTACGATTTTCTTGAAACAATTGAGTTGATTGAGCCAACCATTTTTCCGGGTTGCAATAGACATGTGAATAACTTTACAGCTGCCGCCACAGCAGCAATTTCGACAAGTTCAAGCCGAACTCTGGTCTCACCAAGGCAGCCGCTCACTCAGATAGAAGAAGCCGCCTGTCGGACCGTCGTCCGGGAGGCTTGCGTAGATGATTGCGGTGCGCGCGCCCTCCTCGACGCTAAGGTCCGCGACATCACTGCCCATTTTCGTGCGCACCCAGCCGGGATGGATCGAGTTGACCTTGATGCCGGTATGACGAAGTTCTTCGGCGAGTTGGACGGTGAAAGCATTGAGCGCGGTTTTTGAGGCATCATAGGCAAACGCCTTGTGGGAATAGACTGGAGAGGCTGGATCGGAATGATGCGTGAGTGAACCCTGAATGCTCGAAAGGTTGACGATCCGCCCTGCCCGCGACTGCCGCAGGAGGGGCAGCAGTGTCTGGGTCAAGAAAACTGGAGCGAAAAAATTCGTCTCGAACGTCGACCGAATAAGGTCTCTCGGCGTCCCGCTGGCGAGCCTCGGCGCCGGCGTTGCAGCATTCTCGCTGTCCAGATAGACGGCAGCATTGTTGATTAGGATGTCGAGACAACCGTAGGAGTGCCGTAGACCCTCATAGGCTGCCTTTAGGTCTGCTTCGCGCGTTACGTCCAGCTTCACGCTCTGCGCCGTATAACCTTCTTCACACAATCCAGCTGCCGCGCCCTTGGCCATTGCCTCATCGCGTGCCGCGATGATGACCTCGGCGCCCAGCGCAGCCAATTGGCGACTTATTTCCAGCCCTATGCCGCGGGCGCCGCCAGTTACCAAAGCAAGCTTGCCCGCAAGGGCTGCCCCCGTTTTCGTATCGTTCATATTCGTTCATCCCCTGTTGCGACTAGCCTGCTGCCATTGCGCGAGCTCAGGCGGCACGAAAAATAGGATCGGATATGCTTGCAGTCAGACGTCTTCCTTTAGTGGCGACAAAGACTTAGTGAGCGCGTTTTAAGCGGACGTACGATGTCGCTGGCAACTCACAGCCAGCGATCTTTTCTTCATGACGCTGATGGCCTTGAACCTACTGCAAATTGACTTTCTTCAACTTCCGATGGAGCGTCGCTCGACTCATTCCAAGAGCGGTGGCGGCTCTCGAGACATTGCTGTTCGTGCGAGACAGCGCACGCAGGAGGACTGCTCGCTCGAGCACCGCAAGATCCTCTCCATCCTCGGCACCAGGTTCCTGAAGGGCATCCGCTGCTGGCAAACCCCGTTCGATCTTTCGATCGTCCAGCCTGAGGGCAAACCGAGCCGCGCGGGTCGCCCCCACCACTAGGTCGTGTTTGTCCACGGCAAGCAGCGCGACCGAATTCACATCGTTTGGCAGCATGATGAAACGTGATCCGGCAAATGCTGTGCGGAAGAGATTGAGTTCGATCCGCATCGCGGCATCCCTCGCGGCTTGCGACAGGAGCGAGAACATCACCTCGCCCACGTCATAGCGGCGGATAGAGATGTCGAGCGCAGCAGCAACCCGGCCTTTCTGGTCGCGGATCGGGGCGGTCGCGCAACTAAGTCCAATGTTTGAGCAAAGGAAATGCTGGTCGCGAAAAACGTTGATGGCCCGCTCGTCGGCAATGGCTGTTCCAATTCCATTGGTTCCAACGCTTGCCTCCGTCCAGACAGAGCCCGTCCATAGGCCGAGGTCATGAAATTCCTTGTCGTCGCCTCGCACACCCCGGCGTTCCAAGGCGATGCCGTTCTTGTCAGTAAGTAGGATGCAACATCCGGCCTTGACTAACGTCGAGAACAAGCGATCAAGCTCTGCTCCTGCACTGGCAATAAGTTCGCCAGCCTCGTCCCGCGCCCGGTTAAACTCGCCTTCGGTCAACCGCATCGGAGTCCTTGCCTCGTCAGGCGCGAGACCGTGAACCGTGATGCAGCGGCGCCAAGAGGCCACGATCGACGAGCCGGCTGCAGCCGATTTCCGATCCGCATACGAGTAGACATGCGCTGCATGCGCGGCGTTTACCGACATCGACGTTTCCCTTAACCGTAGTGGGTTAGCCCTCGTCTATGTCCGTCGCGTCGGCCGTTAATATACAGTCTGCCTGGCGCGACCCGCGTGGCCCCATTGGTAGCGTCAGCACGGATCAATTTCCCGAGCTTCAATGTGCCAACGTTTCGACTTCAGGCCGCTTTGGAGCGCTGATTGGCGCAAAGATACCTGCCAGCATTCCTCCGTCGACTGGCAGTTCGGCGCCCGTGACCATTCGAGCAGCATCGGACGCGAGAAACAGAATCGCTTCTGCGATATCTGACGGAACCGGAAGCTTGCGCATCGGTACTACACTGCTCAGGCCAGCAACTGCGGCCTCGCGTCCGCCCACTTCTTCCGCGAAGGCTTCAAGCATCTCTGAATCAACATAAGTCGGGTGAACGGAGTTGCAGCGGATGGGTAGCGCGTTGGCAGCGCAATAGAGCGCCACGCCCTTGGTAAGAAGCCTAACAGCTCCCTTGCTGGCGGCGTAGGCAACGGCATCATCTGAAGCAATGTTGCCGTAAATCGACGAGATATTTACGATCGAGCCAGAATTCCCGGTCGCCTTCATTGCTCCTACCGCAGAACGGCAGCCTAGAAAGGTACCCGTGGCATTAATATCCATCGTTCGCTGCCAATCAGCCAGGGAGCAATTGATGAAATCACCGTCAGTCCAGATGCCAGCCGAGTTTACCAGCACATCGATCCTTCCAGCGCGCTCGAGAACTGTATCGAAGGCTGCCGACCACGAGTCCTCTCTAGTCACGTTCAAGTGGGTAAAACACGCTGCATCGCCGATCTCTGCGGCAGCCGCTTTGCCCCTCTCGGTGTCAATGTCGGCAAGAAATACGAAGCCACCTTCGCTCGCAAAGAGACGCGCAGTTTCCCGGCCAATGCCAGACGCCGCCCCAGTAATCAAAGTAACCTTACCCGATAGCCGTCCCATACCGAAAATTACCTCCAGTTCGTCTGAGGCGGGAGGGTATTCAGTCGTCTAATTGCCAACAATGGTGCCGATGGTAACCATGCATGTACGACGCGCGTGGAAATTTGTTCAGAAGCAAGTAACACCTCTCTTTGCACACAGTGCTTCTGCAACGGTGCGGCGCGTGTTACAGATATGATCTGATTTTCTTTCGGGCGGTACACTCGGCAAAGCCTAGTGCACGGAATCGCCGCGCCCTCCGACACTCGCGCGCATGACCCGGTCTGAGATCATGGCGACGATCGCAATCGACAGGCCGGCCACCAACCCCTGACCCGCATCTGCCTTGCTCAATGCGATATAGACCTGCTGACCAAGATCTTTCGTGCCGACCATCGCCGCTACGGGCAACATCGATAAAGCTGCCATGATGGTTTGATTGATGCCAAGCACGATCTCCGGCTTGGCGACTGGAAATTCGACATGGATTAGGCGCTGCCAGGAGGTACAGCCAATCTGGCGTGACGTCTCGACAAGTTCGGCTGGAATTCTTCTTATCCCTTGCTCGACGTAACGAATTGGCGGGACGATTGCATACATCGCGATTGCTATCAGTCCCGTCAGTTCTCCGACCTGGAAGAACATCAACGCAGGGATGAGGAAGATAAACTGTGGCATGGTCTGAAGGGTGTCGCAGCACGGTCGCAGGATTGCTGAGAATCGGTCGCTCTTTGCGGCCATAACTCCGAGCAGCCCGCCAGAAAAAGTGCAAATCAGCACCGCTAGAAGGCAAAGATATAGAGATTGGCCGAGAGGTTCGTAGAGGCCCGCGGTGACGATGAAGAACGCGCCGATCGTGACTGGCATCGCCAGCCTCCCACCGCCCACCGACCAGGCCAGTGCAGCCACAACCGCTATGAATGCCGGCCAGGGAAATCCGTTGAAGCCGACGAGCAGTATTGCGGCTGCTAGCAGCACAACCGTACCAACTCCCCACCGACCTTTGACCGCCAGCCAAGCGGACAACGCGAGCGCCGTGCCGACGTAGAGGGCATTGAGCGGGGGCGTCCAAGCGAAGCCCCAGGTGAAGGGTGTCACCGCATTGGCCAGGCCAATCCGAAGTGGCAGCATGAAATGATAAAGGACGAAGGCCTTGAACCTGGCGAGTGGCACGGAAAAAGCACGGACCAGCTCGATCACGAAATTGTTCAAGGCTTTGGGATCGATCATGCCTTGCAGGGCGTCAATCCGTTCCATGCTTGCCGGGGCAAGATGCAACAGCACGCCAAGAAGAAGGGGAACTGCAAGAAGGGCTGCTCCTCGGATCACGTCTCGTCGCGTAGCCTGTCCTGAGTCGTAACGCGGCTGTACGAATCCACGGGTGATGCGATCAACCACCATCGCCAGGACCGCGATCACCAGGCCCGATAGCAGGCTCTGACCGAAATCCGCTTTGCGCATTGCATTGAGTACTTCCCAACCGACATCGTTGAAGCCGCCGATGATCGCAGCCATGATCACCATACTGAAGCTCGCCATGGTCGTTTGGTTCACGCCAATTAGGATTTGTTGGCGGGCAGTCGGCAACACGACATGCCAGAAACGTTGTCCACGCGTGCAACCAGCCATGCCGCCGACTTCCAGCAGTGAAACCGGCACTCGGGCAAGGCCGAGCATTGTGCTATGGACCATGGGCGGGATCGCATAAGCCACACAGGCCACTAATCCGGCGATCGGCCCGAAACCGAAAAGCAGCAGGAGGGGAATGAGAAAGGCAAACGCGGGCACGGTCTGCAATAGATCGAGCGCCGCCAGCGTCACATTTCGCACTCGGCGTGAAGTGTGAGCGACGACGCCGAGCATGAAACCTAGGGCGACAGCAAGCGGTACAGCAAGGATCACCATGGACAACGTATTCATGCCCTGTTGCCAGTACCCGGCGAGCACGATGTAACCGAGTGCAGCCGACGTAAAAAGCGCTAGCCGCCAGCTTTGCGCGCGCCAACCAAGCAATGCGAAAAAGATGATTGTTGCAGGCCAAGGCATCCAGCGAAGCACAAAGCTACAAGCTTCGAGCGCACCACCCAGCACTGATGATATCAATGAGCAGAACGGGGTCAGCAGCGGCTCGAGCCAGTCAAAGATGTTGCTGATGGCAGGCGCCGCCGGAAGGATCCAAGCTTTGGGGTAAGTCAGAAGCCACGGCCAAGCTGTCCGCTGGGCAAGGCAAAGCGCTACGAAGACTAGAATGCAGAACCAGATGGTCTGCCGCCGAAGCCGCAGGGGTGGAACGTCGACCCGCACAAGCACAGCCCCTAGATTGCTCACCGGGTCACCCTTCGCGACGCATCATTAGCCAACACTTTCGCGATAATCTCAGAGGTCAGCCACCCCACCGGGCCTTCCCCCTCGCGGGTGATGACAAAAGTCTGTTTGCCAGCAAGGCTGTATGGCAACAGCACCTCGATTGGTGTGGCTGCATCGATTTCATGACCCTGATTTGCGTCCCAGCTGCTGGGGAGCTTGGCCATTACTGAGCCTGCGGTCACAACCCTCGCCAGTGATACCTCTTCGGTGAAGCTCGCCACGTAGCTGTCTGAAGGATTCATCAGGATATCGGCAGGCGTGCCGATCTGGATAATCCGTCCCTCACGCATGATCGCGATCCGATCCGCCAGGCGGAACGCCTCTTGGATGTCATGGGTGATGAAGACAATGGTTTTCTTCAGCAGTTGCTGCAGTCGCAAGAACTCGTCCTGCATCTGCCGTCGGATCAGGGGATCGAGGGCTGAAAACGGTTCGTCAAGGAACCATAATTCGGGTCCGACAGCGAGCGATCGAGCGATACCGACGCGCTGTTGCTGGCCGCCGGAAAGCTCGTGAGGCATACTGCTTTCTCGGCCACGCAGCCCCACAAGTTCGATCATATCGCGAGCCTTGGTAGTCCGATCGGCTGCCGGCATGCCCTGCATGCGCAAGGGAAACGCGACATTGTCGAGTACATTAAGGTGCGGCAACAATCCGAAATTCTGGAACACCATGCCCATAACCTTACGGCGCACCTCGACCATTCGGCGCTCGCTAGCTGCCAATAGGTTCTCGCCACCAAGCCAAACCTCGCCGCCCGTCGGCTCGACAAGACGCGATAGGCATCGCACCAACGTCGATTTGCCGGAGCCCGAGAGTCCCATGACGACAAAAATCTCGCCTTCCCGGACGTCAAAGCTGACATCTGCCAACGCAAGATAGTGTCCGGTCTCTTCCAGCCTGCGCTTCAACGCAGCCGCTGACTCGTTGGCTTGAAGCGACAGGGACAGTGCATTCTCAGGCCGCGCTCCATAGATTTTCCAAATATTGCGGCATCTGAGCTTGGCGGCGGGCTCACCGGCCATCCCGAAATCAGCCCCTTCGACAGGGATAATCATGAATCAACTTTCTCTTCGGAGATGCTGGAAAGGGATGGCCGTTGGCCGCGGACGAGTGCCCGCGACCCTGTTGCGCGCGATCAACCCTGCGCCGCCTTCAGCCAATTCTGCCAATCGCTCTGGTGCTGATCCAGCCACTCATCGACAGCGCCGTCGAGGTTCTTGCCTTGCTTGTCGACGGCGTAAATCAGCTTCTGTTGGTCATCGGCATGCACTTGAAGCGATTTCATCAGAGCATAGCCAGCGGGCCATTTTTGCGCGAAGCCCGACCACACGACCTTAATCACCGGCGGCGCAACGATGCACGCCGCTAGGTCGGATTGGTCGCAAGGTGGCATGTTCAGCCACTCGACAGGCACTTCAGCAAGGACCCAGTGCGGTGCCCAGAAGCGCATCAGCAAAGGTTTGTGGGCTGCCGCGGCAGCCTGGAGTTCGGCAATCAGAGAACCTTCAGATCCGGCGGGAACGGTCGTGAAGGGAATATCGGCATTCTTAAGCTCTGGGCCGCTAGCCGAACCCCAGTCTGCCGGATAATCAAGCAATCGCCCATTCGGGAAGGTTTCCGGTGTCGCCAGAGCCTGGACGCACGAAGGATTCTTCAGTGCCGTCCAATCAGGCAGTCCTGGACAAACGGCTTTGGTGTCAGCCGTGTAGATCCAGCCATCGCGGGTCTGCAGCCCGAGTTCTCCAATTTGCTCGAGCTTCTTTTCGGCCAGCGCCTTTGGGTAGACGTCACCGAGATTGCTCGGCCAAACCTCTGGTGAAACAGACAAAGCCCCGCTGGCGATGCCAGTGAATTGTGGCAGAGTGCCTGCCGTAATGTATTCCACCTTGTAACCGAGCTTCTCCAACAGTTTGCCGGCGATGTGTGCGGTCAGGTTCTGCCCGGTCCATTCGTTGATCGCGATCTTGATCGATGTATCCGTATCCCCTAGCGGCTGCGCCATCGCGCTCGCCGCAAGACCCAATGTAACCGGGATGGCCCACAGGGCGACTTTGATATAGGTAAGCATGAACTGCATCTCCCATTTTTGTCGTCGTTAGTTGGATCTATGCGCTTCACCCCTGCGCGAGGGGGCGCGATGCCGAGCCTATCCGCTCGTTGGAGAACCATTTCGAGGACTGTCGACCACGAGCGTCATGAAAGGCTCTCATTAGCTTATCGATGCCGGAAGCCTATTCAGACGCCGCGATGCCAACAATGGTGCTAACAGTCACCATTAGGGGGCTCACAAGGATCGAGGTGTCCGGCCGCATACCTCGTCAGAGGGGATGATGATCGCGGCATGCAGCGGTAGGCGTGCAACGCGAGAAGTTCCCTGCCTGCGATCTCATCCCGGACTTTCAGTCCAACTACCTCGACGAGTGCTAAACGGCCTCTTGCCGGACGCGATTTGTCCGAATCAGGTGATCTTCCCAATTTACGTCTGGAATGCGATGGCCCAGATAATCAGCCATCTGAACCAGCGCTTCCGGAGCGCTAACGTCACCTGAGCGCAATCCCAGCCTCAGCCATAGGCCGTCAATAAGCGTGGAGATCCCAAGGGCGATGGTCCCGCACTGCTCCGGCGGAACGAGTTTGGCAAGTGCGGTGATTAGGTTTGAGCGCATGCGGGCATGAACGACACGTTGAATACGGGCAAGCTGCGGCTCTCGTGAAACCTCGGAACAAAGGGCGAGCCAGGCATGACATATCCCCGGCGTGAAGAACTCAATGCTGAAATTGCCCTCGATGATCGCCCACAGACGCTGATCAGGACTGCGCGCCAGGCGCATCCTTCTGATGACCTCATCGCGCAGCAACGTGTTGGAGTGACGCATCGCGTGCTCGAACAGTTCCTGTTTGGTCTTGAAATAGTGGTGGACGATGCCTTTGGACGCACCCGCCTTCTGTGCAACTTTTTCAACGGTTGCCCCGCCCATACCCTCCGCTTGGAGGACCTCGAAGGCAGCGTGGCACAGCTCTCGGCGTCGAATATCGCTTATTCTCGTAAGGCTCATGTGACTATGTTGACATATCTGGCCAAAGAGATCAATAATTGGCCCAGTGACCAATTTATGAGCTGAACAGCCAGGGAGGGTCAAATGAACGTTCTTTCTCCAGTGAGCGCCGATCCTCGAGACCGCGTGTGGTCAGGCAGCGCATTCGAAATGCCAGGCATTGGAGCCAGCAGCGAAATCTGGGACGCGATCGTTGCTGCCGGCGCCAGCATAGGTGACGAGGTATTTTACGATCGACTTCTCGACGTGCTGGGTGCGCTGGTCGAAGGCGATCTTCTCTCTTTGGTGCGCTATTCGAGCTTCGGCGCTCCCGACCTGATCATCCCGCGCGAAATAAGCGCCGAAGTCGCCGCCCCCTACAATTCCGGTCTGTATGCCTTTGATCCCTTCCACCATTACTGGCAGGCCGTGGGCCGCCCCGCGGTAAAGTCACTTCGCGGACTGGCACCAGCCGATTTGTGGACATGCGGCTACGCCCTGGAGTTCCTGCGTGCCGCCCGTATCAGTGACGAAATCGCGGTGTTTCTGCCACCGATCGGCGGAGCCAGCCCCACCCTGATCCTGGATCGAGCGAGCGGTCGTTTCACGGTGGCCGAACTCGCACGTGTCGAGCGCGTGCTTCCACTATTGGCTGGCCTCCACAATGCGCATCTGAAGTCGATTGTGAGCCGCGGGCTAATCGCGCATGCTGCGGAAAAGCCACTGCGTTTGATCGATCGCAGCGGCAAAGAACTCGCCGCCAACATCGCCTGGAAGAAACTCGTCGCCGAAGCCGGCAGCGGCCTTTCCGAAGCTCTTGCTGCATTCGGCAGCACTGGCGCGACCCAAACGTCCCTGCCCGATGGCCGTCTTCTGATCAGATCCCCTCTGGCGGCCGATTTCGGCGCAGCCCCGGGAGGCCTGTGCGATCAGGTGGAAGTGCCAGCCCTGTCAGGTCCCGTTGCCCCCCCTGACAGCTGGCTTGAGCCACTTACCCATCGTGAGAGGCAAATCGTCTTGTTGACCCTCGAGGGCCATCCGATCGCCGGCATAGCCAAGCGCCTTGGCGTGAGGCCCGGTACCATAAAGAATCATCGGCTACGCCTCTACCAGAAGCTCGACATCACCACCGAGCGGGAGCTTTTCCTCACCCACATGCGGTATCTCCGCGGGGCAGGAACGTGACTGCACGCACCCAAAATGTGGGCCGCGTTGCTCCTGCACAATAGGCTTGATGATGCACTCGAAGGACGGCGGCCGATCACCCAACGCTTCTTCTCGCGAGCCCTGTCCTCGAGCGCAATGGCTTATTGGTCCTGTTCCCGATCGCATCACGGGCACCGCGTTCAGTCTCCCTACCCTGCCCTGGATCGAATCCAGGCCGCCTAAAACTTGAGACTTGTTTCCGGCAGTCCAGGCCAGTCGATGGTGCGCATGAAAACCGCACCGCCCTGGTCCTTGGCTTCTGTTGCCGGCCCCCATCCTGACGTAACGTAGAGCGTTTTCAGTTCCGGCCCGCCGAAGCAAACGCTTGTCACATGCGACGCAGGCAAAGGAAGCGACAGCTTGAGTCTGCCGTCGTCACCAATGCATACCACTTTGCCGCCACCGTAGAGTGCGCACCAGACATTGCCCGCACTGTCTACGGTCAGACCGTCGGGCATACCGTCGACTGTCGAGAAGTTGAAGAAGTCTCGAGGGCTCGAGAGCAAGCCGCCATGATCTAGGTCATAGCAAAGAATGCGACGCCCGACCGTGTCACTGAAATACAGCTTACGATTGTCAGGTGAGAAAGCAGGCCCGTTGCAGATGACGTACCCTTCATCCGCGACTTCAGAGCGACCGTCGGCCGTTACACGGTAAAAGACGCCGTTGGGCTCCGTCTCCGAAAGGTCATAAGTTCCCACCCAGTATCGGCCGGCGCGGTCAACCTTGCCGTCGTTGTAGACCAACCCCGTCTTCTCGCTCTTGGGATCGGCGAAGAACCGCGTCAAGCCAGTTCCCGGATCGAAAAGATGCAAACCATGATCGACAGCGAGGAGGAGGCCCTGATCGGTAAACACGAGCGATCCGATCGTCTCGCCCAGAGCTATCTTCCATCTCTCGACAGCACCTTTGCCTTTTTTTTGGCGATGCACGAAAGGGCCGTAAAAGTCGATCCAGTAGAGCGCCTCCTCAACTGGATGCCACAATATGCTTTCGCCAAGACGATCGTAGGTTTGGGCACAGATTTGCCATTCGGAATCGCGCATGTGTGTTTCTCTGGTTCCGCAGTGTTGGTCGGCCGTCTCTGGTCCCCGCACGCCGGCCTCAAGCAGCCTTGCGAACGCTCATCACCCGGCCGAGCTGCGGAGGAAGCTCCAGGTGCTTATGCACGTCCCAGATGCCGGAAAGGGTCTCGAGAATATCCGCACGCATCGCTACGACCTTGCCGATCTTTTGGTCGACATGGAGCTGCATGATCTCGTTTGTGGCCACAAGTTCCCTAGTCTCACCGTGCAGCATGCGATGGAACAGATGTAGGCGCTTCTCATCGAATCCGACGAGTTGTGTCTCGACTGCGAAAGTCTCCCCCACTTTCATTTCTTTTAAGTAATTCAGATGGGTCTCAGCAGTAAAAAAGGTAAAACCTGCCGCTCGATATGTCTCGTCGTTCCCAATGTGGTGGAAAAAGGCATCGAGCCCGTCGCCAAAGGCAACCATATAGTAGGCATCCTGCATGTGATTATTGTAATCCACCCAGGAAATCGAGACGGAGCCCTTATGGAGAGCAAGAGGGGCTTTCGAGATCGCTTGATTAATTTCCATGATCGAATTTCCCGTTACAGGTATTCATGCGACGAGCCGGCAGACCGGCGCCGAGCTATCGGCACGTTTATCGGCCAGTTCTCGTCGGCCGATCGAGCCCTTAAAGATAAGGCCAACTATACTGACCCAACGTCGAATGCGTCCTCGCGCCGGCGCAGACTTGAATTGCAGGTTGTGATGGCACGACGCTACCGCGTTGCGGACGTCATTATTGGCTCCAGAGGCAATAATCGATTTCGAAAACCTACCAGCGCCCAAGGCGCGAACAATGGTGCCGAAGGTCATCATTGCGGCAAGAGCACCGAGCCCTTGAGGTTTCGATATCCAACGCAAGCGTGAAACAAGGGTGGCACGATTGGTTTGCCGCGTCGGTGTCAGTGATTTGCGACTTCAAGATCATTGTGGAGCGCCAAAGCCTCAGGTCGTGTCCCATCAGGTGGTGTAGCTCTGGGGTTACGAAACCGCTCACGATCGCGCCGTTAGTAGCGCTGTAGCGAGTGAGCGGTGTGTCGGTGGTCATCGGCGCTTTCCGGTAGGGTTTGGTTGTTGACGCCAACCCATTTCGGAA
>CALRQH020000031.1:0-61725 GCA_943370265.1 Mesorhizobium carmichaelinearum
GGCTGGGGCGATGCCGCAGGCTCGCCAAGGACTGGGAGAAATCCATCGCTTCTGCAGAAGCCTGGATATACGTCGCCCACATTCGCCTGCTCACACGCAGGCTCGCAAGAGCTTGATATCAAACCATTCTTTTTGATTCAGGCTCTTAGGTCGTTCGGGTGCCAAGCAGCAGAGAGCACAACCGCATCCAACCCTCCCCTAGGAACTAGGTCGTCGAAAACGAACCGCAGCAAGTTTGCGCAATTCGCATCGGTCTTGGGGACGTCGGTCGGGACGCAGGATGCGGATGTCGCTTCCAAGAAGTGGACATTTGGATAAGCCTGCTGGAGTACGGAAAAATTGTCACCGGCGATACTGTCGCCGACAACCAAGACGTTTGGAATGCCTGGTTTCAGGCCGGTGCATTCCTGCTTGTCGAAGTCTCCGATGGTCTGTGCGGGAAGAATAAAGCACTTGCCTACCCGAACACTCGGACCCCGCTCCGTCCACATTGCTGCTGCGGACTGGACGTTGCCAAACTCCTCTGGAAGCCTGAACCTTAAGCCGTCGCTGTAAAGAGCATATCCAGCCGTCAGAAACGTCGCGGCTATTATTGACACTGCAATGCCGACCGCGACCGGTGCTCGCGTTAGCTCGACCCCCTTGCCACCACGACGAAGGGGGTGCTCGACGAGGTAAAATTGAGACACGGCCGCAACAAAGCAGACAGTCAAGGCCGCGACCTTCTCGCCCCACGTCTCCAGCGGCATGAACACCGCGATGGGCCAATGAACCAGGTAGAGGCTGTAGGATATTTTCCCGATGAAGGACGCAACCCTGTTCGACAATATGGGCGCAACTGACTCCACATTGCCGACATAAATAACTGCGGCGGCGCCGAGGCAGACGACTAGAGACCACGCGGACGGCATTGGCATCGTCTCTCGCAGAAGCAGCATCGACCCGACAATCACGATCAGGCCGAGCCACCCGACAAGGTTTGCTATCTGTCCCGTCAGCCTCTTGGTGCTCCATGGGAGTGCGAGGAGAATTCCAAACGCGAACTCGAACACTCTGAAGGGCATCCAGTAAAACACGGTGCTTAGGCTAATTCCGATGATGGCCTGAGAGGCGACAAGGGACAAAAGCCCGGCCGTCAAAACAGCCCAGGCGGCACCCCTGACGCCGACTAGGCGCAACGTGGCGATCAGCGCCACCGGCCAAATCAGATAGAATTGCTCCTCGACGCCGAGAGACCACGTATGCAAGAGCGGCTTGAGATGGGCACCAACATCGAAATACCCGACCTTGCTCCAGAAGTAGATATTGGAGACCGCAAAGATCGCCGCGAACGCCGATTCCGCGAGCCCGACAACCTCGTCAGGCGCCAAGCCAGATTTCTACGCCGAGACGATTGAGCGGCTGTTCCCCGGCATCGCCCGCTTGGAACTGTTCTGCCGCTCGCCCCGGCCGGGTTGGGATCATTGGGGGTTTGAGGTGAATCCCGTAGCGAACGCCGGGGAGGAGGCGAACGGCGCGATAGCTGCCGCTTCCGACGATCCGGCTAGTAGGGGCGACGATGTGGAGGACCGCCAGCGTCCCGCATCGCCCGGCTTAGCTGGCGGTCGCAAGCGTGGTGGCGGCGAACCTGTCTCTGCGGAGCAGGACCACGCGCCTATCTCAAAGCGCCGCGCCAAGGCGGTTCCGGCATGAGCGTCGGAACATTAGTTGGAGGCATTTCCAAGCTGGCTAATCCCCAGATCCTGGTCCGCGAACTGTCCGTTCAGTTGGAATTGAAACCATGTGTCGCGGGCGACGCCAAAAACGTCTCGGTACCGCACATGCCCGTAGATATAATACGCCAGAAAGCCGCTCTCGACATGGACGAAGAATGGCCTGACATCGTCCATGTTCATTTTTGCTGTGCTGCTTTTTCCTTGCGTTGGAGCAATGTCGCTCCAGCCTTGATAGATATCGGCTGCGTAATTCCGAAGATCCCGGTTTGGTTGAACCACTCTCCACGCGAAATACAAACCAACGTCATACGCAGGCGTTGCTCCGAAATTTTTGAGCGTGAGACGCAGCCCGAAGCTATCGGGCACAAAATCGTGGACGTTGATTGTGTCGACATAGACGTAGGCCCTGAGCTGCTGTTCCGCCGAGCGTCTCTGGGTTTTCAGTGTTCCCATCAAGACTGGAATTGCGCCTACCGCAGCAGCCGCAGCGGCCCAGCCGCTGAGCGCCGCGACCCAATCGCGCACGCAGTGTGTATCACTGGTGATGCACCACGCAGCGTGCGTGAGCGCGAAATCTGTGCCGAACAGAAAGGTGAAGCCGCCGAGAAACCCGGCAAGCGCCAGCACTATGAAATCCCCGGTGCCCATCTCCCTCATGCACCGCTGAATACCATGCGGTGTCATATTCTGGCGAGGGCTGCATGAGCAGCTCGCCGTCCCGCCCTGTTCTGCGCTGGCATGGCGGCAAGTGGTTGCTTGCGCCGTGGATCATCGAGCATTTCCCGGCGCACCGGATCTATGTCGAGCCCTTCGGTGGGGCGGCTTCCGTGTTGCTGCGCAAGGCGCGCGCCTATGCGGAGGTTTACAACGATCTCGACGGCGATGTTGTGAACCTGTTCAGGGTGCTGCAGGACCGCGCCGGCGGGGCAGAACTGCTGCGCCTGCTCGATCTGACGCCCTTTGCCCGCGCCGAATTTGAAGTCGCGTGGGATGCGACCGACGACCAGGTCGAGCGCGCCCGGCGGCTGATCATCCGCTCTTTCATGGGCTTCGGCAGCAATGCGCATTCCGACATGGGGCGCGGCCACAAGACGACAGGCTTTCGCGCAAACTCGTCGCGATCGGGAACGACGCCGGCGCATGACTGGGCGAGCTATCCGTTTGCGCTCGCCGCGGTGATCGAGCGCATGCGCGGCATCGCTATCGAACAGCGGCCCGCTTTGCAGGTGATGCGCTCACATGACTGGCCCGACACGTTGCACTATGTCGACCCGCCGTACGTTCACGCGACGCGCAACCGGCGCAATCCGTACGATCCGAAGCACCGCTATCGCCATGAACTAAGCGATGCCGACCACTTCGAATTGCTCGAGGCGCTTCGCGGTCTGACAGGCATGGTCGTCCTGTCAGGCTATCCCTGCGCGCTCTACGACGAAGCGCTGTCGGACTGGATGCGTGTCGAGCGGCCCGCCCTGGCAGACGGCGCCCGACCGCGAGTGGAAGTGCTTTGGCTAAATCGAAGCATCGGACCTCGCCCGCTCGCGGGCCGTCCGCAACGTGGGCTGACGGCGATGGGACACACCTATCCAGGATATAGCAGCAGGCCTCGCCATCCTCTCGTTTCTGGTCGGCGTCGGCTTCTGGCTTCAGGTATTCTCATGAACCGGCCGGCGAGACTTACCTTGCCGCCCGGCAACGCGTCGCAGCTGGTCTGCGACCTCTGGCCCGAATGCCAGTGCGACGATGACTGCGCCTACCTTGGGCCCGGAGACCCGGCCATCGTGCGCCGCGTCCTGTTCGGCCTGCTGATCGTCGTCGCGGCGATCGGCGCCGGCCTGCTCTATGTGGGGCTGCGCTGATGGGGAACCGCAAGAAGTTTGACGAGAACGACCCATTCGACGCAATCGCGCAGATGACCAAATCGATCGTCGCTGGTGCGTTTGGTGAAGCCTTGGCCAGAGCGCCCAAGATTTCGAGCGACGAGGGGATACAATATGAGGCTTTGGTGGTTGGCCTGCTGGTCGGCGCTTGCGGCAGCGCGATGGCCATGACGAAACCCGAGATGCATGGGGAACTTCGCGCTGCGCTTCTCGCTCACCTGCCGGAAGCATTCGACCAGGCGCGCGAAGTGGTCGACCTGCCACGGCTTGGTGCGCTGTCATGAGCGTATATGTCGACAACGCCAAGCATTCCTTCGGCCGCCTGCTCATGTGCCACATGTGGGCGCACACGCGCGCGGAGCTTTTCGCCATGGCCGATCGCATCGGCGTCCAGCGCAAATGGTTTCAGCGCCCGGCCGGCTTGGGTATCGCCGGCATGGATGCTTCGTGGGAGCATTTCGACATCGCGCAATCGAAGCGTGCGCTGGCCGTCGCCGCCGGCGCGATCGAGACGGACAAGTATGGCCCGTCTGAACACACAGCCCGCTTGAAGGGCGATCAGAAGATGCTCGAAACCATCGCGGAGCTGCGCGCCAAGGGCTTTGGCGCCGGCTCTCGCCCTGTAGACCCGAAGCAGGGAGCGCTGCTGTGAAATCCGCCTATCCGCAGCGAAAGCCGTTGCCGCCGCCGCCGGGCGTTCACCCGGCTTTGGCCGGCATCGTCGAGGCTCTTGCGCGCCAGGCAGCGCGCGACGATTATATGCGCCGCCTAGGGGAGATTGATCATGAAGCGAGCGGCGCTCTACGCCCGCTATTCCAGCGACCTGCAAACCGATAGGTCGATCGAGGATCAGATCGCGCTCTGCACCGACTATGCAGCCAAGCAGGACCTGACAGTCACCACCATCTTTCATGACCGCGCCCGCTCCGGCGCCTCCATCATGGGGCGCGACGGCGTGCTGTCGATGATGGACGCCGCGCGTGATGGCGCGTTCGACGTGCTGGTCGTCGAGGCGCTGGACCGGCTGTCGCGCGACCAGGAAGACCTTGCCGGCATCTACAAGCGCCTGACGCATCTCGGCATCGAGATACGGGCTGTCCATGACGGTCGCGCCGATATCGTCCAGATCGGCATTCGCGGCCTTGTCGGCGCGCTCTACCTGCAGGACCTGGCGCAGAAGGTGCGGCGCGGCATGGCCGGCGTCGTGCGCGAGGGCCGCAACGCTGGGGGCCGCGCCTATGGCTATGTGCCTGTGCCGGGAAAGCCGGGAGAACTGTCGATCGTGCCCGAAGAAGCGGCAATCGTGCTGCGCATTTTCGAGGAGTTCGCCGCCGGCCGAGGGGCACGTGACATTGCCGGCGGGTTGAATGACGACGGTATTGCCCCGCCGCGTGGCCGCTACTGGGCGGCGTCGACACTCAGCGGCAATGCCAAGCGCGGCTACGGCATCTTGCAGAACGCCATCTATGATGGGCGCATCGTCTGGAACCGCGTCCATATGGTCAAGGATCCGGACAGCGGCCGGCGTCAGTCGCGCGTCAACCCCCGCAGCGAATGGCAGGAGCAGGCGGCCGAGCATCTTCGCATCGTGCCGGCGCCGCTCTTTGCCGCGGCGAACAAACTCAAGCCGTTGCGGCCGGAAAGGCCACAGCGCAAGAACACACGGCTTCTGTCCGGCCTGCTTCGTTGCGGCGTGTGCGGTTCCGGCATGCCAATTGAGGACAAGATGGGCCGGCTGACGCGCATCACGTGCACCCGCGCCAAGGAATCGCGCTCCTGCACCAACACGCGGCCCTATGCCGTCGACCATATCGAGACAACGGTGCTGGAGGGCCTGCGCAGCCGCATCAAGGACAAGGCGCTGATCGACCACTATGTCGCCGCCTACAATGACGAGCACCGTCAGCTCTATTCAGGCCAGGGCGCATCGCGCGAGAAAGCGGCGCAGCGCCTCGACGCGGCCAAGCGTGAATATGAGCGCGTGCTCAATGCTTATGTGAAAGGGATGATCTCGGAGGCGGAGGCCGAACAGCGCTTGCCCGAGCTGCGTACCGAGCGCCAGCAACTCGAGTCGCAACTCGCCGTCCTGCCGCAGCCGCCAAAGGTGGTCACGCTGAAGCCGGCGCTCGTGACGCGCTACGTTCGCGACCTCGAGTTCCTATCGAATGCGATCGCCGAGAACGGCTATGTGTCGGAAGAGGCTAAGAAGCACATTCGAAACGTCGTCTCGACCGTGACGGTCTACCCACCAAAAGCCGGCGAGCAGCCCACTATTCATATCGATGGATACCTGTCGAACCTGATCGACCAAGACCTAAAACAACGCTTCGCCCTTCGGGGGGGAAGCGTGGTAGCGGGAGAGGGACTTGAACCCCCGATCCAAACGTTGCCAATGAGAGTGTGGCGCGCCCGAAGAGATTCGAACTCCTGCCCCCCAGATTCATTTTCTGGTCCCCAACGTGAAGCCTTTGCCTCCGCCGACTATCACAGACGAGGATGCCGGCGAGGAAAGCAATCGTTAGGTCATGCAGCTGCCTTGAGTGCGGCTTTACGCTTCTTCGTCAGAAGCTCGCGGACAAACTTGTCCCACCGCGCCATGGCAGCACGCTTTTCCGGCATATAATTCCAGCGATCGTAGCTTTTGGAACTGACGTCCTGCAGAGTGTGGTTCTGCAATCGGTCTCGGATCTCTTTCGAGAGCCCTGCCTTTCCAGCAAGCGTCTTCCAGGTTCGCCGCAGATCGCGGTTTGTCACGACGGGGATGACCTCGCGATCGCGTTGGCGCCACATGAACGAATAGAGCGTGCCATGGCTGACCGGCTTGGACGGGTCGGTTGCGGATGGAAAAAACCAGCCAAATTCATTCGGCTTGATCGACCCGATAAGCTCGGCCGCGATCTTGGGCACGGGGATGGCGTGAGGCTTTCCATTCTTAGTTTTGGACCAATCGATGATGCGCTCGGACGCATCCCATTGATCGACGTGTAGCCGAGCGATCTCCTCGACGCGCTGGCCGGTCAGCATAAGAATTCTTACGGCACGTGTGTAAGGTGGGTGGACCGGCGCATCGGGAGATTCGAGCCAACGATAGAGGCGGATAAATTCCTCCTCGTCCAACCAGCGCGTTCCAACGTTTTTCGGTTCGGTTGGAATACCTGCAGCTGGGTTGTAGACGAGACGAAAGCGACGGACCGAGGTTGAGCGGTAGTCATGCTCGGATTTCAGCCCCCAACTGTAGGCCGATCGAATATAGCTGCGAACATGATCGGCCATGGACCGTTTGCCTCGCTGATAAATCGGACGAATGATGTCCCTGATCTCATCAGGCTCGATGTCGCGGGCAGGGCGGTTGCGACCGAGCGAATCGGCGATCTTGTTCAGGCCCTTTTCGGCCTCCTTCCACGACGGTCTTCCATCTGCCTTGAGTGACGCAACGTAAGCTTCGAACAGATCGGCGACCGTGCCGGGTCGCGTGTCGCCCGCAATCTTGATGCTGCGTCCCTTCTGGATCATGTCGGCGAAGTCGCGTTTGAAAATCTCGCGGGCCTGGCCGAGGCCCACTGACGGATACGAGCCGAGCTTTTTCTTGAGACGCTTTTGGTCTCGCCATTGCTGGGCCATCCAGTCCGCCGTTACGCGGGTCGGCATTGGCTTTATCACGAGAACGAGGCGGCCTGTTCCGTGGCCCTCTCCATCGACCAGGTTCTGCTGCTTTCCGGTCACCTCGACTTCCTTCAAAGTGCGGCGAATCTCTCCATCGGTAAGGCTTGGCACTGGGGTCTCCCGTAGGCTTTCGAGTGGGATCGGCTGACGGGTAGTAGGGGTCTGTGGCTGGGTCCGAAACGGGCTTCGATCCCCCTAAAACCGACCCCAATATGCCACAGTATCCGACTCTGCGACAAGTCGAAAAAGCGATATGCATCAATGCGCTAGAGCGTGATCGTGCGTGATCGAAAGGAGGCGAGTGGGATGATTGTGCGCCAGGATGATCGCCGTGGCGGACAGTTCAAGCGCGCGCTTGATGACTTCCCGCGGATAGACCGGCGTGTGATCGACCGTACCTCTCTGCTGCACTTCGTCGGCGATGAGAGCGTTTTTCTTGTCCAGGAACAGGATGCGGAACTGCTCGCGCGGCTCGAACGCCATGGCCGAGCGGCAATAGTCTAGAACCTGCGTCCAGGATGACAGAACCTCGCGACCCAGGATCTCGCCGCGCGCCATGCGCTGCGCCGTCGCCGCGACGACTTTCAGGTCGAGCGCGACCGCAGGCCCGATGCCCTTGACCTCCTGCAACAGGCCAATGGGCGCACCAAGCACCTCGGCCAGCGTGCCGAAGCGCGCCAGCAGTGCCTTGGCAACCGGCTTGGTATCCGTGCGCGGGATCAGGCGAAAAAGCAGGAGTTCCAGAAGCTCGTAGTCGGGCAGGGCGTCCGGGCCGGCGCCGGCAAAGCGTTCACGCAGGCGGTCGCGATGGCCGAGATAGTGCGGCTTTTCCTCGATCGCCGAGGCCTTTGCCGGCGGGCGGATTGGTGCTTCGGAGAAGAAACTCCGTTCGTCGTCGCTCATTGTCCCCATTGCCGCTTGTGTTCGCCCTAGGCGCAGACATTAGTCTGGCAGCGCCGGGTGGTCGAGGGCCCTTGGCGACAACAAGACTGGTGACGATCAGGATTTGGCGGGGCCTGGCCTCTGGAGTTTTTCCACGACATCGGGACCAAGCATCTTTTCCGCGTATTCGACCAGGAGCCGTATGGCTTCGCCTGCGGTCAGGTCATCACTGCGGCCTCGCCTCAGCCACAGTCCGTCGATCAGCGCGGCAACGCCATTGGTGAAATGATCAAGTTCGGAGGCAGACAGAACGTTGGCGAGCGCCAACGCCAGATTCGATCGAAGCCGACGATAGAGGAGCTGCTGAAGCATGGCATATCGTTCATTCGACGCGGCCGCCGCGTAAATGAGCTCCAGGCATTGGCCGTGTTGGCGACATAGTGCTCTTCAGGAGCCTTCGAAGATCGCCTTGAGGCGCTCCAGTTCGAATTCGCCCGGCGCAGACGCGTAACCACATCGTCCATCAGCAGGCGGTTGGCGTAGCGGACCATTTCGAACAGGATTTCTTCCATGTTCTTGTTCTTGAAATAGTAGGTCAGGATTCCCTGCGACATCCCTGCCTCCCGGCAGATGCGGTGGTCGTCAGGCCATTCAATCCGTCGGTCAAGAACACCCGGTGCGCCGCCTCGATGAGCTCGATGCGTCTGATGTCCTCGATGCGGGTTTTTGTCTCGGGGGCGGCGGAACGGCTCGACTACCCGGCAGGGTGGCATCGCTGTCCGGGCAAAATACTAGGCCGGCAGGCCGGGGCGGTCGAGATTGTTGGGCGACAGCGTGAAAATCTCGCAGCCGGTATCGGTCACGCCTATCGTGTGCTCGTACTGTGCCGACAGCGAGCGATCGCGCGTCACAGCCGTCCAGCCATCCGACAGGACTTTGACGTGCGGCCGGCCGAGATTGATCATCGGTTCAATGGTGAAGATCATGCCCGGCCGCATCTCGACGCCTTCATTGGCGCTGCCATAGTGCAGGATGTTCGGCGCGTCGTGGAACAGTTGACCGACGCCATGGCCGCAGAAATCGCGCACCACCGAGCAGCGTTCGCCTTCGGCAAAGCTCTGGATCGCGGCGCCGATGGCGCCGGTGCGGGCTCCCGGCCGGATCGCGGCGATGCCGCGCATCAGACACTCATGGGTGACTTCGAGCAGCCGCTCGGCGGCGCGCTTGATGGTGCCCACCGGATACATGCGCGAGGAGTCGCCGTGCCAGCCATCGAGGATGTAGGTGACATCGATGTTGACGATGTCACCATCTTTCAGCGGCTTGTTGTCGGGAATGCCATGGCAAACGACATGGTTGATCGAGGTGCAGCACGACTTCGTGTAGCCGCGATAGTTGAGTGTCGCCGGCAACGCGCCGTGATCCATGCCGAATTCGAAGACGAAACGGTCGATGGTGTCCGTTGTGACGCCAGGTTCGACCATGGGCACCAGCGCATCGAGGCAACGCGCGGTGAGGTCGCACGCCTTGCGCATCCCGGCAAAGCCTTCTTCGCCATAGAGGCGGATCTGTCCGGTGTTTCTGAGCGGGGCGGTGGCGGCGTCGAGATAGGTGACCATTGTGTCCGTCTTGTCGGGTGAGGGCCCTCTATATGAGCCGGCGTGAAATTCCCTCCAGATTTGGCACTTGAAGGCCAAAGGTTCAAGGAAGAACTGCCCAAGGCGGCCGAACATGGCGGAGATTCACGTCCGCCGGCTCGACGTTTGGCCGCTCCCGCCTGGGTTTCCTTTCTTGCCCGTGTGCGGTACGGCGGGTGGACGATTTTGGAGAACGCGCGCCTTGAGGTTTGAGCGCATCAGGTCATGTGACACGCCGATGACGGCAGCCTGCTCATGTCTCGTGGGCCTGGTGCTGCTCGTTTTGCTGTGTCTCGGCCAACCGGGGGCACCAACTTTTGCCGGCACCGACACTGGCGGCCCCAGTCTCAGCCTGGAGCAGCATGGCGAGGCCGCGGCGCTGCTGCGTGTCACCGGCAAGGTTCAGGCAGTTGAAGTCCGCACCGGCCGATCGGTGTTTGCGAAGTTTTCGAGCGGCAACCCGGCCTTGTTGCCGCCGGAGCCTCAATTCCTCCTGCTCGATCGCACGTCGCTGGTCGACCGGTTGGCCGCGCGCGCGGCCGTTGCCGTGCCGCGGTCGAACGCCAACCGACCACGCGCGCCGCCGTCCGTCTGACCGGCACTTTCAGCTTTCACCCATAAATCCTTCTGCGTCGCGGACCGGTGCGGCGGCCCTTGGCCGTGCATCAGCCATTTGGCGCGCCATTCGGACTGCTTTCAATGGAACGTATCAAGACATTCAAGACGCTCTCGCGCGCGGCCACGGCCGCATTGTTTCTCTCGGTCCAGGTCATCATCTGCATCGGAACCGTCTATTGGGCTGCCGCCGAGACACTCAGGCTCTCCGGAACGGGAGGCATGATTCTCGGCGCCATCTTCGCGGCGCCATCGGCCTATGTCCTGCTGGTGGTCACCCGCATGTGCTATGAAGCCGAGACCGATCCGGCTAACCAGTAAGCAGGTTGGGCCAGTAAGCAGGTCGGGCCAGTAAGCAGGTCGGGCTCCTACGCGGTTCGGATCAAGCGCCCAGGAAGATTACATGGACCTTCCGGGCGCCCTTGGCATCACGCCAGCAGATGATGGGGACGGCCGCGCGGCACGGCATGCCGTGGCCGCAGTGACGACACATTCCTTGCCGAGAAGTCCCTTCAGGCAACTTTTTAAGACGAACCGCGTTACGCTCTCGACGTCGGTTCGGGAGACTTGGAATGGACAGATTGCAATTCGAGGTTCCGGTGCGCATCGCACCCGAACCCGGCCTGCCCGTGGAGGAAATCTATGGTGTCGAACAGGCGCTCGATTTCCTGCAGGACTGGCCGGTTCGCAAGCAGGGGCCGGTCTACCAGAAAGCCTTTAATGCGTGTTTCGGCGCCACGGTGGACGTGGTGAAGACGGAAGACGCATGTCGCGCCTTCATGGCGTTCTGCCGGGTCAGTGGGCTGATGGCCCGCGATATGATGACCTCCCGCAAGCGCGACGGTGAGGCGAGAGCACTGCGGGCATAGGCCTTACGTTTGATCAGGCCGCCGTTTCTGCCTTGCGGCAAGCGTCGATCACGTTTCATGAATCGTCGTTAAGGATCCGTTTTCACCTTCGCGGCTACGCCAGTGACCGTAGGCAGCGTTCGATTCGTTGCGTCAGTGTCATGGTGTGAAGATGCATTCAGCAGAAGTGCGAGTTTTTCCAATAGACCGTCAGATCGTCCTGGTTCGCGAGGTCGCGGCCAAGCTCGACAAGTTGCACGGGGACACCGCCACATCGTTCTGGAAGGCCACGGCCGGCGAACTCCTCGATCGCGTCGTCGGGTCGGGCAAGGACAGGGCTTCGGCAAGCGATGAGGTCCGTCGCTTCTTCGCAGCTGTTCAAAGAGAGATGCATATGTTGACCGGCGACGTCGCCTGAGGCGACGCCAAAACCGCGTCGGCGCCGTTTTCGCGGAGCGGATGATTTCGAATCTTTCTTCCTGCAGTCAAGTTTGACAAGGGCCTGTCCGACAAGATCGACGGCAACTTCAAGACCGTCGATGACATCTTGGCCAAGTATCGCGCCGCCGACGGATCATTCGCGGCCTATGACAAGCTGACCGGCGATGAGTTGCAGGGGCCGGTGACCGCGCTGGCCGAGGATCTGTCGACGCTTCAAGGCACGCTTGGTCTCAGATGCGGGCGAGGGGTTCTTCTCCCGCGGCGCCAAGACTTTGTCTTGAGCGCGGGTAGTGCCGACATCGCTTCGGAACTGGATAAAAAGCCCGCTGTCCGCTCTGGTGGACAGCGGGCCCTTTTGAAATGACCAGCCCCATCTATGCGGGGGGTGGGAGGGACCAGCCGATGGCACCATCAAGCCGAATCGGATGCAAGTCCAGCCGATGAACGGCCTCCAAAGGTATAGCCGAATATCCAAAGGTATAGTCTCGGCTCGAAGTGCCGGAGCATCTAGATTAGCGTGGGCTGCCATCTGACATCTTCGGTCTTGAAAGGGTAGGGTTCTGCGGTTCAGTTCGCGGCCATGCTTTTGACCACTAACATTGTTGCTCAAATACTCGATCCGAGCGCCAAGGTGCCGGGTGGCTAGCGCTCATCGTGGCGCTTGCGTCGATCGCCACTTTCTTCCCGTTCGTCATCTTCGGCCAAACTGGCGGTGCCGCATGGACGTTGGCGGCGGTTGGGATCATCTCCAACGGACTTATCGTTCTTGTAATGGCCGGGCTCCAAAGACGCCGCAAGGCAGCGCACAGATTGACCCAATTTAAGTCAGGGCGTCGTGCTTGAAAACACAGCGATCTTTGATACTCGCGGGCGGTTCCGCGCTTCGCCGGAAGCTCGGATTTGGGTTGAGTGAATGACTTCAGTGAAGACGGAATGCCCGCGCTGCCATGGTGGCGGCAGGGTTTTTGATTGCTCGCGATGGTGCGCGTCGAACGGGCATTGTTGCCCGCAAGGGACCCACCAGACCGGTTGTCCAGGAAAGACGGTCACATGCGCTGGGTGTGCCGGCCTGGGGTGGCTGGGAGAACCTGGAAACAGGGCCGCCGCGTAGTCAGCGGACCGAGGAACATCCCGATGAAATTGCGCAATTCCATGACACGCGCCATGTAGTGAGGCACGACATGGACACAGTGTCTGGCGGGTCAAGGAAGCCGAGTCGCCTTGCTATCTCCTGTCGGCCTTCTTCCAAACCCATTGAGCCCCGTTTCTGACACTGCGTTGGCCGCAGAAGCACCGTCCACATACGTATTTCGCACAAAACTTGCACGAAATCGGATGGGGGCAATAGCTAAGTGCTTGAGATGTCTGGTACGCCCAAGGGGAATCGAACCCCTGTTACCGCCGTGAAAGGGCGGTGTCCTGACCGCTAGACGATGGGCGCGCTCAGATGTGGCGCTTATAGTTGCGTTGTTCGCGGCGGGCAACCCGTCTGTCGCTGCCTGCGACAACTTTTTTCAACTGTTCGCAATAGGGTTTTGGGCAGCAAGATTCTGGTGGCGCGGCGCTGGCCTGTGCCTTGCCCGCACCAGCCGCAGGCGTCTGGACAGGTTAGCCGTCGCCGCCATCGCTACCGCCACTGCGCCGACGGCAACGCCAGTTCCAGTCGCGCTCGGGGCCGACATCGACGTGCACTGATTCGGTGTGGCAGTAAGTGCCGACGCCGCCGCGGCCGGGCATGGTGCGGATGTAACTTGCCAGTTCCCACTTCGAGACGCCGGGAACCTGGATGTCGGCGGCGGCGCAGTACATGTGCAGCGAATTCTTGGCGCCGTTGGCGCGGCGATTGCGGGCCGGATCGCGATAGCCCGACGTCACGACCATCTTCTTGCCGTAGTGACCCTCGATCGTTTTCAGCACGCGCACCAGCGACGGCTTCAGGCAGGCGACATCAACAGTCTCGTTCTGCTTGAGAAGTCCGTTCGGCGCCAGCCGGGCAAGGCCGGCCGCGGATGCGACCTGATAGAGGCCGCCCGAGCCTTCGTCTTCGTTCAGGTCGACGTCGCTCTCGTCGTCGAGGCCGGATTTCCGCTTGATCTCGAACAAAGCCGTCTGGCGCACGCCAGGCAGCGCATCGCTGGTGTAGTGACTGGTATCGACGCCCACTGACGCGAGTTGTACGGCCTTGGGCGCGGAATCCTGTGTTGCCAGCGTGATGATCGGCTTTGCCGCGGAGGCTGGTGCAGGTGGTGTTGCCTTGGCCTGAGCCGGCGCCGGCGGCTCGGCGGAGCGTGTCTTGACGAGCGGAGCAGGGGTGGCCGAAGCCGGGCTGGCGCCGAACAGCGAGGCCAGGAAGCCTTTTTTCTTGGGTGTGTCGGCTTGGGGCTGCGGCATCTCGCCAGCGGTGACATAGACCGGATTGTTCATCGCGGGGGCCGCCGGCTTGGGCTGGGGCGTGGGCGCGGTCACCTGGGCATCGGCGGCGGCGATCTTCGCGGCGACCGCGTCGGTCTGTTGCTCTGTCTGGGCGGGTTGCACCAGCGGCTGTGGCGTGGTGCCGGCAATCGTTTCGGCGGCTGCGGGCGTCGTTATCGGAAAGGCGACCTGAGGCTTGGCCATCGGCACATAGGCAACTTCCTCGGGAAGCGCTGCATCACCTTCGGCGGTCATCGTCATCTGCGGATGAGCAACCATCTGCGATGAGGAATCAGCCGTCGCCACCTGATGTACGGCGGAAACCGTGCCCATTTCCGTCGAGGGTGCGTTGTAACCGGGCATGCCGACCGACATTGTCGGGTCGCCAGCCGAGGTACAGGATGCCAAAAGCACGGAGAAGAGTGCGGCCGAGATAGCGCGACTTTCTCCCTTCGCCAGGCACGATCCCGCTGATTTCAAAACAAATTCCCCCTCGGTGTCCGGCCGGTGCATCGTGGCGCGGCGACTGAACGTCTGCGTCGCGATGATTCTGGTCCCCGACCCGGAAACGAGACCTGTGTCAAATCCGCAATCCTGACGGAAATTCAGCAGTCGCGGACGAATTAAGGCTGCTTCGTGGTTGACGCCACATTTCGCCCTCTTTTACCGGGCCGTCAACTCACCAGACATTACAGTCCGTTACACACGCACCTTGACATAGGTACCGGGAGCATCGCCCAGGGTTTTCATATGCTTGCCAGGGATGCGGGCGGGTACGCGGGTATTGTCCCTGGCCTCGATCCAGCCTTGCCAGTGTGGCCACCAGGAGCCGGGATGCTCGGTGGCCTGGGCGATCCACTGGCCGAAATCGCCTATCGGCGTCCCGCCGGTCCAGTACTGATATTTGTTGGATGCCGGCGGATTGACCACGCCGGCGATATGGCCGGATCCGGCCATCACGTATTCGACCTTGCCACCGAAATATTTTGAGCCAAGGAACACCGAGAGCGCCGGCGCGATGTGATCTTCCTTGGAGGCTAGGTTGTAGATCGGGATGGTGACATCCCCGAGCGAGACCGTATGGCCTGCCAGTTCCATCGTGCCTCGCGAAAGGTTGTTCTCGAGATAGCAGTTGCGCAGATAGAAAGAGTGATTGGCTGCGGCCATGCGGGTCGAATCGGCGTTCCAGTAGAGGAGGTCGAAGGGCAGGGGATCCTTGCCGCGCATGTAGTTGTTGACGACGTAGGGCCAGATCAGGTCGCCGGATCGCAGCATGTTGAAGGCGGTCGCCATCTTGGTGCCGTCGAGGTAGCCCTTCTCGCTCATCGATTTCTCAACCGCCGCGACCTGCTCCTCGTCGACGAACACTTTCAGGTCGCCGGCATGGGTGAAGTCGACCTGCGTGGTGAAGAAGGTGGCCGACTTGATGCGGTCGTCGCCTTCGCGCGCCATCAGCGCGAGAGCCGCCGCCAGCAGCGTGCCCCCGACGCAATAGCCGATCGCGTTGACGTCCCGTTCGCCGGTCGCCTTCTCCACGGTGTCGAGGCCGTATTGCAGGCCCTCCCTGATATAGGCTTCCCAACTCTTGGCGCCGTGGCGTTCGTCGGGATTGATCCAGGAGATGACGAACACGGTGTGACCCTGTTCGATCGCCCAGCGGATGAAGGATTTCTGCGGATTGAGATCGAGGATATAGAACTTGTTGATCCATGGCGGGCAGATCAGCAGCGGCCGCTTGAGCACGGTCTCGGTCGCCGGATCGTACTGGATGATCTCGGCGACATCGCTGCGGCCGACGACCTTGCCGGGTGTGGTGGCGATGTTCCTGCCGATCTCGAAGGGGGAATAGTCGGCCTGGCGCAATTTCAGGTCGCCCTTGCCGGCGGCGATGTCCTCGGCCAGCATCTTCATGCCGCGCACCAGGTTTTCGCCGTTCGAGGCAACGGTTTCGCGAAACAGTTCCGGATTGGTGAGGATGAAATTCGACGGCGAGATGGCGTTGGACACCTGCTTGACGTAGAAGCCAGCCTTGTGGCGGGTATGCTCGTCCAGTCCATCGGCGTGCTCGACCAGGTCGGACGCCCAGCGCGAGGTGACGAGATAGGCCTGTTTCAGGAAATCGAAGAAGGCGTTGCGGCCCCACTCGGGGTCGAGGAACCGCTTGTCGCCGCGCTCGGGTTTGACGGCGTCTTCCGTGCCTTCCGCGGCATTGCTTGTGCGTTGAATGGCATTGGCCCAGACGGTCATATAGCCGGAGAACAGTCGCGTCTGCGCTTCCAGCGCGCGCTGCGGATCGGCAAGCCAGTATTCGCTGAGCTTGGAGAAGGTTTTCACCATGTCCACAACCGGCTCGGCGACGCTGTCGCGCACTTCGCCCTTTTCACGCGGCTCAGCCCATGCAGAGGCCGCCTTGCCAGCCTGTTCGATCATGCGCGCCATGTTCAAGGCGAAGCGTTCCGGGTCCTTCACCAGATATTGCTCGACGGTCGAAGGCTCGTCATCTTCCGCTTTGCCCGAATCGGGTGTTTTGGACATGGCTGGCGGGGTTCCTCCCGAAGCGTTTTCTTGACATATTATCATGGGACATCGGACCGGGTCCAATATGCTGTACCCCGGCTGCCAGGGAAACAATATGACGATTAATATTGGCGATACTGTTTTTTCCGGGACTGGTCGTTTTTGCCGCACGGGCCTTGCGATTGTGCTGGTGGCCATAAGTGGTTGTTCGAGCACCAGTATGGAAAGCCCTACGCCTGTCGCGGGTGTCGAGGGGCCCAAGGACACGGCCACCTTTCCAAACCTGAACATTCCGCCGAAGGTGGCGGCGCAGCAGTTCACCGACGCTGAAAGGACAGCCAAGCTTGCCCAGTTGAAAGCGGACGAGCGGGCCCAGGGGGCGAAGAACAACGGCGTGAAGCCCACGAACCCGGCCGAACTGACCGCGCTGGCAAAGAAGCACGGCGGTGACACGCTGAAGCAGATCGAAGGCAAATGTGACCTTACCCTCGACCCTAACTGCAAATAGGGTTATATCGCGCGCCCAGAACCCCCCCTCGCTGTCTGGAACTGCCATGGAAGAATTTCACAAGGTCCGCCGGCTTCCGCCTTACGTCTTCGAGCAGGTCAACCGGCTGAAGGCCAGCGCCCGGTCGCGAGGCGCCGACATCATCGACCTTGGCATGGGCAACCCGGACCTGCCGACGCCCAAGGCCATCGTCGACAAATTGTGCGAGGTGGTGCGCGATCCGCGCACGCATCGTTATTCGTCGTCGCGTGGCATTCCGGGCCTGCGTCGTGCCCAGGCCAGTTACTATGCCCGCCGCTTTGGCGTGAAGCTTAATCCGGATACGCAAGTCGTGGCGACGCTGGGCTCCAAGGAAGGCTTCGCCAACATGGCGCAGGCCATCACGGCTCCTGGCGACGTGATCCTGTGTCCGAATCCGACCTATCCGATCCACGCCTTCGGCTTCATCATGTCGGGCGGTGTCATCCGTTCGCTGCAGGTGGAGCCGAACGATGGTTTCATCCCGGCGGTCGAACGCGGCATCCGGCATTCGATCCCGAAGCCGCTGGCGCTGATCCTCAACTATCCGTCGAACCCGACGGCGCTGGTCGCTTCGCTCGATTTCTACAAGGATGTCGTGGCCTTCGCGAAGAAGAACGACATCATCATCCTGTCCGACCTTGCCTATTCGGAAATCTATTTCGACGGCAACCCGCCGCCATCGGTGCTGGAGGTGCCGGGCGCGATCGACATCTGCGTCGAGTTCACCTCGATGTCGAAGACCTTCTCCATGCCCGGCTGGCGCATGGGTTTTGCCGTCGGCAATGAGCGGCTGATCTCGGCGCTGACGCGGGTGAAGTCCTATCTCGACTACGGCGCCTTCACGCCGATCCAGGTGGCGGCGGCGCATGCGCTCAACGGCGACGGCGCCGATATCGAGGAAGTGCGCGACGTCTATCACAAGCGCCGCGATGTCATGGTCGATTCCTTCGGCCGCGCCGGCTGGACTATTCCCGCACCCGCCGCATCCATGTTCGCCTGGGCGCCGATCCCCGAACCGTTCCGCCATCTCGGCTCGCTTGAGTTTTCGAAGCTGCTGATCGAGCACGCGGACGTGGCGGTGGCGCCGGGCATCGGCTTTGGCGAATATGGCGACGAATTCGTTCGCGTGGCGCTGGTCGAGAACGAGCACCGGATCCGCCAGGCGGCGCGCAACATCAAGCGCTTCCTGTCGTCCAGCGCCAAGCAGCCCAACAATGTGGTGCCGCTGTCCGCCCACCGTTGAGTTGCCAGACATCATATTGATCGATTTTTTGAGGGACGTCGCCGGACATGGCTGAAGCATTGCGTGTTGGAATCGCCGGTCTCGGCACTGTCGGCGCGTCGGTGGCGCGCGTACTGCGTGACAAGGCGGCTGAACTGACCCGGCAGTGCGGGCGCGATATCGTCGTCACCGCCGTTTCGGCGCGCGACCCCAAGCGCGACCGCGGCATCGATCTGAGCACGACGCAGTGGTTCGACGACGCGGTCAAAATGGCGCAAACCGCGGACATCGATGTCTTCGTCGAACTGATCGGCGGCGACGAGGGGCCGGCTCGCGCCTCCGTCAAGGCGGCACTCGAGGCCGGCCGTCATGTCGTCACGGCCAACAAGGCGCTGCTGGCCAAGCATGGCGTGGCGCTGGCCGAGATCGCCGAGAAGAAGGGCGTGCTGCTCAACTACGAAGCGGCGGTGGCCGGCGGCATTCCCGTCATCAAGACGATGCGCGAGGCGATGGCCGGCAATTCGGTCACCAGGGTCTTCGGCATCTTGAACGGCACATGCAACTACATCCTGACCCGTATGGAAGCCGAAGGCATTTCGTTCGACGAATGCCTGAAGGACGCACAGCGGCTCGGCTATGCCGAGGCTGATCCAACTTTCGACATCGAAGGGCAGGACACCGCGCACAAGCTGTCGATCCTGACCAGCCTTGCCTTCGGTACCAGGATCGCCGCCAACGACATCTATATGGAAGGCATTTCCAACATCACCCAGGCCGACATCCGTGCGGCAGCCGATCTCGGCTATCGGATAAAACTGCTTGGCGTCGCCCAGCGCACCGAGAGCGGCATCGAGCAGCGCGTGCACCCGACCATGGTGCCGACGGCCTCGGTCATCGCGCAGGTTCATGGCGTGACCAATGCGGTGGCGATCGAGACCGACATCCTGGGCGAGCTTCTGCTCTCCGGACCGGGCGCCGGCGGCAACGCCACCGCGTCGGCGGTGATCGGCGACATCGCTGATATCGCCAAGAGCCGGCCCGGTTTCCAGCACGGCCCCGTCTTCGGACGGCCGGCCAAGGAATTGAAGCCCTACAAGAAGGCGCAGATGCGCAGCCATGCCGGCGGTTACTTCATCCGGCTGACCGTGCATGACCGCATCGGCGTGTTCGCCGCAATCGCCAAGCGCATGGCCGACAATGACATTTCGCTGGAATCGATTGTGCAGCATGCGGTCAATGGCGAGGCCGCCGCGCAGAAGACGGTGATCCTTGTCACCCATGAGACCACCGAAGCAGCGGTGCGCAAGGCCGTCGACGGCATTACCAAGGACGGTCATCTGACCGACAAGCCGCAGGTCATCCGCATCGAGCGGGCCGGGTAGAAATCAACCGGCCTTCGCCGCCTGCTCCGTCGCGGCCACTGATCCCGTAATTCTCCCTTGATTCCGGTCGAGCATCCTGTGCGACCGGAACGAAATCGCGTGCGCGCCGTTCTCTTGGTCTACAACCAGAGGAACCTTTCGATGGCCGATGCAAACAAGTCCGACCTCCCTCACATCGACGATATTCAGAAGTCGCTCGAAAAGCAGATCGCTGAGCTCCGCAAGGAGATCACCAAGATCAACAAGAGCATTTCGGAGCGGGGCGCCGAACTGGTCGACGATGCCAGGGAACAGGCGTCCGACATGTATGACACCGCCGCGGCGCGCGCGTCGCGAACCGCGCAGCAACTGCGCAACCAGGCTCAGGCCGTATCCGAGGTCGCGCGGGACAACCCGGGCACGACCACCGCGGTGGTGGGCATCATCGGCTTGATCGGCTTCCTGGCTGGAATTGCCGTCGGGCAGGCCATGAGCGACACGCCGCGCCGCTGGTATCAATAGCTTTACAGCCGCCCGGCTCCGCTGGCGCTTTCGTCTCGGCACGTCAATTTCAAGGAGGGCTTTATGGCATCATCCATGCTGATAGGTATTCTGATCACGTTTCTGGTGATCATTCTCGTTCTCTATCTTGTCCAGCGGCTTCCGCTTGATGCCAGGATGCGGCAGATCGTTCAGGTCATCGTCATCATCATCGGCATTATCTCGCTCTTGAAGTATCTCGCGGTGTTCTGAGCAGCGCAACACCGCGCGGGCGAACGAGCATTGCAAAGGCTCATACAGTTCGCGAGCGGGCAATCCAACCCTGATCCAAAGCACGCCCGGTCCATCATGGCCGGGCGCGCTTCGTTATAGTGCCGGACTTCAATCGATTGATATTGTTGCCTTTTCGAGAAATCCCCCAACAGGTCTTGCCGTTGTCATGCTCGTTTGACAAAAGAGGCGCGCCTCCGGCGGGAGGTCGCATGCCAACGAGGATTTCCACCAGATGAATGTGGCTCACAACATTGTCGCCGGTCTCGACCGGATACTCACCATGGAACTGGTGCGCGTCACCGAACGGGCCGCCGTCGCGGCCGCCAGACTGCGCGGGCGCGGCGATGAAATGGCCGCCGACCAGGTCGCCGTCGACGCCATGCGCCAGGAACTCAACCGTCTCGCCATCAAGGGCACGGTGGTGATCGGCGAGGGCGAGCGTGACGAGGCGCCGATGCTCTATATCGGCGAAGAGGTCGGCACCGGCAAGGGTCCGGCCGTCGATATCGCGCTTGATCCGCTCGAAGGCACGACGATCTGCGCCAAGAACCTTCCCAATGCACTTGCCGTCATCTCGATTGCCGAGAAGGGCAGCCTGCTGTTTGCTCCCGATGTCTACATGGACAAGATCGCCATCGGTCCCGGCTATGCCGACGGCGTCATCAACATCGACGCAACGCCTGCCGAAAACATCGCCAGCCTGGCCACGGCCAAGGGTGTCGCTGTGTCCGAAATCACGGCCTGCATCCTCGACCGGCCACGTCATGCCAAGCTGATCGAAGCCGTGCGCGCCACGGGGGCTGCAATCCGCCTGATTGGTGACGGCGACGTTGCCGGGGTCATTCATACGACCGACCCGGAGGAAACCGGCATCGACATCTATCTCGGCACTGGCGGTGCGCCGGAAGGCGTGCTGGCCGCTGCCGCCTTGCGTTGCACCGGCGGCCAGATGCAGGGCCGGCTGATCCTCGATACGCCGGAAAAGGTCGAAAGGGCCGCCAAGATGGGCATCTCCGATCCAAAGCGGGTGTATCGGACTGATGACATGGCACGCGGCGATGTGCTGTTCGCCGCGACCGGCGTCACCGACGGCAACATGCTGGCCGGCGTCAAGTTCGGCCGCAACTACATCACGACGCATACGATCGTGCTGCGTTCGTCATCGCGTACCGTGCGCGAGATCAAGGCGCGTCACCAGGATCTGGAAAAGTTTTGATACCTTCCTGTTTAGCCGTCGCATATTGTGAGAAATGACAATTCGCAGACGGCGCGTCGAATGACGGGCGAGAGACGACTTTTTCTTGATGTCAGGCAGTCGGCGACCGGTGTTTCCTGGGAACATCGGTTGACGGCGCGGCAGGACATGACGGCGCTCGCCATCGCGCAAGGCCATGGCGTGCCCGATATCGTCGCCCGCGTGCTTGCCGGGCGTGGCGTGACCGCCGAACAGACCGAGCGCTTTCTCGATCCGACCATCCGTGACCTCTTGCCCGATCCGGCGTCGCTGACCGATATGCAGCGAGCCGCCGCACGCATCGCCGCGGCGGTGGTGACCAAGGAGAAAGTGGCGATCTTCGGCGACTATGACGTCGACGGTGCTGCCTCGTCGGCGCTGCTCAAGCGGTTTCTCGCGCATTTTTCGGTGCCGTCGGAAATCTATATCCCGGACCGTATCTTCGAGGGATATGGCCCCAATCCCGATGCCATGCGTGAACTGGTTTCGCGGGGCGCGACGCTGATCGTCACCGTCGACTGCGGCACCAACAGCGCGGCTTCCGTCGATGCGGCGACGCAGGCCGGTGCCGATGTCGTGGTGCTCGACCATCATCAGGTCGGCGGCCCGTTGCCGGAGGCCATCGCCGTGGTCAATCCCAACCGCGAGGACGACCTTTCCGGACAAGGCCACCTTTGCGCGGCGGGTGTGGTCTTTCTCACGCTGGTCCAGACAGCAAAGATCCTGCGCGGCCGCCTGACCGATACGCCGCCGCCGGACCTGCTTTCCATGCTTGACCTGGTCGCCCTGGCGACCGTCTGCGATGTGGTGCCGCTTACCGGCGTCAACCGCGCCTTTGTCGTCAAGGGGCTGCAGGTTGCGCGTCAGCAGAAGAATGAAGGCCTGGCGGCGCTGGCGCGTGTCTCGCGCATCGGCGAACCGGTCAGCACGTTCCACCTGGCCTATCTGATCGGGCCGCGCATCAACGCCGGCGGACGCATCGGTGACGCGGCACTTGGCAGCCGGCTGCTCGCAACCGACGATCCGGTTGAGGCACGCACCATTGCCGAGACGCTGGACCGGCTGAACCAGGAGCGGCAGCTGATGGAGCAGGAGATGCTGGCGGCGGCGCGCGCCGAGGCCGATGCCGAGCTGGCCGGCGGCAATGGTCCGGCAATCGTCGTCACCGCCAGCAACAACTGGCATCCAGGCATCGTCGGCCTGCTTGCCTCGCGGCTGAAGGACCATGCGCGCCGGCCGGCCTTCGCCATTGCCTTCAACGCCAACGGCGTCGGCACAGGTTCGGGCCGCTCGGTGTCGGGCTTCGACCTCGGCCGGCTGGTGCGCGAGGCCGCGAACGCCGGGCTGATCATAAAGGGCGGTGGCCATGCCATGGCGGCGGGCATAACGGTGGAGCGTGCGAAACTCGGCGAGCTCAGGGCCTTCTTCGAGGAGCGCGCCGCCGCTGATGTGTTCCGGCTGCAGGACGAGGAAAGCCTGGCGATCGATGGGGCACTCGCGGCCGAAGGCGCGACGCTTGGCCTGCTCGATGCACTGGAAAAGGCAGGTCCGTTCGGCGCCGGACATGTGGCGCCGATCTTTGCGCTGCCGCGCCATCGGCTTGCGGACGCGCGCCCGGTCGGCACCAATCACATCCGTGCCGAGCTGCAGTCCGAAAGCGGTGGCCGCATCCAGGCGATCGCGTTCCGCGCCATCGATACCGCGCTCGGCGAATTCCTGTTCAAGAACCGGGGCAAGACGGTGCATGTCGCCGGCTCGCTGTCCGGCAATTACTGGAACGGCAGCCGCACGGTGCAGTTCCGCATCACCGATGCCGCGCTTGCCTAGCCGTTACTGAGGCTACGCAACTCAGCTGGCCGGTGCGTAACGCAGCAGGGTTACGCCCTGGGCAAGGCTCTGCGTGCCAAGCGGCCTCAATGCCAGCGACAGGCCGGACTGGAAGTACGGCTTGCCGCCGCCCAGCACGACCGGATGCATGTAGAGCCGATATTCGTCGATGAGACCGGCTCGTGCCAGATCGGCGGCAAGGTCGGCGCCGCCGACGATGATGAGGCCATCCGTCCCCGCCTTGAGAGATCTCACCGTGGCAAGAGCATCGTCATTCACCAGCCGTGCATTGTGCCCGACTTGCCGAAGCGTGGCCGAGAATACGATTTTCGGCGTCTCCCGCCATGCACCGGCAAAATCCCGCTCGACCTCGGTGGCCCCGGTCTCGCGATCCGGACTGTCCCAGAAGCGCATCATCTCGTACATACGGCGGCCGGCGAGGACGACTGAGGCCTGCCGCATCATGTCATTGAAATGCTGGTGCAATTCCGTCTCGGGCACCGGGAGGCCGATGTTCCCGTCCGGCCCGGCGATGTAGCCGTCCAAAGATGTCAGCATGGAATAGACGATCCTGGCCATCGGCGCCTCCGTTCTGTCCGCGCAGACCAGCATAACCAATTGCATTTTGCAATCAGTTTGTCGCAAAAAAAAGACGAATGGAACTTGCTGCAGGATAGGCATCGCACGTCAACACGACGGCGCACCGAGTATTTTCCAACGATGGATGTGGGCTAGGCGAGAACCGTTTGCAATCGGGTCAACTCGCCGATCTGCGCCATTGTCGCCTGATAGCCGAGGCTTATCGCCTCGTCGGCGCGGTGGAACTCGGTCAGGCCGATATGGCTGAGTTTGGGCTGTAGCGACATGTCCGGAGGATCGCCAGCGAGGCGCGCTCGTGAGATGCGATCCTGGATGATGTTGAAGGCTTCGACCATGACGCCGGTGATGCCGAGCCGCGTCTGGTGCGACTGGTGATCCGGGTCGACGCGGCCGGCGCGCAGCGCGTCCTTTTCGATAACCAGTTCGCCGGCGCTGTGTTTTATCACCGCGGCGCGCCCAAACAGGTCGTAGTGAAGATTGACCGCCACCACGAGCGGTTGCTCGTAGGCGCGGCAGACCGAAACCGGTACCGGATTGACCAGGGCGCCGTCCACCAGAACGCGGCCATTGCAATCCACCGGCTCGAATACGCCCGGCAGCGCATAGGAAGCGCGCATGGCGGTGATGAGCGAGCCGTTCGACAGCCAGATTTCGTGGCCGGTGCGGATTTCCGAGGCGACGCAGACAAAGGGTTTTGGCAGGTCCTCGAAACGAATGCCCGCCATATGCTCGCGCATGCGGGCGTCGAGTTTCATGCCGCCGAACAGACCGCTGCCGCGCAGATTGAGATCGAGCAGGCCAAAGATGCGCCGCTTGGTCAAGGTGCGCGCGAACTCCTCCAACTCATCCAGTTTGCCGGCGAGATAACAACCGCCGACCAGCGCGCCGATGGATGTGCCGGCTATCATCGACACTTCGATGCCGGCTTCTTCGAGCGCTCGCAGCACGCCGATATGGGCCCAGCCGCGGGCGCAGCCGCCGCCCAATGCCAGGGAGATGCCGGTTTTCTTGGGGAGGGTCGGTTCGGACGCGCCGCCTGACGAGGAGAGGCCGTTGGCTTCTCGAACGTCTGATCTGTTACGCAATGACGCCCACTCGAGCATCATGATCTCCCTTGTCCCACATCCTTTGTACCGAAAGGATGTTTGAGAATAGTGAACATGAGTGGTTTGTGAATATGGAATGGTTCACAAAGGCTTCCGATACGTCTTTTCCGCATCGAACAGCGGTTTGCTTCCGTCGTCGGCAAGCGTCCCCTTGCCGTCGATCAGCCCCACCGTCCGATAAAAGCATGAACGCCGACCAGTGTGACAGGTTGCATCGTGGCCCAACACTTTGACGCGCAGCCACAATGCGTCCTGGTCGCAGTCGGTCCGCATCTCGACGACATGCTGGAAGTTGCCCGAGGTCTCGCCTTTTTTCCAAAGCGCGTTGCGCGAACGCGACCAGTAGTGGGCGATGCCGGTCTCCAGCGTCAGCCCCAATGCTTCGGCATTCATGTGCGCGACCATCAGCAGCATGCCGTCGTCCGCATCGGTGACGACGACAGTGACGAGGCCGCTGGCATCGAAGCGCGGCGAAAAGACCGCGCCTTCTTCCAGTGCCTTCTTATCCGATGAAGCTTTCGGGAATTCCAGTGCCGACATAGCCGGTCCATTTTCTTGTTTGACCATGATCTTGTCCGAAAACCGGCATCCACTTTTCGGGATCATGGTCTGGCGACCGGCGAGGGCAGTCAGGCCCTGCCGCCGCGCACCATGGTGACGAAGCGAACCTGCTCCTCGGGCGTGTCCTTGAACACACCGGTGAAAGTCGAGGTCAGCGTTGTGGAACCCTGCTTGCGGATGCCGCGCATGGCCATGCACATATGCTCGGCCTCGATCATGACGGCGACACCGCGCGGATTGAGCACATCCTGGATCACGCCGGCGATCTGAGCGGTCATCGCTTCCTGGGTCTGCAGGCGATGGGCGAAGATGTCGACCACGCGCGCGATCTTGGAGAGACCGACGACCTTGCCGTCCGGCAGGTAACCGACATGGGCCTTGCCGATGATCGGCACCATGTGGTGCTCGCAATGCGAATGGAACGTTATGTCCTTGACGATGACGAGGTCGTCATAACCGGCCACTTCCTCGAAGGTGCGGCCAAGCTCTTCGGCCGGGCACATGTCGTAGCCGCCGAACATCTCGCGAAAAGCCTTCGTCACGCGCCTTGGCGTGTCGATCAAGCCCTCGCGGTCCGGATTGTCGCCGGTCCAGCGCAAAAGCGTGCGCACGGCGGCCTCGACCTCGGCTTCGCTCGGCCGGTCGGTGACCGGCTTCTCCATATAGGCGGACTGGGGCATGAGTTTCTTGATGACGGCATCCATAAAGGCGTCTCCCGTAGTTCCCCTCGGTGGAGGAACGAGTTGAACGGACACGACCTTCGGTTTCAGAAACTCGCCCGGTTTCCGGCCCCGTAAGCGGCGTGAACAGATTTGGCAAAGACCCGGCTTGTGGTTGCCTTGTCGACGCCTGACTACCAGCATTATATATTGTCGTGCCGAGCGAAAGGAAGACGCTACAGCGGCAATCGATGTTCGCTGGGCGGCGACGGATTGGAAAATTATGATCGACGAAGTCTACAATGCGAAAATTCTGGGTTTTGCCGGGAACATCGCGCGGATCGGCCGCCTCGATCATCCGGACGCGACGGCGAAAGCGCATTCCAAGCTTTGCGGTTCGACCGTGACGGTCGACCTCAGGATGGAAGATGGCGTGGTCACCGATTTCGCCCATGACGTGAAGGCCTGTGCGCTCGGCCAGGCTTCATCCTCGATCATGGCCCAACACGTGGTCGGCGCCACTGCGGACGAGTTGCGCGCCGTGCGCGAGACGATGTTGAAGATGCTCAAGGAGGGCGGAACGCCGCCCGGCGGCCGGTTTGCCGACCTGAAATACCTGGAGCCGGTGCGGGCCTACAAGGCGCGCCATGCCTCGACGATGCTGACTTTTGACGCCGTGGTCGACGCGATCGGCCAGATCGAGAAGAAGCGGGCCGAAGAGGCGGCGTAGCCTAGATATCATCCAGAAAACGACGGCTTACCGCAAACTCGCCGCGCACCCAGTCGGCGAAAGCCCTGGCCGGCTCGGACAGGTTGCGCAGGCTTCTGGCCACCAGCCAGTAGGCCCCGCATCTGACATTGGTGTCGAACGGCTTGACCAAGGTGCCCGCGGTCAACTCCTCCTGCACCAGCAGGAGGTCGCCGAGCGCCACGCCGTGGCCGAGCACGGCCGCTTGCTTGGCAAGCGAGGCGTCAGCCAGCAACGGACCGCGCTCGGGCACTGCGTCGTCGGCGACGCCGGCGGCCTCGAACCATCGCGCCCAGTCCTGGCGATTCTCCTCGTGCAGCAATGTATGGCGGCGCAGGTCGGTCGGGCTCTCCAGCGCAGGGCCGGACTTGAAGAGCGCTGGCGACAGCACCGGCGAATCGATCACCGGCGCCATCAACTCCGCCTCGCTGCGGGGCCATGACGTGGCGTGTGCGCTGAAGCGCAAGGCGAGTTCGGCCTGATCGCTGCGGAAGTCGATCAGGCGCGTGTCGACATCCAGGGAAATGTCGATGTCCGGCCGCAACTGGCGAAAGCGATTGAGTCTTGGCACCAGCCAGGATGTGGCAAGGGAAGGGTCGACGCTCACACAGGCCACGGCCTGCGCCGGCGTCGCCACCAGATCCGAAAGCAAGCCGTCGATGGCGTCGAAGCTGGTGACCAGTTGGCCCAGCAGACGTTGCCCGGTGTCGGTCAGTTCGACGCGGCGGTGGTGCCGTTCGAACAAGGGCTGACGCAGGAAGACTTCGAGCTCGCGCACTTGGCGGCTGATTGCCGCTTGCGAGACGAAAAGCTCCTCGGCTGCGCGGCTGAAGCTCAGGTGCCGCCCGGCCGCTTCAAAACTTCTCAATGCCGTCAGCGGCAGGCGTCCACGCTTCATTCGCATAATCTCAAGTCATACGATATCGAAATTATACTCGTTTGAGGATCAAGGCCAGCGGCGGTCTAATGGCCCTCAAAGGAGATATGGCCATGTTCCAGTTCATGGATATCTTTGGCGACGTGATGCGGGTCGTCACGTTTCAGCGGCAGAGCGAGAACCGTCTCAACCGCACGACGAGGGATCGAATCCTGCCTGTCGGCGAGCGGCTCGGCCTGGGCGGCGCACCGCGCCGTTTCGCGGTTGAACAGTGCTGCTCGAAACGCGGCGAGGGGATTGCGTTCCCTGGCTGAAACTCACATCTATGCCGGGGAACGCGATGCGGAGATTGCGATGCGTGACGACCATTCGCATGTGCATGCCGCCAGGCCACCCCAGCGCGGGCGCAACTGGCCCGGGCCCTGGCGCAAGACGCCGGGCCGTATCCTTGGCACATCCATCGTGCGCCTCTACCAGCTGACGCTTTCAGGCTTTGTCGGCAATTCCTGCCGGCACCTGCCAACCTGCTCGGAATACGCACATGAGGCGATCGCCCGCCACGGGCTGTGGGCCGGCGGCTGGATGGGGCTGTTTCGGGTGCTGCGCTGCGGGCCATTCGGTACGCACGGCATCGACCGCGTGCCGGAGGTGCTGGCGGATCGCTATCATTGGTTCACGCCGTGGAGGTACTGGCGGTTGGGAAGAAAGCGCAGCGATCCTCAGAGCTGATCGCATCGGGGCCAAGGAAGGCCTTCGCTTCCGCGCGTTTACGATCTGGTAGGGTTAACGCAAGCCTGCACAAAGACTGCTCATTTGAGACAAAATCGAGACAAGAGGCGCCGCTAAGCCGCTCCGCACATCCCCACCTGGAGCGAGCACCCCATGCGCAACATCGACCGTCTTCCCTTCATCTTTGCCGGAATCCTGTTCCTGCTTGCGTGGCTGCTGGGATTTCCGATGCGCGCTCAGTCGGCGCCGCTGCCGGACATCAACTGCACCCTGATCCTGGACGCGGCGAATGGCAAGACGCTTTACCAGGACGGTGTCTGCGACCAGCGCTTCAGCCCGGCCTCGACGTTCAAGGTGCCTTTGTCGCTGATCGGCTATGATGCGGGAATCCTGAGCGACGAGCATACGCCGAGTTGGGATTACAAGCCCGAGTTCAACGCGGTGAAGCGGGATCGGAAGACCGTCGACCCGGTGATCTGGGAAAAGGATTCGATTCTCTGGTTCTCCAGGGAGATCACTCGTCGGCTTGGTGAGAAGAATTTTGCCGGCTATGTAGCGAAGTTGGACTATGGCAACAATGATGTTTCGGGCAACCCGGGCAAGAATGACGGCCTCACTCAATCCTGGGTGAATTCCTCCCTGAAGATCACACCGATCGAACAGGTGAATTTCCTGCGCCGGCTGCTTGACCGCAAGCTGCCGGTTTCGGTCAGGGCTTATGACATGACCAAGGCGATCATACCGACATTCCCTGCCGGTGACTGGACCGTGCAGGGCAAGACCGGAAGCACCAGGCTTCGCAACGACGCCGACAAGGTCCAGGACAAGCGCTCGCTCGGCTGGTTCGTCGGCTGGGCGCAGAAGGGTGACCAGCGGATCGTCTTCGCCCGCCTTGTGGTCGACACCAAACGCACCGATATGCCGAAGGGCCTGAAGACGCGGGCAGGGTTCCTGAAGGATCTGCCTGATCTCATCAAGTAAAGAATGACGTTTGACCCGGCTTTACCGCGGCGGGATCTGCCCATAAAAGACAGCCCGCCGCCGGACGCATCCGGCCTTTACCTGTGCATGTCGCCCAAGACGGTTCGCCTTGGGCTCCATGCATTTCAACCACCCGCGCTCGTTTGCGGGACTGGATAGGAGAAAACCATGTTGAATTCCGTTTCCCTCACATTTCCCGATGGCTCCGTCCGCGAATACGACGCGGCGATGACCGGTTCTGGCCTTGCCGAATCGATCTCCAAGTCGCTGGCCAAGAAGGCCGTGGCCTACAGCATCGACGGCGTGGTGCGTGATCTCTCGGATCCGCTGGGCAAATCCGGCAAGGTCGAGATCGTTACCCGTGATGATCCGCGCGCGCTGGAGCTCATCCGTCACGATGCCGCACACGTTCTGGCCGAGGCGGTCCAGGAACTTTGGCCGGGTACCCAGGTGACCATCGGCCCTGTGATCGAGAACGGATTCTACTACGATTTTGCCCGCAATGAGCCGTTCACGCCGGACGATTTCCCGGTGATCGAGAAGAAGATGCGCGAGATCATCGCGCGCAACAAGCCGTTCACCAAGGAAGTCTGGTCGCGCGAACAGGCGAAAAAAGTGTTTGCCGACAAGGGTGAGCGCTACAAGCTCGAACTGATCGACGCCATTCCCGAGGATCAGGACCTCAAGATCTACGCGCAGGGTGACTGGTTCGATCTGTGCCGGGGGCCGCACATGGCCTCGACCGGGCAGATCGGCAATGCGTTCAAGCTGATGAAGGTGGCCGGCGCCTATTGGCGCGGCGACTCAAACAATCCGATGCTGACGCGCATCTACGGCACGGCGTGGGCCGACCAGGCACAGCTCGAAGCCTACCAGACGATGCTGGAGGAAGCCGAAAAGCGCGACCATCGCAAACTCGGCCGCGAGATGGACCTGTTCCATTTCCAGGAAGAGGGGCCCGGCGTCGTCTTCTGGCACGCCAAGGGCTGGAGGATGGTCCAGAATCTGGTGAACTATATGCGTCGCCGCCTCGACGAGCAGGGCTATCAGGAGGTCAACGCGCCGCAGGTGCTTGACAAGAGCCTGTGGGAGACCTCGGGACACTGGGGCTGGTATCGCGACGCCATGTTCAAGGTGACGGTCGCCGGCGACGACACCGACGACGATCGCGTCTTCGCGCTGAAGCCGATGAACTGTCCGGGCCATGTGCAGATCTTCAAGCATGGGCTGAAGTCCTATCGTGACCTGCCGGTGAAGCTTGCCGAGTTCGGCAATGTTCATCGCTACGAGCCGTCGGGCGCGCTGCACGGGCTGATGCGCGTGCGTGGCTTCACCCAGGACGATGCGCACATCTTCTGCACCGAGGAGCAGCTCGCGGCGGAGTGCCTGCGCATCAACGACCTCATCCTGTCGACCTATGCCGATTTCGGTTTCGACGAGGTCAGCGTGAAGCTGTCGACGCGCCCGGACAAGCGCGTCGGCACCGACGAGGCGTGGGATCACGCCGAGGAAATCATGAGCAACGTGCTGGAGACGATCAGGACGCGATCGGGCAATCGTATCAAGACCTCGATCAATCCGGGCGAAGGGGCGTTCTATGGGCCGAAGTTCGAATATGTGCTCAAGGACGCCATCGGCCGCGAATGGCAGTGCGGTACGACGCAGGTCGACTTCAACCTGCCGGAACGCTTTGGCGCTTTCTACATTGGCGCCGATTCGGAAAAGAAGCGCCCGGTCATGGTGCATCGCGCCATCTGCGGCTCGATGGAGCGCTTCCTCGGCATCCTGATCGAGAACTATTCGGGTCATTTCCCGCTCTGGTTCGCGCCGCTGCAGGTGGTGGTGGCGACGATCACTTCCGATGCCGACGATTACGCGCTCAAGGTCGTCGCACAGCTAAAGGCGGCCGGGCTGCTGGCCGAGGCGGACCTGCGCAACGAGAAGATCAACTACAAGGTTCGCGAACATTCGCTGGCCAAGGTTCCGGTCATTCTCGTGTGCGGTAAGCGCGAAGCGGAAGAGGAGACGGTCAACATCCGCCGCCTCGGCTCGCGCGACCAGGAATCGCTTGGTCTTGGCGAAGCCATTGCGCAGCTTACGGAAGAAGCGATCACGCCGGACCGCAGGCGCAAGCGCGCGGCCTGAACCAACTGGCTTTCTAGCGACATGGCGGTGGAGCGATCCACCGCCATTTTCACATGCCTGTCACGCCAATCTTGTAACGAACACCCATGCTCAAGCTGAAGATGCGCGAAAAACCGTTTCCCGAGCTCTCCTATGCCAATCCATGTCAGCCGGCGCTGGCGCGGTGGGTGATCCATTCGATCGAGGGCCTTTCGGGCCGCGATCGTTACACAGCGCTCTATGATTTCTGGCGCCGCCAGGTAGTGCCGACCGGCGAGCGCGTGTTCAGCCGCATGCTGGACCTGATCGACGTGCGGATCCGGACCGCCGACCAATGGCCGCCCGCGCAATTGCCGGACACACCGCTGGTGATCGTCGCCAACCATCCCTTCGGCATTGGCGATGGCATTGCGGTCCTGTCGCTGGCCGAGCAGCTTGGGCGTCCGTTCCGGGTGATGATCCACAAGGACCTTCTCAAGATCCGCGAGATGGAACCCTATTCGCTGCCGGTCGATTTCTCCGAAACCAAGGAAGCGTTGAAGAACAATCTGGCGGTGCGTCATGAGGCGGTGCGGCTGCTCAAGGAAGGCGTCACCATCGTGGTGTTTCCGGCGGGTGGTGTCGCCACCGCTCCCAAGGGCTTTGGCCGGGCGCGCGATCTGCCGTGGAAGATGTTTCCGGCGCGTCTCGTCCAGGACGCCAAGGCGTCCGTCATTCCCATGCATTTTTCCGGCCAGAACGGCAGGCTGTTCCATCTGGTCAGCGGTCCGATGAACATGGCCGAGCGCGACGGACGCGTGGCGAAGTTTGTCGGCAAGGCGTCGCTGACGCTGCGTATTTCCCTGCTCATCCATGAATTCGCGCGCCTGTCCGGCAAGCCGATCGACGTCCGCGTCGGCGACGTGCTGAGCTGGAACGAGTTGGAGCCATTGCGCGACCGCAAGGCGCTTCTTGAACGGCTTTATCGCGGCGTTTTCGATCTGGCGCCAGCCGTGCCGCGCCGTCGGCTGCCGTTCCTGCCGGCGCGGACCAAGCTGGCCGCCTGAGGTTGATCATTCGCCTGACGAATTGACCGTCACGTTTATGTCATGGCGACTCGGCACTGGAGAATGGCAGAGCGCTAATCCGCGCCTTCTTCCGGATCCATCGCGGCGGCTTCGTTGGCCAGGACCTCGATCTCCTGGTTCTGTCCGGCCACGACCGTGAAATCCTTCTGATAGATCCGGTCGCGGTTCTTGGCGATGATGGTGTAGTCGCCTTCGGCGAGCACCATGGAGGCGAAGGCGCCGACGGTTTCCTTGATGGGATCGCCGGATTCGTTCAACAGCGACCAGGACGTGTCCGCAATGGCTTCGCCGCCCGCCTCGCGCACCAGCTTCATGGTTATCTCGGCTGCGTGATGCTCTACGGTCGCTTCGGTCAACTTGCCGGCCTCGACGCGGATGTCGGAGCGGATGACCGCGTTCACCGCGCCATAGGTCGAGACGACATGGTAGATGCCGGCATTGAGCCGCACCACGCTGTTGGGTTCGACGTCGGGGATGATCAGCGCGCGGTCGCCATTGGGCTCGGTATGACCTTCATAGATCGAGAAGCGAAGCTTCTTCGGCGGGATGTGTGCTCCACCCGACAACACAGCATCGAGCTTCAATCCACCCGCATCGAGCACGAGGCTTTCGCGCCTGGCTTCCTTGCTGACGGTGATGCGCTTGGTGGCGCCGGCCCGGCCATAGGAGGCATGGACCAGATAGCTGCCCGGTTCAAGCTGGAACACGGCAGTGCCGCCATGGGCCGAAGCCACCATCGGCAGCTTGCCGTTGACCGTTTCAGGCTTGAAGACGCGCCAGACGATGCCACGCGTGATGTCGGCGCCCTTGTCCGTCAACTGGGCCGAGAGGGTGATCTCACCACTGCTTCCGGTTGCCAGCGTGGTTTCGCCCTTGGGCGTCGCATAGCTCGAAATTCCGGGAAGCTTCAGATTGTTGATGCCATCCGCGTTCTGCGCGTTGGCGAGCGAAACCGGCACCAGAAACAGTGCGGCGGCGAGCCAGACCAGGAAAAGGCGCAGAGTCCCCTCAAACATGCCTTGCGTTGAAGCCCATGGCGGTGGCAATTTCAAGGCTTAAGAGTCCGATACGCTTCTGGTAGAGGACACTTTCTCAGGCGCCTCCAGCGCCAATGCCCGAGCCGCCCGAATCCCCGCAGGCGCGCTTCAGCTCAAAATCGAGTGTTTTAGGAGAATTGCGCCCATGGCGTCGCCGATCATCGACTTCCTGCTGACCCGCAATTCCGCGCCGATCCTGGATCTGAAGGAACCGGCACCGAGCGAGGCGGATATCGCGACGATGATCACCGCGGCCACACGCGTGCCCGATCACGGGCGATTGGAACCCTGGCGCTTCATCCTCTATCGCGGTGAGGCGCGCGTCGAGATCGGCAAGCAATTGGCGGCCCTTGCCGAACAACGTGAAGGCCCCTTGCCGGAAGGCCGCCGCAACCAGGAACTCGCCCGGTTTTCTCGCGCCCCATTGGTGATCGGCGTGGTGTCGGTCCCGAAGGAAAATCCGAAAATCCCGCAGTGGGAAATGTTCCTGTCCGGCGGCATGGCGGCGATGAACCTGATGATATCGGCCAATGCGCTGGGCTACGGCACCAACCTGATCAGCAACTGGTATTCCGATGTGCCGGAGGGCAGGGCCATCCTTGGCCTGGCCCCGGACGAGCGTGTCGTCGGCTTTGTCCATATCGGCTCCTACGCCGGGCCGGCGCCCGAGCGGCCGCGGCCTGATCCGGCAAAGCTCTATGCCGACTACTCAGGACCCTGGAAAGGCTGAAATGTTCTACGAACCTTCCAAGGGCCATGGCCTGCCGCACGATCCGTCCAAGGCGATCGTCGCGCCGCGCCCGATCGGCTGGATATCGACGCTGAACGGGGCAGGAGAGGTCAATCTCGCGCCCTATTCCTTCTTCAACGCTGTGTCGACGCGGCCCTTCATCGTCTGGTTTTCGTCAGAGGGCGAGAAGGACAGCGCCAGCTTCGCCCAGGAGACAGGCGAGTTCGTCGCCAATCTCGTGAGCCGCGATCTTGCCGAGAAAATGAACCTCACCTCCGTCAACGCGCCGCGCGGCGTCAACGAGTTCGTCTACGCCGATCTTGCCATGGCGCCGTCGCGTCTGGTCGCGCCGCCGCGCGTGGCGGCGGCGCCGGCCGCGCTCGAATGCCGGGTGACCGAAGTCTTTCGGCCAAAGGCGCTCGACGGGACGGCGACGAGCGCTGTCGTCGTGGCCGGTGAGGTCATCGGTGTTCACATCGATGATGCCTTCCTGAAGGACGGCATGTTCGACATCACCAAGGCCGGTAATGTCGCCCGACTTGGCTATATGGACTATGCCAGCGTCAGCGAGATCTTCTCGATGCGCCGGCCACGCTGGGACAAGGACTAGGCACTTGGTGCCTGCTCCATCGTCCGTCGCCGGGCTGTCATCACGGCGCGCACGTAGCCGGGTTCGCTGATCCGGATGCTTCCGTCGGGTAGGCCGAGTATGCGGTCGAGCGCGATCTCGTAGAGTTTGACGCGTTTCTCCAATGTTTCGATCGCGATATCCATGTCGGCGTCGCTGCCGCTTGCGATCGCCTTGGCGACAACGCCATGGGTGGCCATGCCGAACTGCATCACCATGTCGGCGACGCCTTGCGGATCGAAGGTCCGGAACGTTCCGTCTTCGACACCTTGGGTGATGATCTTGACCAGCAGGGGCGAAAACGAGGCACCGGCCGCCAGGTTGATCCGGTGGAAAAGTACCAGGTTCTCCGGCCGAAACATCGTTTCGAAAAGAGCCCAGGCCTCCGCCGCGGACTCGACCTTGGCCTGCCGAGACCGTGCAAGCAGACCATTCAGGCGGCCGAGCGGATCAAGACCGGGATCGTCGAGTACGTCCTGGACACCAGCCAGAGCCTGTCTCGCAAAACGTTCGGCCAGCGCTTCCAGCAGTGCCTCCTTGGAGGCGAAGTAGTGATAGAAGGCGCCCTTCGAGACGCCGGCGGCGGCAATCACGTCGTTGAGGCTCGCTCGATCATAGCCACGCGTCAGGAACAGGGCCTGAGCCTGGTCCAGGAGCGCTTCCCGCCTGATCTCCGGATGCTTGATGACACGTGGCATGGCCATACCTTCTGCACGTGGCGGCGGTCCCCGTCCAGATGCGTGATACCAACTTGAAAGACAGACCGATGGTCGGTATAATAGACTAGTGGTCTAGTTTGGCCAATGACCATCAGGCAAGTCACGGAGGGTTGGTCATGATCTCGAGGTTGATTCTACAGACATTCGTGTGGTTCGGCGTCATGGGCGCCTTGCTCTTCCTGTCGGCCGGTACGCTGCACTGGCCGGGTGCCTGGGTGTTCCTCCTGGGGATGGTCGCGCTGAGCCTCACCCTGGGCGTGGCGCTGGCCCGGCGCGATCCTGGCCTGATGAATGAGCGGCTGGGCCCTCCAATCCAGAAGAACCAGACCGCGGCCGACAAGGTCTTGCTGAGCGTGCTGCTGCTTGGCATGTTCGCTTGGCAAATTCTGATGGGATTCGACTTCCGTTTCGGCTGGTCAGCGGTTCCCGTGTGGGGCCAGGCGGTCGGCGCGCTGATCCTGCTGCTTGCAATCTGGATTTGCTACCTTGTGATGCTGGAAAACAGTTTTGCGGCGCCTGTCGTGAAGATCCAGGACGAGCGCGGACAGCGCGTCATCGCCACGGGTCCTTATAGCTACGTCCGCCATCCGATGTATGCCGGCGCCATTCTCTTCTTCGCCGGCACGGCACTTCTGCTTGGTTCCTGGTGGGGGCTGGCATCGGTGCTGGTGTTCGTCGCTCTCCTGGCCATCCGCACCTTCATCGAGGAGGGGACGCTTCGGACTGGCCTGCAAGGCTATGACGACTATGCGGCCCATGTCCGCTACCGCCTGATTCCGCGGGTCTGGTAGCGGCTCGGCCGTTCAGGCGGAAAGCCCCGCCGCCTTGGCCCGCGCCAGAAGTCGCTCCGCCAGTCTAAGATGCGGGCGATCATACATCTTGCCGCCGATGGCGACGACGCCGGGATTTCCGGCAGCTTCGAATGCCGCGACCACGGCGGCTGAATGCGCGATGGCCTCGACCGACGGTGTGAAGGCCGCGTTGATGACCGGCACCTGCGCCGGGTGGATCGCCATCTTGCCCGTAAAACCGTCACGCTCGGCCTCGGTGCATTCCGCCTCAAAGGCGGCCATATCGCGAAAATTCGGGAACACCGTGTCTACCGCGGCGACCTCGGCGCTACCCGCTGCAAGGATCGTCATGGTGCGGGCGAACCGGAACACATCCGTGTAACGGCCTCGTTCGTCGCGCGCCGCGCGTGCGCCGATCGCCGCCGAAAGATCTTCCGCGCCCCAGGTGATGCCGGCCAGCCGTGCGCTTGCCCTGGCATAGGTCGCAGCCGCCAGCACGCCTGCCGCCGTCTCGGTGATGATCGGCAGGATTCGGATCGCGCCGTCAGCCAGGCCGTTTTCAGCCTCGCGAACCCTGAGCTTCGCCGACAGGTGCTGCACATCCTGGCCACTGTTCGATTTCGGCAGCATGATGCCGTCGGGTCTCGCCGCAACCAGCGCGGCCAGGTCTTCGTCGGTGAGCCCGGTCGACAGATCATTGACCCGCACATAGATCGCAGAATTGGTCTGGCTCCGGTGCTCGATGATGAAGCGCGCCGCGATATCGCGCGCCATTGCCTTGTTTTGCGGCGCTACGGAATCCTCGAGGTCGACGATGACAACGTCAGCGCCCGCGCCAAAACCCTTCTCCAGCTTCTTTTCCGAATCGCCGGGAACAAACAGCAGCGAACGCACCGGTCAGGCCGCCTTCTTCATCATCGCCTGCCTCGTGCATTTGGCGACGAGATCGCCATGCTGGTTGTAGGCGCGGTGTTCGAGTTCGACGATGCCGCGATCCGGCTTTGATTTCGACTCGCGGACCGAGATGACCGTGGTCTCGACGCGGATCGTGTCGCCATGGAAGACCGGATGCGGAAATATCGTTTCCTTCATGCCGAGATTGGCGATCGTGGTGCCCATCGTGATGTCGTTCACCGAAATGCCGATCATCAGGCCGAGCGTGAACAGCGAATTGACCAGCGGCTTGCCCCATTCGCTCTTGGCGGCGAAATCGAAATCGATGTGCAGCGGCTGCGGGTTCAACGTCATGACCGAAAACAGCATGTTGTCGCTTTCGGTGACTGTTTTGCGCAGCGTGTGCTGGAAGACATGGCCGACGACAAATTCATCCAGGTAAAGGCCAGCCATGGTCGATGTCCTCCGTTTCCGTTGCTTGATAGGCGCAGCAAACCGGGCCATCAAGCGGGTTAATGAATATGGTGAACCGTTCGTAAACCATTTCTGCCTACCCTCCGCAAAGGGGCCGGAAACATCTGGCAGGGGGCGTAAGCAGGCGGCATGGTTGTTTCGCATTTTTTGAAATGGATCTACACGGCGCGAGTCTCGGAGCGGGCCGCCGCCGCCAGTGCGCTGGCCCGTGCCTACATCAATTCCGACCTGCCGTTCGAGGATCGCTGCGCCGCCGAGGCCGCGCTGACGCTGCTGCTCGACGATGCGTCCTCGAAGGTGCGGCTGGCCATCGCCGAAGCACTCTCGATGAGCCATCACGCGCCGCTGCAGATCATCAGCGCACTGGCCTCCGACCAGCCGGAGGTCGCAAGCCTGGTGCTGGCGCGATCGCCGCTGCTCACCGATGCCGACCTGATCGACCGTGTGGCCTCCAGCCAGAAGGCAACGCAGAAACTCATCGCTGATCGGCCTGTCGTCTCCATGGCGCTTTCCGCGGCCATCGCGGAGATCGGCGAAGCCGAAGCCTGCGCCGTGCTTCTCGCCAACAGCGGCGCTGACATCGCGTCACTCAGCTTCCGCCGCATTGCCGAGCGCCACGGGCATCTGCCCCGGGTGCGCGAGGCACTGATCGCCGATGTGCGTTTGCCCGCCGATTGCCGGCACATGCTGCTGGTCAAGCTTGGCGAAACGCTCAAGGGGTCGCCGCTGGTGATGGCGCTGATGGGCGCCGCCAGGGCCGACCGCGTCATGCGCGACGCATGCGTGAAGGCCTCGGTGACGTTGATCGAAGGCACGCGCCAGGAAGAGCATGCGGCGCTGATCGAGCATCTGCGGCTGCGCGGCGACCTCACCGCCAGTTTCATTATCCGCACCATCGCGCATGGCAAGGTGGATTTCTTCGGCTCGGCGCTGGTCGCGCTCTCCCAGCAGTCCGAGCAACGAGTACGGGCGCTGCTCGCCAGCGGGCACGATGTCGCGCTGCAGGCGCTGTTCCGCAGCGCCGGCCTTGCCGCCGCCACGCATGCCATCATCCTGCGGGCGCTGAAGATCTGGCGGGAAGTCGCCAATGGCAAGCGGGTAGCCGGGGTGCAGGAAGTCAGCTGGCTGATGTTCAAGGAATTGGGCGGGCAGTCCGCGGAAGGCGATTTGGCCGCTCTGGTCAAGTCGATCCATCTCGATGCGCTACGCGAGAATGCCAGGGGGCATGCCCTGGCTATCGCCGCGGCTTAACCTCGATCCTTCGCGAAGAAATCCGGAAAATCCTCGATCGCGGCGGCGATGATACGCAGCGAGGCAGCGACCTGCAGCATTTCGCCCGCGTTGCTTCGCTGGGTGATGCCGGCTGCGTATTGCCTGGCGACGGTGACGGTCGATGTCTGCGGCTCGCCGGGCCGCCGGAAGAGCAGCTCGCGTGCCAGCCCGCGCAGAAAATTCGATACCGACAGGGCCGTTTCGGCTGGCAGCGTGGCACTCTGCAATGCGTGGCGCAAATGCAGGATTTCGATGCCGACGGTGACGGCGGCGATGCTGCCGTCCAGAACCGCATCGCCCTTCTTTCCGGTGCGCTGCGTCTGCGACATGAGCTGGTTGACCCGATCATAGGCAAGGCTCTCGAATGCTGTGCGCCTCGGCACGCGCTCATGCAGGCAAAGGCGCGCCAGGTCTTCGCGCATCACGCGCACGATGCGGTTGACGAAGACCCACGGATCGGAGGGCAGCACGACGATGAAGACGCCGATCGCCAGCAGGATACCGACCAGGATCGATGCGCAACCCGCCAGGAATGGCACGGGATCATAGGTCATCGCCTGATGCGGGCTGAGGAAGGCCAGGAAATTGATGGCGAAGGCGGTGGCGACGCCGACATAGCGCGGATTGGCCATTGCCAGCGCCGCCGGCACCAGGATCGGCACGACAAAGACCATGAACCAGCCGAAACCGGGCAAGGCGGGCAGCGCGATCTGGCCGACAAGGAAGGCAAAGGGCAGGGCCAGCAATGTGCCCTTGAAGAAGCCCCAGGCCACTTGCACCGGGTCGGGACGGGCGGCAAACAGGCTGGAGACGACCGAGACGAGGATGACCGTGCCGGCCGCTTCGGACCACTTCGTCGTCAGCCAGAAGGCCGCGACCAGCAGGGTGGCGAGCGCGGCGCGCACGGCGTTGCGAGAGGCCGCCTGGTAGTCGCGGTGCACCACCAGCGCTGGTTGCTTGCGCACACGAGCGGAGCGTGAGGCGGGAGCGCGCAAGGCATCAAGGCCGCGCAGCACCTGTTTCAAGGCTTCGGCGAAATCGGCGGCGATGGTGAGGCGCGTGATGGTGCCAAGCCTCTCATCGGCTCGTCCATCCGGCATTTCCGGCATCTGCCGCGCCCGGGCGGCGATGGCGTCGAGCCGCGCCACCCAGGGCGTCGTATCGTCGAGAGCGCCTGGTTTTGCGGCAAGTTCGCCGACCAGGGCATGCAGGTCGGCGCGTACCGGAATAAGCGCTGCGTTTTTGGGCGCGGCATGGGCATGCAGCGCGCGCGCCGCCGAGAGGGCTGACAGCAACTGCCCGATGGTGCGCCGGACAGGATGCGCGCGAGTCGCCAGGCTCGGTGCTTCCAGCCTCGCATAGACGCGCATTTCGCCGAGCGTCTCAGCCTCGGCGATCAGCTTTCGGTGCAGGTCGGCCAATGCTGCCGCATCGCGACCGGAGAAGGCGCCGGCTGCATAGATGGCGAGATCAAGAATGCTGCGCTTCAACCTTTCGATGATGGCCTCGCCTGCCAGCTTGGGCAAGATCAACCGGCTGGTCACACCGGCGCAGACGATGCCGAGCGCGATTTCCGCACAGCGGGCAACGGCAAGGTCGACCACGAGATGGGGCTGTCCGAAGGCCGGAAGGCCGATGATCATCGCGGTGTAGCCGGCAAGGGCGGCGCCATAGGCCTCGGGATTGCGCAGCAGCGATGAGACGAAGGTGCTGATGCCAATCCAGACGGCAAGCACCGTCACCAGCAGCCAGGGATTGGAACCGAAGACCGTGGTGATGCCGATTGCCGCCAGCCCGCCCGCCAATGTGCCGAGCAAACGATAGAAGCCCTTGGCCAGCACCATGCCCGCGACCGGCTGGGCGACGATGAACACGGTCATCATTGCCCATTGCGGATGGTCGAGCTTGAGCTCGTAGGCGGCCAGAAGCGCGATCAGCCCGGCCGAAACGGTTCTAAGGGCGAAAATCCAGTCCGAGCGTGTCGGTCGCGTCAGGTCGGCGAACCAAGTCCCGAGATAATCTTTCAGCCGCGCCCAGATCACATGCTCGACTCCGCACCCGCTATGGACAAGGTAGAGCAGCGGGCGCTCAGATATCCAGCACTTCTGTCTCGGCGAATTCGGCGCGTTCCTGGATGAAGCGGAAGCGGGCTTCGGGCTTGGTGCCCATCAGCGCGTCGACGGCGTCCTTGGTCGCGGCCTCTGCGTCTATCACATCGACCCTGAGCAATGTGCGCTTCCTAGGGTCCATGGTGGTTTCCTTCAGCTGCGAGGCCATCATCTCGCCCAGGCCCTTGAAGCGGCCGAGTTCGACCTTGCCGCGACCAGTGAACTCGGTGCGCAGCAACTCGTCCTTGTGGGCATCGTCGCGCGCATAGGCGACCTTGCCGCCCTGCCGGATCGAATAGAGCGGCGGCACCGCCAGATAGAGATGGCCGCCGTGAACCAGCGCCGGCATCTCCTGATAGAAGAAGGTTATGAGCAGCGAGGCGATATGGGCGCCGTCGACGTCGGCGTCGGTCATGATGATGACCCGGTCGTAGCGCAGATCCTCGTCGCGGTATTTTGAGCGCGTGCCGCAGCCGAGCGCCTGGATCAGGTCGGAGATCTGCTGGTTGGCCGCCAGCTTGTCGTTGCCTGCGCTGGCGACATTCAGGATCTTGCCGCGCAATGGCAGTACGGCCTGGCTGGCACGGTCGCGCGCCTGCTTGGCCGAGCCACCGGCCGAATCGCCCTCGACGATGAAGAGTTCGGCACCCGCCGCCGCGTTCTGGGTGCAGTCGGCGAGCTTGCCTGGCAGCCTCAGCTTGCGCACCGCGCTCTTGCGCGACACTTCCTTTTCCTGGCGGCGCCGCACCCGCTCGTCGGCGCGCGCGATCACCCATTCGAGCAGCTTCGAGGCTTCCTGCGGATTGTCAGCCAGCCAGTGGTCGAACGGATCGCGGATCGCGGTCTCGACGATGCGGACGGCCTCGATCGTCGCCAGCCTGTCCTTGGTCTGGCCGACGAATTCCGGCTCGCGGATGAACACCGACAGCATGCCCGCCGCCGAGATCATCACGTCTTCCGAAGTGACGATCGAGGCCCGCTTGTTGCCGACGAGATCGGCGTAGGCGCGAAGCCCGCGCGTCAGCACGTTGCGGAAGCCGGCCTCATGCGTGCCGCCTTCGCCGGTGGGGATGGTGTTGCAGTAGGAATTGATGAAGCCGTCGCCGCCGAACCACGTCACCGCCCATTCCAAGGCGCCGTGGCCGCCTTGTTTCTCGGTCTTGCCAGCGAAGATTTCCCGAGTGACCTGGAACTCGTCGCCGAGCGAGGCCTTCAGATAATCCTTGAGGCCGCCGGGGAAATGGAATGTCGCCTTGGCCGGCGTCGTGTCCTTTTCCCTGATCAGCGACGGATCGCAGGTCCAACGGATTTCGACGCCGCCGAACAGATAGGCTTTCGATCGCGTCATGCGGTAGAGCCGCGCCGGCTCGAACGCCGCGCCCTTGCCGAAGATCTGCTCGTCGGGATGGAAGCGGATCTTGGTGCCCCGCCGGTTGTGCACCTCGCCAAGCTGCTCCAGGCCGGTCACCGGAATGCCGCGCGAAAAACGCTGGCGATAGAGCTGACGCCCACGCGCCACCTCGACCTCGAGATGATCCGAAAGCGCGTTGACGACGGAGACACCAACGCCGTGCAGTCCGCCCGAGGTCTCATAGACCTTTGAGTCGAACTTGCCGCCGGAATGCAGCGTCGTCATGATGACTTCGAGCGCCGGCTTCTTGAATTTAGGGTGCGGATCGACCGGAATGCCGCGGCCATTGTCGGTGACTGCAAGATAGCCGTCGGCGGACAGTTCCACGTCGATGAAGGTCGCGTGGCCGGCGACCGCCTCGTCCATCGAGTTGTCGATGACCTCGGCGAACAGATGATGCATCGCCTTGTCGTCGGTGCCACCGATATACATGCCCGGACGCCGCCGTACCGGCTCGAGGCCTTCAAGCACCTCGATGTCGGCGGCACTATAGCTGTCGCTGGCATCACGCGATGGCGCTGGGCGTTTCGCCGCCTGAACCAGCGGATCCGCAGGGCGCGCCGGTGCGCGAACCGGTTGCGGCTGCTTTTCCAGATTGCCGAAAAGATCGTTGCTGTCGTCCATGCCTGTCTGGGTACCGATGCTGCGAATCACCCCGTGATACTGCCACGCTTTTGAGCGCCAAGCGACGGAGGTTCCTGTTACGTTCGAGGGTTGGGCTCCTCTTATCTCAAAACCATTCGATAACCAAGCAGGCGGAAATAGGTCGAATGCCGCCGAGCAAGATTCCTGAATCTTTAACAATGCCGCCTAGCGTGAAGCCCAACAAACAAGAAACTGCGGGCATCAGGGGTTTCGGCGTGAGGGGCAAGGCCATAACGATGATCGGCATCGCCGCCGTTTTCGGCGCGATCTCGATCTTTGCCGCCGATTTCTGGGTCAAGAGCCAGGCCAGGACCGGCGCCGAGGAAAGAACGGCGTCGATCGCCGCTCCAGAGACGCCGAAGGTCGAGTTCAAGACCATCGTGGTGGCGAGCGCTCCGTTGCGCTACGGCATGCCGGTGGAGCGGGGACAACTGGCCGAAATCCCATGGCCGCAGGATTCCCTGCCGCAAGGTGCGTTCGCCACCATTGATGCGCTGATGGCCGACGGCAATCGCGTGGTGCTGTCGCCCGTTGAAATCAACGAGCCGGTTCTGCTCGCCAAACTGTCGGGACCGAACGGCCGTGCGACGCTTTCCAACATGTTGTCTCCCGGCATGCGGGCGGTGACCATCCGCACCGACGAGATCGCCGGCGTCGGTGGCTTCGTCACGCCCGGCGACCGGGTCGATGTCGTTCTGATCCGTGATGCCGGTGAAATCCAGGAAGTGGCCAAGAACGCGCAAGGGGCGGCGGGCTCGACCATCACCTCCGAAATCGTCGTGGCCGACGCCAAGGTGCTGACCGTCGGGCAAGGCGCCGACGTGCGCCAGACCACGCCGCAGATAGCCAATTCCGTGACCATCGAGGTGACCACGGAGGGGGCGCGCAAGGTTGCGCTTGCCCGCACCGTCGGCACGCTGTCGCTGTCGCTTCGGTCTGCAAGCGACAGCGTTGTCGGCAAGGACGGGGTCACCACCATCTCCGCCTTTGGCGGATCGGTCGCCTCCGGTGTCAAGGCGGCCGCTGTTACGGCGTTCGACGCCGTGGCGAAGGAACCCGAGGGGCCGAAGTTCAAGAAGGTCATCGTGACACGCGGCACGCAAGTTGAAGAATACCAGGTTCCGTCGCGGGACCAGAAATAGGACCGGCCAGAGAATAGAGACCGGCATGTACCGGACAGGAACTACACAAATGTTGGGGATCATGCATCGGATGACGAAACGGTTGCGCCTTGCGCGCGCCCTGGCAATGGCGACTTCGCTTGCCGCCGCCGGCGTGTTGGCTGTTGGCGCGCCTGCCAAGGCAAGCAATGACGTTGTTTATGTCTCATCGACCAAGAATGCATCGATCAAGGTGGCCAAGGGCAAGCCGAAGACCATCATCACCAGTGCCGCCTTCTACCAGATCGTGATTGGCGACCCCGACATCGCCAACGTCAACCCGCTGACCGACAAGTCCTTCTATGTGCTCGGCAACAATCTGGGCACCACCGGTATCGCGCTGTTCGACGAAAAGAAGCAGCTTGTCGGCACGATCGACATAGAGGTGACGCTCGACACCGATCAGCTGGCCAGCACGATCCGTGCAAGCGTGCCGGACGCCAACATCAAGGTCGGTTCCGCCAATGGCCGCGTGGTGCTGTCGGGCGAGGCGGATGATGCCGTTGCCGCCGACAAGGCAAACAAGATCGCGACGCGCTTCTCCGGCAAGGAAGAGGTGATCAACTCCGTCAGCATCTCATCGTCGCAGCAGGTCCAGCTCAACGTCCGTTTCGTCGAGATCAACAGGCAGGCAGGGCAGCAGCTGGGCGCGACATACGCCGCTAACTTCGCCTATGGACTGGGTGGGCGCAGCGTCCAGATCGATCCGGGTACCGTTCCGACCGCAGGCACCGGCGAAATCATCGGGCGGTTGTTGTCGAATGGCGTTTCGATCGACATTGCCATCCAGGCACTGGAGAACAAAGGCCTTGCCCGGCGGCTGGCCGAGCCGAACCTGATCGCCCGCTCGGGCCAGACGGCAAGTTTTCTCGCGGGCGGCGAGTTTCCGATCCCCGTTTCCGAGGACAATGGCAAGATATCAGTCAGCTACAAGAAATATGGCGTCAGCCTGGACTTTACCCCGACCGTTCTGAAGGATGGGCTGGTCAGTCTGGACATCGCGCCGGAAGTCTCCTCGATCGACGCATCGGCTTCCTACAATATCGGCAATATTTCCGTTCCGGGTTTCATCGTACGCCGCGCCAGGACCTCGGTGGACCTGAAGAACGGCCAGAGCTTCATGATCGCCGGCCTGCTGCAGGCCCAGAACGATATCACGACGTCGCGCATTCCCGGCCTTGGCAAACTGCCGGTGCTCGGTCCGCTGTTCTCCTCGAAGTCCTATCAGCGGCGCGAAACCGATCTGGTCATCATTGTCACGCCCTATCTGGTCAAGCCGGTCGACCCGTCGAAGAAAATGGCGGAGCCAACCGACGGCACGCTGCCGCCGAGCAACGCCGACTACTTTCTCAACAACACGGACGAAGTGAAGGCATCCGACGCCAACCGCTCGCTGGCAATGGCGGGCGGGAGTATCGCGCAGCCGGCCACCGTCACCACCGTCGGTCATTTCCTCGATCTGCCGAAGGATTGAAGCCATGCGCGGGATCTCGAGATCGAGCATAGCCTTACTGCTGGCCGGCCTCGCCGGCGGCTGCACCAGCGACGACTATCAGCGTACCGAGGGGCCGACCTTGGCTGCCGGCAATGCACAGGCGGCCAACACCGTCATGCAGATGGTCGATCCGTGGAAATACGGCGTCCAGAACACAAGGCTCCTGGTGCCGGCAAAACGCGATGCGCCCGCGACCACCGGCACTAACCCGGCGGCCGCTGCGCAACCTTCGCAATCGACCACAAGCGACTGAATCATTGGCGACTTATTTGATTGACGAGTTCAATCGGCGACTGACCTGACGGGCTGACAGAATGGCAAATGGAACCAAGTCCAGGAAGATCCTGCTCGTATCAACCGACAGGGCGTTTCTCCAGGATACGCGGACGGCATTCGCCGCCTCCGAGATCATCCAGCTTTCGACGGTCGAAAAGTCAGTCACGGACTTGCGCGGCGAAATACAGGAGACGGACTTCGGCGCCATCATCGTCGATATGGATGCCGCCAAGCTCGAGCACGTCGAGTCGCTGCAGCGCATCATGCGTCGGCTGGAGGGCCGGGTGCCGGTCGTCGTCGTCACACAGGAGTTCAACGCGGCGGCGGTGCGCATACTGGTTCAGCTCAAGGTCGCCGATCTCCTCGTCAAGCCGATCACCACTGCGGATCTGGTTCGTTCCGTCATCCGTGCTTTGCAGGGGCCCGGACGCGAGGAAAACTCGGAATCCCAGATCTATACCTTCATGCCGGCCGCCGGCGGCGTCGGCACCACGACGCTGGCGCTGCAAACAGCCTTCCAACTGCATCACTCGGTGACGCGGGGCGCGTCGACATGCGTGGTCGACCTCAATTTCCAGCAGGGCGCCTGCGCCGAATATCTCGATCTCGAGCCGCGCTTCGACATCACCGAAATCGAGAACCAGCCTGAGCGCCTCGACCGGCAATTGCTCGACGTGATGCTGTCCAAGCATGCGAGCGGCCTTTGCGTGCTGGCGGCTCCGACGCATCCTTCAGAGATGCGCTCGTTCAAGACCGATGTGGTGGTGCGCATGCTCGATCTCGTCTCTGCCTATTTCGACAATGTCGTCATCGACATGCCACGCACCTGGTTTCCTTGGACGGAGACGGTGCTGCTCGGCTCAAACAAGCTCTATATCGTCGCTGAAATGACAGTGCCGTGCCTGCGTCATACGCAACGGCTGATCCAGGCGGTGTACGAGACCGCCGGCAAGGAAGTGAGGCCGAACGTCATCGTCAACCGCTTCGAGCAGAAGATGTTCGACAACGGCATCAAGCAGGCGGACGTCCAGGAGATACTAGGCGAGCATTTCGTAGGCGGCATCGCCAACAACTACCGGCTGGTGCGCGAAGCCGTGGATCGTGGTGTGCCGCTGCATGAGATCGACCCCAATGCCAATGTCATCAACGATCTGAAGAAGATCATCCTGCCCGAGGAGACGCTGGCGACAACAGCGAAGTCACGCTCGCTGTTTGGCATTGGCAAAGGACTGTTGCGGAGGAAAGCCCGATGAGCAGCCGCTTTTCCACCCTGCAGAACCGCGATGTGCGTCCGACGCGTCCAGTGGAAGCAGCGCCGGTCGCGCATCATGCCGTCGTCATTCCGACGACCCGCAAGCATGTGCCCGCAAAGGCGGAGGCGGCACCCGCCAAGAACGCCAACAAGGTGCTCGACGCGCGCGTGCGCATCCACAGGATGCTGCTTGAGGAAATCAACCTCGTCGCCCTGGAGCGGCTGCCCAAGGACGAGATGCGCCGGCAGGTGCATGAATTCGTGTCGGAAAAGACCCGTCAGGAGCGGATGGCGATCAACACCGCCGAACTCGATGCGCTGGTCGACGACATCGTCGACGAGATGGTCGGCCTCGGTCCGCTGGAGCCGCTGCTGAAAGACCCCGATATCAACGACATCCTGATCAACGGCCACCAGAACTGCTTCGTTGAAAAGAAGGGCAAGCTGCAGCAGGTCCATATTCCGTTCAAGGACGAGGCGCATCTCCTTCGAATCATAAATAAGATCGTTGCCGCCGTCGGCCGCCGTGTCGATGAATCGCAGCCGATGGTCGATGCGCGCATGCTGGACGGCTCGCGCTTCAATGCCGCCATCCGCCCGGTCGCCGTCGACGGGCCGCTGGTGTCGATCCGCAAATTCTCGAAGAACAAGCTTGGCCTGCACAGGCTGGTCGAGTTCGGCGCCATCACCCAGAACATGGCCGAAGTGCTGGCGGCAGCCGTGCATGCACGCAAGACGACGATCATCTCGGGCGGCACCGGCACCGGCAAGACGACGATGCTCAATGCGCTGTCAGCGTTTATTCCGGAAGACGAGCGGCTGATCACCATCGAGGACGCCGCCGAGCTTCAACTGCAGCAGCCGCATGTCGCGCGCATGGAGACACGGCCGGCCAACATCGAGGGCCATGGCGAGCTTAAACAGCGCGACCTGGTCAAGAACGCGCTGCGCATGCGACCCGACCGCGTCATTCTTGGTGAGTGTCGCGGCGAGGAAGCCTTCGACATGCTGCAGGCGATGAACACGGGCCATGAAGGGTCGATGGCGACCATCCATGCCAACACGCCGCGCGACGCCATCTCCCGCCTCGAACAGATGCTCGGCATGACCGGCATGCCGATGACGGTGCAGTCGATCCGCAGCCAGATCGCCAGCGCGCTCGACCTGATCGTGCAGTTGACGCGCCTGTCCGACGGCAAGCGCAAGGTGACCAGCGTCGCCGAGGTGACCGGCATGGAAGGTGACGTCATCCAGATGCAGGAGATCTTCCGCTTCGTGCGCACCGGCATGGAGGCGGACGGCAAGATCCTCGGTCATTTCGAGGCGACCGGGATTCGCCCGCGTTTCCTCGAGGACCTGCGCGCCATGGGCATCGAATTTCCGGGCAGGTATTTTGAACCCGGCAGGCCGCAGGACTGACGATGTTCAGCGGATTCAGCGCCATCTACGTTGTCTATGCCACTGCGGCGCTCACTGGCATCATGATCGCCGAAGCATGCTATCTGCTCTATGCTGGCCGCAGCGACAAGCGCACGGCCATCAACCGTCGCATGAAACTCCGGGAAACCAAGATCAGCCAGGAACAGGTGCTGCTCCAACTGCGCAAGGAGCGCGGCATCGATGCTGGCACTTCGCTGTTTTCGTTGGACAGGTTAAGCGCCCTGCGCACGCAGTCGGGCATGGTCATGCCGCTGACGAGATTCTTGATGATCACCTCGGGGGTGGCGCTTGGCCTGGCTTGCCTCGCCATGTGGTACGGCCTGCCACTGCTGTTCGGCCTCATCCTGTTCGTCGTCCTGTTGCCGGTCGTGCCGGTGATGACGATGCGTTTCAGTCGCGGCCGGCGGCTGAAGCGGTTCGGCGTGCAGCTTCCGGAAGCGCTGGAACTGATCACACGCGGCCTGAAGGCCGGTCATCCCGTTCCTGTGGCCATCGCCATGGTCGCGCGCGAAATGCCCGATCCGATCGGCACCGAGTTCGGCGTCATCGCCGATGAGGTGACCTATGGCTCCGACCTGGTTTCAGCCCTGAATTCCCTGTTCGAACGGGTCGGCCATGAGGATCTGCCGCTGTTTCTCACCGCCGTGTCGATCCAGACGAGCTCAGGTGGCAATCTGCGCGAGATCCTCGATGGGCTTGCGTTGACAATCCGCGAGCGCGGAAAACTGCGCCGCAAGGTGCGGGCGATCTCCACCGAAGGCCGCATGTCGGCCTATATCCTGACCGCCGTGCCGGCATTGCTGTTTGCCGCCATCATGGTGCTGATGCCGCAATTCTACCGAAGCGTCTGGGGTGAAGCGAAGACCTGGTACCTGCTTGGCGGCTCGATCGCCTGGTTGATGCTGGGCAACGCCATCATGTTCAAGATGTCGAACTTCCGGTTCTGACATGAACGGCGTCATCGAATTCCTCGCCTCGCTTGCGCCGACCTCGCCGATGCCGGTGGCGGTTCTGCTGCTGTTGCTGGGTGGTGGCGCCGTTGCCTGGCCGCTGGTCGCGGCGAAGGGCGACCGCAATGATCTCAAGCGCCGGCTCAAGGTCGAGGACAGCCGGATGGTCGAGAAGGTCGAGCCGACGCCCAGGAAGAATCCCGGCGCCGTGCGCGAGAAGGCGGTCAAGCGCGCCCAGGAATTCTACGCCAAGAGCGATCCGGAGAACGTCGCGCGGCTGCGTCTGAAACTAATCCAGGCGGGCTACATGGAGCCGCGCGCTGTCGGCATGTTTTTCCTCATCCGTTTCGCCGCCCTGGTTGGCGGTGCGATCGGCGCGTTCCTGGTCAACCGATGGATGGCGAGCGCTGACGCAACGATGACCAGCCGCTGGACCTTCGTCATCCTGTCGGGGGCGGCCGGATATTTTCTGCCCGGCCTCGTGCTGACCCAGAAGGTTCGCGAAAAGATGCGCGAATACCGTAACGGTTTTCCCGATTTCATGGACCTGATGATCGTCTGTTCGGATGCCGGCATGAGCATGGAAGCCGGCATCGAGCGCGTGTCGAAGGAGCTTGCCAGAACCTATCCCTCGCTCAGCCAGAACCTGCAGCTTGTGTCGCTGGAACTGAGGGCCGGCCGCAGTCTCGACGATGCGCTGAAGGCGCTCGGGGATCGTCTCAGCCTGGACGAGGTTCGTTCCTTCGCCACGCTGCTGCAGCAGTCGAAGGAACTCGGCACCAGCCTGTCGGGCGCACTGCGGGTTTTCTCCGATGAGATGCGCCACAAACGCATGTCGCTGGCGGAGGAAAAAGCACATGCTTTGCCGGCTAAGATGTCGGTGCCGGTAGTGGTCTGCATCCTGCCGGTGGTGCTGATGATCGCGGTCATTCCGATCATCGTCAAAATGACATCGATGCATTAGAGCAGAAGTTAATACGCTCTTTGCGCGATCTCAAAATTTTGGATGTGTTTCGGCACTGAAGTTTAATCGCTCTCCAGTACTGTGCCCATGAACAACGACCTGGTAAATCGGGCGATCGGGGCAGGGCATGCGTCACAGAGTTTTCACGGCAATGGCCGCGATGGCGGCCATCTTGATGGTAACCGGCTGTTCGACCAGCGACGTCGACAAGACCAAGACCACGGCCATCCCGGCGGCAGCCAAAGACGTCAGCACGTCGGATCTGGCGCAGGGCAAGGTGCAATTCCGCGAGGCCAATTACGGTCTCGCCGAACAGCATTTCCGCAAGGCGGTGGAGCTTAAGGCCGACAATGCCGAAGCCTGGATGGGTCTTGCAGCGTCCTATGATGAGCTTGGCCGCTTCGACTTTGCCGATCGCGCCTATGACCAGTTGCTGAAAGTTGCCGGGCGCAAGCCGCAGATCGTCAACAATATGGGCTATTCCCAGCTCCTGCGCGGCAACCGCAAGAAGGCCGAGACGCTCCTGCTGGAAGCCAAGGCTGGGATGAAGGACCCTACGGTCGTCAACGCCAATCTGGCGCTGCTGAACAAGGGATGATCTTCCGTCTTTGACGGCATGGCGTGATTCCGCGAGATGGCGTCGACGCTTTGTAAACCTTGACCGAGGTTTGGTGCGGAAGGCTGGATGAAAGCGGTTTCCGTGGACGGCGCCATGCTCGATGAAGTGCTCGCCGAAGCCGACGCGGCGCTCTATGCGGCAAAACGCGCCGGGCGAAATTCCGTTGTGTCTTCGAAAACTGGCAAGGCCGGCCCTCTCGAGCCGGCCTTGCGCTCCGCCTGATTGCTCAGGAAAGACTATTCCGCGGCTCCCAGATAGTCGGACAGCGGCGGGCAGGAGCAGACGAGGTTGCGATCGCCGGCGACGTTGTCGATGCGTGACACCGGCGGCCAGTATTTGGCAGATGTGTCGGCGTCACCAGCGGGATAGGCAGCCTCGAGCCTCGAGTACGGGTGTGTCCACGTGCCGGCCAGCGCCTCGGCGGCGGTGTGCGGTGCGTTGACCAGCGGATTGTCGGCCAGAGGCCACTCGCCCCTGGCGACTTTCGCTGCTTCACCCGCAATGGCGATCATCGCCTCGCAGAAGCGGTCGAGCTCGCGCTTGGGTTCGGATTCGGTCGGCTCGACCATCAGCGTGCCGGCCACCGGAAACGACATGGTCGGCGCGTGGAAGCCGTAGTCGATCAGGCGCTTGGCGATATCGTCGACACTGATGCCGGCGCTTTCCTTGAGCACGCGCGTGTCAAGGATGCATTCATGCGCGATGCGGTCGTGCCGGCCCTTGTAGAGCAGCGGGAAATGCGGCGCGAGCCGCGTCGCCACGTAGTTGGCCGAGATGATGGCGGTCTCCGTCGCCTGCTTCAGGCCGGCAGCGCCCATCATGCGGATGTACATCCAGGTGATCGGCAGGATGGAGGCACTGCCGAATGGGGCAGCGGAGACGGCATGGGCCGAGCCTTCAGCGACATGGCCCGGCAGATAGGGTTTCAGATGCGCCTTGACGCCGATCGGGCCGACACCGGGGCCGCCGCCGCCATGTGGAATGCAGAAGGTCTTGTGCAGGTTCATATGGCAGACATCGGCGCCGATATCGGCAGGGCGGGCAAGGGCGACCAGCGCGTTGAGGTTGGCGCCGTCGAAATAGACCTGGCCGCCATGCTCATGAATCAGGGCGCAGAGGTGGCGGGCGCCTTCCTCGTAGACGCCGTGTGTCGAGGGATAGGTGAACATCAGCGCCGCGAGATTTTTGGAATGCTCGTTGGCCTTGGCCCGCATATCGTCCATGTCGATATTGCCGTCCTCCAGGCAGCGCACGACGACAACGCTCATGCCGGCCATCGCAGCACTTGCCGGATTGGTGCCATGCGCGGACGAGGGAATCAGGCAGACGGTGCGATGGCCTTCGCCGCGCGCGCGGTGATAGGCGCGGATGGCAAGCAGGCCGGCATATTCGCCCTGGCTGCCGGCATTGGGCTGCAGGCTGACCGCGTCGAAGCCGGTGATCTCCGACAGCCACCCCTCCAGCTCGCCGACCATGGCGCGATAGCCGGCCGAATGGCTGGCCGGCGCGAAGGGATGCAGGTTGGCAACGCTCGCCCAGCTCACTGGCATCATTTCCGCAGCGGCATTGAGCTTCATGGTGCAGGATCCCAGCGGGATCATGGTGCGGTCGAGCGCCAGATCCTTGTCGGCCAGCCGGCGCAGCAAGCGCATCATGTCGGTTTCCGACTTGTTCTCGTGGAACACGGGCTGGGTCAGGAATTCCTTGCCGCGCGGCTTGCCGGGTACAGTGCTGTCGGCGGAAATGCCGGCCTTGGCGCCGAACAATGCCGCGATCGCGTCGAGATCGGCGTCGGTAGATGTCTCGTCGAAGGCCACGCTGACATGATCGGCGTCGATGACACGCAGCAGCCTACCGGTCTTCTCGGCCGCGGCGGCAATCGCGGCGGCTTTGCCTTTTGCTTCCGCCGTCACCGTGTCGAAGCGGCTGGCGCCGAGCACCGCAACGCCGGCGGCCTTGAGGCCGTTTGCCAGGCGATTTGCCAGCGCGTGGATGCGCCCGGCGATCGCCTGCAATCCGGCAGGGCCGTGCCAGATGGCATAGGCGGTCGCCATGTTGGCGAGCAGCGCCTGCGCGGTACAGATGTTGGAGGTGGCCTTGTCGCGGCGGATATGCTGCTCGCGCGTCTGCAGGGCAAGGCGGTATCCGGGGCGGCCCTTGCTGTCGGTCGACTGGCCGACCAGGCGGCCGGGCATCAGGCGCGTCAGTCTGTCGGAGACGGCGCAATAGGCAGCGTGCGGGCCGCCAAAGCCCATTGGCACGCCAAAGCGCTGCATCGGGCCGACGGCAATGTCGGCGCCAAGCTTTGCCGGTGCATCCGTCAGCGTCAGGCCGAGCGGATCAGCGATGAACACGACGAGTGCACCGGTGGCGCGTGCCTTGTCGATCGCGGCCTTGTGGTTGCCATAGACGCCGAACGTATCCGGCCAGGAGACGAGCAGGGCGGCTGTATTGTCGTCGATCGTTTCGCCGTCGATCTCGATGCCGAGCGGCTCGGCGCGGGTGCGCACGACATCCAGCGTCTGTGGGTGGGGCGTGCCGGCAAACGCGATTCTGGTCCGCTTGTCGCGGTGATGACGCAGCGCAATGCCGACGGCTTCGGCGACTGCGGTTGCTTCGTCAAGCAGCGAGGCCGACGCCACCGGCAGGCCGGTGATTTCGGCGACCAGCGTCTGGAAGTTGAACAGCATTTCGAGACGGCCCTGGCTGATCTCGGCCTGGTAGGGCGTGTAGGCGGTGTACCAGGCCGGGTTCTCGAACAGGTTGCGCTGGATGACCGGCGGCACATGGACGCCGTGATAGCCGGCGCCGATGAAGCTCTTCAGCACCGTGTTTTTCGCCATGGTCTCAGACAATTCGGCGAGCGCTTCGGCTTCGCTGGCTGGCGCGGGCAGGGTCAGCGGCAGGTCGAGGCGGATCGACTGCGGCACGGCCTGGCTGATCAGCGTCTCGACGGACGGAACGCCGATCACGGCAAGCATGGCTCTGACATCGTTGACGCCCGGACCGATATGGCGGGCCGAGAAGGGGGTAAGTGCTGCGCTCATCGTTTTCAGTCCTGTTGTCAGGCTATATGGGCTTTGTAGGCGGCCTCATCCATGAGGCCGGCGAGCTGGCTTTCATCGGCCAGCTTCATCTTCCACAGCCAGCCGGCGCCGGTCGCCGCCGAATTGACCAGTGACGGGTCGGATGAGAGCGAGCCGTTGGCCTCGGTGATCTCGCCATCGACCGGTGCGTAGACGTCGGAGGCGGCCTTGACGGATTCGACCACGACAGCGGTATCGCCCTTGGCAAGCTTCTTTCCCGTTTCCGGCAGTTCAACGAAGACGAGATCGCCGAGCTGCTCCTGCGCGTAGTTCGTGATGCCGACAGTGGCGATGCCGCCTTCGACGCGGAGCCACTCGTGGTCGGTGGTGAAATAGGTTGTTGCCATTGAATTCATCCTTTGCGGTAGCGATGGGGTGTGAAGGGCAGGGAACTGACATCGACGGGGATTTTCGTGCCGCGCACGTCGGCGAAAACCCGTGTTCCGGGTTTTGCCAGCGGCGTCGAGACATAGCCCATGGCGACCGGATGACCGGCCGAGGGGCCAAAGCCGCCTGATGTGACATGGCCGGTGGGATTGCCGTCGGCATCGAAAAGGGCAACGCCGGCACGCACCGGCTGGCGGCCTTCCGGCTTCAGCCCGACGCGCTTCTGCGCGGCGCCTCGTTCCAATGCGGCGCGCAGCGCATCGGCGCCAATGAATGCACCGGAAGCGCGGATCTCCTTCGGGATCGCCCACATCAGCGCCGCTGCCGCAGGGTCGGTCTGCGGCGTGATGTCCTGACCGTGCAGGCAGAGGCCGGCTTCCAGCCGCAGGCTGTCGCGTGCGGCAAGGCCGATCCACAACACGCGCTCATCCTCGAGCAGTTTGGCGACGAGGTCGCGCGCATCCGTCTCCGGCAAGCCGATCTCAAAACCGTCTTCGCCGGTATAGCCGGAGCGGCTCATGAACCAGTTTTTCCGAGGTTCGATGCCATGCATGAATAGCAGCGAGCCGGTCTCGATGCCGGCGCGGGACAGGACAGCCCAGGCCTCCGGACCCTGGATGGCCAGGAAGACACGGTCGAGGGCATCCACCTTCACATCGAAATCCCCGGCCAGCGCACGCAGGTGCTTTTCGTCGGCGACGGCGTTGCCGGCGTTGGCGACCACCATGAATCTGGTATCGCCGAGCCTGGTGACAATCAGGTCGTCGAGGATGCCCGCCGCTTCATTGAGGAAGAATGTCAGCTTGGACTGCGAGATTTCGAGCGCGCCGGCATCCAGCGGGCAGGCGCGATCGAGCAGCGCGACCGAACCGGGTCCGCTGACCTCGAACAATTTCATATGCGAGATGTCGAACAGGCCGGCATGTTCGCGGGTGTGCAGGTGTTCCTTCATGACGCCGGCCGGATAGGTCAGCGGCATGGACCAGCCGGCAAAGGCGCCAAAGCGCGCACCGGCGGCGATATGCATATCTTCGAGAGCAAGGTGTTTGGTGTCGTCGCCCGTCATGTCATCTCCAGAGTCGCACGCAAGCGGCCGCGAATGGCGACCAGTCCGTGCCCCTCTGTCTGAAGCCTGAGAGACTCGCGCAGCCGGAACTCTGTCAGCGGCGCTTACACCTTCGGCGCGGGGGCAAGCCCCGACTTTCCAGAGTGTCTTTCCCGTCTACGGTTCTTTTGCCTGAGAGATTTCGGGCGATTTCCCCTTCGGCGACAGCTTTCGCTGCTCTCTCCCGCAAACAGGTAGGACTCAAAGCCTGAGCCCTCGACGCGCCATCCATAGCCCCTCAACGACACGTTGTCACCTGTCCGCGACGCATTACCGACAAGTCTTCGCTAACCACGCCGTTTGCCGGTTTTTCAAGACACTGCTGATATTCTGGCTGATATCACGGGGATCCACCGTGGCGGCGAACGGGGAAGAAAAATGGGCGAATTGATCATGACCGCGCCGGTGGCGGGGCTGACTTCCAAGAATCGCATTGCCGTCGAGGACGTGCTCATGCTGCGCCGCGAAGTCTTTGCCGACGGCGTCGTGACACGCGGCGAAGCCGAAGCGCTGTTCGCACTCGACCAGACGGCGCGCGACAAGTGCCTCGAATGGGCGCCTTTTTTCGTCGAGGCGGTAACGGACTACATCGTCCATCAGGAAAAGCCTGAAGGCTATATCTCGCAGGAGAACGCCGACTGGCTGGTTCGCACCATCTCGCGCGATGGCATGGTTGACAGCCGCACCGAACTTGAACTGCTGGTGCATGTCCTGGAGGAGGCGAGGTCATCTCCCAGCCAGCTTTCCGCCTATGCACTGGAGCAGGTCGCACATGCGGTGATAGACGGGAAGGGGCCACTGATGCGCGGCGGAAACATGGTACCGGGGGTGGTCGCCAGGGTCGAGGTCGATCTCCTGCGCCGCATTCTCTATGCCTATGGTGGCGACGGCAACATCGCCATCACCAAGGCCGAAGCCGAGATCCTGTTCAAGATCAACGAGCAGACGGCGGCGGCCAACAACGATCCGTCCTGGAACGACCTGTTCGTCAAGGCGATCGCCAATTTCGTCATGTGTTCGGCCGGCTACGAACCGCCGACGCGCGATGTAGCACTGCGCCATGATCAGTTTTTCGAGAAGAGCGAGCCGGAGATCGGCGGCTTCTTCAGCCGCATGGTATCCGGCGGGCTTGCCGGCATCATGGAAGCGTACAACTCGCCCGGCGATATCGAGGCCGATTGGGAAGCCAGGAACAGGGCCACCGAAGCGCTGGCCCGCCGTGCCGAAACGATCGATGCCAGCGAAGCGAAATGGCTGGCCGAGCGCATTGGCACTGACCGTCCGTTGCGCGACAACGAACGCGCCTTGCTGACCCTGATCAAGCATGCCTCGCCGGAAATCCATCCGGTGCTGAAGCCGCTGCTCGACAAGGTTGCGTAGGTCAGAGGAGCCAGATCAAGGGCGAGGTTGGCGGCATCAAATGCCGCCATACCAGTCGTAGCCGTTGTCTTCCCAATAGCCACCGCGACCTTCGCCAACGTCGGCGAAGCTGTCCACGAGTTCGATCTTGGAAAGATATTTCGGCATCTTGTAGCCGAGCTGGCGTTCGACACGGACGCGCAGCGGCGCGCCGTTCTCGACCGGCAGCGGCTTGCCGTTCAGGCCGTAGGCAAGGATGGTCTGCGGATGGCGGGCATCGATCAGGTCGATGGTGCCGTAATATTTGACGTCGCCGGCAAGGCTGCGGTCGATCGTGTCGAGGCAATGGAACATCACATAGCGCGCCTGCGGCTTGACCACCGCCTGGTCCAGCACCAGCGACAGCGGCGTTCCCGTCCATTTGGCGATGCAACTCCAGCCTTCGACGCAGTCATGGCGGGTGATCTGCGTGCGGCTCGGCATGTTCATGATCTGGTCGCGCGTCAGCGACAGCGGCTTCTCGACAAGGCCGGTAACCTCCAGCTTCCAGTCGGCGAAGTTGTTGGCGAGCAGGGCCTTGTAGGCGTCATCGTCGGGTGCCGTGACGCCATTCGGCCGCTGCGGCTGGCGGATGTCGGCCTCCGTGAATTCCGGCGCCAGCGAATCGCGCCCGGCAAGCAAACGTTGCGCGCGCCATGTCAGGCCGTTGGCGTTTTCCAGGAAACTGCGCAGGCCATCGCCGATGCCGAGCTGGCTGTCGAAGGCGTCGCAGCCCGACAGCATGATGCCGGATACGCCGAGGCTGGCCCCGGTTAGGAATTTCCTGCGGCTGATCTCGAACTTTGCCATGTCACACACTCCTCTCGGCGGGTTTGTCGTCATGTGCGGGAGGATCGGTGCGGTACCAGCCGGTGATGATCGAGCGGAGTTCGTTGATCGGACCGGCGGCAATGATCATCAGGATATGCACGACGAAGAAAAGCACCAGCAGCACCATCACGCTGAAGTGGATTGTCCGGGCGGTCTGGCGGCCACCGAGCAGATCGTTCAGGAACGGCAGCACCGAATTCATGCTCGGCGACATGGCCAATCCGGTGATGATCATCAGCGGCAGCAGGACGAACAGCACGCCGCCATAGGCCATCTTCTGCAGCGTGTTGTATTCGCGGGTGTGGTGGAATTTGAGCTTGGCGTGGTCGATGATGTCTTGCGGCAGCCGCTTGATATCATCGATGCGGGGGGCCAGATCACGGCGGATATGACCGTTGATCAGGCCGGCGACCAGCCAGACGATCAGCGTCGTCACCAGTATCCAGGCGAAGAAGAAATGCACGACGCGGGCGGTGCCGAGATCATAATAGGATGGGATCGTTGCCCATGACGGGAAGCCGCGCGCCGTCTCCTGGCCCGCGGGGCCGGACCAGCCGAGCACGCCGGTCGTGTCGAAGCGATGCCCGAGGATTTCGGTATAGCCGCGCGAGCCGTTCGCCGTGTTCTCCGCGCCGATGGCGAAGACCGTGTTGTTGAATTCGAAGCCCGACTGCTTGCCGATATAGAGCTGGGGGCGGGCGTTGAAGATCTGCAGGCCCGAAAGCAGCATGAAGAACAGCGAGATAGCCCAGAGCCAATGCGTCAGCCTCGTCCAGCGCGACTGCCGGTAGATCAGCGTCGTGGCCGGCACCGTGGCGGTTTCCGCATCCTCCGTGGGTTTGCTTCGGATAGCTGATTCCATGGGTTTCCTGCCTCCAGGCCACGCCGACCCAGCGCGACTTCTATTTGATCATTCTCCTCCTGATACGTCGCAAGCCAAACCGATGTTTCATCCGATCACGGAAATATTAGAGGGTCTGAACTCCTAAGGCGCACCAAGGCTGACCGCCTGGTTCACCGCGGCAGCGACGATGACCGTGTTGAAGAAGAACGACAGGATCGAGTGGACGAGCACGACACAGCGCATGTGCGTCGCCGAAATGTTGGTGTCGGCTGTCTGCGCCGTCATGCCGATAACCGCCGAGAAGTACAGGAAATCCCAGCCTTCCGGCCGCTTGTCGCCAGGAAAGATCGAATAGGCGAGCGGGGCATGAAACAGGTGCTTTGTTCTAGCCCGGTGTGGCGGTTTTCAGGGCGCGCCGCAAGATGCGGTCGAGTTCGCCGAGAAACCGCGAGCGGTCCTGCGGCGCGAAGCTGGCATTGTAGCCCTTGCTTTCGCCAGTCTCGCGCAAATGCTGCTTGAGATCGCGCATCGCCACCGCCATGCCGATCGTCTCAGGCGTGAAGGGGCGTCCTGTCGGCCCAAGTACGTGCGCGCCGAGTGCCACCGAACGGGCGGCAAGCGGGATGTCAGCGGTCACCACGATGTCATTGGGTTTCGCATTCTCGACGATCCAGTCGTCCGCCGCGTCGGCTCCCTTGGAGACGACGACGTTGCGGATCATCGGATCGCGGGAAGGGCGCAGGCCGCCATTGGAGACATAGGTGACGACGACGCCATGACGCTCGGCCACCTTTTCGACTTCGGCTTTCACCGGGCAGGCGTCAGCGTCGACGAGTATCTGGGGGCTTCGTTCCTGGTTGGTACTAGTCGCGTTCATACGGTGTGAATTTCAGCTCATAGCCATGCGGTTCGGTGCCGGGCGGTTCCGTGGGGTCAGTATCATAGACGTAAATTCTTCCTGTGGACGCGAAACCAAGGTGCTGGCCGATAGCGCGTACCATATCTATCGCCTCGTCAGAGTCCGATGCCCAAACTTTCATCCCGAAGAACGAGGGCCCTAATCCCGTTCCAAAGTCCTTATTGGGTGACACAACCTCGCCTTCGGCCAGAACCGTGAAGTGATGAAACGCCGTTTTCATCCGCCCGTAGCGGAGCTTCAGTTTCCAGTTCTTGAGAACCCCTGAGTTCATGAGAAAGCCTGATCGACAACCCCTGAATCATATACGGCGAAGGGCGAGAAGGGGGGATGCAGCGATCGCCCCTTCTCGCAGTCAATCAAGCCGGCAAGGCGCCGGACTTCTTCGCGGTCCAGGTGGCGATATAGTCCATCAGGCCGGGGCTGAGGCAATCATAGGGTTCGAGCCCGGTCTTCTTCAACTGCGCGCGGATGCCATCCATCCGCTTCGGGTCGACACCGGATTCGATGATCGACGAGACGAAGGCGGCAAAGCCCGGAGGCGACCACCCATCCTCGACGAAGCGCTCGGGGTGGATGAAGGTCAGGCCCTTGAACGGATGGTCGCGCTCGACCGGCCCGTGCATGTGGACACCGCAGCCGGTGCAGGCATGGCGCTGGATCAGCGCACTGGCGTCGACCACCTTGAGCTTGTCGCCATTCTCGGCGACGGTGACGTCGCCCGTGCCGGCCACGGCAACCACCGAGAACACAGCGCCTTCCGGCTTCCAGCACTTGGTGCAGCCGCAGGCGTGGTTGTGGGCGATCTGGCCCTTGACCTTCACCTTCACGGGCTTGCTGGTGCAGGCACAGACCAGCGTGCCGCCGGCAAAGCTCGCGCTTTCCTTGGGCAGCCCATTGTCGATTTTCGGATGCAGTTTTTCCGCCATGTCTTCTCCTCCCATGTTGTGAACCACAGAGGTCGCGGGCCGGTTGGTCCGCGGCGTGTCGTCCTAGCAACGCACGGTCCGCCAAACATTAAAATGATCCTGGCCGACCATACGCAGATTCAGTGGAGCGCGACCGGACGCCGACTTGCATCCGCTCGTGCTGGTCGCGTTCTAGTAGACCACCACGCTCCGGATCGACTTGCCCTCATGCATGAGGTCAAAGCCCTTGTTGATGTCGTCGAGCTTCAGCGTGTGGGTGATCATCGGGTCGATCTCGATCTTGCCGTCCATGTACCAGTCGACGATCCTGGGCACATCGGTGCGGCCGCGCGCGCCGCCAAAGGCGGTGCCCATC
>CALRQH020000032.1:0-60653 GCA_943370265.1 Mesorhizobium carmichaelinearum
GCTGGGGCGATGCCGCAGGCTCGCCAAGGACTGGGAGAAATCCATCGCTTCTGCAGAAGCCTGGATATACGTCGCCCACATTCGCCTGCTCACACGCAGGCTCGCAAGAGCTTGATATCAAACCATTCTTTTTGATTCAGGCTCTTAGATGCCGATCACCACAATTCTCGTCATTGTCCTGATCGGCGCTGTGCCGGCATGGCCGCATTCGCAGTCCTGGGGTTATGGACCGTCCGGAATTGCCGGAGCGATACTGGTCCTGCTTCTCATTCTCCTGGTGTTGGGGCGGCTCTGGAACGGCCTCAGGTGGGTGGCGGAAAGTGATGGACACGGCATGATCATGTCCGCCGCTTCTGCGTTCACGCAGCTTTGGACGCATGCGCCACAGTTGCGATGCCGATGTCTTCGAGAGCCCCGGCGACGGCCCGATCCAGCGGCGTATGCGGAATCTCGCCGATAATGCGCTCCAGCCGCGTCGAGGCCAGTTGGTGGCGCTCGAAGCGCAGATAGGACATCGAGACAATCTCCCGCCACATCGCCACGAACGGGCTGCCGGCGCACAGCACCCACCAGGGCATGGAGGTCATCTTGAGCGGACGGCCAACGGCCTTCTCGGCGGCGGCCTTGATCTCCAGATCGGTGACCGCGTGGCCCGGAAAGTTCAGCGCCTCGTAGAAGCCGAGCTTGTCGAGATTCCTGGCCAGCGCGACGAAGCCTACGGCGAAGTCCGGCAAATAGGCCCATTCATGCACGAGGTCGACCGGGCCGGGCGCGGTGTAGATGCCCTTGTTTATCTTGGCGGCAACGACCAGGTCGAACCATGAGCCGCTGCCGGTGCCGCCGAAGAAGTCGCCGGCCCGAAGCAGAATGGTGCGGACGCGGCCGGCGTCGGCCTCATGGCGAAACAGGTCTTCCATGGCGCAGCGGATGCGGCCCTTTTCCGTCGTCGGGCGGAACGGGGTGTCTTCCGTGATCGCTGCGGGCATCGGCGAGCCATAGTTGTAGACGGTGCCGGGGAAGAGATGCAGCGCACTGTTGGCATGGCAGGCGGCCATGACGTTCTCGGCCATCGGCATGCACTTGCCCCAGTCTGTGTAGATCGGGTTGAGGCCGTTGAAGATGATGTCGACGCCTGCCGTCGCCCGGATGAGGGCATCTCGGTCGAGTGCATCGCCGGCGGCGGCTGTCGCGCCCTTGAGTTCCGCCGGCACCTTGCCGCTGCGGGTAATGGCGCGGACGTCGTAGCCCGCGTCGATGAAGGCCTTGGCGACCACGCGGCCGAGCCGGCCATTGGCACCGAGAATTGCGATCTTGGTCATTTTTCGTCTCCGTGTTTGCGTTAGGTCCCGAATATGATCCATCGGAAAACGAATGAAAATTGACTGAAATTGGCGATATGATATTCAATTATGAATGGCTGAAATCGACTGGAACCTGATCAAGAGTTTCGTGACCGTGGCGGAAACCGGCAGTCTGTCGGCGGCGGCGCGTAAACTCTCCGCAAGTCAGCCGACGCTCGGCCGCCATATCGCGGAGCTGGAGCAGGCGCTGGGCGTCACGCTGTTCCGGCGCGGGCGGCGCGGCTACATGCTGACCGAGGCGGGCAGCACGCTCTTCGAGCGCGGCAGGGCCGTCAGCGAGCAGGCGAGTGCGTTTTCACTGCTGGCGCTGGGCTCGGTCGAGGCGATCGAGGGCACGGTGCGCATCGCCGCCAGCGAGGTGGTGGCCGCCTATGTGCTGCCGGAGATGACGGCGCGGCTCGGCATCGAGGAGCCCGGCATCGAGGTCGAGATCGTCGCTTCGAACCAGGTCGAGAACCTGTTGCGTCGCGATGCCGACATCGCCATTCGCATGGTCAAGCCGACGCAGAACGAATTGGTGGCGCGCAAGGTCACCGACATTGCGCTTTGCGCCTGCGCGGCAAAATCCTATCTCGACCGTCGCGGCCGGCCACGCGTGCCCAATGATCTTGCAGAGCACGATCTGATCGGCTTCGATCGCAGCGACGAGATCATCAGGGGCTTTGCCCAGTTCGGCGTCTCGATCGCCCGCAGCAGCTTTCGCTTCAGGGCCGACAACCAGATCGTACTTTGGGAAGCGGTGCGGGCCGGAAACGGCATCGGATTTGGCCAGGAGCCGCTGGCCGACCGTGATCCATTGGTGGAGAAGGTGCTGCCTGGCCTACAATTGCCGGCGCTGCCGGTGTGGCTGGCCATGCACCGCGATGTGCGCACCAGCGTGCGCATCCGCCGTGTGGCGGATTTCCTCCACGAGGAACTGAAGCGCTATTCGGCCGGCGCCGCGCTCGGCGCGAATTCGGCGCGGTGAGCCAGGCCGGCCATCAACAGGACGACGATCAGCAGGCCCGACATGGCGATGAAGATCGGGCCGAAGCTCGAATGCTCGGCGACGAAGCCGATCGCCGATGGCGCTACCATGATGCCGGAGTAGCCCATGGTGGTGACCACACTCATGCCGGTGCCTGACGACATGCCTTCCTGGTTGCCGCCGGCCGAAAAGATGATCGGCACCATGTTGGCGATGCCGAAGCCGCAAAAGGCAAAGGCCGCGATGGCGAGCCAGGGCGAGGGCGACAGGCCTGCCACCAGCATGCCCGCGGCTGCGACGAGCGCCGACACGCGCAATGTCGTCACAGCGCCGAAGCGATTGCGAACGCCGTCGCCGAAGAACCGCATGATGGCCATGACGCCGGAGAAGGCGGCGTAGGCGAGCCCCGCGACGGCAAGGTCAGCGCCCAGTTCCTGGCGAAGATAAAGCGCTCCCCAGTCGAGCACCGCGCCCTCCGATATCATCGTCAGCAGCGCCATCAGCCCGACCAGATAGACGAGCGGATTTCCGGGCAGCGCGAATTTGTGGTGCTCGGCGGCCCGCGGCCTGTCCTCGGCGATCAGATGGCGGATCGCCACCGCGATCACCACGAAGGCGAGCGTCGTCACCACCGCCGCGTGGGCAAGATGGCCGTAATGCTGGATGGCGAACCCACCCAGTCCGCCGCCAGCGAAACCGCCGAGGCTCCAGAAGCCGTGCGAGGACGACATGATGGCGCGGGAGAGCCGCCGCTCGACCACCACCGCATTGGCATTCATGGCGACATCCATGCCGCCGATCGAGCCGCCGAAGATGAGCATGGCGATGGCCGCCAGCGGCACGTTGGGCGCCAGCGCCACGACCAGCAGCCCGAGACTGCCGCACAGGCCAAACCAGCGCAGTACGGTGCGCGAACCATGCCTGGAAATGAGATGGCCGCACCAGGTCATGGCCATGACCGCGCCGGCGCCGAACAGCAGGATCAGCAGGCCGAGCGTGAACTTCGAGATATCCAGCCGGGTCAGGAACACAGGAATCTGTGGTGCCCAGCTGCCGGTCAGGAAGCCGTTGGCGAGAAAGATGGCTGCTACCGCCCATCGCCCACGATTGGCTATCTGCATGGCGTTCGACGCGTTCATAAGGCGATTCCGGTCCGAAAATGGCTTCGAGCGGCAAATTAGATCGATTCAATTTTCAGTCAAGCGCTCTTCCGGGAAAGTATTTGGGCCAAACCCCGCATTGAGAGCGATCGATGAATGCCGGTGGCTGACTGCCGGTGGCTGACCTAGTGGTCCTTGGGTCGCCTTGCCTCGAATTCGGCCTTCTTGGCGTCGGAGGCCTCGGTCTGGTTGAGTGCCTGCCATTGCGCATAGGGCATGCCGTAGACGATTTCCCGCGACTGATCCTTGGTGAGATCAACGCCCTCGCCGTTCGCCGCCTCGCGATACCAGTTCGACAGGCAGTTACGGCAGAAGCCGGCGAGATTCATCAGGTCGATGTTCTGCACGTCGCTGCGTTCGCGCAGATGCTCGACCAGCCGGCGAAAGGCGGCTGCCTCGAAGTCGCGCTTCTGCTCGTCGCTGAGTTCAGTCATCGAAACCTCCTTGCGGTCTTACAGCGGCCCGGTGCGCGAGCCGAACATTTTGACCACATGTATATCGGGACGGCGGTCGATGGCGTCAACGATCGGCGCCAGGCGTTGCGCCCATGCGAGCGCATCCTTGCCGGTGGCGATCAGGTCCTGGCGGATCTCGATCAGCGCATGGGCGAAACCGTTGACGATGGCGTGCTTGAACATGGTGTCGCCGCGCAGTGCGCCGTCATAAGGCTCATTATCGCCGACGACGAGGTTCTTGTCGGTGGCCAGCATGTCGATCAGCGGCCGCGCGACGCGATCGTCGACGTCCCACAGGATGCCGACATGCCAGGGACGCTTGATGCCCTGCATGACCGGCGTGAAGGAATGCACCGAGAAGATGAACGGCGCCTGCCCGGACGCCTGCGCGACGGATGCGATCATCGCCCCGACCGCATCATGATAGGGACGATAGAAGCGATCGAGCCGCCTTTCGCGCTCTTCCGCGGCCAGAGGATAGTTTCCCGGCACGATCGTGCCGTCGTATAGCTGGCGAATCAGCGTCGGATCATCCTCGCCGCGATTGGAGTCGATCAGCAGGCGTGAGAAATTGCAGAGGACGGCGGGCACGCCAAGCAGGGCTGCCAGTTCGCGCGTCACTGCCTCGACGCCGATGTCGTAGGCAATGTGACGATCGAATTCCGCCGCCGGCAGGCCGAGGCTGCCATACTCGTCCGGCAGGTCGCGGCGGGCATGGTCGGCCAGCAGCACAATGCCTCGCTTGCGGTCGCCCTCGACAAGATCGAATGGCGCGAAAACTGTGGATCGGGTCATTGGCGGGAAATGGTCTGTTCGCTGGCTTCCTGGGAGGGTGCTATCGTCATTCCACGAAGAGGACGCTCGCGCAATGCCGTTGTTTGGCCACGGTTTCTGCGGAAATCTGGCAGAAGCGACGGAAACTCGCGCCAGGGCCTTTCTAAATCGATTGGAATTGGACAGAACGGCGCGTTGACATGCGCCCGGACTTTTCCGAAAAGGGGCGCAGAGAGATGCTGATGTGGTTCTTCAGGGGTTTTGGAATGGGTTTCGCTGGCAGGCGGCGCGCGCGCTATGCCTTTGCCATGCCGCTCCTGACCCTTGCCGTGGGTTTGTCCGCGATGGTCATGGCTTCGCCGGCTCACGCCGATTTCCGCGTCTGCAACGCCACGCAAAACCTGGTCGGCGTCGGCATCGGCTATCGCGCCAAGGCCGGCTGGATCACCGAGGGTTGGTGGCACATCGAAGGATCGAGCTGCAAGACGTTGATCGAAGGGCCGCTGTCATCAAGGTTTTACTATCTTTATGCAGAAGACGCCGAGCGCGGTGGACGCTGGGACGGCCCGATCAACATGTGCGTGGCTGAAAAAGAGTTCAAGATCGCCGGCGTGACCGACTGCGTCGCCCGAGGCTTTCAGCGCGCCGGATTCCAGGAATATGACACGGGCGAACAGGCAAGCTGGATGGTCCAGCTGACCGATGAGCCCGCAACGGGAGGCGCCCCAGCCGCCCCGGGAACGAATAGTCAATGAGACGCAGCCGCAAGGTCAAGATCCTCGCCACCATCGGTCCGGCCTCTTCTTCCGAGGAGATGCTGAAGAAGCTGTTCGAGGCGGGCGCCGACGTGTTCCGCATCAATATGAGTCACACCGATCACGAGCTGATGCGCACGCTGGTCGGGCGTATCCGTGCCGTCGAGGAAAAGGTTGGCCGGCCGATCGGCATCCTGGCCGACCTGCAGGGGCCAAAGCTGCGCGTCGGCAAGTTCGCCAACGGCAAGGAAGTGCTGACCGCCGGCCAGACCTTCACGCTGGACGACAATCCTGAACCCGGAACGTCGACGAGGGCATATCTGCCGCATCCGGAAATCCTGAGCTCGGTCGAGCCTGGTCACCGTCTTTTGATCGATGACGGCAAGCTGGAACTCAAGGCGGTCAAGAGCGACGGCAAGTCGATCGTCTGCACCGTTGTCGCCGGCACCACCATTTCCGACAAGAAGGGCGTCAGCCTTCCCGATACCGATCTGCCGGTGGGTGCGCTGACCGAGAAGGACCGCAAGGATCTCGATGCCGTGCTGGCAACGGGCGTCGACTGGATCGCGCTGTCCTTCGTGCAGCGGCCCGAGGATCTTGCCGAAGCGCGCAAGATCGCACGTGGCCGGGCGCTGATCATGGCCAAGATCGAAAAGCCGCAGGCCGTCGCCCGACTGGCCGAGATCATCGAGCTTTCCGACGCGCTGATGGTCGCCCGTGGCGATCTCGGTGTCGAGATGCCGCTCGAAGCCGTGCCTGGCATCCAGAAGCAGATCACGCGTGCCGCGCGCCGCGCCGGCAAGCCGGTGGTGGTTGCCACGCAGATGCTGGAATCGATGATCACCGCACCGGTGCCGACCCGCGCCGAAGTGTCCGACGTTTCGATCGCCGTCTTCGAAGGCGCCGACGCCATCATGCTGTCGGCGGAATCGGCGGCAGGCGCCTATCCGGTCGAAGCGGTGGCGATGATGGACCGCATCGCCACCAAGGTCGAAACCGATCCGACCTATGCCGGCATCATCAACGCGCAGCGCTCGGAGCCGGAAGCGACCGGCGCCGATGCCATTTCGCTGGCCGCGCGCGAAATCGCCGAGACGCTGAAACTGTCGGCGATCATCACCTACACGGCGTCCGGCAACACCGGCCTGCGCGCCGCGCGCGAGCGCCCGCAGGTGCCGATCATCGCGCTGTCGCCAATCCTAAACACGGCGCGGCGGCTGTCGCTGCTGTGGGGCACGCATTGCGTCGTCTCGCCCGACGCCAGCGACCTCGACGACATGGTCAATCGCGCTTGCCGCATTGCTTTCGACGAAGGCTTCGGCAAGCCGGGAGACCGCGTGATCATCACAGCCGGCGTGCCGCTCAGGACGCCGGGCTCGACCAACATGTTGCGCATTGCCTATGTCGGGTCGGAAGTGCAGAGCAGCCGGTAATCCGTTCTTTTTCCAGGCCGAAGCGTATCGCGGGCTTTGGGCGCTTCTCCTGTGGCCATAATACAACAAAGGCACGGACAATGATCCCGGCCTTTGTCTCGACACAGGGTTGCCGTGATCGCCCCTACAAAACGCGGTGAAGCGGCGGTAACAGTCGCGCCGCGCCCGCCTGCATTTCCCATCGCTTGAAAGTATACTGAATGTCATTCCTTGTCTCGCGCCGGTCACTTCTGACCGGGCTATCGCTTATTGGAGTTTCCACGATCTCGGCGTGCGCCCAATTGCCCAAGCAGTCACTCAGTGTTGCCGGTCCTCTGATTCCTGCGCCACTTGAGCCGACACCCGAAAAGGCGCCGATCGAAGTGGCCGCGCCTGAAACCGCCACCCGGGTGTCTCCCGACTATGCGAGCATGTATAGCGCGGTCGAAGACGATGGCCGGGCGCTGCCGGCGATCCCCTTCACCAAGGTCGATGAGCGTTTCCTGCGGCAGATCGTTGACGATCCGACAGGAGAAAAACCCGGCACGCTCGTCGTCAACACGACTGACAAGCACCTTTACTGGGTTCTCAAGGACGGCAAGGCCATGCGCTACGGTGTCGGGCTGGGGCGCCAGGGCTATTCCTGGAAAGGTCGCGCGATCGTCCAGTGGAAACGCAAATGGCCGACCTGGACGCCACCCTCGGCAATGATCGGCCGGGATCCAAAGCTGGAAAAATGGCGCCAGGGCATGCCGCCCGGCATCAGCAACCCGCTCGGGTCGCGCGCGCTTTACATCTTCAAGGACGGCGTCGACACGCTTTATCGAATACACGGATCGCCGGACTGGAAGTCCATCGGCAAATCCGCGTCATCCGGTTGCGTGCGCATGTTCAACCAGGATGTCATCGACCTTTACGATCGCGTCCCCAGCAAAACACCGCTGCTGGTCATCTGAACTGGCTAATGGACAGGCTTCAGGTCGGCGCGAGTTCGGCCCCGGGCAACTTGATATCGGCACACCGGCCGACTCCGTAAGCATCGTTGCCAATGCGCGCTTCCACTGTCTTGGCGAGAGCTTGCAGATCGACATCCTTGCCTGCGACCTTCTCGATCGCGCCGACAACGAGGTCAGGCGCGATCCAGTCCGGCTTATGGCCGAGATTATGCACCCAGACGAGTTCGGCGCCGGCGATGTCCCTGACAAGGCCGACCGAGTGGATTTGCGCGTAGACGACCTTGTCGTGGTCGCCTGAGATCACCACTGTCGGCGCCTTGATCTCACGGTAATGCGGCGAGGCGCCAAGGGCGTAGCTATAGAGCCCGGCCACATCGGTGGCGTTGGCGCGAAAGGCCGGAGGCCGCAGCACCATGGGGATCGAGGCGCTGGCAACATAGTTGTCCGGCGCCTTGTTCGGCGAAAAGACGCATGTGGTGGCATCCGCCATCTGCAACGTTCCGGCCGGATAGGTCAGCGTCTCGGAAAACAGCCAGCCGATGGCGGGAATGGTCGTCACGTCATAGTACCAGGACGTCGCACCGCCCGGCCAGGGATGGCTGGCCGGAGACAGGAAGACAAGGCCGAGCGTCTTGTCGGGATGCTCGCGGCCAAAGGCTGTGGTTACCGCGCCGCCGAACGAATGACCGACAATGATCGCCTGCCTCATGCCGAGACGGTCCATCAGTGCCGCGATGGTGTTCGCCTGCGCCGACGGGTTCTCGTTGTTGCCGGGCCCGCGTCCCGACCAGCCAAAGCCCGGCCGGTCGAAGAACAGCATTTCGGCACGGCCTTCAAGCAGCGGCCTGAGCGGCAGCATCTGGTCCTTCAGGTTGGCGCTGGCGCCATGGATGAAGATGATCGGCGGCAGGTCGGCATGAGCCGGCGCCGGGACATGGACATAGTGGATGCGGGCGCCATCGACATCGACGAACTCACCGACTGGCGGATTGCCGCGCTCGATCAGCCACGCGCCAACGCGCGTGACCCCTACCAGGGTGAGGACAACAGCCATCAGGAAGGCGAGCACGGCGTAGATCAGGTTCATGGGGGATATACGGGAGTGGAGGGGGATTAGTTCTAGGCAGTAGGCAGTCGAGGAAGTTCAGGCGCCTAATACCTATTCCCTACTGCCTAATCCCTTGGATCAAATGCCTTCGCCGGCGAGCTCTTCCGACAACGTGGCAACCTGGTCCTGGGCGCTGCGCATCATCGGATAGATGGCCAGCACCTTCTGCCAGGCCTCGAGTGCCGATTGCTTGTGGCCGGTCAGGGCCATGATATCCGCCAGACCCGAAAGCGCGCCGAAATGGCGCGGCTCCAGCTGCAGGGTGCGGTCGATGTCGGACATCGACTTGCCGAAGTTTTTCATCATGAAATGCACGGTGGCGCGGCGGTTCCAGCCTTCGGCGTAGTCTGGCTGCAAGGTCACCACCTGGTCGAGGAAATCGAGCGCCACGTCGAACTTCTTGTCTTCGATCGCCTTCTGCGACCATTGCATCATCAGGTCGATCGATGCACTGCCGGATTGGGACCATTCGCCCCAGATGCGCCCGGCGATCCGCTCCGCGGCCTTCTCATTGCGCTCGCGCTTCAGATCGATGAACAGCTGATTGAGTCGGGCTTGCTTTGTCGCGGCAACCGGAGGATTGACCGGATCATCCGCCCAGGCCGGCACCGAGCCGGACAGAAGGAGGGCGGTGAGAAAGGCCTGGAGAATCCGCATCAACGAAACCTAGTCCCGGACGGCGGAACGTCAAACTGAATTTCGTGTGAGACTGCCGGCAAGCCGAAAAGCAGAGCACCGCGCGTCCTTGCGGGCGCGCGGTGCTCTGGCACTTTGAATTTCCGCACCGTGGTTCCCGAAAGCGATCCGAATCCTGGATCGATGCGGTGACATCACGCAGACGGAGGCCAGCGGCCCCCGGCCGAAAACTCAGCCCTGACGCGCCTTGTAGCGCGGAGCGGTCTTGTTGATGATATAGATGCGGCCCTTGCGGCGAACCAGCTGGTTGTCGCGGTGACGCGCCTTGAGCGCCTTGAGCGAATTCTTGATCTTCATGGTCTTGCCTGTCGGTCTGGGCCCACCGGGCCTAATTTTAAGGCGCGCCAGAAGACGCGCCTTTGAACTTGTGCGTGGCTCATAAACGAGGAGCCTTGTCCGTGTCAACCGCAAGCGTGCCGCATGACCGATCCTATTGGCCGGAGCGGTGAAATATCCGCCAAGGGCTGGCCCGGCTAGCCAAGGAGCCCGGGGCCCACTCGATCCGCTAACAGGGATCAACTGGCCGGGAACACTCAGCCGCGCCGGCTGGTCCGCGTGAAGTGGCCCATCTTGCGGCCAGGGCGGGCCTCGGCCTTGCCGTAAAGGTGCAGCATCAGGTCGGGTTCGGAAAGCAGTTCGGGAACGCGCAGGACATCGTCGCCGATCAGGTTTTCCATGACGCAGTCGGAATGGCGGCCGGGGTTTCCCAGCGGCAGACCGGCCACGGCGCGGATATGCTGCTCGAATTGCGAGACGATGCAGGCGGCTTCCGTCCAGTGGCCGGAATTGTGGACGCGCGGCGCAATCTCGTTGGCCAGCAGCGAGCCGTCGGCAAGTACGAAGAACTCGACGCCGATGACGCCGACATAATCCAGCGCCGAGAGTATCTTCGATGCCGCAGCCTGTGCTGCTAGGGCCGTACCGGCACTCATTCCGGCCGGCAGCGTCGAGGTGTGCAGGATGCCGTTGCGGTGGACGTTCTCGGCCGGGTCGTAGGCGGCGACCGCGCCGCCAATACCGCGCGCTGCGATCACCGAAATCTCGCGCTCGAACGGCACGAAGGCTTCGAGGATCAGCGGCACGTTGCCCATCGCCTCGCAGGTGCCGGCAAAGCCGCCCGCTTCCATGTTGCGAAAGACACGCTGGCCCTTGCCGTCATAGCCCATGCGGCGCGTCTTCAGTATGCCGCTGCCGCCGAAGGCCTTGAGCGCCGCCGTCAGCTCGTCGTCATTGTCGACCGGGCGGAAATCCGCGGTGGCAATGCCGATGCCATTGAGGAATGTCTTCTCGGTCACCCGGTCCTGCGCCACTTCCAGCGCCCGCGCCGGCGGATGGACGGGTACCTTGGCGGCAAGCGCGCTGGCGGCCGCGACCGGGACATTTTCGAACTCATAGGTGACGACGTCGCTGGCATCAGCCAGTTCGGCAAGGGCGGCCGGGTCGTCATAGGCGGCCGTTATCTGCCGGTTGGCGACCTGTGCCGCCGGGCAATCTGCTTGAGGCTCCAGCACCACGGTGCGGTAGCCAAGGCGCGCCGCGGCCATGGCCAGCATGCGGCCAAGTTGGCCGCCGCCGATGATGCCGATCGTCGATCCCGCAGGCAGGCTCACGGCGTATCCGTGGGTTCGATCGCGACCTTGGCGGTCTGGGAGGCGCGCCAGGCATCGAGCCGCGCGGCAAGTTTTTCGTCGTTCAGCGCCAGCACGGCGGCGGCCAGAAGGGCGGCATTGGCGGCGCCCGCCTTGCCGATCGCCAGGGTACCAACCGGAATGCCGGCCGGCATCTGCACGATGGAAAGCAGCGAGTCCTGTCCTGACAATGCCTTCGATTCCACAGGCACGCCGAAAACCGGCAACGGCGTCATCGCCGCCGTCATGCCGGGCAGGTGGGCGGCGCCGCCGGCGCCAGCGATGATCACCTTATAGCCGGCAGCCTTGGCGCCCTTGGCGAAATCATAGAGCCGATCGGGGGTGCGATGGGCCGAGACGATCAGCCGCTTGTGCGGGATGCCCAGCGCCTCCAGCGTTTCGGCGGTATGGCGCATGGTCGCCCAGTCGGACTGGCTGCCCATGATGATGGCGACGTCGGCGCGTTGATCGTCCAAGCTTTTGCTCCCCGGCGACAAAGGCGCGCATTAGCGGAATTCGCCAAAAGCCGCAAGGACGGGCAGCGCAGGCAGTGCGCCGGCACTGCCTGCGCTGTGGCCGGATGTCACTTTATCAGGTGTCTGGCGAGGGCTTCGTAGGCCAGCAATGAGGTCGGATCGTTGGCGGCATTGCCGGCGACGGGGTTGGACGCAAAGCGATGACCATGTGGGCCGCACCATGGGGTCACCGGCCAATGCGAGACCGGGGACAATGAGCACTCCGGTTAAACATACGATTGCGACGGACCACACTTATCCCATCGCATTCGCACCTGCTGTTCCACGGAAGCGTCCTGCCAGCTTTAATCCGGCCAGCGCAAGGCGCCGGACGAATCCTTGCGGGCCAGCTTCATGGCATCGGCGGGCCGATCGGTCGCCGTCAAAATGGCGCGCAAGCGTTCGGCGACGGTCTCCGCCTCGCCAGGATGAAGGTTGCAGGGATCGAGGAAGAAATGGCCACGCTCGACCTCATGGTTGCGCACGATGATCGGGGGCGAGCCCGTCGCCAGCGCCGAAGCGAGGCCCGCGGCGGTAAACCGGCTCTCGGATGATACGAAGATCTGCAGCCGGTCGAGCGGATTGGCGGTCGGGTCGGGGATGATCTTCGCGACAATGCCCGGCAGCCCCTGCAGCGTGTCCTTCCACAGGTTGAGGGCCGCTTCCTCACGCCGGCGGATGCCGGCATGGTCGCGCTTTTCCCAGGCTTCCAGCGCGGCCATGGTGCCGGCGATGCTTTCCTTGCCGACCTTCATGGCGCGCGCGACGCCACGGTTCTGCAGATAGGCTGATCGCACCAGATCCTTGCGCCCGGTGACGATGCCGCTCGTCGGCCCCGAGAGGAATTTGTGGCCGCTGTAGATGACGATGTCGGCGCCGCGCGCCAGGAAGCCGCGCAGATCGTATTCGGAAGCCGCGTCGACGATCACGGGCACGCCCCTGGCGTGACAGATCTCGCAGAACTCCTCCAGCGACAGCATGCCGTACTGGACGGTGTGGTGCGCAACCACATAGAGGCCGGCCGCCGTGCGGTCGCGGATGGCGTCTCGCACGTGATAATCCTGCGTCACGCTGACGGTGCCGGCGGGGATGGTCTTTGCGCCCGCCAGCCGGATCGACTGGTCGATCGGCGCGCCGTAATTGACGATGTGGCCGAGCTGGACGATGACCTCAGACTTCAGCCCTTCGGTGTCGTCCGGCAGCCGTTCGATGGCGAGCAGGTTGGTTCCGGTCATCGCGCCAGCAATGGCCATGGTGATGCCGCTGGCGCAGCAGGCTGTGATGAAACCGGCCTCGCCGCCAGTGAGACGAGCAACGACCGTGCTTGCAGCACGCTGCAGGTCATCCATCTCCACCCATTGCGATGCGATTTCCGACATGGCGCGGATCGCTTCCGGGACGATGATAGACGCGCCGAGCGCGGTCATCGTGCCCGACACGTTGATGATCGGGCGCAGACCGAGCCGTTCGCGGATGGTGGTGTTGGAGCCGTCGGTGGAAGTGGTTTTCATCTCTGCATATCCCATTGGTGGACTTAGGCGGCGATCTCGACGACGGCCTCGATTTCGACCGTGATGTTTCCGGGCAAGGAGCCGACGCCGATCGCCGAGCGGGCATGGCCGCCAATCTTGTCGAACACATCGGCGAAGAGATCGGAGCAGCCATTGACCACTTTCGGGTGGTCGCTGAAGGTCGGTATGGCGTTGACGAAGCCGAGCAGCTTGACGATGCGCACGATGCGGCCGAGGTCGCCGGCGGCAGCATGCATGACGGCAAGCAGGTTGAGGCCGGTGAGGCGGGCGTGACCATAGGCCTGCTCGACCGTGACATCGTCTCCCACCTTGCCGGTGAAAAGCGTGCCGTCGGCCCGCAGCGGCCCCTGGCCGGACAGGAAGATCAGCCGTCCGCTTTCGGCATGGGTGACGAAGTTGGCGATTGGCGTCGGCGGTTCGGGCAGCGTCAGGCCCAACTCGGCGAGCCGGATATAAGGCGTCATGAAAAGCTCCTTGCGACGGCTCTCGCCGTCCGGTGTCAGAAATGCGAGGCGCGGAAGCGCGCCAGAAAGGTGCGGAGGCGCTCATTGTCGGTATCCGCTGCCAGGATTTCGGCGGGCGGACCAGCCGCGCTGACGCCGCCGTCGGCCATGAAGACGATGCGGCTCGAAGCGTCGCGGGCGAAGGCCATTTCATGCGTGACCATCACCATCGTCATGCCGTCCTCGGCCAGGCTGCGCACGACTTCGAGCACCTCACCGACGAGTTCGGGATCGAGCGCCGAGGTTATCTCGTCGAGAAGCAGGATCTTCGGCCCCATCGCAACAGCACGGGCGATGCCGACACGCTGCTGCTGTCCGCCAGAAAGTTCGGCGGGAAGACTGTCGGCCTTGTGGGAAAGGCCGACCCGTCCGAGCCAGTGCTCGGCGATGGTGCGCGCTTCGGCATTGCTCTTGCCGCGCACCTTGGTGAGGCCGAGCATGATGTTGCCGGCGGCCGTCAGATGCGGAAACAGGTTGAAGCTCTGGAACACCATCCCGGTCTCGGCGCGCATCGCGGCCAGGTCACGTTCGCTGCGGCGTTGTCGTGTTCCGCTGTCGCGGTAGCCAACCTCCTTGCCGTCGATCCGGATCGAACCGCCATCGTAGCTTTCCAGGAAGTTGACGCAGCGCAGCAGCGTGGTCTTGCCGCTGCCCGAAGGACCAATGACAGTCACCACTTCGCCGCGCGCCACCTTCAGGCTGACCGAGCGCAGCACTTCGACGGCGCCGAAGGATTTTGAAACATTGGAGACGTCGAGAAGGGCCGGGGTGACGTTGGAACTGGTGGACATCTTGCTATTCCCGGATGAAGGAGAAACGCCGCTCCAGCCGTCGGCTGGCCAGCGAAAGCGCGTAGTTGACCGCGAAGTAGATGAGCGCGCCGAGGATATAGAGCGGCATGGCCTCGTAGGTGCGGCCGATGACCTGGTTGATGGCCTGCATCAGGTCGGTGACGCCGAGCAGCGACACCAGCGCGCTGCCCTTGACCGCATCGGTGACGCCGTTGATCCAGGGCGGCAGGAAGCGCCTGAACGCCTGCGGGAAGATGACGTAGGCCAGCCGCTGGCGAAAGGTCAGGCCGATCGCCATCGCCGCTTCGGACTGCCCCCTCGGAATGGAGCCGACGGCGCCACGCAGGTATTCTATGACCTGCGCCGTCTTGAAGAGGGTGAGAGCCAGAACCGCCGCCCAGAACGACTGGAGATGGATGCCGACGGCAGGCAGCCCGTAGTAGACGAAGAAGATGAGCACCAGGATCGGTATGCCGCGTATGGTGTCGCTGAAGATGCGTACCGCCCAGCGCAGTGGGACGGGGCCATAGACGAGGCCGACGCCCAGGATGACGCCGGCGACCAGCGAAAACACCACGACCAGCAGCGATACCCAGAGCGTCAGGGCAAAGCCCTGGGCGAGGAAAGGCAAGGCATAGGCGATCTGGCTGATCATCTAGTGCGCCACCTTGAACCAGCGCTCGAGAAGCCTCAGCGCATAGAGAAGCGCATAGCCGGTCAGCAGGTACATCGCCGTCACGACGAGATAGACCTCCACGATCCGGAACGTGTTGAAGTTGATCCACTGGGCGCCGTAGGTCAGTTCGGGCACGGATATGACCGACGCGACGGACGTGTCCTTGAAAAGGGAAATGAAGGTGTTGGAAAGCGCCGGCAGCGTTATGCGCAGCATCGTCGGCAGGCGCACATGCAGCAGCCTTTGCCAGGGTGTCAGGCCGATTGCCTTGCCGGCGTCTATCTGGCCGCGCGGGACCGCTTCCAGCCCGGAGCGAAACACCTCGACCAGATAGGCGCCGCTGTAGAGCGCGAGCGTCGCCACGAACGAGGTCTGGGCGCTGTAGGCGAGATCGACCACCGTGGGCAGGCCGTAAAAGACGAGATAGACGAGCAGGATCAGCGGTACGTTGCGGATGAATTCGACATAGGCGGCGATGATGGTGCGCACAACGCGCCCGGCCGAAACATACCAGACCGCCAGAACCAGCCCGATGACGATGCCAATGGCGATGGAAATGACGGCAAGCTCGAGGCTGAGCAGAAGTCCGCCCCAGAGCTTGTCGAAATGTCGCCAGATCAGGTTGAAATTGAGGGCATAGCCCATGCATCCGCCTCTGTGTCGCGGGTCGTCGGCGGACGAAAGGGCTCTGGATAAGCCCTTCCGTCCCTGCGGATCAGATGACCGGGAAGCCGGGATGGCGCGCCGGCGGCTCCTGCCCGAAATAGTCCTTGAACGCGGCGTCGTAGAGCGCCGTCTCATGACCGAACATGGCGATGGTGAAGGTCGCGTTGACGAAGGTCAGCCAGTCGAGATCGCCTTGCCGAAGTGCCGCGCCGTAGAGCATCGAGAACCAGCTCTTGCCGGCGTCGAAATATTTGTCCGGGTTGCGCGAGGCAAGCCAGCGCACCGTCGAAAGATCGACCGCTGCCGCGTCGACGCGCTTTGATTCCAAGGCCTGCAGCACGTTGGCCTGGGTGTCGATCTGCATCACCTGCGACTGCGGCAGAGCCATATGCACGGACGCTTCCGCATCGACATTCTGCAGGATGGAAACGCGCGTTGCCGAACCCGCGGCAAGCAGCTTGTCGAACGTCTTGTTCTCGGCGGTCGGAAGGGTCAGCAGGGCGACGCCCTCGACGTAGTAAGGCCGGGAGAAATTGATCAACTGAGAGCGCTGGGCGCTCATGGTCATGAACTGGATGGTGATGTCGACCTTGTTGGTCGTCACATTCGGGATGCGCTGCGAGGGATCCTGCATGACGAATTCGACCTTGGTCGGGTCGTCGAAAAGCCCCTTGGCAAGAATGCGCCCCATGGTGATGTCCATGCCGACGAGTTCGCCGGCATCGTTTTCGAAATGCCACGGCGCGTTGGTGCTGCCGGTGCCGACGATCAGCTTGCCGCGATCGAGCACGGTGCGCAGCAGGCTGTCGGATGCTGCCTGGGCAGCGGCCTTCTGAGCATCGACGGTTGCCAGCACGCCAGCCGTGGCCAGTCCAGCCATTCCCAATTTCAGAAAATCACGTCTTCCGGATGTGTCGTTCACGGCGACCTCCTTTCGTGTTGTTCCCCTTTGAACGGATACACGCGTCAGTGATCTCTCGCCGATTGTCTCTTACAAGAGACGTGTGTATCCTGTACAAGACAGATACTAACACCAGGAATCGACAATGCAAGATGGCAATGCCGCAGCAGTTTCAGCCGAGGAAAAGACATCGGGATCGCGTGAAAAGGGGCTCAACCGAGTGCTCGAGATCCTGGAATTTCTTCACGCGACCCAGCGGGCGATCGGCATTGGCGATCTTGCCAAGGGGGTGAATGCACCCCGCTCGACGACCTACACGCTGGTGCGGTCGCTGGTCGATGCGGGCCTGCTGGAAATGGCCGGCGACGGCAACCGCGTCTATTTCGGCAAGAAACTCTATCTCTACGGAATGGATTATGTGCGGGGCAACGACCTGCTCAGAAGGGGACGCCAGGAAGTCGACAATTTGTCGCGCGAGACAGGCGAAACCTCGGAACTCTGCATGCTGCAGAGCGGCCGCTATACGATCGTCCACTCAAGCCCAGGCACCAGGCCGTTCCGCATCAGCTCCGCCACCGGCTTGCAGATACCGCTTCCCTGGACCGCGTCGGGGCGGCTGCTTCTTTCCGGCTTCGAGCGGGCCCGGATCGAGGACATGGTGTCCGAGGACGACCTCGTCTTGCCAGATGGCCGCAAATTGCTGCTCAACGACTTCATAGCCGACATAGCGAGGGCGGAAACCACCGGCTATTGCGTCACCTCGGGCCTCGTCGATGCCTACACAAAATGCCTTGCCGCGCCGGTCTTTTCAGCGCCCGGCAAGGTCGAGGCGACGATGTGCCTCGTGGTGCCCATCGACACTTCCGAGGAGAGAATCGGCGATCTCATCGGTTTGCTGCGTGATCGCGCCGCCAGGCTTTCGATCGCCGCATAAGGTGCCTCACGCAATGATGTCGGGAATGATCTTGTCTTCCAGCGCCATCAGCCGGTCCTTCAGGAACAGCTTCTTCTTCTTCATGCGCTGTATCTGCAGCGGGTCGCAATTCATCGCGATCATCGCGTTGATCGCGGCGTCGAAATCGGCGTGTTCCTGCTTCAGCCGTGAAAATTCGAGGCGAATATCGGCCTGTTCCTGATCGGACATTCTCTACCGTGTGCACGTCTGCGGCGCCCAAAACTGGGCCTGATTGGGCGGGGCCGGCGTCTTTTTGCAACCGGCGGGCAGCCCATATCACATTTCGCATTGTCGTGGAATGCTACCACGGATCATTCGACATCGCTTCCGGATGGTGGCACAGTGTCATGGTGCCGTCACAGAAGCGACCTGCGGTGGACGTGCCTTTGGCGGTTGCAATCGAGGAAACCATGAAAGGGAGAACCAATCATGTCTCTTGCTTCCCATCTTGATGAGTTGCAGCGGAAACACGGCGACATCGAGCGTGAAATCGATGACGCGATGAACCATCCATCCGTCGATGACCTCGAAATCGTGAATCTCAAGCGACGCAAGCTGGCACTCAAGGACGAGATTGAAAAACTGAGGGCGACCAAGCATTAACGCCCAGCTGAGATAGCAGCGCCACAGTTCGAGATTTCCTGCCGGCGGCTTCGGCCGCCGGATGATGGTTGTCGATCCTGGCGCACGCGGCCGGAAACCGAGAATGGGTTCCGGAAGTGTTTTTTGTTTTTCTCCGGCCATATGAGATCGAGGTTTTCCGGTCTTATCCCTGGTCTGATTTGAAGCAGTGGCGACCTGTCGCCATTGACAAGCCATCCATGCTCCTCCACCTCATGCCCGGACTTTGGCGTGTCGGCCCGCAAACCGGATACGGTTTTCGGAGGGACGCGCAGATTCAAAGTGTTGGATAAAGGGTAGCCGGCATGACCGGATATTTTTCCTCTCCGTTTCCGCGCCGCACCTCGGTCGGCGTCGATGTCAGCGGTGTGATGGTTGGCGGCGGCGCACCTGTCGTCGTGCAGTCGATGACCAACACCGACACGGCCGATATCGACCAGACCGTCGCGCAAGTCGCAGCGCTGCATCGCGCAGGCTCCGAGATCGTGCGCATCACCGTCGACCGTGACGAGAGCGCCGCCGCCGTGCCGCGCATCCACGAGCGCTTGCTCCGGCTTGGCATCAATGTGCCGCTGGTCGGCGATTTCCATTATATCGGCCACAAGCTGCTGGCCGATCATCCGGCCTGCGCCGAGGCGCTCGCCAAATACCGCATCAACCCCGGCAATGTCGGCTTCAAGGACAAGAAGGACCGGCAGTTCGCGGCGATTGTCGAGATGGCGATCAGATACGACAAGCCGGTGCGCATCGGCGTCAACTGGGGCTCGCTCGACCAGGAACTGCTGACACGGCTGATGGACGACAACCAGGCCCAGGGTTTTCCGCTGACGGCGCAGGAAGTCACCCGCGAGGCGATCGTGCAGTCGGCTATTCTCTCGGCCGAGATGGCGGAAGAGATCGGCCTTGGCCGCGAGAAAATCATCCTGTCGGCCAAGGTCAGCGGCGTGCAGGACCTGATCGCCGTCTATACGGAACTGGCCACCCGCTCCAACCATGCGCTGCATCTGGGCCTCACCGAAGCCGGCATGGGGTCGAAGGGCATCGTCGCCTCGTCCGCCGCGATGGGCATCCTCTTGCAGCAAGGCATCGGCGACACCATCCGCATTTCGCTGACGCCGGAGCCGAATGGCGACCGCACGCGAGAGGTGCAGGTTTCGCAGGAATTGCTGCAGACCATGGGTTTCCGGCAATTCGTGCCGATCGTCGCCGCTTGCCCCGGCTGCGGCCGCACAACGTCCACCGTGTTCCAGGAACTGGCACAGAACATCCAGGCCGATTTGCGCAAGAACATGCCGGTGTGGCGTGAAAAATATCCCGGCGTCGAGAACCTCAAGGTCGCGGTGATGGGCTGCATCGTCAACGGTCCGGGCGAGTCCAAGCATGCCGATATCGGCATTTCCCTGCCCGGGACCGGCGAGACGCCGACAGCGCCGGTATTCGTCGACGGCAAGAAGGCTGCGACGTTGCGTGGGCCGTCGATCGCCGCCGATTTCGAGAAAATGGTCGCTGACTATATCGAGCAGCGGTTTGGTCGCGACAAGGCCGCGGCCGAGTAGATCGGATGCAGCGTTTCCTCTGGGCGACGCTGGTTTTGCTGTGTGGGCTGAGCTGGTCGAAGGTCGTCCAGGCCGATCCGCCCCAGTCCGCCAAGCAGCGGCTGATCGACAAGGTTTGCAACCTGATCGAAGCCTATGCCGACCAGAACGGCCTGCCGAAGGATTTCTTCGCCCGGTTGATCTGGAAGGAAAGCCGGTTTGATCCCAATGCGGTCAGTCCGGTTGGCGCCGAGGGCATCGCCCAATTCATGCCGGGCACCGCCAAGATGCGCGGCCTTGCCAATTCCTTCGACATCACCCAGGCGATCCCGGCCTCGGCGAAGTACCTCGCCGAAATGAAGGTGACCTACGGCAATCTCGGCCTGGCGGCGGCGGCCTACAATGCCGGCGAGAACCGCGTTTCCCGCTGGTTGAGCTCCGGCGGTTTCCTGCCGATGGAAACCGAGAGCTATGTGTTGGACATCATGGGCGAGCCGGTGGACAAGTTCACCGACACATCTTACGCCGGAACCTCCCAGCCGCTTGATGGCAAGGTGAGTTTCGCCGTCGCTTGCCGCAGGTTGCCGGCAATCATGTCGACGACCGTGGCGATGGCCTCGATCAACGTCATGCCGTGGGGCGTGCAGGTGGCCGGCAATTTCCGCCGCTCCGCCGCACTCAACCAATGGCTGCGGGTGAGAAGCCGGTTTCCAGCTTTGCTCGGCAGCCATGATCCCGTGATCAGCCGGGTGCGGACGCCAATCGGCCGGCGCGGCATATATGCGGTCAGGATTGGGGCCGACACCAGGGCCAATGCCGACAACATCTGCCAGAAACTGCACAGCGTCGGTGGCTCATGCCTGGTCATGCGCAACCGGTAGAACAGTCGGAAATTCCTGGTGAGGGCACAGCAGGCATGACCGCCAAGATCATTCTACTCAATGGTGTCGGCAGCGCCGGCAAGAGCTCGATCGCCAGGGCGCTGCAGATGATAACCGCCGAGCCCTTCCTGCATGTCCAGATGGACGCGTTCATCGACATGCTGCCGCAAGCCCTGCAGGACCATGCGGACGGTTTTTCCTATGAAGCCGCAGCAGACGGCGACAAGCCATCTGTCGTCATCAGAACCGGCCCAGTCGGGGCCCGAGCCTTGCGGGGCATGCGGCACGCCATCGCCGCCATGGCGCGGCAAGGCAACAATCTGATTGTCGACGACGTGCTGTGCGATGGCGAAATGCTGGAGTATCTCGAACTGCTCTCCGCCTTCGATCTTCATTGGGTTGGCGTGTTCGCGCCGCTGGAGGTTCTCGAAGCCCGCGAAATCCAGCGGGCTGACCGGTTGCCGGGCCTGGCGCGCTGGCAATATGGGCGCGTGCACAAGGGCATCCGCTATGATCTCGAAGTCGACACCAGCACGCTTACGCCGCTGGAATGCGCCCGTCGCATACAACTGGAATTTCGGTTATAGGCCCATCATTTGCCTGGGGCGGTTGCCCTGCCTTCGACGACCAGTATGGGCTGTAACATGTTTGACGGATACATAATCTGCGGCACGCCGAGAACCGGGAGCACTTTGCTGTGCAAGCTCCTGGCGTCGACGAAGGCGGCCGGCGATCCTCACTCATTCTATCGACGGCAGGACGTGTTGGAATGGGCTGAAGAGTGGAATCTGCCCGCTCGTGACACGATGAGCGACCTCGAATTCCATACGGCCTATCTCGACGCGGCGATCACCGCTGGCAAGGGCGGGACAGGCATCTTTGGCCTTCGTTTGATGAGAGAGAATCTGGATGAACTCTCGGCGAACCTCGATCAGATTTTCCCAAAACTGCCATCGGACAAAGCGCGTCTTGAAAAGGCCTTTGGCCATGTTCTCTACATACACCTCTCCCGCGAGAACAAGCTCGCGCAGGCTATCTCCCTGGTCAAGGCGCAGCAGACCGGTCTTTGGCATGTCGCTCCCGATGGAACCGAGATCGAAAGGGTGGGGCCTCCAGGCGAACCTCGGTACGATTTCCAGCGGATCAAACAGGAGGTCGACGAGCTTGAAGCTTATGATGTGGCCTGGAACATTTGGTTCGCGGCGCAAGGCATAACCCCGCTGCGGATCGGCTATGAGCGTCTTTCCGCCGACCCGGCGGCGACATTGCTGGGCATCTGCGAGGTCCTCGGCGCTCCGTCCCCGAATGCGCAAGATGTGCGGCCGCGCGTTGCGAAGCTCGCCGACGAGACAAGCCTCGACTGGATGCGCCGCTATCGTCTGGACGCAGCCGTCTGAGCCACCGGCAGATGCTCTGGATCAAGCCGTCTTGGCCACCACCGTCTCGCTGAGCCAGGTGCCGATCTTCGACCCCAGGCGATCCGGGGAGACCGGCTTCGGCAGATAGTCATCCATGCCGGCCTCGATGCATTTGTCGCGGTCGCCCTTCAAGGCATGCGCGGTGACGCCGATGATCGGTATGTGGTTGCCTGTCGTGGCCTCCATGGTGCGGATGGCGCGCGTCGCCTCGTAGCCGTTCATCTCGGGCATCGAGACATCCATCAGGATCAGTTTTGGCCGCAGCGCCCGGTACATTTCGACGGCGGTGCGGCCATTGCCGGCGATGCGGTAGCTTAGCCCCAACCCGTTGAGGATCTGGCCGAAAACCAGCTGGTTCACGTCATTGTCCTCGGCGATGAGGATGTCGATCGGGCCGTTGGGCGTCGCCGTCGATTCCGGTACGACGGAGACGGGCATGGCAGGGCCGCGAATGACGGTGAAGGCTGGCACCGACGGCTGGGCAACGGCGACCGGTTCGCGAACGAACTGTGCCTTGCTGCCGTGCGCGCGGGCCCTCTGGACGACCGAGATGACGGTGCCGAGCAACACTGCCGAGCGGGCCGGCTTGGTCAGGTGTGCCGATATGCCGTAATCGATTATCATCCTGCCGAAGTCGACCTGGTCGACCGACGTCAAAAGCACGACCGGAATGGTGTTCAGCCGACTGTCGGCGGCAATGGCTCTCGCGACATCGGCGCCGTTCATGCCCGGCATCTGATAATCCAGGATGATGCAGTCGACTGCCGCACCCAACTGGAAGGCGCGGTCGAGGAAAGCCAGGCCGACAGCGCCGCTTTCGGCGGCGGCGCAGTCGAAGCTCCAGCTTCTGAGCTGTTCGAGCAGGATTTCGCGGTTGACCGGATTGTCGTCGATGACAAGCACGCGTGCGCCGGTGACATCGACCGGCACGATCTCGTCGCGCTGCTGGGCCTGGTGCGCGGGCAGCGGCACCGCGAACCAGAACACCGAGCCGCGGCCGATCTCGCTCTCGACGCCGATCTTGCCACCCATCAGGTCGATGAGGCGGGCGGCGATAGCGAGGCCAAGACCGGTGCCTTCGTGGCGGCGTGTCGAGGAACCGTCGACTTGGGCAAACTTCTCGAACACGTTCTGCAGCTTCTCGGCCGGGATGCCGATGCCGGTGTCCTCGACCCGAACCTTGAGCTGAACCACGCCATCGACGGTGTCGCCGCCGACATCGATCAGGACATGGCCTTTCTCGGTGAATTTCACCGCATTGCCGAGCAGGTTGGTGATGATCTGCCGGAACCGCCCGGCATCGCCGACGACAAAGCCGGGCAGACGCGGGTCGACGCGGACGATCAGTTCCAGGTTCTTCTCGGCGACACGCGCCGACACCAGGGTCGCCACGTCCTCGACCGCTTCGGAAAGGCGGAACGGCGCCGGATCCAGCGTGAGCTGGCCGGCATTGATCTTCGAAAAATCGAGGATGTCGTTGATGATGGTCAGCAGCGCATTGCCGGACTTGACGATGACATCGGTGAAGGTCTTCTGACGCGGCGTAAGCTCGGTCTTGGCAAGCAGTTCCGCCATGCCCAGCACGCCGTTCATCGGGGTGCGGATCTCATGGCTCATATTGGCCAGGAATTCGGATTTGGCACGGTCGGCGGCTTCTGCCTTGAACAGGGATGCGGCGGATTCGGTGAAGGCGCGCCGGATCGCCTTTTCCATCGGACGGAAGATCCAGAAGGCGACGATGGCGAGAACGGCAAACAGCAGGCCGCTTGCCCACAACAGCAGCCTGTCGCTGGCGGCATCAGCCAGATGGCGCTCGTCATCCATGGCGGTGCGGACACGGACCAGCATCGGCTGCGCAACCAGGTCGTTCTGATTGCGGATTTCGCGAAAGCTCCACTCGTCAGCCTTCTGTGCCACCGACATCCGGTTGAAATTGCGCACCATGTCGCGTGGCGACCAGAACAGATCCCCGTTGACGGACGCGGAATCGAGCTCGTTGAAGGTCCGCTTCGACAGGCGCGGCCGGATCGCGGCGATCTGGGCATCGAGTGTCTCGATGTCGCCGGTCAGGCGTTCCGAGTGGCCACGCGCCGATGTGGCCAGTGCATCGCGCGTTTCCGTCTGCCAGGCGGTGCCGGTCGTTTCGGCGAAACTTGTCGCATTGCGCAAATCGCGCGTGAAAACGACGAGATTGCTGCTCACGGCCTCGATGTCGCGACGGTAAGAATTCACCCGATCCAGCGCAACCATGATCGCGGCGGAAGCAAGTGCGAAAATCAACAGTCCTGAAAGGTAGCGAATCCGGATCGACCGGATAAAGGAAGAATATTCCGGCACGCGCAACCCCAACACATACGCATCATTTTAATGATGGGGATTACGCTTCATTTACATTAAAATTTCGTTCGTGGAACAAAGCCGCCCCTAGTTGTTGCGGACTGCCACGAATTTGGCCGCCTCCTTCAGAAGTGCCGCGCGTTCGCCGTAGGGCTCGAGCAAGTCATGAGCCTGATCGACGAGGCCCTGGAGCTGGCTGCGCGCCCAGGTCGCGCCGTGCAGCGCCACCAGCGTCGCCTTGCCGGCCGCGGCATCCTTGCCGGTCGCCTTGCCCATCTGGCTCGCATTCGCCGTCAGGTCGAGCAGGTCGTCGGCAAGCTGGAAGGCAAGCCCGATCGCCGAGCCGAATTCGGCCAGCCGTTCGCGGTCCTGCGGCGGGGCACCGGCGACAATCGCACCAGCTTCGCAGGCAAAGCGGATCAACGCGCCTGTCTTCATCGCCTGAAGGCGGATGATGCCGGCCTCATCTGGCCGATGCCGCTCGGCTTCGAGGTCGAGCATCTGGCCGCCGACCATGCCGCCGGCGCCGGCGGCGCGGGAAAGCGCCAGCATCAACGTCACCTTTCGATCGGGCGGCAGCACGGTCGCTTCGTCGGCGAGGATGTCGAAAGCCAGCGTCAGCAGGGCATCGCCGGCAAGAATGGCCGTCGCCTCGTCGTAGGCCTTGTGCACGGTCGGCTGGCCGCGGCGCAGGTCGTCGTCGTCCATGGCCGGGAGGTCGTCATGGATCAGCGAATAGCAATGCATGCATTCGAGGGCTGTCGCCACGCGCCAAGCCGCCTCGCCATCGGCGGAGAACAACGCGGCGCTCTCCATGACAAGGAAGGGGCGCAGGCGCTTGCCGCCATTCAGCACACCATGGCGCATCGCCGCCATCAGACGCTCCGGGCGCGCGATTTCGCCGGCGAGCGCGCGTCCGTCGAGGATCTGGCGCAGTTGCGCCTCGATCGCGGCCGCATGCTCGACAAGGATGGTTTCGAACGCCATTTGATCGTCTTTCGTCATGGCCGGGACGGGTAGCCGACACTCAGACATTGCGCAAGAAGCCAAGCGCCATTATGCCGGGGAGGGGGAGTAGCACGGGTTGGGCGGCTTGACGGAACCGATCGTCGATCACGAAACCGAAGGGCTGGACATGGCGGGGAGACCGAAAGGCGGCAACCGCATCGGTCTCAAACGCTGGGTCCGGCGCGGCATTGCCGTACTCTTCGTGATGGCGCTGATACCGACTGTGCTGACCTTCCTCTACCTGCCATCGTTCGTGCATCCGATTTCGACGCTGATGCTGAAGGATCTGGCGACGTTTTCCGGCTACGACCGCCGCTGGGTTTCGATCGACGACGTGGCGCCGGTGCTGGCGCATTCCGTCATCATGTCGGAAGACGGGCAGTTCTGCTTCCATCGCGGCGTCGACCTCGGTGAACTCAAGGGGGTTGTCGACGATGCGCTTGCCGGCGAGGCCACGCGCGGCGCGTCGACCATCACCATGCAGACCGTGAAGAACCTCTTTCTATGGGCGCGGCCGCTGGCCACGGTGCGCAAGCTCGTCGAACTGCCGCTGGCCGTTTATTTCGATGCCGTCATGTCGAAGCGGCGCATCATGGAAATCTATCTCAACGTCGCCGAATGGGGCCCGGGCATCTATGGAATCGAGGCCGCCGCCCAGCATCATTTCGGAATTTCGGCCAAACAGCTGTCACGGCGGCAGGCGGCGCTGCTGGCCGTCACCTTGCCCAACCCGATCGAACGCAATCCGGCAAAGCCCGGTCCGGGCCTCAAACGGCTCGCCAATCTTATCGAGCGGCGGGCGGGCCGATCCGGGGCCTATGTCGGTTGTCTGCAGTAGCCAACTCAAAAAAATTCGCGGCAGTGCTGGCCAAAACGGCACAGGGCGTGTATAGGCACCCGACTTTCTCAGATTCCGGCCCCTGAAACGGCCCTTTCACGAGGGCAGGCGGGGCTTTTTTGACCATGTAATGGAGCATATCCATGGCCGTTCCGAAACGAAAAACCTCTCCGTCCAAGCGCGGCATGCGCCGCTCGGCCGACGCCCTCAAGGCCCCGACCTATGTCGAGGACAAGAATTCCGGCGAAATGCGCCGTCCGCACCACATCGACCTGAAGACCGGCATGTATCGCGGCCGCCAGGTGTTGACGCCCAAGGAAAGCTGAGACCAGCTTCTTCCTAAATTTTGAGTTATCGAAAGACCGGCTACTGGCCGGTCTTTTTTTGCGTTTGGCGGATCGTTCATGGCGCGCCATGCGCGCGCGGGGCCGCGATTTAGGCATGCGACGTCAACGAGGTCATCTCGATGATGGCCCGGCGAAGGAGGCTTCGGCCGGCGGAATTTCATGCCTCGGCGCCAATCTATCGTCTGGCCGGGCGTACGAAAATTCTTGACGGCGGGCCCACGCCGCATTCTACAGAAGGGTGCCCCCAACCGGAGACGCCAGATGTTCGGTGCCATTCCGCTGCTGATCGTGCCCTTCGTCCTCTACAATCTCGGGCTTCTGGGAATATTCGGCGGCGGCGATGATCCGTGGGCGACCGAGATATTCTCGGTCCACATGATGTCGGGCGGGGTGTTTTCCATGACCCTCGGCGACCTGATGGTGCTGATTGGACTGATCTTCTTTTTCGCGGAAATGGTGAAGTCGACGCGCACGACCAATGCGTCGATCATGGACCATCTGCTGTCGACCTTCGTCTTCGTGGCGTTCCTGGTCGAGTTCCTGCTGGTGAAGGGTGCTGCCCATTCCGTCTTCTTCACGCTGATGGTCATTGCGCTTATCGATGTGCTGGCCGGGTTTGCGGTATCGATGCGGTCGGCGAGCCGGGATATCAATGTCAATTGACGCTGCTCAACCCGGGTCGGCGGTGAAGCCGGCGGCCTCGATGCCGGCAATGGCCGCGGCCTCGTCATTGTCCGACGTGTCGCCGGAAATGCCGACGGCGCCGATGACGACACCCGCCTTGTCGCGGATCAGGACGCCGCCGACAACCGGCAGGACACGTCCGCCCGAGACATCGGAAATGCCGGCGACGAGATGCGGGCGCTCCTTGGCGAAGGCTTCCACGCGCCGCGACCCCATGCCGATGGCAAGCGCGCCATAGGCCTTTCCGGCCGACATTTGCGGGCGCAGGAACGAGGCGCCGTCCTGGCGCTGGAAGGCGACCAGGTGGGCGCCGGCATCGAGCACCGAGACGCCGAGCGGCTTGAGCTTGAGTTCGGCACCCTTGGCAAAGGCGGCATCGATGATCTGCTTGGCGTTTTCGAGCGTCAGTGCGGTCATGGTGATCTCCTGTGGGAAGGCGTGAATCATTGACCGGGTGCGGGCGGTACGAAATCCCGGTTTCGGTTGAAATTGCTTCGCCGGAAAGGGCGGAATGGATAGCGGCCGCGACAGGCGGCGGCAATGTCTCGATCACGTCGCCAGTCCCCACTATCCGGATACGGCGAATGCAGCGCGCGTGCTTCGAGACATGCTCTTGAAGTTGGAACCTGCTAGGCGGTTTTCTTCTTGGCGCGCGCCGGCTTCTTGACCGGGGCGGCAGGCGCATTGGCGAGGTCTTCCGCCTCCTTGGCAAGGCGGAGCGCGCGCAGCTTGTTGGTCTTGGCCTGCCGGGCGTCGCTCTCGGCGACATACTCGGCCATCGCCTTCTGGCGAACGGTGGCGGCCTCTTCCTGTTTCTTGAAACGCGAATCGGCGCGTGCGCGTGCGGTATCCTTAGAGTTCTCAACCAAGGGCTTTATCCAATCTCGCAAATCATGATTTCGACTCCTTGATAGCAGAGCCGGCCTGAAAATGGGAAAATAACTTGATCAGGCAGGCGCACCGGGTCCTGCGTCCTTCTTGCGGGCAACGACCGCCTCGTAGGCTGCTCGCAGGGTTGCGCGCACTGTGGCGTCGGAGGGCGTGCTGGATGGCGTGCCCAGATGCTCGTGGCGCAATTCCTTCATGAATTGCTCCCACATCGGCGGGCCGCCCTTTTCGAGAAGCTCGGCGCGGATCGACAGCTCGTCGCTTACCGGCAGCCAGACGCGGCCCCAGGCGCCGAGATGCGCCAGGATCGGCACCAGCGTAATGGCCATTTCGGTCAGGCTGTAGATAGCCTTCTGCTTGTGGGTGGGATCGTCCGCCTTGGTCAGCATTCCCAGTTCCATCAGCCGCTTCAGCCGGTCGGCGAGGATGTTGGAGGCGATCCCTTCCATCGAGCCGTTGAGCAGTTCGCGAAAATGGCGTTTGCCGCCGAAAATCATGTCTCGAAGGATGATCAGGCTCCAGCGGTCGCCGAAAACTTCCAGCGACAGGTTGATCGGGCATCCGGAACGGCGATCGATGCTCATGCGACTCTCCGAGAGAAAAACCAGTTGCATTATCGTATCAGTTTCAGTATCGTGCAACTGATTGCAAAATGCAATCAGTACTGAAGATCAGGAGGCTCCCGATATGGCGACGAGTGAACAGCCGGGGCTTGACGCATCGGGCTTACGGAAATAGTTAAGTGAATGCTTCAGTGTTGAATTTTCATGAAAACCAGGCGCCAAGCTGGCGAGCCAAGGAACGGACGAGCACGACAATGACCCTTACGCTTCACTTTCACCCGCTGGCCTCTTTCTGCTGGAAGCCGTTGATCGCGCTTTACGAGAACGACACGCCGTTCACATCGGTCATCGTCGATCTCGGCAACGAGCAGTCGCGGGCGGCCTTCCTGAAATTGTCGCCCTCGGGAAAGATGCCGGCTTTGCGCGACGACGCGCGCGACCGCACTGTGCCGGAATCGACCGTCATCGTCGAATATCTGGCTGCGCATTACCCAGGGCCGGTCGAACTGCTCCCTGTCGATATCGATCTCGCCAGCAGCGTTCGCGTGGCCGACCGCTTCTATGATTTCTACGTGCAGCAGCCGATGCAGAAGATTGTCGCCGACCGGCTGCGGCCGGAAGGCAAGACCGATCCGTTCGGTGTCGAACAGGCCCGCCAACAGCTGCGCAATTCCTATGCCTTCCTTGAACAGGACATGCAGACAAAGCGCTGGGCAACGGGCGAGGCCTTCACCATGGCCGATTGCGCGGCGTCGCCGGCGCTGTTCTACGCCAACAAGGTCGAGCCATTCGGCGACCGATATCCGGCGGTGAAGCGTTACCATGACCGGTTGGTGGAGCGGCCATCCTTTGCCCGCGTGATCGAGGAAGCAGGCCCGTATTTCCACATGTTCCCCTACAACAACGGTTAGAGCCATGCTGCACGATCCGGCCCAGCTTGATCTGATGTTCCAGGCGCTTGCCGATCCTGCGCGCCGGCAGATGGTCGACCGCCTGTCGCGTGGGCCCGCATCGGTCAGCCAGTTGGCCGAGCCGCTGGCGATGTCGCTGTCGGCCGTCGTCCAGCACCTGAACGTGCTGGAGGCGAGCGGGCTTGTCCGCACCGAGAAGCTTGGCCGGGTGCGCACCTGTCAGATCGAGCCGCAGGCGCTGAGAGCCGCCGAACACTGGATCAACGAACGGCGCCTGACCTGGGAGCGCCGGCTCGATCGGCTCGGCGCCTTTCTCGCCGAAACCAATGACGACACCGAGGGAAACTGAAGGAGGCCATCATGACCGAAGCATCCGTGACACATGCCACCATCGTACTCGAGGGCATCTACGATGCTTCGCCGGCGCGAGTGTTCAAGGCCCTGGCCGACCCGCAGGCGCGCATGCGCTGGGGCACGCCTTCGAAACATGTCGAGCTGGTTTACGACAAGGCCGATTTTCGCGTCGGCGGGCTGGACGTCAGCCGCTGCGGGCCGCGTGGCAAACTGATCTACCGGGTGGAAACCCGCTACCTGGATATCGAACCCGAGCATCGGATCGTCTCGACCGAGGTCGTGTCGGAGGGCTGGAACCGGCTTTCCGTGTCCCTGATCACTGTCGAGCTTCAGGCACAGGGCAAATCCACACGGCTTATCCTCACCGACCAGGTCGCGGCCTTCGGCGACAAGGACATGATCGCCGGCAGCGAGGCGGGCTTCAGCGCCGCGCTGGACAACCTCGCGGCGGAGTTTTCGAGCGAGCCCGCCAACGCCTGATCCTGGCAAGCGCAAGCAAGCAGAAGGAGGTTTCCGCCATGCCCGGCAAAAGCAGATCGGAGCTGATCCGCAGCTATTTCGCTGCCTACCAGGCGAATGACCGTGAAATCATCGAGGCAGTCCTGTCCGATGATTTCACTTTCACCAGCCCTTATGACGATGCCATCGACCGGGCGACTTATTTCGTGCGGTGCTGGCCCAATAGCAAGCTCTTCAGGTCGATCACCATCGAGAGGATTTGCGAGGACGGGGACGTCGCCTTCGTTCTCTACCGCTGCGAAACGCGCGACGGCAAAACCTTCCGCAACACCGAGCTTCATACGTTCCGGGGCACCAGGCTGCGCAGTGTCGAGGTCTATTTCGGCGCTGCCCAAGAGGATGGCGTCTTCGTCGCCCAGCAGCAATCAAGTTAACAGGGAGAATTCCATGACCAAACGATCCGTCGTCCATTCCACCTTCATCATCGATCGCTTCTATCCGGTGCCGCCCGCGAAAGTCTATTTCGCGCTCAGCGATCCGGCGGCCAAGAGACGTTGGTTCACGGACCCCAGAAATCCAATGCCCAGCAAGCACGAGATGGACTTTCGCGTCGGCGGCAAGGAGATCAATGCGGGCGGTCCGAAGGACGGACCGGTCCATGTCTACAATGCCACCTATCAGGACATCGTGCCGGACCAGCGCATCGTCTACAGCTATGACATGCTTTTTGGCGAAACCCGCATCTCGGTATCCTTGGCTACGATCGAGCTGCATGCCGAAGGCAAGGGCACGCGGCTGGTGCTGACCGAGCAGGGTGCCTTTCTCGATGGCCATGACAGCTCCGCTACCCGCGAGCACGGCACGCACGAACTGCTCGATGCGCTGGGCGCGGCCCTGTCGGTGGAAGCCTGATTTCGGCTACCGGTATCCGGCGAGGAGCCTGAAGCGCGCCGCGCCTTCTTCATGCATGTCGTTGTCCCAAAACCGCTGTGCGCGTTGGGCGACAAGCATCAGGTCTCCCAGAACTGATCGAGCCAGAGGTTCAGCTTCAGGAAACCAGCATTGCTCACCGTATAGACCCGTCTTGTTCCTTCCGGCTTGGCGTTGACCAGGCCGGCATCAAGCAGCACCTTGAGGTGCTGGGAGACGGCGGGTCGCGATACCGGCAGTCCGGCGGCCAATTCGTTGACGGTCTTCGGGCCGCGCCGGAGTTCTTCCAAGAGATGGCGCCGGTTGGGATCGGCAATCGCCATGAAGGCGTCGGAAAACATCATGCCTTATTTGTGAGGCAAAGCTTTTCGAATCTCAACCATTGGTTTCAGCTTTTCTTCGCGGGTCAAGTCGCAACGCTTCGGGCGTGACCGAGCGGTCGGCCGGCTGTGTCTTGAAGGCATCGCGGCCTTCGATCGGCACCGGGGCGCGTCGGCTGATGCGCAGCAGCGTATAGGCGGCGAGACTGAGATGCGCGAATGCCGTCGCCAGGAACAGGCCTTCCGGCCGGACCCATCCCATCAGGGCCGCGCCCAGCAACGGGCCGATCATCGTGCCGAAACCATAGAGCAGCAGCAGCCCGCCCGAAACCTTGACGAAATCCTCCGATCGCGCGTGGTCGTTGGCGTGGGCGACGGCGATCGAGTAGAGCGTGTAGGCGAAGGCGCCGTAGGCAGCCGTGAAGATCAGAACGAAGATGGCTGAACGCGGCTCGAACAGGAAGATCGCAAGCGCGAACAGCGCCGCGCCGAATGCAGCGCCCGCCAGCACGAAACGTCGGTCGGTCTTGTCGGACAGGCGCCCGGCGGGAAGCTGCATGGCGGCGCCGGCGACGACGACGAGGCTCATCATCAAGGCGATCTCGGCCGTGGAAATGCCGATGCGCGCGCCGTAGACCGCACCCAGCGTGCCCCAGGCGCCATTGGCGATGCCGACCAACAGGCAAGCGACCGCCGACACCGGCGAATTGGCATAAAGGCCTTTGACGTCAAGCTTGACATCTTGCAGCGCCTTGGGATGCGACGCCGTCGAAACGGCGGTCGGAATGAGCGACAGGCAAAACAGGATGCCGGTGATCATGAACAGCGAGTCCGACCTCACGTCACCGCCGGCGACGATCATCTGTCCGCCCATGATCGAGGCGTAGGTGACCATCATGTAGAGGCCGAAGACGGTGCCGCGGTTCTCGTTGGTGGCCTTCTCGTTCAGCCAGCTTTCGATGACCATGAAGGCGCCGGCCATGGTGAAGCCGGTGAAGGCGCGCAGCAGGATCCAGACATATTCGTCGATGATCAGGCCGGTCAGCAGAGCCACGATCGCTCCCGACGCCGCAAAGGCGCCGAAGGCCCGCACATGTCCCGCGCGGCGCACGAGGCGCGGCGCAAAAAAGCAGCCGGTGACGAAGCCACCGGCCCAGGCGGTGCCCATCAGGCCAAGCGATGCCGTCGAGAAACCCTCAAGTTGACCTCGAAGCGGCAGGAGCAGGCCGTGCAAGCCGGATGCGGCCAGCAGGAAGGCAGTGCCGCGAAGCAGCGAGAGGATCGGTCGGTAGGCTGCGAACATGTTTTGATCCGGCTGGAGTTTGCAGAAGCGCAGGGTCTGAAGACAGTTGCATTTCGGCTTTTCGGCGGCGTCAAACCGGTGCCTTTGAAACTATCCCCGGCGGAACAATGCCTCGGCCGCTGACTTCGTGCTGTCCTTGGCCTTGAGCTCGGCTTCCAATCGGGCGATCTCTTCTCGCAAGATGCCGATCCGCTCCGACAACTCGCCGACGGAAAGCAGGGACAGGTCCTGCCCTATCTCGTGCGGGCGTGCCTTTTTCTTGGGCTCGTCGTCGAAGATCGCCATCGTCGCTCCTCCCTGATTTGGCCATTTGCCTGATTTGGCAATGAGCATACATAGGGCAGGGGCACGGATGCAAACATCCGACAACGTTCGGTGAATCAGGAGTGGAAGCGCATGGCGAATGGATTGAAAATTCCGACGAAGATGACGGCCATCGCGATTTCAGAACCTGGTGGTCCCCGGGTGCTGAAACCCGAAACACGCGATGTGCCACAGCCGGGCCCCGGTGAAATCCTGATCAGGGTGCGCGCCGCAGGGGTCAACCGGCCCGACGTGCAACAGCGCAAGGGCGCCTATCCGGCACCGCCCGGTGCGTCGGACCTTCCGGGCCTCGAGGCGTCCGGCGAAGTGGCTGCTCTTGGCGATGACATATCGCGCTGGCGCATCGGCGACCGGGTCTGTGCGCTGACGCCGGGTGGCGGATATGCGGAATACGTCAAGGTGCATACGGGTAGCGTCCTGCCCTTGCCGGCCGGCTTCACCCACACCGAAGCTGCCGCGGTACCGGAAAACTATTTTACCGTCTGGCACAATGTATTCGAGCGCGGGGCCCTGAAGCGCGGCGAGACCTTGCTTGTTCATGGCGGCTCATCGGGCATCGGCACCACGGCCATCCAGCTTGCCGCGGCTTTCGGCGCCTATGTCATCACCACGGCCGGCAGCAAGGAGAAATGCGACGCCTGCCTGAAGTTGGGAGCGGATCGGGCGATCAACTATCGCGAAGAGGATTTTGTCACCGCAGTCAAGGATGCGACAGAAGGCAAAGGCGCCAATGTGATCCTCGACATGGTCGGCGGCGACTATGTGGCGCGAAACTACGAGGCCGCAGCTGTCGAAGGCCGTATTGTCCAGATCGCCGTGCAGGGCGGGGCGGTGGCGAGTGCCGATTTCTCGAAGATCATGGTCAAGCGGCTCGTTCATACCGGCTCGACGCTCAGGCCGCGCACCGTCGAATTCAAGGCGGCCATTGCCGCCGCGCTGGAGGCCCAGGTGTGGCCACTGCTCGGCACCCGCAAGGTCGCCCCGGTCATGGATATGATCTTTCCGCTCACCGACGCCTGGCGGGCGCATGAGCGCATGGAAGACGGCGAGCATATCGGCAAGATCGTCCTGGACGTCGGCTGACGGCGGCATTGCCTGGAACTCGGTAGGCACGCTGACCAGGCGAGGCCAGCGCCGGTGGTGCTGCCTGCCCACAAGATGAACAGAGTCTTAATGCTGCAATGCAGCATTTGCATCATTGCTATGCAAAATCGGCCGTTCAACTCCTCATCGATGATGCCTATTTGAGCATCACCGAAACGAACAACCCATTTGGAGGACTACCATGAACCCGATCCGCGCTTTCCGTAACTGGCGCATGTACAACGAAACCGTGCGCGAACTGAACCGGCTGAACACGCGCCAGCTCAACGATCTCGGCATCAACCGCGCCGACATCGAAAAGATCGCCCGTCGCGCCGTCTAATTTCAAGAGCGGCTGCTCGCGGCCGTGACCCAAGCCAGAGCCGCATGAGACGGGTTTCCCGTCGCCGGTTCCGAGCCCGCTGGACCCTGTCCGGCGGGTTTTGTCGTTTCGGCCCACGCCAGCATCAGCCGACAACAGAAGTGCCGGGCATGCCGAGGCTGATTTTTTGAATGACGTACCGGTGTTCAGAAATATCTTCGGCTAACAACCGCCGTCCTTTGCGCACGACGACGCGGCATGACAGGAAAATCGCCTGACAAAGAGGCTCGCTACGCCTGCTTAACCGCCCAGCCTTCAAATCTTCATGTCAGATATTCAGATCGATGTCCGGTGGAGTACGGATTTATCGAATCTTGATGGACTAATGGATGCCGCTACATTAGCCTCTACTTGCGACCGGTTGCGAATTTGATCATCCATGCGTTTGGCGGGGCAAGTGCATGATTCACCACAGCCTCAATGAGATCGCGGCGTTGATCGGGCTTATCTATGAAGCTGCCTACGATCGGAGCCGCTGGCAGAAGGTCGTGACGGATCTGGGCGACCTGTTCGATGGTTCGCGAACCTGCATATCGCGTTTCAGGCAGAACAGCGTCGACGCGGTGATGTCCCTTGCTGATCCGGACATGCTCTCGCGGGATACGATTGAAGCCCTTCTGCGCGATCCGGTTTACGGTGCTTCGAAGGCAGCGCCTGTCGGCGTGGCCTGTCGCCGGCCATCAGCCACCGAAGAGGCGGCGTTTCGGGAGCGTGAGATCTGGCTGAGTTTTTTCAGGCCGCGTGACATGCATCACGGAATAGCCTGCAGCCTCGCAAGTTCAAGCGACGCCTATTGGTTTGTCGATATCCAGCGGGGCGCAAGACAGCCTGGCTTCGAGGATGCCGATGTAGACCTGCTGCAGAAAATCGCGCCGCATATACTTCGCGCCGGCCAGATTGGCAGGAGTTTCCAGGCGAGTTCCTTGCTTTCGTCATCGTTCTCGCACCTCCCTTTCGGGGTAATCGTAGTCGACGGCTGCCAGCGCATCGTGCAGATGAACGAGGCTGCCGAGACGATTCTGGCGCGCCCCCGCGGCCTGCTTCGCGCTTCCGGCGGCGAGATCCGGACGGACCATTTCAAAGATGCTCAGGCGCTCCAGAAGCTCGTCGCGGATGCCTGCACGACCTACAACGATGTCATGCCCGGCAAGGGCGGTACGCTCCTGCTTCGGGGTGATCGCGAAGAGCCCGACCGACCGGGGCTGCTTGTCTCCATCGCCCCCTTCATCAATGCTCCAGCTTACGGCCTGGCGCCCGAACATTGCGCGATGATCATGCTTCGGGACGTCTCATTTCAGATGAGCGACGGCTTTGCCGACCACATTCGCTCCCTGTTCGAGCTGACGCCGGCGGAAGCATCGCTGGCCGCGGCTCTTGCCGCCGGATATTCCCTGAAGGACGCGGCGGCGAGCTCAAGCATTACCGTCAAGACCAGCCGGACGTATCTCGAAAGGATATTCGCCAAGACCAGGACCCGCCAGCAAAGCCAGCTCGTCGCGCTGCTCAAGAGCACCGAGCCGTTTCGCTGAGAACGGTGCGCGGCCAAGGCGGGTTGATATTGCCGGCCCTATGATGACCGAGGCTTGGTCATCTCTCGGGGCCGAGCCCGTCACTTCCGCCAAAAGCGTTGCGAAACGCCCTGAGAGCGGTTATACAGACCGCGAATTTCCCATTTTGGTGGCCTAAACCACCGCCCGCGCGGGAACGCGGGCGAACGAGAAGGATTTTTAAAATGGCCAATACGCTGTTGATGCCCAAGGCGACCGCCGTCTGGCTGGTCGACAACACCGCGCTCTCCTTCGAGCAGATCGCGCAGTTCTGCGGGTTGCATCCGCTCGAGGTCAAGGCGATCGCCGACGGCGAATCGGCCCAGGGCATCAAGGGCATGGACCCGATCATGACCGGCCAGTTGACCCGCGACGAGATCGCGCGCGCCGAAAAGGACCCGAACCAGCGCCTGAAGCTTTCCGATCCCAAGGTGCGCGTGCCGGAATCCAAGCGCAAAGGTCCGCGCTACACACCGCTGTCCAAGCGCCAGGATCGTCCCAACGCCATTCTATGGCTGGTGCGCAACCATCCCGAACTCAAGGATGCGCAGATCTCGCGCCTTGTCGGCACCACCAAGTCGACGATCGAGCAGATCCGCGAGCGCAAGCACTGGAATTCGGCCAATCTGCAGCCGATGGATCCGGTGACGCTGGGCCTTGCCTCGCAGATCGACCTCGACATGGAAGTCAACCGCGCTTCGCGCGGCCGCGAGCAGGCGCAGCCGGTTGGCGACACGCTGCTGCCGGCGGCATTGACCGAGCGGCTGGTGCCAACGCCGGAGAAGCCGAAGGACGAGGATGCGGAGCTCGATGCCAACGCCGTCTTCGCCAAGCTCTCGGCGCTGAAGTCCAAGAACACGGATGCCGACGACGACGAATGAGAAAGGACCGGCTCTTGGCCGATCCATTGACCCAACAAAAAGCCCGCTTCGCGCGGGCTTTTTATTGTCAGCGGCGCTTAGAGAAGTTCATCGTTTCACGGAAACGCCGAACCGCCCTATCTCCCTGTCTTGACGCAATTCCGGACGGAAAACCGCTCACATTTTTCCGGGAATTCCTCTAGATATCAGGTTCGGGCCGCGCGATCCGGCGCCATGCCATAGTCCTCGCTGCGCTCCACTGCACGGTAGAAGTCGGCAAGTTGCTTGCCGCGCTCGGGTTTGAAGATACGGCCGGCGATGATGACCGAGGCGATACGATCGATGCGGAAGGCGCGGAAATCGTCGCGCATCTCGCACCAGGCAACCAGCGTCCACACCTTGCCCCAGAACCATAGGCCGAGCGGGCGGATATCGCGCGCGGTGCCACGGCCGGCCTCGTCGCAATAGTCGATGGTCAGCACCTGGCGTTTCTCGACCGCGCGCTCGATAAGGTCGATCGCTTCGCGGGCAGCGTCGCTGACCACCCACATCGGCGTGTGGATCTCCGTGCGGGCAATGCGGTCCTTTTCGGCGTCGGGCAGCACGGCGCCGATCTTCACCAGCGCCTCGTCCGCGGCCCTCGCCATGGCGGCGCCACCAAAGGCGCGCACCATGCGGGCGCCGGCGACCAGCGCCACGATCTCGTCACGCGTGAACATCAGCGGTGGAAGGTCGAAACCCTCCCTCATCATGTAGCCAACACCGGCCTCGCCGTCGATCGGCACCCCGGTCGACTGCAGGTCGGCTATGTCGCGGTAGATCGTTCGCTCGGAAACCTCGAGCCACGTGCCCAGCTTCTGGGCGGTGACCAGACGGCCCCCGCGCAAATGCTGCACGATCTGGAAGAGCCTGTCGGCGCGGCGCATCGTATCGTCCCTCGGCGTTGCTTCTATGCATGTCATCGCCCAAAACCGATCTCCACTTTTGGGCGGCGTCCATTATGGTTTCAGTCCTTCGCGCTTGCGCTGCGCGACAACAAATGCCGTGCCGAAGGAGAGTTTCCTCGTCGTTGGCGTCTTCGTGTCGAGCACGCGCCAGAATGGCGCGACGTCTCTCAGCGTCATGCCTCGTTCGAGATCCTCATTGGCGGCCTCGGCGACGGTGCGCAGATGATAGCCTATGGTGACGGGGCATGTCACTTCGGCGCCATGCTCGATGGCGAGCGCGGTACGCAGGGCGCGGACATCCATGTCCACCCCCTCGGGGATTGTGCGGATGAAGTCATCCACCTGCCGTGCCGTCGGCACCAGCATCGGCTGATCCTCGATGACGTCGGCGAACGTACGCGGCGATGGCTTGATGCCGTTGATGCCCGGAGTGTTCAGCCTGTCGTTCCAGCTTTTTACCATCAGGTGGTCCCCATCACCTCAAACGAACAGCGCGAAACTGTTGCCGTCCGGGTCGAGGCAATATGCAAACGTGCCGACCGGAATGGAGATGGCCGGAGAAACGATCCGGCCGCCATTCTGCTTCACCCGGTCCATGGCGTCCTCGATGGGTGCCGCGACCGACAGATGGATAGTCGGGCCGGTCCCGGGTGCCGCCGGTTTGCCGGGATAGACATGCCCGGATGCCATCCGGTCCTGCGCGGTAAACATGGCGATCGGGTTCGGCCCGCTTTCCTCAAGCACCAGATCGTTTTGAAGCACTGATGCATAGAAGGTGCGTGCCCGATCCATGTCGGTGACAGGGATCTCAAACCAAGCCGAGGCCTTTGAAGGAATGAAAGTCATTTTTCGCTCCCGTTATGGCTGCACTATTGCATGGCGCTCCTGACAGCATTCTGTCAGGAGGCTTCAGCATATTCCTTGGCGAACATTGCCCGCATTCCAGCAAGGTCACCGCTTCTTTCGGGATAGAGCGCCTTCAAGAAGGCCAGGGCGAACGTGCCGGGCGCCGAACCCGGCGCGGAAACGATCGTCCCGTCCGCAACGGCATGCGGTACGTCCTGATAGTTCGCCGCACCCGGATAACCGGGTTGCTTTCCGTTGATCCAGTCGCGACCATTGCTGGTGTGTTTGGTCTGGTCGAAGAGACCAGCCCGGGCCAGCGCCAGTGTTCCGGCGCAGATACCGCCGACCACGCCGCCGCGCGACGCGACGGCCGTGAGCAGACCAGCAGTATCTGGTGGCGCCTTGCCGAACCATTGCTCGGAGCCGATCACCGCGATGGCATCGAGATCGACGTTATCATCGGCATTGGCCGAGCGTTCGGGCACGATCCGAAAACCGCTGATCCCGGTCACCGGCTTGCCGTCCGGGGTCAGCGATACCGTGCGTGCACCGAACCATTCGACCGCCGAAGCCGCGAGCAGGCCATATTCCCAATCAGCGAAGCCCTCGATGAAAAGGACACCGATCTTCTTCTGTTCTGGCATGAGCTCGCTCCACCTCCCGCGCCGGACCTGTTATCTGGGCTCCGTCGCGCCCACATCCAAGGGTTGTATCGAAAAATTCGTCTCAGTTGCCGCGCAGACGGCGTTCGGCATACATGTCAGGCCAGCCGATATCCTTGCGGATGTCCGGCGGCAGCGCGTTCAGGAAGCGCTGGGTGCGGATCTCGTTGCGAATCGTCCGTATCTTGCCGACATAGTGCTGCATGTCGCGCAGAATGGTGAAACCGGTCATGGCGTGACTCCTCTCTCTTTGATGGAGGCAGCATCGCACACCCCTCCTGACAGCAGTCTGTCAGGAGGCTTGGAAGCCGGGCGGGTTGTCGAATGCTCCTGCCTGTCAAGCACGACAGCGTTCAGCCTGAGGCGACGGATCGTCGGGTTTTGGGCTCTAACGGGAATGGAGCAGGCGTCCCGATATGAGGAACAACAATTCGCGTAGATTCCTTCGAGATCGGGGAGACCACCATGAGCCTGCAACTGACCGGAATTCATCATCTGACGGCTATCACCGCCAATGCGGCTGGAAACCTGCATTTCTACAGAAATGTCCTGGGCTTACGGCTGGTCAAGAAGACCGTGAACCAGGACGATACGTCGGCCTATCATCTGTTCTATGCGGACGCAGAAGCGACGCCGGGTAGCGACATGACCTTCTTCGACTGGCCGGTTGGACCGGAGCGGCGCGGTACCCACAGCATCATCCGGACGAGCCTGCGGGTCGCCAGCCGCGAAAGCCTAGCCTGGTGGCAAGAACGCCTGACCGGCGAGGGCATTGTGTCAGGAGCGGTCAGTGAGATCGGCGGCTATCCGTCGCTGGATTTCGAAGATCCCGAGGGACAGCGCCTGCGCCTTGTCAGCGATGGCGGCAAGGGTGACAGCCACTCCTGGGCCGGGAGCCTGGTGCCTGCAGAGCACCAGATACGCGGGCTCGGGCCGATCGTCATCAGCGTACCCGACATTACCAATACCGAGGCGGTGCTTACGCAGGTGATGAACATGCGCAAGGCACGGGAATATGCCTCGCCTGACGGCAAGGGTCAGGTTCATGTCTTCGAGATGGGAGATGGCGGCCCGGCGGCGGAGCTTCATGTCGCGGTACAGCCGGGTCTGGCTCCAGCGCGGCAAGGCGCCGGCGCCGCCCACCACGTTGCCTTCAGGGCGCCGGACGAGAAGACGTTGCATCAGTGGACGGCCCGCCTGGCTGAATTCCGGCTGCCGTCGAGCGGCGAGGTCGAGCGCTACTATTTCCGCTCGCTCTATTTCCGCGAGCCGAACGGGATCCTGTTCGAGATCGCCACCGACGGACCGGGGTTCACGGCCGACGAACCGTTGGAAACGCTGGGCGAAAAGCTGGCGCTGCCGCCGTTCCTCGAACCGAGACGCGCCTCGATCGAAGCTGGCCTCAAGCCACTGAACTAAACCGGCTCCGGCAGACAATGGGCGCCGCATTCCAGTCCGGGATCGCGGCGCGGGTTCTTTCTCGAGGGCCCAACGATCCGCTTTGACAGCCGACCACGTTGCTGGTCAAAGACGGCATGACGAAACTCCTCGCCCTTGTCATTGTCGGCTTCATGGTGATCCAGCTCATCAAGCCAATCGGCTGGCCTGGGCTCAAGCGCCGCAGTGATTTCTGGAAGCTGGCGTTGCTTGCCATGGCGGCGATGTCGCTGGCGGCCGTGCTCGGGCATTTGACTTAACTGGCGATAACCAGCCCAACGAGATGCTCCGCCCAGGCCCGATAGCCGGCTTCCGAGGCATGAAAGCCGTCGGAAGCAAAGCCGGCCTCGGGATTGGTGATCGGCAGGCGCGGCGCTGGCACCGCGCCGCGCTCGAGGCACAGGCGCTCACCCATCCGGTTCATCTCGACGGCGCGGATTTCGAGGATCTTGCCGAGCAAGGACGGCATGGCCGGCGCGCGGGTGAATTCCAGCACCGGCGACCATACCACGCGCGCCTCCGGCCATTTGGCGCGCAGGCCGTAGAGCAGGCCGCCAAAATCCTTCTTGAAGCGGGGCACAGAGTGAAAGTTCTTGGTGTCGTTGGTGCCGATGGTCAGCACGATATGCGTCCACGGATCGGCCGAGAGATTAGGCAAGACGTGGTCGCGGATCTGCCCGGATGTTGCCGAGTTGAAGCCGGCGGCGCGCCAGCGCACCGACCGGCCGGTGCTCTGCGAAATCAGCACTGCGAGTTGCGCTGCAAGCCCGTTTTCGGAGCTGCCGATGCCGACCGAGGCGGCGGAGGAATCACCCAGCACGAGCAGCGAGATCGCCGGCGCTTTCCCCGGTAGATCGTGCATTACCGGTCCCTGCGCCGGCAACATGCGCGTGGTGCGTCGGCGTACGCCCAATCCCTGCCAGATATAGATGGGGAAGGCGAGCCAGGTGAGAAGGGCCAGAAAGCGTCGCATCACGATACCTTGGACGAGAACAACGAGCATTAGCCGATGTTGCGGCCAAGGTGAACGGTCCAGCCGCTGCGGTAGGGTTAATCGCAGCAGTCGCCCTTTGTCTTTGAGCTGTCGCAATATTCGTCGTGCAGGCGCACCCAATCCATCAGGCCATGATAGGGGCCGGTTTCGTTGCGGCCCTTCGGCGTCATGTCGAGATAATCATAAGTGCCGATCAGCGCTTCGCCGCCTCTGGCACGCGATATGAAGGTGAGGAAGATGTCGCCGTTCTCGTGGCGATAGAAAACACTGGTGCCGGGAAGTTCCTTCGACGTCCGGGGACGGGTCTCGAAGTTGTAGGTTGTGTCGCCGGCCGCGATCTGCTTGTCGGTGAAGGAGACCTGCATATCGAAGTTGAAATCCGATGCGTAGGAGGACACCCAGTCGAATTTCCAGCCCATGCGTTGCCTGTAGGGCTGAAGCTCGGCCAGCGGCGCGCGCGAGACCACGACCAGCGACACGTCGTGATGCCTGAGATGCTGGTTGGCGCCATCGATATGGTCGGCAAGGAACGAACAGCCCTCGCAATGATGGTTGCACCCCGGCCCGAGCATGAAGTGATAGACGATCAACTGGCTGTTGGCGCCGAACAGATCGGCCAGGCACTTCGGGCCCTGTTCCGTCTCGAAGACATAGTCCTTCCTGATCTTCAGCCAGGGCAGTTCACGCCGCTCAGCGGCGATGCGTTCGCGAAACCGCGTCAGTTCCTTCTCCCTGACCAGATGCGCCTTGTGCGCCTGGAACCAGTCTTCGCGTGAAACGACCTTGTTGCTGTTCATGGATATCTCCCTGGCTTGTCCCCAAGGACGTTCGAGATCGATGTAAACCGACATCGCCGTCACTTTTGCCGAAGAGGAAATAAGGACGCTGAAGCGCCAGCCCAAGCCCCGGCAGGCGACAAACAAAAACCCGGGCACGTGGCCCGGGTTCGAGGGAAGACAGAAGAACTGCGATCAGGCGGCCTGTTCCAGGCTCGCCTGCCATTTTCCAAGCGCCGCCAGATGGTTCATGTGGGCGCGGTGGGTGAAAGCCGCCTGGCCGGCGGCCACGTTCGATGCCTTGCCGCTCCAGGCCTTCTGCGGGGCCGCCTGCAGGGCGCGGCCATAGGAGAAGGTCAGCTTCCACGGATGCGGGCCGATGGCATTGATGGCGTTGAGGTTGGCGGTCGCTTCCTCGTCCGACTGGCCACCCGACAGGAAGGCGATGCCCGGCACTGCCGATGGCACTGTCTCGCGGAACAGCCTGATCGTCTTCTCGGCGATCTCCTGCGGGCTGTTGGTTTTGCCCGACTTCTTGCCTGCGATGACCATGTTCGGCTTCAGGATGGTGCCCTCGAGCACAACGTGGGCCGCGTTGAGCTCGTCATAGAGCTTCAGCAGCGTCGCCTTGGTGACCTCGTAGCACGTGTCGATGTCATGGGCGCCGTCCATCAGCACCTCCGGCTCGACGATCGGCACGATGCCGGCTTCCTGGCAGAGCGCGGCATAGCGGGCGAGAGCATGGGTGTTCGAGGCAATCGAATTGGCTGACGGAACGCCCTTGGTGGTGTCGATGTCGATCACTGCCCGCCATTTGGCGAAGCGGGCGCCGAGCTTGTAGTAGTCGGCCAGGCGTTCGCGCAGGCCGTCGAGGCCCTCGGTGATCGTGTCGCCGGGAAAGCCGGCCAGGGCTTTTGCGCCGGCGTCGACCTTGATGCCGGGGATGGCGCCGGCCGCCTTGATGATATCGACCAGCGGCGTGCCGTCCGCGGCTTTCTGGCGGATGGTCTCGTCGTAGAGGATGACGCCGGAAATGTACTTGGTCATCGCGTCCTTGGCGCGAAACATCATCTCGCGATAGTCGCGGCGGCTGTCGGCCGTCGATTCGACGCCGATGACGTCGAAGCGTTTCTTGATGGTGCCTGAACTTTCATCGGCAGCCAGCAGGCCTTTGCCGCCGGCAACGATCGCTGCGGCAATGTCTTCGAGACGTTCGCTCATTCTGCTTCTCCTCAACAGGTCTGTTCCGCGCTTAACGGAAGTCTACCGCCAAAGGAATGGCATCGGAAAGCTCGAATCGATTGAAAGTTTCGGGCTTGCTTGCGTGCGACCCGCCGATCCGGCGAGGGCTATTTCTTCAACACGTCGACGCCGGGCAGCGGCTTGCCTTCCATCCACTCCAGGAAGGCGCCGCCGGCGGTCGAGACATAGGTGAAATCATCGGCGACGCCGGCGTGGTTGAGAGCCGCCACCGTATCGCCACCACCGGCAACCGAGACCAGCTTGCCGGCCTTGGTGCGTTCGGCGGCATGCTTTGCCACGGCCACGGTGGCGTGATCGAACGGTTCGATCTCGAAGGCGCCGAGCGGACCGTTCCAGACCAGCGTCGCGGCGCGGTCGATCCATTCGCCGATGGTTTTGACCGTCTTTGCGCCAACGTCCAGGATCATGCCGTCGGCCGGCACGTCGGCGATGGCGACGGTCTCGCAGGCGGCGCCCGCCTTGAATTCCCGCGCGACGACGCCATCCACTGGCAAGATGATGGCGCAGCCCGATTCCGCCGCCTCGATCATGATCTGCTTGGCGGTCGTGGCAAGGTCATGCTCGCATAGCGATTTTCCGACATCGGTGCCACGCGCGGCAAGGAAGGTGTTGGCCATGCCACCGCCGATGACGAGCGCATCGACCTTCTTCACAAGGTTCATGAGGAGGTCAATCTTGGTCGAGACCTTGGCGCCGCCGACAATGGCAACGACGGGGCGGACCGGGTTGCCCAGGCCCTTTTCCAGCGCTTCGAGCTCGGCCTGCATGGTGCGGCCGGCAAAGGCCGGCAGCAGTCGCGCCAGGCCCTCAGTCGACGAATGGGCGCGGTGCGCCGCCGAGAAGGCGTCGTTGACGAAGATGTCGCCATTGGCGGCAAGCCGTTCGGTGAAGGCCGGGTCGTTCTTTTCCTCCGCCTTGTAGAAACGCGTGTTTTCGAGCAGCAGGACGTCGCCCTTGTTCATCGCCGCTACGGCACTTCCCGCCGTGTCGCCGGCGCAATCGGAGGCGAAGCTGACGGGGCGTCCGAGTACCTCGGCCGTCGCCCTGGCAATCGGCTCCAGCGAGAATTCCGGTGAGGGGCCGTCCTTGGGCCGGCCGAAATGGGCGAGCAGGATGACCTTGGCGCCCTTGCCGGACAATTCCGCGATGGTCGGCGCGATGCGTTCGATGCGGGTGGCGTCGGTGACCTTGCCGTCCGCCATGGGAACGTTGAGGTCGACGCGCACCAGCACCCGCTTGCCGCTGATGTTGCCGATGTCGTCGAGTGTCTTGAAGGCGGCCATGCTGGTTCCTTTCGCGGAAAATTGCCGGGACATTACCCCGCACCATCAACGATGCAAGGCTTACGGCGCGAGGCTGCGGAAAATTTGATGTTGAGCGAGCGAGCCGGGGCCTATTCGGTCTTTTCAGGGACCGGCGGCACCGCAGGCGTCTCTCGGGCCTCCGCGATCTGCGTTTCGGTCGGTTTGCGCCAGTTGCGGATAAAGGCGGCCAGACGGTCGCCCATCTCGCCGGCGCTCAGGAAGACCGGCACCCGCGCCACGGGCGCGGTCGGCTCGAAGGAAAGGCCAAGACCGATGATCTTGCCCTTGTCATCGACGTCGCGCACGATCAACTCGATCGGACCGAGCAGCACCCGGTCGGCATATTCGGCATGGCCGCCGAGCCGGGCGGTGACGAGAGCGCCGATCGTCAGCTTTTGCTCCGCCTCGGTCAGGCCGGGCGTATAGGCTGCTTCCAGTTCGGCGGCGGAGCGCGTCGGATCGACGGCGAAGGCGCCGAAGAAATCCGCATCCTCCGGATCGACCACGGCGCGGCTGGCAAACAGCTTGTCGAGCAGGCGCGGATAGCGGTCGGGCACGAAGATGTAGACCTGATCGCCTGCGGCAAGCCGGCCCATGTCCTGGAAGCGCATCGAGCGTCCATCACGCAACACCAGCGAGGGCCGCGCCCAGCGCGGGATGCGCTCGCCGCGCGCCACCGGGCTACCCGGCGCCACACGATAGGCAAGAAGCTCGTGGTGGGCCGAGCCGGGCAATTCCAGCTCGACCTTGTCCAGGGGACCAAGCCGTGCCGGCACGATGAGACCCAGGCGGCGTGCCAGCGGTCCGACGGTCCAGCCCTGGATGACCAGCGACACCAGCACGATGATGAAGGCTGTGTTGAAGATGATGCGGCCGTTTTCCAGTCCGCCGAGCAGCGGGGTGATGGCAAGCAGGATCGACACGGCGCCGCGCAGGCCGACCCAGGACACAAAGGCGACCTCTGGGCGCGGCAGGCGGAATGGGATCAGGCACAGCCAGACCGCGATCGGCCGGGCCACGAACATCAGGAACAGGCCGAGCCCTATGGCCGGCAGCATGATGGCCGGAAATTGCGAGGGCGTCGCGAACAGGCCGAGGATCAGGAACATGATGATCTGCGCCAGCCATGACATGCCGTCCTGGAAACGCTTGAGGATGGTGACGGCACGGATGTCGGAATTGCCGGCGATGAGCCCGGCGAGATAGACGGCCAGGAAGCCCGAGCCGCCAATGGCGCCGGCGGCGGCGAAGACCATCAGCGACAGGGTGAGCACAAAGATCGGCAGCAGGCCGTGATCGAGGTTGAGCCGGTCGACGAGGCGCACGATGGCGAGGCCGCCGAGCACGCCGACGACGGCACCGAGCCCCATGTTGAGGAGGAAGCCAAGGAAAAGGTTGGCAACGAGAACATTGGTCTCCGGATTAGCATGGGCGGCGATGATCTCGACCAGCGTGATGGTCAGGAAGATGGCGATCGGATCGTTGGTGCCGGATTCCACCTCGAGCGTCGAGCGGACGCGTTCGCGCAGATTGATCTCGCCGGCACGCAGCAGGAAGAACACCGCGGCCGCATCGGTCGAGGCGACGGCGGCACCGAGCAGGAAGGATTCGAGCCAGGTGAGACTGAGGATGTAGTGAGCGGCGGCGCCGAACAGTCCGGTGGTCACGATCACGCCGACGGTTGCCAGCGACAGGGCCGGCCCGGCCGCCTGTCGCAAGGCGTTGAGCGGTGTGCCGAAACCGGAATCGAAGAGAATGACCGCCAGCGCCAGTGAGCCGGCAAAATAAGCCACGCGCGCATTGTCGAACTGGATGCCGAGACCATCGGTGCCGGTGGCAAGGCCGATGCACAGGAACAAGAGCAGGAGAGGAGCGCCGAAGCGGAAGGCGATCAGGCTCGAAAACGCGGCGGCAACAACAAGCGCGGTGCCGACCAGCGTGACGAGATAGATCGCATGCTCCATCCGTGAATTGCCCCTCGAATTCCTCTGTTTCCCGCTTTACGTGAGAGTGGGGCGAAGACATGACCAGTGCAAGGCGGGAGGGTGGTTTTTTGCCTTATGCCGCTGATTTTCCGATGTTCTGACGCGCGATGCGGACAGGCCGGAACAGAGGCTGGTTTCCCAAAAAGGCTCGTGCGCCAACCGGAAGCGCAAACCCATTGGAACAGCATTGGCCTCGAACGAAAAACGCCCGGACGAGCCGGGCGTTTTGAGCTTGAAAGTCAGCGGCCTGATCAGGCGATGGTCTTGCCGAAGGCGACGGCGGTGTCGGACATGCGGTTGGAGAAGCCCCATTCGTTGTCGTACCACGACAGGACCGAAACGAAGTTGCCGTCCATGACCTTGGTCTGGTCGAGCGCCATGATCGAGGAACGCGGATCGTGGTTGAAGTCGATCGAGACGTTCGGGTGATGGGTGACGCCGAGAATGCCCTTGAGCTTGCCGTTGGAGGCGGCGATTACCGCGTCGTTGATCTCCTGCACCGTCGTCGCACGCTTGGCGATGAACTTGAAATCGACGACCGAGACATTCGGGGTCGGCACGCGGATGGAGATACCATCGAGCTTGCCCTTGAGGTCGGGCAGCACCAGGCCGATCGCCTTGGCCGCGCCGGTCGAGGTCGGGATCTGCGACAGAGCCGCGGCGCGAGCGCGGTAGAGATCCTTGTGCATGGTGTCCAGTGTCGGCTGGTCGCCAGTGTAGGAGTGGATCGTCGTCATCATGCCCTTTTCGATGCCGACCGTCTCGTGCAGCACGGCCGCCAGCGGCGCCAGGCAGTTGGTGGTGCAGGACGCATTCGAGATGACGATGTGGTCCTTGGTCAGCTGATCATGGTTGATGCCGTAGACGACGGTGAGGTCAGCGCCCTCGGCCGGAGCCGAAACGAGCACGCGCTTGGCGCCGGCGGTCAGGTGCGCGGCGGCCTTGTCGCGCGCGGTGAAGATGCCGGTGCATTCGAGCGCGATGTCGACGCCCAGCTCCTTCCACGGCAGCTGCGTCGGATCCTTGATCGCCGTGACCTTGAACTTTTCCTTGCCGACTGTGATCTGGTCGCCGGAGACCGAGACTTCATGCGGGAAGCGGCCATGCACGCTGTCGAAGCGCAGCAAATGCGCATTGGTCTCGACAGGGCCGAGATCGTTGACGGCCACGACCTCGATGTCCTTGCGGCCGGATTCATGAATGGCGCGCAGGATGTTGCGGCCGATGCGGCCGAATCCGTTGATGGCAACTCTGACGGTCATTTTTCTCTCCCTGGGAGCTGGAAGGCAGACGATGGGTCCGCAGCTTCATAGCGGCGGAAGCGGAAAGAATCCAGTCGCAGCGACGTGGATTTAAATCGATTAGGTCGAGCCACTCCGGCGAAATCGCTGTTCGCGATCTCGCCGGATCATTTTGTTTCGTGCGTGTCGTCGTCCCAAAGCCGCCGGGCAGTTTTGGGGCGACATGCACAAACCTCACTTGCCGTGCAAGCGGGCTTCCGCCGCCTTGGCGGCGGCATCGGCGGTGATGCCGAAATGCGGATAGAGCTGCTCGATCGTGCCCGAGGCGCCGAAGCCGGTCATGCCGATGAAGATGCCGTCGATGCCGATGAGGTGATCCCAGCCCTGGCGGATGCCGGCTTCGATGGCCATCCTGATCGGTGCATTGCCGATCGTCTTCTTGCGGTAGTCGTCGCTTTGCTTGTCGAACAGCTCGAAGCAGGGGACGGAGACAACGCGGGTCGGGTGGCCATGCTTTTCCAGCAGGTCGCGGGCAGCGAGCGCGATCTCCACCTCGGAACCCGTGGCGAAGATCGTCACGGCCGCTTCACCGCTGGCGGCAGCCAGCTCGTAAGCACCCTTGCCGCTCAGGTTCTCGGCGACGAATTCGGTGCGCACCGTCGGCAGGTTCTGACGGGTGAGCGCCAGCGTCGAAGGCGTCTTTTCCGACTCGAGGGCCAGCTGCCAGCATTCCGCCGTTTCAACCGCGTCGGCCGGGCGGAACACATTGTGGTTCGGGATAGCGCGCAGTGCCGCCAGATGCTCGACCGGCTGGTGGGTCGGGCCGTCTTCGCCCAGACCGATGGAATCATGGGTCATGACGAAGATCGAGCGGATGCCCATCAGCGAGGAAAGCCGCATCGACGGACGGGCGTAGTCGGAGAAGCACATGAAGGTACCGCCATAGGCAATGAGGCCGCCATGCAGCGTCAAGCCGTTGATCGCGGCGGCCATGCCATGCTCGCGGATGCCGTAGTGGACATAGCGCTGGCCGTAGTCGTCAGGGGTGATGTTCTTGGTCTGGCTGGTCTTGGTGTTGTTGGAGCCGGTGAGGTCGGCCGAGCCGCCAATGGTCTCCGGCACCGCGCCATTGATGACCTCGAGCGCCATTTCCGACGATTTGCGGGTGGCGACCTTCGGCTTGTCGGCGGAGAGCTTCTTCTTGTAGTCGCCGATGACGGCGTCGAAATTGGACGGCAGCTTGCCGGTGAGGCGGCGCTCGAACTCGGCCTTCAGCTTTGGCTCGGCCTTGGCCAGGCGACCTTCCCAATCGGTGCGCGCCTTGACGTTGGCCTGGCCGGCGGTGCGCCAGGCGTCGAGGATATCGGCTGGAATCTCGAAGGGCGGCGACTCCCAGTTGAAGAATTTCCGCGCACCGGCGATCTCGTCGGCGCCGAGCGGCGAGCCGTGCGCCTTGTTGGTGCCGGCTTTGGTCGGGGCGCCGAAGCCGATGGTCGTCTTGCAGGCGATCATCGTCGGCTTGTCGGAATGGCGGGCGGCCTCGATGGCATAGGCAATCGCTTCGGGATCCGTGCCGTCGATGTGGCTGGCATTCCAGCCGGAGGCCTGGAAGCGGGCAACCTGGTCGGTGTTGTCGGCGAGCGAGATCGGGCCGTCGATCGAGATGTTGTTGTTGTCCCAGAAGACGATCAGCTTGTTGAGCTTGAGGTGCCCGGCAAGCGCGATGGCTTCCTGGGAAACACCTTCCATCAGGCAGCCATCGCCGGCCAGCACATAGGTGTAGTGGTTGACGAGGTCGTTGCCGAAGGCGGCGTTCATGATGCGCTCGCCGAGCGCGAAGCCGACTGAATTGGCGAGGCCCTGGCCGAGCGGGCCGGTCGTGGTCTCGATGCCGTTGGCATGGCCGTATTCCGGATGCCCTGCCGTCTTCGATCCCAGCTGGCGGAAATTCTTGATCTGGTCGATGGTCATGTCTTCGTAGCCGGTCAGATACAGCAGCGAATAGAGCAGCATCGAGCCATGGCCGGCCGACAGGATGAAGCGGTCGCGATCGGCCCAGTGCGGGGCTTTGGCGTCGAATTTCAGGAAGCGCGTGAACAGTACGGTAGCGATGTCGGCGCAGCCCATGGGCAGGCCAGGATGGCCGGAATTTGCCTTCTCGACTGCGTCCATGGCGAGAAAACGGATCGCATTGGCCATCCGGTCGTGTTGTTCGCGCGAGCTCATGCTTCCTCCAAGATGGGGGGTTGGGACCGTGGGAAGGCCCTTGAAACGGTGCCGCGACACATAGCAGGCGCGGCCTTTTAGTCAACAAATCGGTGCGCTTTTGCCTGCCGTGTGATGGGTGTCAGGACGGCACATTAGCGTTAGCGGGGGACAGTCGCGAGAGCTTTATTGACGTGCGCTTAACACGGCGCGTAATGTTTCCGAGATAACGCGTTCTGAACGCGAGCGATTCGGTGATGGGCAGGGCACAGGACGAAGGCCATGACCGGGGAAACGACACTGAAGGAAGTCATCGCTAGGCTGGGCAAGGCCATCGAGGGGCTGGAGAATGCCGTCGCGGCCAAGCTCGAGCATGAGCGCGACTATTCCGAAGCCGAGGCCGAAGTGCAGCGGATGAACGCCGACCGTTCGCGGCTGGCGCAGGAGCTCGACAATTCCGAAGCGCGCGCCGAACGGCTGGAAGATGCCAACAAGGAAGTGTCGCGCCGGCTGGTGACCGCCATGGAAACCATCCGCGCGGTGCTAGACAGGTAGGCGAATGGCACAAGTCACTGTTTCCATCGACGGCAAGCAGTATCGCATGGCCTGCGACGAAGGCCAGGAAGAGCATCTGATCGACCTTGCCGAGCGCTTCGACCGCTACGTCTCGCATCTGAAGGATTCCTTCGGCGAGATCGGCGACCAGCGGCTGACCGTCATGGCCGGCATCATGGTCATGGACGAACTCTCCGAACTGCAAAAGCGTATCGCCGGGATGGAGAGCGAAGTGGTGACGTTGCGCAAGACGCGCGACGAGGCGCTGACCAAGGCCGACAAGAACGATTCCGTGCTGACGGGAGCGCTTGGTGCTCTTGCCCAGCGCATGGAGGATCTGGCTACAGCGCTGGTCGTGCCGAAAGCCTAGGCCCCATATTCTGCTCTGTCGAGCGGAAATTCCTGCGGAATTTCCTGGAAATGCGCGAAATTTTTTCGCCGCCAACGCGGATGCTCGCGCCAATGGCGTTTTCAAGGGTGACGTCAGGATGCTACAAAGGTCGGCAGAGCCGATGTTTGGTTATCCGGCGACAGTCACAAGGGTGGGAGCACGCCATGAGTCTTCGTATCAATGATATCGCGCCGGATTTCACCGCCGAGACCACGCAAGGGACGGTCAAGTTCCACGAATGGATCGGCGACGGCTGGGCGATCCTGTTCAGCCACCCGAAGAATTTTACCCCGGTCTGCACGACCGAACTCGGCACCATGGCCGGGCTTGAGGGCGAGTTCAAGAAACGCGATGTCAAGATCATCGGCATTTCCGTCGACCCTGTCGAAAGCCACGGCAAATGGAAGGACGACATCAAGACGGCGACGGGGCAATCGGTGAACTATCCGCTGATCGGCGACAAGGACCTTAAGGTCGCCAAACTCTATGACATGCTGCCTGCTGGTGCCGGTGACACGTCGGAAGGCCGCACGCCCGCCGACAACGCCACGGTGCGTTCGGTCTACGTCATAGGCCCCGACAAGAAGATCAAGCTGGTTCTCACCTATCCGATGACGACCGGCCGCAACTTCGACGAAATCCTGCGCGCGGTCGATTCCATGCAACTCACCGCCAAGCACCAGGTGGCGACGCCAGCGAACTGGAAGCAGGGGGAGGACGTGATCATCACCGCCGCCGTCTCCAATGAGGACGCGATCAAGCGGTTCGGCTCCTACGAGACGATCCTGCCATATCTGCGCAAGACCAAGCAGCCGTCCGCCTGAGTGGTTACGGATGAATTTTCGACGTTTCTGCTCGGTGGAGCCAAGCCATGCTTGACTGAGCAATGCTGACGGATAACGATCCTCTTCCTCGGTCACGATAGAGAAAAACATTCCTATCGGACCGAGGGCGAGGAGGCACCGTTGGACGCAGCATTGACCAAGGCTCAGGTCCGAGGCTTCTACGACAAGCCGAGCGGGTCGATCCAGTATGTCGTCGTCGATCCTCGGACGCGGCGATGCGCCATCATCGACCCGGTGCTGGATTTCGACGAGAAGTCCGGCGCCACCGCGACAAGGTCGGCCGACGCGCTGCTCGATTTCATCCGGGAAAACCGGCTTGAGGTGGAATGGGTTCTGGATACCCATCCGCATGCCGACCACTTCTCGGCCGCCTATTACCTGAAGCAGAAGACCGGAGCGCCGGCAGCGATCGGCCAAGGGATCGTCGACGTTCAGCGATTGTGGAAAGTCATCTACAACTGGCCGGACTTTCCCGCTGACGGTTCGCAGTGGGACAGGCTGTTCGCCGATGGCGCGGTCTTTTCGGTCGGCAGCGTTCCGGCAAGGGTGATGTTTTCTCCTGGGCATACGCTGGCCTCGATCACCTATGTGATCGGCGACGCCGCCTTCGTGCATGACACGCTGTTCATGCCGGACAGCGGCACGGCGAGGACGGACTTTCCGGGCGGCAGTGCCGCTCGGCTCTGGCGTTCCATCCAGGATATTCTGGCGTTGCCTGACGAAACGCGGGTTTTCGTCGGCCACGACTATCAGGCCGGTGGCGGGCGTGAACCGTTGTGGGAAAGCACGGTCGCGGAACAGAAGGCAGCGAACATTCACATCGCCGCCTGCAAGACGGAAGCCGATTTCGTGGCGGTTCGCGAGGCGCGCGACAAGACACTGCCAATGCCAAGGCTGATCCTGCACGCGTTGCAGGTCAATATGAATGGCGGGCGGCTGCCTGAGCCGGAAGCCAATGGCCGGCGGTATCTCAAGTTTCCGCTGGACTCACTTTGACACTCGGCCGCGATGGATAGAGCGGCGCCTGCGTCGACTCTTCTTGGAAGTTGGCGCGGGACGTCAATAAATGAAGCCTACCATAGCAACTTCGGTATCAACAAAAAGCGGCGCCAGTTTCCTGACGCCGCCGTTGCTCTCGTAGCTGTAGCTGGCTTTATGCCGCCGGCTGCGCCTCGATCGTGCGCAGCGCCTGGGTCTGGCGCTTGGCGGCGGCCTTGACCGCGTCCTGCACCTTCTCGAAGGCGCGCACCTCTATCTGACGCACGCGCTCGCGGCTGATGTCGAACTCGGCCGACAGCTCTTCCAACGTCAGCGGTTCCTCAGCGAGGCGACGTGCCTCGAAGATGCGCCGCTCGCGATCGTTGAGCACGGCCAGGGCGCCCGACAGCATGCCGCGCCGGTTTTCCAGCTCGTCCTGCTCGATCAGCATGTCTTCCTGGCTTTCATGGTCATCGACCAGCCAGTCCTGCCATTCGCCGGATTCGCCTTCGCTTGCCCGGATCGGGGCATTGAGCGAGGCGTCGCCGGACAGGCGACGGTTCATCGACACGACTTCCGCTTCGGAGACGTTGAGGCGGGTGGCGATCTCGGTGATCTGATCGGGCTTGAGGTCGCCGTCGTCCAGCGCCTGGATCTTGCCCTTCACCTTGCGCAGGTTGAAGAACAGGCGCTTCTGGTTGGCGGTCGTGCCCATCTTGACCAGGCTCCACGAGCGCAGGATGTACTCCTGGATCGAGGCCTTGATCCACCACATGGCGTAGGTCGCGAGGCGGAAGCCGCGCTCGGGTTCGAATTTCTTGACGGCCTGCATCAGGCCGACATTGCCTTCCGAAATCACCTCGCCGATCGGCAGACCGTAGCCGCGATAGCCCATGGCGATCTTGGCGACGAGCCGAAGGTGGCTGGTGACGAGCTTGTGCGCAGCGCTGGTGTCTTCATGCTCGGCATAACGCTTGGCGAGCATGTACTCTTCCTGCGGCTGAAGCATTGGAAAGCGGCGGATTTCTTCCAGGTAGCGGCTGAGGCCGCCTTCGCCGGAAACGATACTGGGTAATGACTGGGCCATGATAGCGCCCCCTCTCTATTGGAGTGATGCCCCCGAAACGCGGCGGGCATGTGACGCGAGCACCAAAAGGCTCGCCCGCGACAACCGGTTTATACAGGAACAAAACCAGAAAATACAGACATTTGTTCAACACGAAACAGTGTGTCACGCTGAAGTGAACAATGCCAGTCAGGTTTTTTGATGGCAGGTTCAGAGCTTGCGAAAGCCAACCACGAGTGCCTCCATGTCCCTCGGTATAGGTGCCTCGAACCTCATCGTTAAATGGGTAGCCGGATGGCGAAATGCAAGGAGGCGGGCATGCAAAGCTTGTCGCGGAAATGCCTTGACCTCGCTTTTCAGCGGTTCGGGCAGCCGGTTGACCTTGGTACGGAAGGCCTGGCCATAGTCGGGATCGCCGACCACCGGATGGCCGATATGCGCCATGTGAACGCGGATCTGGTGGGTGCGGCCGGTCTCCAACCGGCATTCGACAAGGCTTGCCGTGGCGAATTCCTGCTGTTTTTCGCCAAAGCGCTCCACTACGGTGAAATGAGTAATGGCGTGGCGGGCGTCGTCGCGGCCTTCCGGCACCACGGCTCGGCGCACGCGGTCGGCGGCACGGCCAAGCGGCGCATCGACCGTTCCCGTCGGCCTTTGCGGTATGCCCCAGACCAGCGCCAGATAGGCGCGCTCGAGATCACCGGTCCGGCCATGATCGGCGAAGGCCTCGGACAATGCCTTATGGGCGCGATCGGTCTTGGCCACCACCATGACGCCGCTGGTCTCCTTGTCGAGGCGATGAACGATGCCTGGCCGCCGCACGCCGCCGATGCCTGAAAGGCTGTCGCCGCAGTGGTGGATCAGCGCGTTGACCAGCGTTCCCGTCCAGTTGCCGGCGCCTGGATGCACGACAAGTCCAGCCGGCTTGTTGATGACGATCAACTCATCGTCTTCATAGAGCACGTCGAGCGTGATGTTCTCGCCCTGCGGCGCAGCCGGCTCCGGCTCCGGCATGGCGACCGACACGCTCTCGCCCGCGATCATCTTGCGTTTGGTTTCGTCGACCGGCTTGCCGTTGACCGAGACCGCGCCCTGCTTGATCAGCATCTGCACCCGGCTGCGCGACATGTCCGGGCCGAGCTTGCCCGCCAGCCATTGGTCGAGGCGTTGTCCCGTGGCATCCGCGCCCGCTTCCAGCACGGTCGGAGCAGCCTCTATGAATTTCTGGGTCTCTTCGTTATGAGCGCTCATCGATAACATTCCGGAATTTTGCCATGGCCAGGCCACTTGTCGAGCAAGACGAAGAGAAGCCGCTCGACCCCGAGGTCGAAAAGGTGCGGAAGAAACTCGTCCGCTTCATCGTCATCAATCTCGGCATTCTGTTCCTCGCCCTTATGGTGGTGATCGGCGCCCTTGTCTACAAAGCGCGCAACGCACCGCCCGCCGTGCAGCCGGCCGGCGATTTCCAGGCGCCGGCCGGCGAACCGGTCAGCGGTGACATCGTACTGCCCGTTGGCGCCAAGGTGATCAGCCAGTCGCTCTCCGGCAATCGCCTGTCCATCGATGCCGAACTTGCAGACGGCAGCCGCGCGATTTTTGTCTATGACATTGCCGAGCGCCGCATCGTCGGCCGATTTGCAATTCGCGACAAATGATGGCCGCGACAAATGAGGGGCCGCAACGGATGACCGGGTTCGCGCGCAATCGCCGTGTTGCCACGGTAGCGCTCGTCGTCGCGGATTATGACGAGGCCATCGCCTGGTATGTCGACAGGCTGGGATTCTTGCTCGCCGAGGACGTGGACCTTGGTGGTGGCAAACGCTGGGTGACGATCACGCCGGCAGGCGGGCACGGCGCCAAGCTGCTGCTGGCCGAGGCTTCCGATGACGATCAGAGAAAAAGCATCGGCAACCAGACCGGCGGCCGCGTGTTCCTGTTCCTCGAAACCGACGACTTTGCCCGCGACCATGCGACGATGCTCGAAAAGGGCGTCGAATTCCGTGAAGCGCCACGTCATGAAGCCTATGGCACGGTTGCGGTTTTCGCCGATCTCCATGGAAATCTCTGGGACCTGATCGAGCCGAAAAGGTAGGCTTTCGATCGGTTGGGCGCCGAGGTGATAAAGCTGTCGCAAGCCCAGTTGCTTTTTCCAATCCGTCAGCCTATATCGCCGGTTCTTGAACGCGCCCATCGTCTAGCGGTCAGGACACCGCCCTCTCACGGCGGGAACAGGGGTTCGATTCCCCTTGGGCGTACCAAGATTTTCAGGGGTTTAACTGCTCTGGCAGTGAAACTGCCAAATAACCGTCAAGATAAGCTATATGGGACTGCTGACTTGGGCTCGCCCCAGGTGAGTGTAGCCGGGAATAGCCGTCGATTGCGGGTTTCTCCGGTAGAAGCGATGCGCGAGAGTGGGCAGCATCCCGCTTGGGGGACAAGCGCCCTGCCACTTCCGCTTCTTTAGTTTTGGTCCGGCGTGCCGCCGGGGCGGGCTTTTTCCATTCAGCCGGAACTTCGGTCACGCCTTTGAATTTTATTAGAAGCTAATCGATGAAGGCGGCGTTCCGTCTTCTGATGTCATGGAGGTGACGGCCATGAGAGTCGGAATTGCAGCAGAGACCTGCGACGTTGTCACGGCTATAGACGGAATTTTGAACGAGACGAAGCATAATGCATTGCCTCTACCGGTAATGACGGCCGTGTCGCTTCTCCGGCAGAGAACCGGATCGAAGCGATCGGATGCCGACCTGCGGGCGCTAGTCGCAAAGATGGCTGCCGCCCGGGGGATCGCTCTGGAAATGGACACGAAGTGCGACCCGCCACGCTGACCGATGAGCGCTCGTCCTGGCTAAGCGGATTTCGCTTGCGCTGGTTCGCGCCCGTCCGTGGCCCGACGGGGATACCTCGGCTCTGAAGGTCACCGAGGACGGCGGCTGTCTCGGATAGAAGCCGGCGTACTTGGCCAAAACTCAGGTTTTCAAGGTGATCCGCCGCATCCAGAAGATTGACAACCAGGTTCAACGCCGCGCGATGAACTGGGCCATTTCGGTCTCCCTGATTTGTTACATGAAAGGCGCCAACTCGCGTCCTTTCGATCAATGACAAATGATGCAGCACTGGATTTATTTGTTCGGAACATTCTCAAGTCCGCTCTTTTCTGGCCGCAGGCCAAGGGAGGCTGAATTGAAACGTCGAAGCGTGACCACCGGTGAGTTGTCCACAGGCTTGAGGCGATCGATAAAAATGTCCAAATCCGATTAAGGCCTCACTCACATGGCGTGACCATGATCAACCTGCGAGGCGTGTTGCGTTTTGCCTCGATCCCGAAAGATAAAGCTCGTTGCCTCAAAGCCCCCAGCCTTGGCAACGAGCTTTTCTATTTCTAACGTCCGGTCAACTTCTCCGTGCGAAGGCCTTCATTCCCCTCTTTATAGCGCGGTAGGCTTCGTCTGCGTTCTGCCAGCCCTTGAACTTGATTGCTTTACCTGTCCCAAGCGCCGATGTCAGGAAGAACTGCTCGATCTCGTGCCGAAGATCTTCGGGAACCTGGTCTGAGGCAACAGGTTCGTCCGGAGCATCCTCCCTGTGAGGGCAAAGAATGTACCTGTCGTTGCGCAAGGATGGCCCGTCTTGGTCCTTTTGCTTGATGCGGACCGCACCCAACAGGTTGCATTTGATCACCACGCCCGGAGACGAAGCAGCTTGGTGAATGACCAGTCCATCCAACGGATCTCCGTCCTCTCCCAACGTCGAGGGAATGAACCCCCAGTCGTATGGGTAGGTCATTCCAACCGGTAACGGGCGGACGTAGGCAAATACCTGAGCAGCCGGCTCAAAGGCCAATTTCGCCGCAGCGCCACGCGGTGTTTCAACCACCACCCTGATAAACCCCTTCGTGGTGGTCGGGAGCTTGAGATAGTTGGGCATCAGCATCGGCTCCTTCTGAGCGGCAGATGGCGTTTAGCCACGCAATCAGATGGAACTTGAAGACGCGCATTATGTTCCGTGGAGAAAGGCTACTGCCAGGGAAGGTTCAAAGTGGATGACAAGAGCTGCCCTGCATTTGCTCAAAGGCGTAGGCTATCTGATATCGACCGCTAGCGTCGTGCTTCTCGCGATCGTCGGCTGGAAGAGTGCGTCGGATAGCTATTTGCTTGCCGCTTGCCTAGTGGGCGGTGCGGCGTTGTCGATAATCGGCATGTTCTTTCGTTGGCTGACATATGAAATCGAAAAGCATCGAGGCAAAAACGATCAGTAAGGTCGCTGCCAACGCTTGCGGGATGATCTGCAAGTCTGCGCGCGAGACTTGTCGACGCACCATCGGCAGCGCTCTCAGGTAGTGTCGAAACAGGTGTGGACGCAGGCCTTGCCTTTGCCGGACAGCGAACGACAGTCCGATCAGCCGTTCGCGGTTTATCGTCGGACCTTGCGGCCGATCAGCCTGTCAGCCCATCCAAACGACCACAGATGCCGCTGGTTCCACAAATCGATCGGGGTCCGCGAAACGCGATATTTCGAGGCATTGTCGATCTGCTGGCTAACGCTCAGATGGCTATTGGCATCGAAAAACGATGTGATCCGCTGACGCGCGAACAATTTCTTGCCCTTGGTGCTGTAGTTGTGCAGCGGGAACTGGTGACGGATAATCTTGCGACCGTCGCTCGACAACGCAATCCCTGTGCAAAATTGTTCGGAAGTATGCGCCCGCACGATGCCGATCACCTGTTCGACAGCGGCGTATGCGTGGACCAATCTCGAGACATTGTCATGATGGATGCCGAGCACCGCGCTTGACCACATTGTCTCGTTTCCGGTCAGGATGTGGCCGTCGAGCGCGACGCCTTGTCCATTGAGCGACCGGAACGTCTTCTTTGGACGCCCTTTACGTCGCCACATTATCGATTGCGATGCGGAAATCTGGTCGAAGCATTTCGAGATGTCACCTACCGGATAGACGTCGGTGTCCATGAAAAACAAACGGTCGGACCGGTTCAGCAGTTCAATGATGCCCGCGGCTTTTATGCCGAACTTGTACCTGCCGCCAAAGGACATCTCGGCCATCCGCTCCGGAGTCAGGCCTATGGTCTCGATCGGATAGCCATCAAAAATATGAGGCCTGTCAGTGAGGACCTTGATACTGGCGCCCGGACAGTAATGCAAAAGCCGCAATGCGCTGAAAAGCGCCCCAAAGGCAAAGATCTCGTCTTGCCCGAACGCCACGTAGCCGAAATGATCGGCGCCCAATGGCTGGGCAGCCATCAGAGCCGGAGTATCGAAACGTTTTCTTCGACGGTCGCCGTAACGATCCGATCGAAGCGACAATTTCCCCGCCCGTTGTCCATTCGCATTCCCCTTCGCCCCGAGGCGAACATTAGGCGAAGATGGCAAACCGGCACAATGGCCGCGTCGTACCGAGCGGGCAGCAGATGCCGGTTGAGGCAAGCGATTTGCTGCAATCTTGCCTGCGCCTAGATACCAGGCGATCTCCCTGGCAGCGCGAGCATTCCGTTTCTACTGGACTCATTCGACCCAACCAAATCCGCGCTTGCGCTGACGCACCCCACTCGCAGGTATCAGGGGTCGGTTCGGATTCAAGAACGACGCCCTTGTCAATGCCGGGTGAATTTTCCCCAGTTGTGCCGAAGTAAAATTCCCCACTTATGCCGACGTGGACGACAGGGCGTATTGCGGATTTTTCGGCGGCCGGCCGCGTGGCTTTTGAGGTGGTGCGAATGCCGGGGGCGCTATAAGGGC
>CALRQH020000033.1:0-56322 GCA_943370265.1 Mesorhizobium carmichaelinearum
TCGCGAACTGCCGCTACTGCACGCTCACGAAGATCATTTGAAAGCGCTCGCGTCATCAGATGCTGCCCTCCAATCCAGCCAGCATCTTGAATCACAAACGATCTTCTTTGGGAATCCTAAGATTCTCCCAAAATAGGAAACGCTCTAGGCCTAACTGGGCACCGGTAGGCCGCTGGGTCTGGCATCTGCGTGAAGGAAAAGTCTTTCACGACGACATCGGCCAGGCCGCGCCCCATCGGCATGAACTGGCCCTGGGCTGGGCCTTCCATTATCTCGTCGGCATCGTCTACGGCGTCATTTTGGTCGCGGTGGCAGGAGCGGGCTGGCTGGCCGCGCCGACATTCCTGCCGGCCTTCATACTCGGCATCGTCACCGTCGGCGCCGGCTGGTTCCTGCTGGCTCCCGGCATGGGCGCCGGCTGGGCTGCTTCAAAGCGCCCGAACCCTATGCAGATCCGGGCCCTTAACCTAGTCTCGCACACGGTGTTCGCGCTTGGGCTTTACGGAACGGCACTGCTGATCCGCTGAAGGCGCGAACGGCTTCAGTAGCTTTGAGTCGAGCGGCGCACCGGCTTGGCTGTCGGCTTCCTGGCCTGTGTCGCGTCCTTCAGTGGCGCGGCTGAAGGTGCGGGACCCGGCGACTTCTTCTTGAACGGCGCCATGCCCTCGCGAGCGAGTTCGTCGGCGCGTTCGTTCTCGGGATGGCCGGCATGGCCCTTGACCCAGTTCCAGGTGACCTTGTGACGCCTGTTGGCCTCGTCCAGCGCCTGCCAGAGTTCACCATTCTTGACCGGCTTCTTGTCGGCGGTCTTCCAGCCGTTTTTCTTCCAGCCGTGGATCCACTTGGAGATGCCGTCCATGACGTATTTGCTGTCGGTGTGAAGGTCGACCGCGCAAGGCTCCTTCAGCGCATTCAGCGCCGAGATGGCGGCGAGCAGTTCCATCCGGTTGTTGGTCGTTTCCGCCTCGCCGCCGGAAAGCTCCTTCGTCGTGCCATTGAACCGCAGGATCGCGCCCCAGCCGCCGGGGCCGGGATTGCCCGAACAGGCACCGTCGGTAAATATCTCAACGCGCTTGTTCATCTCGGTCATGTCAGTCCGTACTCGGATGGAGATTTGATGGCGCGATGGAAACGCATCCTGCGGATATATTCGGTCGGATCACGTTTCATGACCAGACCGCCATCGGGAACCGTCAGCCAGTCATAGAGCCGGGTCAGCATAAAGCGCAGCGCAGAGCCCCGCGCCAGCATCGGCAGCGCCGCCTTCTCCGTTGAGCTCAAGGGACGGACGCTCTGGTAGCTGGCAAGAAGTGCCGTGCCCTTGGTGAGATTGAAGGAAAAATCCTTCTCGAAGCACCAGGCGTTGAGACAGGTGGCGACATCGTAAGCATAGAGATCGTCGCAGGCGAAATAGAAATCGATCAGGCCGGAGAGCTTTTCACCCAAGAAGAAAACATTGTCCGGGAAAAGATCGGCATGGATGATCCCTGCGGGAAGATCCTTCGGCCAATTCCGTTCGAAGTCGACGAAATCGGCATCGACCTCAGCCGCCAGTCCAGGCTCGACCTCGTCGGCGCGATCGCGGGACGCATCCCACAGTTTGCGCCAGCCATCGATAGCCAGTGCGTTCGGGCGGCGCATCGAAAAGTCCGCGCCGGCCAAATGCAATTCGGCCAGGGCTTTGCCGACCTCCGCGCAATGCGCTGATGTCGGGCGCCGCAGCGATAGCCCCTCGAGGAAGGTGATGATGACGGCTGGACGGCCGGCGAGTGTCCCGATCACCTCGCCATCATGCGCGGTCACTGGAAGCGGGCACGAAATCCCCTTCCTGGCGAGATGACCCATCAGGCCCAGGAAAAACGGCAGATCCGCCTTCTCGACGCGCTTTTCATAGAGCGTCAGGATGTAGGAGCCGCTGGTGGTGTGCAGCAGGAAGTTCGAATTCTCGGTGCCTTCGGCGATGCCCTTGTAGGACAGGAGATCTCCGACCGGATAGTTCTTCAGGAATACGCCAAGCTCGCCTTCCGTGACATCGGTATAGACAGCCATCCGCGTCACACGGCTCCGTTGACGAAGGCCATGTCGGCCGCCGTCAATTCGACATCGCGCAGAACTCTCATCACCGGAAAATCCTCCGTCTCAGTCGCCGTTATCGCCAGGTCGATGGTCACATCGAAGCGCTGCCTGAACGCATCGATGATCTCATCAACGATGATTTCGGGCGCCGACGCACCGGCCGACAGGCCGAGCGTCGAAATGCCGGCGATGTCATTCCACGGAATCTCCGAGGCGCGCTGTACGAGAAGCGACATCGAGGCGCCGGCGCGCTCCGCCACTTCGACAAGCCGCCGGGAATTGGAGGAATTGGGCGCTCCGACGATCAGGAACAGGTCCGCGCCCGCGGCCGTCTCCTTGACCGCCTCCTGGCGGTTGGTGGTGGCATAGCAGATCGATTCCGCCGCCGCCGCCTGCAGATCCGGAAAACGGTCTTTCAGCGCGCGTATGATGCCCGCGGTGTCCTCGACAGACAGCGTCGTCTGGGTGACGAACCCCAGCGCTTGCGGATCGGTGGGAGTAAGCTTGGCGGCGTCGGCCTCGGTCTCGACAAGCGTGACCGTGCCTTCCGGCAATTGTCCCATGGTGCCGATCACTTCCGGGTGCCCGGCATGGCCGATCAGAAGCACATGGCGGCCAAGACGCTGGTGACGCATCGCCTGCTTGTGAACTTTCGAGACCAGAGGACAGGTCGCGTCGAGATAGAAGAGGTTGCGCGCCTGCGCATCGGCCGGAACCGACTTCGGCACACCATGCGCGGAGAACACGACTGGGCTCTTGCGATGCTCGGCGGGTATCTCGGAGAGTTCCTCGATGAACACCGCGCCAAGACTCTGGAGTCCCTCGACGACATAGCGGTTGTGCACGATCTCGTGGCGGACATAGACCGGAGCGCCATATTTCTTCAACGCCAGCACGACGATCTGGATGGCGCGATCGACACCGGCGCAGAAGCCGCGCGGCTGGCAGAGCCGGATCGTCAGAGGTGGCTTGGTGATCGGCTGAGGCATGATTCCATGTCGGTTGGTCAGATCGTGAACTCAAGCCGAAATGAGGTGCCTACCCCTGCCCTGTCAAGGGCATCGGCCGTGTTCATTCCTCTTTCGCGGGGCGGCGAAGCCGCAGGATGAGCACGCCTGCGAGCGCGGCCGCAAGCCCATACCAGGTCACGGCATATTGCAAATGGCTGTTCGGGAGGTCGATGATGGTGACGCCCCCAATCGGCAGCCCGCCGGGGTTTGGCGTCTTGTCCGCGTCGATGAAGAAGGGCACCAGCTTGGCTCCCGCCGGCAGCCCGGCGCTCGCCGCCATCACGTCGCGGTCCTTCCAGAAAAAGATGTTCTTCGGTACGTCATTGTCGGGAAGCATCATCGACGGCTTGCCCGCCAGAGGATTGCGGGCGAGCCCGGTGATCGTCACCTTGCCGGCCAATTGCCCCTGCGGGCGCTTGGCTGCGTTCTTGAGATCATAGGGCACGAAGCCGCGATTGATCAGAACGAAACGTCCATCCTCCAGGGCCAGGGGCGTGTAGACGTTGAAACCGGCATCTTCCTCCCAAGTCGCGTAGAAATGCCGCTCGCCCGAATGCAGGAAAGTGCCGGTCACCGTCACCGGCGTGTAGTCGACATCCCCGGTCGAGGCGAACTCTCTCTCGACATCGGCCAGCGACACAGGCGCCGAGTGCGTCCGCTGCTCGATGGTCTGGAGAAGCCCTTCCTTCCAGTAAAGGCGCTGGACCTGCCAGGTTCCGAGTGCCAGCAGGATGAAAAACACGATGAGGCCAAGGCCGATCGCCAAAAGCTGCCTGGGGCGCGAACCGCCCTTGATGGTCGCCGACGCTCCGCTCATTCGCGGCGATCCAGCCGTCCTTCGGCTGCTTTGTTGGCGTATTGCAAGGTGAGCAGCACGCCCTTGATCAATCGAAGTGCCGTCAGGCACAGCACCAGGGCCAACGGGATCCAGACCAACAGATGCAGCCAGAGCGGCGGGCTCAGCGTCACCTCGACCCAAAGCGCAAGGCCGACAATGATGAAGCCGATGATCAGGATGACGAACACCGCCGGTCCATCGCCGGCATCGGCGTAGGAATAGTCGAGACCGCAATTCGAGCAGCGCTTTCCGACGGTTAGGAAGCCGGAAAAGAGACGGCCCTCGCCACAGCGCGGGCAGCGGCCGTGCAGCCCGGCCGAAATCGGTTCTATCGGCGGCCAGATCGCCTTATCATCGTTCATCCCACCACCTTAAAACCCTTTGCCCCAAAAGGTAAGGCGGCCACGTCGCCGCAGCCGCCTTGCCAATTCACTCAGTCTGGTTTCAGTGGCCCTCGATCACCGCGCCAGCCGATGCCCAGACGTAGATCGATGCGAACAGGAACAGCCAGACCACGTCGACGAAATGCCAGTACCAGGCGGCCGCCTCGAAGCCGAAATGCTGCTTGGGCGTGAAGTCGCCCTTCATGGCGCGGACCAGGCAGACCAGCAGGAAGATCGTACCGATGATGACGTGGAAACCGTGGAAGCCTGTGGCCATGAAGAAGGTCGCGCCGTAGATGGAATCCTTGAACGCGAATGGCGCGTGCATGTACTCGTAGGCCTGCACCATGGTGAACAGCATGCCGAGGCCGACGGTAAGCACCAGACCGTTGATAAGGCCCTTGCGGTCGCCATGCAGGAGCGCGTGGTGCGCCCAGGTGACGGTCGTTCCCGACAGAAGCAGGATGATGGTGTTGTAGAGCGGCAGGTGGAAGGGATCGAGAACCTCCATGCCCTTCGGCGGCCAGACACCGCCGGTGAACGCCGTGCGGGCATATTGCTGGGCTTCGCTGGGGAAGAGGCTGGCATCGAAGAAGGCCCAGAACCAGGCAACGAAGAACATCACCTCCGAGGCGATGAACATGATCATGCCGTAGCGCAGGTGAAGCGACACGACCCGCGTATGGTGGCCCTCATGCGCCTCCTTGATGGTGTCCGACCACCAGGCGAACATGGTGTAGAGGATAATGGCCATGCCGATGAAGAACAGCCACGGGTTGGCGATGTTGTAGCCAAAGATCGGGAAGCTGCCGCCCTTCAGGTGCTCCATAAGGGCGACACCGCCAAAGGCGGTTACGAGCGCTCCGACGGACCCCAGGAAAGGCCATGGGCTCGGGTCAACGAGATGATAGTCGTGATGTTGTGCGTGCGCGTCTGCCATATCAACCCCCGAGATTTCCTTCGGTATTCGAAATTGTCTTGCTATTGCCCGTGACCGGCTCCGACGACGCCACCGGCTTGTTCTTCTCAACCGGGAACATCGTATAGGACAGAGTGATGGTCTTCACGCCCTTCAGTTCCGGTACGTTCACGATATCAGGATCCACATAGAACAGGACCGGCATGTCCAGCGTTTCGCCGGGCTTCAGCGTCGTGTCGGTGAAGCAGAAGCATTCGACCTTGTTGAAGTAGGGACCCGCCAGTTCCGGCTGCACGTTGAAGGTGGCGCGGCCGGTAACGGGGCGATCGAACTTGTTGGTCGCCTGGTAGTGCGCCTGCACCGTCTCGCCGATCTTCATGGTGATCGAGCGCTGGACTGGCTGAAATTCCCAAGGCACGCCCGCAGTGTTGGCGTCGAAGCGAACGGTGACCTCACGGTCGAGCACGCGGCCGGCATACTGCTTCTCGGCACGTTGCGTCGTGCCGCCATAGCCTGTCGCCTGGCAAAACATCTTGTAGAGAGGTACCGCGGCATAGGCCATGCCGATCATGCCGGTGAAGAAGGCAAGACAAACCGCCGCGACAACGCGGTTGCTGTTCTTCTTGGCCTGATTTGTCACCGGTTTGATGCTCATCACATCTTGCCCGAGAGGTTATGGCCGAACTTCACGATGGTCGCGATATAGAAGATGACAACCAGCGCTGCCAGCGCCAGGCCGATGGCGACGGAACGGCTGCGTTGGGCCTTCTTTTGACGTTCGGTCAAGGTGACCGTCTCGAGTTTTTCCTCGATCATGGTCATGCTCCACCCATAGCAAGTGCGCGTTCAACAACGCTGTCGGCCAAATAGGCCGCGAAAATGGCGAAGAGGTAGAGCAGCGAATAGGCGAACAAGGCCTTGGCCGGCTTCATGACGCGGTCGTCGTCGGCCATGCCAAGCACTTTCCACGCATACCAGACAAAGCCAACTCCAAGCAGCGCGGCGGCCACGCCATAGACCGGCGTGGTGTAGCCAAGCAGCCATGGCGCCACGCCGACCGGGGCCAGCACGAGCGCATAGGCGAAGATCTGGCGGCGCGTCGACGCCTGGCCGGCAACATTCGGCATCATCGGAATGCCTGCACGCCCGTAGTCGTCGGACTTGAACAATGCGAGCGCCCAGAAGTGCGGCGGTGTCCACAGGAAGATGATGAGGAACAGAATGACGCTTTCCAGGCTGACTGATCCGGTCACGGCAGCCCAGCCGATGACGGGAGGAAAGGCTCCGGCAGCGCCGCCGATAACGATGTTCTGCGGTGTCCAGCGCTTCAGCCACATCGTGTAGACCACGGCATAGAAGAAGATGGTGAAGGCGAGCAGCGTCGCCGCCAGCCAGTTGGCGAGCACGCCAAGGGTCATCACCGACAGCACCGACAGCACCAGCCCGAAGGCCAGCGCCTCGCCGGGCCGGATGCGGCCAGACGGGACGGGACGTCCGGCAGTACGCGTCATCACCGCATCAATGTCGGCATCATACCACATGTTGAGTGCGCCTGACGCGCCGGCACCGATGGCGATCGACAGGATCGCAATGACAGCCAGCAGCGGATTGATGGCCACGGGCGCCGCGATCATGCCAACGAAGGCCGTGAACACCACAAGCGACATGACGCGCGGCTTCAGGAGGGCGAAGAAATCACCCGCCGTCGCTTCCGACATGCGGAAGGCCGCTTCGTCAATACTGGTTTCGTCGACTAGGGCCATGCGTACTTAAGTCCATCATTCCGTTGGCCAAAACCGCCGGCGGGCCGGCGGTTTCGTATTCGAGCAGGAAGCTGCCTTACTTGATCTTCGGCAGCTGTTCCCACTGGTGGAACGGCGGCGGAGAAGGCAGCTGCCATTCAAGTGTCGTTGCGCCTTCGCCCCACGGATTGGCGCCAGCCACCCGCTTCTTCTGGAAGGCTTCGAACACGCAGTAGAGGAAGATCATGACACCGACGGCCGAAATATAGGAGCCGATGGACGACACATAATTCCAGCCGGCAAACGCATCCGGATAGTCGATGGTACGGCGCGGCATGCCGGCGAGGCCGAGGAAATGCTGCGGGAAGAAGATCAGGTTGACGCCGACAAACGTGACCCAGAAGTGTGTGTTGGCGATCACCGGTGAGTACATATAGCCGGTCATCTTCGGGAACCAGTAGTACCAGCCGGCGAAGATGGCGAAGACCGCGCCCAGCGACAGCACGTAGTGGAAGTGCGCAATCACGAAATAGGTGTCATGCAGCGAGCGGTCGAGGCCGGCATTGGCCAGCTGGACGCCGGTGACGCCACCGATGGTGAACAGGAAGATGAAGCCCAGCGCCCACAGCATCGGCGTCTTGAACGAAATCGACCCGCCCCACATGGTTGCGATCCAGGAGAATATCTTAACGCCTGTCGGCACCGCGATGACCATGGTGGCGAAGACGAAGTAGCGCTGCGTGTCGAGCGACAGGCCGGTCGTGTACATGTGGTGCGCCCAGACGATGAAGCCGACGGCGCCGATCGCGACCATGGCGTAGGCCATGCCGAGATAACCGAACACCGGTTTCTTCGAGAAGGTCGAGACGATGTGGCTGATGATGCCGAAGCCCGGCAGGATCAGGATGTACACCTCGGGGTGACCAAAGAACCAGAACAGGTGCTGGAACAGAAGTGGATCGCCGCCATTGTCCGGCGCGAAGAAGGCCGTGCCGAAATTGCGATCGGTCAGGAGCATCGTGATGCCTCCTGCGAGCACCGGAAGCGACAGCAGGAGCAGGAAGGCGGTGACCAGCACCGACCATGCGAACAGCGGCATCTTGTGCAGCGTCATGCCAGGGGCGCGCATGTTGAAGATGGTGGTGATGAAATTGATGGCGCCGAGGATGGAGGACGCACCAGCGATATGGATAGACAGGATCGCCAGATCCATGGCCGGCCCGGGCTGGCCCGAGGTCGACAGCGGCGGATAGAGTGTCCAGCCGCCACCGACACCATAGGCTCCCGGCGCGCTCGGCATGAACATCGAGGTGAGCAGCAGGATAAAGGCCGGAGGCAACAGCCAGAACGAAATGTTGTTCATGCGCGGGAACGCCATGTCCGGCGCACCGATCATGATCGGCACCATCCAGTTCGCAAAACCGCCGATGAGCGCCGGCATGACCATGAAGAAGATCATGATCAGGGCGTGCGCGGTGGCGAAGGCATTGTACATGCTCTTGCCGCCGTCGATCGCGGCATCACCGTTCATGCCATAGACCATCTGCGCCAGACCGCTGAAGATCTGGATACCCGGCTCCTGCAACTCCATGCGGATAGCCACGGATAGCGCACCGCCAATGATGCCCGCGAAGATCGCGAAGATCAGATAGAGCGTACCGATATCCTTGTGGTTGGTCGAATAAACCCAGCGGACCCAGCCGCGATACGGCTTGTGGTCGTGCCCGTCGTGAGCTGCAGCGTCTGCCATGTTCCGCTCCGTTCCCTGATCTTTTCTGGCCGCAGCGTCAGTTGCCGGCGACCGCTACCTTGTTCTGGCTGTCAACCTCAGCCATCAGTGCCTTGTTGGCGCTGTGCAGATTGGCTTTGGCCGCCGCCAGCCAGCCGTTGAATTGCGCCTCGGAAACCACGCGAATGGCGATCGGCATGAAGGCGTGGTCCTTGCCGCAGAGCTGCGAACACTGGCCGTAGTAGAGACCTTCCTTCTCCGCCTTGAACCAGGTCTCGTTGGTACGCCCCGGAATGGCGTCGATCTTGATGCCGAAAGATGGCATGGCGAAGGAATGGATCACGTCGGTCGCGGTGACAAGCACGCGGGTCATCGTGTTGACGGGCACCACCAGCTCGTTGTCGACGGCCAGCAGGCGCGGATAGACCTTGCGATCCTCCTTGCCGGCGGCGGCGCGGTCGGCATCCTGAAGGATCGCGGAGTTGAAGGTGAGCGTGTTCGCGACCTGGTATTCGTAGTCCCAGTTCCACTGATTGCCCGTCGCCTTGACGGTCAGTTTCGCCTCTTCCGGCGGCGTATACTGCGCCGTCAGCAGCTGGAACGAGGGAATGGCAAGGCAAAGCAGGACGACGACGGGGCCGACGGTCCAAATGACCTCGATCAGCGTGTTGTGGCTGGTCTTGGACGGAACCGGGTTGGCGCTCGCGCGAAACCTCACCATGCAGTAGGCGAGAAGCAGCATCACGAGGATGGTGATCGGTACGATGAACCACATCGTGTAATTTCCGAACCACTCTATCTGCCGCATCATGTCGGTTGCCGGAGCCTGGAAGGTTGTCTCCCAATTCACCGGCTGGTCGGCACGGGCGGATGTGCCGACGAAAAGCGTGGTAGCGGCCCCAGCGCTTGCTAGATACCTGGCGCTTGCTAGGAATGTTCTCATCGCCCTCATCGTCTCCCAGTTCCTCGCGGTTGCGCCCACGAGAATAACGAACAATGCCGGGACGGGAATCCCGGACAGTCTCAAGGTGGTTCAAACCATACTCTTTTTCCCTCCGCAAGAAAGGACCGGACGAAACCGTGCGGCATTTTTGCGCGCAAGTGCGGATGGCGGTTCAAAGGCAATCGCGATACAGGCGAATCGGATAGGCTGAGCTGGCCGACTTATTCTCGCGGCCTGTCTCCGCGAACGAGGCGAGCCGTCGCAATTCGGGCGAAATTGGCACCGAAAAGCTCTCTGTTGGCTTTTTCGAGGCCGATTGGCTGCGGTCTCGTCCTTTACTTGGCTTTGGCGCGGCTTAAAGTGCCGTGATTCGTAATGGAGCCGTCATGAACCCTTGGCTTTCGAGAACCTTGGCGAAGGTCATCTTTCTTGCCGCCCTGTCAGGCATCAGCCTGTCCGGTATCGGCCCAGCCAATGCCGTTCAGCCGAGCGGTACGGTTCGCTCGACGCATGGTGCATGGTCAATCATATGTGACACGCCTGCCGGAGCCACCTCGGAACAGTGCGTGATGATGCAGAACGTCGTCGCCGAGGACAGGCCGGAGATGGGGCTTTCCGTCGTCGTCCTGCGCACCGCCGACAACAAGGCGGAGATCCTGCGCGTGCTTGCGCCGCTTGGCGTGCTCCTGCCCAATGGTCTCGGCCTCAATGTCGACGGCAAGGACATCGGCCGCGCCTACTTCGTGCGCTGCTTCCAGGACGGCTGCTATGCCGAGGTCATTCTCGAAAAGCCGTTGCTCGACACGCTGAAGTCCGGCACATCGGCTACCTTCATCGTCTTCCAGACGCCTGAAGAAGGCATTGGCATCCCCGTCGATCTCAAGGGCTTCGCCGACGGCTTTGCCGCCCTGCCCTAACGGCAGAGCCCCTCGCGGTTGGTCAAGGGCTTCATCACCCAAAGCGATGTCGACGGACTGTCGGCGAGCGCATTTGTCCTCACGACGCGGCGGAGCGATTGTCTCGGCGCGCCTTCGCGCCTACATCCTGACAAAGAACCATTCCTCCTGCGGACGGACCTGCCATGAACAGCCTGATCGGCCAATTCGACACTTCAGACGATCGCATCAAGCAGATCGTCGCTGAGACCATCAATGGCGCTGATGATGGCGAGCTGTTTCTCGAGTACAGCGAAAGCGAAGCGCTGATGTTCGACAATGGCCGGCTGAAGACGGCCAACTTCAACACCGACCAGGGTTTTGGCCTGCGCGCCGTTGCTGGCGAAGCCAGTGGCTATGCTCATTCCAGCGACCTGTCCGAAGCCTCGCTGCTGCGCGCTGCGGATGCTGTTTCAACCGTCAAGGGCGGCTATTCCGGCACACTTGCCGCGGCGCCCGCCCGCACCAACAGCCATCTCTACGGCGACGAGAACCCAATCCCCTCTCCTTCCTTCGAAGCCAAGGCAAAACTGCTGCAGGAAATCGACGCCTGGCTGCGCGCCGAGGATCCGCGCGTGCGCCAGGTTTCGGCATCGCTGACCTCATCGTGGCAGCATGTCGAGATCGTGCGGGCCGACGGCCAGGTGGTGCGCGATATCCGCCCGCTGGTCAGGGTCAGCGTTTCGGTCGTCGTCGGCGACGGCGACCGGCAGGAGAGCGGTTCCTACGGAATGGGCGGACGCAAGGCGTTTGGCGAATTCCTGGTCGAGGACAGCTGGAAGCACGCCGCCAAGGAAGCGCTGCGGCAAGCGCTGGTCAACCTCGAAGCCATTCCGGCGCCCGCCGGTACCTTCGACATCGTGCTGTCGAGCGGCTGGCCGGGCGTCATGTTGCACGAGGCCGTCGGCCACGGCCTTGAAGGCGACTTCAACCGGAAGAAGACCTCGGCCTTTGCTGGCCTGCTGGGCCAGCAGGTCGCCGCCAAGGGTGTGACCGTCGTCGATGACGGCACAATGCCCGAGCGGCGCGGCTCGCTCACCGTTGATGACGAAGGTACGCCTTCGGCCCGCAACGTATTGATCGAGGACGGCAAATTGGTCGGCTACATGCAGGATCGCCAGAACGCCCGGCTGATGGGCATGAAGGCAACCGGCAACGGCCGGCGCGAAGGCTATGCGCACCAGCCGATGCCGCGCATGACCAACACCTTCATGACAGCGGGCGACATGGAGCCGGACGAGATCATCGCCTCGGTCAAGAACGGCATCTATGCCGTCTCCTTCGGCGGCGGCCAGGTGGACATCACGTCGGGAAAATTCGTGTTCGGCTGCACCGAGGCCTACATGATCGAGAACGGCAAGGTGACGCAGCCGATCAAGGGCGCCATGCTGATCGGCAACGGACCGGATGCCATGCATCGCGTTTCCATGATCGGCAACGACATGAAGCTCGACACCGGCATTGGCATGTGCGGCAAGGCCGGACAGGGCGTGCCGGTCGGCGTCGGCCAGCCGCATTTGCGCATGAACCAGATGACGGTGGGCGGCACCCGGGTTTGATAAAGATAACCAAGGTTCGCCTCGAACCTTGGTGCCTCGCTTGCCTGGACCTCAGCGCCTCTTCCTAGGCTTCTCCAGAAGCGCCACTGCCTCGACGTGCGGCGACCACAGGAACTGGTCGATCGGCGTCACACTTTTCAAGGCGTATCCGCCATCAAGCAGGATGCGCAAATCCCGCGCGAGCGTTACCGGATTGCAGGACACTGCCGCGACAAGCGGAACATCCGAGCGGGCAATCTGTTTCGACTGGTCCTCGGCGCCCGCGCGCGGTGGATCGAACACGAGACCGTCGAAGGCGTTCAGTTCCTTGAACGTCAGCGGCCGGCGGAACAGGTCGCGGCGCTCGCCCGTCACCCGCTTCAGGCCTGTCGCGAAGCGTGATGCACGGTCAAGCGCCGAAAGCGCGGCCGCGTCGCCTTCGACCGCGTGGACTTCCGACTTCGCAGCAAGCCGCAAGGCAAAGCTGCCGCAACCGGCGAAAAGGTCGGTGATCTTCCTGGCGCGCTTCAGGTGGCCGCCGACGATATCGGCCATCGTCTGCTCGGCGGCCTCGGTCGCCTGCAGGAAGGCGCCGGGCGGTACGGCGACAGCAACGCTGCCGAACATGACCACCGGCTTCCTCGGCTCGATGATGATCTCGTCATCGATGGACAGCCTGGCGAAGCCTTGCGCAATGACAAAATTGGCAGCGATACGGCGCTGATGTTCGCCGAGCTTGCCGGACTCATGCACCGCGACGTCAAGGCCGGAACCGGTCACCGTGACGGCCAGCCGGAACGATTTGGTGGTGGCGCAAATCAGATCGGCGAGCGCTTTTAGCTGACCGAGCGCGCTGACGATCTCGGGCAGCGAGATCGGGCATTCCGATATGGAGACGATCTCCGGCGACAGGTGGCGATTGAAGCCGAGCAGCATGCCTTTTTCGGCGCGCCGGGCGGCAAGCACGACGCGCCGGCGCGTGTGCGGCGCGCAAGCGACCAGTTCGCCGACCTCGCAATCGATGCCCTTCAGAGCGTGCACGACCTTGTCACGTTTCCACTGGCGATAGGCATCGGCCTCGAGATGCTGGAGCGCGCAACCGCCACATTCCGTGAAATGGCGGCAGGCGGGATCGATGCGCAGCGGCGAAGCCTCAAGCACAGCCATCAGCGTGGCGCGGTCTCTTTCACGCGCGGCGCTGACGACCTCGCCGGGCAGCGTGAACGGGATGAACAGATCGCCGCTTTCGGTCTCGGCGATGCCGTCGCCCTGGGCGCCAAGTTTCCTGATGGTGAAGCGTGCGCTCATTGATCCTTGATCCCACCCAGCAGGAATTCGCGATTGCCGTCACCACCTTCGATGGGTGACAGGTGCAGGCCGAGCGAGCGCCAGCCAGGAACGGCGTCCAGCCAATCCTGCAGCAGGCCGGCGACACGGGCGGCAGCGTATGGATCCTTCAACAGGCCACCCTTGCCGATCGCCTCCCTGCCCGCCTCGAATTGCGGCTTGACCAGGAACACGGCCCCCGCACCGGCCCTGGCGATGGCGAGCGCCGGCGGCAGCGCCAGCTTCAGCGAGATGAAGCTGACATCGGACACGATGAAGTCCGGAATGCGATCGCCAAGATCGGCGACGGCGAGATCGCGGGCGTTCAGCCCCTCGATGACCGTGACGCGCGGATCACTACCGATATCGGGGTGCATCTGTCCATGGCCAACATCAAGGGCAGTGACATGGGAAGCCCCACGTTCGAGCAGGACCTGGGTGAACCCTCCGGTCGAGGCACCGACGTCGAGCGCTTCACGCCCGGCAGGGTCGAAGCCGAAATGATCGAGTCCGGCGATCAGCTTGAGCGCCGCGCGCGAGACGTAGCCCTGGGCCGGGTCATCGACGGCAATGATGCATTGGCGCTGGACGGTCTGGCCGGGCTTGCGGGCAACAACGCCGTCAACCGTCACCGTGCCACGCTCGACCGCGTCACGGGCGCGCGAGCGGCTGACAAACAGGCCGCGCTCGACGAGGAGTTCGTCGAGCCGCTGGCGTGCGCTGGCTGGCTGCGGGGAGTTCATGACCTTCATTGGCGAAAGCCGGCGGCGAAGGCAAGGAGATTGAGGCGTGACACGGATATCGATGGAAAAGGGCCAGCACAACGAGCCGCTGCCGTGCGTGTTGAATATCGCGCGGGATCGGGCACAATGTCCGGGGATGAGATACCCTTGTTGTTGCCAAGGGAGGTGGAATGCTTACCGGACGCTGCCATTGCGGTGCTGCCCACTGGACACTGGAGGGTGATCCTGGGTCGATCACAGCCTGCAACTGCACGCTTTGCAGTCGCTATGGCGCGCTCTGGGCTTACGACTACGTCGATGAACGCATCCGCGTTGCGGGGCCGATGCGCGCCTACAGGCGCGCCGGAAAGGATGATCCTTCGCTCGAGATCCTGTTCTGTCCGACATGCGGCTGCGTGCTGGCCTGGCGAGGCCTGCGCTCAAGCTCCACCGGCCGGACCCGGATCGCCGTCAATGTCAGGCTTGCTCCGCCCGAGGCCGTCGCCGGCCTCGCAATCGATCATTTTGATGGCCTCGAGACATTCGAGGACCTGCCGGCTGACGGCCGTTGTGTGCGCGATATGTGGTTCTAGATCTCTTTGTTTAACGTAATTCCGGACGGAAAACCGCTTCACACTTTTCCTGGAATTACTCTAGAAGATCGTCCGCGAGACCTGACGTTCGACAGCTGGCATCAGACCGTCATTGCCATTGCCGGAAGCTTCCTTGCGCGGCCCGGTCGCAACCGGCACGACCGGTGCCGGCACGGCATCCGGCAGAACGACCAGCTGCGGAACCTGCTTGTAGGAGAAGCCGCCACGGATGCCACCAATCTTGCCGGCGACGATGTCCTTCACCGACTTTTCAAGGTTGCGGTCGTATCGCGTCTCGGCCCCCGCCGATGCACCAATAGCCAGCAAGACAGCCATGGCGCCCAGAAACGTCTTCATTCTCGCTGTCTCCCTGCCTGGGCAGGCTTCTAGCAGGGCGCCCTTGAAAAACGGCCAAGAGACAAGGTAAGCAAAGCGCCAAAGGGCAGCACTAACAAAGCGTTAAAAAATCAAGTGAGCAAACTGATTCAAGCCCTTGAGGTTTTGAGTCAGGCGCGCTGTGCGCGGACCGCATGTCCGAGCGCGGTGAATACCGTGCGCACGATGCCGGCGGCGTCCAGTCCCGCATCGGCATACATCTTCTCGGGCTTGGCATGGTCGGTGAACATGTCGGGCAGCACCAGCGGGCGGACTTTCAAGCCGCTTTCCAGCAGGCCGTCATGGGCGAGGAACTGCAGCACGTGGCTGGCGAAGCCGCCAACAGCACCCTCCTCCACCGTAACAAGAACCTCATGCGAACGGGCCAGCCGCCGAATCAGATCTTCATCGATCGGCTTGGCGAAACGCGCATCGGCAACGGTGGTGGAGAGCCCTGCGGCGCCAAGCTCCTCGGCGGCCGTGAGACAATCCTGCAGCCGCGTGCCGAATGACAACAAGGCAACCTTGGTGCCTTCCCTGACAATGCGACCCTTGCCGATCTCAAGCACCGAGCCGCGTTCCGGCATGTCGACGCCGACGCCGTTACCACGCGGATAGCGGAAAGCGATCGGCCCTTCATCGTAGCTTGCCGCAGTGCGCACCATGTGGCGAAGCTCGGCTTCGTCCGCCGCCGCCATCACCACAAAGCCGGGAAGCGTCGCCAGGAAGGTGGTGTCGAAAGCGCCGCAATGGGTGGCACCATCGGCACCGACGAAACCTGCACGATCGATGGGAAAACGCACCGGCAGTTTCTGGATCGCCACGTCGTGGACGACCTGGTCGTAGGCGCGCTGCAGGAAGGTCGAATAGATGGCGGCAAAAGGCTTGTAGCCTTCGGTGGCGAGACCGGCGGCGAAGGTCACCGCATGCTGCTCGGCGATGCCGACGTCAAAGGTCCTTGACGGGAACGCTTCACCGAACAGGTCGAGCCCGGTGCCGCTCGGCATGGCGGCGGTGACGGCGACGATACGATCGTCCTCACGGCCCTCCTGGATCAGACTCTCGGCGAAGACCTTGGTGTAGGCCGGCGCGTTGGCAGGAGCCTTGGCCTGCGCGCCGGTGATGACGTCGAATTTGTTGACGCCGTGATACTTGTCGGCGGCGGCTTCCGCCGGCGCATAACCCTTGCCCTTCTGGGTGACGACATGGATCAGCACCGGGCCCTTGCCATTGTCGCGGACATTCTTCAGCACCGGGATAAGGTGCTCCAGATTGTGACCGTCGATCGGCCCGATATGATAGAAACCCAGTTCCTCGAACAGTGTGCCGCCCGTGACGTAGCCACGGGCATGCTCGACCGCTCTGGTGATGGCGCGATCGGCGCGTTTGCCGAGATAGGAGGTCAGCTTCTTGCCGAAATCGCGCAGACCAACATAGGCCTTGCCCGATGCCAGGCGCGCCAGATAGGCGCTCATGGCACCGGTTGGCGGCGCGATCGACATGTCGTTGTCGTTGAGAATGACGATCAGGCGGGCATCGAGCGCGCCGGCATTGTTCATGGCCTCGTAGGCCATTCCGGCCGACATGGAGCCGTCGCCGATGATGGCGATGACGTTGTTGCGCCCGCCCGAGAGGTCGCGAGCGACGGCCATGCCGAGGCCGGCGGAGATCGAGGTCGATGAATGCGCCGCGCCGAAGGGATCATATTCGCTCTCGACGCGGCGGGTGAAGCCGGACAGGCCCCCTTCCTGCCGCAACGTGCGGATACGGTCGCGGCGGCCGGTCAGGATCTTGTGCGGATAGGCCTGGTGGCCGACATCCCAGATCAGCCGGTCATCCGGCGTATTGAAGACGTAGTGCAGCGCGACAGTCAGTTCGACCACGCCAAGGCCGGCGCCAAGGTGCCCACCGGTGAGAGAGACCGCGTCGATCAACTCGGCGCGAAGCTCGGATGCCAGTTGCGGCAGATCGCTCTCGGCAAGCGTCCTCAGGTCAGCGGGGATGCGAACCTTGTCGAGAAGCGGCGTATGCGGCGTTGCGTTCACGGGTGCTCAGGCTTTCTGTTCATCGGCGGGATAGGCCGCCGGCGGGCGAAAGTAAATGCGTGTCAGTGACGCGGATCAGGCAGAAACCCTAGCCTTCCGGCAACGGGATGAATTCTTCCTCGTCTCCTGGAACGATATCGAAGCGGCCCGTCTTCCATTCTTCCTTGGCTTGCTCGATGCGCTCCTTCGACGACGAAACGAAATTCCACCAGATGTAGCGCTTCGAGCCAAGCGAAGCGCCGCCAAACAGCATGAAATGCGCTCCGCCTTCCGACGAAACGACGATCTCGTCACCGGGCCGGAACACCAGCAGGCGTTCCGCGGGAAAAACGTCGCCGGAAATCGAGACGTCGCCTTCCAGCGTATAGATGGCGCGCTCCTCGGCGTCGGCCGGGATTTTCACCTTGGCTCCGGGTGCCAGGCGAAGGTCCGCATAGAGCGTGTCGGAGGCCGTCTTGACCGGCGACCGCAGCCCGGCGAAGTCGCCGATGACAACGCGTCCGCCGACGCCTTCAGTGCCGATCTCGGGAAGACGCATGGCGGCAGTGTTCTCGAAAACCGGCGCCACTTCTTCCTTATCGTCCGGCAGCGCCAGCCATGTCTGCAGGCCGGAGATCGACATCGGCGCTCCGCGCAGTTCTTCCGGCGTGCGCTCGGAATGCACGATGCCGCGCCCGGCGGTCATCAGGTTCACGTCACCGGGCTGGATCACCATTTCGGTGCCGAGCGAATCGCGATGCCTGATCTTGCCGTCAAACAGATAGGTGACCGTCGAGAGGCCGATATGTGGATGCGGACGGACGTCGAGCGCGTGGCCAGCCCGCAGGATCGCGGGGCCCATGCGATCGAAGAAGATGAAAGGACCGACCAGCCGCCTTTTGGCCGTGGGCAGAGCGCGGCGCACCTCAAAGCCGCCAATGTCCTTGGCGTTCGGGATGACCATCAGCTCGATCTGATCGCTGGCAAAGGCGTCGCCCGCCTCAGGGTCTTTTCCGGGGAAGAAGCTCATGAACTCTCCTTGTCAGCGGCCAAGGACCGCTTTGGCCGCATCAGGCAAACCGGATCGCCGCCTTTGCCCGCAGTTTGGCCGCCACCTCTTCGCGATTGCGCGGATGCTGGTTGGTTTCGAGCGAATCGAGAAGTTCGCGCGCCGATGCCGCAATGGCTTCGACGGCCTTGTCGAACGCGTGCTGGTTCTGTTTCGACGGCCGCGTCGTTCCGCTCAGCTTGCGGACAAACTGAAGGGCCGCGTCGCGCACTTCGTCGTTGGTTGCCGGCGGGTCAAAATTGAACAGGGTCTTGATGTTTCTGCACATCGTTGCCGAACCTCCTCTTGTTCTGGAGCCGCTTTAGTCGGGCCGACTTCCATCCTCGATCATGATCATGTCCAAAAACCGGTGAGGCGAGATCGCGCTTGCGGACGCGCCTCACTCCGCATCGAGCGGTTCAACACCGACAGGTTTGCCATCGCGCGAGAGCCTGATCTTCTCGACCTTGTCTTCGGCGGCTTTCAGCAAGCGATCACAATGCAGCTTCAGCGCCTCGCCACGCTCGTAAATCTTGATCGACTGATCGAGCGGCACGTCGCCACGTTCCAGATCGTCAACGATCTTCTCAAGCGCGTCGAGAGCCTGCTCGAAGCTCATCGCCTTGACGTCCTCGTTGGTCTCACCAGCCATAGTCTATCCTTTCATCAGTCGCCCGACATGGGCGGCGACCGAAAATGCCAATCCCTGCAGATCGTAGCCGCCCTCGAGCAGGCTGACGAGCCGATTGCCGCTATGGCGACCGGCGCGCTCAAGCAACTGGCCGGTCGCCCAGTCGAAATCATCCTCGGTCAGGTTGATCTCGGCCAGCGGGTCGCGGTGATGCGCGTCGAAACCAGCCGATATGATGATCAGGTCGGGTGCGAAACCGTCGAGCGCCGGCAGGACGCGCGACAGAAAGGCGTCGCGAAAAACCTCACTGCCAGTCTGCGGCGCCAGCGGCGCGTTGACGATATTGCCGGCGCCGGTTTCGCCCTTCGCCCCGGTGCCGGGATAAAGCGGCATCTGGTGCGTGGAACAGTAGAGCACCGACGGATCGTCCCAGAAAATGTCCTGCGTGCCATTGCCGTGGTGCACGTCCCAGTCGACAACGGCGACGCGGTCGACGCCATGCTTCTTCTGCGCATAGCGCGCCGCGATTGCCGCGGTGTTGAAGAGGCAGAAGCCCATGGCCGTGGTCTTTTCGGCATGGTGGCCGGGTGGACGAGCGGCGACGAAGACATTGTCGGCGCGGCCTTCGAAGACGTCGTCGACAGCGGCGTTGGCCGCGCCGATCGCCGTGATCGCCGCCTGCCAGCTCTTCGGGCTGGCTGTCGTGTCGGCGTCGATGCGGGCGATACCCTCGCTCGGTATGGCGGCACGGACGCGCGCGACGAAATCGGCGGGGTGCGCATAGAGAATGGTGGCTTCGTCGCCTTCCGGAGCCTTTACGCGGTCCAGCGCGGCAAAGGGCTCGTCATCGAGCACGCGTTCGATGGCACGCAGCCGGTCGGGTCGCTCGGGATGGCCGGGCGGCGTCAAGTGCTCAAGGAAGATCGGATGGGTGTAGAGCCTGGTGACCATGTCCCGATATAGGCGCGCACCGCCGCTTTGACCATGTTTTCACGCCTCGAAAGGGCAACATTCAACAGGGTTTAGAGGCTGGCAACAAGGTTTAGATGCTCCCAAAAGGGTTTAGGTGCTGGGCGTCGGCTCGGTCCAGCGCGAGCCGCCGAAGGGAGCCCGCGCCTTGTCCTTGAGGTCCCTGAATTTCGAGGACACCTCGGCCAGTTTCCAGTCCCAGTCGGGATTGGGTGTCTGGCCTTCGATGACCTTGAAATAAACCTGCATCAGGCAGGCGATGGCGAAGGGCTCGATGAAGGCCGCCTTGAAGGCCCAGGCGAAGACGATGGCGAGCACGAACGCCCAGCCGGCGAGTTGCCCCGGCATGAGGAAAAGAATAGCGCCGGCGGGCGTCAGCATCAGCAGGAAGATGACGAAGGATGCACCCCACATGATGACGGACAGCCAGACGGCATTCTTGACCATGGTCTTGCCGTTCTGGGCATAGAGCACGACACCTTGCCGCGCGGTTTCGAAGGGCGAGGACGAGTTGACGCGGATGTTGTAGCCGAGGATGATCTCATCGACATAGGTCAGCGACAGGCGGATCACCGTGTTGACGAAGCTGACCAGGCCACTCAAGCCCGGAATGGGCAGGAAAGCGGCAATACCCCCGATCAGCCCGGTGATCGCACGGATGGCGCCCTTGACCAGTTGATCGACGACGAAAAGGACGTTGGCTTCTGCGAAGCGGTGCGTGACGACATCCCGGGCATAGGCAATCTGGTCCTGCCCGTCGGGAACATCGTGACCGTCGATCAAATGTACCATGACCGCGATGTGCCCGGCCTTGACGATGTAGAGGATGTATTCGCGAAGCCAGTAGACGGCGATGGAGACGAGGCCGAAACCGACCACACCGCCCCACATGGCAAACGACAATGGGCCGTCAGGGTCGGTGGAGATATGGCCAACGCCATAACCGACACTGGCGCCGGTGCCCATCGCCACGATGTAGGCCAGCGTGATGCCGAAATAGACGATCATGCGAAAGACAATGAAGGGCCATGTCCGCATCATGATGGACACAGACCTGCCGATCTCGAAATCCCACATGCCCCGAATCTCCCCTCAGAGATGGCTGGGGAGGATGCGCTCAACCCGGTCATTGTCAATCGCGGGCAGTCGCGCCGGGTCTGCGAAGGGGGATTTCAGTTCGGCTGCGGATCCGGCTTCTTGAGCAGGCCTTCGAGCAGTTGTTTGAACGCGGCCACGACCTTCTTCGACGTCGCTTCGGGGTCGTTCGAATTGGCGATCCGCTGCGACGCCTGACTGCTCGCCCCGTTGATCAGCCGCGCGGCGGTTTCGGGGTCGACGCCGGCGACGACCACCCCCTCCTCCTGCAGCGTCGCCAGATGATCGGCCATTGAAGCGATGCACGCATTGGCGTTCGGCCATTGTGCGGGATCTCCCAGCACTGCCGGACCATCCCGGAACATGATGCGCTGGATTTCCGGCTCCAGCGCCATCTCGATGTAGGTTGTGCATTCGTCAACGAAGCGCTGCCAGCGGGTCGGCGCTCTCGACGCAACCTCATTCACCCGAACCGCCATTTCGCCGTCTATCTCGGCGATCACCGCCTGTAGCAGCCCCTTCTTGTCGCCGAAATGATGATACAGCGCGCCGCGCGTCAGCCCGGCCGATGCGGTGAAATCGTCCATGGAAGCATCGGCATAGCCGGTCGTACCGAAAGCGTGTCGGGCTGCCGCCATCAGCTTGGCGCGTGTTTCGGCGATCATCTCCTTGCGTGGTTTGTGCATGCCTTCTGGCCCTATCTACATACGCGACGCATGCCAATTGACATACGACGCGTACGAACTATCTGACTCATACGCTTCGTATGTAATTGTCAAACCTCCCTTTGTCGAGGAACCCGGCCATGCAGAACCCGTACTCGGAAATCTTTAGCGCGCCCGGAGCCAAAGGCTTCGCAGCCGCGGGCTTCGTGGCGCGCCTGCCCATCGCGATGGCTCCCATCGGAATCGTGGCGATGCTGTCGCAAACGCGTGGTGAATACTGGCTTGCCGGCGCCGTATCCGCGACATTCGCGTTGGCCAACGCATTCGTTGCGCCGCAAACATCAAGGCTGGTGGATCGCCTCGGGCAGACGCGGATTGTGGTGCCAACCACCATCATCTCGGTACTGGCTTTCACGGTTCTGATCGCCGCGGCCAATCAGGATTGGCCGGTGTGGACGCTGTTCGTGTCGGCGCTGCTGGCCGCCTCCATGCCCAGCATGCCCGCAATGGTGCGCGCGCGCTGGACCGAGATTTTCCGGGGACGGCCCGAGATGAACACCGCGTTCGCCTTCGAGTCGGTGGCGGACGAACTCGTCTATATTGCCGGAGCATCACTGTCGGTGGGCTTGAGTGCCGCACTGTTCCCGGAAGCGGGAATGCTGGCGAGCACAATGTTCCTCGCCCTCGGCTGGACGGCCTTCATCCTGCAGCGGTCGACCGAGCCGCAGATACGGACGGCGGAACATCGTTCACGTGGCTCCGCAATCGCCCTGCGGCCGGTTCAAATCATCACTTTCGCCCTGATCTTCATCGGTGCGACCTTCGCGACGACGGAAGTGAGCACGGTGGCAATCACCAAGGAGCTTGGCCAACCGGGTGCCGCAAGCCTCGTCATCGGCGTCTATGCGCTGGGATCGTTCGTCGTCGGCATCATTGTCGGCGCGCTCAACCTGAAGGCGCCGCTGCAACGCCAGTTGGCAATCGCGATCGCCATCATCGCGCTCACCGCATTGCTGCCGCTCTTCGCGGACACGGTGCCACTGCTGGCGCTGGCGGTCTTCGTCAGCGGCGTGGCGATCTCGCCAACCTTCATCACGGCCTTCGGCCTGATCGAGCGGCATGTGCCGGAGGCGATGCTGACCGAGGGAATCACCTGGGTGACCACGGGGATGGGCATAGGCATGGCGCTGGGATCGTTCGCCGCTGGCGCGGTCGTGGACGAATTCGGCGCGCAGAACGGGTTCTGGGTTTCGGTGGTGTCGGGTGCTACCGCACTGGCTACGGTGCTGCTTGGCCAGCACAGCCTCGCCACCCGCAAAGACGATCCGAGCAGCAGCGAAGCAGCCGTCGTTCCTGCCTGACGCCCATAAGGCGCCCGGTTCGAAGGGACCGGACGCTTTTAGCGGTTACCCTTCAGAGAATCTCGGTCTTGGCGATATGAATGCCAAAGCCTTCGAGACCGACGTAGTGGCGTTCGCGCGAGGCGATCAGATTGATCGAGGAAATCCCGAGGTCCTTCAGGATCTGGGCGCCCAGCCCGATCTCGCGCCATTCGTTCTCGCGGCGGCGGGCCTCCTCGTGATCTTCGCGATCACTCGAGGCGGGACGCTTGCGTTCCTGATGGGCGACGCCCACGGAGCCCTCGCGCAGATAGACGATGACGCCACGCTTGCGCTCGCCCATCGCCTTCATGATGCCATCCAGCCTGTGACTGGTGCCGAAGACGTCGGTGACGACATCCTCCGAGTGCAGGCGCACCGGCACGTCCTCGCCGTCGCGGATGTCGCCGAAGACAATGGCGATGTGATGCATGGAGTCCCAAGGCAATGTGTAGGTGAAGACTTGTGCCTTGCCGCCAAGCGTGTCGATCTCGGAGCAAGCCACGCGTTCGACCAGCGTTTCCTTGCGTTGCCGGTAAGCGATGAGGTCGGCGACAGACACCTGCTTGAGACCGTGCTCCTCGGCAAAGGCCGCGACCTGCGGCCCGCGCTTGACGGTGCCGTCGTCATTGACCAGTTCGGAAATGACGCCGACCGGCGGCAACCCGGCGAGCTTGCAGAGATCAACCGCCGCCTCGGTATGGCCGGAGCGCATCAGCACGCCGCCTTCGCGGGCGATCAGAGGAAAGATGTGGCCGGGTCGGACGAAGTCCGCACCACCGACATTGCCATTGGCGAGGTTGCGAACGGTCAGCGTTCGATCTTCTGCCGAAATGCCTGTCGTGGTGCCATGCTTGAAATCGACACTGACGGTGAAGGCGGTGGTATGGGCCGAATCATTGTCGGCGACCATTGGCGACAGATTGAGACGCTTGGCTTCCTCGCGCGGCATCGGCGTGCAGACGATACCGGATGTATGACGCACGATGAACGCCATCTTTTCCGGTGTACAGTGGACAGCGGCAACGATCAGGTCACCCTCGTTCTCGCGCCCATCATCGTCCATGACAACGACGATTTCGCCGCGTTCGAAGGCACGCAGGGCTTCGACGATTTTCTTCTGGTCGTAAGGCATGGACGCTCGCTTCGCTCGCTGGGCAGTAGGGAATAGGACAGTACGGCAGCAGGGGAAAGGAAAAAGACTGGTCGGTCGGGCGAGCAGGCTGACTGCCTACTGCCCACTGCCTATTCCCTGTCCCGTCTGTCCGCGATGGCGCAGATAATGATCGGCAATCGCGCAGGCAACCATCGCCTCGCCGATCGGTACGGCGCGGATGCCGACGCATGGATCGTGGCGGCCCTTGGTCATCACCTCAACGTCGTTGCCATCCTTGTCGATCGACTTTCGTGGCGTCAGGATCGACGAGGTCGGCTTGACGGCGAAGCGCGCGATGATGGCCTGGCCAGTCGAAATGCCGCCAAGGATGCCGCCGGCATTGTTGGAAAGGAAAACCGGGTTACCGCCATTGCCCATGCGCATCTCGTCGGCATTCTGTTCGCCGGTGATGTGGGCGGCCTCGAAGCCGTTGCCGATCTCGACGCCCTTGACGGCGTTGATCGACATAAGGCCTGAAGCAATGTCCTGATCGAGCTTGGCATAGATTGGCGCGCCGAGACCCGGAGGAACGCCATCGGCGACGATCTCGATGACGGCGCCGACGGAGGACCCGGCCTTTCGGATGCCGTCGAGATATTTGGTGAAGACAGGAACGGAAGCGGGATCCGGGGTGAAGAACGGGTTTTCGGCGTCGCCGACGAAATTCCAGTTCCAGTTGGCGCGGTCGATCGATTTTTCACCCATCGACACCAGCGCGCCGCGCACAACCATGCCGGGCACGACTTTGCGCGCCAAGGCTCCGGCGGCGACGCGGGCTGCCGTCTCGCGGGCCGAGGAGCGGCCACCGCCACGATAGTCGCGTATGCCGTATTTGACGTCATAGGTGTAGTCGGCATGGCCGGGGCGGTATTGGCGGGCGATCTCGCCGTAATCCTTCGAACGCTGGTCGACATTCTCGATCATCATCGAAACCGGCGTGCCGGTGGTGATCATGGTCTCGCCGTCCTCGTCGAGCACGAAGCCGGACAGCACCTTCACTTCATCGGGCTCACGACGTTGTGTGACAAAACGCGACTGGCCGGGACGGCGTTTGTCGAGCTCGGCCTGGATCTCCTGACGCGTGAAGCGGATGCCGGGCGGGCAGCCGTCAACGACGCAGCCAAGCGCGGCGCCATGGCTCTCACCCCAGGTGGTGACACGGAAAAGATGGCCGAACGTATTGTGAGACATGCAAACCAGCCCTGCCCGGCTTGAAACCGGCTTAGCGCATGCCCCCGAAAATCGGAGCGATTTTCGGAAAGGATCATGCGCAGATCAAAAAGTGCTACTCCTTTGCGCGTCCAGGAGGACGCGCGGCGCTGTAGTCTGCCTTCTATTGGCGTTTTCCACAGGGGTCAAACTATGATCTGGTGGATTTAGTTTTGACACATTCGGTTGGTTTCTGCTCTGCTCAATGCGCCTGTTGAACGCCCGCCGCCACCGTGTGGGCGCAAGGATAAAGAGGACGATGATGCGTACCCTGATTGGCGCCGTTGCCGCCACATTGCTGCTTTCCACCGCCGCGTTCGCCGGCCAGACCGAGGGCCTCATCAAGAAGGTCGACAAGGATGCGCTCACCCTGACACTCGACGACGGCAAGTCCTACAAGCTGAATGCCGAAACCGATCTCGATGCACTGAAGCCGGGCATGGATATCGTCATCGCCTACGACGTGACGAACGGCGAGAACGTCGTCACCGACATGGAATTGCCGGACAGCTCCGCCAACTAAAGCGTCGGCGACACCCCAGCCCTACACAGCAACGGCCCGAAAATCGCTCCGGTTTTCGGGCCGAAGTTTATGTTGGCGCTAAAGCCACTCCAGATGATGACCCTCCAGACGGAGAATACGGTCCTGCGGCACGTCCAGGTTCGCCGCGTCTTGCTCGGGCACGCCTTCCACGAAGCGAAACAGCGTCCTGATGACGCCGCCATGCGTGACGCAAACGGTCTGGCGGGTCAGCGCGTCGAACCAGGGTTTCACCCGCTCGAGCAGCATCTGGTAGCTTTCGGCATCCTGGCCGGGCGGCTGGAAATTCCATTTATCCAAAGCCCGTGTCCTGCTCGCCCCCGGGTACCGCGTCTCGAGCTCGGGAAAAGTGAAACCCTGCCAGTCGCCGAAGTTGACTTCGACGAGGCGCGCATCGGTACGATAGGCCTTGGGGTCGAGCTTCATTGCCGCGCGCATGCGCTCCATCGTCTCGCGCGTCCGTTTCATCGGGCTGGCGACAAAGTCGAAATCCCAGGGATTTCCGAGAAGTTCAGCCAGCCGATGCCCGTTTCGGGTCGCCTGCTCGCGACCGCGCGCGTTGAGGTCGGTGTCAGCCTGCCCCTGTAGCCGGTATTCGGCATTCCACGCCGTCTGGCCGTGGCGCGCGATATAGACCAGAGGGTACATAAGGCCTTCCGGAACGGGATGGGGACGAACGATCGGCGGTGCTAATCCTTGACCGTCGAAATGTCCGGCGCGTCGACCGCCTTCATGCCGACGACGTGATAGCCGGAATCGACATGGTGGATCTCGCCGGTGACGCCACGCGAAAGATCGGAGAGGAAATAGACGCCGGAGTCACCGACTTCTTCCTGGGTGACCGTCTGCTTCAGCGGTGAATTGTACTCGTTCCACTTCAGGATGTAGCGGAAGTCCCCGATGCCGGACGCGGCCAGCGTCTTGATCGGGCCGGCGGAGATCGCGTTGACGCGGATCTTCTTGGCGCCAAGGTCAACCGCCAGATAACGCACGCTGGCTTCCAGCGCCGCCTTGGCGACACCCATGACGTTGTAGTGCGGCATCACCTTTTCGGCGCCGTAGTAGGTCAGGGTCAGCAGCGAACCGCCATCGGTCATCAGCGCCTCGGCGCGCTTGGCGATGGTGGTGAAGGAATAGACCGAAATGTCCATGGTCCGCAGGAAATTGTCGCGCGTCGTCTCGACATAGCGGCCGGTCAGCTCGTCCTTGTCGGAAAATGCGATGGCATGGACGAGGAAATCGAGCTTGCCCCAATGCTTGGCGACATTGGCGAAAACCTCATCGAGGCTCGCCGGATCGGTGACGTCGCAATGGCCGGCAACAAAGGCGCCGAGTTCCGCCGCCAAAGGTTCGACGCGCTTCTTGAACGCTTCGCCCTGATAGGTCAGCGCGATCTCGGCACCATGATCGACGCAAGCCTTGGCGATGCCGTAGGCGATCGATCGATTGTTGGCGACGCCGAGGATAAGGCCGCGCTTGCCGGCCATAAGGCCCTGTCCACCCGCCATGTGAGCGCTCTCCGCAAGAATTTCTGCTTTGTGGAGTGCCCTATCGCACAGGCACAAGGCCCCTTCAAGCGCTCAACGCGGACAGTTCGGGGGACAAAGGCGTGAGACCAGCCTTTTTGGTCACCCTTTTTGGCTGCGCACCAGAGCTTCGAGCGCACTGTCTCCGCCCTCCGGCAACATCAAACGCACATGCGCGTAAAGATCGCCATGACCACCGCCTTTTTCCGGCAGGCCCCTGCCCTTCAGGCGCAGTACCTTGTCGGAGCTCGACCATGCCGGAACATTGACCGCGAGCCTGCCGGTCGGCGTCTCGACCGGCACCTTGGCGCCAAGCACCGCATCCGCCAGCGTCACCGGCAGATCGGCATGCAGGTCGCGGCCCTCGATGCGGTAGCGCGGATGCCGACGGAGATGGATCTTGACCAGCGCGTCGCCGGGCTGACCAGGTCCCTGCTCGCCCTGTCCCTTCAACCGGATGGTCTGGCCATCCTCGACATATACAGGCAGCTTGACGGCGACCTTGCGGCCATCGGGGAACATCGCCGTCACCTTCTCGGCGTTCGCCGCTTCCTCGATCGTGACGTCGAGCGTGACGTTCAAATCGGCAGCGGTCGCCTGCTGGCGGCGGTCACCCGCGCCGGCGCCGCGCGCGCCCGAAAAGGCATCGCCGAAAATCTGGCTGAAAATATCGCTGTTGCCATCGAACGGATCGCCGCCCGGCCGACCAGAGCGGAACTCGAATCGCGAGCCGCCGGGCCCCTGCTGCCTGCGAAAGCCTCCAAAAGGATCGCCACCGCCGGGAGCACCTTCGAAGCCCTGGAAACGTGGCTTGCCGTCGGCGTCGATCTCGCCACGGTCGAAAGCCGCCCGGTTCTTTTCGTCGCCGACGATCTCGTACGCCTGGTTGGCGGCGGCAAAGCGATCCTTCGCCTTGGGATCATTCGGGTTCTGGTCCGGATGATGCTTCTTGGCGAGCTTGCGATAAGCCGATTTTATGTCTTTGGCCGATGCGTTCTTGGCAACGCCCAGAACCTCATAGGGGTCGCGCATGCGTCCTGCCTGCAAGAAAGGGTGAATCTACTGGCCCTTATATGCGCTCGCATAGGAAGAAATTCCAGTGCCGAAGCGCCAATAATAGGCGGTGAAAATCAGAGCGCCTTGAAGTCCTGCATAAGCCAGACTCCGGCGCTCGCCAGACAGGCTTCGCCCTTGAACAGGGCGACACCGTCAAAGCTTTCGCGCGACGCAGTGAAGCGGCGGCAAAGCTGGCCCCTGTCCTTGAATTCAGCCAGTTCCGTAATGGAACCGCGCGACCCCGTGCCGGAATTCGCCCACGGCACGGCCTGCCCGCCGAGTTCCTGGATGTCGGCCGATGAGACAGCGTTGCGGATCGTCGTCTGGTCGGAGGCGCGATCCGAATCGATCGGCGTCGCCGAAGCAGGTGTGCTGCTGGTGACGAGCGAGCGGTCGACTTCCGCTTTCTGCAGGCTGAAGCCACCCGCGCCACAGCCGGCAAGCAGCATGGCGACCATCACGATCGCGGCTTTGGCGCTGGCCGAAGCGATAACGCTCCATTGCCTGCTGTCAAAAGCTTGCGCGATACGCGACAATAGGCAACCTCCCTTTTTCTTTGTGACAATCTGGGCTTCGTAACAATCTTGGCTTCACGACAATTTGAGAAAAACTATGAGTGATACAGAGTTAACAAGCGGTGACTTTACCGAAGCCGCGGAGCCGTTTCGCCTCTTTGCCGCATGGCTGGACGATGCCACGAAGAGCGAAATCAACGACGCCAATGGCGTGGCACTGGCGACCGTCGACGCCGATGGCATGCCGAATGTACGGATGGTCTTGCTCAAGGGTTTCGATGAAGGCGGGTTTGTCTTCTACACGAATTTCGAGAGCGCCAAGGGCCGGGAGATTCTTGGCAGCATGAAGGCGGCGATGTGCTTTCACTGGAAGTCGCTGCGCCGGCAAGTGCGCATTCGCGGGCCGGTGGAGATCGTCAGCGACGCGGAAGCCGACGCCTATTACGCGACACGCCCACGCGGCAGCCGTATCGGCGCCTGGGCCTCGAAACAGTCGCGGCCACTGGAAAGCCGCTTTGCGCTGGAGAAGGCTGTCGCCGAATACACTGCGCGCCATGCCATCGGCGACATTCCACGGCCAAAGCACTGGTCGGGTTTCCGCATCGTGCCGCAGACTATCGAGTTCTGGCACGATCGCCCGTTCCGCCTGCATGATCGCGTCGTCTTTTCCCGCGACGGCAAGGGCGGCTGGGGCAAGACGAGACTATATCCGTAGAAACAACACTCAGGCTTTCTTTCTGGTCATAAAGGCCATCAGGGCGACGCGTGCCTCATCGGATTTGAGCCGCGCCTGGAAAAGTTCCGCCTCTTCCCTAATGCGGGCAACCAGCGCATCAACCGGGCCACGCAACAGGTCACGGGCAATCTTCAAGGCTTGCGGCGGCTTGGCAGCGATCTGGCCGGCAGCCGCCAGCACTGATGCTTCGAGGGCGTTTTCTTCGACCACCTCGTAGATAAGCCCCACCGCCTTCGCTCGTTCGGCTGAAAAACCCTCACCAAGCCCGAGCAGCGCAAAGGCCGCCTGCCGACCCATGATCTGCGGCGCGAGCAGACTTGATCCAGCCTCGGGGATCAGGCCGAGATCGACGAAAGGCGTTCTGAAGACGGTGCGCGGCGTGGCGAAGGTCAGATCGCAATGCAGGTTAAGCGTGGTGCCGATGCCGACCGCGATGCCGTCGACGCCGGACAGCACCGGCTTTTCCACCTTGACCAGAGCCATCAGGAAATCCCAGACCTCGGTCCCGCCGTCGCCGCCGGTGGCCATGACCATGAAATCAGCGAGGTCGTTGCCGGAAGAGAAGGCGCCGGGCACGCCGAGGAAGACATGGACGCGAACAGCCGGATCGGCGTCCCCCCCGGCCAGAGCAGCAGACATCTTCGCATACATGGCACGCGTCAGCGCGTTCTTCTTGTCCGGGCGATTCATGCGGATGATCTGGATGGCGCCCTGGCGCTCGACGAGGATATGATCTGTCACGGGTCGATCCTTCGGGAAATTCAGGCTGAAATCAGCGTCTTGCCGGCAGCGGCAAGGCTTACGGCGCCATCTGTCACACGCCCCTTCAGCGCGTGCGTCTCGCCGAGCAGGTTTTCGGCGAAGAACCGGCAAAGGGCGACGCGGCCATGATCGGCAAGTGCGCCCTGCGCCAGGTAGGCGGCGCCGGCGGCAAGCGAGATGAGCCGAAGATAGGGCGTAGCGCCGGCCATAGCGGCATCGACCTGGCCGCTCGCCATCAGTTCCTGCAGGAAGCGCGTTGCTTCGGTAAGATCGTCGAGCGCCCGGTCGAGGCCATCTGCGGTGCGGCCGAATCCGTCTACATTGGAGATCCGCACCGCATCGGCGACCGCCTTCAATTCGGCAATGTATCTAAGCACATGTTCGCCGCCGCCAAGCGCCAGCTTGCGCGTCACCAGGTCGATCGCCTGGATGCCGTTGGTGCCCTCATAGATAGGAGCGATGCGGGCATCTCGGTAAAGGGCTGCGGCACCCGTCTCCTCGATGAAGCCCATGCCACCATGCACCTGGACGCCGAGCGATGCGACCTCGACGCCGACATCGGTCGAAAAGGCCTTGGCCAGCGGCGTCAGCAGATTGGCGCGGTCGCGCCAGTTTGCAGCGGCCTCGCCTTTGGCGACGCGCGCGCGGTCGACGGCATGCGCGCAGGAATAGCTGATGGCTCGCGCCATCTGGGTCAGCGCCTTCATCGTCAGGATCGTGCGCTGCACGTCCGGGTGGTGAATGATCGGCGCCATGCCGGCACCATTGTAGCCGCCAGCCTTGCCTTGCCGGCGCTCATTGGCATAGGCAAGCGCCTTCTGTGTTGCAGTCTCGGCCACTGCCACGCCCTGCATGCCGACGGCGAGCCGCGCATTGTTCATCATCGTGAACATGCAGGCTAGGCCCTTGTTCTCCTCGCCGATCAGCCAGCCGAGAGCACCGGGCTTGGCCCCCTCGAAGCCGTCGCCATAGATCATGGTGCAGGTCGGCGAGGCGTGGATGCCCAACTTGTGCTCCAAGCCGGAGCAGAAGACGTCGTTGCGAGCACCGAGAGAGCCATCATCACTCACCAGGAATTTCGGCACCAGGAACAGCGAGATGCCGCGCGTACCGGCGGGCGCATCGGGCAGCCGCGCCAGAACCAGATGGATGATGTTGTCGGTAAAGTCGTGCTCGCCATAGGTGATGAAGATCTTCTGGCCGAAGATGCGATAGGTGCCGTCGCCGGCGGGCTCGGCGCGGGCGCGCAAGGCATTCAGGTCCGAGCCGGCCTGCGGCTCGGTCAGGTTCATCGTACCCATCCACTCGCCGGAAACCAGCTTTGCCAGATATTTCGCCTTCAACGCATCGGAGGCATGCTTGTCGAGCGCTTCGACCGCGCCCATGGTCAGCGTCGGGCCAATGCCGAAGGCCATGGCGGCGGAGTTCCACATTTCGAGCGCCGCGACGCCGAGCATCATTGGCAGCGCCTGTCCGCCAAACTCCTCGGGTCCCGACAACGCGTTCCAGCCGCCGTCGATCCAGCGGCGATAAAGTTCCTTCCAGCCGGGTGGAGTGGTGACGGCGGCGCCGTTCAGCACCGCTCCCCGTTCGTCGCCGACCTTGTAGAGCGGCGCGACCTCGTCAGTGGCGAAACGGCCGGCCTCGGCAAGAATCGCATCAACCAGGTCCTCGCCCAGATCGCCGAAAGTGCCAGCATCCAGGCAGGGCTTGAGACCAGCCACGTGCTTCAGCGTGAACGCGATTTCCTCGACCGGTGCCCGATACATGCAGATCGCTCCTCCTCAGTCTCGCGTGCCGACCCTACGGCCTGCTCGAGCGCAAGACCATCCGCCCTTGGGTCGCCTTTTCGCCTTCTTTTTACGTAAACGTCAAATTTTGTCACGCGGATTTTGCAAACTTCCCGACAGGCGCTAAACTTAGCAAGTGTCCTACAAACTCGACAGGCGCTCGACAGAAACAGATCGGAACCCGTCATGCTTGCCAGACCGGACGCCTACCGCTGCATAGAATGCGGACTGCCCTACCGGGCGGAAGGTTTTTCCTACCATCAAGGCAAGATCGAGAACGGCGCAGCCTACTGGTCGGATCGAGGCATATTGTGCTCGCCAGGATGTTCGCTTGCGCACCATCGTAAACGCGAGGCCGAGGGGACGCTGCCGCAGGCGCCAGCAGCCGACCCGTTCGAGGTCCAGCCTTTCAACCGCCGGTAAAAACTGCCGCGACCGTTCGGCGCTCGAAGGCCGACAGCCTCGCCGTCGTCAGCAAGGAACCCTTGCAAGCATTTCGTTAACCATGACGGTTCAGGATTGATCCTCGATCAACGGGGATAATCTGCCCGAAATGCCGGCGCACGCCCTTCATCGCCTGGCGCTTCTGGCCATCGCCGCCGCGATGGCACTCACGCCAACGGCAAAGGCCTCGGACTTCTCCGAGCCCTGGAAAGACGCCGACCGCGCGCTGGTCATCGACGCCTACGAATACAACTCCATCGACTGGGCGCAACTCGCCACCGACAAGCGTATCGTCGGCTTTATCAACAAGGCGTCTGACGGCATGCCGCCGCCCTATTTCTGCCTCGGCAAGGATACCGAGGTGCAGCTCTGCAAGGCGTTGTGGAGACGCTATGCAGTGACACGCGAACTGTTCCAGACGCGAAAGGTCGTGGCCAAGGCGCTTGGCCTGAAATGGGGCGCCTATCACCTCGCCCGCCCCGGCAATCCGATCGACCAAGCCAACAATTTCATCGATTTCGCCGAACCGGGGCCGGACGATCTGCTTGCCCTCGACCTCGAGGACAACGACCCCACGCAATGGATGTCGCTGGAGGACGCCGAGGAGTTTGTTCGCCAGGTGCATCGGCGGCTCGGCCGCTTTCCTATCCTCTACGTCAATGGCAGGACCGCCCAGCACATCGCTGATAACAGCTACAGGTACCAACTCCTGTCACGGCTGCCTCTCTGGTACGCCCGCTACAAGCCGGCCATCGACGCTCATTTCCCCATGGGCAACTGGAACCGCTACGCATTGTGGCAGTTTTCAGCGCAAGCCAATTGCGGCAAGCTTCGATGTCCCTACAGGGTTGCGGGCACGCCCAATGACATCGACGTCAACGTTGCCGCTATGGATGCAACAAAACTGCGCGAACTATGGCCCTTCGGCGGCTTGATCGACGTTCCCGCGGACTACCTCGCCAGCATACCCGTGCCAATTCCGCGCGAGGCGGCCCTCAAGGGCAATGTCGCCGTCACCTATGCCAATGTGGCGGCGCCACCTACCTTGAGCGAACTCGTCGCCGCGCTCGGCACCCGCTGGGCTTCGTTCCGGGACGGTTTCCAAATGCCTGTGGTCAAGACCATGCCGCGCCAACAGCGCGGCATCGCCGACTATGTCGCCTGGATACGCACTGGAAGACGCTTTGCTTCAGATGAGCAGGTCACGCCCAAGCCTGAGGTCGACCCTGTTGCCACCGGCTCGATCCCATTCGATCATGGTCTGCGTTAGTCCTGACCAAAGAAGCTGGGCCACGGTCAGTCGGAACGGCCCTCAGCCGGCCTGCTCCCGCGCCACGGCCTGCCAGCCGATATCGCGACGGCAGAACCCTTGCGGCCAGTCGATCTTGTCGACGGCGGCATAGGCCTTCTTCTGCGCTTCACCGACAGTCTTGCCGGTCGCCGTGACGTTGAGCACGCGGCCGCCATTGGCGACAAGCGCACCGCTGTTGATCGCCGTACCGGCATGAAAGATCTGGGCGCCGTCCTTGGCCGCTTCTTCTACACCGCGGATAACCGATCCCTTTTCCGGCGCGGCGGGGTAGCCTCTGGCGGCCATCACCACGGTGAGAGCCGCCTCGTCGCGCCAGCGCGCCGACATATGCGCAAGCTGGCCGTCGGCGGAGGCGTTGAGCAGAACCAGCAGGTCGTCCTTCAGCCGCATCATCAGCACCTGGCATTCGGGATCGCCGAAACGGGTGTTGTATTCGATCAGCTTCGGTCCGTTCGCGGTGATCATCAATCCGGCAAAGAGCACGCCGGAAAACGGCGCGCCGAGCTCGGCCATGCCGCGCATGGTCGGCTCGATGATTTCCCGCATGGTGCGGTCGATCATCTCCGGCGTCATCACCGGGGCAGGCGAATAGGCGCCCATGCCGCCAGTATTCGGGCCGGTGTCGCCGTCAGCGACGCGCTTGTGGTCCTGCGCGGTGCCGAAGGGCAGCGCGGTGACGCCGTCGCAAAGGCAGAAGAAACTCGCCTCCTCGCCTGTCATGAATTCCTCGACCACCACTTCGGCGCCGGCGGTTCCGAAAGAGCCATCGAAACAGGCGGCGAGTGCGGCGCGTGCTTCCTGGATTGTCATGGCGACTGTGACGCCCTTGCCGGCGGCGAGGCCATCGGCCTTGATGACGATCGGAGCGCCCATCTTTTCGACATAGGCCTGCGCCGAAGCCAGATCGCCAAATCGACCATAGGCAGCCGTCGGGATATTGTACCTGGCGCAGAGATCCTTGGTGAAACCCTTGGAGCCTTCCAGTCGCGCCGCGGCCTTCGACGGGCCGAACACCCGGATGTTCCGGGCGCGCAGGTCGTCGGCAATGCCGGCTACCAGCGGCCCTTCCGGGCCGACGACGACCAGGTCGATCGCCTTGTCCTTGCAGAAGGCAGCGATGGCCGCGTGATTGGCGATGTCGAGCTTCACCAGTTCGGCCTCTCGGGCGATGCCCGGGTTGCCGGGCGAGGCGTAAAGCTTCGTCAGCAGCGGCGATGCCGCGATCTTCCAGGCCAAGGCATGTTCGCGGCCGCCGGAGCCGATCAACAAAACGCGCATGCCAGTATCCCTTTGCCATTCGACAAGGAGACTGCGCTATTGCCCGTTCGCCGACGGGTCAAGACGTTTGGCGATTTTACTGCGATTGCGCACGAGAAGATTACCGACATCAGGTCGCCCCTGGACGACCTGATGTGTGCTCTTCACGGTGGGCATCAGCCCTGGAAGACGACCGGGAACCAATCCTCACGCAGCCTCTGGCCGGGCTTCATGTCGTGGCCGGGATAAGGAGGGGACGTGCGGCCGGGCCGCTCGACATAGCGCGCGTCGTCACCGACCCACCGAAGCGAGAGCGCCCTGCGCCGTGCCGGTGTCATGTTGCCGCGCGCGCCATGCGCGGTGCGGAAGTCGAAGAGGATAGCATCGCCCGGTTCCATTTCCCATTCGAGGACCTTCAGGGCCGGATCGTTATCGGGATCGGGCACCGGCAGATAATCGCTGTCACCAGCGTAGAAATTGCTGTCGTCGAGCCAGCGTACCGGCAGGATCATCTTGTCCCATTTGTGGGAGCCGGCGATCAGGCGCAGCGTTGCCTCCTTCACCGGATCGATGGGAATCCAGAAACTCACCGTCTGTTGTCCATCGACGAAGTAGTAGGGGATGTCCTGATGCCAGGGCGTCGGCTTCTGCGTGCCCGGTTCCTTGACCAGCACGTGATCGTGGAAGAACTGGGCGGTGCGTGATTGCATCACCGCGGCCGCTATCGCCGCCGCCGGTGATTCCCTGACGATTTTCACGAATTCAGGAATGCGCTCCCAGTTGCAGTAATCATCGAAGAAGCTGCCGCGGCCATTGGCGATGTCGGACGCCGTGGCGCTTCGGTTCTGCATATTGCGCTCGATGCCGGCAGCGATCGTGTCGACCCAGCCCTTGAAAGCGCCGCGTATGCAGACCGCGCCATCGCGCTGGTAGTCGGTGATTGCCTGGGTATCGATATGATGGGAAGCCATTGGTTTCTCCTGCGTTGGATGGCCGACTATCGCAGCCCCTTCATATCGAGTAAAATAATAACTTCTCATACATTACATAGCTATAACCTATGAATCTCACCCTCGTTCAGTTGCGCTACATGGTAACCGTCGCCCGCCACGGCAGCGTCACCGCGGCCGCCCGAGCGCTGAATGTTTCACAGCCTTCGATTTCCGTCGCGATCGACAATCTCGAGCAGGCCTTTGGCCAAAAACTCTTTGTCCGGCAGCGGGGAAGCGGCATCTCGCTGACTTCCTTCGGCCGCGCGGCGGTGGCCAAGGCGAAGCAGGTCCTGGCCGAGGCCGACGAGCTCGCCGGTCTTGGGTCACGCGAAGCGGCCGTCGCCGGCGAGATGGTGCTGGGATGTTTCGAGGACCTCGCGCCCTATTTCGCGCCGGCGCTCATCCGGTCCTTCTCGGAGCGCTGTCCGGCTGTCGAGATCGTCGTGCGCGACGAGACCTTCGAGACGCTGGGACGACGCATCCGCGATTCCGCCGTGGATCTGGGCCTGACCTACGATCTCGGCCTGCCCTCGCACTTCGCCCGTATCCTGCTGCACGAACTTCGGCCGCATGCACTCATGTCGGCCATGCACTCGCTGGCGGATCGCCCCGCGGTCAGCCTGGCGGATCTGGCCGCCTATCCGTTGATCACCACGGACCAGCCCCAGAGCTGGCAGCATATGCTCGACCTGTTCCTGAGCCGTGGCCTCTCTCCCGTGGCTGATATCACGACAAGTTCGTTCGAACTGCAGCGCAGCATGGTCGCCAACGGCTTCGGCGTCGCGGTGAGCTACACCAGGCCGCATGGCGACCGCAGCTATGACGGCCTACCCTTGATCTGCAAGCCGCTGTCGGATCCGCTGCCCATGCAGAGGATCATCCTTACACATGACACGCGCCAACGCCTGTCGAAAGCCGCGACGGCGTTTATCGAAGTGGCGAAGGACTGGTTCTCCAGGCACGATGTCTTCGGTTCCTGAAACTTGTCCGAGGCTGGGGCTTGGCGCTTGACGACCTTGGACTTCGCTGCCACTCCAGCACGATGGAACCTGTCCAATCGAAAGCAGCCCAGGGTCGTGTCGCCGACGCGCCGAGTGGCCATTGGGTTTACCGGGCCCTGCCGCGCTGGCTTTGGCCTTACGCGCAGCTGGCCCGATGGGACCGGCCGATCGGCTGGCAACTGCTGCTATGGCCCTGCTGGTGGTCGGCAGCGCTTGCGGCGAGCGCCTATCCGCGCCCCGGCGACCCGCTGCTCTCGCTGTTGCCGGCGCCCTGGTATCTCGCTCTGTTCCTGATCGGCGCCATCGCCATGCGCGGCGCCGGTTGCACCTACAACGACCTCGTCGACGAGGACATCGACAATCAGGTCGAGCGCACGCGGTCACGGCCGCTGCCGTCGGGCAAGGTCACGCGCCGAAAGGCATGGTTGTTTCTCGTCATCCAGGCGCTGGCGGGACTTGCGGTTCTCTTGCAGTTCAACAGTTTCGCCATCCTGCTCGGCGTCTGTTCGCTTGCCATCGTGGCCGTCTATCCATTCATGAAGCGGTTCACCAATTGGCCGCAATTCGTGCTCGGCCTTGCGTTTTCCTGGGGCGCGCTGATGGGATGGGCGGTGGAATTCGGCGACATCGATGGCCCGGCGATCATGCTCTATATCGGCTCCATCCTCTGGGTTATCGGCTATGACACGATCTACGCCCACCAGGACAAGGAAGACGACGCCCTTGTGGGCGTGCGCTCGACCGCAAGACTGTTCGGCGACAACACCAAAACCTGGCTTGTCGGGCTCTATGGCGGGGCATTGGTGTGCTTCGCCATCGCCTTTGCTTCAGCGCAGGCGCCAGTGCCGGCACTGGCCGGACTGATCGCCGCCGGCGCCCATATGATCAGGCAGATTTCCGTGCTGGACATCGACGATGCGGACCAGTGCCTGCGGCTGTTCAAGTCGAACAACCAGGTCGGCTGGCTGATCTTTCTGGGACTGGTCGGCGGTGCCGTATGGGTGGCGCTGAAGCCGCTGGTGTAGCGGCTTCGCATTTCGGGCATGCCCCAAAACAGGGATCGTGCTCACTCGCGCGAAATGATCTCCTGGCCGCCGATGACCAGCCTGAGACCCAGGTCGCCTGCCCTGCGGCGGGCGAGGAAGCGCGGACGGCGCATTGTGGAAATGCGGCCCTTGCGGCGGTCCTGCGCCGGCAGCGTCTTGATGGCGGCGCCAAGCGATTCTTCCAGGGTGCGGGCAACGCCATCGGATTCGATCAGCAGCATCGGCAGGCGATAGGCGTCGGCCCAGGCGCGCCAGTCGGCGGCGACATCGTCGAGATCGTCGGCCACCAGCAGCGGCACCGACAGCATCGGATCATTGTGCAGCAGTTCCAGTGTCACCGTGACATTGCCATCGGGATCCTCCATCGCGCGGGCGGCAACGCCGCGGAACGCGTTGGCGGGCAGAGCGATGATCGCCGGCACGCCGCTCATCTCCAGCAAGCGGCGGATAACCGCACCGCGCTGGTCGATGGTGAAGGTAACGTCGCCGTAGTCGTCGCGTGTGGCGTAGCTCACCACTTGCGGCAGGCGAAATGGGTCGAGGCGCATGTTGCGTCCCGCCCAGACTGGCTTCAGTCCGGTGTTCATACGATGCCTTCCTGTCTCTCCTGAGAGCCGGTGTCCGGTTCTCTCCGGGCCGGTTTTTCCGACCTCGTTTGTGAGGAGACAGTAGCGCCGGGTCCTTACCGCCGGGCTTAAGAAAGTCGGTTAAATTTTGCTGATCTCAGGGATGGTTATCGGAATGCAACCAGACACAACATCTTGAAAGGATCAGATAACCTTACCAGGATTCATGATCCCCGCCGGGTCGAACGCCGCCTTTACTCTGCGCATCAGATCGATCGCCATTGGCGGCGCCGTGGCGATCAGTTCGTCCCGCTTCAGCTGGCCAATGCCGTGCTCGGCGGAGATCGAACCGTAGAAGCCCCGCACCACGTCATGCACCGCCTTGTTCATCGCGTGGTAGAGATCGAGGAACGCCTCATCATCGCCGTCGACCGGCCGGGAGATGTTATAGTGAAGGTTGCCGTCGCCCATGTGGCCGAAGCAGACCACACGTGCATCAGGGCTCACCGAAGCCACGGCGCCGGCGGCCTTTTCGATGAATTGCGGTATCGACGCGATCGGAACCGAAATGTCGTGCTTGATCGACGCTCCCTCGGACTTTTGCGCTTCCGGCAGCACCTCGCGGAAATTCCAGAAGGCTTCGCCCTGCGCAAGGCTTGCGGCGATGACGGCATCACCGACGATCTCCTGCTCAAGGCCAGTTGACAGCACCTCCTCGATCAAAGCCCTCGCATCCTCGGCCGAGCGGCCTGAAGAAATCTGCATCAACACATACCAGGGCCAATCCTCGGCCAGCGGCCGCGTCACGCCCTGGGCGTGCGCCAGGGTGAAGTCGTATGGCCGCCTGCCGATCAGCTCGAAAGCGGTGAGCGCGGCGCCGGCTCGGTCCATCGCCATACCAAACAGCGAAAGTGCTGCTTCAGGCGACGAAAGGCCGACAAACGCCACTTCGCGGCCCTTGGGCTTCGGAAAAAGCTTGAGCACCGCCGCCGTTATGACGCCGAGCGTGCCTTCCGCGCCGACGAACAGGTTCTTCAGGTCGTAGCCGGTATTGTCCTTCTTCAGCTTGCGCAGGTCGTCGAACACTTCGCCGGTCGGCAGCACCACTTCGACACCCAGGCAGAGTTCCCGCGCATTGCCATAGGCAAGCACTCCGGTGCCACCGGCATTGGAGGAAAGATTGCCGCCGATCTGGCAGGACCCCTGTGCGGCGAGCGATAGTGGAAACAGCCTGTCGGCGGCATCTGCCGCCTCCTGCAGCGTCTGCAGGATGACGCCGGCCTCGACCGTCACCGTGTTGGACAGCACGTCGATTTCGCGGATGCGGTTCAATCGTGACAGCGACAGGATGATCTCGTGGCCGGACTTGTCCGGCACCTGGGCGCCGACCAACCCGGTATTGCCGCTCTGCGGCACGACCGGCGTTCCCGTCTCGGTCGCCAGCCGCATGATACGACCGACCTCTTCGACGCTGCCAGGCCTGAGCACCAACGATGTCCTGCCATGCCACAGGCCGCGCCGCTCGGTCAGATAGGGTGCAATGTCCTGCTGGTCGCGCAGCGCATATTTCTCGCCGACGATAGCCGCGAAGCGGTCGATCAGGGCCGGGTCTAGCTCTCTGGAATTTTCGGTCATGGAAGGAAACTATGTCTCTGAGACGATGTTGTCACGTGGAGCGGCTGCGCGCGAAAGCCTGTCGTTGATCGCTTCGCCCAATCCTTCAAAAGGGATCGGCTCCACGGCGATCGCCGCAGCGCCGCTGCGATCAAGATCCTGCATATAGGCAAAGAGATTGCTTGCCGCCTCGCGCAGGTCACCGGCCTCGGACAGATTGACGAATGCCACGGCGCCTTCCCAACCCTTGGCACGCCGATTGCCGAAAGCCAGCAACGCTTCACCGGCGTCCACTGTCTGAGCATTGAGCCGGACCGCCGCGCCCGGCGCATAGTGGGAGGCGAGCATGCCCGGCGCCTCGATCCCCGCCGCCGCGCCGCGCAGCAGTGCCTTGCCCAAGGCCGCCTCGATCTCTCCGGCGGCGATTCCGCCGGGTCTCAGCAGCCGCACTTGCGAGCCCTCGACCTTGACGATCGTCGATTCCAGTCCGACGGGCGTCGGGCCGCCATCGACCACCAGCCGGATCCTGCCACCGAGATCGTCGGACACGGCTTGCGCCGTCGTCGCGCTGATCCTGCCGGACGAATTGGCACTGGGCGCGGCCAGCGGGCGGCCGAGCCTGGCGATAAGGTCGCCGCCAAATCCCCGGGGCATACGCAGCGCTATCGTCTCCAGCCCGGCGGTGACCAGCGGATGAATGCCGTTATCCTGCCGCTGCGGCAGCACCAGCGTCAACGGGCCCGGCCAGAATGTCTCGGCGAGCTTTCTGGACAGCGGGTCAAACAGCGCGATGCGCTCGGCCATCGCCATATCGGCGACATGGGCGATCAGCGGATTGAAGCGTGGACGGCCCTTGGCCTCGAAAATGCGGGCGACGCCAATACCGTTGGTCGCGTCCCCGGCGAGCCCATAGACGGTTTCGGTAGGTATGGCCACGACATCGCCCGCTTCGAGCAGCGCCAGCGCCCGCTCCATCGCCTCCCCGACGACAATTATCTCAGCCACTCTCATCACCTCATGGAGGCAGGTGCGTAGTACGGCGGTGTCCGCGGGGCAAGTCCAGGTGCTGGCGAATCACAAATCCCTAAAATGGTATGTTTCCCCGCAAGCCGACATCAATTCCCGCACGGTATGGTGCCGGCCTGCTGGGCAAGGGGTCATCATCGTGCGTATTCACATCATCGGTTCCGTCGTTCTGTCGCTGGCGGCAATAGCCGGTACGGCACAGGCATCGTCTCTCATCGTTCTCGGGCCGTCAGGCCCGACGCCGTCCATCATCAAGCTCACCGCGCTTGAACAGTCCAAGGCAGCCGAGGTTAAGTCCTCTGTCGTAGCACTGGGCGAGCCGATGCCGGATGTCACCTATGAGAAGGTAGCCGCGCTCCCCGGCCAGCCAGCAGCCAAACACGGGCCGATGCAAGCACTGATGATCATTCGCGGCGGCGTCGTCGGTGATGCCTTCGATACGCCCGCGCCGCGTGCCGCACCGGCAGCAACGGCCACCGCACCAGCGCCGGCGGCAACCACGCCGTTGCCCGCATCGAGAACCGCTGGCGCAACACCCGCGAACGGCATGGCGTCCAACAAGAAGGTTGCTTCATCCGCGGGCACGCCTGCCGCGACGCCACAGCCGACACCCATCCCCGGTATCGGAAAACTCAAGTAACCGTCGGCATTGGCGAGGTCTGGCCGAAGCCGAGGCACCAACAAAACAGGGCGACGCTCGCACGCCGCCCCGGTCCGTCGAAAGAAATTCGCAGGTAGAAGATGTCAGGCAGCGACGTGTTCGTCGGCGTCGTCGGACTCTTCGTCCTCTTCCTCATCGTCGGCGTGATCGCCTTCAGCCACGCCCTCTTCGGCTTCGCCTTCTTCATCATCGTGTTCGTCTTCTTCGTCCTCGTCGTCGTCCGAGAGGGTAGCGGCTTCTTCGCCTTCGCTGTCCTCGTGGTCGTCGCCTTCCTCGTGCTCATGCGACTGGTCAGCGGCTTCGACGGCATGAGCGACGGTGGTTTCGGAAGCGGATTCAAGCGCCTCGGTGGTGCCCGAGGTTTCTTCAGTCACTTCGATTTCGTGATCGGAATTCATGGAAGCCTCCGTTGGGTTGGGGAACATGTCCCTTTTGCCACGGAGAGATCATCGTCATATGACTGTAAGCCGGCTTGAACGGCCGGCCGGAACAAATTTTTTCGGGCCCGGAACCCTAACTTTTTGAGCATGGTCGCTTCCGGACCACAGGTCCGAAGCGAAATCGGGGTCCACGTTTTCGCTGACGTGGACCGTCGGTTCGAACTTTCAACCGGCGATCTTGGAGAAATCCGCCACCCGATCGGTTGCCGTGCGGATGCGGGTGAGCAGCGCGAGACGATTGGCGCGCACCGCCTGGTCCTCATCATTGACGAGAACACTTTCAAAGAATGAATCAACCGGTTCACGCAAAACGCTAAGCGCCAGCATGGCGGCGGAAAAATCTTCGTTTTGAATCGCTTCGCCGGCTTGCTTCTCAGCTTGATTCACCGCCGCAAACAGCGATTTCTCGGCATCTTCGCAAAGAAGCGCCGGCCCAACATGTTCGGCGACAAGCGTTTTCTTCTTCTCCTCGGCGGCCAGAATGTTGGCCGCGCGCTTGGTGCCCGCGAGCAGGTTCCTGCCATCCTCGGTCTCCAGGAATTTGCCAAGCGCTTCCACGCGACGGACGATCTGCAAGAGGTCGTCGGATTGCGGCGTGATCACCGCATCGATCAGGTCATGGCGCGCACCCTGGTCGCGGAGGTAGACCTTCAGGCGGTCGTGGAAAAAGGCCAAGAGATCACGGACTTGGTTCGCACCTTCACCTGCCCGGCGCGCGGCAGCGCTGGCGAAGACGGGAGCCAGTTTCAGCTTGATACGGTTTTCGACCAGAATCCTCACCACGCCCAACGCTGCACGGCGCAGCGCATAGGGGTCCTTCGAACCCGTCGGTTTTTCATCGATGGCCCAGAAGCCGACCAGCGTATCCAGCTTGTCCGCGAGCGCCACAGCGACCGACACCGGATCGCTCGGCACGTAGTCGGACGGGCCTTGCGGCTTGTAGTGTTCCTCGATGGCTGCCGCCACGGATGAGTGTTCGTCCTGCAGCAACGCATATTTGCGGCCCATGGCGCCCTGCAGTTCCGGAAACTCGCCGACCACTTCGGTCTGCAGATCGGCCTTGGCCAACACGGCAGCGCGGCGCGCGGACGCGGGATCGGCACCCATCGTTGGCGCCAGTTCCTCCGCCAGCCGTTTGATGCGCTCCACCCGCTCGCCTTGCGTGCCTAGCTTGGCATGGAAGGTCACGCCGAGATGGTCGAGGCGAGCCATGCGCTGGTCGAGCGGCTTGTCCAGATCGAGCCCGAACTTCTCCGCCGATGCCCGCAACTTGTCGAGATCCGGCAAATCGCCCTGGTCGGTCTTCCAGAAGTAGAGCGCGTCGGACAGACGGGCGCGCACCACCTTGCCGTTGCCGCGCGCGATCTCCTTGCCGCCATCGCTGGCTTCGATGTTGGCGGTGAGGATGAAGCGGTTGGAAAGGCCTTCGCCGGCCCCCTGCGGCCGCGTGACGAAGCACTTCTGGTTGGCGCGGATGGTCAGCCGGATCACCTCGGCCGGAATGGCAAGGAAGTCCTGCTCGAATTCGCCCATCAGCACGACCGGCCATTCGACCAGCCCGGACACTTCCTCCAGCAGCCCCTCATCCTCGACCATGTCGAGCCCGTTGGCGAAGGCGAGATTGCGGGCGTCGGCAAGGATGATCTCCTTGCGCCGGTCGGCATCGAGCACCACCTTGGCCGCCTCCAGCTTGGAGACGTAGTCGTCGAAGCGGCGCACGGTGATTGCGCCCGGCGCATGGAAGCGGTGGCCATAGGTGACATTGCCGGAACGAATGCCGTCGATCTCGAAATCGACGATCACCGGTTCCTCGGTCTCCGGGCCGAAGGTGCAGAGGATCGACTGCAATGGCCGCACCCAGCGCAACGAACCGGGCTTGGCTGAGGCTGGTCCCCAGCGCATCGATTTCGGCCAGGGGAAAGTGCGGATGATGCCCGGCACCAGCTCGGCGATGATGTCTTCCGCCGCCCTGCCCGGTTTTGAGATGTGGGCGACATAGAAATCGCCCTTCTTGGGATCGGAATGGACATGCGCTTCGGCGATCGAAGACAGGCCCGCCTTGCGCAGGAAACCCTGGACAGCCTGTTCAGGCGCCGTCGTCGAAGGCCCTTTGATTTCCTCCCGGATATCCTTGGAGCGCGCGTTCAGACCCCTGATATCGAGCGTCAGCCGGCGCGGCGTCCAGTATTCGCGCGCCGCCTCATAGGTCAGACCAGCCTCGACCAGACCGTCGGTCAGCATCTTCTTCAGGTCGCCCGCCGCCTTGCGCTGCATGCGCGCGGGGATTTCCTCGGAGCGGAGTTCTAGAAGCAGGTCAGGCATAGGGTCAGCTCATGCGGAAGAGTGGTCCGCGCGGGGCATAGCAACTCGGCTGGCCGCTGTCACCCTTTCCGCGCGCTGATCGCCGACTTCGGCCGCTTTCCGGAAATTATTCCGGCTTCTGTCCGGCTGACGCCGGCTCGCTCGTCCTAGGGGTCAAAGATTTCCATGAACCGAACGCAGCGCTGAAGCGACCCACGCTCAGGCAGAGAACCATTGGCTGAACGACCATGAAAACGGCATCGAGACTTCTGCAGATCCTGGCGCTCAGCGCCTGCTTCGCCGCACAGGTTCATGGCACGTTCGCGATGCCGGGCGTTCGCCGCGCCCTGCAGACGATGGAAGCTTTCGCCCTTCCCTCGACGCGGAGTTAGGCTGCCACTCCACCCGCCTGCGTCAGCAGGAACGCCTCGCCGCAGGCCTTCGCCAGATTGCGTACGCGCAGGATGTAGCTCTGCCGCTCGGTGACGGAAATCACGCCGCGCGCGTCGAGCAGATTGAAGACATGGCTGGCCTTGATGCACTGGTCGTAGGCGGGAAACACCATCCTGTGCATCGGCAGATTGTCGTTTGATGCCGGCGCGCCAGCGTCCAGCAACGCCTTGCATTCAGCCTCTGCGTCCTCGAAATGGCGCAGCAGCATCGCCGTATTGGCGTATTCGAAATTGTGGCGCGAATATTCCTGCTCGGCCTGCAGGAAGACATCGCCGTAGGTGACTTTTTCGGCGCCCTCGCGGCCGTTGAAATTGAGGTCGTAGATATTATCCACGCCCTGCACATACATGGCCAGCCGTTCCAGCCCGTAAGTCAGTTCGCCTGCCACCGGCGCGCATTCGATGCCGCAGACCTGCTGGAAATAGGTGAACTGCGACACTTCCATGCCGTCGCACCAGCATTCCCAGCCGAGGCCCCAGGCGCCCAGTGTCGGGCTCTCCCAATCGTCCTCGACAAAGCGGATGTCGTGCAGCAGCGGATCGACGCCGATCGCGGCGAGCGAGCCGAGATAAAGCTCCTGCAGGTTGGGCGGATTCGGCTTCAGGATCACCTGGTACTGATAATAATGCTGCAGCCGGTTCGGGTTCTCGCCATAGCGACCATCCTTGGGCCGGCGCGACGGCTGCACATAGGCGGCATTCCAACGCCTTGGCCCGAGCGCGCGCAGCGTCGTCGCCGGGTGAAACGTGCCGGCGCCGACTTCCATGTCGTAGGGCTGCAGGATGACACAACCGTACTCCGCCCAGTAATTGTGCAAGGTCAGGATCAGCCCCTGGAAGGAGCGGCTGGGGTGCATGTGGGCTGGGATATTGGTTGTCACTGCGGCCTCGCGGAGCGGTGGGATGCGAAACTTTCTGGATAGCCGTTGCGCCACCGGAACGTCCGCACCTTTTCGGACCACGCTCTAGATGCCTGCCCCACAGGCGTCAAGGCAAGCCTCGCCGGCTCTGCCGGCTGGCGAGCAAAGAAATGTCGAACGCTTTGCCACGGGCTGGCCCATTGCCGATCACGGGAGGCTGCGGTCTGCTCGAGCAGCCATCCTCACATCAACAACAGGTCAGCCATGCCCAACCCGATCACCATTCGTCCTGTCACGCGAAGGGATTTCGACCAGTGGCTTCCGCTTTGGGACGGTTACAACGCATTCTACGGGCGCTTCGGCGAGACGGCCCTGCCGGACGAGGTCACGCAGATGACATGGTCGCGCTTCTTCGACGCCTACGAGCCGGTTCATGCGCTGGTTGCCGAACGCGAAGGGCAGCTTCTCGGCCTCGTTCACTACCTTTTCCACCGCAGCACCACGGCGATCGCGCCGAACTGTTATCTGCAGGATCTTTTCACCAACGAGGCGTCGCGCGGCAAAGGCATCGGCGGGGCGCTCATCAACGGCGTCTATGGCCGCGCCGAAGCCGCCGGCTCCGGCCGCGTGTATTGGCTTACGCATGAAACCAACCACACGGCGATGAAGCTCTACGACAAGATCGGCGAGCGGTCAGGGTTTGTCGTCTACCGAAAGCTGTTCTGAAACGAAAACGGGGCTCCAAAAGGAACCCCGTTTGCAAATCAAGATGGCCGATCTATCCCTTCGGCGTTGGCGTAGGGTCGGGCTTCACCTTCGGTGTTTCCTGCGCCGTGTTGGATTCGATCGGCGGCAGGCCCTTCAACAGCTTCTGCTGCAGTGTGGCGAGCACGTCCGGATCGGGCTTGAGGTCGCGAGCCTGGTTCCACTGGTAGGTGGCTTCGAGCTTGCGGCCGACGCGCCAATAGGCGTCGCCGAGGTGGTCGTTCAGGACCGGATCTTCGGGCTTCAGCGACACCGCGCGTTCCATTTCGCGCACGGCATCGTCAAACCTGCCCATGCGGAAGTAGGCCCAACCCAGCGAGTCGACGATGTAACCGTCGCTCGGCCGCAGGTCGACGGCCTTCTGGATCATAGCCAGCCCTTCCTTGAGGTTGACGTTCATGTCGACCCAGGAATAGCCGAGATAGTTCAGGACCTGCGGCTGGTCGGGAAACAGCTCCAGCGCCTTGCGGAAATTCGGCTCGGCTTTCGGCCATTCCTTCAGCCGCTCGTAGGCGATGCCACGCTGGTAGAAGATGGTCCAGTTGGCGGCGACCGGCGTCTTGATCGTGGCAACGGCCTTGTCATAGAGCTCAGCCGCCGAGCGGAAATCCTCTTTCGAGGAATAGACGCCGCCGAGCGCCAGATAGGCCCGCATGTCATCGGGATGGGCGTCGACGAACCCTTTCAGATGGGTGATTGCCTCGTCATTGCGACCGAGATCGGCAAGGTTGAGCCCGAGCTGCAGATCGGAAATTTCCTTCAGCGGCGAAGAGTCCGGGATTCGGCGGTAAAGGGCAATGGCGCCCTCGCCGTCCTTCAGCTGTTCGGAAACGGCGGCGAGCTGGACAAGTGCAGCGTCGCTGTCGGGCCTGAGCGCGAGCGCATATTGCAGATAGAGGCGCACAAATGGCTCGCCGCCGCCGCGATTGAGCGCGGTGGCGAGATCGAGCAGGATTTCCGAGGCACCGTCCGACGGGGTGGCGACAAAGGGCAGGACCTTCTCACCCTTGGCGATCTTGGCGCGAAGAGCAGCGATCTCAAGCTTGCCAGGCGAGAAAGCCTCGGCCTGGTCAAGCACCGAAAGCGCCTTGGTCTTGTCGCCCTTGCGGGCAAAGAAGGAGGCATAGGCCTGCGCGTTGCGCATCCATGTTTCGGGGGCAGCGCTGCCGGCCGCGGTATCCTGCATTGTCGCGGTGTAGAGCGCTTCAGCCCTGTCGGGCAGGCCTGCCGCATCGGCGATCAGTGCGCGGTGGAAGGATTTGAAGAGACCGAACCAGTCCGGGCCCTGGAGCTTGTCGATGGAGGCCATGGCTTCGGTGGTGTCGCCGGCGCCCTGTTTGGCCCAGCCGGTCATCACCCCGGCGATGAGCCGGTCGAGGTCGGATTCAAGTGACAGCTTCAACCAAAACTCGGCTTTGGAAAAATCCTTCTTGTGGAAGGAGTCGACGGCCAGCGCGAGGCGCGAGAACCGCTCGACATCCGGAACGTCCTTGAGCTTGTCGGCATAAACCAGGGATTCGTCGAAGCGCCCTTGAGCGATCAGCGACAACATCAGACTCTGCTGCAGGCCGGTGTCGCCCGGATTGAAGGCCAGCGCCTGCTTGTAATAGGTAATGGCGTTGTCGAGATCATTGTCGCCTTCGGCGATCCGGGCCGCTAGATAGGCTCCAGAGAAGGATGTGATCTTGAGCGGTTCGGTGGTTTGCTTGGCATAGGCCGGCAGACCCGAAATCGCCATGCCCGTCACAATTGCCAGCCCAGTCAGCCAGCGCGCACGTCCTTGCCGCATCGTATCCCTTTCAGCCTGGCGCCATCTCCGCAACAGCGGGATCGCCGTAGACTCGATCTTTCCGGGCAAAGCATGGCCTTTTTGGGGTCACGCTTCAATCCGGCCCGAATTCACAATCGGGTCATGCGATTAATAAAGCATGCCATGTGGAGTCGAGCAGCAAATTAGCCCGAAAAAGACGCAGAGCGCTACAAGAATAGAACTTCAACGAAAGGCAAACCTCAGCGATTCGATCCGGCAATCCTTTGCACGCGGGTATCCGGATAGACGCGTGCAGCAATTTCGCTGCACAGTCCAGCCCATTCGCAGCCTTGGCAGGCGTTGCGCGTGAGGCCGGCGGAAAAGGCCTCCCGCATCCGCGCCAATATCGATGCATCGAGATCAAGGCGGATGCCGGAGCCTATGGGCCGAGCCAGCAAATCCGCAACGTCCCGCGCTGCAAGCCGATCCCGCTCGACAACACTTTCGCCCCAACAATGCGGCTCCGGCTCGCCAAGCAACGGAGCGCAGATATCGTCAGGACCGGAAACGACAAGGACGTCCTCGCCCAGTCTGAGGCGCCCCGCGATCTTGTCGTAGTTGGCGGTGAACGCAGGGCTGTAGCCCTTGCCAACATATGTCAGCAGGCAAAGCAGGTGGTGGGGACGCAGCCTTATGGTCATCTATTGCAATCAGGGATTGGCCGGCTTCGCCTTGTTGCCGGAAACCAGCTTGAGCGTCGCGGCCGCCAGCGCCGACTTGAGCAGACCGCCGACGACGAACGGCATGAAACCGAACGTGATGGCCTTTTCCGCGCCGATCATCGCGGCGAGCCATGCTGTACCCAGAGCAAGACAGGCAAGGTTGCCAAGCAGCATGGCTGCGAAGGCAAGCACCACCCGGTTGCCGTTCCAGCCACGTTCGGCCAGCCAGCCGACAAGTGCTCCGACGATCGGGAAAGCGAACAGATAGCCGCCCGTCGCGCCGAGGAAATGGTGCGCACCGCCCGCGCCTCCGGCCAATACCGGAAAGCCCAGGGCGCCTTCGACAAGCCATGCCGTGATGGTGACGGCGCCAAGCCGCCAGCCATAGAGCGCGCCAATGAGCGTCACGGCGAAGGTCTGCATGGTCACGGGGACCGGCACCATCGGCACTTCGATGTAGGACGACAACGCCAGAAACAGCGTGCCGAGGATGACGGCGCCGGCCTGCCAGCCAAGGGAGCGGTCCTGAAGCCGGAGCGGGCTGAAAGACGGGCTGCGGGAGGCGAGTGCGATGTCGGTCATGATAGCTTCCTTCTGGCTGATCAAAATTATAGATAATTTTTTATTTTGATCTATTATCGAATCCACAAATCCAGACGGATAGCAACCCCTCATGCGTGGAAAGCGCTGGAGGACAGACGAAATCCAGGGACCGTCTGCGGTGCAGGGGCCAGTAGATCCAACGATGGGAGACTGGCGCCGATAGGCCTAACCCACGATGGCGAACGCTTCGCGCGTGGTTCCAGAGGCCGTCTTCACCGGCTTGCGGCCGATCCATTGCACATGCCGGCCAAGCGTCGCCGCCGCCGATTCGGTATTACCCTGCCTGAGCGCGCCCAGGATTGCCCGATGATCCTGATCGGTGCGGGTCTCCCATTCCGAGCGCCATGCGGCGAACAGGAAGCGTGCGCTTGCGGCGTGCAAATCATCAATGGTGGCGAGAAGGCGCGGCATGCCGCAAGGGGTAAGGATCAACCGGTGAAAGGCGCGGTTGGCCTCTTCCCACGACCGGACATCGCGGGATTTGTCGCCGGCCTTGGTCGCCTCCTCCGCCAGATCGAGAATGGCTGCCGTCAGATGCGGCGCGGCATGACGCAGCGCCAGCACTTCGAGTGCTGCCCGCATTTCGGCGACTTCCTTGACTTCGCCAAGGTTAAAAGCCGCGACACGCACCCCACGGCGGGGTTCGCTGACCGCCAACCCTTGCGCCTCGAGGCGCCGGAAAGCCTCGCGTACCGGAACATGGCTGGTATCGAACTCTTCGGCGATGTGATCCTGCCGCAAACGGGCACCCGGCTCGATGGCGCCCGATATGATCCGGTCCGCCAGCACCTTGCTGATCCGGACGGCGATGGTCTCGTCTGTGCTCTTTGCCATTTTTTATAGATAATTTGCCGCGCGGCAGCTTGTCGAGACGGGCGGATCAGAATTCGCTGCCGTCTCTTTCATGGCAATAGTCTTGCTGAGACGTTTGGCGCGGCTGACGTTCAGCCGCGAATGATGTCGCTCAGTTCACGCGGCTGATGCAGAAATCGATCACGTCGACCAGCGCCGATTTCTGCGGTGTCGCTTCCAGCGGCGCCAGCGCGTCACGGGCGATCTCGCCGAAATGGCGGGCGCGCCCGATCGTGTCGGCGATGGCGCCATGACGGGTCATCAGGCCGATCGCCCTTTCCAATCCTGCGTCATCGGTGACATTCTCCTCGATGGCGCGTTTCCAGAAGGTGCGCTCGGCCTTGGTGCCGCGCCGGTAGGCGAGGATCACCGGCAGCGTCACCTTGCCTTCGCGGAAATCGTCGCCGACATTCTTGCCCAGGTCCTTGCTGGTGCCGCCGTAGTCCAGCGCGTCGTCGATCAGCTGGAAGGCAAGACCGAGGTTCATGCCATAGGAGCGCAGGGCGGCGCGATCATTGCGCGTCGCCTGGGCGATGACAGGACCGACTTCGGCGGCGGCCGAAAAGAGTGCTGCCGTCTTGGCCTTGATGACGGCGAAATGCTCATCCTCGGTGGTTTCGAGATTCTTGGCGGCGGCAAGCTGCATCACCTCGCCCTCGGCGATGATCGAGGCCGCACTCGACAGGATGTCGAGCGCTTCCAGCGAGCCGACATCGACCATCATGCGAAAGGCCTGGCCGAGCAGGAAATCGCCGACCAGCACGCTCGCCTGGTTGCCCCAGATCATGCGGGCAGTCTTCTTGCCGCGCCGCATGCCGCTCTCGTCAACGACATCGTCATGGAGAAGCGTGGCCGTGTGCATGAATTCGACCGACGTGGCGAGCTTGACGTGGCCCTCGCCGGCATAGCCGAACATCTGGGCGGCGGCGAGCGTCAGCATCGGCCGCAGCCGCTTGCCGCCCGACGAGATCAGATGATTGGCCACCTCCGGTATCATCTCGACATCGGAGCCGGCCCTCGACAGGATCAGTTCGTTGACGCGCCCCATGTCGGCGGCCGTCAGGTCGATCAGATCCTTGATGGAGGCGGGTTCCCGCTTCCCGTTTTCGATGTTGAGAACGACACCCACCACGAACACTCCCGTCCTAGATAAACGCGTGCGACGGCACCCTTAGTCCCAGTTTGGACTCTATGGCGGCAAGCACCGGCACGGCAAGTGGCGAATTGGCGCGGTGGTTGTAACAGCTTGTTGACCGGCACCGACGGTTCAGGGCTGGTCGGCGGATGATATCGCGCGGTTGAAACGTGACGCAGTGAAGAGGCCCTGGAATGCCTGAATCCGCCTGCCCGTTTACATCGGACGGCCAAGCTGCGATTCTCGCCCGATGATAGAGCTCATCCGCACCAACGACGCCGTCATCATATCCTTTGTCGAATCGCTGATGCGCGATGCCGGCATCGGCTGTTTCGTCGCCGACCAGAATATGAGCGTGCTCGACGGATCAATCGGTATCCTGCCGCGACGCGTGATGGTCGACGCTGACCAGGCCGACGCGGCACGGCGCATCCTGACTGATGCCGGCATCGCCAACGAGATCCGCCAGAAGTAATGCCCGCTTCACCCGCCGCCTTCGCCCCGGACATGCCGGCCCATACGGTCGACGCGTTCCATCGCGGACGCTTCTGGCTGGTGCAGCCGAAGCAAGGCGGGCATCGCGCCGGGATGGACGCCATGATGCTGGCGGCTTCAGTCCCGTCGTCTTTCGCCGGGCGCCTCGCCGATTTCGGCTCCGGCGCCGGTGCAGCCGCACTGGCGGTACTGTCGCGCTGCCAGGCCGCCGAGGCAGTGCTCGTCGAACGCTCGGCGGAAATGGCCGGATTTGCCGCAACGACGCTTGCCCACCCGGGCAATGCGCATCTGAGCGATCGGGCCTCGGTGCTGACCGCAGATGTCGCGCTATCGGGCCGGGCCCGCTCCGCCGCTGGCTTGAGAGACAACGCGTTCGACTTCGTCATCATGAACCCGCCATTCAACGCCGCCGAGGACCGCGCGACACCCGACGCGCTGAGAAAAGAGGCACATGTGATGGATGAAGGGCTGTTTGACAGCTGGATCCGGAGCGCCGCGGCCGTGGTGAAGCCGCGCGGCGGTCTATCTGTCATTGCCCGGCCCGAGCAGCTTGCAGTGATCCTCGACGCGATGGCCGGCCGCTTTGGCGACACCGAGATGCTGGCCGTCCACCCGCGCCCGGAGGCGGCGGCGATCCGCATCGTCGTCAGGGCGGCACTCGGCGCACGCGGCAAACTGTCGATCCGGCCGCCGCTGATGCTTCATGCGCGATCGGGCAATGGCCCCGCGGAGCGGACGGAGATGATCAATAACGGGCTTGCATCGCTGTTCGGTGACTGATTTTCAAATCCGCGCGTGCCCCAAAACCGCTGCACATCTTTGGGGGCATTGCCGTTAGCCGGGGAATTCCTACATGCCTTCCACCCATTGACCGGAGACAGCAACCTCGTGAAACGCCTTTTCAACCGCCTGCTGCCGAAATCCTGGCGCTCCACTGTGGTCACTGTTCCGGTCATCCGGCTGCAGGGCACCATCATGTCGGGGGGCCAGTTTCGGCAGAACCTGTCGCTCGCCTCCACGGCTGGGCTCATCGAAAAGGCATTTTCCTTCGACGCGCCGGCGGTCGCCATTTCGATAAACTCACCAGGCGGCTCACCGGTCCAGTCACGGTTGATCTTCAAGCGCATCCGCGACCTGGCGACGGAGAAGAACAAGAAGGTGCTGGTCTTCGTCGAGGATGTGGCGGCATCGGGCGGCTACATGATCGCGGTCGCCGGCGATGAGATCTTTGCCGATCCGTCCTCCATCGTCGGTTCGATCGGCGTCGTGTCGGCCTCGTTCGGCTTTCCTGAGCTGATGAAGAAGATCGGCGTTGAACGCCGTGTCCATACCGCCGGCCAGAACAAGGCGGTTCTCGACCCTTTCAAGCCTGAGAAGAAGGAAGACGTCGAGCGGCTGAAGGCGCTGCAGCTTGAAGTCCACGACACCTTCATCGAGCTGGTCAAGGATCGGCGCGGCAAGAAACTCAAGGATGATCCCGACCTGTTCACCGGCCTGTTCTGGACCGGCAAGAAGGGGTTGGAGCTCGGCCTTGTCGATGCGCTGGGCGACATGCGCACCGTATTGAAGACCCGTTTCGGGCCAAAGACCCAACTCAGGCTGGTCACGGCGCCGCGCGGTTTCCTCAGCCGGTTCGGCCTGTTTGGCTCAGCCAAGGGCTTTTCGGCGCCCGACATCGCCGCCGCTGCCGCCAGCGGGGTGGTCGATGCGGCGGAAGAGCGCGCATTGTGGGCGCGCTTCGGGCTTTGAAAAAGCCACAAAAGCGTCTAGCATAGAGGCTTGACCTACCCGACCGGCCGCCTTCGCCGGCCTTGCGAGGGAGGAGTTTTGAGATGCCACAGATCATTTTCTTCGCTGTCGTCGGCGTGGCCGCCTATTTCGGTTACCGGTCCTTCGTCAAGGAAGCCGATCGCGTGACGGCAAAGGTGCGGCGTGCCGAGAAGCAGGCCGCCAACGGCACGATGGGAACGCTGGTCAAGGATCCGAAGACCGGTGAATACCGGCTGGCCAAGGACTGAACATCATCCCGCTCGCGACTGAGACAGTGAATTCCGGCGCTCGGACATGGTCAGCGCATGCCAAGATCAATCTTGCGCTGCATGTCACCGGCAGGCGTAACGACGGTTACCACCAGATCGAAAGCCTGGCCGTCTTCACAAGGTTCGGGGACAGGATCGAAACGGAGCTCGCAGAAAGCGACATATTTTCCGTATCTGGCCGATATGCGTCCGCGGTGCCTCTCGACGACAGCAATCTGGTGCTGCGGGCGCGCGACGCGCTGCGAAAAGAAGCCGGCCAGCAGGACACGCCACCTGTCGCCATCAGGCTTGAGAAGAACCTGCCGGTAGCCGCCGGCATCGGCGGCGGATCGAGCGACGCGGCAGCGGTGCTGCACGGTCTTGTCCGGATATGGAATCTGAATGTCGATAATGCGGTTCTGGCGCGGATCGGCCTTGCGCTCGGCGCTGATGTGCCGATGTGCCTCGCCGCAAAGCCGCTGATCGCGCGTGGCATCGGCGAGGAACTGTCGATGGTGCCCGATTTTTCGTCGCTTGGACTGGTGTTGGTCAATCCGGGCACCGCCGTTGCCACGGCTGAAGTCTTCAAGGCACTCGCCCGTCGCGACAATGAAGGACTGCCGCCGCTTCCACGCGTTCTCGACTTCCATGGCGTGCGCAACTGGCTGGAGGTCACGCGCAACGATCTTGAGCCTGCCGCACTCGCCATGCAGCCCGCCATCGGCAGGGCGCTGTCCCAGTTGAACAGGGCTGGCGCGGGGTTTGCGCGGATGTCCGGTTCCGGCGCGACATGTTTCGGGCTGTTTGAAACCGGCAATGTGGCGAAGCGCGCGGCGGCCGAGATTCGCGGCCGCCAACCCGACTGGTTCGTCGCGGCAACGCGAAGCCTGACATCGGAGGCTGATCCCCATGGCCAGGACTGACGAGAGCCGGCCCTTCATTCCGGTCCGCATCGCCGTGCTGACTGTGTCGGACACGCGCAGCCTCGCCGACGACAAATCCGGCCAGACGCTGGCCGACCGTATCGCCGAGGCTGGCCATATACTGGCCGCGCGCGACATCGTCACCGACGACCGCGAAAAGATCCGCGACAAGGTGCTGGGCTGGTCGAAAGACGCAGCGGTCGATGTCGTCATCACCACCGGCGGCACCGGCTTCACCGGCCGCGACGTGACGCCGGAAGCACTGGAGCCTATCTTCGAAAAGCGCATGGATGGCTTTTCCGAAGTGTTCCACCGCATTTCCTACGACAAGATCGGCACATCGACGATCCAAAGCCGCGCCACGGGGGGCGTCGTCAATGCCACTTTCGTCTTCGTGCTCCCGGGCTCGCCCGGCGCCTGCAAGGACGCCTGGGACGGCATATTGAAGCCGCAGCTCGACTATCGGCACATGCCCTGCAACTTCGTCGAGATCATGCCGCGCCTGGACGAGCACCTGCGGCGCGGCACCAAGACCGCATAGGCAAGGCTTCGCCCTCCTCCACCCTGTTCAACGGATGACCGGCTCGCCGTGGAACCGCCGTCGCGAAGGCGGCGATACGCCGAAGCCGACTTCCATCATCAGCCTCGGCGTGCGCGCCGGCACCGTCCCCATGTGGAACCCGAACGGATCTTCGACAAAGCCGAGACCAGCCTGCCCCGTCAGTGTGATCGGGCTTTGTTCGCCGTAGACGCCGAGAACCTCTTCCGCCGGATGGCCTACGAGAAGCGTCATCTGGTGCTTGAGAATACGGCGGTTATGGCTGCCCCGCACATAAACATGCGGGCCGGTATCGGC
>CALRQH020000034.1:0-49416 GCA_943370265.1 Mesorhizobium carmichaelinearum
GGCCAGATACATGACCCTGGAAACAATCAGCCAGATGAGCGATGATCCCCTCATCAGCCTGCCAGCCGTGGCGCGCTGATCAGCCCGGCCCATGCCGGAGAGCACGGCGACCAATGCCGCCAGCTACACCACGCAGCGGGACACGATCCTGGCATCAGCCGATCAATTGGCTGAGCGCCATGGCGACGCTCATGTCGCCCTCGACCTTTATCTTGCCGGTCATGAACGCCATGGTCGGGTTGAGATCGCCGGCGATAAGCGAGTCCAGATCGTCGAGCGAGAGCTTGATGGTGCAGTCGGCCGGTGCGTCGGTGGTCGAGACCGTGCCGCCGTCGATGACGATGACGCCGTCGCTGCCGGTGTCGAACTTCACGGAACGATCGAATCCGGCGCTTGCCACGCGCGAGCTGATCTTGTCGGCAATCTCCTGAACGCCCATGGCGGATCTCCTTGTCTCGTTGGATCTGTCGAGCATTGGCGCTTCGGATTGTCCAAAATCACCGTGCCACGCATCTTTGCGATCAATTTCGCTGGCGCATTTAGCTGCGAGTTGACGTTTACGTCAACGCGAAACCCGGCTCCGCGGATGGGTTTTATCGACGCAGCCGGACGGGCCGTGCCTTGTCAATGCGCGGGGGCGGGCTTGGCCGTTTCAGGCGCAGACGCCGCGGCGTCCTGGCGGCGGCGCAGCCAGTTGTTGCGGATTTCGTCCTTGGACAGGAAGTTGACCTGATCGATCAGCACCTCGTGCACCAGATTGGCGCCGACGCGGCTGTTGACGGTGTCGCGGATGGCGGCGCGGAAGGCGTTGAGGTCGATCGTTGCCTTGTTGGTGAAGTCGATCTGTGGGTTGGAATAGAGATAGCTGTAGACCTGGTCGGTGATCAGCGCCTCGGCGGGGATGGAGAGCTTCTTAATCTCGGCTGGCTCGACCGTGTAGACGAGCTTGGTCAGGAAATATCCGTCGATCTTGGCATTATGGATGAGGGGCACCGAAATGACGTCGGTCTTGACGTAATCCAGCCCGCCCAGCATCGGCTTGGGCGTCTCGCCCACGCCACGCGCGCCGGCGACCTGGAACGAATAGAACACGGCGCCAAGCGTGGCGGCGCATATCCAGATGGCGGCGGCTATGAATTTGATCATTCCCAGGCCCTAAGTCCGGCGGAACCTGAAATGGCTCCGTTTCCATGTCCAGGCACGCTCCTCGTGGCGGTCATGCCCTGGACCAGCCGAACTCGAGTGCTGAATAGGTGCCGTCGGCTTCCGAACGCTGGATGGCATCCTTCAGGAGAGTGGCGACCTCGTTGACCGCGTTGAGGTGAGCGAGGATAGCCGCCTCGTTCCTGGCCAGCTTCTGGCGCAGTCGCGTCAGGCCCTCGCGGTGCTGCTCCAGGAACTCGGCTTCGCTGCCGCCCTTCATGGCGCGGGTCAGTTCGTAGAGATAGCGGCTCTTGCGGGCATTGGATGCCTTGAGATCATAGCTGGTGTCGTTACGCAGGCCCGCCGTCTCCTCGTCGATCGCCAGTTCGATGCGACCGATGATGGCGGCGAGGTTTCCGGGCCGCGCGAACGGAATGGGCGCTTCCGAAGCGGTGGTGCGTGCTGGCAGTTTGGAGGCGAGTTCCGATTTTTCGGCCATGATAATCCTAGTCTAAATCTTGATGTCGGTTTTGATGGTCGTTTCGTCGCCGGTGATCGACTTCGCAGCCTTGCGCTGCAATTCGTGGACCAGCGAGGTGGACAGGCTGGTCTGCTGGTCGATCTCGGTCTTTTCCGGTCCGCCCGAAACCGGGCCGATCGGCACCTTGCGCTTGCCGTCGAGATAGTGGTCGGCGAGCAGAGACTTGGCGATGCCGATGCCGCCACGGTCGGCCATGACATCGGCGACGCGTTCGGCAAGCTGCGATTTCCACATGTCGCCGGCCAGACCCTTGCCGTAGACGCCTTCGGTGTCCTTGGGCAGCATGTTCTGGATGAAGGTCTGCAGCACCATGGCCTCGAAATGCTTGAACTTCTTGGCAGGGTCCGTGCCGGCAGCCCTGTCCGCAGTGGCGCGTGAAAGGATCGAGCCGGCATTGACCGAACTGGCGGTGTCGACCGAAAAGGTGCCGACGGCACCGCCGGCCCGCTTGGCCAATGCCGTGCGAGCAGCTTCGATGCCCGCCGGCTCGACAGCGCGGGCAACATCCAGAACGATGTCGCTGGGTGGAGAGATCGCCAAGAAGGTTCGCCCTTTTGTCGTTTCCTTGACCAGAACCATGCCTCAACAAGCTTGTGGCAGGCTTGCCAGCACAAAACCGTGATGACGATGTCATCGGTCAGCTTTTCTCTTTTGACAGCGGATCGGGCAGCGAACCGACCGATCCACGCGCCTCACCGCTCTATCAGAATCTTGGTGGGCCGCCGCCGTGCTGCACATCTGGGAGGGCATGACGCATGTCTTTCCATCGAACCTGTCCCAGCTTCAGGCGCACGGGCTCTCGACATGATTGACGCCTTCATTCGCCAAGATCTCCAGGCCGAATAGAAGCAAGCCCCTGCGGTCACTCGTCTTTCTGTTTTTGAGCGATCAGGTCGAGGCGCTCGCGGTCGGAGCTTTCGCGCTCGTCGCGGCGGCGCACCTCCTTGTAGGCGCGCTCGACCATGTTGGTGCGTGCGGTCGCCGCCGCGATCAGGCCCACCTCCTGACGCGCGCTTTCCAGGCTGGCGTCCTTGCGCACCACGGCATTGGCGATGCGGCGATGGTAGAGATCGGGGAACAGGCCGGAGAGGGCGCCGTCGGAATCGAAATGCGCGACCAGTTCGCGGGCCTCGGCTTCGGCCGTGGCGGCCGCGGCAAGGTAGGTGGCGTGGCGGGTCTCGTGCAGCGCCTTCAGCTGTTCCTGTACCTTGACCAGTTTCTTCAGGCGGTCCTTGCGAGTGCTCATATCGGTGAATCCATGGTCGGCTTACCTCGCCAACGAGAGGTCGACGAAGCCATTGGCGAACAGCGACAGCAAGGTGCCGACAGCGAAATAGAAGATGATCATGCCGCCTGCGATGACGAAGGGCAGCGAAATGAAATAGACCGGTATCTGCGGCGTCAGCTTGTTCACGAAGCCGATCGTCAGGTTGACGAGGATGGCATAGGCGACAAACGGGCTGCCGAGGCGGATGACCAGAAAGAAAGCGTCCGAAATGGTGTCGGTGACGTCGACCAGGGCTGCCTGCGGGTTGAAGAAGATGTTGATCGGCGCGACGGTGTAGGAGGCGATAAGCGCCTTGATGATCTCGTGGTCGAAATCGAAGACGAAGAGCAGCATCAGGGCCGAGAACGAGATGATGGCGGCAAGGGCAGCCTGCGGCTCGGGCTCCTCGATGGCCGGCCCGCCGGAGCCGCCATAGCCGATCAGCATGGCGATGGCCGAGCCCATGAAGCGCAGCGCTTCCATGTAGAGCCTGGTCATGGCGCCGATCAGCCCCCCCACCAGCAGTTCGGAGATGATCATCGGCACGAGGATCTGGGGGCGGGGGTCGACGAACGGAAAGATCCGGTCCCACAGGAAGGTGAGCAGGCCGCCGGTGGCGGCGACCGCGACGAACAGCCTGACCTGCACCGGAACGCGGGCGCTGGACAGGCCCGGCATCAGCATGAAGCAGGCGCCGATGCGGCAGAAGGCGAGGAACGCCGCGATGACGACGCCTTGCGAGAGTGCGGTCACGATATGGTCCCGAGCACCCTGATCTCGACGCCCTTGGCGATTTCGACATGGCTGAGCACCGGCAGCGTGGTGAACAGGCGCTCGATGATCATGCGCACATAGGGGCGGGCGTCGGGAGCGGTGACCAGCACGAAGCGCTCGCCGGCCTCCAGATGCTTCTTGATCGCCTTGGTGGCGTCCTGGCCGAACTCCTCGAGCTGGCGCGGGTCGATATCGAACTCGCGTACCTCGCCCTTGGCGTCGCGCTTGAGGCTCTGGTGGAAGGCGAGATCCCAGCGGTTGCCGAGGCGCAGCACCTTCAGCACGCCGCCTTCGGAAAGGTCGCCGCAGATCTGCTGGGCCATGCGGATGCGCACGTGCTCGACGATCTGCTCGGTGCGGCGCACATGCGGCGCAATCTCGGCGATCGCCTCGATGATCAGGTGGAGATTGCGGATCGAGACCCGCTCGGCGAGCAGCAGTTTCAGCACCGCCTGCAGGCCGGGGTAGGAGATGTGGCTGGTGCAGATCTCGTCGGCGAGCTTGCGGTATTCCGGATCCTGGCGTTCGAGCAGCGCCTTCATGTCCTTGTAGGACAGGAGCTGCGGCAGGTTGTTGCGGATGACTTCGGACAGATGGGTGAGCAGCACCGACATGTTGTCGGCGAAGGTGAAGTTCTCGCGCTTCAGATCCTCGGCGAAGGTTTCGAGGACCGAATAGGCGCGCATGCCGAAGGCTGGCTCGCGGATTTCTTCACCCGGGATTTCTGGAATGTCGCGGGTGCCGAGTAGAACCATGATTTCGCCGACACGCATCTGGTATTCGGCGACGACGGTGCCGTGGACCTTGATCTGGTAGCTCTTTGGCGGGATGCCGAAATCGTCGGTGACGCGCACTTCAGGCACGACGAAGCCGTATTGGGTGGCGAACTTCTTGCGCATCTTGGACATGCGGAAGACCAGCTCCTGATGCGATACCAGGAGGCGCGTGGACAGCTGCTTGCCGATCAGGAGTTCGATCTCGGCGGTGGCGAGCGAGGCCTTGATCGAATTCTTTTCCTCCTCGACCTTGGTCGCCTTCTCCTGGTCCTTGATGGCCGCGGCTGCGGCGACCTCCCGGTTGTGGCGCAGCGGGATGATATAGCCCAGGGCAGCCATGCCGCCGGCAAGCGCGAAGAACGGGAAGAACGGCAGTCCGGGCATCAGGCCGAGCAGGACGAGCAGCGACGCAGCCACGTAGAGCGCGCGCGGATGAGCGCCGAGCTGGCCGAACACCGCCTGGTTGGTCGAGCCACGAGTACCGCCCTTGGAGACGAGCAGGCCGGCGGCGAGCGAGACGACGAGCGCCGGGATCTGGGTGACGAGGCCGTCGCCAACCGACAGCTTGATGAAGACATCAGCGGCTTGGCCCATGCCCATGCCGTGGCGGATATAGCCGATGGCGATGCCGCCGACGATGTTGATGGCAGTGATGATGAGGCCGGCGATGGCGTCGCCGCGCACGAATTTCGAGGCGCCGTCCATGGAACCAAAGAAGGAGGATTCCTCCTCCAGTTCGCGGCGCCGAAGCTGCGCGGTCTTCTCGTCGATCATGCCGGCGGAAAGGTCCGCGTCGATCGACATCTGCTTGCCGGGGATGGCGTCGAGGGTGAAGCGCGCGCCGACTTCGGCGATACGGGTGGCGCCCTTGGTGATGACGATGAAGTTCACCACGATCAGGATCATGAAGACGATGAGGCCGATGACGAAGTCGCTGGCCATCACCAGCTTGGAGAAGCCGGCGATGACATAACCAGCGGCATGCGTGCCCTCATTGCCATGCGACAGGATCATGCGTGTCGTCGCGATGTTGAGCGACAGCCGCAGCATGGTGGCGATCAGCAGCACGGTCGGGAACGATGAGAAATCGAGCGGGCGCTGGATCCACAGCGCCACCATCAGGATCAGCACCGAAAGCGCGATCGAGAAGGCAAGACCGATGTCGATGAGAAAGGCGGGGATAGGCAGGAAGAGGACGGCCAGGATGATGATGATGCCGAGCGCGAAGAAGACGTCGCGACCGTTCTTGGCCACCGCGCCGGGCTGAATGCTTTCGCTGATCGCCATGTCGTCCCCAAATCACAAAAGCCGCCGAGCGCACGACAGCTCAACGACCCTAATCAGCCAAGCTTGCGCGAGGGTGGGAGATCGCGGCAATGTCGATGCGGCGCGCGGCCGGGCTGCGCCTGACAGAGGGAAATGTTCATGCTGGTGATCGTCGGTACGGTGCGCTTGCCGCCGGAGAAATTCGGGGAGGCAAGGCCGGCCATGGCCTCGATGATTTCAGCCAGCCGCGCCGAACCCGGCTGCATCGAATATTCCTACGCGCAGGATGTGCTCGACGCCGGCCTCATCCATGTGACCGAAATCTGGCGCGACAGGGCCGCGCTGGACGAGCATTTCCGTTCGGCGCACCTCGCGCGCTGGCGCGAAAGCTGGCCGGCGCTCGGGATCGGCGAGCGCAATCTTGTTGTCTACGAGGCCGGCGAAGCCAAGCCGATTTGATCAAGGGGTTGCCTCAAATCACTGGTTACCCCGTCGAGCCCGCGGTGGCCACGGCGACCAGCCAACGCCTGACGGTGCGCTCCTCTTCGCCGGAGAGATCGCGTGCAAGCTCCCTTTCGAGGGCATGAACGCGCTCGCGGCAGGTTTTCAGCAGCGCCGTGCCGCTGTCGCTGAGATCGAGATGCTGGATGCGGCCGTGGACGGCATGCGGTTTGCGGACCAGTGAACCGGCGCGCTCGAGATTGGCGACGATGACGCTCACCGTCTGCGGGGTGAGCAGCGCTAGCCTGGCGATATCGGCATTGGAGAGGCCGGGATACGCCGCCAGCATGGTCAGCACCGCGAATTGCGGCTGGGTCACGCCGAGATCGGCCAGCGCCCGCTCCAGCCTGAGCCGATGGGCGCCCGCCGCCTGGCGAAGCAGGTATCCCATATAGCCGTCTTCACCTCGCTTGCCTTCTCCCGGGGCCGGAATCGATAGCGGATTTGTCTTGCGCATGATGTCAGGGCTCTTATATGTTGTTCGAGCACTGATATTATAGGCAAGCCGGGTCAATGACGATGGGTAACAGAGTTTTTCTTGCCGGCGCCTCGGGCGCCGTGGGACAGCGGTTGATCCCGCAATTGCTGAAAGCGGGCCATCAGGTGACGGGAACCACGCGCCTTGCGACCAGGGCCGAACAGTTGCGAACGCTCGGCGTCGAGCCGCTGGTTGTCGATGTCTTCGATGCCAATGCTCTGTTACGAGCTATGGCTTCCTCAAAGCCCGAGATCGTCATCCATCAGCTGACCGACCTGCCTGCCGGCCTCGATCCGGGCCGGATGGGCGAGGCGATCGTGCGCAATGCCCGTATTCGCGATGAAGGAACGCGCAATCTGGTCAGGGCGGCGATCGAAGCCGGCGCCCGCCGGATGGTCGCGCAGAGCATAGCCTGGGCCTACGCGCCCGGCTCCGAACCGCACACTGAGGCCGATCCGCTGGATGGGGGGGCCGAGGGCGATCGCGGCATCAGCATGGCCGGCGTGATCGCGCTCGAGAAATGGATTCTGGCTTCGCCGCCGCTCGTCGGCGCCGTGCTGCGCTACGGCCAGCTTTACGGCCCTGGAACGGGCAGGGATGCGCCCGCCGGCTCGGCGCCGCTGCACGTGGATGCGGCGGCTTATGCGGCCTTGCTTGCCGTCGAGAGCACGGTGTCCGGCGCCTTCAACGTCGCGGAAGCCAACACCTATGTCTCGACGCAAAAGGCGATCGGAGAGCTCGGCTGGCACGCGGACTATCGCCTGCCGACCTGAACGAATGCGGAAGGCGGTGTCATCATGGCTCCGATGGAAAATCAATCCGGGGTCCACACAGGCGGGGTATCGCATTGCTCGGCCTCGCGTCGTTGGCTGTCTTCGCCGTGCTTGCCGCTCAAGCTCACCGAAACATCACGACGACAATGCCGGCCGCCGGCGGCGCGCATATGCATAATATGGCAATGATGAACACAGAAAGCGACGCCGAAGCGCGCCCTGGCACCACGGTCAAGCCGCTCTCGTGCGAGAGGCTTCCCAACGTGCCGGGAAAATCCATCACCACCGCCCTCGTCGAGTTTCCGCCCAATGCCTATACGCCCCGGCATCGGCACCCAGGCTCTGTGACTGCCTTCGTGCTCAAGGGAACGCTGCGGTCGCAGTTGGAAGGCAGTCCCGCCGGCACCTATACGGCGGGGCAGACCTGGTTCGAGCCGCCCGGTACCGTCCATCTGTTCGCCGAGAATGCGAGCGTCACCGAGCCTGCGGAACTGCTTGCGATCTTCATTGCCGACGACGACTGCGGCCCGCTGACAATTCCTGACCGGGACCCCGTGCCTCACTAGTCAAATCCCGCGCCAAAATGGCGCTCCGCCGGTGCGGGGCATTTTGGTTGCCATGTGATGGCGTCGGGCGTATCAGGCACGACAGGGCCTTTTACCGGCTTTTCATGGGCGAGCCACCGGTGCTTTCCAGAAACGAACCACAAGTCTATGCCCGCCGGCTTCGCGCGGTGCTTGTTAGATCACTCCCGCTTCTGGAGGCGCGCGGCATTGTCGTGGTCATGCTGGCCGGCGTGGTCGGGGTGATGGCGGGCATTCTGGTCACGGCGATGAGCCAGATGGTGCAGGACCTGCACGGGCTGCTCTATGGCGTCCAGCCGGGCGGCAGGCTTTCGGCGATGTTCTCCCTTTCCGATCCGATACAGGCGGCCGTACCGGCCATCGGAGGCATCCTGCTCGGCCTGTCGCTTGTCTGGCTCAGAAAACGCAAGTTCCGCACTCCCGTCGACCCGATCGAAGCCAATGCGCTCTATGGCGGGCGCATGTCTCTCACCGACACTTTCATCATCGCGGCGCAGACGATGATCTCGAGCGGCTTCGGCGCTTCGGTTGGACTGGAGGCCGGCTACACGCAAGTCGGCTCCGGCCTCGCGTCGCGGCTGGCGCGTATCTTCAAGCTGCGCCGCAATGATGTCCGCACGCTGGTCGGCTGTGGTGCGGCCGGCGCCATCGCCGCCGCCTTCGACGCGCCGCTGACCGGCGCTTTCTACGGCTTCGAACTTGTGATCGGCATCTACTCGGTCGCCAATGTCGCGCCGGTCATGACCGCCGCGGTCTGCGCCTCGCTGACCGCCGAGGTTTTTGGCGGGGTGCCGTTTCCGCTGGAGCTGTCCGGCCTGCCGCAGTTGACTGTCAGCCAGTATCTGCCGTTCCTGCTGCTCGGGCTGCTGGGAGGCGCCGCCTCCATCGCCATCATGCATCTGGTGACCACGATCGAACGCGGCTTCGTGCGGCTGTCGATCGGTGCGTCGCTGCGCCCGTTCATCGGCGGCATATTCGTGGGGCTGCTGGGGCTGGTCACGCCGCAGGTCCTGTCCAGCGGCCATGGCGCGCTGCATCGAGAATTCTCAATGAACTACCCGCTCGCCGTGGTCGCCAGCGTCTTCGTGCTGAAACTGGCGGCGTCGGCAATATCGCTGGGCTCTGGCTTTCGCGGCGGCCTGTTCTTCGCCTCGCTGTTCCTCGGCGCCCTGCTCGGCAAGGCGTTTGCCGGCGTGATGGCCCTGGTCTCGCCGGCAACCGGCATCGACCCGGCGGTTGCCGCCGTCGTCGGCATGACCTCGCTGGCGGTCGGTGTCGTCGGCGGCCCGCTGACGATGACGTTCCTGGCGCTGGAATCGACACGCGACCTGACGCTTACCGGCGTGGTGCTGGCGGCTTCGATCATGTCCGCGATCCTGGTGCGGGAAACCTTCGGCTATTCGTTCTCGACATGGCGTTTCCACCTGCGCGGCGAAACGATCCGCAGCGCACATGATGTCGGCTGGATGCGCAGCCTTACCGTTGGGTCGATGATGCGCAAGGATATCAATACCATCGACGCCTCGACGACGCTGGCGGCCTTCCGCAGGGAAGTGCCGCTCGGTTCGGCCAAGCGCGTCATCGCCGTTGATCCAGGGGATCAGTATGTCGGCATGCTGATCGTCGCCGAGTTGCACAGCGATCCAGCCGCCGACGACACGCCGGTGCGGTCGCTCGCCCAGTTCCAGGATGCCGTGCTGGTGCCGGCCATGAACGTCCAGACCGCCGCCGAGACCTTCCAGCGCGCAGGCGCCGAGGAACTCGCCGTCGTCGAGGATTTCTCCGAGCGCATCGTGCTTGGGCTTTTGACCGAAGGCTATCTGATGCGGCGCTACGCCGAGGAGCTCGAAAAGGCGCGCCGGGATCTGGCCGGTGAAGGGTAGGCAGCCCGGTTCAATGCTCGATCGGCCCCTTCGCCATCACCAGCGCCGTGCCCGCTGTCGTCGGGCGCTCGATCATACGGCGCACATGTGGGGGTTCGCTGCCGCTGTGCAACGCGCGTATGCGCTCGCCGATGACGGCGTCGGCATGGGTGGCCCTGCCGTTGTGGCGGATATATTCCAGCCATGTCGGCGTGTGGTAGTGCTCGATCCATATGGATGGATTTTCGAGGTCGCGCGCCAGCGTCCAATTGCGGGCGCCGTCACGGCGACGGATGCGTCCGCGCTCGGCCATGGTGGCGAGGAATTCCGGCACGTCCTCCTCGCGGATCACATACTCGATCATGATGGCGATCGGGCCGCTGCGCGGTTTCAGGTCGAGCGCGAGATGCGGTTCCTTGAAGCGGTTGAGCGGGTCGAGGTTGAGCACCGGCTGCTGCGGCAGCGGCAGGATGAGGCCGATCGCACCACCTACCAGCATCGCCACACTCGCCGCGATCAGGGCGGTTTCGGCGCCGTGCACATCGGCGACGACACCCCAGACCCAGCTGCCCAGCGCGATGCCGCCGAAGGTTGCGGTCTGGTAGACCGAGAGTACCCGGCCGACCACCCAGCGCGGCGTCGACATCTGCACGGTGACATTGAAGTGGGAGAGCGCGATCACCCAGCAGGCGCCGCCGACGAGCAGCCCGAGCGAGGTCTGCCAGGCATGGGTGCTGACGGCGGCATTGAAGGCGCAGAGTGCGAAGCCGACGAATGCCGAGCGCACCATGGCCTCACTGGACAGCAGCTGGCGCAGCCGCACGCTGATCAGCGCGCCGCCGACCGCGCCGATGCCGAAGGCGCCGAGCATGATGCCATAGGTCAAGGCATCGCCCTTGACCACGTCGCGCGCGACCAGCGGCAGCAGCGCCAGCACGGCGCCGGCGCTGAAGCCGAAGGCAGCACCCCGGACCAGCACTTTGCCGATATTGGGCGACATGGCGACATAACGCAGGCCCGCGCCCATGGCGGCGCCCAGCGACTCGCGCGGCAAGGTGGAAACCGGCAACTCCGGCTTCCAGCGCGCCAGCACGACGATCAGCCCGACATAGCTCAAGGCATTGGCCGCAAAGGCGGCTGCCGCGCCGGCGGCGGCAACGATGATGCCGCCGATCGCCGGACCGACGCTGCGCGTCAGATTGAAGCCCAGCGAGTTGAGCGCTACCGCCGCCGGCACCTTGTTGCGCGGCACCATGTCGCCGACCGAGGCTTGCCATGAAGGACTGTTGAGCGCCGTGCCGCTGTCGATCAGGAAGGTGAAGGCCAGCAGCGTCCACGGCGTCATCAGCCCGAACCAGGTGAACAGGGTGAGGAGCAGCGAGACGACCAGCATGAAGGTCTGCGCAACCAGCATGACCTTGCGCCGGTTGAAGCTGTCGGCAATGGCGCCGGCGACCAGTGCGAACAGCATGATCGGCAAGGTCGTCGAGGCCTGGACCAGGGCGACCTGATAGGGCGAGGTGGCGATGGTGGTCATCATCCAGGCGGCGCCGACGCCCTGGATCAGGCCCCCGAAATTCGAGACGAGGCTGGCGGCCCACACAGCGCGGAAAATGCCGTGCCGGAACGGCGCAAGCGCTGAGGCGCTTTCGCTTTCCGGCTTTTCATCGATCATGGAATTTCCCCGCTTTCGCGTGCCGTCCCGTGGCGGCGACTCGTTTCCCCACGCCACGTGTTGAAATTAGGGCATCGCGCCAAAAAGGGCGAACGCCTCCTGGAAAAAGGTCATGGTCCAACGTGGTTTGAGGCAACGGGTGTCAGTCCGCATCCCCGCTTGCCGCATGAAACGCTTGCTGAGCTCTGCGGCTCGCCATGGGGCAAGCGCCGGGAGATTTGCATGCCGATGGGAGCGCCCTCGGCTTGCGGGGGCACTCTACCTCTTCGTTTTGAGGCAATTCCGGACGGAAAATCGTTTCATACTTTTCCTGGAATTGCTTTAGAAGCCGTGCTGGATGCGCTCGAAGATGACGTTGGTGAAGGCCGAAATCTGGCCGCCGATGAATGGACCGGTCAGCGCCACCACCAGCATGATGGCGACGATCTTGGGCACGAATGTCAGCGTGATTTCCTGGATCTGGGTCAGGGCCTGGATCAGGGCGATGCCGATGCCGACCGCCATGGCGACCAGCACGACAGGGGCGGAAGCGGTCAGCACCGTCCACACCGCATACTGGACGATGTCGAGTGCGTCGGCCTCGTTCATGGGTTCGTCTTCGCCGGAACGGTCAGCTTGCCGCCTTGACGGAAACGCCAGGGCCAACCGGAACTTCGGTGCCGTTCTGCAGCACGGCAATCAGGCCGCTGCTGGCGAGGCGCACCGAGGCCACCGTGCCCGTGGTCTTGCCGTCGGCCGAGGTGATGTTGCGGCCAATGAGAGCGTCGGCCTGCGACAGCGCCGACGATTGCATGATCTGGTCGAGCTTGGTGTTGGTCTGCACCGATTGCTCGACCTGCGAGAAGGTCGCGAGCTGAGCGACATATTGGGTCGAATCCATCGGCTTCGTCGGGTCCTGATTCTTCATCTCGGCGATCAGAAGCTTCAGGAAGGACTGGTAGTCGACGGCGGTCTTGGAAGTCTGCTGGCTGGTCTGGTTGGCGCCAACCGGTATCGTCGTCGTCATGTTCACGGTCATCAGTATCGTGCTCCCACGGCCAGCGGGCGCGGGGCGCCCGGAACATCATCATTGCCGCCAAGCGCGCGGCGTTCCAGCGGATAGAGCGAACGGATCGCCTTCAGCGCCTCGTAGATATGGCCTTCGCTGACCATGCGGTCGATCTGCTTCAGCTCGCTGCGGATGCGCTCGTCCTCGAAGCTCGCCAGAAGCAGTGGCAGCGAGTGGCGGAACATGTCGCGTGCCTCGACGGCGTCGGGCGGGCTCATCAGCATGACCTGCAGGATGAAATAGAGCTGCTTGAGCGGCGTCGAGGCGTCGTCGGCCTGGATCACGTGGTTCTCGAGCAGGAACTGCACGTCGTTCATCAGCTCGACGGTGACCTTGCGGTCGACGCGGATGACGGCGCCGTTAATGTAGATCTTCTCGTTCGGCTTCAGGGAAATCTTCAACGTGTTGCTCATTGGATGCCATCCCTGATGATCTGGGACACTTCGATCAGGCCTTCGAAATTGCTGGTCCGGCCCTGGCGGATGTCCTCCGTCTCGCGCAGCAGCCACAGGCCGATGGAGATGAGGTTGGCACGGACCTCCTTGGGCAGGGCGTTGTCGTTCGATCCGAGATCCTCGAGGAATGTCGACCAGACGCGATTGGTGAAATGCAGCGCCTCGATGGCCTCCCGCGATCCGTGGCCGACGGCCGCGGCCGCCGACAGCATGTCGATCGAGCGCGTCAGAAGCTGGCGCTCCCGGTCCTTCGCGTCGGAGACGGAGTCGGCCTGGATGTCGTCATACGAGAATTGATACATCGGTGAGCTCTACCGGTCCGCTGGAAGTTGTCATTTCAGGTAGTTCAGCAGGCTGAGCTGCTGGAGGCGTGCCGTCAGCGCAAAGGAGTTTTCGATATGCTGCGTCAGATTCGCGACCTTGGTGGCGGCGGTGGCGGGATCGACGCCCACAAGATCGACGATGTGTCGCTCGAACAGGTCGACCTGCGTCTTCATACGATCGCTGGCGTCGGAGACGCGCTTCTGGACGATGCCGGTTTCCGACTGAACCTGGGCGATACCGCTCAGCGCTTCGCCAACCAGCGTCTGCGAACGGGTCACGATCGTGTCCTTCGCTGCCTGGCTCATTTTGCCGGACATCATGCTGGTGACCATGGCCGCCGCCATGGCCAGCTTCCTGATACCGTCGCTGTTGGCACTGGTCGAGGTCGCGGTGGTTTCGTTGAGCGCAATGCGGCTGACGATCTGCTGGTCGGTCGCATTCGACATGTTGGTCTGCCAGCCGGAACCCAGGAACTGCGGCTCGACGCTGTTGGTGATGAAGTCGTCCATCTGGGCGGCGGTGATGTTGGCCGCGGCCGGATCATCGGCCGTGAAGCCGAACTTGGCCACGAAGGAAGCGTCGAAGGCGGCCTTGGCGGGTGAGCCGGCTGCCGTGAAATCGTTGATCGGTTTGACGTCGGTGTTGGTGCCGGCGAACAGATATTCGCCGTTGACGCTGGTGTTGAGGATCGAAGCAAGCTGCTGGATGGTCGTCTTGCCGGCGGATTGGGTGAGGCTCTGCGATGAGTCGCCCGATGTCGCTGATGTCAAGCTGGACAGGAAGGTCTGCGCCACGCTGGAGAGCTGGCCGAGCGAGGTCTGCGTCGACGAGAGCCGGGCGGCGACCAGCCCGTTGGAATCGATGATGACGTTGAGCCGGTCGAGATCGCGCTGGAAGGTGACGGACTGGGCGGTGCGTCCGCCCAGCGCCAGACCGACATCGGCGACCTGGCCGGTCGAGGATTCCTTGGTGGCTTTGACCAGTTCGGCCTGCATGCGCATCTGCTGATAGCGCATGGCGTTCGAAAGGGCCGCTGAGGAAACTGAAGTCATGGCTTATCCCACCGCATTCATCAGAGCCGTCATCATGTCGTCGACGGTTTTCATCATCCGGGCCGATGCCTGGTAGCTGTGCTCGAGATCGAGCATCAGCGACATTTCCTGGTCGATATTGACACCGGTTGCGTTGGACAGGGCGTCGGCGCTGCGTGACGCCAGCGCCTCCTTGGCGTCCGCGGCGGTCGAAGCCTGCTGGCGTACGCCCTGGAACCAGCCGATCGAATTGGCGGCATAGTCGGAAACGCTGGACGTTGCCGAAATCCCGGCAGCGCTGTCGAAGGTCATCGGCTTGTCAAGCCGGTCGCCATAGGCAACGAGAAGGCTGGAATAGGAGGCGCCACCGGTGTTGACGACGTAGGCGGCGCCGTTGGCGCCACCGTCGCGCAGCAATGTCGGATTGCCGCCGGTGCTCGGATCCATCGCGGTATTGATGCTGATCGAAGCGGCAAGGCCGTTGACCAGCGTGCCGGCGGCCGGCACGGCCGGCGCGCCCGACCAGGTGAACAGGCCAGCGGCATTGGGCATCGAAGGCGCGGTCTCGGCAAAGGCCGTGATCAGGCCGCGTGCGGTCTCGTCGAGCTGGCTCTGCATTTTCGAGGCAACATCGTCGCGCAATTGCAGCAGGCCGGCAAGTTTGCCGCTGGCGCTGGTGTTGCCTCCGGTTCCTGCCGAGAGCGGCACATTGTCGATATAAACGGCATTGCCGGCGACGCCAGCGGTAGAGCTCGATGACGGCGCGAAGCTGACGGTGCGCGGTATGGTTTCGAACAACGTGGTGCCGTCGCCCGTGGTGATGACCATGTCATTGTCGCCACGCGTGAAGGTCGAGACGGGGACATAGTCCGCGATCTTCTTCAACAGCGCGTCGCGCTGGTCGAGCGCATCGGAAACATCGGTGCCGGAACGGGTCCCCGACATGACCGCCGTGTTGGCATCCTGGAACTGGCTGAGCAGCGAGTTGAGGTCATTCACGGCCGTTGCGATCTGGCCGTCGGTCTGGGTGCGGAAATCCTGGATGGCCTTCGAGCCCTGGTTCAGGGAGCGCACAACCTGCCTGGCCGCGTCGATGACGCTGGAGCCAAGGTTCTGGTTGGATGGCGAAGTGGCGTAGAGCTGCAGCGCCTGCTGCAGACTGCCGATAGCGGTCGAGGGCGAGGACGCATTGCCGACGCCGTTGACCGCGACGTCGAGCTGATCCATGCCGGTGTAGAGTGCGCCCTGGCCGCTATACGCGGACAGGGCGCTAAGGTTCTGGCGGAAGAGCAGGTCATTGGTCTGGCGCTGGATATCAACCGTGCGTGCGCCGGGCGCCGTGCTGACGACGAGGGAGATACGGCGCGTATAGTTCGGGTTGTCGGCGTCGGAGACGTTGCGCGAGACAACGCTCGTCTGCCGTGCGGTGTTCATAAGCGCCGATTGGGCGATGCTCAATGCGGTGGATAGCGACATGCAAGTCCTTCACGGGCGGCGCCCGGTTTATCTCTTCAGGTTGACAAGGACGTCCATCAGGTCGGAACCGGTCTGGAAGACTTTCGAATTGGCGGTGTAGCTGCGCTGCGCCGCGATCATGTTGGTGAGTTCCTCGGCGATATCGACATTGGAATTCTCGAGCGCGCCGGAAACGATGGCTCCGAGCTTGCCCTGATTGGCGAAGCCGATACGCACGGTGCCGGAGTCGGCGCTCTGCGAATACACGTTGCCCGGCAGCGCGGTGAGCTGGTCGGGGCTCTGAACGTCGGCCAGCGGTATCTTGTAGAGCGCCTTGGTAGAGCCATCCTTGTACTGCGCGTAGATGGTGCCGTCCGAGCCGATCTGCACCTTGTCAATGGCGCTCGGCGCATTACCGTTGACCTGAGCGTCGGTGACGGTGAAGCCCGCGCCGAGCTGGGTCAGCTTCGACAGGTCGAGATTGAGGCTGGCGCCGTTCGGCACGGTGAAAGTGACGCCGGTGGTCGCTCCGGTGAGCTTGCCGGTGGTGGTGTCGAAGGTAAGGTTGGCCGAGCCCAGCGCGCCGCCGGCGTAGGGGAATCCGGTTCCGGGCGTAGCCTTGGACTGGTCAAACACCGCCACTTCCCAAGTGCCGGGGCCGGTGTTGGTGAAGTAGACGTCGACGAGCACCTTGTTGCCGACATTGTCGTAGGCGACCATCGAGGATTTGGAGGTGTACTGCGAGGTCGCGCTGTTGTCGGAGGGCCGGCTGCCGGCCGCGACCGGGGTCGCGCCCGCTGGAAGATTCCCGTTGAAAGAGCCCGCGGTGCTGGGTGTCGCCGTCATTCCCTGATCAGATATCTGTACGGGTACCAGGCCCTCGAAACCGTTGGCCGTGGCTGCAGGAATGCCATTGGCGTAGCTGTAGGCCATCAGCTGATAACCAGCCGCGTTGACCAGCCGACCCTGGGCATCGGGAACAAAGGAGCCGGCGCGCGTCAGGAACGGCGTTCCGTTGGCATTCTGGACGACGAAGAAGCCGTCGCCATTCACAGCCAGGTCGGAAACCGAAGTTGTATACTGGAGCACGCCCTGCGAACTGACCGAGGTCCGGATCGTCGTGTTGACACCACCCGAATTGTAGGCGCCGCCGGTGTTTGGCATGACCAGCGTCGAAAACTCGGCGGAGGACCGCTTGTAGCCCGTGGTATCGGAGTTGGCGATGTTATCCGCGACGGCGGACAGACGGTTTGCCTGGGCGTTCATACCGGAAACGCCGGTCCGCATCATTCCGTAGAGGCTCATCGACAGGTCTCCTCAATGCTTTGGCCACTGGCCACGAGGCTACGCTTTGTGTCTTGCGCGAAGCTGGCGCAAACGCGGTTCCAGGGCATCAGAAGACGAGCCGGTAACCGAGGAACCGCTTGGAATCGATAGGGTCGGTGCCGAGCTTCTCGCGCAGCTTCTTGCGCAGCTTGCTGATATGGCTCTCGACCACGTTCTCCTCGACCTCTTCGTCGAAGATGCCGTAGATGGCGTTGAACACCTGGGTCTTGGTGACACGGCGTCCGCGATTGCTCGCAAGGTATTCAAGGATACGGCGCTCGCGGCGCGGCAAGGGCAGCGGCTGGCCGTCGATTTCCGGGTCGCGGCCGTCCATGAAGATGCGCATGGCGCCGATCTCGGTGTAGGAGACATCCTCCTGCGCGCGGCGGCGGATGGCGGTGATGCGGGCCAGGATCTCGCGGATGTGGACCGGCTTGCGGATGACGTCGTCGACGCCGCTCTCGAACAGCCGAAGCGTGTTTTCCAGGGAATGCTGTTCGCTCAAGGCGATGACCGGGGCGCCGGTGCGGTCGCGTATCTGGCGCGGTGAAATGGCGCCTTCCCGGCAGTCGCCAATGAGGAAGGCGCGCACAGACTTCAAGTCGGTATCCGCTGCCGAGCTTACCCATTCGCCGAATTCGCCGGGCGCGAAGCCCGCGCAGGCGACGCCCTCCCGGTCGAAAAGTGAATTATAGCCCTCGGTTACGAGCTCTCGCTCGTCAACAATAACAATCATCGGCCCCGCCTCCGAATCAGATCATCTGCTCCGTGCCGAGAGGGGTAGCCGCTGGCGAGAATCCTGAACAACCGTCATTTCTTGTAGCTAGTTTCTTGGGAGTCGGGAATCGCGCTGGTTGCATTAGTGTGTGCTCGCACGTGCCGGTCAGGGATCGCGCGGATCATGCTGGAAAAAGCACTGGAGGCGCCGGGCGGGGCGCATATTCGCGAAGGCGAAAGCAGCTATGGGTTGCAGAAGGCGCGGGCGTTGGAGGTCCATTTTCCAAAGCCGGTGGCGACCATGTTGGCAATGACGCGGCAGACGTAGATCTTCTGCGCTGGGTCATTGTCGGGGCCGGCATGATAGCGGGCGACCGCCATAGACCAGGTCTCGTGGCGGGCGTGGAGGCTGGCCAGGAAGCGGGCCGCGTAGTCGACATTCTGACGCGGATCGAGCATGTCCTCGACGCTGCGAAAATGCGATGCATGGTAGTGGTGGTTGATCTGCATGCAGCCAAGATCGATCAGGGTCTTGCCGTCTCGCCGCGCTGCCTCGAAGGTCGCAAGTGCCTCGCCCCGGTTCTTCGGGAACACTGCTTTTCCTTCTATATTCATCGCGTTAGGTTGAAGGCTGCCTTTCCTTCCCGTTTCGGCAAGCCCGACGGCATACAGGATGCCCGCAGGCACGCCATAGCGATCGGCGGCACGCAGGATCTCCGGCTCGCAAGGGTTGGCCGCGGCTTTTGCCGCGCCGGCCACGAGGCTAGATAAACATATCGCCGCCAGTGCGCTCGCGAGCAGGCGAAGCGGGGCGGCCGAACTCTTGGGGATCATTGTTGCGGTTCCTTCCCGACTGCTGGCCGGCACCGCTGTCGTTGTTGCCGCTCGAATTGCCGGGTTGAAAAGACGACTGGTCGCGGCCTGACGTTGCCTGCGCGTTGGCGCTGGCATCGGCGCGGGTCGCGGCGGGGACCGCTATCGAAGGTTGCAGGATCGTCACCTTGTCAACCTCGAAACCCAGACCGCGCAGCGACTTGACGATGGCCTCGCTGTCGGAGGTGAGCCGGCGATAGGCCTCATGGGTTTGAGGCTTCAGTTCAATCGAAAGTTGTTCTCCCGAAAGGCGCAGACTGGCGGTGACCATACCGAGTTCAGCCGGGTGAAGTTCGATCTTCAATATATGTGCCGAGGCGGCAACAGAACTGGTTGTTTGAGGTGTTGCCGGGGTGGTTGAAAATGGCTGCCGAAGACCGCTGTCGGCCTTGATAGCGTCGATCACGGTCGCCGCCGCCTGGCTCATCGGGTTCTGCGCCGGCGCGGGGAAGCTCCGCTCGGAAACCACCTCGACACGGCTTGCCGAAGAGGCCTGTTTTCCTGCTTCCGACCGTACTGAGGACAAGGCCTCGTCGAGACTCTTGACCGGCAGCGAGGAGGGCTTCGATTGCGGGACGGCATCGTCCACCACGCTCTGCAGCGGCGAACCGAATGTCAGGCTGCCGTCATGATGCTTCATCGGACCGGCGGGCAGTTTGATCCCGCCTTGTTGCTGGGGCTGCTGTTCGGTGGTTGTGGAGCCCCGCTCGGAGCGGGCCTCCAGCCCGAGGGCCTTCCCTGCATCGGTCGTTGACCGATACCGCTTCGATAACGCGGTTTGGCCGTCAAGCGCTGCCGGGTCGCCGGTGCCATCGCCTGTCGCGGTTTTGTCGGATTTGGCCGGGGCGGAGAATTGACGCAGATCGTGGAGTGCCATCAGCAGCGGCAGATGATCCTGAAGTGGAGAATTGCCTGCTGCTGGTTCCCCGTTGCCGGCATTGTCGGCTTCATTGCCGGACGCGGTATCCGGACTGTTCTTCGCGGCCTTCAGGAGGAGCGATTTCGCCGATGCGACCTTGCGCGGATCGGCTGGCGATGGGGCGTCCTCGCGGTCGATGCCGGGGTGGTCGGTGGCGAGGGGTTTGCCCCAGCGCTGGTCACGCGACGCGGTTTCACCCGTGGTCTGCTTATCCGGCCGGGCCTGCTTTCCCGTGCCATGCAGCATGTCGCTGAAGCCCGTATCCGCGGTTCTGGCGCCAGCGGCAGGCTGATCCGAGGCGGCGCGTGTGGAAACAAATCCCGGCAAGGAGGGGCCAACGCTGGTCATCTGGGAGCGGCTCCAAGCATCTGGTCAATCAAATCGAGCTGCCGACGCGCCTTGATCATGGCGGCATCGGCCGGGTCGGAAGGGTTCAGGCCGGTCGCCGGCGCGGGGGCTGAAGCAGGCAAGGCAGCCGCGCCATCCGGGGAGGCAGTGGCGACAGCCGTTGCGCCCGACGTGCTGGCGGCGGGTTCGCCTGATGCCGGAGCGGTCGGCTGTTCGGGCATCGCGCCTTCGACCGGAGGCAGCCCAGCCTCGACGGATGTCTGCTGGTCGGAGGGCTGGGCACTGGGGTTCTCGACTGCGGCGAGGGCGGGCTTCCTGGTGGGCAGGGCGGCAGGCGGCGCGACCAGTTCGCCAGCAATGGCGCGGGCCGCATCCAGCAGAGCACGGTCACCATCCGACAGTTTGCTGCGGTCGATCCGGTCGAGCTTGGCGTGAACGTCGTCGACGGTGCCCGATGTCACGGTGGAGAGGCTGGCGTAGAGCAGGGCGCGCGGATCATCCTGGTTGCCGATGCCGTTGCGACCCCGCTCGGCTCGCGACGCGGCGAAGGTCGAGAGGTCGTTCAAGCCGTCGATCGCGGCGCGCCGCGCGATGCGCAGATAGATCACCTTCTCTCGCTCCGGGTCCATCATCGAGGTGATGTCGCCGAGCTTGTCCTGGCTGATCGACATATGCAGCGCGACGACGCCGGAGACGAAGGAATCGGCGAACTGGCTGGCATAGGGCGAATAGAGGTAGCGCTCGACATACTGGGTCGAGGCAAGCGCGAAGCGCGCGGCGTCGCCCTGCGTCACGGCGATGCCGACCGAACGGCGCAACGCCGCCTCCTCGACCAGCGTGCCCGGGCTGAGCAGCCTGGCTTCGTCGAGCAGGGCCAGTGCGGCTGCCGGCTCGTCTCCGCTGAGCAGGGAGCCCTTGACCAAGGCCAGGAAGGCTCCAAGGTCGCTCGGCAGCGTCATCGGGTCTATCGGCCGCAGCGTTTCGATGGCGTCGCCGGGACGTCCGTTCAGATAGCTGATGACACCCTTGGCGATGGCCAGTTCCTCGGGCGCTACGGTGGCGCGCGACACCGCCGTCTCGACGGTGAGCGGGTTGCCGCCGCTCATGCCGTAGACCAGAAGCGCGCGGAAATTCTTGGGATCCTTGAAATCATCCGCACCCGTGTCGCGCAGCCGGGCGTCCACCATCTCCAGCAGCTTGGCCTGCATCGGCATGGCGGCGTGGTCGCCAGCCGCGATACGATCCTGAACGAGCTGCAGCGAGCGCACCAGCTGATAGGGCTGCAGCGCGTCCTGCGCGAAGCCGGCCGACGGATGGCCTGCTGCCAGCAGGAGCAGGCCAATCACGCGATGGAGGATGGCGCGCTTCATCCGCCTGTCGCCACCAGGATCTCGATACGGCGATTGGCGGCGGCCATCGGATTGGCTGGATCCTTCGGCTGGCGGTCGGCAAAACCGGCGACTTCGGTGATGCGGCGCTCGTCGACGCCGCCGCGCACCAGCATGTAGTAGGCCGAATGCGCGCGGGCCGTCGACAGTCGCCAATTGTCGTAGGTGTCGCTTCGGAATGGCCGGGCATCGGTGTGGCCATTGATGCTGATGGTGCCCTTCTGGCTGTTGACGATGCGGCCGATCTTTTCCATCGCCAGCACCAGCTCGCGGCTGGGTACGGCCGAGCCGATCTCGAACATGCCGAAATCGAGCCGGTCGGTGATGGAGATGACGACGCCCTTGTCGGTGGCCTCGACCGAGACACCATCGTGCAGTTTGTCGCCCGGCTTGAAGGCATCGTTCAACTGTTGGCGAACTTCGGTGGCCGCCTTCATCGCCGCAGCGGTCGGAGCCTTGTCCTTGGCATCGCGATCAGGGGCATCGCCATCAGTCGCATCGGGCCTGGCAGTCGCCTCCGCCCCGGCGGTATCACCGGCTTGGGCCTCGCTGGCCTTGGCCTCGCCGGCCTTCGCCATCGCTGTTTTCGGTGCCGCCGCGTCCGGTTCGGTCTTGGCCAGGGGCTCCAGCGGCGCGGCCGTCAGCGGCGGCATTGGCGGCACGGCCTTGACCTTGGGAACCTGGCTGTCGGCGACCTTGTCGCCCGGCTTGACCGGATCGCCGTCGATCTTGACCCGTTCCGCACTTGCTTCGGCACCGGGCGTTGCCACCTGCTGCGACCAGAAATCCGGTTCGAAGGGGTCGCGATAGGAGGCGCCGCCGGATGCGCCCGTTGCCGGACCGGCATTCTGCGCGCCGCCATCGCCCCGCTGGCTTATGTTCTGCATGACGCCGGTGTCGGTGGCGATCTCCGACAGAACCGCGTAGGGATCGGCAAACAGGTGCTCGTCGGTGCGTTCCGTTTTTTGCGGCGCCTGCTTGTCCTGCTTCTTCTCCGAGGAGCCCGCGCCACCGACTCTTTCCTGGCCGGCCTTGCTGGCGGCTTCCTGCGGGTCGTCGGCCGTCAGTCCGACCGAGCGGGGACCATCGCCAATATCCTGAAGGCCCCTGCGGCTCGAATTGCGATCGATCAGCTTGACCGGATTGAAATAGCTGGCGACGGCTGACTTGGTTTGCTCGTTGGCGGCGTTGATCAGCCACATCACCAGGAAGAAGCACATCATCGCGGTCATGAAATCGGCGAAGGCGATCTTCCAGACGCCGCCATGGTGGGCGTCGTCGTGATCGTCATGACCACGCTTGACGATGATGATCTCGTGCCTGTGTTCCCCGGCCGCGGCTATGCTCATGACAGTGCCTCGGAGAGGGTTGCCGACCATTCGGCCATGCGTGTTTCGAACACGGCCTCGTCGATGGTGACGGTGAGATCGAAACCGGGTGCTTCGACAAAGTCGAGATTGGCCGCGCGAGGACCTAGTGCTGCCTGTAATGTTTCGAACAGCGAAAGCGGTCCGCGCACGCCGACGCGCACCGCCTCGGAATCACCCACGGCTTCGTGGATCGAACGGGTGAGAGCTTCCAGCGAGCGCTTCTGAAGGTCGTCGCTGACGATACCGCCGATCACACGGGCGACCACGGCGGCGACAAGCTCGGTCACGCGCGCTTCCATCATCTCGATGCGCAGGGCGACCGTCTTGCCGACATCGTCGCCAGTGCTTTGGAGAAATGCCTTTGTCTCGTCGGCATAGGCCCGGCGCTCGGCATCAAGCTCCGCCTTGTGCGCCGCCGAAAGGCGCTCTTCGAGCTCGGCCTCGGCGAGGGCGACCGCCTCCGCGATGAGCGCGCCGATATCGGCCTGCTGCGGCGCCGGCGTATCCTGTCTTTCGTCGTGTTCGGCCGTCGCGCTGGGCTGGACGCTGTGCTGGGCACGCGCGCCGAAGTCTGGCAGCAGGTCGAAGAGGGCGGCTGAGGGCATGGCTTAGGCCGCGATTTCCTGGGCAGCCCACTTGCGCAGGATCTGCGCGGTGCGCTCCTCATTGAGGTCGACCATGCGGGCGAGCCGCTCCTGCGGCGCCGGCCTGATCTTCTGGCGAAGATCGTCGAGCGGAGTTGAACCGGGGCGCGCGTCCGGCAGGGTGCCGGCGGCAGCGGGCCCCTCGACCGAGGCCATGGCATCGGGCGTGGGCAGGGAGCGTTGGACTTCGTCGAAATTGGGGCCGGCGATGGCCGGCATCGCCTTCGCCGTCAGCGCGGCGGCCATCGGCCTGAGACCGAAGAACGCGACCAGGAACACCACGACGATGAAGGCGCCGGCGTTGATGAGCGTGCCGGCATGTTGCCCAATCGAATCGAGCATGCTCGCTTGCGGCAGCGCCTGGCCATCCAGTCCGTCGATGAACTCGACCGCCGAGACATCGATGATGTCACCGCGCTTCTCGTCGAAGCCGGTGGCCGACGTCACCATCTTCTGGATCTCGGCCACGCGCTTGGCGATCTGTTCGGCGGTGGCATCCTTGCCGAGGATCGTCGCCAGGCGCTGCTGGTTGACGACCACGGCGATCGACATCTTGGTAACGGTGTAGCCGTTGGAAACGGTGGCGATCTTCTTTGAATTGATCTCGTAGTTGGTGATCTCTTCCTTGCGGTCGTTCTGCGAGGACGACTGCGGACCCTCGGTGCTGGTTGCCTGTGTTTCAGGCATGTTCTGTTCGACGGTGGTCGGAGTGGATGCCTGCTTCTGATTGCTGTTTTCATTGTTGCGCACCGACTGCACCGAGCGTTCGACACGGGAATTGGGATCAAAGATCGTTTCCTCGGTCTGGCGGGTGTCGGTGTTGACGTCGGCCTTGACGCTGGCGCGGAAATTGTCGGGACCGAGATAGGGCGAAAGGGCCCGGCGGATGTTGTCGCCGATCTGCGCCTCGACGGTCTGCTCTACGCCAAGCGTGCGGGCAGCACTGGTGTTGGATGGATCGTCACCGGCAGCCAGAAGATTGCCGCTGGAATCAAGCACGGTGACCTTGTCGGCGGACAGGCCGGGCACGGCGGCGGAGACGAGATGGCGGATCGACATCGCGCTCTTCTCGGCATCGATGCCGGCGTAGCGGATAACGACGGAGGCGGAGGGCTGCTGCTCGTCGCGGCGGAAGTTGGCGCGCTCGGACATGACGATGTGGACGCGCGCGGCCTTGATGCCTGAGATCGACTGGATGGTGCGGGCAATCTCGCCCTCCAGCGCGCGCACCCGGGTGATCTGCTGCATGAAGGAGGTGAGGCCGAGCGAGCCGACATTGTCGAAAAGCTCATAACCGGCATTGGCGCTGGTCGGCAGGCCCTTTTCGGCAAGCAGCATGCGCGCCTGCGCGGTGGTGCCGGCTGGCACCAGAACCGATGTCCCGTCGGCACCGACGTCGAAGCCTAGGCCTGCCTCGCCCAGGACCAGGCCGATCTGGTTCACATCGGCGCGGTCAAGGCCGACATAGAGCGTATCGTAGGCCGGGCGATTGAGATAGACGGAAGCCACGCCGATGACGCTCATCACCAGAACGGCGATGCCGGCCAGCATGGCAAGGCGCTTTGCGCCGAACCCCTGGAGATTCGAGATGATGCTCTGGATTTGTACCGGCACGATTCGACCACTCCCAGCGTTGACGTCCGCCAGGACACTAGGCCTCGAAGCTTGTGCGAAAATGATAGGCTGAAACGAAAAGGCCGCGCCTGGGGCGCGGCCTGCGGATGTCAGAGAGACGGAGGCTGGTCAGCCTGGACGTCTTAGCCGTTCTTGAAGAGCGACAGGATCGACTGCGAGGAGCTGTTGGCGATCGACAGGGACTGGATCCCGAGCTGCTGCTGAACCTGGAGAGCCTGGAGCCGGGTCGACTCCTTGTTCATGTCGGCATCGACGAGCTGGCCGACGCCGCGGTCGATGGAGTCCATCAGGCTTGAGGTAAAGGTCTTCTGCAGGTCGATGCTGCTCTTGGCCGAACCGAGGATGGTGGCGGAGTTCGTCAGTTGGCCCATGACGTTGTCGATCTTGGTGACCATCTGCGTGATGATGTCGTCGGTAACGCCGGGTGCCGTGATGTCCACGTTGAAGGCGGAGACGTTGTCGATCTTGGCGGGGGTGCCGGTGACCGCGGCCTGGCCGGCGGTGTTTGCGGCGATGTCCGTTGCTCCGCCGGCGATCGCGGCCGCATAGGCGGTGTCATACTGGGTCTGGGCGGCCCCTGTGGCATAGATGGACGTCTTGCGGTCGAGAATGCCAGCGTTCTTCACGGCGGTTGAAAGGCCGGAATCGAACAGCTTGGTGCTCTCGACATCGATATCGATCGTTCCAAGCTGGACGGCGCCGGATGAGGAGCGGTTGAATGACGAAACGATCTTGGCGTCGGCCTGCACGCCATCATTGGGTGCGGCGACCTGCGTGGACGTCACCGAAAGGAAATTCGAACCGGAAAAGGTAGCGGCATCGGCAAAGGACTTCATCTGTGCCTGGAGCGCCGTGATTTCGGTCTGCGTCTTTGCCTTGGCAGCATCCGTCTGGCCGACGGTCGAAAGCAGCTTGGTCTTGATCTGGCTGATCGTCGACAGCACGTTGGTCATGCCGGTGTAGGCGGTGTCGACTTTCGAGGCACCGAGGCCGAGTGCGTCTTGTACTGTCGACAGGGCCTGGTTGTCGGAGCGCATCGTGGTGGCGATCGACCAATAGGCGGCGTTGTCCGAGGCCTGGGAGACGCGGTAGCCTGTCGAGATGCGGGCTTGCGTCTGCTCGAGCGACTTGCTGGTCGCGTTGAGGCTTTGAAGTGCGGTCAACGCCGCGGCGTTGGTCATGATGCTCGACAAGAGAGTCGCTCCTTCTCAAAAATACCGGATAGGCCTGTTCGACAGTGGCGTCGTGCCTTGGGGAGGCTGATTCGCCTAGCTGTTTTAAGCTATTCGTTAACCATGACTAGCGCTACATGGTTAACAGCCTATTAAAATCGGCATTTTGAAGATTAAGACGACGAGCGTTTGCATCCGTTACTTTGGCCGCGAGAGCCCTGGGGCGCCGCGCCGGGAATCGGTTCGTGCGACGCGATCGGACGGGACGTGCGTCCGCAGACTGTTGCGCACACCGGGGTCAAGCCCGGCAACTTTCCCAGGCGACATGCCGCGGGTAAACGCAAATCGGGCCGCGCTTGTGGCGCGGCCCGACTTTCTAACGCTGTTCGTGATTAAGCGAGAGCGATTAGCGGAAGAGCGACATGATCGACTGCGTGGAGCTGTTGGCGATCGACAGTGCCTGGACGCCGAGCTGCTGCTGGACCTGCAGGGCCTGCAGACGGGTCGATTCCTTGTTCATGTCGGCATCAACGAGCTGGCCGACGCCGCGATCGATGGAGTCCATCAGGTTCGAGGTGAAGGTCTTCTGCAGGTCGATACTGCTCTTGGCGGCGCCGAGCGTGGTGGCGGCGTTCGTCATGTCCTTGAGCGCGGCGTCGACGACGTTCATCTGGTCCGCGATCTGCGAATCACTGAAGCCCTTGCCCGTGGCCGTGTCGAAGACCTTCAGCGTGGCGACCGAATAGGTGTCGCCAGCCGCGGAAGCAGCGCCGGCGGTCGGAGCCTGTGCGGTGGTGGTAGCGGCGCCGGTGCTGCCGAGACGGTCAGTGTCAAGAATGCCCTTCGCCGTCGGTGCAGCACCGCTGTCATAAAGCTTGATGCTTTCCACCTTGACGTCGATCGTCGAGATGGACGACGCGCCAGAAGCATCGCGGTTGAAGGCGGAAACGATCTTGACGTCGGCCGCCGTGCCCGAGGCGGTGGACACTGAAAGCATGTTGGTGCCGGAGAAGGTGGCGCCATCGGCGTACGATTTCAACTGCTTCTGAAGGGCAGCGATTTCGGTCTGGGTCTTTTCCTTGTCGGCATCGGTCTGGCCGTAGGACGCGACCAGCTTGTTCTTGATCTGGTTGATGGTGGTGATCGCGCTGTTCATGCCGGTGTAGGCCGTGTCGACCTTGGAAGCGCCGAGGCCGAGCGCGTCCGAAACGGTGGACATTGCCTGGTTGTCGGAGCGCATCGTGGTGGCGATCGACCAGTAAGCGGCATTGTCCGAGGCCTGCGAGACGCGGTAGCCGGTCGAGATGCGGGCCTGAGTGTCCTGGAGGGATTTGCTGGTGGCGTTAAGGCTCTGCAGCGCCGTCAGAGCGGCGGTGTTCGTCATGATGCTGGACATGGTACTCGTACCTTGATTTTACACGTCTTTTTTTCATACCGGCCTTTTCCGGTATGACGGTGCGGCATCATGCCAATGATCATTGAATTTGATCACCCGCCATCTGTCAGCGACTATGAGGGCAAGTTCCTACCAAAGGACTAAATCCGACGGTTAACCGGAAATATCTTGCGTAAAATTTTGAGCGACAGACGCCATGCGCCACCCGGGCGCGTGGCGCGCCCTGGCCAGATGCCGCATCGGGGCTACGGTGATCAGGTGAAGGAGCGCACCAGGCTTCCGACAAGCAGGTTCCAGCCGTCGATCAGGACGAAGAACAGGATCTTGAAGGGCAGCGACACGACGGTGGGCGGCAACATCATCATGCCCATGGCCATGGTGATGGTGGCAACGATGAGATCGATGACGAGAAACGGCAAGACGATCAGGAAGCCGATCTCGAAACCGCGCCGGATCTCGGAGATCATGAAGGCGGGCACCAGGATGCGAAGATCGACGGTTTCCTTGGCGACGACCTGGCCGCGTTCACGCGCGAGGTCGGCGAAAAGGTCGAAATCCTTGTCACGCACATTGTGCAGCATGAAGGTGCGGAAAGGATCGGAGATCTTCTCGAACGCCTCTGCCTGGCTGATCTGATTGTCCATCAGCGGCTTGACGCCGGTGTTCCACGCCTGGTCGAAGGTCGGCGCCATGACATAGAAGGTCATGAACAGAGACAGCGAGATGAGGATCAGGTTGGCCGGCGTCGATTGCAGGCCGATGCCGGCGCGCAGGATCGAGAAGGCAATGACGAAGCGGGTGAAGCTCGTCACCATGATGAGCAGGCCCGGCGCCACCGAGAGAACGGTGAGCAGGCCAAACATCTGGATGATGTAGCCGACCGTGGTGCCGTCGGCCTTGCCGATGCCGCCGAAGTCCAGCTGCTGGGCGCCGGCGACCGAGGTGGCGGCGACAATGAGTGCGGTGGCGACTATGAGTTTTCTCATTCGAGCAGCAATGTCCTGATGAGAACCTGTTTGACGTGACCGCCGCCGCGAATCGCGGCGCGTTCCTCGAGGTCGGCCCTCAGATGCTGATAGCCGCTGGCGCCTTCGATCTGATGCATCTTCAAGGTGCGCACGAAGGCCATGAGATCCTGCTGGATCTGCTCGGCAAGTGCGGGCGGCTGTGGTGCGTCGTAAACCACGGCGACCTCGAGCCGTATCCACATGTCGGTCGGCGAAGCCAGGTTCGTGGTGATCGGCGCAAGCGGGACAAGCGTTGACCCGCCGGCCGCGCCGTGCGCGCCGCTGCCTTCGGGTTTCCCGCCTTCGGTATGCTTGGCTTCCGTTGCCGTGGCCGGCGGCACGACGTCCGGCCCCTGCGCGCCCTTGAGGTAACCACCCGACAGCCAGCCCATGCCGATGGCTGCGACCGTCACCGCCATCAGCATGGCGATCTGGATGACAAGGGAAGGACCCTTGCTGGGCTGAACCTGTTCGGCATTGGCCATGGTGGGTTCTCCGGGCCTAGAACGGCAGGACCTGGTCCAGAATCTGCTGGCCGTAGGCAGGTTGCTGGACCTCGGTGATGCGGCCGCGCCCGCCATAGGAGATGCGCGCTTCGGCGATGCGTTCGTAGGGAATCGTGTTCTCAGCGCCAATGTCGGCAGGGCGTACGAGGCCGGCGATGGTCAGCACCCGCAGCTCAGCATTGACGCGTACCTCTTGCGAGCCCCTGATCATCAGATTGCCGTTCGGCAAAACATCGGTGACGATGGCAGCGACATTGAGTTCAAGCGTTTCCGATCGCTTGATCTCGCCGTTGGCGGTCGTATCAGTGGCGGAGTTGAGAGCGCCGGAGCCCTTGCCGGCGGTGCTTGCCTTGTCCCATTGGGCGCTGATGTCGAAGCCGAGCTTGCGGTCGGCGGTGCGGCTCCTGTCGTTCTGGTTCTTGAAATTGGCCCTGTCGTTGATCTTGATCTTGACGGTCAGGATGTCGCCCTGCGACAGCGCCCGCGGGTCGGTGAACAGCCGGCTCTGGCGGTCGTCCCAAAGCGAGAATTTCTTGACTGGCGGCGCCGGCGGCTGCGGATAGCGATAGAGCGAACCGGTAGTGCCGTCGGCTATTCCGGACCCGACCGGCGACAGCGACGGTTCCCGGCCGACCTCCTTGAGGTCGGTGCCGCAGCCGGACAGCATGGCCACCGCAACCAGGATGAGCGTTTTGCGGATCATGACGGATCTACCCTTCGGGCTGCGCTGGCCATGATGCCGGTGAGCGTGGCCGCCGCCTTCTGGTCCATTTCGTTGAGGATGACGCCGGCCTTGCGCGAATCGAGTTTCATCAGGATGGCGGCCGCGAGGTCGGCATTGACAATCGCCAGGCGTTCGGCCGCGGCGTCGGGCTTCATGTCGGCATAGATCTTGACGACGCCGTCCTCGGCGCGGGCCAGGAAGACCTCGCGCCGCTTCAGCCATGTCTCGTATTCGGCCCGCTTCTCGTCCAGCGCCTTCATGCGCTGGTCGATGCCTGTCTGCAGCTGTTTCAGCTCCTGCGCCTGCAGGGCATAGCGGCGGTCGCGCGCGGCATCGGCGATGTTGGAACAGAAGCGCTGGATTTCGCTTTCGTCCGGCTTGGCCTCGCGGGGCAACTGCTGCGGCGCCTCGGCGGCCTGCGCTCCGGGCAGCACCTGGCGAACCGTATCGTCGCCGCGTGCGGGACCGCCCATGGAAAGTGCCGCGGCAAGCACTGGTACGGCGAGGGCCAGCCAGGCAATGCGGCGGTGCTTGTGAGGGAGTGAAGGGGTCATCGGCATCACCTATTGGAGAACCAGGTCGGCCTGCAGCGCGCCGGCCGATTTGATGCCTTGCAGGATGGCGATGATGCCGTCCGGCTTGACGCCGAGACGATTGAGGCCGGACACCAGCGTTTCGAGGTCGGGGCCGTCAAGGACCGCGACGCGTCCGTTCGGCCGCGAGGCATCGATGGCGGTGAACGGCTCGACCGCGGTCTGGCCTTTCGAGAACGGCTCGGGCTGAACGACGCGCGGCGCTTCGGTGATGCGCACGGTCAGCGTGCCATGGCTGATGGCAACCCGCGAGATCTTGACGTCGTTGCCGATGACGATGGTGCCGGTGCGTTCGTCGATGACGACACGGGCCGGTCCGTCGGCCTCGACCACCAGGTTCTCGATCTCGGCATAGAAACGCGCAGCCGAAATGTTCTTCGGCCGCCTGATCTGCACTGTGCGTGCGTCGCGCTCCGCGGCCACACGCATGCCGAAGCGCTGGCTGGTGTAGTCGTTGACGGCGTCGGCGATGCGCACTGCGGTTGAGAAATCAGGATTGCGGAGTTGCAGGGTCAGCGTCGCCTGGTCGTCGAATTCGGCCTTCACCGCGCGCTCGACGATGGCGCCGTTCGGCACGCGGCCGGCCGTCGGCACGCCCTGCGTCAATTGCTGGGCCTGGCCCTGCGCGACGAAGCCCGAAACGATGACCGAGCCCTGGCCCACGGCGTAGATCTCGCCGTCCGCCGCCTTCAGGGGCGTCATGATCAGCGTGCCGCCGGCAAGTGATGTGGCATCACCCATCGAGGACACGTCGATGTCGATGCGGGCGCCCGACTGGACGTATGGCGGCATGTTGGCGGTGACGATGACCGCCGCGACATTCTTGGCGCGGGCGCTGCCGCCCTCGGTGGCGATGCCGAGGTTTTCGAGCATGGCGCGGATCGACTGTTCGGTGAACGGCGAGTTGCGCAGGCTGTCGCCCGATCCCGACAGACCAATGACCAGGCCATAGCCGACAAGCTGGTTGTCGCGCGAACTCTGCAGCTGCGCGATGTCCTTGATGCGTGAGGCGACCTGGCCGGGCGGAAGCGAGCTTGGTCCGGCCGAGACACGGAACATGCGGCTCGTGGTTGCCGGATCGTATTCCGGATCGTTGAACGCGCCGCCATCCCTGGCGGCAAGCTCGCGCTTGGCCTTGGGGGTCAGGCCGTCGGCCAGCGCCGGCTGCAGTCCAAGCAGTGCCGCGAACGCAAGGACAAATCCACGTTTCATGAAGCGCTGACCCGGATGGTTCCGTCGGCCATGACCGTGCCGGACAGGATCTTTCCGCTGTCGCTGTTGCGGACCTTGATGAGATCGCCGGCAGCGCCCGGCTCCAGCGTGACCGCGGTGGCTGAAATGGTCAGCGTGCCAGCGGTGAAAAACACCTGCACTGCCGCGCCCTGCTCGACCAGCCAGGCATCGCGGATGGCGCTGGTCGGTATATAGCGGCCCGGCAGCAGAGTGCGCTTGGCTACCTTGCCATTGAGCTCCTCGGCGCGGGTCGCGACGGCATCCGGCTTGTGCTTGCCAGGGATGAGGGTCACAGGCTTCAGCGCGGCGAGCTCGATCAACTCACCGGGGTAGATGACCCGATTGGGGATCAATACGACCTCGCCTGCGGCTTGATTGGTTGAGATCTGAGTAGCCGACTGTCCGGTCGATTCCTGGGCGACAGCCGGCATGCTGCCAGCCATCAGCGCGACGAGGAGCGCGATGCGTGGGAAAGCAGAGCAGGAGATCGGCAGGATCATCATCCGTTACCTGATGTTCTTGGAGACGACGGAGGCCATGTCATCGGCCGCCTGGATGACCTTGGAGTTCATCTCATAGGCGCGCTGCGCCGAGATCAGCTCGGTGATTTCCTTGACCGGATCGACGTTGGAGGCTTCGAGATAACCTTGCTGGATGGTGGCGAAGCCTGGATCGCCGGGCACGCCGACATTGGCCGGGCCGGAGGCCGCCGTTTCCTGGAAGAGGTTGTCGCCGAGCGGCGCGAGACCTGCCTCATTGGCGAAATTGGCGATCTGGAGCTGACCGAGCGTCTGCAGATTGGTCTGGCCGTCGATGCGTGCGAACACCTGGCCCGTCTTGTTGACGATCACCTCCACGGCGTCGGCGGGAACGGTGATCGCCGGGATGACGTTGGCGCCATTGGCGGTCACCAGCTGGCCTGTGGCGTTGGTGTTGAGGGCGCCGGCGCGGCTGTAGAGCGTGCCGCCATCCGAGCCTTCGATCTGGAACCAGCCGCGGCCGGTGAGCGCCAGGTCGAAACTGTTGCCCGTGCTGGTCAGTTCGCCCTGGGTGTGCACATTGCGCACCGCCGTCGTCTTGACGCCGAGGCCGATCGAAACGCCCTCGGGAACGAGAGACGCATTGGCGCGGTTGGGAACGCCCTGTGTGCGGTCGACCTGGTAGAGCAGATCGGAAAATTCGGCGCGGGCACGCTTGTAGCCCGTGGTGTTGATGTTGGCGATGTTGTTGGCGATGACTTCCAGGTTGGTCTGCTGGGCATTCATGCCGGTGGCGGCGATGGCGAGTGCTTTCATGGCGGATGTCCTCAGATGCCCATACGGCTGACTTCGAGATAGGCGGAGACGACCTTGTCGCGGATGGCGACGGCCGTCTGCAGGGCCTGCTGGGCGCTCATGACGGCGTCGACCACCTGACGTGTGTCGGCATCGCCCTTCAGCGCCTGCATCGACACCTGCTCGGCATTCTGCAGCGTGTTGACTGTCTTCGAAGCCGCCTGGCTGACCGCCTCGGCGAAACTGGTGCCAAGGTTGCCGCCGGCCCGCGATGCGGCCGCGCCCGGAAACAGGCTCGCCCCGTCGGCGCCGTCGGTCGCGGGATTCAGTTTCAGCGCGCCGATGCCGGTTACGATCATTGGTTCCTCATCAGGTCGATAGTCATGGAAATAAGGTCGCGCGCCTGCTTGATGACCTGAAGGTTGGCTTCGTAGGAGCGGTTGGCCTCGGTCATGTCAGCCATTTCGATCAGCGGGTTCACATTGGGCATCTTGACGTAGCCCTTGTCGTCGGCTGCCTCGTTCCCGGGCTGGAATTCGACGGGGAAATCCGAGGGATCGCGATCGATCGAACCGACCTGGACGAGCGAACCGCCCGTTGCCTGGTCGAGTTGCGAGACGAAGCTGATGGTCTTGCGGCGATAGGGGTCCGAACCCGCTGCGGTGCCCGTGGACTGCGCATTGGCGAGGTTTTCCGAAACCACGCGCAGGCGTTCCGATTGGACGCCGAGGCCGGATGCTGCGACTTTGAGTGCTGCGGTCAACGCGTCCATGATCAGGTCTTCACCGCCATCATCATCATCGAATGGAATGCCTTGACGATCGCGGTGTTGAGCTCGAAGGCACGGCGGACCTCGCCGGCCTTCATCAGTTCGTTTTCAACGACGACCGTGTTCTTGGAGGGCAGGATCACGCCGTCGGGTTCGTCCGGCTTGACCCTGAAGCCGGCATTGGTCGCCTCGCCGCCAAGATGTCCGGCCTCGGTCGCCCGCAACGACACCGCCGCGCGGTCGAGCACCTTCTCGAAGGGCTCGACATCGTTTGCGGTGTAGCCTGGCGTGTTGGCATTGGCGATGTTGCCGGCAATAGCCGACTGGCGCACGGCCAGCCATTGCGACTGCTTGGTGGCGAGATCGAAAAGGGTAACGGGCTCCATGGGAATCTCCGGGCAGGTGTCCCGAAGACTAGGCCGCCAGTCTTGCGCGGACCTTGCGGAGAGCCTGACGCCGTCGTCCGCGCCGAACCGGATTATTTGGAGAGTTCGATCACCTCGTTGGTGCTGGTGACCATGACCCATTTGCCGTGTCGCTGCTCGATCGATGCGACGTTGCTGGCGTCCGGCAGTCTCGAGCCGCGCTGGACAATCCAAAGGCCCGTATCGTCCTCGATCATGGCGCGGCCGTTGGCGACATGGACGAGACGGAATTTTGGATCTGCGGGAAAGGGCTGCTGATCGATTCCCGGCGCCTGGGTGGGATCCTCGGCCTTGTCGGGTATGGTTGCCGTGGCAAGGAGATCGATGTCCATGGCCGGGACATCCTTTGCGGTGAGGGGCGCGCTTCGTTCGGCCACGACGCCACCACCGGTGCGTCCGGAATTGGTGCCGGTACCGCCGAACTTGATGGCCTGGACGCCGAACTGCTCCTGATTGAAGAAGATGTACCAGGGAAACAGCGCGCAGATCAGGCCGAGCGTCACGCCGAGCGCGGCGATGACGAAGTCGCTGCGCCGGTCGGCCTTCTTGCCCAGTTTGGGAAACTGCGCCTTTGGGGGTTGCGGCCATTCGGCACCGGGAAACAGGTCGTCGATAGCCGACTTGCGGTGCTCCTCGGCCTCCCTGGCGGCCTTGTCCGCTTTCGCCTTCCTGGCAGCCTTCGCCTCGACGACGGCATCCTCGGCGGCCTTCGCCGCGTCCAGCATCTCGCGCAGGAGGCGTTCGGTGTACTGACGCTCAGTCTCCGGCATCGGCATTCTGCTTTCCCTTGAGATGGCGGGCGAGGTCCGAGAACGGGTCGGCCGACGGGCGGTCCTTCGGCGACTGGGTCAGCGCTTCGTAGATCAACGGCACCTGACGCACCGCCATGTCCAGTTCCGCGTCGGCACCGCCCTGGTAAGCGCCCAGCAGGCGAATATCGCGCGTGTCCTCGAAACGGGAGATCATCGACTTCAGCATGGTCACCAGCGCCCGCTGCTCTGCGCTCCAGGCTTTGCCCGCCAGGCGCGATATGGATGACAGGGGATTGACCGGCGGGTAGCGGCCCTGCTCGGCGATCGCGCGGTCAAGCACGACATGGCCGTCGAGGATACCACGCACCGAATCAGCGACCGGATCGTTGTGATCGTCGCCATCGACCAGCACCGAGATGATGGCGGTGATCGATCCCTTGCCTTCCGCGCCAGGGCCGGCACGCTCCAGCAGCTTGGGCAGTTCCGTGAAAACCGATGCGGGGTAGCCGCGGGCAACCGGCGGTTCGCCGGTCCCCGTTGCCACCTCGCGCAACGCATGGGCGAAGCGGGTGATCGAATCCAGCACCAGCAGCACGCGATGGCCCTGGTCGCGAAAATGCTCGGCGACGCGCATGGCGGTGTCGGGAGCGCGCCGGCGCATCATGGCGCTCTCGTCGCTGGTGGCGACGACGGCGACGGTCTTGGCCATGCTCTCGCCGATCGTGTCCTCGAGGAATTCGCGCACCTCCCGGCCCCGCTCGCCGATCAGCGCGACGACAACGGTGTCGAAGGCGTCGGCCCCGGCCAGCATGGCGAGAAGCGTCGATTTGCCGACGCCGGAGCCGGCGAAGATGCCGAGGCGCTGGCCGAAACACAGGGGCGTGAAGATATCGATGACCCGCACGCCGGTCATGAATGACGTCCCCACGCGCTGCCGCGACATGGCGCCGGGCGTCGCACCATTGCCGTCACTGGCGTCGTCGCCCCTGAGCAGGGCCGGGCCACCGTCGATCGGGCGGGTGAGGGCGTCGATGGCGCGGCCGCGCCAAGAGACGTGCGGTGTCACGGTGAGTGGACCCCGGCGGAACACGGCGTCGCCGATGCCGGCGTCCGAGCTGCGTTCGAAGGGGGCCACGACGACCTCGTCGCGAGCGATCTTGACGACTTCGCCACGGCGTGTGCCGGCATGGCCGCGATGTTCGACAATGTCGCCGAGCCTTGCGACATCGGAGAGGCCGCGCACCTTGTAATGGGTGGAGGTGACCTCGGCGACAAGGCCGCCGCGCTTCAGCAGCGCTTGCCCCTCGCCGAAACGGCTCAACATCCGTTCCAGCACGGCAAGCCGGTTCTCCGGCTCGGGATGCCTTTCGGGCGCACGCATCATGGGCTGGGTGGGCGACATGTCGCTACTTGGAACCAAGCGTCTTGATCGCCTCGTCGGCGGACGAATCGTTCTGACGCAGCAGGGCCGCCGTGTTCTCGAAGGCGCGCTGGACCGAGATCAGCCGGGTCATTTCCATGATCGGGTTGACGTTGGACTCCTCCACGAATCCCTGGGCAACACCAACGTCGGACCGGTCGGTGATCGGCTCGGGCGTCCTTGCGGGGACGATGCCGGAATTGCCGTAGCGGACGAAATTCTGTCCCGGGTCGAAATCGTAAAGGCCTATGGAGCCGACAAGCTGGTCGTTCTGGCGCAGCGAGCCGTCGGCTCCAGCCGTGGGCGGACCGTTGCGGGGGTCGAGCTGGATCGGCGCTCCGCCGGCATCGAGCACCGGATGACCCTCGATCGACATCAGTTCGCCATTCTCATTCATCGAGAAACGTCCGTCGCGCGTCATGACGGTGCCGACCGGTGTTTCGATCGCGAACCAGGCGTTGCCCTGGATGGCGAAGTCGAACGGATTGCCGGTTTCGGTTATCGAGCCGTGCGCGCCGGAAAGGTAGGTCTTGCCCGAAGACGCGAAAGACACGGATTTGGGGCCGGTGCCGCTCACAACATCCTCGAACTTCACGCCGGTGGCGCGAAAGCCGATGGTCGAGGCATTGGCGACGTTGTCGGCAATCGTGTCGAGGCGGCGTTCAAGCGCGATCTGCGCTGAAAGGGCCACATAAAGGCTGTCCCGCATGATCGCTCAGGACCTCAGCTTCAGCATGGCCATCATCAGGTCGGTCGAGATGCCGACAGAGGTCGGCTGCGCGAAGAGGACGCTGACCGACGTCACCGCCGGTGAAGTCGGGTTGTTGATCTCCCACATGCTGGTGAAGCGCGTCAGGAACTTGCCGAGCTTCGTCGGATCGGTGAAGTCCGAGATGTTGAGCTTCTGCTCGAACAGCTGCGCCTGCTTGTCGATATCGGCCGTGGCGAAGGAATCAGGCAGGCCGAGCGCGGTGCGCACGACGCTGGCGAGCGCGGTGTCGGCCAGCACATCGTACCAGTTGGTTATGGTGGGCGCCTTGCGCTGGAAATAGAGGGCCAGCCGCACGCCCTGGTTGGACTCTCCGGCATTCTCTTCCAGCGTCTGGCGCAGGTATTTGTCGACGGTCGGCTGCTGCGCGGCGTTGTAAGTCGTCGTGTTCTCGCCGTACTGCTCGAAATTGAAGGTGGAGGCCAGGGCGGCGTAGGTCTTGTCGGTCATCTTGTTGGCGACGCTGTTGGGGTCGCGGATGCCGCCCAGCAGGACCTGCTTGATGGTGTCCCTGTTTTCGGTGGCCGCATCGAGGCCGACCGATGCCAGGGCGTAGGTGTACAGCCGCTTGTCCGACATCAGGTCGTCGACGGACTTAACGTTGGTGATGTTGGCCATGTAGTAGGCCGTCTCGCCCTTCACATAGGCCGAGTTGGGATCCAGACCGGCGATCTGCGCCTGCTTGGCGTAGTTCGCCGTCGTGAATTGCTGTGTCTTGTTGTAGATGGTCGCATCCGCGCCGTTGGCCGCGAAATTGAAGGCGGACACGAAATCGGCGTAGCGCTTGTCGGTCAGCTTGTTGGCAAAGCTGTTGGGATCGGAAACACCTTCCTTCAGCGCCTTGACCATGAAGGCCTTGGCATAGTCCATATCCTCCAGCCCGAAGGCCTTCATCGCATATTTGAACAACCGATCATTGTTGACGAAGTCGTCGATCGATTTGACCTTGGTGATATTGTCCAGATAATATTTGGTGTCGCGATCGACCACAGGCTGCTTGCTGATCTGTGTGATCGACTTGGTGATGTCTTTTGCTATGAGCTGGTAGCTGGTAAAGGTATTAAGCAAGGACGTGCCTCCGGCAGAACCTAATCCACGAAGGATAGCCTCACTTCCTTGCGCGAAGCTGAATCGCCGGGTGATCCGGAGCGGCCGATCCGGCAACGGCGGATGCGTTCGATTCAAGCCCCGCACAAGGCACGCGGACTATCCATGGACCAAAGATTAATGCGGAAGGACCGTTCGTGGGCATTCTGATCGGACTTGTGGTGACGCTCGGCTGCGTCCTTGGTGGCTTCATGGCCATGGGTGGGCATCTGCAGGTGCTGGTCCAGCCCTGGGAAGCCGTGGTGATCTGCGGCGCGGCGCTCGGCACCTTCCTGGTCGCCAATCCGATGAAGACGGTCAAGGACACCGGCAAGGCTATCCTCGAGGCGTTCAAGCAGGCGGTGCCGAAGGAGCAGGACTATCTTGAAACGCTCGGCGTCCTGCACAGCCTGATGCGCGAGCTGCGCTCAAAGTCGCGCAGCGAGGTCGAGGCGCATATCGACAATCCCGAGGAGTCGGCGATCTTCCAGGCGTTCCCGACGGTGCTCAAGAACCACGACCTCACGCATTTCATCTGCGACTACTGCCGCATCATCATCATCGGCAATGCACGTTCGCATGAGATCGAGGCGCTGATGGATGAGGAAATCCACACCATCAAGACCGACAAGATGAAGGCCTACCACGCCCTGGTGGCGGTGGGTGACGGCTTGCCGGCGCTCGGCATCGTGGCCGCCGTGCTCGGCGTGGTCAAGGCGATGGGCGCGCTCGACCAGTCGCCGGAAATCCTCGGCGGCCTCATCGGTGCCGCCCTTGTGGGAACCTTCCTCGGCATCTTCCTGTCCTACGCCGTGGTCGGTCCGGTCGCGACCAAGGTCAAGACGGTGCGCGAGAAGAAGAACCGCCTCTACATCATCGTCAAGCAGACGCTGCTGGCCTACATGAACGGCGCGCTGCCGCAGGTTGCGATCGAATTCGGACGCAAGACCATCTCTTCCTATGAGCGGCCGACGATCGACGCCGTCGAACAGAGCACGATGAACACCGGCGTCGCCGACAAGAAGGCCGCCTGATCGATGCGCGACGATACAAAAGGCCGCGTGGCGTCATGACGAACCCGGATAGTCCGTCGGAGATTCGCTCCCTGGTCATCGAGCGTCTGGTCGGCGACAGTGGAGAGGCTGCTCAGGTCATCGGTGCGGGTCGTATGATGGCTGAGAATGCGGTGCCGCTGCTGCAAATGCGCCTGGCCAGTGAACTCGGTGCTCCAGTCAGCGTCGACCTGCGGGCGGTAGAGGTCGGCCGCGTCACCGACGCCCGCTCGCATGTCGGCGATACCTTCGCCATGAGCGTGGTCGCGTCGCCGGCGTCGTCCGACACGATGACCCTGGTGATCGACGCTCCGGCGATCGCCGTCATGGTCTGCGCGCTGTTCGGTGGCGACCCGGACCTGCCGGTTTCGCCCATCGAGCGGCCGTTGTCGCAGATCGAGATCGATGTCTCGACCCTGGTGTTCCAGGAGGTGGCGCAGGCCCTGAACAATGCCGGTCGCCATCCGCTTGAACTGCGCCTGCCACTCTCGGGCGCGATGTCGGGCATGGAAGCGAGGCGCTATGTGCTGCGCGATGGCGCGGCGGTCCGCATCGTCTTCGGCATCTCCACGCCGACCGATACCGGCACGGTCGCGGTGATGATCCCGCAACGCATCCTGCTGGGCACCCATGCCGGCACCGACAGCCCGGCGACGAATTCCGACTGGCGCGCGCGTTTCTCCGAAGAGGTGATGCGTTCGACCGTGGCGCTCGAGGCAACCATGCCGCTGGCGCGGCTGACGCTTGGCGACCTTGCCAATTTCGAAGCCGGCCAGGTCATTGAATTCGAGGAAACGGCGCAGTCACGGGCCCGGCTTAGCGCGCGCAACAAGACGCTGTTCGTTTGCGAGTTCGGCAAGCTGGGACAGAACTACACCGTCCGCATCAAGCAACCCTACGATGCGGGACAGGACTTTATCGACGGGCTGGTGCGGGGCTGACGCCCGGCAAGCACGTGCTTTTGGAGACGATCGATGGCCAAGACCAAGGTAGAAGCCGAACCCGACCAGCCGGACGAGCAGCTCAACCGCGCCATAGAAGAACTGCGCGGCGTTCTCCAGGAAGAGGAGAAGCGTCCGGATGCAAAGGCGTCCGGCGCCAATTCGAATATCATCATGGACATCCCCGTCGATGTGCAGATCATCCTCGGCAGCACCGAGATGCCGGTGTCCGATCTGATGGCTCTGCAGAAGGGCTCGACAGTGGCGCTTAACCGCCGAATCGGCGAACCTGTCGATGTGGTGGTCAATGGCCGCAAGATCGCGCGGGGTGAGATCACGGTGCTGGAGAGCGACCCGTCGCGCTTCGGGATCAGGCTGACCGAGATCATCGCCGGGGCGAAGGGCGCATAGGCATGGACAACGGGCGTTGCCAAGGGAAGCTGAGGCATAGGGCATGACGACGCTGGCAACGTTGACGCGCGCGCAGAAGGCCGCCGCGATCCTGGTGGCGATGGGCAAGCCATCGGCCAGCCGCTTGTTGAAATTCTTCAAGCAGGAAGAGCTGAAGGCACTCATCGAGGGCGCCCGGCTGTTGCGCACGATTCCGCAGAGCGACCTCGAACGCATCGTCGCCGAGTTCGAAGCGGAGTTCACCGAAGGTGCCGGCCTGCTCGATTCCGCCGACCGGATGGACACCATCCTCAACGAATCGCTATCGCCGGAAGAGATGAGCGCCATCATGGGCGACAACCGGTTCGAGGTCGAGCCGGAAGGACCGCCGCCAATCTGGCCCGATCTTGAGAAGCTGGAGCCGGCGCGGCTTGGCGCTTTCCTGGCCGGCGAGCATCAGCAGACCTCGGCCATGGTGCTGTCGAAACTGTCGCCGCAGGCAGCCGCAAACGTGCTGCTGACCATGACGAAGCCGATGCGCGGCGAGATCATCAAGCGCATGGTGACGATGGCTGCTATTCCCGAGGCCGCCGCCAAGATCGTCGAGAGCCGGCTGCGCACGAGCGTGCTGACGGAAACCTCGACCAGGGACACATCGGCCGGTCAGGCGCGTGTCGCCAGCATGCTCAACGAGATGGACAAGTCTCAGCTCGAGGACGTGATGCAGGATCTGGAGGCGGCCGGCACGCCTGACCTCGACGGGGTCAGGGCGCGGCTGTTCGCCTTCGAGGATATCCCGCTCCTTACCCAGAAGGCGCGCGTGCTTTTGTTCGACGGACTGTCGACCGAGTTGCTCACCTTGGCCCTGCGTGGCGCGCAGGCGGGACTTGCCGAATCCGTGCTGTCGGCGATCGGCGCGCGGTCGCGGCGCATGATCGAGTCCGAACTCGGCATGGATTCGGACGGGATCCCCGCCGCCGACATCGCAGCGGCGCGCAAGACGATCGCCTCGACGACGGTGCGCCTGTCGCGCGAAGGAGCCTTCGAGCTTCCCTCGAACCAGAACGCCGCGGCCTGACGTCGCGCGGCTAGGACACGATGTCTGACGCGACCGACAAGGACTCGAAAACCGAAGAGGCGACGGAAAAGAAGATCCGCGACACGGTCGAGCAGGGCAAGCTGCCGCATTCGCGCGAAATCCCCATTCTCGCCTCCTTTGTCGCCATCCTCGTCTTCACGGTCTTCTATGCCAAGGACGCCATCGTCGACCTCGGCATGTTCCTGTCGATGTTCCTGGAGAAGCCGGAAGCCTGGCCGATGGACACCGAGACCGATGTCATCGCGCTCTACAAGATCGTGCTCATGGAGATCGGCCGCGCCGTCGTCAGCCTGCTGGCGCTGCTCATGGTTGCCGGCATCGGCGCCTCGGTGTTCCAGAACATGCCGCAATTCGTCGGCGAGCGGATCAGGCCGCAGCTGTCGCGCATCTCGATGGCCAAGGGCTGGAGCCGGATGTTCGGGGCCCAGGGCTGGGTCGAGTTCCTGAAGTCGCTGGGCAAGGTTGGCTTCGCCATCACAGTGCTCGTCTTCACGCTGTCGGAGGATCATCGCAAGCTGCTCGCCGGCATGATCACCAACCCCATCGCCTTCGGCCTCGTCATCCGGAGCATCGCGGTCGACATCCTGGTGGCGATCGTGTTCGTCATCGGCCTGATCGCCGCGATCGACCTCGTCTGGTCGCGCTTCCATTGGAAGCAGGAGCTGCGCATGAGCAAGCAGGAGGTCAAGGACGAGATGAAGCAGTCCGAAGGCGATCCGGTCGTCAAGTCACGGCTGCGGTCGCTGGCGCGCGACCGCGCGCGCAAACGCATGATGACGGCGGTGCCGCGCGCGACGTTGATCATCGCCAATCCGACGCACTTCTCGATCGCCTTGAAATATGTGCGCGAAGAGGATGCAGCACCGCTGGTGCTGGCCAAGGGGCAGGACCTGGTGGCGCTCAAGATCCGCGAGATCGCCAAGGAGCACAACATCCCGATCTTCGAGGACGTGGCGCTCGCCCGCTCCATGTACAAGCAAGTTTCGGTGGATAGTGTGATCCCGTCACAATTCTATCAAGCCGTCGCCGAACTGGTGCGGATCGTCTACTCGAAAAAAGCTGAGCGCAGACTGACCTCATGAACCGGCAACCGCATGCAAGCTCCCGCGAGATCATCGTGGCCAATGCCATCGAACAGGTGGTGGGTGAACTGCGGCTGATCGATGTCGCCGACTATATCGCCTTCATCCGGCTGGAGCATTTCGCCTGCCTGTCGGACCTGGTGGATTCGGCGGCGGAGCTGTACTTCCACGCGGGCACGCTCAGGCTTGGCCATGGCGGCGAGGCCCATGTCGACTGGAGCGGCAGCCCGCGCATCGTGCTCGACCTGGAACTCCGGCCACCCGGCGTCACCGTCTATTTCCAGCTGACGCTGAGCGAACCTGGCGCCTCGGTCGTGGTCAACTACGTGTCGTTCGAGAAGCCGAGCGAGGATCCAGAGGACAATACCGCCTTGCTGGCGGCGGTCATCGATCAGGCGCGCATTCGAAAAGCCGAGCCGCTGGCCTACCGCTGAAGACCCAGGCCGCCTGCTCATCCATGGGCCGGCCTTTGGGCAACAAGCGTCGTTCAACCAATTTCGCTATTCAATGAGGCCCAGCCGCAGCGCCTTGGCCACGGCCTGGTTGCGGTTGACCGCGTTGAGCTTCTGGGTCGACTGGGTCAGATACTGGTTGGCGGTATGGACCGAAAGCTTCAGCAGCCGCGCGATCTCCTCGCTGGTGTTGCCGTTGGCGGTCAGCTTCAGGCATTCGAGTTCGCGCTTGGAAATCGATCGTACCCTGCCGGCGTCGCCCGGGCGGATGCGCGCGACCGCGGCAAACAGCGAAAAACAGCGCGCGTGGATTTCGTAGAGCATGTCCTGCCGCAAGGCGATTTCCGAACCCAGGAAGACAACCAGGCCGCACTGGCCACGATCCGCATGCACGGGAAAGGCGATGCCGCTGGTGCCTGGCGCAAGCGGCGCCATCTGCTCCGTCCATGAAAGATTGCGGAACATTTCGGCCGAGCCGGTGATGCCGTCATCCGTCCACCAGCGCGGCTCGGTCGACATGCCGGTGTGGCGGACGATCTCCTCGCCATTGGCGCCCGAGATGAATTTCGTTGTCACCGCAATGCCGGGATATTCGGAATCGAGGCATGGCACGAGACGTGCGCGCTCGGGTGAAGGACTGACGAAGAACAACCCGAACGCCGATGCGTTGACGTCAACGGCGATCCAGCGGCACCGGCGCACGGCATCCGGAATGGTGACGGCGTGGTGCGGTTCGGAACCGGGTGGAAGCGCACCAAGGAGGTTCTGTTCGGTGGCCTCGTCGAGGTGCCTGACGTCAGCATGTTTCAAATGATGCCGCTCCTGATTGCCGTCGCTATGGCCATGGCGCGGTTGCTGGCCGCGAATTTCTGTATGGCGTGGGTGATGTAGCTGTTGACGGTGTTGGACGAGACGCCAAGGATGACTGCGACTTCATCGGTGGTCTTGCCTTCGGAGACCCAGAACAGACATTCGCGTTCGCGGTCGGACAGCGGGTCCTGCATGGCGGCGGCCGCAATCAGCTGCGGAATATGCGAGAGCGCGTAGCAGCATTTCAGCTGCGCCTTCATCAGCGCCGGCCGATCGATCCTGCCGGCCTCGGAGGCCGAAAACAGCGCGAACAGGCGCTGGCGGCCGACATTCAGCCGCAGCGAATAGATTTCCGCGTGGCCCAGCACGTCGAGCAGACGGGCTTCCTCGCCACTGACCAGGCCACCCGTGTCGGGTGCCCGGGCAGCCACGAATGGTGTCGGCTGGATGCCGGGTGCCGCGGTGAGCATGCCTTGGGCAAGCCCAGCGATCAGCCTTTTGCCGATCAGTTCGATGGCATCGAAAATCCAGTTGGAGGAGACGATACGCGCGTCGTTGCGGTCCTGGTCATGGACGATGGCGACGAGCATGTAGCTGTCGGCGCCGATATCGGCGGCCAGCTGCATGAAAAAGCTGGTCAGGTCGCCGCGCGACGCCAGGCGCGAGCCTGATGGGTCGGACTGGAGAAGGGCGGCGGGGCTGCTCATTTCAATGCTTTTGGCCGGAATCGATTCTGATGTCCGGATGCTGGCGTCACCAGCGGCCGGACTTGAACACGCGTTACTTTCACGAAGACACAACTCAAGGCGCGCGACCGCACCCAATCGGACCGAATCCTTTCAGGGAACGCGAAGCCGTCCGCGTCTGGTGCCGGAAAACTCCGGAACGTGAGACTTTGGGTGGTCGCCGCGCCCCCGAGGAACGGCTGATTCGGGTCTAATCTAACCCCAGTTGAATCCGACATCAAACCCGAATTGACAGAATCGAATCCTAGGGACTCGCGCCGACTCGGGAGGACTGATTTCGGGGCCCCGACACGTTGCTTTCATGAGGCAATCAATTCTGGCTCAGGCATGGGGTGTGGCCAGATTATCGGTTGCGATGGAGTGTTATGCTGCCATTTTGGCGTGTAAGGCGCGCTTCAAGACTTGCTAAATTACCTGTTGTGCTGTCCGAAACCGATTCCGATTTGCGGACCGGTGCTATAGTTTTCGGCCGCCGCGGCGTGCGTTTGGCGGGTTTTGGTTATGGTCGGCTACGCCCGGGCGCTGCCCGTAAGCATGGGTTCCAGAAAAGGGCGGCATCGCCGCTCTTTTCTGGCTGTAGGTCGTTACCGACCTCGTGCCGGCAGCAGCCTTACCGATCCTCGAACCCGGTCAGCACGCCGACGGCGTTGATGCCTATCTCCTCGACGGCGTAGCCGCCTTCCTGGACGAACAGCGTCGGCAGGCCGAGTTTGGCGATGCGCTGGCCGATCTTGGGATAATCCGGGCTCTTCAGCTTGAACTGGCTGATCGGGTCCTTCTCGAAGGTGTCGACGCCGAGCGAGACGACGACGATGTCGGGCGCGTAGGCGGCGAGCTTGGTGCAGGCGTCCTCCAGCGAAGCATTCCAGGCGTCCCATGTGGTGCCGAACGGCATGGGATAGTTGATGTTGAAGCCTTCGCCCGCGCCGGCACCGCGTTCGTCGGCATGACCGAGGAAGAACGGGTATTCGACCATCGGGTCGCCATGCAAGTTGAGGACCTGCACGTCGGCGCGGTCGTAGAAAATTTCCTGTGTGCCGTTGCCGTGGTGATAGTCGACGTCGAGGATCGAAACCCGCCTGGCGCCCTGGTCGCGGAACCATTGCGCGGCAACGGCGGCGTTGTTGATGTAGCAATAGCCGCCCATGAAGCCGGCGCCGGCATGGTGGCCGGGTGGACGGCAGAGCGCGAAGGCCGCCCTCTCGCCGTCCTTGACCAAGCCGGCGGCGGTCAGCGCCACGTCATAGGACGATTTGATCGCGGCCCAGGTGCCCTCAACGAAGGTGGCGCCGCCATCGAAGGAGTAATAGCCGAGCAGCGCGTCGATACGCTTTGGCGGCACGTCACCGCGCAGGCCGCGCGTCGGCCAGGTGAAGGGCATGGCCGAACCCTTGAAGCCGGATTCCACCCATTGCGGCCAGACCGTCGGCAGGAAATCGATGTAGTCGGCCCTGTGGACGCGTTTTGCGGCGGCAAGATCGTGCTCGACCGGGCCTATGATCGGCCCGAGTCTCTCGCTCTCGACGCGCGCCTTGATGAACTCGGCGCGCGAGGGCTTTTCAAAGCCCGGCACGATGGCCGCGGTAACCAGTTCCATCTGGCCGGCATGGCCGGCATGAAGCGGCGAATAGACTGTCTTCATAAAATTCCTCTCGAAGTGCAAAATCAGTCAAGGTTGAGATAGGGGTTCACCAAAGCGAGCCACATGGTTTCCACATCGTCCTCTATGAGGTCGAATGTCCTGCGATCCTTCTTCAGGCCAACGAGCCGACAGGCGTGTCCGACTTCCATCATCACCACACCGAGACGGCTGGCGATCTTGTCGTCAAGAGCCGGGTTCACATGCTTCAGCCATGCGGCGTAGAGCGCGATGATCTGGTCGTCATATTCGTTCTGGATCGGCCTGAGGTCGGCGTTTCCGGATATGGCCTCGATGACCGGCATCAGCGTGGCGTTCTCGAGATAAAGCCTGGAGGTGTCGATGAAGAGCTTGCGTACTTCGTGGCGGAACTCTTCGCGGTTGGTTGGCGGGGCCACCTTGATGCGCTTCTCGATCACCTCCGGAAAGGATGACAGCCAGCGCCTGGCGAGATCCAGAAGAATGGCTTCCTTGTTGGGAAAATATTGGTAGATCGAACCGACCGACAAGCCCGCGCGCTGGGCAATGGCAAGTGTCGTCGGTGTCTTGGTTCCTTGCTCGCGGGTCAAGATCAGCGCCGCGTCGAGAATCCTGTCGACCACCTTGCTCGACCGTTGTTGCCGCGGCTGCTTGCGCGGTTCAAGCGCTATCCGGGTTTTGCGGTCGAGACTGCGCTTCACTGCCTGATGTCCTCGTTCCCCGCCCGGTCTCAACACAAGCGCGGGGTGCTGTCCACAATACATTCCAAATACCGCATGTTGACAAACGCGAATGATTAGTCGCATTCTTTATCCACGCTGTCTTCAGGGATAACAAGGGGAATTTCGAAGGCAGCGCACTGACATCAATTTGGTCCCATGGCGCCATTCCAGTGGAATGGCAGGTCCTTGGCACAGGGTTGTCGGTCTCAGTCAGTCGTCAAAAGCGCGGAGTCGCGATGTCTGTCACGGATGCGGGTCACTATGCGGATCTGATCGTCATCAACGGTCACGTACTGACCATGGATGATGACAATCCCGCCGCCGAGGCCGTTGCCGTCAGGGACGGCGCCGTCGTCGCCGTCGGTAGCCGCGCCTCCATCGAAGAGCTCAAAGGCCCGGCCACCGAGGTCATCGACGCCAAGGGCGGTTCGGTGGTTCCGGGCTTCATCGAAGCTCACATGCATCTGTTTTCGGGCGCGGCCGAACTTGCCCACCTTCAGCTTGCCGGCGTTCATGGCTTCGAGGCGCTGCAAAAGGCTATCCGTGACTATGCGCCAACGCGGCCGGATGCGAAGATGCTGGTCGGGCAGGGTGTCGACTACACCGTGCTTGGCGATGAGCGGGTGACGCGCCACCATCTCGATCGGATACTGCCGGACCGGCCTTTCGTCATGGCCGCTCCCGATCATCACACAATGTGGGCCAACACCAAGGCGCTGGAAATGGCTGGCATTCTGCATGGCCGCACGCTTGGTCCGGGCAACGAGATCGTCATGGGTGACGATGGCCTGGCCGCCGGCGAACTGCGCGAGGGAGAAGCTTTCGGCCCGGTGCTCGACCTTGCCGGTGAAAGCCGGGTGCGGCTGGGGCTGTCGACCGGCGGCGAGCCGGACCCGATGCCGACCCCGGCCGAGCGTGCCGCAGACCGCGACATCATGCGGCGTGGCCTTGCCTGGTGCGCGCGCCACGGCATCACCTCGATCCAGAACATGGACGGCAATCTCTATCAGCTCGAACTGCTGGCCGAAATCGAAGCCGAGGAGGGCTTGCCCTGCCGCGTCCAGATACCGTTCCACTACAAGAATTTCATGACGCTCGACATGCTCGACAAGGCGTCCGACATGGCCAGGCGCTATGACAGCGAGTGGCTGTCGTCGGGCATGGTCAAGGTGTTCTATGACGGCGTGCTGGATTCCTGGACGGCCGTCATGGTCGAACCCTATGCGGATCGTCCGGACTGGGTCGGCGAGCCGCTCTTCACGCCGCAGCAGTTCATCGACCTGGCCGTTGCCATCGACAAGCGCGGGCTCCAGATCGCTGTGCACTCGATCGGCGATGGCGCTGTACGCGCTGTCCTCGATGGTTATGAGGCAGCGCGAAAGGCCAATGGCAAGCGCGACAGCCGCCACCGGATCGAGCATATCGAAGTCACCACGACTGCCGATGTGCCGCGCTTCGCCGAGCTCGGCGTCATCGCGTCGATGCAGCCGCCGCACCCGCCAGGCGCCATGGACTTTCCGCTGGAGCCGACCGTGTCGCGCATCGGGCCCGCGCGCTGGCCGCTGAGCTATGCCTGGCGGACATTGAAGGATGCCGGCGCGCATGTCGTCTTCGCCTCGGACTGGCCGGTGTCGCCGATCGATCCGATCCTGGGCATCCAGGCGGCAGTGCTGCGCAAGCCGTGGGCGCAAAGCGATCCGGACCAGAGCTTCTCGGTTCGTGAGTCATTGGCCGCCTATACCGTCGAGGGCGCCTATGCCGAATTCGCCGAGCACCGCAAGGGCGTGCTGAAGCCAGGATACATGGCCGACCTCGTCGTTCTGTCGGCCGACATCGAGGCAATCGACCCCGAGATGATTCATCATGTGCGATCGCAGATCACGATCTGTGGCGGCAAAGTCACCTATCAGGCTTGATGGCGCCCGGGGCTTGCTTTCTCGACTGGGATCGGCTGAGGTGGTTTGGCTAATCAGCATTCGGGAACAATAATCAACAATCAGACCTGCCTCGGCGGCAGGCTAGACAATGGGGTAATCGTGCCGGATCAACCGGGTAAGAATGCAATTGAAGTTCGTGGCGTCCGCAAGGTGTTCGGCACCGGTGAGGCGCAAGTCGCAGCCCTCGACACGGTTTCGGTGTCGATCCGCGAAAACGAGTTCTTCACGCTGCTCGGACCTTCCGGGTGTGGAAAGACGACACTGCTCA
>CALRQH020000035.1:0-48816 GCA_943370265.1 Mesorhizobium carmichaelinearum
CACCAATGTCCCCCTTCCGACCATCGGAAGGAGTATCGGCGATGACGCGCCGCTGGTCTTCCGGGGCGCGCCCCGGAAGACCAGCGGCCGCAGCACCTGGGGAAGATTCAAACGGCACTAATGGGGAGTATTGCTCCGGTACTGACACCAACGCGTCAATCAGTGAAGCAGAAACTGTCACGCCGTTCACGGGGCCGCCGACGACCGCTCCCGCATCCTGTCCAGCCGCACCGCGTGACACCGCGCCCACCAGCATTATGTCGGCTTGTGCCGCGATCGCCGGAACCAGCGCCTTGCCGACCCAGCCGGTCGCCCCCGCCATAACAACCCGTACCGTCATCGTCCGGTCCCTCGCAAAGCATAATCTTTGAGCGGCCAGCGATATGGAAAGAGCCCGGCTCATTCAAGCCAGGCTCCCCTGAACCGTGTTCGACACAGGACCTGTCAGGCTCCGGAATATCGGAGATTATCGGATGAAATCGTCGAAGCGGCGCAACGTCACCCGCCGATTCTGCCAGTTCTCGTTCTGCGTCTGCACGAGCAGGAACTCCTCGCCATAGCCGACGGTTTCAAGCGCATAGGCCGGCACGCCGAACTCCCGCACCAAAGTGCGCTTTAGCGAGGCGGCCCGCTGTTCCGACAGGATCTGGTTCGACTGGAATGAGCCGACCGCGTCGGTATGGCCTTCGATCAGCACGCGGGTACGGGGGGTCGCGGCGCAGGATGCGTTGAAGTGCGTCGGCTATGTTCTCGATCTTGCCGTATTGCGACGGAGAAATGGCCGCAGAACCGAAGGCGAAATTGATCGACTGGATGTCGATCGAACGGGCCATGCGCCGCAAATCCGGCCGCCGCTTGAATTCGCGAATGGTGACGCGCTCGTCCGGCCGCAGTTTTACACGCGGGGCGGCCTCCAGCTTGCGTTCGATCGTCGCGGCCGAAGGCGTGGTGGCTTGGGCAGCCGCAAGGCTGGGCATCACAATCGCTGCGAACAGCGCGGCGGCAAGTGTACGGCGTGTCAGCATGTTTTGTCTCCTTCGGCATCGCCAATCGTTGATGCCGTCTACATGCCAAAAGCTGTCTGAAGCGCCGATGAACAGGTGGTTCAGGTTTGCCCGAAAATCACGGCCGCATCACACTGGCTGAGCGCTCGAGGAAAGGCAGTGGGTGCACCACCTCCTTCTTTTGCGCCACCGGGGTAAAACCGAGCTTCTGATACAGCGGCAACGCCGCCGGGTGATCGAGCGTGCAGGTCTGGACCGTCACCCGCATCGGCCCGTAAGACCATGCGGCAGCGATCGCCGAACCCAGAAACCAACGGCCGATCCCCTGTCCGGTCGCATGCTCCATCATGCCGAAATAGGCGAGTTCGACCTCCTCCGGCAGGTGTGGCTTGAGATCGAAGAAGCCAGCCGGTGCGCCATCCAGATAAAGCACCCGGATGTCGCGATCCTCGCGATGGATGCCGGCCGAAAGCTCGTCGTCGCTCAACCTCAGCACATTGACCCAGTGCCATTTGCGTCCCACCCGATCCATCAAATAGCGATAGAAATGCAGCGGAATGTCCTTGGTCTTCAGCAGCGCTATCTGCCGATTGTAGGGTACGGGTGGAGAATAGGCCGGAGGCACGTGCATCTCGAGAAACGTCACCGTGACATCGATGTCTTCCAGCGTTCCGTTTTCCATAGCCATCATTCCTTGCCCGTGACCACGGGTGTGTCGGAGAGCCCGCCCCATTCCGTCCATGAGCCGTCATAGAGCCTGTTGTGCGTATGACCAAGCGTCTCCAGGGCGAGCGTAATCACCGCGGCTGTAATGCCCGAACCACACGACGTGATGACGGGATTGGACAGATCGATCCCGGCTCCCTCGATCACTTCGCGCAAACGGTCCTTCGGCAACAGCTTGCCGTTTTCTGAAAGGGCCGAATAGGGCAGATTGCGCGCGCCCGGCATATGGCCGGAACGAACACCCGCGCGCGGTTCGGGCTCCGAGCCGGTAAAACGGCCGGCCCCCCGGGCATCGGCGATCTGGCTCTCCTTCGTCTCGACGACCCGGCGCATATCGGCGAGGCTGGCAACTCGACTGGCGTCGAAATCGGCATGGAACACGCTCGGCGCGATCTTCGTCGGCTCAGCAGTCACCGGCCGCCCTGCCGCTTTCCAACCGTCGAAGCCGCCATCCAGTATGTAAGTCTGGAAGACGCCCATCACCCTGAACATCCACCACGCCCGCGGCGCCGAGAAAAAACCCGGACCGTCATAGATGATGATGATGTCGTCGGCCGAAACCCCCATCGATCCGACATATTGCGAGAAATGCTGCGGCGATGGCAGCGTATGTGGCAGAGCTGAATCCGGGTCCGACACCGCATCCTGATCGAGGAAACGGGCACCGGGAATATGCGCTGCATCATATTCGGCGCGCGCGTCGCGCTTTTGCGCCGGCAGGTACCAGGACGCATCAATAATCGTCAGGCCCGGCTCGCCTAGCTGCTTCTGCAGCCAATCCGCATCGACGATGAAAGGACTATCTTCGGCCATTCTGTGTCTCCTGCCGGCTACGACGCTGATCTATCTTGCTATTGACCATGATCCTTTTCCGAAACCGATTCCAGGTTTCGGGACCTTGACCTAGGCAGCCGGCATTGGGCCAAAGCGTATGCGGAAGCGCCGATTTTCGCGGCCCTTCTTCTCGATCTTGCCGATATGGATCGCGCCGATCTCGGCGGTGCTCTTCACATGGGTGCCGCCGCAAGGCTGGCTATCGACGGAGGCGTTGTCGCCGATGCAGACGAGGCGGATCTTGCCCGTGCCGATGGGCGGCCGGACATTCTTGGATTTGACCAGGCCTGGATTGGCGGCCAGTTCCTCGTCGCTGATCAGCCGGGTGAAGATCGGATGGTCGGCCCGCACCAGTTCCATCAACCCTGCGGTTACGTCTTCCTTGGTGAAGCTCACCTCCGGAATGTCGAAATCGACCCGACTGTCGTCCTCGGCGACGGAGGCGCCGGTGATCGGGAAAGGACAGACCACGGTGAGCAGGTGACAGGCCGCATGCATGCGCATCAGAAGATGCCGGCGCTCCCAATCGATGGCGAGTTTCACATGCTCGCCAATGTTGGGCATGGCCTGTTCCGGCGCCGGAACATGGATGATCTCTTCCTTGTTCTCACCGGTGATTGTCGCGGCAATGGCGATACGGCTGCCGTCGGCGCGCTCGAGGTAACCGGTGTCGCCCGGCTGGCCGCCAGACGTCGCGTAGAAGATTGTCCGGTCGAGGATGATGCCACCGCGATCATTGATGGCGACGACATTCGCCTCGGCCGTCCGCAGATAGGCATCGTCGCGAAACAGCGCTTCGGTCTTGTGCGCCATCACGCGACTTTCTCGAACGGCACCGATATGGTGCTGTGCTGTTCCATCCATCCCGGGAACGGCAGGTGCTTTTCACGCAGGAATTCCGGGTTGAACAGCTTCGACTGGTAGCGGGTGCCGTAGTCGCACAGAATGGTCACGATGGTATGGCCGGGTCCCAATTCCCTGGCCAACCGGATCGCGCCTGCGATGTTGATGCCAGTCGAGCCGCCGACGCAGAGACCCTCCTCCTGGATCAGATCGAAGACGATCGGCAGCGCGTCCTCGTCCGGGATCTGGAACGAGAAGTCCGGCGTGAACCCTTCAAGGTTTGCAGTGATGCGCCCCTGCCCTATGCCCTCGGTGATCGAACTGCCTTCGGACTTCAATTCGCCGCTGGTGTAGAAACTATAGAGTGCCGCCCCCAGCGGATCGGCGAGCGCGATCTTCACATTCTTGCTCTTGGCCTTCAGCCCGAAGGCAACGCCGGCCAGCGTGCCGCCGGAGCCGACTGCCGACACAAAACCGTCGACCTTGCCGCCGGTCTGGGTCCAGATCTCTTCCGCCGTTGTGCGGATATGGCCATCACGGTTGGCAACGTTGTCGAACTGGTTGGCCCAGATGGCGCCGTTAGGTTCCGACTTGGCCAGTTGCTCGGCCAGCCGGCCCGACAGCTTCACGTAGTTGTTGGGATTCTTGTAGGGCACGGCGGGCACCTCGATCAGTTCGGCGCCCAGCAGCTTGATCGTGTCCTTCTTCTCCTGGCTCTGCGTGTCGGGGATGACGATCACCGTGCGATAGCCAAGTGCCTTGGCGACGAGCGTAAGTCCGATGCCGGTGTTGCCGGCTGTTCCCTCAACAATAACGCCGCCGGGCTTGAGCAAGCCGCGCTGTTCGGCGTCACGGATGATGAACAGGCCGGCGCGGTCCTTGACCGATTGTCCGGGATTCATGAATTCGGCCTTGCCGAGGATCTCGCAGCCGGTTTCTTCCGAGGCTTTGTTGAGGCGGATGAGGGGCGTGTTGCCGATCGCGTCGATCACAGAACGAGCCATGTGGATTCCTTTATGCGTGCGGCGAAACCCTAGAAACCCGAAGCTTTGGTTTCAAGGCAAGATTTTGCCTGGCCCATTCGTCTGGAGCGAGGCGCATCCATTTGAATGCACAAGGCATGCTCCAACTCGTCGAATCGTCCCATCGTGCCTTCCGAAAATCGATTCCGATTCTCCGGGCGATGCGCTAGAGCACTACGGACCAGTTTCGCAGGGCGTAGCATGACACTGTATCGGGCCAACCCCAAGGACGGCATTGCCTGGATTACCGGCGGCAGCAGCGGGATAGGCCGTTCGCTGGCCAAGGATCTCGCGGCCCAAGGCTATACCGTCGCTGTAACAGCGCTCGACGACGATCCGATCGACACACTCATCGTCGAGACGGCGCAGATGCCTGGCCGCGTCGTAGCCTACCCCTGCGACGTGACCGACGAACCGCGCATGGCAAGGACAGTCGCCGCGATCGAGAAGGAACTCGGGCCTATCGTTCTGGCGGTCTTCAATGCCGGAAATTACCTCGCGACGCCGGGGGAGGCCCTGACCGTGCGCAATTTTCGAAAATCCTTCGAAGTCAACTATTTCGGCATCATCAATGGTCTTGTACCGCTTATTGAATACATGCGCATCCGGGCACGCGGCCACGTCGTCCTCGTCGGTTCGGTGACCGCTTATTTCGGCTGGCCGACCACGGCCGCCTATGGCGGCACCAAGGCGGCGATCAACATCCTCGCCGAATCGCTGAAATATGATTTCGACAAGATGAACATCCGCGTCCAGGTGATGAACCCCGGCTTTGTCGACACGCCCCTGACCGAAAAGAACCTGCTGCCGATGCCCGGCCTGATGCCGGTCAACCGCGCCTCGCGCCGCATGGCGCGCGGAATCAAGTCCGGCGGCTTCGAAGTCACCTTCCCGCACCGATTGAGCTGGGGGCTCAAATTCCTCAGCCTGCTGCCAAGGCCGCTTTGTCGATGGTTCATCAACACGACAACGCACTGGCAAGCGCGACCGCTGAATTTCGATCGCAAGCCGCCGGGCAAATAGGCCTTTCAAAAAGGAACTGGGGTCCGTTTTGCCGGCAAGGTGCCCGTTGCCTGTTTGCAAGGCCGGCCATAGGTTTGGAATTGTTGCGTGGAGTCTCTTATGGGGCGGCGAATCGTGCTTGCTGTGCTGGGCCTTGTCACCGTCCTTGCACTGGCCTTCCTGCTTGGCCCGCGCGTTGCCGTCGATACTACGATCCATTTCGATGCCTCAGCGATCGGTGATGATCCTCAGAGCTATGTGGTGAGGAAAGAGGCCTTGGTGCCTGGCATTCGCGACGGGTTGGAAAAAGAGATCGTCTGGGCGGACCCGATGGTCCATGCCAAGACGCCGCTGTCGATCGTCTATATTCATGGCTTCTCGGCATCGAAAGGCGAAGTCCGCCCGCTGCCGGATGAAGTGGCTGAACAGCTCGACGCCAATCTTTTCTATACCCGCCTCACCGGCCATGGCGAGGACGGCGACGCGATGGCGCGCGGTAGCGTCAACGCCTGGATCAATGATTACGAGGAAGCGCTCGCCATCGGCCGGGCCATCGGCGACAAGGTGATCGTCATCAGCACTTCGACCGGCGGCTCGCTGGCGGCATGGGCCGCGACCCAGCCGGGCGCTTCGGACGGGGTGGCCGCGATCGCATTCATTTCGCCGAACTTCGGTGTCCAGGCTTCCGGCGCGGAGATCCTGACCATGCCTTGGGGCAAGCAGATTGCCGAGCTTGTGGCCGGCAAGGAACGCAGCTTCGTGCCGCGCAATACGCTGCACGAGAAATTCTGGACCACCAAATATCCGATCGCCGCGACGCTGCCCATGGCCGCACTGACCGAACTTGCGTATGGCGCGCCTGTGGAGAAGGCGACTATCCCGGCATTGTTCATTTTCTCGGATTTGGACAAGGTGGTGCGGCACGACCGCACGCGCGAGATCGCCGGGCGCTGGGGCGGTCCACATGAGTTGGTGCCCATCGAAAGCAGCGGCGATCCCGACAATCACGTCCTTGCCGGCGATGCGCTGTCGCCATCGACCACGGCTTTCCTTGCGCAACGGATCGCCGTCTGGATCGAGGCTGTCGCGAAGTAGTTCCGCGCCAACGGGCGTGCCCGGATCCAGATAGGGAAAGGGCGGCTGAAGCATCGCTTCAGCCGCCTTTCCTTTATCCTCCAGCAGTCGAGCCCGGCCAATTTGACCGGGCTCGACGCGGGTAACTGATCAAGCAGCCCGCGCCGCGGGACGCTTGCCGCCGAAACGGCGCTTGTTGTTGCCTTTGAAGGCCGGCTTGGCGCCTTCCGGCTTGCGCTCGCCTGCAAAGGCCGGCTTGTCGCCAAAGCGCTTCTTGCCGAAGCCGTTGCCCTTGTTCTCGCCGCCCGGCCGCCTGCCGTCGCGACGACCATTGCCGTTGCGATCATTGGCGGGCTCGAAGCGCTCGTTCTTTTCACCCGGATTGCGCTGCGGATCAGGGCTGCCGAGATGGTCGGCAACGATCGGCAGCTTGGTGCGGATGATGCGCTCGACCTGGCGCAGTTTGCTGTTTTCCGAAGGATCGCAAAGCGTGATGGCAATGCCGTCCATGCCGTTGCGGCCGGTACGGCCGATACGGTGGACATAGCTTTCCGCTTCGTCGGGCAGGTCGAAGTTCACGACATGGCTGATGCCGGGCACGTCAATGCCGCGCGCCGCGATGTCCGTTGCAACCAGAATGCGCACCGAGCCCTCGCGGAAATCGTTGAGCGCCTTCTGGCGAGCATTCTGCGACTTGTTGCCGTGAATGACGGCAGCCTTGAAGCCGTCGCGCTCGAGATCCTTGGTCACCCGGTCGGCACCGTGCTTGGTGCGCGAAAAGATGATGACGGACTTCATTGCCTCATCGGCGAGCATCGTCGACAGAACCTGTCGCTTCTGCTTGGTGCGGGCGAAGACGACGCCCTGCACGATCTCGGCGGCCGCAGTGCTTTGCGGCGACACTTCGACACGAACCGGGTTCTTCAGCAGGCCCTTGGCGAGTTCGGCGATCTCGTCCGGCATGGTGGCCGAGAACAGCGCCGTCTGGCGATCAGGCGCGGTCGCCTTGGCGATGCGCTTGACGTCGTTGATGAAGCCCATGTCGAGCATGCGGTCGCCTTCGTCCAGCACCAGCCATTTGGTGTCGGCGAGCACGAGGTCGCCCTCGCGCACCAGATCGGTGAGCCGGCCGGGCGTGGCAATCAGGATATCGACGCCGGGAGCAACCTTCTTGACCTGGCTGAAGCGGGAGACACCGCCCAGCACAAGCGCGGTCGAGACGTGCTGGCCTTTTGCGAGGATCTTGATTGTGTCCTCGATCTGCACGGCGAGTTCGCGGGTCGGCGCCAGGATCAGGGCACGAGCCGTCTTCGGCCGGCGCTTGGTGCCGAGCGCAATGATCTTCGACAGAATCGGCAGCGCAAAGGCGGCCGTCTTGCCGGAGCCGGTCTGGGCGATACCGAAAATGTCACGGCCTTCCAGCTGCGGCGGGATAGCCTGCATCTGAATCGGCTTTGGCTCGCTGAAGCCGGCGGCATGGGTGGCCTTGAGCAGCGCGCCCGTAATTCCAAGTGCGGCGAAACCGTTCAGTTCCGCTGTGTTTTCGTTGGTCAAAATTCTTCTTCTTTCACGCGGCTCGTGGCCGCAAACATCAATGGCGGCAGGGCGCAACCTGCCGTCGAATACATTGTCATGGAACGACAAGGCGGCGGACTATATTGTCCGCGCGGCTGCGCTGTCGTGCCCGCAGGCATTATGCCACGGGGCTTTTTCGCCACTTTGTGATGTACCGGATAGAGGGGCCGATATACCGGAAAGAGGGAAAACAGACGCAACCAGTCTCATTCGTCGAGAAGGCCGGATACTCCCGGCCCAAGCGCCTATGAGCCGCATATGGCCCAGTTCGCGGCTAAATGCAAGGGGCGCCATGTTGCGGTGCAACAAAAGCGGATCAAAAGCGACGCTTGCGCTCCCTCGCGGGCATCATTACCACGAAATGCAGCTTTCCACCTTGGGGACCGATCGATGAAGGACGTGCTGAAGGAACTTGAGCGCCGCCGCGATATAGCACGCGCCGGCGGCGGCCAGCCCCGCATCGACGCCCAGCACAGGAAAGGCAAGCTCACGGCGCGCGAACGCATCGACGTGTTTCTAGATGAAGGGTCGTTCGAGGAGTTCGACATGTATGTCGAGCACCGCTCGACGGATTTCGGCATGGAGAAAACCAAGATCGCAGGCGACGGCGTTGTCACCGGTTGGGGCACCATCAATGGCCGCCCGGTGTACCTGTTCGCCAAGGATTTTACGGTTTTTGGCGGCTCCTTGTCCGAGGCTCATGCGGAGAAGGTCATCAAGGTTCAGGAAATGGCGTTGCGCAACCGCGCGCCGATCATCGGCCTTTACGATGCCGGCGGTGCGCGCATCCAGGAAGGCGTGGCGGCCCTCGGCGGCTACGCCGAGATCTTCCAGCGTAATGTTCTCGCCTCTGGCGTCATTCCGCAGATTTCAGTCATCATGGGCCCTTGCGCGGGCGGTGACGTCTATTCGCCGGCCATGACCGATTTCATCTTCATGGTGCGCGACACTTCCTACATGTTCGTCACTGGCCCGGACGTGGTGAAGACCGTCACCAACGAAACGGTGACAGCGGAAAGCCTTGGCGGCGCCTCGGTCCACACAACGAAGTCCTCCATCGCCGATGGCGCCTACGACAATGACGTCGAGGCGTTGCTGCAGATGCGCCGGCTGATCGATCTGCTGCCGGCCTCCAACACATCAGAAATTCCCGAGATCGAATGCTACCAGTCGGTCACCGATCACGACCTGTCGCTCGACCGGTTGATCCCCGACAACGCCAACAAGCCCTACGACATCAAGGAATTGATCCTCAAAACCGCCGATGAGGGCGACTTCTTCGAGATCCAGCAGAATTTCGCCAAGAACATCGTCACCGGATTTGGACGGGTCGAAGGCCGCACCGTCGGCTTCGTCGCCAACCAGCCGATGGTGCTGGCCGGCGTTCTCGATTCGGATGCCAGCCGCAAGGCGGCGCGCTTCGTGCGCTTCTGCGACTGTTTTTCGATTCCGATCGTCACCTTCGTCGATGTTCCAGGTTTCCTGCCCGGCACGGCGCAGGAATATGGCGGCCTGATCAAGCACGGCGCGAAGCTCCTGTTCGCCTATGCCGAAGCGACCGTGCCGAAGATCACGGTCATCACCCGCAAAGCCTATGGCGGTGCTTACGACGTGATGGCGTCAAAGCATCTGCGCGGCGACATGAACTATGCCTGGCCAACGGCGCAGATTGCGGTGATGGGCGCCAGGGGCGCGGTCGAAATCATCTACCGCAAGGATATTGGCGACGCGGAGAAGATCGCCGCGCACACAAAGACATACGAGGATCGGTTCCTGTCACCCTTCGTCGCCGCGGAACGCGGCTATATCGACGAGGTGATCATGCCGCACTCAACCCGCCGTCGCATCGCGCGCGCGCTCAGGATGCTGCGCAACAAGGATATGCAGAACCCCTGGAAGAAGCACGACAACATCCCACTTTGAGAATCATCTGGAGGGATATGCGGCTCGTTGGCCGCCAAGGCATTTTCGATTTAGAGGTATCGCGTATTGGACCCCATCCTTGTTGTCAGCTTTCCGGCGGTGGGCGATTTCGTGCGCAGCCATTCGGCCATTCAGCTCATCGCTCAGAGATGTCCCGGTCGTCCCATCGACGTCGTCACCTCGTCGGTAGCCGCGCCCCTGGCCGGCCTTATGCCAGGCGTTCGAAGGGGTTGGGGATTGGACAAGAAGCCAAGGCGACTGGGTTTTGTCGATCGCTATCGCCTCGCCCGCCAGCTCCGCCCCGAGAACTACCGGACCGCCTATCTCCTGACCAGTGCCACCAAGGCCGGGCTGGTGCCGTGGTTAGCCGGCATACCCGAGCGCATCGGCTATCCGCGCGAGTTCCAGTTCGGCCTGGTCAACCGCTTTCCAGCCGACTGGCTGTGGCAGATGCTGACACTGGGCAGGCAGCACCTGCGCTTCTACGAAGAGATTTGCGAGATTGCCACGCTTGCCAAGGAGCCGGCTCCACTCGAGGGATGGCCAGCCCCCCAGCTTGTCATCCCGCCCGAACAGATGGACGATTGGCGCCGGCGAAACAGTGTCGACCTGACAAAGCCGGTGCTCGCTTTCTACACGTCCGGCATCGATGACCGGCGAACGTGGCCCATCGAACGCTTTGTGTCCATCGCCAGGGATTATTCCCGTCGCGGCTGGTCGATCTGGATCGTTGGCGCCTCACGCGAGCATTCCGCCGCCGCCGCAATCAAGGCCGCCCTGCCGCAAGTCGTCGATTTTACCACGAGTTCGCGCATCACCGACGCCATGTGCCAGATCGCGGCGTCGACGCTGTTCCTTGGCGTCGATGGTGGCCTTGCCCACGCCGCCGCCGCCCTGAATGTGCCTTGTGCCGTAATCTTCAGGCCCAACTGGGCCTTCAAGGATGGACCGATCAACCGTGGCGTCCAGATTCTGGAAGCCCCCATCGCTACACCAAGCGCAATCCAGGGCACGCGTGGCGTCAGCGAAGAGCAAGCGCGTGACGCCTTGGCGCGCCTTATTGCGGAGAAGGGTCTCCCGCCAGGCGGCTGACCGGACTACGCGCGGTGTGCCGCGTCTCGCTGCGAGCTGTTCAGCGCTGGTCACGACCTCCGACAAGCTCGCGCAGCACCGGCACCAACGCCAGCGGCAAATCCTCAGCGATGAGCCCAGGCCCAAAGCGGCTACCGGCCTCGGCATGAATCCAGACTGCGGCGCAAGCCGCTTCGAAAGGCGGCATGCCTTGCGCCATCAGCCCGGCAATGATGCCCGACAGCACGTCTCCTGATCCTGCGGTGGCGAGCCAGGGTGCGCCGTTGCTGTTGATCGCCGCCAAACCGGTCGGCGCCGCGATCACCGTGTCAGCGCCCTTATAGACAATGACGGCATTGGCGCGTTCGGCAGCCGCGCGCGCCTTGGCCAGTTTGGACAGGCTTTTATCCCCAGCGACATCGGGAAACAGCCGGCTGAACTCGCCCTCATGCGGCGTCATCACCAAGGCCGGAGTATTCGGCTGATGAGCGGCGTCGAACAATGCTTCAGGCGCTTCACGGAATGAGGTGATCCCATCAGCGTCGAGCACCAACCCATCGATCCCTGTGCCTTGCGGCTGGCTGCTGCCCAATATGGCGAGGACAAGGTCGCGCGCCTTTTCACCGACGCCGAAACCCGGGCCGAGAACAAAGGCGGATGGCCGGCGTTCGCTGATGAACTCGCTGACATCCACGACATTGTCGGCCTTGCGCAGCATGACCGAGGTCAGGTGTGCGGCGTTCACTTGCATGGCGTTTGCTGGCGACAATACGGTTACGGCCCCTGCTCCGCTTCTTGCAGCGGCCAGTGCCGACAGCCGCGCCGCACCCGTCGCCGACGGCCCGCCGGAAAAGACGCCGGCATGGCCGCGTTTGTATTTATGGGCATCGATGGCTGGCATGGGGAATTCACACCGCCACAAGGTCGGGCTGTTCTCGAAAGTCCGCACGTCCAAGCGCGCAATAGCGTCGTTGGTCATGCCGATATCGGCGAGCACGACCTCGCCGCAAAGTTCGCGTCCTGGCAAAAGCAGATGGCCGGGTTTCTTGCGCACGAATGTCACGGTGACCTCCGCGCGAAATGCCTTGCCGAGACTGTCACCACTCTCACCGGAGAGGCCCGACGGCAGATCGACAGCGATGACAGGCAGATTGAGAGCGGCCGCGAGATCGACCGCCCTGGCTGCATCGCCCGATAACGGCTTGGACAGCCCTGCCCCATAGAGCGCGTCGACCACGATCGAGCCGGCCTCAGCGTGGAATTCCGACAGCGGAAGTGCTTCGATCGAACATTCGGCCGCGGCGAGTGCCGCGTCGGTTCCCGGCCTCGGCGCGCCGGCTGCCCAGAGTCTCGTGTCGACGCCGCTATTCGCCAGCAACCGGGCCACGACATAGCCATCGCCGCCATTGTTGCCGGGACCGCAGAGCACGTGGACGCGCATCGCTGCCGGATAGCGTTCCAGCACGACACCAGCGACCGCGGCGCCAGCGTTGCGCATCAGGCCGATGCCGTCATACGGGCCAGCAGCGATCGCCGACCGGTCGGCCTCGGTCATCTCTGCCGGAGATAGAAGTTCGTTGCTCATGGATTGCCGTCCGCACTTCAATCGAGCATTGTCCAGTTTTCAGTTCGACGCAAATGATGAAGAGATGGCATAGCGTGCAAGCGCGTCGTTCGGGACGACAGGACAGTGGCACAACTGCCCATCTGGTGCGCAGTTTGCCTAATAATTGTGCGAATGAGAGCGCAGGCAATGAATCGGTTTCGAGCGCACATGCTGCATCCGATGCAATGAATGAAGCGAATGCGTAGCCCGGGATGGCATGGCCTTGAAATCCATGTGATACCGGTCGGAATAGGTTGAATTTGGCACAGTTCGTGCTTGATGCAGGCGCAAGCGGGGTATTCACAACCCGTCTTTGGCAGTGGAGGCCACTTTTTACATGAAAAAGATCGAAGCGATCATCAAGCCATTCAAGCTGGACGAAGTGAAGGAAGCGCTTCAGGAGGCCGGACTGCAAGGCATCACGGTTACCGAGGCCAAGGGTTTTGGCCGCCAGAAGGGTCATACCGAACTTTACCGTGGCGCCGAATACGTCGTCGATTTTCTGCCCAAGGTGAAAATCGAGGTCGTGCTCGGCGATGACGCGGTCGAAGGTGCAATCGAAGCCATCCGCAAGGCCGCACAAACCGGTCGCATCGGCGACGGCAAGATCTTCGTCTCCAACATCGAGGAAGTCGTGCGCATCCGCACCGGCGAAACGGGGATGGACGCCGTCTGACGTTTCTGATTTCAGATCAACTCTACAAGCGTCATCACACAGGGAAAAATGACATGACGACAGCCAAAGACATCATGAAGCAGATCAAGGACAACGACGTTAAGTTCGTTGACCTGCGCTTCACCGACCCGAAGGGCAAACTGCAGCACGTGACGATGGATGTCATCGAGGTCGAGGAAGACATGTTCGCCGATGGCGTCATGTTCGACGGCTCGTCGATAGCCGGCTGGAAGGCCATCAACGAGTCCGACATGGTGCTGATGCCCGACACCGACACCGTGCATATGGACCCGTTCTTCGCCCAGTCGACCATGGTCATCCTGTGCGACATCCTCGATCCGGTCTCGGGCGAATCCTACAACCGCGATCCGCGCGGCACCGCCAAGAAGGCCGAAGCTTACATGAAGGCTGAAGGTATCGGCGACACCGTCTATGTCGGCCCGGAGGCCGAGTTCTTCGTGTTCGACGACGTCAAGTACAAGGCCGACCCCTACAACACTGGCTTCAGGCTCGACTCCACCGAGCTGCCGTCCAACGACGACACCGACTACGAGACCGGCAACCTCGGTCACCGTCCTCGCATCAAGGGCGGTTATTTCCCTGTGCCGCCGGTCGACTCCGCCCAGGACATGCGCTCGGAAATGCTCACCGTGCTTGCCGAAATGGGCGTGCGCGTCGAAAAGCACCACCACGAAGTGGCTGCCGCCCAGCACGAACTTGGCATCAAGTTCGACGCGCTGGTGCGTAACGCCGACAAGATGCTGATCTACAAATACGTCGTGCACCAGGTCGCCAATGCCTATGGCAAGACGGCCACCTTCATGCCGAAGCCGATCTTCGGCGACAACGGCTCTGGCATGCACGTCCACATGTCGATCTGGAAGAACGGCAAGCCGACCTTCGCCGGTAATGAATATGCCGGCCTGTCGGAAAGCTGCCTGTTCTTTATTGGCGGTATCATCAAGCACGCCAAGGCGATCAACGCCTTCACCAATCCGCTGACCAACTCCTACAAGCGCTTGGTGCCCGGCTATGAAGCGCCGGTGCTGCTGGCTTATTCGGCGCGCAACCGCTCGGCATCCTGCCGTATTCCATTCGGCTCTTCGCCCAAGGCCAAGCGCGTCGAGGTCCGCTTCCCCGATCCGGGCGCGAACCCCTACCTCGGCTTCGCAGCGCTGCTGATGGCCGGTCTCGATGGTATCAAGAACAAGATCCATCCCGGACAGCCGATGGACAAGGATCTCTATGACCTGCCACCGAAGGAGCTCAAGAAGATCCCGACCGTCTGTGGTTCGCTGCGCGAAGCGCTGCAGAGCCTCGACAAGGATCGCGGCTTCCTGAAGGCCGGCGGCGTATTCGACGACGACCAGATCGACAGCTATATCGAGCTCAAGATGGCCGAGGTGATGCGCTTCGAAATGACCCCGCATCCGGTCGAATACGACATGTATTATTCGGTCTGAGTGTCAGGCTGATATCAAAGCCCCTGAAAGGTTGAGCCTTTCAGGGGCTTTTTATTGCCATCCGGCATCCGGCACATCGTCTTTGTCTGTCTGGTTGTTAAGTTCGCCAAGGTTGAGTGGGGGGCGGCGGCAATCGGGCCGGCAAGCGTTCGCCCCTGGAACAAGCCCAGAGCGAGCGGCGCACTGCCTCAGGCTGCAGTGTCCGCTCGTCCGGCGCCCGCGCCATGCTATCGTTAACGAAGCCCCCGCCCCGTCTCGACAACACTGCAATGGCGTAACCCCAAGCCCCTCGAATACGCATGCCGCACCGAGATCTGTCAACGCGGCCAACTGCGACGTTCGGAGATCGATTTCGGCGCTAAGACAGGCTCCGGCGCGAGCCACACCGTCACAAAAAGTCCGGCAAAAGGCGGATTTGCGGGCTTTTCAGGTTAGGCCCCGTCAATCGTGGCAACGAGGCGAACCGCATATCGACCGAGGATGCACCAGCTCGATCAACCTGACTTTTTCTGGGTATGTTTCCCGGATGGCTGTTTGGCCCAGGCACCGCTCAAAAAGAAACCCCGACGCTAGCCGGGGCTCCTGCTCGGAAAGACCCAAGGAGGGACTGAGCCCTATCCGGCAAGTTCGTCGGGACCGTGCAGATTCGAGTCCTTTCGCCTGGCCAGCACCAGCAGGTAATAGACAGCAGCCGCGACCATGATCAGGCCCGTTGCGATCAAGCTCGGGCGGCCGAATGCAACGTCGAGATAGTTCTGGTAGGCGACATAGATCAGCGCCAGGAAAGCGAGGATGGCCGGAACCGGGAACAGCGGCATGCGATAGTGCCCGCCATCTGTGGTGCCGCTGCGGCGACCAACGAAGACCGCCACGCACAGCAAGGCATAGATCACCACCAGCGACGTGCCGCTGACGACCAGCAGCAGGTTTATGTCGATGAAACACGCGATGGCAGCCAGAATCGATACCACGATGGTGGCGATCCATGGCGAGGCGTAGCTGCCGTGAACCGAGGCGACCGCGGCGTTGATCGGATCGAACCAGGTCTTGTCGCGGCCGGAACTGAACAGCAGCCGGGCCGCCTGCAGGATGATGGCGATCACCGCATTGAAGATGGCAACCGCGATGGCAAGGCTGATCAACACCGTCAGCGTGTGACCGCCACGCGCCTCGAGGAAGTACTCGATCTTCTGCGGCGCGGCGAGCAAGGCACCGAGATCCGGCGATCCCAGCAGTACCGCCGTCAGCGGGATGAGTTCGGCTGCGACGGTGATGACCAGAGCCCACAGCACGACCTTGCCGATATTGTGTTTGGCGTCCTGCGTCTCTTCACCGAAATAGGCGGCGGCCCCATAACCATTGTAAGCAAACAGCGCGACGGCGGTCGCAGCCATCACGATGCCTGCCGATGCCGGAACCAGGGCGTTGGTGGCGGGATCGAGCAGTTGCGGCGCCGTGAACAGGCTGGAGAGCGGCCGCTCGATATGGGTGAATCCCAGCCACATCAGGATCAGCAGCGCCAGCATTTCGATGCCGAGGAAGATACCGGTGACGAAGGCGTTGAGCTTGATGCGCATTGCCGCGACCGTGCCGGCGAGCGCGATCGTCAAGACGCCGACCAGTTGCGGGCTGAGATTGGGAATGAGGATGCCGAGATAGGTGCCGACACCGAGCGCGATGACCGCGACGATCAGCACGATCGAAACGAAGACCAGGACCAGCGTGACAAATCCCCAGAAGCGGCCAAGCGTGCGACCGATCATGGTGTATTCGCCGCCGGCCATGGGGTAGGCCGACGACAGTTCGGCATAGACGAAAGCCATGAACAGCCCGATGACGCCGGCAATGACGAAACTGAGAAAGGAACCGGTACCAGCCAGCGCGATGACACCGGGAACGATGATGAACACTGAAGACGCCGGCGTCACCGCCGACAGCACGATCATGAGCGTGCCAAGCGCATTGAGGGCTCGGTCGAGCCCCTTGGCGCTGGTTGCGGCCTTGTCCGCGGACGCAGTTGTGGCTTCGTTTGTAGACATAGTCCTCCCCTTTTTTTAATTGTATAAAAATTATCCTCCGCAGTGGAACCTATCGGCACGACCTGAAATCGTCAACGAATATGGTGTATGCTTGCTTGCAATTTTTCGTGCGCCAGTTTTTAATTGAATTTAATTCAGGAAATCGAAATGGGCAGACCCAAAACACAGACCGACCGCCGCCTGACTTTGGTCGCGGCCGCCGAATCGATAATCGCCAGGCGCGGGCTGGCCGACGTCACACTGCGCGACGTTGCCAACGAGGCAGGGATGAGTTCGAGCGCCCTGCTCTATTACTATCCCGGGTTGAAGGACCTCCTGGACGATGTGCAGAGGAAGGCGGTCGAGCGGTTCTGCACGATACGCGCGGCGTCGGTCGCCGCGATCGCTGATCCCCGGTCGCGACTGAAGGCGATGATCGAGAGCGGGCTGCCGACCGATGCGGACGACCAGCTCTGCCGGCTCCTGCTCGAACTCGGCGCCTATTCGCGCTCGGACGCAAGCTATGCGGCCCGCCACATCACGCTGTTCGAACGGCAGGTGTCGATCTATGTCGGCATTCTCGAAGCGGGTGCTGCCACCGGCATTTTCAAACTGCATGCAAGCAGCGAGACGATCGCTCGCAGCCTGGTTGTGCTCGAGGACGGGTTGGGACTGCATCTCGTCAACGTCGTCCCGGCGGTCGATCAACCCTCGGCGCTCGCGATCCTGACCAGCTACGCCGAGCTAGCGACAGGCTGCAGTCTGCGCTGAAGCGACACATCAATGGAGTGAACTGAATATGAATCTGCGGGCGACCGTCAACACGACACCCACCGGCAAACCACGGGCCCGGGCGCTCGGCATCCCCTTGCAGGGCACGCCAGGATCGGCCAATGCCATCACCGACGTCGAGGGCGTGCTGGTCGGCTATTCGACGATCATCGAAGGAGACGGCAAGCTCAACCTCGGTGGCGGACCGATACGCACCGGCGTAACCGCAATCCTGCCGCTCGGCCACGACGGCGTCGGCGTCGCCTGCGCCACCGGCTATCATTCCTTCAACGGCAATGGCGAGATGACCGGCGCGTCCTGGATCGAGGAGGCCGGTAGCATCAGCCTGCCGATCCTGATCACCAACACCCATGCGGTCGGCCCCTGCCACCGCGGCGTCATCGACTGGGTGGCGCGCCACAAGCCCGATATCGCAAACCAGTGGCTGCTGCCGGTGGTGGCCGAGACCTGGGACGGCTATCTCAACGATATCAACGGCTCGCACGTCACGGTCGACCACGCCATGGCAGCGATCGATGCGGCGACGGGCGGCGCCATCGAGGAAGGTTCGGTCGGCGGCGGCACCGGGATGAACTGCTATGCCTTCAAGGGCGGCTCAGGTACGGCTTCACGGATCGTCGACTACGGCCACCGCAATTACACGGTTGGGGTATTCCTGCAGGCCAATTTCGGCTCGCGCCATGAGCTCAACATCGCAGGCGTACCGCTTGGGGACGAATTGGCCGGCGACAATCCGATGGAGGCCTATTTCAGAGGCGGCCCGACAGGGGCCGGTTCCTGCATCGGCATCGTCGCCACGGATGCGCCGTTGCTGCCGGGCCAATGCAAGGCCCTGGCCCGACGCGCACCGCTCGGCCTGGCACGAACCGGCACCAGCGGCTCGCACTTTTCCGGCGACATCTTTCTCGCCTTCTCGACCGCAAACCCCGACGCGCTCAACGGTCGCTTTCCCAAGGGCCCAGCCACAGCGGAAAGCTACAGCCATATGGACTTCATCCCGTGGGGGCGGATGGACGTTTTCTACGCCGCCGTCGTGCAAGCGACCGAGGAGGCCGTTCTCAACGCGCTCATCGCCAACAGCGACATGGTCGGCCGTGATGGCAACCGGACTCCCGCCTTGCCCCATGCAAAAGTCGTGACGGCACTGAAAGCGCGCGGGGCTGTCGCCGGCCAAACACCGCAGGCGTAGCCATATCTCACGGGCGTCACGAAAAAAGCCCCGGCGTCTTGAATGCCCCGAAAGTTGGACAGTTCATTGCGGTCGGGGCTTTTTCGCTATTGGACCCTTAGACTGCAGCGAGGACCTTGTCGTCCTCGCTGGCGAACGGATCAAGCGGCGGCCGAAACCGACGCGTCGGTCGAAACCTCCGAAATCGTCTTCAGGACCTGAGAGGCGATCTGGTAGGGGTCGCCCTGCGAATTCGGACGGCGGTCTTCCAGATAGCCCTTGTAGTCGTTCTTGATGAAGGAATGCGGCACGCGGATCGAGGCGCCACGATCGGCGACGCCGTAGCTGAACTTGTTCCACGGCGCGGTTTCGTGCTTGCCGGTGAGGCGCTTGTCATTGTCCGGGCCATAGACCGCGATGTGGTCCATGAGGTTCTTGTCGAACTGCGCCATCAACGCCTCGAAATAGGCCTTGCCGCCGACTTCGCGCATGTACTTGGTCGAGAAGTTGCAATGCATGCCCGAGCCGTTCCAGTCGGTGTCGCCGAGCGGCTTGCAGTGGAATTCGATGTCGATGCCATATTTCTCGGTCAGACGCAGAAGCAGGTAGCGCGCCATCCAGATCTGGTCGGCGGCCTTCTTGGAGCCCTTGCCGAAAACCTGGAATTCCCACTGACCCTTGGCCACTTCGGCATTGATGCCTTCATGGTTGATGCCGGCGGCGAGGCAGAGGTCGAGATGCTCCTCGACGATCTGGCGCGCGACATCGCCAACGTTCTTGTAGCCGACGCCAGTGTAGTACGGGCCCTGCGGCGCGGGATAGCCGCTCTCCGGGAAGCCGAGCGGACGGCCGTCCTTGTAGAAGAAATATTCCTGCTCGAAGCCGAACCAGGCGCCCTCATCGTCGAGAATGGTAGCGCGGCTATTCGATTCATGAGGCGTGACACCGTCGGGCATCATGACTTCGCACATGACGAGGATGCCGTTGGTGCGGGCCGGATCCGGATAAAGCGCCACCGGCTTTAGCACGCAATCGGAACTGCGGCCCTCCGCCTGCATCGTCGAGGAGCCATCGAAACCCCAAAGTGGCAGTTGTTCGAGCGTCGGGAATTCGGCGAATTCCTTGACCTGCGTCTTGCCGCGAAGATTGGGGACCGGGGTGTAACCATCGAGCCAAATGTACTCGAGCTTGTATTTCGTCATTCTAGCCTCTCGTTGCTTGGACACCGCAAACCGGCGGTATCAACGCATGGCCGGGCCGAGCCGACCTGCCGATCATGAAAACGCAAATCGTGTGCCACTCTTCCGCTGATGGGTGCGGCAAAATGGACGCGACAAAGCGCGGAATTTGCTGAGCCGATTGATCAATGCGCTCGGATCAATCAGAGGCGCATTATGCACAAATGATAGGCAAATACTGATCTTTTCATAGGCATATTGCCTAAAGGAATCGCAGAACCTATCTTGATAGAAAGATGAATCGACAGGCTCCTTAAAAAGGAGGGATTTTGATCATGGAAGTCATCGCACCCCGGCCAACAGCCAAAATCCTGCTGTTCCCCCTGGCAGCACGCAAGCCTGCCTCAAATTTAGGCGCAAAGGCCAAATTCGCGGCAGAGCTCGCATCTTTGCGCACCACGCACGCCGATTTTGACGGCTGGTATCACGAAGCGGCAGTCGAGGATGAAAACCGGCCCCGGAAGAGCTGAACCGACAGGAGCCCTCCGCATCAAAAAGCCCGGCGCGATCGCTCGCGCCGGGCTTTTTGATGAGCAGGAAACCCTCGGTTACTATTTGGTGTGGAGGTCGGTTCCCAGCGTGTCCTTGACGAAGATCATGCCGATGATGAGCGACATCGCCGCGATGATCACCGGATACCAGAGGCCATAGTAGATATCGCCCTTGTAGGCGCTGAGCGCGAACACGGTTGCCGGCAGCAATCCGCCGAACCAGCCATTGCCGATATGATAGGGCAACGACATACCGGTGTAGCGGATACGGGTCGGGAACATCTCGACCAGGATCGCGGCGATCGGGCCGTAGACCATGGTCACGAACAGGACCAGGACGAACAGGATGCCGATCGTCATCGGCCAGTTGACCGCCGCCGGATCGGCAAACATCACGAAAGCACCGCCACCCGGTATGTTGTAGACGGTGATCTCGGGCGCCCCTGCCGCCTCATCCTTGCTAAGAAGCTTGTCCGTGATCGCCTGTTCGGTCGGAACCGCCGTCTTTTCGCCGGCGCGGATGGCGGCGGCATCGAGCTTCAACTCAGGATTGGCGGCAATGAAGGCTTCCAGCTTCTGGTCGGGAACCTTGACCGCGGCTCGCTTCAACGGATAGCCGCCGTCCTGCAACGACATGTTGACCGCCTTCACGAAGGCTGCGTCCTTGGCCTTGGCGGTATCACCAGCGGCGATAGCATCGTATGAGTTCACCGTCTCACCGCCGATCTTGACGGAGGCCGCCGTTCCCGGCGCAGCGGTCGCGACGACGTCGTAGGGCACCGAATTCCTGGTCAGGAACGAAGTCGCGATGTCACAGGACGTCGTGAATTTGGCGGTGCCGACCGGATTGAACTGGAACTTGCAGTCGCCAGGTGCTGCCGTCACCGTTGCCCGCGTGCTCTGCTGGGCCTTCGCGAGCGCCGGATTGGCGGCCCAGGTCAACGCCTTGAATAGCGGGAATGTGCAGACGATCGCCAGGGCAAGGCCAGCCATGATGATCGGCTTGCGGCCGATCTTGTCGGAGAGCCAGCCGAACACGACAAAAAAGATCGAGCCGATGGCCAGCGCGATGGCGATCATGATGTTGACCGACTGCGCGTCGACCTTCAGCACGTTCTGCAGGAAGAACAGCGCGTAGAACTGGCCATTGTACCAGACCACGGCCTGGCCGGCGGTGAGGCCCAGCAGCGCCAGGATCGCGATCTTGGCATTCTTCCACTGGCCAAAGGCCTCGGAGAGCGGCGCCTTGGAGCCCTTCCCTTCGTCCTTCATCTTCTGGAAGGTCGGAGACTCGGAGAGAGACAGCCGGATCCAGATCGAAACGGCAAGCAGCAGGAAGGAGACGATGAAGGGAATACGCCAGCCCCAGGCGGCGTAGGTTTCCTTGCTGAGCGAGCCCTGCACGATCAGGATGACGATCAGCGACAGGAACAGGCCGAGCGTCGCGGTCGTCTGTATCCACGACGTATAGAAGCCCCGACGATCGTCGGGCGCGTGCTCAGCGACATAGGTGGCCGCGCCGCCATATTCGCCGCCCAGCGCCAGGCCCTGCAGCATGCGCAGGAGGATCAGGATCACGGGCGCGGCGATGCCCAGGGTTGCGTAGCCAGGCAACAAGCCGACCAGGAAGGTCGACAGGCCCATGATCGTCATGGTGACAAGGAAAGTGTATTTGCGACCGACAAGGTCTCCAATGCGGCCAAACAGCAGTGCGCCGAATGGGCGGACCAGGAAGCCGGCGGCGAAAGCCAGCAGCGCGAAGATGTTGCGCGTCGCTTCCGGAATGGTTGGACTGAAAAAGGTCGACCCAATGAACACCGCCAGTGAACCGTAGAGGTAGAAATCGTACCATTCGAAAACGGTGCCGAGCGAGGAAGCGAAGATGACCTTCTTCTCTTCCCGCGTCATGCCGCGGCTTGTTCCGCCGGCGGCCGATGCCATTGCCATGAATTCCTCCCGTGAGATCCCGTCTGTCCTAGATGCTGCGCATCAATGTCCGCATTCTCCTCCGAGCGCGGACTCAAGGCAGCCATCGCGGAAAAAATGACAGAAAGCGCCCGCCAACGGCAGAGCGCCTTTGGGATTATGACTTTGGTATTATGTGCGGTGCGGGATGAGCGAAAACGAGGTGCGGAACGGTCAACCCTTGAGCGCTTCGAGCAGCGCCACAGCGGCGAGCATGTCGCGTTTGCGCGCCGAGCGCCGAGCAACGGCCTCCGCATCCTGGCCCCATTGCTCGATCTGCCAGTCCTCGTCGACATGGCCGGCGGCCCAGGCGGCGTCTGCGTCGAGTTCGCCGAAATCGACCGCCAGCGCCAGCAGCGCCGAACCGGTCAGCGATGTCATGACATGGATGGCGGCCAGCCGCAGGGGATCGGCACGCTGGGCAAGGTGAACGCCCAGCACGGCAATGCTCTCGCGCGGCTGCTCGACGTGAATGATGCCTTCGGCGAGATTGAAGCGGGCGCCAAGCGTCGCGCGCGCCCAGTCGATGACCGGGTCCCAATGCTGGTTCTGCCGATCAACCAGCCCCTGCGGGGCGTCGGCCCGGTAGCAAAGCAGGTCAGACGAGGCAAAGCGCAGAATGTCCTCCAGCACCGCCTGCGGATCGCTGGCGACACCATCGATGGCGGTATTGACGAGACGCATCACCGGCATCGTCACGGGATCGATCGTTTCGCCTTGCGCCGCGAACTCATCGGCAACCAGCGTCGCGGCTGCCTTGGTCGGCAGCGCCAAGAGAGCCTTGCCAGGTGTGCGCACCGGCTTGCCATCGAGATGCACTGCAACGGCATCTTCCGCGGGCGCGACCGAGACAGTCTTGTAAAAGCGCTTCGGCAGCGGCGTCTTCATCTGGATCTGGGCGCGACGCACCGGATCGGGATCGGAGAGATATTTGCCTGCTTCAAGATCGTTGAGGATATCACGCATGGAAGGTCTTTCTTACACCGGCGTCAGTTTGCGCTGCGGCCGATTGACGATGATCAGGCCGGTGGCAATCAGGCCAAGCGCCACGAAGATGCGCACGGTCAGCGGTTCATTCAAGAACATCGCGCCGCACAACACGCCGAACACCGGCGACAGGAAGGTAAAGCTCGACAGGCCCGACGCCGGATAGCGACGCAGCAACCAGAACCACAGCACGTAGGTGAAGGCGACGATGTAGATTGCCTGGAAAAGCAGTGCCAATGCCGGCAGCAAGGCAGGGTCGCGAATTGGCGAACCGGCCAACGGCAGCACCACTACGCTAACGATTGCCGCACCGGCGAGTTGATAGAGCAGCAGTTTTTCGGCGCTCACGTCGACCAGCTTCGACCGCTTGATCAGGATGTTGGTCAAAGCCCAGAAGAATCCGGAGCCGAGGCTCAAGAGGTCACCGAACAACATGTCCCCGCCGCCGCCAAGCTTGTCTGAAAACACGGCGGCGAGGCCGGCAAAGGCCAGCAGCAAACCGAGGAGCTTGCGCAATGTCATCTGCTCGCCGAGCAGGAAGTGACCGCCGAGCAACATCCAGAACGGCATCGTGTTGACCAGCAACGTGTTACGGGCGACCGTCGTGTGCTCCAGGCCGACATAGAGGCAAAGGAACTCGATGCCGAAAAGCACGCCAACGACAATGCCAGCCAGAAGTGTCCCGTCTCGGGCAAACAGCGGTATGCCCCGCCACCGGCACCAGAGGAAGACGCAGAAACCACCGATGCTCGACCGTGCGATCGACAGGAATACGGGGTCGTAGCCGGCGTAGGAAATCTTGGCGGCGACATAGTTCAGCCCCCAGGAAAAGGTCAGGCCGACCATGATCGCCGCGGCGGCCATATCGACCGTGTCGCGCCTGTCGAGCGTATCGGTCGCGCCGCTCAAGCTCACTCCTCCGCGCTGGCGTCGTCGAAGCCGATCAGGTTCCAGCTCTGGCGCATATGCGGCGGCATCGGCGCGGTGACGTCGATGAAGCCTTTGTCGGGATGAGGGATGACAATGCGGCGTGCATGCAAATGCAGGCGGTTCTGCATGCCGCCAGGAAAATCCCAATTGGTGTCGGCCTCGAAATATTTCGGATCGCCGATAATCGGGCAGCCTATATAGGCGGCATGGACGCGAAGCTGGTGCGTGCGGCCGGTGTAGGGTTCCATTTCCAGCCAGGTCAGCGCCTGCGCCGCCTGCTCGATGATGCGGTAGTAAGATACGGCGTGGTCGGCCCCCTTCTCGCCGTGCTTGGCAATGCGCACTCTGTCGCCGTCCGGCGTCGGCTCCTTGATCAGCCAGGTCGAGATCTTGTCCTCGCGCTTGGGCGGCACGCCCTTGACCAGCGCCCAATAGGTCTTCTTGGTTTCACGCGCCCGAAACGCCTCGGAAAGCTTCATCGCGGCAAGCCTGGTGCGCGCAACGACCAGCACGCCGGACGTATCGCGGTCGAGCCGGTGAACCAGGCGCGGCTTTTCGCCCTTCTGGTTACGCCAGGCTTCCAGCATGTCATCGACATTGCGGGTGACACCGGACCCACCTTGCACGGCGAGGCCCGCCGGCTTGTTGAAGACGAAGACCTTCGGATCTTCATGGATCAGCATTTTGGCCAGAACGTCGGCATCGCCCTGGTTGCGGATCGAGTGGCCGGTCAGGGCGCTTTCGCCCTTCTTGTCCACTTCGAGTGGCGGGACGCGGACCATCTGGCCCGGCTCGACACGTGTGTCAGCCTTGACCCGACCGCCGTCGACCCGGATCTGGCCGGAGCGCAGCAGCTTTTGCAGGTGCCCGAAGCCGAGGCCTGGAAAATGGGTCTTGAACCAACGATCGAGCCGCATGCCCGCTTCGCCGGTCTCCACTGTAATCAGTTCAACGCCTGCCATAGTCTCGCTTTACCCGTTTCAGGCGCATGACACGAAAACGGAATGGGTTTTCGAAGTGGATCGTGCGCAGGATCAAATTTTGCACGGCGTCATCGGCGCGTCCCGAGGGATGCGCGGCGCCATTAGCGCGGCAATAGCACTAAGGCAGGCTTCTTGCGAGCCAAAGACCCAGAAACAATGCAATGATCGCCCCAATGACGCTTGCAAGAGCATATCCGAATGCATGTACCGTCGCACCCCGCTCCCACAGGGTGGCAAAATCCAGTGAAAAGGCAGAAAAAGTAGTGAATCCGCCAAGGATCCCGGTGGCGACGAAAAGCCGAAGCTCGTTCGATCCGCCGCGACGCGCCAGCGTACCGATGAAAAGGCCCATGGCAAAGGACCCGACAATGTTGATCGCTATCGTCCCCCAGGGATAATTGGGACCGACAAGGCGCAATGCGCCCATGTTGGTCAAATGACGGATGCCGGCGCCAATGCCACCGCCCAGGACGACGAGAAGAAGATTGAGCATCGTCGTTTACTGCCTTGGGCGCGCGAGCCGGTCAATCCCTTGGCTGGGCGGTTAAGCCGGCGGCACGGCACAGACAGTGGAACGCGTCAGGAACCGCCTCTCGCGGCCGTTGTCGAGCGAGAACATGCCGCCCCTGCCCGGCACCATGTCGATAATGAGATCGGTGTGCTTCCAAACCTCGTATTGCGAGGCGCTGATATACACCGGCGTATCGCCGATTTCACCGAGCATGACATCATTGTCACCGACGATGAAATCACCCTGCGGGTAGCACATGGGCGAAGAACCGTCACAGCAGCCGCCTGACTGATGAAACAGGACTGGGCCATGATCGGCGATGATTTCAGCCAGGAATCTCGTGGCTTCGGGCGTGGCCGAGACTTTCCCAAGCGAGATCTTGTCGAGCACTGCTGTCCTCCATCATCAAGCGGCCGGGGCGCGGCGGAACGGCCGCGCCCCTTTGCGGATACGCATGACCCCGCCCTTGGATGCTGTCCAGGGTCATGCGTAGCCTTGGGAGGACGGTCAGAAGAAACCCAGTTTCTTTGGACTGTAGCTCACCAGCATGTTCTTGGTCTGCTGATAGTGATCGAGCATCATCTTGTGGTTCTCGCGGCCAATGCCCGACTGCTTGTAGCCGCCGAACGCCGCATGCGCCGGATAGGCGTGGTAACAATTGGTCCAGACGCGGCCGGCCTGGATGGCGCGGCCGAAGCGGTAGCAGCGGTTCGCATCGCGGCTCCAGATCCCGGCGCCGAGCCCGTAAAGCGTGTCATTGGCGATCGACAGTGCCTCGTCGTCATCCTTGAAGGTCGTGACCGAAACCACCGGTCCAAAAATTTCCTCTTGGAAGACACGCATCTTGTTGTGTCCCTTGAACACCGTCGGCTTGACATAATAGCCGCCGGCCAGATCGCCTGGCAGATGGTTCTGCTCGCCACCGGTCAGCACCTCGGCGCCTTCCTTGCGGCCGATATCGAAGTAGCTCAGGATCTTTTCCAGCTGTTCGCTCGACGCCTGGGCGCCGATCATCGTGGCCGGGTCGAGCGGGTCGCCCTGCACGATCGCCTCGACGCGTTTGAGCGCACGCTTCATGAACTGGTCATAGATCTTCTCATGCACCAGCGCCCTGCTGGGGCACGTGCAGACTTCGCCCTGGTTGAGCGCGAACATGACGAAGCCTTCGATAGCCTTGTCGAAGAAGTCGTCATCTTCAGAGGTCACGTCCTGGAAGAAGATGTTGGGCGACTTGCCACCGAGTTCGAGCGTGACGGGAATGAGGTTCTGGCTGGCATATTGCGAGATCAACCGGCCGGTCGTCGTCTCGCCGGTAAAGGCGATCTTGGCGATGCGGTTCGACGAAGCGAGCGGCTTGCCGGCCTCGAGGCCGAAGCCGTTGACGATGTTGAGCACGCCATCAGGCAGCAGGTCGCCGATCAGGTCGGCCCATAGCATGATGGTGGCCGGTGTCTGTTCGGCGGGCTTCAAGACGACGCAGTTGCCGGCGGCAAGTGCAGGCGCCAGCTTCCAGACAGCCATAAGCAGCGGGAAGTTCCAGGGAATAATCTGGCCGACGACGCCGAGTGGCTCATGGAAATGGTAGGCGACGGTATCGTGGTCGATCTCGGAGATGCCGCCTTCCTGGCTGCGTACGGCACCCGCGAAATATCGAAAATGATCGATGGCCAGCGGCAGGTCGGCGGCAGTCGTCTCACGGATGGGCTTGCCGTTGTCCCAGGTCTCGGCCAATGCCAGAAGGTCGAGATTGTCTTCCATGCGGTCGGCGATGCGGTTGAGGATCAGCGCGCGGGCGGCAGCACTTGTCTTGCCCCAGGAATCCTTGGCCTTGTGCGCGGCGTCGAGAGCCGCTTCGATGTCCCTGGCGTCGGAGCGGGCAACCTCGCCCAATGGCCTGCCGTTCACCGGCGAGATGTTCTCGAAGTACTTGCCGGAGAGTGGCGCCACCCATTTGCCGCCGATAAAGTTGTCGTAGCGTTCGGCGAAGGGCATCTTGGCCGTGCGGGAAAACTCCACCTTGTTCATTGTCTTCCTCCCTGTCTGCAGCGCCACGGGATGTGGCGTGTCACCGGGAGAGTTGCGGACCGTGTCGGACTTGTCAGCCCGGCTCCAGCGGGTGCCGACGCCGAGTGTCGCAGATCTGCGACAGCTACGGGGCTCAAAGCTCAGTGCGGGCGGCGAATACCGAAACGGGCGAGCTTGCGATGCAAGGTCGCCCGCGAAATTCCAAGATTGGTGGCAGCCGCCGAAACATTGCCTTCGGCGCGCGCGATGGCGCGCTGGACCACGCCGCGCTCCGCTTCGTCCAGGTCCTCGGTAGCCTTGACCGTGTCGCCGACGATGTCGGCGGCGGGCAGTCCCTTGGCCAGGGTCTGTTGGGTGATGCCCAGCGCGAGGCGTGCCGACCGCGTCGCCCCAACCACAAGGTCGTCAGCATCGACTGCGATCAGTGCACCGGCGCTGCGCTCGGCCACCGGCGCCAGCATGATACGGGCGTTGGAAAACGCCCGGCGGAAATTCTCGGCCTCGATGCGGCGCGCCGCATCGCCTACCGCCATGGCGATCAGGTTGACGAAACCCTCGGTCAGGTCCGACCGGCACGACGAGACATCGAGCGCGGCCGCCAGATTGCCTTGCTGGTCGTAGATCGGCGCGGTGGTGCAGCTGAGCAGCGTGTTGCGCGAAAAGAAGTGCTGGTCGCGATGAATGGTGAGCGCGCGCTGGTCGGCCAGACATGTGCCGATGCCGTTGGTTCCCTCGGAGTCCTCACTCCATACGGTGCCCGTCCACAGGCCCCATTCGTCGAATGTGTCATCGTCAGCGACAGCGCCGCGGCGTTCGACCGGGATGCCTTCGCGATCGGCCAGAAGCACGCAACAACCGATGCCGCCGACGGCCAGATAAAGGCGATCGAGGCTTGCGCCGGCGGCGCGCAGCAATGGTTCTATGCGTTGCCGCGCCTCGCTCAGTTCGCCTTCGGTCAGGCGCCGCGGCGCCTTTCGCTCGGCCGGATCAAGACCGTGCAATGACAGCGAACGCCGCCAGGAAGCGACCAATGCCGAGCGCGCCGCATCGCTCGTGGCTATGGCTGCCTGAACGACATCCGCGTGATGACTGGCAGACTGTCCGTTCACCTTATCCTCCCAAGGTGAATGCCGCGCCCATTTCCGCAGCGCTATATCTGCGAAAACATACCCGTCAGTTGAGTTCTAGAGGATCACTGACCGATGCCGCTATAGGACGATGGTCCAAGAGCGAGCCGAAACGCGCCCGCTCCCGGTATATTGGATCGCCCCGTAGAGTTCAGGTCGTTTCGACCTTCTTCGGCTTGCTGGAGCCGATCATCTTCCAGTTCTTGTAGAACATCGAGTTGATGCGCTCGACGCTGACCGACACAACCGCGAGCATGCCCGCGATAAGCCCGGGAACCGGGGACGGCCTGATAATATCCATGAACACGCAATAGCGGCGCCCGTCATACTCATTGACCGAGCGATGCAGCAGCGTGTCGTCGAAAATGAACAGCGGATTGTCGTACCAGTAGTTCTTGACGTTGCCGCATTCGACGAAGATTTCCGACTTCACCGGAACGAGGTTGTAGAGAATGCGCAGGCTAAGCCGCAGCGGCCCGAAGTGCCAGGACGTCGATTCGCGCTTGCTGAAAACGGAAACGGCAATGGTCTTGATGTATTTGAAGTCCTTGTTGAATTCGGCGACATTGTCGATCTTGTGCTTGCCGTACCATTGGTAGACATACATGCCGCGCCGACCGGCGCCGAAATTGGCATCGATGTCGGCAATGATCTCGTCCTTGCGCGCCTTGAAGATGTCCAGAACCTCGTTGACCTCGCGCTGATAGTCCGCGGGAAACTGCTCCAGCTTCCAGACACCCGGATTTCTGTAGCACAGGAGGTCAACCAGCAGATTGAACGGCGAAAGCAGCCAGGTGAAAATACCATTGCCCAGGAAATAGCCGCTGAACAGCGACAGGTCCTTGCGATCATTGCGCAAAACATCGATGAGGCCGAGGACGATGAAAACCGTCGTCAGGATTGGAATGAAATAGAAGCCAAGGGCGAGAAGCGGGATGGCAATTGCGAATTTACGAAGGGATTTGCGAAGGGTTTTTGTCATTTTTCCACGCGCGGAGCGCGATCCTGTTGCGAATGAGGTGTGCCAAAATCACGGCAACGACCACCGCCCGGCCGTGCGCCTTGATAAGGTTTTTCGGGTCGCCGCACAACGGCCACGGCATTGTGGCCCGGTGGCTGCCTGGTGGAGCTCGCCGAATTTCGGTCAATGCACCGCCGGCAAGCCAAGCTCGTCCCATTTTTCCCTGGCCACGGGATCGCCGACCAGGAATTCAAAGCCGATGACGCTTTCGCCGTCCTGTGCGAGCTGGCATTTGAACTTCAGACTGTACCAGTTTTTGCGGCTGCGGAAAGCCGCACCATCGGCGGTGATCGCCGTGCCGGTGACCTTTTCTTCAGCAGTCGCATAGGGAACGACCCGCTCGGGCTGGAAATCAGCCCGCCACTGGCGGATCTGGTCCATCGCCTCGAGATTGCAAAGCTGTACCATGCGTTCGTCAGCGGCGAATGTCTTGAGATCGGCACGCGCCTGCCTGCTGCGCGGGTCGGCCAAAGTCATTGCCGACAGCATCTGTGTTGGACGAATCATGCCTGTCGCAATGGGCGAATGAGGTTTGGCAACGAAGGCGGCGGCGGAAGAAGGCGGCGCTGCCGCCGGCGCCTGGGATACCGGCTGCGCGGGTGGCGGGGCTGTTGCTGCAACGAACTGCCGTGATGTCAGGATCTCGACCGACACCGAGTCTTCCTGCGGCCGTCTCGGGCGTTTCGGCGCCGGCATCACTGCCAGCGCAGCGATCAGCAGAGTGTGGAGGATGACCGAGGCAGGAACACCCCAAGGCGATGTCTGGTTGCGAAGCGTGAGGACCGCCGGGCTGCGCAAGCCTACTTTTCCCGCTCACTTCGCAGCTTCGACCAATAGTCCAGCCGCTTGCGAATATCGCGCTCGAAACCGCGCTCGGGCGGATCGTAAAAAGTCTGCCGGCCCATCTTTTCCGGGAAATAATCCTGGCCGGAAAAGGCATCGGGCTCATCGTGATCGTACCGGTAGCCTGTGCCGTAATCCTCCGCTTTCATCAGCTTGGTAGGTGCGTTGAGGATGTGTTTTGGCGGCAGCAGCGAACCGTACTCCTTCGCGGCACGCGTGGCCGCCTTGAAAGCGGTGTAGACGGCATTGGATTTGGGCGCGGTGGCGAGATAGACGGTGGCCTCGGCGAAGGCGAGCTCCCCCTCGGGCGAACCGAGATAGTCGTAGGCGTCCTTGGCGGCGTTGGCGACAACCAGCGCCTGCGGGTCGGCCAACCCAATGTCTTCCATCGCCATGCGCACCAGCCGGCGGCCCAGGTAGAGCGGGTCCTCGCCGGCGTCGAACATGCGCGCGAGATAGTAGAGCGCGGCATCGGGATCCGAGCCGCGAACCGATTTGTGCAGCGCCGAGATCAGGTTGTAGTGGCCGTCCTGGCCCTTGTCGTAGATCGGCGCGCGGCGCTGCACGATGCGCTGCAGCCCTTCAGCATTGAATATCTCGCCCGGCTTGGCGGCGCGCCAGACTTCTTCGGCGAGCGTCAGCGACGCGCGGCCGTCGCCATCGCTCATGCGGATGAGCATCGCCCTTGCCTCGTCATCGAGCGGCAACGCCCTGCCCTCTGTTTCCTCGGCGCGCGCCATCAGCTTGGCGATGCTTTCCTCGCCAAGCGAATGGAAGACCAGAACGCGCGCGCGCGACAGCAACGCGGCATTCAGTTCAAAGGATGGGTTCTCGGTGGTGGCCCCGACCAGCACAACCGTTCCGTCTTCCATCACCGGCAGGAACCCGTCCTGCTGGGCCCGATTGAAGCGATGGATCTCGTCGACGAAAAGCAGCGTCTGGCGGCCAATGGCACGGCGCAATTTCGCGGCTTCGAAGACCTTCTTCAGGTCGGCGACACCCGAGAAGACTGCCGATATCTGTTCGAAGGCTAGGCTCGTTTCACCAGCGAGCAGCCGCGCAACCGTGGTCTTGCCGGTGCCGGGCGGCCCCCAGAAGATCATCGAGCCCAACGAGCCGGAGTTGATCAGCCGCGTGAGTGCGCCGTCGGGGCCGGTCAGATGTTCCTGACCAACAACTTCACCAAGATTCCTCGGCCGCAGCCTATCGGCCAGCGGCCGCCCGGGCGGCGCCCTTTCCGGTTCGTCGACGCTGAACAGATCGGCCATGCACTTCTTTATGGTTGGAGCATGCTTCCCCGAAATGTCCGGGGCCTTGCTCTAATAACGCAACACCTGGCGCAGTATCTGCCCGCCGCGCTCGACGGTAAAGCGCCACCAGCGCGTGTCCTGCCTGGTTATCTGCTCCAGGGCCGCGGCGGTTTCGATGGTCGTGCCATTGACCTCGCGGATGATATCGCCGGGTTGGAAGCCAAAATCGGCGGCGGGCGAATCGTGATTGATGTCGGTCACGGTCACGCCCTTGATGTCGGTGCGCAAACCAAGGCGCTGGGCGAGCCGAGGCGACAGTTCGGCAACCTTGGCGCCAGAAAATGGACTGCGACCCCGCAAGGTGAGTTCGGGAGCTTTCGCGCCTTCCGGAGCCCGCTCCAGCGCGATGTCCATGGACGCCTGCTTGCCTTTGCTGAGCACGGTGAAATTCGCATTGGTGCCGATCGACAGCGTCGCCATGCGGTAATCCAGCGCCTCGATGCTCTCGACCGGCGTGCCATTGAGCGCCAACACCACGTCACCCGGCTTCAGACCTGCCTTTGCGGCCGGGCTTGCCTCTTCCACCGACGACACCAATGCCCCGGCCGGCTTGTCCATGGCGAGCGACTCGGCGATCTGCGGGGTCACCGCCTCGAACTCGGCGCCAATATAGGGACGCTCGAAGAAGTCACGGCCAGCCTTTGCCGCCTCGGCGAAGGCCCGCACCATATTGGAGGGAATCGCAAAGCCGATGCCGATGGAACCGCCGCTGCGGCTGTAGATCGCCGTGTTGATGCCGATCAGCTGGCCGCCCATGTTGATCAACGCGCCGCCGGAATTGCCGGGGTTGATGGCGGCATCCGTCTGGATGAAGAAGCTGGAGTCGGAAACGCCTATGTGGCTGCGGGCAAGCGCCGAAACAATGCCGCTGGTGGTGGTTTGACCGACGCCAAAGGGATTGCCGATCGCCAGCACCAGATCGCCGACCTCCAGCGCATCGGAATCGCCGATAGCGATGACCGGAAACGGCTTGTCGGATTCGATCTTGAGCACGGCAAGGTCGAGCGTCTCGTCCTTCAGCAGCACCTTGCTGGTGAATTCGCGGCCGTCGGATGTTGCAACCTTGACCTCGTCGGCGCCCTTGATGACGTGGAAATTGGTGACCACGACCCCAGTCGGATCGACAAGGACGCCGGAGCCGAGCGAGGACTGCGCCCGAGGCTGCGAACGGCCGAAGAACTCCTCGAAGAATGGATCGCCGTCAAAAGGCGATGTGACCTTGGCCGTCTGGGAGGCATAGACGTTGACCACTGCCGGCGCGGTCTGCTTAACCAGCGGCGCGAACGACAGCTGTACTTCGTCGCGACCGAACGGCACGCGCTTGTTGTCGCTGGCGTTGCCGTTCTTACCCTCAACGCCATGCAGAAGATCGGTGAGCACGTCGGACAGGCCGGGATCGGTCTTGGCCTCCTCCGCCAATGCCTGTCGGACCGCCGGCACGACTGCAAACACAATCATGGCGAAGAGCAGAACAAAAGGCAGTCTTTTGGCGCGCATTGCGAATCCTCCAAGGCGAGTTCGGGCGCCATTGTCCCGACGATTGTGCAAAATGAAAGGCTAGAGCACTGAAAGCTGGCTGTTTTATGCGCGTTCCATTGAAAATGGACACAAAACAAACTCAGGCGCTACTTACCATTCCTTCTTTACGACAAAAGGGGCCCGTAGGCCCCTTAAAATCGCTGGCGAAAAGCTGAAGCTTATGCGGCTTCGGCTTCCTCGTTGCCTTCGGCTTCGATGCGTGCGCGATCCGCGGCGCCTTTGGCCGAGGTGTCGCGATCGACGAATTCGATGACTGCCATCGCGGCGTTGTCACCGTGGCGGAAGCCCGCCTTCATGATGCGCAGGTAGCCGCCATTGCGGTTGGCGTAGCGCGGGGCGATCGTATCGAACAGACGCTTGACGACGCCTTCATTGCCGATCTGGGCAATGACCTGACGGCGGGCGTGCAGGTCGCCACGCTTGCCGAGCGTCACCAGCTTCTCGACGATAGGACGCAGGTCCTTCGCCTTCGGCAGGGTGGTGACGATCTGCTCATGCTCGAGCAGCGACACGGCGAGGTTGGCGAACATCGACTTGCGGTGGCTAATGCTTCGGGCGAAGCGGCGGCCTTTGAAACCGTGGCGCATGGCTCTTTTCCTTCTTCAGTTACTCAAGAGGCCGCGGCCCCTGATGGTTTTCCGCATGACCGTCGGATCGAGCGGCCCACGCCGCCGATCCTTGGAATTCATGCTCAATATTGATCTTCGTAGCGCTTGGCGAGGTCTTCGATGTTTTCCGGCGGCCAGTCCGGCACTTCCATGCCGAGGTGCAAGCCCATCGCCGCCAGGACTTCCTTGATCTCGTTCAGCGACTTGCGGCCGAAGTTCGGGGTGCGGAGCATCTCGGCTTCGGTCTTCTGGATCAGGTCGCCGATGTAAACGATGTTGTCGTTCTTCAGGCAGTTGGCCGAACGGACCGAAAGCTCGAGTTCGTCGACCTTCTTGAGCAGCGCCGGATTGAAGGCGAGTTCAGTGACGGCTTCCGCCGCGACTTCCTTCTGCGGCTCGTCGAAGTTAACGAACAGGCCGAGCTGGTCCTGCAGGATGCGAGCGGCGAAAGCCACGGCGTCCTCGCCGGTGATCGAACCGTCGGTCTCGATCGTCATGGTCAGCTTGTCATAGTCGAGAACCTGGCCCTCGCGGGTGTTCTCGACCTTGTAGGAGACCTTCTTGACCGGCGAATAGAGGCTGTCGACTGGGATGAGCCCGATCGGCGCATCTTCAGCGCGGTTGCGATCGGCCGGCACGTAACCCTTACCGGTATCGACGGTGAACTCCATGCGGATTTCAGCGCCTTCGTCCAGCGTGCAGATGACGTGGTCGGGGTTGAGGATCTCGACGTCGCCAACCGTCTGGATGTCGCCGGCGAGAACCGCGCCCGGGCCCTGCTTGCGCACGACCATGCGCTTGGGACCATCGCCTTCCATGCGGATGGCGATTTCCTTGATGTTCAGAACGATGTCCGTCACGTCCTCACGCACACCGGCGATGGACGAGAATTCATGCAGAACGCCGTCGATCTGCACCGCGGTGACAGCCGCACCGCGAAGCGAAGACAGGAGAACGCGGCGCAGGGCGTTGCCGAGCGTGAGGCCAAAGCCGCGTTCAAGCGGCTCGGCGACCAGCGTGGTCAGCGTCTTCTTCTTCGACGAGAACTCGATCTTGTTCGGCTTGATCAGTTCCTGCCAATTTTTCTGGATCATGATGCTTTCCTTCCGTTGACCCGCCACCATCCAATCGTGGCGGGCGACCTGGAAAACCGCGGAGGAACGCCTTCTTCAGCGTTCGCGCGGCGTTCGTTTTGGTTAGACGCGGCGCTTCTTGCGCGGGCGGCAGCCATTGTGCGGGATCGGCGTCACATCACGGATCGAGGTGATGGTGAAGCCGGCAGCCTGCAGGGCGCGCAGGGCCGATTCACGACCGGAGCCAGGTCCGCAGACCTCGACTTCGAGCATGCGCATGCCGTGTTCCTGTGCCTTCTTGGCGACGTCCTCGGCAGCCATCTGGGCGGCGAACGGGGTCGACTTGCGCGAACCCTTGAAGCCCTGGGCACCAGCCGACGACCAGGCAATCGAGTTGCCCTGCGCGTCGGTGATGGTGATCATCGTGTTGTTGAAAGTCGAATTGACGTGCGCAACGCCCGACGAAATGTTCTTGCGTTCGCGACGGCGAACACGTGCGGCTTCCTTGGCCATGGTATTCCTTTCAGTTGATCTCAACACCGCCGTAGTGCCAGCGGCTCCACCATCCCGTTTTTCAGTTGCCGGGAAAACGCAACCGGCAGCCGTGGCTGCCGGGCGAGACGGACAAGCCGCCTGAAACTTTTACTTCTTCTTGCCGGCGATCGACTTGGCCGGACCCTTGCGGGTGCGCGCATTGGTATGCGTGCGCTGGCCGCGGACCGGCAGCGAGCGGCGGTGACGCAGGCCACGGTAGCAGCCGAGGTCCATGAGGCGCTTGATGTTCATCGACACTTCGCGGCGCAGGTCGCCTTCAACCTGATAGTCGCGATCGATCGTTTCGCGGATCTGCAGCACTTCCGCGTCGGTCAGCTGGTTGACGCGACGTTCGGCCGGGATGCCGACCTTGTCGACGATCTCCTGTGCGAACTTCTTGCCAATGCCGTGAATGTACTGAAGCGCGATGACGACGCGCTTGTTGGTCGGAATGTTGACGCCGGCTATACGAGCCATCTTCTTCTCTTCTCCATGTGGGCCGGCCAACCTCGAAAAAGGTAGGCCCGGCACTGTTCAAATTACCCCGCGTCCGGTGGAGGCCGGCCCTTGCGGGAGTTTCCAGTTCAAAGCGACTGCCTTGCCCTTGCGGACAAGCAAAGCCCATGCCTGATAGGAGACGGGCCGCCATAGCGCAGCGAACCGCTCCAGTCAAGCACAATCGTTAATTTACCGGCACCGCCTCTTGAGTCGTCGCCGCGAGCACCGCCTCGATCTCTTTGGTGACCGTATCGATGCCCGCCATCCCGTCGACGCCTCTGAGCTTGCCCTTGGCGTAATAGTAGCCAATCAGCGGGGCGGTCTTCTTGTAGTACTCGCGCAGACGTTCCTCGAAAACAGCGGGATTATCGTCCTTGCGCACAGGCTGTCCAGCAGCCTTGGCGTCATCGGCGCGCTTGACGATACGGCCAACCAAAACCCTGTCGTCGACAACGAGCTCGATGACGGTATCTAGGCTCAAGCCGCGCTCCGAAAGCATTGCATCAACGGCGTCGGCCTGCGCCAGCGTGCGCGGATATCCGTCAAGGATGAATCCCCTGGCGCAATCAGGCTGATCGATACGCTCGGCGACGATCGCGTTGACGATCGCGTCCGACACCAGCTCGCCGGCGTCCATCACCGCCTTGGCGCGCTTGCCGACTTCCGTGCCGGCCTGGACGGCAGCCCGCAGCATGTCCCCGGTGGATAGTTGGGGTATGCCGTGCTTCTCTACCAGTCTTTGTGCTTGCGTCCCCTTGCCCGCCCCCGGCGGCCCAAGCAATATCAACCTCATCTGCCCTTCTTCCCCCCGCGCAGCTTCGACTTCTTGATCAGGCCCTCATATTGGTGCGCGATCAGGTGACCCTGAATCTGCGCCACCGTGTCGAGCGTTACACTGACCACGATCAGAAGCGATGTGCCACCGAGGTAGAATGGTACGCCAGTCGCGGAAATCAGGAACTCGGGCAACAGACACACCAGCACCAGGTAGATAGCGCCGACGACGGTGATGCGGGTGAGAACGTAATCGATGTAATCGGCCGTGCGCTCGCCCGGACGATAGCCCGGAATGAAGCCGGAATGCTTCTTGAGCTGGTCGGCCGTGTCCTTTGGATTGAAGACGATCGCGGTGTAGAAGAAGGCGAAGAACACGATCATCGCCGCGTAGAACAGCATGTACAGCGGCTGGCCATGGCCAAGCGACGCCAGGATGGTGCTGGCCCAGGTCGGCAGATTGGTCGCCTGCGAGAAGCCAGCGACGGTCGCGGGCAGCAGCAGCAGCGACGACGCGAAGATCGGCGGAATGACGCCCGACGTGTTGAGCTTGAGCGGCAGATGCGAAGTGTCGCCCTGGAACATGCGGTTGCCTACCTGGCGCTTGGGATACTGGATCAGCAAGCGACGCTGGGCGCGTTCGAAGAAGACGATAAGCGCGATGACGACGATGGCGAGAACGATGATCGCCAGGATGAGGCCGGTCGACAGCGCGCCAGTGCGGCCAAGCTCGAGCGTTCCGGAAATGGCATGCGGCAGGCCAGCGACGATGCCGGAAAAGATGATCAGCGAAATGCCGTTGCCGATGCCGCGCGCGGTGATCTGCTCGCCGAGCCACATCAGGAACATGGTGCCGCCGACAAGCGTGACGACGGTCGAGATGCGGAAGAACATGCCGGGATCGCTGACGATGCCGTTCCCGTTCTCAAGCCCGACGGAAATGCCATAGGCCTGGACCAGCGCCAGCAGCACGGTGCCGTAGCGCGTGTACTGGTTGATGATCTTGCGGCCCTGCTCGCCTTCCTTCTTCAGCGCTTCCAGCGATGGGATGACCGAGGTCATCAGCTGCATGATGATGGAGGCGGAGATGTAGGGCATGATGCCGAGGGCAAAGATCGCCATGCGCTGCACGGCGCCGCCGGCGAACATGTTGAACATGCCGAGCACGCCCTTGCTCTGCTGCGTGAAGGCCTGCGCAAATGCATCCGGGTTGATGCCGGGAAGCGGAATGTAGGTACCGAGTCGGTAAACGAGCAACGCGCCGATGGTGAACCAGATGCGCTTCTTCAGGTCCTCCGCCTTGGCGAAAGCCGAAAAATTCAGATTCGAGGCTAGTTGTTCAGCAGCCGAAGCCATGCCTGATTCTCCGCTTGGTCACGCTTCATGGCCCGCAGGTCAGGCGGCGCGTGTCACCGAAGCTCACGAGATAAGCTCCGGACTGTAAACATGCAAGCGGCCGCGTTGACGCGGCCGCCATATTCCAAATCAAAACGCGATCGAAAGCAAAAACGGATCCCACCTTTGCCGACCGCGCTTCAAATTGCTGTTACTCGGCAGCCGCCTTTTCAGGCAACTTCACCGAACCGCCAGCCTTCTCGATCTTCTCGATCGCGGCCTTCGAGGCGCCGGCGACGTCAAACGTCAGCTTTGCCTTGATCTCGCCGTCGGACAGGATGCGCACACCGTCCTTGACCCGACGGATAACGCCGGCCGCTACGAGCGTTTCGGCCGTCACGGTTTCCTTCGCATCGAGCTTCTTGGCGTCGATCGCGACCTGGATGCGGGCCAGCGACACGACGGTAAAGCTCTTGCCGAAGATGTTGTTGAAGCCACGCTTCGGCAGGCGCCGATAGAGCGGCATCTGGCCACCCTCGAAGCCGTTGATGGCAACGCCGGAGCGCGCCTTCTGGCCCTTGACGCCGCGGCCGCCGGTCTTGCCGGAGCCGGAGCCGATGCCACGGCCGAGACGCTTCTTGGAATGCGTCGCGCCGTCCTTGTCACGCAGATCGTTGAGTTTCATCTGAGTTCTCCTGCGCTTTGGCTCAGCCCTCGTCCACGACGCGGACGAGATGCTGGACGGCAGCGATCATGCCGCGCACGGAGGGAGTGTCTTCCAGCGTGCGCTGCTTGTGCATCTTGTTGAGGCCGAGCCCGACCAGCGTCGCACGCTGCTCCTTCGGCCGGCGGATCGGGGAGCCGATCTGCTCAACGGTGATGGTCTTGGTTGCTTTCTTGGCCATGGTCAAAATCCCTGGTCAGCGTCGACTATTCTTCAGCCGCAACGGCGGTGCCGCGGCGGGCCTGAAGGGTCGAATACTTGATGCCGCGAGCAGCAGCCACATCCTTGGGATGCATCTGGCTCTTCAGCGCGTCGAAAGTGGCGCGAACCATGTTGTAGGGGTTCGACGACCCCATCGACTTGGCGACCACGTCATGCATGCCGAGCGTCTCGAAGACGGCGCGCATCGGACCACCAGCGATGATGCCGGTACCCTGCTTGGCAGCGCGCAGCAGGACGCGGCCAGCGCCCCAGCGGCCTTCGACGTCATGATGCAGCGTGCGGCCCGAACGCAGCGGCACGAAAATCATGTCGCGCTTGGCGGATTCAGTTGCCTTGCGGATGGCTTCCGGCACTTCCCGTGCCTTGCCGTGACCAAAGCCGACGCGGCCCTTCTGGTCGCCGACGACGACGAGTGCTGCAAAACCAAAGCGACGGCCGCCCTTGACGACCTTGGCGACGCGGTTGATGTGGACGAGCTTGTCCACCATGCCATCGTCGCGCTCTTCGCGATCACGGCCGCGGCCGCCATCCCTACGTTCTTGTGCCATATCCTGTTCCTTGTTTTTTTCCGGAAGCACGGTTGATGATGATAATCCGGCGCCTCTTTGGGTCACCGGGGGCGAAAGTTATTTTCTCTTTCGCATGATCTTATCCAAAAAGTCTGCAACTTTTTGGGATCATGCTTAGAAGCTAAGACCGCCTTCGCGAGCAGCTTCGGCCAGCGCCTTGACGCGGCCGTGATAGATGTACGGGCCGCGGTCGAAGACGACTTCCGTGACGCCGGCCTTCGAAGCGCGCTCGGCGATCAGCTTGCCGATCGCGGCAGCGGCCGCGGTGTCGGCGCCCGTCTTGAGCGAACCCTTGAGGTCCTTCTCGAGCGTCGAGGCAGCGGCGATGGTGTGGCCCTTGGCGTCGTCGATGACCTGCACATAGATGTTCTTCGACGTGCGGTGAACCGACAGACGCGGACGCTCGCCGGCGACCTTCTTGATCTGACGACGTACGCGCTGCGCGCGGCGCTGAGTGGCTTCCTTGGTACCCATAATATGTCTTCCTTGCCTTCAAAAAACGGGGGCCGCCATATGCGGTAGGCCAAAATGCCTCCCGCGACCGCTCCCCGCGGCGTTACACTTCTTCGTCTTGGTCCTTTCCGAAAAGTCTGCAACTTTTCGGGGCCAAGCCAATTACTTCTTCTTGCCTTCCTTGCGGACGATCTTCTCGCCAGCGTAACGGACGCCCTTGCCCTTGTAGGGCTCGGGGCCGCGGTATTCGCGGATCTCGGCGGCCACCTGGCCCACCTGCTGCTTGTCGATGCCGGCTACGGTAATTTCAGTCGGCTTCGGCACGGTGATGGTGATGCCCTGGGGCGTCTCGTAGACGACGTCGTGGCTGAAGCCAAGTGCCAACTGCAAGTTCTTGCCCTGAAGGGCGGCGCGATAACCAACGCCGGTGATCTCGAGCTTCTTCTCAAAACCGTCCTTGACGCCGTGCAGGATGTTGACGATCTGCGTGCGCGACATGCCCCACTTGGAGCGAGCGGTCTTGCTCTGGTCGCGCGGCTGAACAGCGATTTCGCTGCCTTCCATCTTGACCAGCACTTCGTCGTTCACGACGAACTTCAGCTCGCCCTTGGGGCCCTTCGCCGTTACGGTCTGGCCGTTGACGGTCGCGGTCACGCCCTGCGGCAGCGAAACGGGTTTCTTTCCAATACGAGACATTTTGTTGTCCTCGTCACTTCTCTTGTTTCAGGTCTCTGTCTTCGGGAACGATCCGAAGACCGGATTCCACTTTGCGGTCAGCTGCCAGATCAGAAGATCTGGCAGAGGATCTCGCCGCCGACATTCTGTTCGCGTGCTTCATGGTCGGCCATCACGCCCTTCGGTGTCGAAAGGATGGCGATGCCGAGGCCGTTGGCGACGTGCGGGATCGACTTCGCCGAGACATAGACGCGGCGGCCCGGCTTCGAAACACGGGCAATTTCACGCACGACGGGCGCGCCGTCGAAATACTTCAGCTCGATCTCGATTTCGGACTTGCCGTTGTCGAAGTCGGTCTGGCTGTAGTCGCGGATATAGCCTTCCGCCTTCAGCACGTCGAGAACGCGGGTGCGCAAACGCGAGGCCGGCGTCGAAACGCTCGACTTCTTGCGGCCATAGGCGTTGCGGATGCGGGTCAGCATATCGCCGAGAGGATCGCTCAATGACATGTTATGTCCTCCTTACCAGCTCGACTTGACCAGGCCCGGGATCTGGCCGTTATTGCCGAGATCACGAAGCGCGATGCGCGATACCTTGAGCTTGCGATAGTAGGCGCGCGGACGGCCGGTGACTTCGCAGCGGTTGCGGATGCGGATCTTGGCCGAGTTGCGCGGCATCGCCGCAAGCTTCAACTGGGCGCGGAAGCGCTCTTCCATCGGCTTGGACTGATCCATGATGATCGCCTTGAGGGCCCCACGCTTTGCAGCGTACTGGTCCACAAGCTTCCGGCGCCTGTTGTTCTTCTCGACTGAGCTGGTCTTTGCCATTTCAGATTTTTCCTTTTCTCGCTGCCGTTACTGGCGGAAGGGGAAGTTGAAGGCCTTGAGCAATGCCCTGGCTTCGTCGTCCGTCTTCGCAGTCGTACAAACGATGACGTCCATGCCCCAGATCTGATCAACCTTGTCGTAGTTGATCTCCGGGAACACGATGTGTTCCTTGATGCCCATGGCGTAGTTGCCACGGCCATCGAAGCTCTTCGGATTCAGTCCGCGAAAGTCGCGAACGCGCGGCAACGCGATGTTCACGAGGCGGTCGAGGAACTCGTACATGCGTTCCTTGCGCAGCGTGACCTTGGCGCCGATCGGCATCTTCTCGCGGACCTTGAAGCCGGCGATCGAATTGCGGGCGCGGGTTACGACGGCCTTCTGGCCGGCAATCATCGCGAGATCTTCCGCCGCGATCGAAGGCTTCTTCGAATCGCCGGTGGCTTCGCCTACGCCCATGTTCAGCACGATCTTGTCGATGCGCGGAACCTGCATCTCGTTGTCGTAGCCGAACTGCTCCTGCAGTGCCTTGCGAATGGTCTCGTTGTAGACCTTCTTGAGGCGCGGCACGTTGTTAGCAGTTGCCTGCTTGCTTTCAGCCTTAGCCATTGATGACTTCTCCCGAGCGCTTGGCGACGCGCACCTTCTTGCCGTCCTTCTGGAAGATGAAGCCGACGCGGGTCGGCTTGCCATCCTTGGGGTCGGCCAGCGCGATGTTCGACAGCTGGATCGGCGCTTCCTTGGTGATGATCCCGCCCTCTTGGGACTGGGACTGCTTCTGGTGACGACGGATCATGTTGACGCCGCGCACCAGCGCGGTGTCTTCCTTCGGCTGAACCGAGAGGACTTCGCCCGAACGGCCCTTGTCCTTGCCGGCCAGCACGACGACCTTGTCGCCTTTTCTAATCTTTTGCATTGGTCCGGCTCCTTACAGCACTTCAGGCGCGAGCGAGATGATCTTCATGTGGTTCTTGGCGCGAAGCTCGCGCGGAACCGGCCCAAAGATACGCGTGCCGATCGGCTCTTTCTTGTTGTCGACGAGAACGGCCGCGTTCTTGTCGAAACGGATCACGCTGCCGTCCGGGCGGCGAATGTCTTTGGCCGTGCGAACCACGACCGCCTTCATCACATCGCCCTTCTTAACGCGGCCGCGCGGAATGGCTTCCTTGATCGACACCACGATGATGTCGCCCACGGAAGCGTATTTCCGCTTCGAGCCGCCCAGCACCTTGATGCACATGACACGACGGGCGCCGGAATTATCCGCGACGTCGAGGTTTGTTTGCATCTGAATCATGACTGGCCGCCTTCTTCTTTTCTAACGGGACGGGCTCGAAGCCCCTCCCCGGTCTGTCCAAAATTCGTTTGTTTACGCCTGGTCCGAAGACACGACGATCCAGCGCTTATCCTTGGAAATCGGCTTCGATTCCTGGATGAACACCTGATCGCCAACCTTGTGGGCGTTGTTCTCGTCGTGCGCCTTGTACTTCTTGGTCATGCGCACGGTCTTCTTCATCACGGGATGCGTGAAGCGCCGTTCGACCTTGACGACAACCGTCTTCTCGTTCTTGTCGCTGACGACGGTGCCCTGCAGAATGCGCTTTGGCATGGTTTTCGTCCTTAAGCCTTCTTAGCCGCGGACTTTTCCGCAGCGATGGTCTTGATGCGCGCGATGTCCCTACGGACAATCTTCACGCGCGCGGTCTTCTCAAGCTGGCCGGTGGCCTTCTGAAAGCGCAGGTTGAACTGCTCCTTCTTCAGGCTGGCCAGGTCGTCGGTCAGCTGGTCCTGGGTCTTGGTCCGGATGTCTTCGGCTTTCATGATCAGCCCGTCCTTATTCTGCGATGCGCTGCACGAAGCGCGTCTTGACCGAGAGCTTCGCGGCGCCGAGACGCAGCGCCTCGCGGGCGGTTTCCTCATTGACGCCGTCGATCTCGAACATGATGCGGCCCGGCTTAACGCGCGCCGCCCAATAGTCAACAGCACCCTTGCCCTTGCCCATGCGGACTTCGGTCGGCTTCGAAGTGACCGGCACGTCCGGGAAAATACGGATCCAGACGCGGCCGGCACGCTTCATCTCACGAGTGATCGCGCGGCGGGCCGCCTCGATCTCGCGGGCGGTGACGCGGTTCGGCTCAAGCGCCTTCAGCCCGAAACCACCGAAATCCAGGTTGGTGCCGCCCTTGGCGGTGCCATGGATACGGCCCTTGAACTGCTTACGGAACTTTGTGCGCTTTGGCTGCAGCATCGTTCTAACTCCAAATTCCTAAATGTCTCAGGCGTTTTCGCGACGACGACCGCGTTCGCGATCACCACCACCACCGCCGCCGCCATGCGAATGATCGCCCTCGGTCGCACGACGCTCCGAAGCCATCGGGTCATGCTCAAGGATTTCGCCCTTGAACACCCAGACCTTGACGCCGCAAATGCCGTAGGCGGTATGTGCTTCAGCCGTGCCGTAATCGACATCGGCGCGCAGCGTATGCAGCGGCACGCGGCCTTCGCGATACCATTCCATGCGCGCGATTTCGGCTCCGCCGAGACGGCCCGAGCAGTTGATGCGGATGCCTTCGGCACCGAGGCGCATCGCCGACTGCACGGCGCGCTTCATGGCGCGACGGAACGCGATACGGCGCTCGAGCTGCTGAGCGATCGACTGGGCAACCAGCGTCGCGTCGATTTCCGGCTTGCGCACTTCAACGATGTTGAGGTGCGTCTCGGACTTCGTCATCTCCATCAGCTTCTTGCGAAGCTTCTCGATGTCGGCGCCCTTCTTGCCGATGATCAGACCCGGACGTGCCGCATGAATGGTGACGCGGCACTTCTTGTGCGGACGCTCGATCACGACCTTGGAGATCGCGGCCTGCTTGAGTTCCTTCTCAAGATACTTGCGGATCTTGATGTCCTCATGCAGCAGCTTGCCGTACTCGCCGGTGTTCGCGAACCAGCGCGAATCCCAGGTGCGGTTGATGCCGAGGCGCAGACCGATCGGATTGACTTTCTGACCCATTATGCGGCCTCCCCTTTTTCTTCGACTTCACGAACAACGATCGTGAGGTGCGAGAACGGCTTCTCGATACGGCTGGCGCGACCGCGACCACGGGCATGGAACCGCTTCATGACGATCGACTTGCCGACATAGGCTTCCGCCACGATCAGAGCATCGACGTCGAGGTCGTGGTTGTTTTCCGCGTTGGCGATCGCCGATTCCAGCGTCTTCTTGACCGTGCCGGAAATCCGCTTGGCCGAGAATTCGAGATCGGAAAGCGCTGTCGCGACCTTCTTGCCGCGGATCAGCGCGGCAACGAGGTTCAGCTTCTGCGGGCTGATACGGATCGTGCGCAATACGGCGCGCGCTTCGTTGTCAGCAAGCCTGCGCGGAGCTTTGGCCTTGCCCATGATTATTTCCTCTTCGCCTTCTTATCCGCGCCGTGACCGTAATAGGTCCGGGTCGGAGCGAATTCACCGAACTTGTGACCGACCATGTCCTCGTTCACCGAGACAGGAACATGCTTCTGGCCGTTGTAGACACCGAAGGTGAAGCCGACGAACTGCGGCAGGATGGTGGAGCGACGGCTCCACATCTTGATCACCTCATTGCGACCACCTTCACGAACCTTGTCCACCTTCTTGAGAAGGTAGCCGTCGATGAAGGGGCCTTTCCAAATAGAACGAGTCACTTGGCGTTACCTCTTCTTAGCTCTTGCGCTGATGGCGCGAGCGCAGGATGAACTTGTCGGTCGCCTTGTTGGACCGCGTCTTCTTGCCCTTGGTCGGCTTGCCCCACGGGGAAACCGGGTGGCGACCACCAGAGGTGCGGCCTTCGCCGCCGCCGTGCGGGTGGTCAACCGGGTTCATGGTCACGCCGCGATTGTGCGGGCGCTTGCCGCGCCAGACAGTGCGGCCGGCCTTGCCGTCATTGATGTTGCCGTGGTCCGGGTTGGACACGGCGCCAACGGTGGCCATGCAGGAGCCGTGAACGACACGCTGCTCGCCCGAGTTCAGGCGCAGGATCGCCATGCCCTGGTCGCGACCGACCAGCTGGCCGTAGCCGCCGGCCGAACGTGCAACCTGGGCGCCCTTGCCCGGCTTCAGCTCGATATTGTGGACGATCGTGCCAACCGGCATCGACGCCAGCGGCATCGCGTTGCCCGGCTTCACGTCGACGGCTTCGCCTGCCACGATCTTGTCGCCAGGAGCGAGACGCTGCGGGGCGATGATGTAGGACAGCTCGCCATCGTCATACTTGATCAGCGCGATGAAGGCGGTGCGGTTCGGATCGTACTCGATACGCTCGACCGTGCCGACAACGTCGAACTTGCGACGCTTGAAGTCGATGATGCGGTACGAACGCTTGTGACCACCGCCGATGAAGCGGGCGGTGATGCGACCGTGGTTGTTGCGGCCGCCCGACTTGGTCAGGCCTTCGGTCAGGCCCTTGACAGGCTTGCCCTTGTAGAGGCCCGAGCGATCGACGATGACCAGCTGGCGGGTGCTCGGCGTTACCGGGTTGAATTTTTTCAGTGCCATTGTTGTTGTCCTCGCGGCCTTGCTCAGAGACCCGTCGCGACGTCGATCGACTGACCATCGGCCAGCGTCACAATCGCCTTCTTGACGTCGCTCTGGCGGCCAACCGTGCCACGGAAGCGCTTGATCTTGCCCTTGCGGACAAGCGTGTTCACGGCCATCACCTTGACGCCGAACAGCGCTTCGACGGCGGCCTTGATTTCCGGCTTCGACGCCTTCTTGGCGACGTTGAAGACGACCTGGTTCTGCTCGGAGGCCATGGTCGACTTTTCAGTGATCGCCGGCGAGACGATCACGTCGTAGTGACGAAGGTCGGTCATTTAAAGCGCTCCTCGAGAGCCTCGACGGCGGCCTTCGAAAGGACCAGCGTGCCGCGGCGCAGAATGTCGTAGACGTTGATGCCCTGGATGGGCAGCACGTCGATGTTCGGGATGTTCGTGGCCGCCAGCTTGAAATTCTTGTCAAGCTCGGCGCCGCCGATCACCAGAGCGTTGGTCAGGCCCAGCGTCGCGAAATTCGCGATCAGCGCCTTCGTCTTGGCCTCGGTCAGCTTCAGCTCATCGATGATGATGATCGAGGCGCTCTTGGCCTTGGCCGAGAGAGCATGCTTGAGACCCAGAGCACGCACCTTCTTCGGCAGCTCGTGCTCGTGGCTGCGAACGACCGGGCCGTGGGCCTTGCCGCCGCCGCGGAACTGCGGAGCGCGTGCCGAATGGTGGCGGGCGCGGCCCGTACCCTTCTGCTTGTACATCTTGGCGCCGGTGCGGGCGATTTCAGCGCGCCCCTTGGCCTTGTGCGTACCCTGCTGCCGCTTGGCAAGCTGCCAGCGCACGACGCGCTGCAGAATGTCCTCACGCGGGTCCAGGCCGAAAATCTCCTCGGAGAGTTCCACCTTGCCGGCGTCCTTGCCACCAAGCGTTGTGATCTTGAGATCCATTATTCCGCTCCCTCTGTGGCCGGAGCCTCATTCTTCGTAGCGGCGCGGATCGCGGCGGGCTTCGGCGCATTGGCCGGCAGTGCCACCTTGGCCGCGTCGCGGACCAGGATCCAGGCGCCCTTGGAACCCGGAACCGCACCGCGGATCAGGATCAGGCCGCGATCGGCGTCGGTCGAGACGATCTCGACGTTCTGCGTGGTGACGCGGGTGTCGCCCATGTGGCCAGCCATGTGCTTGCCCTTGAACACCTTGCCCGGGTCCTGACGCTGACCGGTCGAACCGTGCGTACGGTGCGAGACCGAGTTACCGTGGGTCGCACGACCACCACCCATGTGGTGACGCTTGATGACACCCTGGAAACCCTTACCAATCGTCGTGCCCGTCACATCGACCTTCTGGCCGGCGACGAAGTGCTCGACGGTGATCTCGGCGCCGACATCGATCATGTTGTCGGCGGAGACGCGAAACTCGGCAACCTTCGCCTTCGGCTCGACGGAAGCGGTCGCGAAATGGCCGCGCATCGCCTTCGACGTATTCTTCACCTTGGCAAGGCCAACGCCGAGCTGAACGGCGGTATAGCCATTCTTCTCCTGCGTGCGCTGCGCCACGACCTGGCAGTTCTCCATCTGGAGAACGGTGACGGGAACATGTTCCCCGGCATCATTATAGATGCGGGTCATTCCCACCTTCTTTGCAATCACACCTGAACGCATCGGTTCAATTCCTTTAGAGTTCCGGGCCAGGGGCACCGCCCCTTCCTCGCTCTTTCCTTAAAGCTTGATCTCGACGTCGACACCGGCGGCCAGATCGAGCTTCATCAAAGCATCGACCGTCTGCGGGGTCGGATCGACGATGTCGAGCAGACGCTTGTGGGTGCGCATCTCGAACTGCTCGCGGCTCTTCTTGTCGACGTGAGGCGACCGGTTGACCGTGAACTTTTCGATCCGCGTCGGCAGCGGAATGGGGCCGCGGACGTTTGCGCCGGTGCGCTTGGCCGTCGATACGATTTCCCGTGTCGAGGCGTCGAGCACCCGGTGATCAAACGCCTTCAGGCGGATGCGGATATTCTGTCCGTTCATGCGTCACTTCCTTGTTCTGGCGCGGCGCGGGCATATCCTGCGCCCGCGACAGATCGGTTTAAGTCCAAATTACTCTTTGATGGTGACGACGATGCCGGCACCGACGGTGCGGCCGCCTTCACGGATGGCGAAGCGCAGCTTCTCTTCCATGGCGATCGGCACGATCAGCTCGACATCGACCGTGATGTTGTCGCCGGGCATCACCATCTCGGTGCCT
>CALRQH020000036.1:0-47140 GCA_943370265.1 Mesorhizobium carmichaelinearum
ACCAATGTCCCCCTTCCGACCATCGGAAGGAGTATCGGCGATGACGCGCCGCTGGTCTTCCGGGGCGCGCCCCGGAAGACCAGCGGCCGCAGCACCTGGGGAAGATTCAAACGGCACTAATGGGGAGTATTGCTCCGGTACTGACAGCTTCTGCCTGGAACACATACCGGACCTAGGCGAAGGCCCAGATGTCCTCGGCCTGGAAGCCGACCTGGTAGCCTGCAGTCTTGAGTTTGACCACCACCTGGCCGATCTCGGCCGCCGGCAGCGCACCGACCTCGACCTTGATCATGCCCGGACGGTAGCGCTTGAGGTCGAGCTGCTCGAAGACGATCCAGTCAGCACCTTCGCAATCCACCAGGAAGGCATCGATGTGGCTGATGCCGTTGCGGTCAAGCAGCGTCTGCAATGTCTCCGAAGGCACTTCGATGTCCTTCAGATGCGGCGCGAACTTGTTGAAGTTGGCGTCTTCTTCGCCCCAGGCATTCTTGCCCGACATCAAATTGGTGTCGGTGACCGACGAGCAGCCGATGAACTCGATCGGCAGCGTGCCGGCCTCGAGGGCTGCAGCATCGAAGGTATGGACGGTGATCGTCCCCTTGGACTTGGTCACCGCCACCGGCTCGATGATGAAGCGGTTTGTGTCGGGATAGTTGGCGCGCAGCCGTTTCTGATTGTACGGGATCGGCTCGACCAGCACGGCGCGGGCGCGCGGGATGCGATGCAGCCATGGCGTCACATCGTCGAACAGCGCGCCGTCGCAGGCGCCGACATTGACCATCTGGAAAGGCCGCCCCGTCCCACCAAAGCGCGCCTTCAGCGCCGCCCTTGCCAGGAATTTCGTGCCGCGCAGCGACGGCCCGCGATCGAGCAGGCTCTTGGGAAGACCGAGCGACAGCGCAATGCGCGCTAGGCTGGAAACGGAACTCATGGCTTGTCTCCGGGAATGACGTGCAAGGCGGCGCGGCGCTCGCCGTGCCCCAGCGAGGACCACAGAGCCATCAACGGGCCGACCAGAAGCAGGAAGGGCGGGATCAGGTTGGGAAAATAGATGCGCGTGTCGTGGATCGGAAAAACCGTGAACTTGGCCAGCACGCCGAGCACCAACGCCGCGAACAAGATGCCTGCGCGGCGGTCGAGCCGGAAGCCGGCTCGGCCTGCGGCATACCATCCAGCCAGCGCCAGAACCGACACCCCGACCCAGCTGTTCATGCCGACGGCGCGCAGGGCGGCAGTGGCAAACGCCCTGAGATAGGCTGTGGCCGAGAACGCCGGGCGGAAATCATCCATATTGTAATGCTGCTCGATGCTGGAGAACCACAGATGCGGCCACCAGCCCGGATGATGCGCCCAGTGCGAGATGGCGAAATAGGCGACGAAGGAGGTGGCGAACCCGGCCAGCGCGCCCCAGGCCTTCTGCCGGTAGGCAATGAGCAGAACGGCGAAAATGGCAAGAAAGACAATGTTGTCCGGCCGCGCCATGAAGGCGAGGAACAGCAGGATCGCTGTCGCCACCTCGCGGCCGCGGACATAGGCATAGAGCCCGCCGAGGAACAGCGCCGAACACAGCAGGTCCGGCGTCGAGCCGCGCGCCGCATCGCCAAAATCGGCCATGATCAACACCGCGCCGACAACGGGCGCCAGCGCCAGCGCGCCCTCGGAGCGCAACCACAGCAGGGTAATCGCGCCGAACAGAAGCACGGAGAACACCGAGACGATCCGCATCGCCTCGACCGGCGACACCACCGAGCTCAGCGTCGACAGGATCTCGGCGTAGAGGAACTTGATCCGGTACATGCCAAGCAGCGAATGGAAGTCGGCGGCATTTGACGTCATATGGCTGCGGAAGCCACCGCCATCGTCGGTCAGCGCCGCATAATCACCAGCCGAAACGCCGGCCTTCACCGTGCTGTAGGCGTAGTCATGCAAGGCCTGCGGATCGGGATAGGTGCCCTCCTCGGCGACGGCGAGATAGGGCAGCATGTCCCAGTTGGCGTCGGGCAGAACCCAGGCCGTGAAAGCTGTCAAGAGAATGTAGAGTGCGAAGGCCGCCGCGCCGATCGGCGCGGCCAGCCGCGCATAGGTCCCCTCGCCCCACGCCAGACCGGTATCGGTGAGCCGGTCGAGTGGATTTCGCGGGATGGGAGGCTTGGTCAACATTGCTCGGCGAACTTCTCTTTAACGGACCTGGCTTTTGACGAAATCCTTCACGATCGACACGATGCCGCGCGACAACAAGCTGTCGAAAGCTTCGACGAAACGGTCGACATGCTCACGCTGGCAGATCAGTGGCGGTTCGAGACGGATGACGTTGCGGTTGTATTCGGTGAAGGCGACGAGCACGTCATAGTCGCGCAGCAGCAGCGCCCCGACGAAGCCGGACAGCGAACCCTTCAGCTTGTCGTCGAGCATGCTGACGATGGGCCGCAGCACCTTCGGCAAGGTCTGCGAGAAGTCATGAAACTCCAGGCCGACCATGAAACCCTTGCCGCGCACATCCTTGATGATCTTCGGATACTTCTCCTTGAGCGCCTGCAGGCGCTGCAGCAGGTAGTCGCCGGTGACGGCTGCGTTGTCGATCAGCCCCTCGTCATAGAGCACGTTGAGCGCCTCGATCGAGGTGACGCAGGCCTCGCCCATGCCGCCGAAGGTCGCCATGGCGTGGATCATCGCCGTCTTAGGCGTTCCATAGGCCTTCATGTAGACCTCGCGACGCGCGATCATCGCGCCGACAGCCGCCTTGCCACCGCCGAGCGACTTGGCCAGCGCTGTCACGTCCGGCACGACGCCATAATGCTCGAAGGCATAGAAGCGTCCCGAGCGACCATAGCCGCACTGCACTTCATCGGCCACCCACAGCACGCCATACTGGTCGCACAGCGCGCGCAGGTTCTGCCAGTATTCGGCCGGCGCCTGGATGATGCCGCCGCCGCCCTGGATGGTTTCGAGCACGATGACGCCGATCTCCGGGTCAGTGCGGAACAGGCGCTCGACTGCACCTATGTCGGCGAAGGGAATGCGGACGGTATTATCGGCCATCTTGAAGTCGGCGCGGTAGAGCTGGCCGTCGGTGATGCCCAGAACGCCCTTGGTCTTGCCGTGGAAGGAGTTCTCGGCATAGACGATTTTCGGCCGCTTCGGGCCGGCGGCGCGCTCGGCGAGCTTCACCGCGGCTTCCATCGCCTCCGAACCGGACGAGCCGAGAAACACCATGTCGAGATCGCCGGGCGAGCACTTGGCGATGTTGTGCGCAAGGGCTGCCGCATATTGCGACATGAAGGCGATGGCGATTTCCTGCCTCTTCTCTTCCTGGAATTTCCTGCGCGCTTCGAGAATGCGCGGATGGTTGTGGCCGAAGGCCAGCGAGCCGAAGCCGCCGAAGAAGTCGAGGATCTTGCGGCCGTTCTGGTCGATGTAGAACATGCCCTCGGCACGCTCGATCTTGATCTTGTGGAAGCCGAGAAGCTTCATGAAATGCAGCTGGCCGGGGTTGAGATGCGCCCTGAACAGATCGGTCATGCGGGCGACGTCCATCGCCTTGGCCTGCTCGACGCTGATCAGGTCAGGCTTGGCGACGGTGGCGGGCGACAGCGCCGGCGCGTTCACCATGGTACGCGCGCTCATGTGGTCGGGTTTGGCCATGACGGTCATTTCAGAGTCTCCAATTGGCGTGTTCGGCCGGCCCATTATTCGGCAGCGACGTGTTTGGCGGCGACGACGTGACCGGCCTTCGTGGCCCGGTATTCGCTGTAGGCGGCGATCAGCATGTCCTCGTCGCGATATTGCGGCACCCAGCCCAGCTGGCGCCCGGCCTTGGACACGTCGAGCACGCACTCCTCGTCGGCGATCAGATATTGCTCCGGGTCCATGATCGGCATGTTCATCAGGTCAAGCAGGTCGAGCGTGCGCTTGACCGCCCAGCCCGGCGTCGGGATCAGCAGCGATTTCGAACCCGCGTGCTTGATCAGGTCGCCAAGCAATTTCTTCACCGGAGGCGGATTGAGCGAACCGAGATTATAGGCCTCGTTCGGGACTCCCGCCTTCCAGGCGGCGCGCGCGGCCTCGGCGCAATCGAACACCGAGATGAACTGGTAGGGGTTCCTGCCCGAGCCGATCATCGGCACGGGAAGGTTCCAGTCGATCAGCTTGAACAGCTTTTCGAGGATGCCAAGCCGGCCGGGCCCGATGATCAGGCGCGGACGAAACAGCGAGATCGACATGCCGCGCTTGCGCCATTCGGCCGCCAGTTCCTCGGTCTTCTGCTTCGACCAGCCATATTCGCCGAGCGGCGCGACCGGATGCTCCTCGGTCATCGGCTGGGTCACCGTGTGGCCGTAGATCATGTCGGTCGTGTAGTGGATGAGCTTCGGTGCGCCGGCTCTGTCCATGGCCTGCATGATGTGCTCGGTGCCATGGAAATTGACTGGAAAGAAGAAGTCGTGCCGCTTGGCGCGAACCTGGATCGGCGACAGCATCTTGGCCGACAAATTGTACACCATGTCATCGGCCTTCAGTCCGACCGAGGCCACCGAGGCCGGATCGGTCACGTCGCACCGGACAAAGCGGACATTGCGGTAATGCGGCAGGTCGCTCTTGACGATATCGGCGACGACCACGTCCTCGCCATCGGCCAGCAGTTTGGGAGCAAGATGGCGACCGACGAAGCCGTCGCCGCCGAAAATCACATGTCTCATCGAATGATCTCGCTGTGAATCTTGTCGGACGAAAGAGAAGCCGTTTCCTCGCCGTGCCCGCGCCCGCCCAAATCTCGACCGCTCTGCGCGATCAGCACCGTGCCGACGCAGATGAAGGCAATGCCGGCGATGCGCCAGGCGTTGAGGTCCTCGCGGAAGACGAAATAGGCGACGATGGCGACGGCAACATAGGCAAGGCTGAGGAACGGATAGGCGAAGGAGAGCTCGACCTTGGACAGCACATAAAGATGCGATGCCATCGAGATGACGAAGGTGCAGAGCCCTAGGAAAACCCATGGACTGAACACGATCTGCAACAGCTTCACGATGGGGTTGACGCCCTCGAAGGAAATCGGCCCGAGCGACATCATGCCCTGCTTGAGCATCACCTGCGCGACGGCGTTGGTCATGACAGTAAAAAGAATGAAGACAATGTATTTCATGTTTTCCCACTCATCCCTTCACCGTCATAATGCAAACCCGCAAAAACTTCGTGAAGCAACAAGACCATTTTTAATGAACCATGATATTAGCAATGCGATAACCAAGACTAAGTTGAGTTTTATCTACTCCGCAGCCTCGGCACGCCGCGGATCGAGCTTTCTCGCCGTCCGTGCCCAGAAGCTCGACATGAAGGCCGGATCGCGAAGCGCCTCCAGGCGCTGCCAGTCTGGAAAGGACGAAGCGAGGATTTCGGCCCCCATGCGAGCATCCTTGTATGGGTTGACCGCGCCGCCGGCCTCGACCGTGATGCGGTCGAGTTCAGACAGCAACGCAAGCGTTGATGTACCCCGGTTGGGGAAGTCGAGCGTCAGCGTGAATCCCGGCCGGGGAAACGACAGCAGCGCCGGCGAACGGATCGAACCGAAGCGTTTCAGGACGGTCAGGAACGAGCCCTGCCCGGCCTTTCGCGCCGCCGCGAGCAGTGCCGGCACGACCTGGCGCGCAACGTCTTCCGGCACGACGCTCTGGTGCTGGAACAACCCCTTTGGTCCGTAGAGCCGGTTCCAGTCGCGGACCCCGTCGAGCGGAAAGAAAAAGCCCTGGTAGCCAACATGGCGCGGCGCCGAAGGCCGGCCCTTCTTCCACCGGTATGCGGCATTGAAAGCGGTCAGGAACGGCCGGTTGAGCACATTGAAGGGCGGCTGGAACGGCACCGACAGTGCCGCGGCGCGCGAGGCCACGTGCGAGCCATGCTCGGCATGGTTGCCGGTGAACAACAGGCCGCGCCCGCTGCCGCGGCCGCCGGCAAGCTGGTCGATCCAGGCGACGGCATATTCATTGGCCTGGTCGGCGGCTTCAGCAAGGCCGAAGAATTCACCGAGATCGCGAAACGGCGTCGCCTTCTCGACGATGTCGAGCGAGGGCACCCGCATCAGCCGGATCGAGGCCGACAGGATCAGTCCGGTCAGTCCCATGCCGCCGATCGTCGCGCGGAACAGGCGCGCATTGTCGGTGCTCGAGCAGCGATAGGTTCGTCCATCCGAGCGCAGCAGCGCGAAGGATTCGACGTGGCAGCCGAACGTGCCGCGCCGGTGATGGTTCTTACCGTGAACGTCATTGGCGATGGCGCCGCCAAGCGTGACGAACTGTGTACCCGGGACCACCGCCGGAAAGAAGCCGTAAGGTGCCGCGTGAGCGATGATGTCGGACAGGAGAGCCCCGGCCTCGGCCTCGATGACACCGGTTTCGGCATTGAAGGCGCGGATGCGGTTCAGCGATCGCATGTCGACGACCGCGCCGGCATCGTTCTGGCAGGAATCGCCGTAGGAGCGGCCATTGCCATAGGCGAGCAGGCCGTCCTTCTTCGCCCCGCGGCCCTTCAGCATCGCGATGCCGTCATTGGCCGCGATTGCGCGTGGTGCTGCATGGCTTGCGAGGCCGAAGCTTTGGTAGCGCTCGGCCATGCCTACCAGCCCCCGATGACCAGCAGCACCGCGCCGACGAACACGACGATCTGGCTGCGCCAATCGCGGATGATGAAGACGACTGGATCGTCATGCATCTCGTCGCGGCGTGCGAGTATCCAGACGCGCATGGTCAGATAGAGCACGATCGGCGCCAATGGCCAGATCAACCAGGGGTGCGGGTAAAGCTCGCGCACCGCGACGCTGTCCATGTAAAGCGCCAGCACCAGCGCCGAGGAGAAGGCCGAGGCCATGCCCGCCTGGGCGACGATCTCCTGGTCTTCGGTGCGATAGCCACGGCCGGCTATGCGCTCGCCCGGAGGAATGGCGGTAGTGCGCAATTCGACATAGCGCTTCACCAGCGCCAGCGACAGGAAGAAGAAGATCGAGAAAGCCAGAAGCCAGAATGACACGGCGACACCCGTTGCCGCGGCGCCCGCCAGGACACGGATCGAGTAGAGTCCCGCCAGCGTCAGCACGTCGACCAGCAACATGCGCTTGAACGACAGCGAATAGGCTGTCGTGACAACTATGTAGCCGCCGAGGACGGCAAGGAATTCGCTCGACAGCACAAGCCCAGTGCAGACGCCGATCGCCAGCAGCACCACGATCGCGCCGATCCCGAACGGAATCGAAAGAGCACCGCTGGCGAACGGCCGGTTGCGCTTGGTGGCGTGTTTGCGATCCAGCGCGAGATCGAAGAAATCGTTGAGGATGTATATGGCCGATGCCACGGCGCTGAACGAGACGAACGCCAGCATGCATTCCCAGATCATGTCGGGGCTGAAATATTGGTGCGCCAGCACCATCGGCACCGCGATCAGCGAGTTCTTCAACCACTGGTGCATGCGCAGCATCTTGACGATGGTTCGGAACGTCGGCTTTGGCGCCGGCACCATCTCGGCTCCGTTCGCGGCCTGCCAGCGCATGGCGTGGCGGTCCGGCGCCACGACAATCGCGGTGCGGGCTGCGTCGAAGACCTTGAGATCATGCCGGCTGTTGCCGGCATAATCGAACCCGCCATCGCCATAGGCCGCGACAAGCGAGGCGCGCTTCTTGCCTGCAGTCAGATTGTCGAGGCCGTCGGTCGCCAGCACCCTGTCGAAAATGCCCAGATGGCCGGCGATGGCCTCGGCGAATTTGCGTGGCGTGCCTGTGGCCAGCACGATCTTTCGGCCTTCGGCATGCTCGGCGCGAAGGCGCTCAAGCAACACCCCCCGATACGGCAGCGAAGCCGGATCTATGTCTATGCGCTGGGCAATCGCCTGCTTCAGCCGCGCCGGCCCGCCGGCCGCCCAGAAGGCTACGAGGAAGATGTAGAGCGGATTCTTCTTGAGTAGGACGAACAGCCCTTCCCACAGCAGGTCGGTCGCGATCAGCGTGCCGTCGAGATCGACCGCAAGCGGAATTGCGTTCCTGTCCGATCGCGCGTCCATGTCCCGTCCTGCCCTGCTGAATCCGCCATGCGCCGTGGTTGGGCGTCTTGTTCGAGATATAGCGGGGATCGGCGCACTGAACGTTAAAGTTGTCGGCCCGGTTGCGTCCGAAGACCAGTATTTCCCCCTTCATCGTTAAGCAGCTATGACCACAAACAATAAAAGGCCGGGCAAACACCCGGCCTTCCACAACCCATGCGGTCGGGGTTACTTGATGCGGGCAACGCCACCCGAAATCTCGATGGTCTCCGAACCTGTAAGGGCTTCCAGATCACCATTGGGCATGGTGACGAAACAGCCACTGGAGCAGAATTCCACGGTTTCGCCGGCGGCCAGCGCCAGTTCGGACTTGCTGCCGCCTTCGGTCACGATGAGCGTGCGGGTCTGCGCGTCCTTGTTGACCGCGCTGGCGGCATAGGCAGAACCGCCCGCAGCGAGCAAGGCAACGGCAGCGACGAGAGACTTCCACATGTGCGATATCGGTGTTCCCACCGCCTCTGTTGCATTTCGCAAGGCATTTTCGCCCTTTGCATGCGAACTTATATGAGATGGAAGCTGAACCGCAACTGAATGCCGCATTCATGCCGCAATTCATTGGCGCGGTTCGGAAGGCCAGATCCAAGCGCCCAAAATGTCTAACTGGGGTCGGGCTTCTTGCGGCGTGACTTGGCGAGGCGCCGCTTCTCGGCATCGGCTTCGGCCTTTGCCTGCTGCTGTTCGACGAAATCGACCTCGATCTTGTCGTCATCGATTGGCCATGCCACGTGTTTCTTGACCTCGACGACGGCGCGTGGCGTCGAGGGGATTTCGATATGCTCGCTGTCGAAAGCATCGAGAACGGCAAAGCGAATGTCGTTTTGCACGGAGCTGCCATTCATCACATCGGCCAGGAAGACGCGGATTTCGAATTCCAGTGCCGCGGCGCCGAAATTCGAGAACAGAACGAAGGGTTCCGGGTTCTTCAGCACCAGAGGATGACTGCGCGCTACGTCCAGCAGGATGGCATGGACCCGCTTGACGTCGCTGCCATAGGCGACGCCGACCTTGATTTCGACGCGGCCAAGCTTGTTGCGGTGCGTCCAGTTGCCGACGGCGTTGTTGATCAGGTTCGAATTGGGCAGTATCACCGATTGCCGCTGGAACGTTTCGATCTCGGTGGCGCGCACGCTGATCTTCTTGACGGTGCCGCTGACGTCGCCGGCAATTATCCAGTCGCCGACCTTGAACGGCCGCTCGGCCAAAAGGATGAGGCCCGAGACGAAATTGGACACGACATTCTGCAAGCCAAAGCCGATACCGAGGGACAGGGCGCCGGCCACCAGTGCCAGGCTGGAGAGATCGATGCCAGCCGCCGAGATGCCGACCAGCGCGGCAAGCGCGACGCCGGCATAGCCGACCGCCAGCCGGATGGAATTGCGCACACCGGTGTCGACCTTGCCGCGAGCCATCACGGAGCCGTCGAGCCAGCCCTGGAACCATCGGGTCAGGAAATAGCCGATGATGAAGACGATGATGCCTGAGAGGATGCCGGTCGCCGAGATCGTCACCGATCCGATGCTGATCCCGGTCGCGAGTTTGTAGGCCCAGGCCTGGATATCACCCGGCTGGAAGCCCCACATCAGCAGGATCAGTGGCAGGAAAACCAGCACGATCATCAGGTTGATGGCGACGCTGACCACAAGGCCGAGCTGGTCGAGTGCGGTATCCTCGTAGCTGGAATTGGCGGATAGCCAGCGGCCGACCGAAGTGTCGGCGAAGGCGCCCTCCTCGCCGATCGCGCGCGCCGACAGGAAGCCGATATAGGCGGTGATCAGGGCGGTGCCTGTGACCACGACCTGCAGCGAGACGAACAGCGCGAGGCCGATATAGCCGAGCAATGCCGCAACGATGGTGAACAGGCCGAGCGAGAGAGCCAGGTAGCGCAGCCATGCCGGCCACGGACGCCAGCTTCCGTCACGCGCCTTGAACGGCTTCAGCATCGCCATCAGGATCAGGATGATGCCGACGATGATGGTAGCGCCGAAACTGCGGGCGATGGTCAGCGACAGCGGCGAGCCCATCTTGTCGTTGATCACCGACAGGAAGGTGTTGACGCTGATGACCACGGCCATGGCTGTGGCAAGGCGAACCAGCCAGCGCGCCGGTCCCGTCTCGACCGGAATGAGCCGCCAGTTGGGCAGGCGCGGCGACAGTGCCGCATTCGTCAGCCGATTGACGCAGAAGACCACGCCGATGACGGTCGCCAACCCATTGAGGAAGATGCCGATGTCACCGCGCAGGACGTTGTAGTAATTGAAAAAGAAAACCGCCAGGACAAGAAAGGCGGCGACCGCCAGCGTTGGCAGCAATGTCGACCAGAAGGCTACCGTCAACCGGCTCAGATAGGACGGATCCTCGACGGAGGGGTCGGCCTCGAACAGGCGCCCGAACAGGCGTCTGCCACCAACCAGCAGCACGAGCGCCAATCCAAGCGCCATGAAGGTCGCGGCCAGCATGGCCTGGAACTTGAACTTGAAAGCGAACGTCAGCCAGGATGATACCGCCTTGTAAAGGCTGCCAAATTCCTCATTGGCATCGGAAAAGACCTGCGGGCTGAGCGCGTCGGACAGTATGTAGCGCTTGGTGAGCAGGTTGCGGAAAAGTTCGCTGCGCATGTTGCCGATCTTGTCGATCAGCCCGCTGATGCGGATCGACAAGGTTTGCGCCGCGGCGATGACCGCATTGATCTCGGCCTTCTCCGACGTCAGAGCCTGCCGCTCGGTAGTCACGATATCGGGCTCGGCCGGCTGGCCTGCGGCAGGCGGCGTGCCAAGCTGCAGGACCCTGGCGTTGATCTCGGCAAGGCGAGGACGGAACGCAAGCGCCGTATTCAACGACTCGTGCGACAGTTCCTCGAGCTTGAGCCGGATATCGACGAGGCTCGCGTCATCCTCCCCATCCTGCTGGATCTGCTTCTCAAGGGCATCGGTCTTTGCCGTCAGGTCCTTGATCATTTTCTGCTGGTCGGCGATCAGCCCGGTGGGAGACTGGGCGGGCGCCGGCGCTGCCGGAACCTGATTGACTGGCGCTGCCGGAGCCGGGTTGGCCGCGGGTGCCTGGTTACCTTCCGGCGCGACCGCCGGAGCCTGGCCGGTTGCTTGCGCGGCGGGCGCCTGGCCTGCCACCTGCGCGACGGCGCCGGACGGCAGGTCGGCCGATACGGCCAGCGTCAGGATCAGAACCAGGCGGAGCAATCGGAAAAGCATGATTTGTTTTGCGACTCGGGCATATGGCAAAAGGCATTCAAAGAAAGCCCGTCCTTGATAAAGACGGCTATATCATGGAGCAAGCCGTCGCAGCCGCCCTCCTGTTTCCCGTCCGATCGTCTGGCCTGGCGTCGGTCAGTTGAAAAGCGATGGCGCAATATTGGCTTTGCGCCCGCCGCCTGCTGTATAGTCTGCCGCATCGCCCGAACCGGACAAACATGCACATGGCAGAGTACTCGGCCTTTTCGCTGCTCGCGAACGCGCTCAAGGGAAACAAGGACTGGAAGCCGGCCTGGCGCAAGCCAGACCCGAAGGCGTCCTATGATGTCATCATCATCGGTGGTGGCGGCCACGGGCTGGCGACCGCCTACTATCTGGCCAAGGAACACGGCATCACCAATGTCGCCGTGCTGGAAAAAGGCTGGCTCGGGTCGGGCAACGTCGGGCGCAACACCACGGCTGTCCGCTCCAACTATCTGTTGCCAGCCAATACCCGCTTCTACGAACATTCAATGAAGCTGTGGGAGAACCTGTCGCACGACCTCAACTACAACGTCATGTTCTCTCAGCGCGGCTGTCTCAACCTCGCGCACACGCCGGCCCAGTTCGATGACTATGCAAGGCGCGGCAACGCCATGCGCCACCTCGGCGTCGATGCCGAACTGATGACGCCGGCTGAGATCAAGCGCCTGATCCCGGCGCTGGATGTGTCCGATGCGGCGCGGTTCCCGGTTCTTGGCGGATTGATGCAGCGTCGCGCCGGCACGGCCCGCCACGATGCGGTCGCCTGGGGCTACGCGCGTGGCGCCGACCGTCGCGGGGTCGATATCATCGAGAATTGCGAGGTCACCGGCTTCCTGCGCGACGGCGACCGCATCACCGGCGTCACAACCTCACGCGGCGATGTCCGCGCCAAGAAGGTTGCGGTGGCCGTCGCCGGCAGCACCGGCCGCGTCATGCGGATGGCCGGCGTGGACACAATGCCGATCGAGAGCCATGTGCTGCAGGCCTTCGTCACGGAATCGCTGAAACCGTTCATCGATACGGTGGTGACCTTCGGCATGGGCCACTTCTACATGTCGCAGTCCGACAAGGGCGGCCTTGTCTATGGCGGCGATATCGACGGCTACAACAGCTACGCCCAGCGCGGCAACCTGCCCATCGTCGATGAGGTGATGAGCGAGATGCTGGCATTGTTCCCCGGTCTCGCCCGCGTGCGCATGCTGCGCTCCTGGGGCGGCGTCTGCGATATGTCGATGGACGGCTCGCCGATCATCACCACCGGCCCCCTGCCCGGCATGTATCTGAACTGCGGCTGGTGCTACGGCGGCTTCAAGGCGACGCCGGCCTCCGGCTGGTGCTTTGCCTGGACCATCGCCAAGGACCAGCCGCACGAGTTCAACGCGCCGTTCACCCTCGACCGCTTCCATCGCGGCCTCGTCATCGACGACAAGGGCCAGGGCGCGAACCCCAGGCTTCACTGAGCAAGGCTGCATTGGACCATGGTCCGGAAAAGTGGAAACCGGTTTTCCGACCAGATCATGGTCAAACAAGAAGATTGAATCCGATGTTGATCACCTGTCCCTATTGCGGCCCCCGCGACGTCATCGAGTTCACCTATCAGGGTGACGCCAATCGCGAACGCCCCAACCCGGCCTCGCAGAACCTCGATGCCTGGAACGCCTATGTCTATGACCGGCTGAACCCGGCCGGCGACCACAATGAGTTCTGGCAGCATTCCGGCGGCTGCCGCGCCCATCTCAAGGTCATCAGGAACACGCTGACGCACGAGATTTCCAGCGTCGCCTTCGCGCGCGGCGATCATGCCTCGTCCTCCCGTCGCAAGGCGGAGGGCAAGTCATGAGCCCGCGCCGCACCGATACCGGCGGGCGGATCGACAGGCTGCGGACGATCCGTTTCACCTTCGACGGCGCGCACTACACCGGCCACGCCGGCGACACGCTGGCTTCGGCACTGCTGGCCAATGGCGTCACGCTGTTCGGACGCTCGTTCAAGTACCACCGCCCGCGCGGCGTGCTGACCGCCGGCGTCGAGGAGCCCAACGCCCTGGTCACCGTGCTGAAGGGCGAGGTTCGCGAACCGAACGTCCCGGCGACCATGGTCGAGATCTATGATGGGCTGACGGCGCTGAGCCAGAACCGCTTTCCGTCGCTTGCCTGGGACATCAACGCAGTCAACCAGCTGGGCGGCAAGATCCTCTCTGCCGGCTTCTATTACAAGACCTTCATGGGGCCGGTCGTCGGTCCGCTAAAGGGCACGCGGTTCTGGATGTTCTGCGAGCATTTCATCCGCCGCGCCGCCGGCCTCGGCCGTGCCGGCTCGGCCGGAGACGCGGCGCGCTACGAGCGCATGAACGCGTTCTGCGACGTGCTCGTGGTCGGCTCCGGGCCAGCCGGATTGATGGCCGCCAAGGCCGCGGCCGATCAGGGTGCGCGCGTCATCCTCGCAGAACTTGATCCACAGTTCGGCGGTTCCGCCAAATGGTCGGGCGAGACGATCGACGACATGCCGGCAGCGGATTGGGCAAGGCGCGCCGCTGCCCAGCTCGAAGGCTATGACAATGTACGCCTGCTGCCGCGCACGACGGTCTGGGGCTACTACGACGGCAACACGATCGCAGCGCTGGAGCGGGTCACCGATCACAAGGAGAGGTCCGCGAAGGGTGAGCCGCGCCATCGCTACTGGGCGATCCGAGCCAAGTCGGTGGTGTTGGCCACCGGCTCCTTCGAACGGCCGCTGGTGTTTCCCGGCAATGATCGCCCGGGCGTGATGCTGGCGCATGCCGCCGAGCGCTACGTCAATGAATATGGAGTTCTGCCGGGCAGCAGGATCGCGCTGTTCACCAACAATGACAGCGCCTATCGCGCGGCCCTTGCGCTGAAGAAGGCAGGCGCCGCGATCGTTGCCATCATCGACGTGCGCCCGGAACTCTCGAGCGACATGCGCGATCTCGCCGGCGAAGCCGAGGCTGAAATCCTGTCCGGCCACGCCGTCGTCGCCACGGAAGGCAGCAAGGCTCTGTCAGGCATCATGGTGCAGCGTTTCGACATGGCCAATGGCGCACTGAGCGGCGAAGCGCGCAGCATCCACGCCGACTGCCTGCTGATGTCCGGGGGCTGGTCGCCGACAATCCATCTGGCCAGCCAGGCCGGCGCCAAGGCGGAATGGAATGCCGCCCGACAAGCCTTCCTGCCGCCGAAACCGACGCAGAAATGGATCGGCGCCGGCGCCTTCACCGGCAGCTTTTCGACGGCCGAGGCGATCGCCGAAGGCCGCGCCGCCGGCCTCTCCGCGGCCGGAGGAACAAGCATGCCGGCGGCGTTGCCCACGGTCGAAGCGGCACCCGGCGATCCCGATCCGGCTCCGGTGTTCGAGATCAAGGCCAAGGGCAAGAGCTTTGTCGACTTCCAGCATGACGTGACCGCCGAGGACGTGCGGCTGGCGCATCGTGAAGGCTTCGTCTCGGTCGAGCACCTCAAGCGCTACACCACGCTGGGCATGGCGACGGACCAGGGCAAGAGCTCCAACGTCCCCGGTCTTGCCATCATGGCGGAAGCACTGGGCAAGCCGATCCCGGAGGTTGGCACGACCCGCTTCCGGCCGCCCTTCGCGCCGGTGTCGATCGGCTCGCTGGCGGCGGAGCGTTTTGGCGACCTGAAGCCAGAGCGGCTGACGCCGATGCATGACTGGCACGTGGACAATGGCGCCACCATGTATTCCGCCGGCCTCTGGTACCGGCCGATGATCTACGGCCATGCCGGCGAGACCATCGAGCAGGCCTATGTGCGCGAAGCCAGGGCGACGCGCGAGAGCGCCGGCATCGTCGATGTCTCGACCTTGGGCAAGATTGCCGTGCAAGGTCCGGACGCGGCTGAATTCCTCGACCGCATCTACACCAACATGTTTTCCACCTTGGCCGTCGGAAAGGCGCGCTACGGGCTGATGCTGCGCGAGGACGGACTTGCCTTCGATGACGGCACCACCTGGCGGCTTGGCGAACAGGATTTCCTGATGACCACCACCACGGCCAATGCCGGCAAGGTGATGCAGCACCTGGAGTATTTCCTCGATGTCATCTGGCCGGAGCTGAAGGTCCATGTCACCTCGGTGACCGACGAGTGGGCGGGTGCGGCGATCGGCGGGCCAAAGGCAAGGGCAATCCTGGCCGCTTGCGTCACCGGCACGGCCGTCGACAACGCTACCCTGCCCTTCATGGGCATCGTGCGCGGTGAGATCGCCGGCGTCCCCGTTATGATTTGCCGACTATCTTTCTCCGGTGAAATGGCCTTCGAAGTCTATTCCGGCGCCGGTTACGGCACCCATGTCTGGAACGCGCTGATCGAAGCCGGCAAACCATTCGGACTTGTGACCTACGGGCTTGAAGCGCTGGGCACGATGCGCATCGAGAAAGGCCATGTCACCGGCGCCGAGATCGACGGCCGCACCACGGCGCGCGACCTGCACCTCGACTGGATGCTGTCGAAGAAGAAGCCGTTCATCGGCTCGGCGATGATGGACCGCGAGGGCCTGATCGCCCCCGACCGCCTGGAACTCGTCGGCCTGGTTTCGCTCGACAACAAGCCGCTCAATGGCGGATCGCATATCGTCGAGGAACTTGACGAGGCCAATCCGCACGGCTCCATCGGCCACATCACCGCCTGCTGCTATTCGCCGGCGCTGGGCAAGCATATCGCGCTGGCGCTGGTCGAGGGCGGCAAGGCGCGCCACGGGACACGCGCCTACGTCTCCGATCCGCTGCGCAATCGCTTCGGGCCGATCGAGATTGTCTCCAACCACTTCTTCGATCCGGACGGGAGCCGCATGCATGGTTGAGCGCCAGTTACCCGAACGCTTGTCACCGCTGGAGCCGGAACTGCGCCCCGGCTCGCACGGCAATTTCGAGAATGGCATCGATGTCATCCTCTCCGAAACGAGCCCCGGCTCGATCGTGCAACTCGCCGCATGGCCGGGCGAGGAAAAGATGCTGATGGCCGGCATCCGCGCGGTTACCGGCCTTGCTTTGCCTGATGGCGCCGGCGGCGGAAGCACGGATGGCACCAGATCGGTGTTCGGCTTCGCGCCGGGAAAATTCACCGTGGTTGACGAGGCCGAGGGCCTGGCCGCGGCCTTTGCCAAGGTCATCACCCCTGCCATCGGCACGGTGACCGATCTTTCGCATGGGCGCACCGCCATCCGCGTCGCCGGACCAAAGGCTGAATGGGTACTGGCGAAATTCTTTGCCATCGACTTCGCGCTGCCGGCCTTCCCGGTCGGCGCGGGCCGCTCGACCGTTCATCACGATGTCTTCGCGCAGATTCAGCGCACCGGCGCCGACCAGTTCGACGTCTACGTCTTTCGTTCGTTCGCTCGGTCCTTCTGGAAGGCGCTCTGCCACGCCGCCGACGAAGTCGGCTACGAGGTGCAATAGATCCCCTCGCTCGTATCGATCACGTCGGCTACGGCCCAGTTCGCCAGGCTGCAGTCGCGGATTCAGCACCTGTTTGGTTGAACGGTCGACGCTCGTCAGCTCCGTGCAGCGAAGCAGAACGGTATCTGGCATCAAGGCCAGCCGGTTCTGCCGCTAGAGAAATCCGATTCACGCGAGCATCATGGACGAAAATGGCCGCAAAGCTGGTCCAAGGGTTAAAATCCCGTCTCTGAGTCGGCGCATTCGTTTGGTTCGCAAATCCCCATGACCGCAGAAATATCCGCCGGCGCCACGGATCGCGCCGATGTGTCGGCCAGAGCCTTGCTCCTATTGCCGCTGACTGTCGCCTGCGGCGTGTTCATGACCAGCCTCGACCAGAATGTCGTGGTGACGGCGCTGCCTGGGATCGGCGAAAGCCTCGCCCGACCACCCAGTCAGCTCGGCCTGCTGATCACCGTCTATGTCGCCAGCCTCATCATCTCCATGCCGCTCGGCGGTTGGGCCGCCGACCGCTTCGGCCTGCGCAACGTCTATTGTTTTGCCTTGCTGGTATTTGCCGCCTCATCGGCGCTTTGCGGGCTGTCGAATGACATATGGATGCTGGTCGGCGCCCGCGCGCTGCAGGGTTTCGGCGGCGCCTTGATGGGCACGCTCGGCCAGGTCGTCATCCTGTCGACCTTTCCGCGCAACCGGACGCTGAAGATCAACATGTACATCTCGGTGGCCAGCCAAACCGGGCCGTTGGTCGGTCCGCTGGTCGGCGGCGCGCTGACCACCTACATTTCCTGGCGCTGGATTTTCTTCATCAACGTGCCGTTCGCGCTGGCGGCTGCAATTCTCGCCGCCTCGCTGTTTCCGACGGTCACCAAGCCGGTGCGCACCCCGTTTGATTTTCCGGGCTTTCTGCTGGTCGGCAGCGGCATGATTCTGCTGGTCTTCGGCATGGATTCCCTGGCAGCGAAAGACGTCGCCGGCAGTATGATTGCCGGTGAGCTGGCGTTGGCGGTCATCATCCTGTCGATTGCCTCGTTTTACTGCCTGCGTGTGCGCAATCCCTTGCTCGACCTCAAGCTCCTGCGCATCCGCACGTTCCGTGTCTCGTTCCTCACCGGCGGCGGGCTGGACACGATCGGCCTCAGCTCCGTCGCCTTCCTGCTGCCGCTGATGTTCCAGCTTGGCTTCGGCATGAGCGCAGTGCAGGCGGGATCCCTGACCTTCGTTGCGGCGCTCGGCTCGGTGGTCATGCGTTTCTTCATGCCGCGCGTCCTCAACCGGTTCGGCTTCCGCCGCGTGCTGGTCTTCAATACACCGATCGTTGCCGCCATGGTGGCTGGTTTCGCCTTGATGCAAGCGACCACCCCGGTGTGGATCGTCCTTGCCTACATCTTCACCTTCGGCGTTTTCCGCTCGATTCAGTGGGCCTCGACCGGAAACCTCGCCTATTCCGACATTGCGCCAGAACAGCTCGCCCGCTTCAGCGCGCTCTACTATATTCTTTGGCAATTGGCGGTGGCGATCAGCGTCGGCCTGGCCGCGGCGACGCTGTCATTTCTGGCAGGCGGTGGCCCCGCCATGAGCGGCGACTTCCGGATCTTGTTCCTGATCGAGGGCGGCATCACGCTTTGCGCTCTGCTCGCTTACCTCAAGCTGACGCCCCAGGACGGCGCCCATGTCAGCGGCCATGGCATGCAGATGAACACGGAATAGCGTCACCGCTCAAATCAGCATACCTGGCAGCTCAGCTGCCCTATTCGCTGAACGTCACCCATTCTTCCAGCGGCACGCGGTCGGTGCGGAAATCGTTCTCAGGCTTGGAGGTATCCTCATGGCCGAGCGCCATGCCGCAGACGACGATCTCCTCGTCGGGAATGTTGAGCACCGGCCTGATCTGCCGGTGGTATGGCGCGAAGGCGGCCTGCGGACAGGTGTGCAGACCCCTGCCCCGCGCCGCGACCATGATGTTCTGCAGGAACATGCCGTAGTCGATCCACGAACCCTGGTTCAGCCGCCGGTCGATGGTGAAGATCATGCCGACCGGCGCGTCGAAGAAGACGAAGTTGCGGTCGTGCTGGGCGCGCATCTTGTCGACCTCGCGCCGCCCGATGCCGAGTGCGCCATAGAGCCCGAAGCCATTGGCCCGCCGCCGTGTCAGATAAGGTTCGAAGAACTGTGTGGGATAGTACTGATACTCATCCCACTCGACCTTCTCGGCCCGAATGCCGGAATTGAGGATGGCGTCGGTGATCCGCCGCTTGACCTCCCCCTTGGTGACGTAGACCTTCCACGGCTGCATGTTGGTGCCCGATGGCGCACGCGCGGCAACAGCCAGGATGGCGCGGATCGTATCGTCATCGACCATGTCCGGCAGGAAGGCACGCACGGAGCGGCGCGAGATGATCGCCTCGTCGACGATCTCGGCTTCATCCGCAATCCGGGGGTTGTTTTCCAGCATGGGCCGTCCCTTAGCCTTTGTCTCGACCGGACGTCCCCACTCGCCGTTCGTGGCCGAGCCTTTGCATGATCAGCCAAAATCGCGCAAGCAAATCTTGCGAATGCATGAAAATCCACTTGATTTTTTCACGAGCCTGCTTTCTCATGAAATTCGAGTAGATTTTTTCATGAAGCGAGCGATTTTGCCTCCAACTACAGCCCAAACATTGCAGGGACCTGACGAAAGGCTGCTGGCCGGCGACATTCGTGCGCTGCGCAAGGCCCGAGGGCTGACGCTTGCCGAGACGGGGTTGAAGCTTGGCCGCTCGGTCGGCTGGGTCAGCCAGGTCGAGCGCGGCCTGTCGACGCCTTCGTTGGGGGATCTCAAAGCCCTGGCTGAACTGTTCGGCGTCCCTGTCAGCCTGTTCTTCAGCCATGAAGCGCCTGTTGAAAACGAACGCGGCGTGGTCGTGCGCGCCGGCAGTCGCCGCCGGCTTGGCACAAGCGAATCTGGCCTGATGGAGGAGCTTCTGTCGCCCGATCTCGGCGGTAGCTTCGAAATGCTGCGTTCAGTCTTCGCGCCGGGAGCGGAATTGAAAACCTTGTCGCGCCGGCCGACCGAGGAGGCCGGCTACGTCGCTTCGGGAACCTTCGACATCGAGATCGCCGGCATCTGGCACCAGTTGAGCGAGGGTGATTCCTTTCGCTTCGACGGCAAGCCGTTCCGCTGGCGCAATCCAGGGTCCGAGCCGGCGGTTGTCATCTGGGTTGTTTCGCCACCGGTTTATTGAAATGCATCTCGCCCAAAACTGTGCAGCGGTTTTGGGCGGAGATGCGTCAAAACAAGAATAGCAGCGCGACGCGCTAGGAATTTGGGAGAAGAACATGGCTGGTTTGCCGAGCACGGCGCGCGTGGTGATCATCGGAGGCGGCGCCGTCGGCGCCTCGTCGCTCTACCATCTTGCCAAGGCGGGCTGGACCGACTGCGTGCTGCTGGAAAAGAACGAGCTGACCTCCGGTTCGACCTGGCATGCCGCCGGCAATGTGCCGACCTTCTCCTCGTCCTGGTCGCTGATGAATATGCAGCGCTATTCGACCGAGCTCTATCGCGGGCTGGCCGACGCGGTCGACTATCCCATGAACTACCACGTCACCGGCTCGCTGCGGTTGGCACACTCGGCCGAGCGCATGCAGGAATTCCAGCGCGCCAAGGGCATGGGTCTCTATCAGGGCATGAACATCGACGTGATCGGCGTCGACGAGATCAAGCGCCGCTACCCGTTCATCGAAACGCATGAACTGAAGGGCGCGCTCTATGATCCGAGCGACGGCGATATCGATCCAGCGCAGTTGACCCAGGCTCTGGCCAAGGGCGCGCGCGACCTCGGCGCCAAGATCATCCGTTTCTGCCCGGTCACCGGCGTGCGTCGTGACAAGGACGAGTGGGTGGTTGTAACAGCGCAAGGCGAGATCCGCTGCGAGATCGTCGTCAACGCCGCCGGTTACCGCGCGGCGGAAGTGGGCAGGATGTTTGGCCGAGACGTGCCGATGATGGTGATGAGCCACCAGTACATATTGTTCGAAGAAATCCCCGAACTGGCGGCATGGTCGAAGGAAAACGGCTCGAAGCTGCCGTTGCTGCGCGACGTCGACACCTCCTATTATCTGCGCCAGGAAAAGAACGGCATGAATCTCGGCCCCTATGAGCGCAATTGCCGCGCGCATTGGGTCGGCCACAACGATCCGATGCCCGACGATTTTTCGTTCCAGCTTTTCCCTGACGACCTCGACCGCCTCGAGCACTATCTGGCCGACGCCGTCGCCCGCGTGCCGATCCTCGGCACCGCCGGCCTGTCCAAGGTCATCAACGGTCCGATCCCCTATACGCCGGACGGCAACCCGCTGATCGGCCCGATGCCTGGCGTTCCCAATGCCTTCGAGGCCTGCGTCTTCACCTTCGGCATCGCCCAGGGCGGCGGCGCCGGCAAGGTGCTGGCGGAATGGATCACGCAAGGCCAGACCGAGTGGGACATGTGGTCATGCGACCCGCGCCGCTTCACCTCTTTCGCGTCCGCGCCCGACTATTGCATCGCCAAGGGCATGGAAATCTACGGCAACGAATACGCCATCCAGTTCCCGCGCCATGCCTGGCCCGAGGGACGTGACCGCAAGCTGTCGCCGATCCATGATCGCATCAAGACGCTCGGCGCCTCTTTCGACGCCTACAACGGCTGGGAGCGCGCCACCTGGTATGCGCAGGACGGCGACGACGTGTCGGAAGAAGCCACGCTGACCTTCCGTCGCGAGGGTCCCTGGTACGAGCGGGTGCGCGAGGAGTGCCTTGCCGTGCGCGACGCCGCCGGCATCCTCGACCTGCCCGGCTTCTCGCGCTTCAATCTCGAAGGTCCCGGTGCGGCCGAATGGCTGAGCCTGCAGGTCACCGGACTGGTGCCGAAACCCGGCCGCATCGGCCTGATCTATTTCGCCGACGACAAGGGCCGCATCGTCACAGAAATGTCCGTCGTTCGCCATGACGAGAACCTGATGACGCTGATCACCGCGGCGGTCGCGCAATGGCACGATTTCGAATGGCTGAAGTCGCGCATGCCCAAGGATGCGACCTTCAAGCTGAGCGACCGGACCGAGGAATATTCCACCCAGATCCTCGCCGGACCCAACTCACGAAAGATCCTCGCCGAGGTCTGCGCCGCCGACCTTTCGCTGCCATGGCTGACGCATCAGGAGACCAGCATCGCCGGCCACCGGGCACGGCTGGTGCGCGTTTCCTTTGCCGGTGAACTCGGCTGGGAGATCCACACAAGGGTAGACGACACCGCCGCCATCTTCGATGCCATCTGGGCGGCTGGCCAGAAGCATGGCCTGAAACCGTTCGGCATGTATGCGCTGGATTCGTTGCGGCTCGAAAAAGGCTATCGCACCTGGAAGGGCGACCTTTCGACCGACTATTCGGTCCTGCAGGGCGGGCTCGAGCGCTTCATAAAATGGGACAAGCCCGATTTCCGCGGCAAGACGGCGCTGCTCAGCGAAAAACAGCAGGGCGTGAAGAAGCGCTTCGTCACGCTGGTCGTCGAAAACCCCGGCGACTGCGACGCCCCTTCCGTGTCGACGCTCTGGCATGACGGCAAGATCGTTGGCGAGACGACGTCGGGCGGCTGGGGTCACCGCGTCGACAAGTCGATCGCGCTCGGCATGCTGCGCGCCGACCTGGCTGAACCGGGCACCGAAATCGAGATCGAGATTTTCGGCGACCGCTTCAAGGCGGTCGTGCAGAAGGACGAGCCGCTCTGGGATCCCAGGAATGAGAGGCTGCGCGCGTGAAGAATGTTATCCTCACCGATGGCGGCATGGGTCAGGAACTGGTCCGGCGCAGCAAATCCGAGCCGACGCCATTGTGGTCGGCCAGGGTGCTGATCGACGAACCCGATCTGGTGCGCGACCTGCATGCGGAATTCATCCGCGCCGGCGCCCGCGTGATCACCATCAACACCTATTCGGCCACACCCGAACGCCTGGCGCGCGAGGGTGCCGAGGACCTTTTCAAGCCGCTGCAGAAGCGTGGCATCGAATTGGCCAGGCAAGCTTGTGACGATGCCGGCGAGGCAGCGATCGCCGGCTGCCTGTCGCCGCTTTTCGGCAGCTACGCGCCGACGCTGACCATCTCCTATCAGGAGACGCTCGACATCTACCGCCGCATCGTTGCCGAGCAGGCGGATGGCGTCGATCTCTTTCTCTGCGAAACCATGGCCTCCGCCGACGAAGCGCGCGCGGCCGTCACCGCGGCGTCGGAAAGCGGCAAACCTGTTTGGGTGTCATGGACGCTCGCCGACCATGGCGCGCCACGGCTGCGCAGCGGCGAAGCCCTCGCTGCTGCCTCCTCGGCACTCGGCGACCTGCCGGTCGCGGCGCGACTGATCAATTGTTGCCGGCCCGAAGCCGTCAGCGCCGCGCTGCCGGAACTGATCGCGCTCGGCGGGCCGGTTGGCGCCTATGCCAACGGCTTCACCTCGGTCGAGGCGCTGAAGCATGGCGGCACCGTCGAGGTGCTGCATGCCCGCCACGATCTCGACCCGCGGGCCTATGCCGACAAGGCCATCGGCTGGGTCGAAGCTGGCGCGCGGATCGTCGGCGGCTGCTGCGAAGTCGGTCCTGCTCATATCGCGGCACTACGCAGCCAACTCGAACAGGCCGGCTACCAGATCTCGGGAGTTCAGTAATGCCCAGACCATCATCGCGCATTTCCGGCATCGTGCCCTCTGGCAGGGATGGCTGGGAAGTCCATTCGGCCGCCTGGGCCCGCAAGGAAGCCGGCGAGGACATCATCATGCTCTCGGTCGGCGACCATGACTTCGATACGCCTGCGCAGACGATCGAAGCCTGCGTTACAGCGGTCCGCGGCAGCCATCACCACTACACGCCCCTGCCTGGCCTGCCGCGCCTGCGCAGGGCCATGGCTGCGGCGTCGAGCGCCTGCACCGGCGTCGAGACGACACCGGATCAGGTCATCGCCACGCCGGGCGGCCAGGCCGCGCTCTACGCCGCCGTGCAGGCCGTCCTCGATCAGGGCGATCATGCCATCGTGGTGGCCCCGTATTATGCCACCTACCCCAACACGTTCAGCGCCGCCGGCGCGAGCTTCACCGTTGTCGAAACGCCGGCGGAAGATGGTTTCCAGCCACGCGCGGACATGATCCGCGCGGCACTTAGGCCGAACACCCGCGCCATCCTGATCAACACGCCGAACAACCCGACCGGTGCGGTCTATTCGCGTGAGCGGCTGGAACAGCTGGCCGAGATTTGCAGGGAGCATGACCTCTGGCTGCTCTCCGATGAGGTCTATTGGACGCTTGGCGGCGGCGAGCACGTTTCGCCGCGCTCGCTGCCCGGCATGGCCGAGCGCACGCTGGTCATCAATTCCATGTCAAAGAGCCACGGCATGACCGGCTGGCGCATGGGCTGGCTGACCGGACCGGAGGACATGGTCACGCTGTTGACCAATCTCAACCTGGTGACGACTTACGGTCTGCCGGCCTTCATCTCGATCGCCTGCGCCGAGGCGCTTGAGAACCGTTACGGTGTCAAGGAAATCGCCGAGCGCTACGCCGCGCGGCGCACCGTCTTCCTTGATGCCGTTTGTGGCATGAATGAGGTCACCGTGCGCGGTTCCGAGGGCGGCATGTATGTCATGCTCGACATATCAGACATCGAACCCGACGACGAGAAATTCGCCTTCGCCTTCCTCGACAAGGAGAATGTCGGCGTCATGCCCGGCTCAAGCTTCGGCGAAGCCGCCGCCGGCCATATCCGCATCAGCCTCTGCCAACCCGAGCCAGTTCTCCAGGAAGCAGCCCTCCGGTTGCGCCGTTTTGTCTCCAGCTACCGTCGCGAGGCCGCATGACCACCAAAGCCATCCCTACCAAAGCAAGAGCCGTCATCATCGGCGGCGGCGTCTCTGGTTGCTCGGTCGCCTATCATCTGGCCAAGCTTGGTTGGACCGACATCGTGCTTTTGGAACGCAAGCAACTGACATCCGGCACGACATGGCATGCCGCCGGACTGATCGGCCAGTTGCGCGGCTCCCAGAACATGACCCGGCTGGCCAAATACTCGGCCGATCTCTACGTCAAGCTGGAAGCCGAGACCGAAGTCGGCACCGGCATGCGGCAGGTCGGCTCGATCACCGTCGCGCTGACCGAAGAGCGCAAGCACGAAATCTACCGGCAGGGTTCGCTGGCGCGCGCCTTCGATGTCGACGTGCGCGAGATTTCGCCCAATGAAGTCAAGCAGATGTACCCACATCTGAATGTTTCCGACGTCGTCGGCGCCGTGCATCTGCCGCTCGATGGTCAGTGCGACCCCGCCAACATCGCCATGGCGCTGGCCAAGGGGGCGCGCCAGCGCGGCGCCACCATCGTCGAGAATGTGAAGGTGACCAAGGTCCACACGAAAGCCGGCCGCGTCACCGGCGTGTCCTGGGCGCAGGGCGAGGAGCAGGGCACGATCGAAGCCGACATCGTCGTCAATTGCGCCGGCATGTGGGCGCGCGAACTGGGCGCGCAGAATGGCGTCACCATCCCGCTGCATGCCTGCGAGCATTTTTATCTCGTCACGGAGCCCATCCCCGGCCTCAGCCGGTTGCCGGTGCTGCGCGTTCCCGACGAGTGCGCCTACTACAAGGAAGACGCCGGCAAGATGATGCTCGGTGCCTTCGAGCCGGTGGCCAAGCCCTGGGGCATGGACGGCATCCGCGAGGATTTCTGCTTCGATCAATTGCCGGAGGATATGGATCACTTCGAGCCGATCCTCGAAATGGGCGTCAACCGCATGCCGATGCTGGCGACCGCCGGCATCCATACCTTCTTCAACGGTCCCGAGAGTTTTACGCCCGACGACCGCTACTATCTCGGCGAAGCGCCGGAACTCCGGGGCTACTGGATGGCGACCGGTTACAATTCGATCGGCATCGTCTCCTCCGGCGGCGCCGGAATGGCGCTGGCGCAGTGGATCAACGACGGCGAAGCTCCCTTCGATCTCTGGGAAGTCGACATCCGCCGCGCCCAGCCGTTCCAGAAGAATCGCCGCTACCTGAAGGAGCGCGTCTCGGAAACGCTCGGCCTGCTCTATGCCGACCATTTCCCCTACCGGCAGATGGCGACCTCCCGTAACGTCCGCCGCTCGCCGCTGCATGAGCACCTCAAGGCGCGCGGCGCCGTGTTTGGCGAAGTGGCCGGCTGGGAGCGCGCCAACTGGTTCGCCCGCGAGGGCCAGGAGCGCGAATACCGCTATTCGTGGAAGCGACAAAACTGGTTCGACAACCAGCGCGAGGAACATCTGGCAGTTCGCAACAAGGTCGGCCTGTTCGATATGACCTCGTTCGGCAAGATCCGCGTCGAGGGCCGAGATGCCTGCGCCTTCCTGCAACGGCTCTGCGCCAACGACATGGATGTGGCGCCTGGCAAGATCGTCTATACCCAGATGCTCAACCAGCGCGGCGGCATCGAGAGCGACCTCACCGTCTCGCGCCTGTCGGACACGGCCTACTTCCTCGTTGTTCCCGGCGCCACGCTGCAGCGCGACCTTGCCTGGCTGCGCAAGCACCTGACCGACGAATTCGTCGTCATCACCGATGTGACGGCGGCCGAAAGCGTGCTCTGCCTGATGGGACCTGACGCGCGCAAGCTGATCCAGAAGGTGAGCCCGAACGATTTCTCCAACGAAGCCCACCCGTTCGGCTCGTTCCAGGAGATCGAGATCGGCATGGGTCTGGCCCGCGCTCACCGCGTCACCTATGTCGGCGAACTCGGCTGGGAGCTTTATGTCTCGACCGACCAGACAGCCCATGTCTTCGAGGCGATCGAAGCGGCCGGCGCCGATGTCGGCCTGAAGCTCTGCGGCCTGCACACGCTGGATTCCTGCCGCATCGAAAAGGCGTTCCGGCACTTCGGCCATGACATCACCGACGAAGACAATGTGCTGGAAGCCGGCCTCGGCTTCGCGGTGAAGACCGCCAAGGGCGACTTCATCGGCCGCGATGCGGTGTTGAAGAAGAAGGAAGCCGGATTGAGCCGTCGTCTCGTGCAGTTCCGGCTCAAGGACCCGCAGCCCCTGCTCTTCCACAACGAGGCGATCCTGCGCGACGGCAAGATCGTCGGGCCGATCACGTCAGGCAATTATGGCCACCATCTCGGCGGCGCCATCGGGCTGGGCTATGTGCCGTGCCAGGGCGAGAGCGAAGCGGACGTGCTGGCTTCATCCTATGAAATCGAAATCGCCGGCGAACGCTTCGCGGCCGAAGCGTCGCTGAAGCCGATGTATGACCCGAAGTCCGAGCGGGTGAAGATGTAGCGCGGTCTTGCCTTCTCCCCGTTCACGGGGAGAAGGTGCCCGAAGGGCGGATGAGGGGCGGCGCCAAGGTCGGCAAGGCTCGCGCTGCCCCTCATCTGCCTGCCGGCATCTTCTCCCCGTTCACGGGGAGAAGGACGCTAATCTCTCAAAACCGCTCCAATTTCTTCCGCACCTTCGCCAGAAACGCCGCCCGGCTCCTCGGCGTCGAGGAATCCATCAGATAATGCGCCAGGTAGAATGTCCGGCACCGGGTCGCGCACAACGCCCGCATGCCGCGCAGCAGTGTCTTGCGCCCTGGCTGACCGACGACGACGCTCCACCATGTCGGCGCGCCGCAGGTGGTGATGACGCCGACCTTGGTCACATGCGTCATCAGCGACTTGATCCGTCCCTTGCCCACCGGCAGCCTGAAAGCCACGTCGGTGGCCCACACCCGATCGAGCCAGCCCTTCAGCATCGCCGGCAATCCATACCACCATGTCGGATAGACGAACAGGATCGCCTCGGCCCAGGCAAGCAGCTCGAAATGCGGTTTCAGCGCCGGGTCCTGCGGTGCTTGGTCATTGTAGGAGCGCCGCTCGTCGCAGCCCATCACCGGATTGAATTTTTCCGCATAGAGGTCGAGCAGCCGCACCTCCCAACCGCTTCGCGTCAGCACTTCGATGGCACTGTCGCGGATCGAAGCACAGAAGCTTTCTGGTACCGGATGACAGTAGACCACCAGGACCCGCATCAGAACGCATCCATCCTTGCCGCGACCTTGGCCATGAAAGCCCTGCGCGTTTCATCGGTCGACAGGTTCATCGAATATTCAGCGAGATAGGTCACCGATGCGCCCGGCTTTACGGTGGCGCGAAGCATCCGTGTGACCAGTCTGCGCGGCGGATCGCCCATCAGCATGGCGCGGAACCTGCTGCCGCCATAGGTGGTGACCGCCGCGATCTTGCCGATGTTGTGCAGAGACGGCCGCACCTTGCCGTCGACCAGCTTGAACGACACGCCGGGCAGGAAGACGCGATCGAAGAAGCCCTTCAGGATCGCCGGAAAGCCGTAGTTCCAGACCGGATAGGAAAGCACCAGCGCATCGGCGCGCAGCAGGCGCTCGACATAAGGCGCCGCCGGCTCCTCGGAGCTGCGCTGGTCGTGGTAGGCGAGCCTCTCGCTTCGCGTCAGTCGCGGATCGAAATCCTCTGCGTAGAGATCATAATCATCGACAGTATGGCCCGCCGCCGTCAGCTGCTCGACGATCATCCGGTGCAGGCCGGCGTTGAAGCTGGTCTCGACCGGATGAGCGTAGAGCACGAGGATGTTCATCAGCCTGCCTTTTGCAGCCCCTTGAACAGGAATGTCCGGCCCGAACGATAGTCATAGTCCGGATTTTCCCAAGCGATCATCTTGCCGGGATTGAGCAACCCTTGCGGATCGGTTTCGCGTTTGAAGGCAAGCTGAACCGCGTCCGTCTGCTTCATGCCGCCCTCTTCCAGCGTGTATCGATGCGGGTTGAAGATCGGGCAGCCATTCTCCTCATGCAGCCGCACGATCTCGTCGAGCCGCGCCTCGGTGGTGAACTTCACCAGCGGCAGGCCGAAGCAGGTGATGTTGCCGTCCAGACGCACGAATTCGAGATGCGAAAACACCTCGCCGGGAAACATCGCGTCCATCTTCTCGACCAGCGCCAGCTGGTTGGGGAAGGGATAGAGCGACTGCAGATAGGTGATGTCGGGGTCGACGCGCAGTGCCCTCAGCGTCGTGTGGTTCCAGGCAAGCTCATAGGCGGGCGGCAGGCCCTTTTTCTCGTCGGGCGTTGCTGTGTCAGCATTGAAGATGACCTCGCCGCCGGCACGGCGGGTGAAGGCCAGGAAGGCATCCAGCCCATGCCGGGCCACCATGACGACGCAGACGCTCTGCCCTTCCCTAAGGAATTTCTGGTGCCGCTTGAAATAGAGCTGCGGCACAGGTGCCGAAATCGGCGTGATCAGCTTGGTCAGGATGCCGTCCTGGCAAGCAAGGGCATTTCCGTAGCGGGCCGCGTCCATGAAGCCGTCGAAGCCGACGATGACATCGACCCAGTCATAGGCTGCGGTCAGCGGCATCTCGACTTCGGTGATGATGCCATTGGTGCCGTAGGCGTGTGTAACCTTGTGCAAATCCTCGCCGGTCAGCTCGAGCACTTTCGGCTCGGCCTCCATGGTCACCACGCGCAGGCGAAGCACATTGCCGAAATCGCGCAGGCCGCCGAAATTGATCGAGCCGACACCGCCCGAGCCGCCGGCGATGAAGCCGCCGATCGAGGCCGTGTTGTAGGTCGATGGCGACAGCCGCAGCTCCTGCGCGGAATGCGCCCGCGTCGCCTTGTCGATTTCAGCCAGGACCGCGCCCGGTCCGGTCACCACACGCCCCGGCGCGATCGACTTGATCTCGTTCATCTCGGCGAGGTTGAGCACCACGCCGCCCGAAAGCGGCATCGCCTGGCCGTAATTGCCGGTGCCGCTGCCGCGCGGCGTCAGCGGAATACCGTGCCGGTGGCAGGCCGAGAGCACGCGGATGACCTCGGCTTCGTTCCTCGGCGTCACGATCAGATCGCCGGTGACATGGTCGAGCTGTTGCTTCAGCACCGGACTGTACCAGTAGAAGTCGCGGCTCTTCTGCTGGACGATCGCCGGGTTGTCGTCGAGTTTTATCCCGTCGAGATCGCGTTTCAGTGCAGCGATATCCATCATTCCACCATCAACTCGTCGAGTTCGGCATAATCGGGCAGCTGGCGCTCGATCGCCCGCCCGTCGCGCACGACGATGCGATCCGATTCGGGCCGCGACAGCAATTCCGTCCAGCTCCTGCCCTTGAACACGATGAAATCGGCTGGACCACCGACGGCAAGCGTGCCGACACCATCGAGCCGCATCACCTTGGCCGGGGTCGAGGTCACCGCTTGCGGCCAGTCGGCGACGGGGTGGTCAAAATGCAGGATGCGCGTAGCCATGCGGTAGACTTCCAGCATGTCCAGATCGCCATAGGCATAGAACGGGTCGCGCGTGTTGTCGGAGGCGACGGCAACCGGAATGCCCCGCGCCTTCATCTCGTGCAGCATCGTCACGCCGCGCCAGCGCGGCGTGGTGTGGTCAGCACGCCGGTCCTGCAGATAGAGATTGCACATCGGCAACGACACCACGGACAGCCCCGCCTTCGCTACCTTGTCCAGCGTGTCGAGCACATCGAGGTCGGGCTGGCGCGCCAGCGAACAGCAATGGCCAACGAGGATATTGCCCTCGAAGCCATTCCAGAGCGCGGCCTCCGCGATCTTCTTCAGCGAGACCGCCGCGACATCGTCGGTCTCGTCGGCATGGAAATCCAGGTCAAGACCATGCTTGATGGCTTGCGCGAACACCTGGTCGAGTAGCTCCTCCAAATCCGGCACCATATAGGTGACGACGCCAAGCACACCCCTGGCCGCCGCCACCCGGGTAGCCAGGCCCTCGAACCACCTCTTCTCGCGAACGCCTTCTATGCCGATCAGGCAGGCCGCCTGCAGTTCGATACGCCCACGCCATGTCTCACGCATCGTCTCGAACACCGGCCAGGAGATTTCTTCCTGGGGCGCTACGCTGTCGAGATGGGTCCGCAGCGCCTTGGTGCCGTGCGCGTAGGCGCAGCGCAGCGAGAAATCCATGCGCCGGGCAACGTCCTCGGCGCTCCAGCGCGCCGCACGGTCCGCGCCGGTTGCGTTCAGCGCGCCCATGAACGTGCCATCCGGATTGGGTTTTCTCGGCCAGATATGGCCCTTGTCGATGTGGGTGTGGCAGTCGACGAAGCACGGCAGCATGACGCGGCCGGCAAGGTCGACAGCGCCAGCTGGCGCCGTCGCACGGCCATGCGCGGCGATGCTGGAAATCCGGCCATCGGCGACGGTGATGTCGGCCAGCGCGAAGCCGTCGCTGTCGAAGGCCGCGGCAAGGCCTGGTGTGACGGATGCATGAACACGTGCGTTGGTAAATACGAATTGACCGGTTTCTGGAATGATCGCCGATGTCATCGCTGCCCCTCATCCGCCTGCCGGCACCTTCTCCCCGTATAGTGACGGGGAGAAGGGAGAAGCTCCAACGCTGACGCCCCCCTCTCCCCGTCTCTATACGGGGAGAGGGTAAGGGTGAGGGGCAGCGCCGACTTCGGGATAGGTGAAGGGCCGAGACACAAGGTGAAATACAACAACGTTACCGCTCCTGCTTCAGCGCGCTTTCGTGCCAGCGCCTGAGAATGAGATGCGAAATCAGCGACAGCACGAGGAAGATCAGGATACCGGTGAGCGAGATCAGGATCAGCGCCGCGAACAGGCGTGGCGCGTTGAGCCTGTAGCCGGCCTCGATGATGCGCGAAGCAAGCCCCGATGATTGCCCCTGCGCGCCGGCCACGAACTCGGCAACCACCGCGCCGATCAGCGACAGGCCACCGGCGATCTTCAAGCCGCCGAGGAAATACGGCATCGCCGCCGGCAGCCGCAGATAGCGCAGCTGCTGCCAGCGTGTCGCACCGTTGAGCTTGAACATGTCCAGCAGGTTGCGGTCGACGGAGTTGAGGCCAAGCGTGGTGTTGGACAGGATGGGGAAGAAGGCGACGATCCAGGCGCACAGCAGAAGCTTGGTCGTCTGGTTGCCGACATAGATGTTGATCAGCGGAAAGATGGCGACGATCGGCGTGACCTGCAGCACGATGGCGAAGGGGAAGAACGACATCTCCACCCATTTCGACTGGGCGAACAGCACCGCCAATCCGACACCACCGACAACAGCCAGGAGCAGGCTGAGGAAGGTGATCCGGAGCGTCACCAGCAGCGAGGAAAAAAGCAACCCGGCGTCGTCATGCAGTGTCTGCAGCACCACGCCGGGGCGTGGCAGGATATATTTCGGGATGTCGTTCCAGACACAGATGCGATCCCACAGCCAGATGGCCAGGATCATGATTGCAAGCGGCAGCAGCCAACGGCCGATGCGCTCGAGCCGCTCCTCGCGCACCCGGCGCGCTTCCTCGGGATCGAGCTTCAGCGCGCCGTTTTCAATGGCCGTCATGGCGCGCCCCCGCGGTTGAATTGATGGCGTTGACCAGCACATCGGAGGCCTGGCGGCAGAGTGCCGCATAGTCCGGCGAGGTGCGAAATACCTCGTCGCGTGGATAGGCCGCCTCTACAGCGACCTCGTCGAATATCCTGCCCGGCCGTGCCGCCATGACGACGATCCGATTGGACAGGAAAACGCTTTCGAAGACGCTGTGGGTGACGAAGACGACGGTGAAGCGCTCGTCCTGCCACAGTTCCAAGAGATCGTTGTTGAGCTTGAACCGGGTGATCTCGTCGAGCGCCGCGAAGGGCTCGTCCATCAGCAACACGCGCGGTTTCGTCACCATGGCGCGAGCGATGGACACACGCATCTTCATGCCGCCGGACAGTTCGCGCGGCACGGCCTTTTCAAAGCCGGTGAGGTGGACCCGCGCCAGCATCTCATTAACGGCCGGCGCCGCCGTAGCCCGTGAAATGCCCTTGAGCCGCAGTGGCAGCCAGACATTGTCGAAGACATCCGCCCAGGGCAGCAGCGTCGGCTCCTGGAAGACGAAGCCGATATTGGAGCGATCGAGGGAGCCGCCGCCGCGCCAATCGAGCACGCCGGACGTCGGCGTCGACAGGCCGGCAATCAGCCGCAGCGCCGTCGACTTGCCGCATCCGGATGGACCGAGAAGGCTGAGAAAATCGCCGTCCCGGATCGTCATGTCGACATTGTCGAGTGCCGTCACGCCGTTGGAAAACACCTTGCCTACGCCACGCAATGCCAACAGCGTCGGGCGAGCCCCCGGTGCCGTTGGCGCTTGCGCCACTTTCTCCTGCATCATTCGGGAACCGGCCTATTTCTTCAGGTCGAGCCCGACACCCTTGTTGATGAAGGCCAGCGTGTAGGCCTTCTTGATATCGATGCCCGCGGGCGTGACCTTGGCCTTGACCATCTTGTCATAAAAACTCTGGATGCGCGCATCGGTCATCGCGCCGATGCCCAGCTTCTCGCTGTCGCCCGAATCGACAATGCCGAACTTCTTCAGCTGTTCGATCGAGAAGGCGATCTGCTCATCCGTCATGTCCGGATTATCCTTTTTGATCATGTCGTTGGCGGCCTTGTTGTCGCCGTAGAGATATTTGTACCAGCCCTTGGCCGAGCCGTCGACGAAGCACTGGACCACCTCGGGGCGCTTGTCGATCGTGTCCTGCATCACCTCGACCGTCGTCGCATAAGTATCCCAGCCATAGTCGGCGAGCAGGAACTGGTTGGGCATGAATCCGCCAGCCTTCTTGACCGCGAACGGCTCGGAGGTGACGTAGCCTTGCTGGATCGACTTCTTGTTGGCGATGAACGGTGCCGGATTGAAAGTGTAGGGCACGCGCTTGGTGGCATCAAAGCCGAGATCGGTGATCATCCACTGGAAGAATGTCTGCGCACCCTCGTCGCCCAGTATGTACTGGTCGGCGTTCTTCAGGTCGTCCCATGTGTCGAGCCCCTGGCCGGGCTGCGACATCATCACCTGCGGATCCTTCTGGAAGTCGGCGGCCACCACGCGCAAGGGAATGCCCTGCTGCACGGCGTCGAAGGCCGAAAGCAGATTGCCGCCCATGTAGAAGTCGATCTTGCCGGCGAGCAGCATCGGCCTGCCGCTCACCTGCGGCCCCCCCTGCATGATTGTGACATCGAGACCGCAGGCTGCATAGGTACCGTCCGCAATGGCCTGGTAGTATCCGCCATGCTCGGGCTCGGCCAGCCAGTTGGTGCCGAAGGTGACCTTCTCATTGGCCGCGGCCCCCAGCGTGCTGGCCGCGAGCAGCGCGATCGCGCCCGCCGAAATCTTCCGTCTTCCGTACATCGAGACCACCCTCTGTTTGCTCCGGCACGCTCCGCGCCGGGCTCGACACCATTGGTTCAAGAAGCAAGACACATGCCACCGGCCCCTCGCGCCGGGACCGCCCGCTTGCATCGCAGTCGCGCGTCAAGGGCGGACGGGTCATGCTGTACGAAAGGCATCGTGCCTATTTTTTGAACTGCTGTCCACAATCGCGCCGATGACATGAACCGCCATCTTGAAGATGTCCCCCCTACCGCCTTAGGTTGCCGGCGGAATGGAGATTGCCATGTTCAAATTTCTCACGCCGAAGTCGATCAAGCCGCCCTTCGCCCGCTACAGTCACGGCGTGGAGGTGCCCGCTGGCAAGCGGCTGGTGCTGTGTTCGGGCCAGGTCGCCATCACGGCGGACGACCATATCCCCGAGGACGCTGGCGCCCAGGCCGAGCTTTGCTTTCAAAACATCGCCGCGGTTCTCGGCGAGGCCGGCCTCGGCCTTTCCGACATCATCCGAATCAACGCCTATGTCACCGACCGCGCGCACCTGCGTCCCTACATGGACGTCCGCGACCGGCTGTTCTCCAGCCCGGCCCCGGCATCGACCTTGATGATCGTCTCCGGCTTTGCGCGGCCGGAATTCAAGGTCGAGGTCGAAGCCATCGCGGCGGGGTGAGAGGCGAAGAGTAGGCCCGGAATCGACAGGCTGGCAATCTGAAGCTACACCACATCGAAAGTCTGCGCCGCCCCTCATCCGCCTGCCGGCACCTTCTCCCCGTATAGTGACGGGGAGAAGGAAGAAGCTCCAGCGCTGGCGACCCCTCTCCCCGTTCTTCACGGGGAGAGGGTAAGGGTGAGGGGCAGCGCCGACGCGCCTTCAGTTCCATCGAGGTTCAAAAATGACCCAAGCAAAAAGACGCGTGTGGTGGGGCGACTACCGGACCACCGAATATGCCTCGATCGATCCAGAGGTGACGATCGCCGTGCTGCCCGTGGCGGCGATCGAACAGCATGGTCCGCACCTACCCGTCTCGACAGACACCTCGATCATGAACGGCATGCTCGACACGGTGATCGCCCGCCTGCCCGATGATCTCGACATCCGCATCCTGCCGGTCCAGGCGGTTGGCAAGTCGAACGAGCATCTGCACGCGCCGGGCACCCTCACCTTGCCCGCGACGACGCTGGTCGACGCCTGGACCGAGCTTGGCCTGTCGATCGCGCGCGCCGGCGTACGCAAGCTCATCGTCGTCAACTCGCATGGCGGCAATGAGGAAATCATGGGCATCATCACCCGCGAATTGCGCGTGCGCGAAAAGATGCTGGCAGTGAAGACGTCATGGCAGCGCTTTGGCCGCCCGGCGGGCATGTACACCGAACTCGAGGATCGTCACGGCATCCATGGCGGCGATGTCGAGACCTCGCTGATGCTGCATTTCCGGCCGGACCTCGTCGACATGGGCAAGGCCCACAATTTCGTCTCCAATGTCGCCAAGGCCGAAAAGGAATTCTCGCTGCTGCGCCATACCGGCACGCACGCCTTCGCCTGGATCGCAGGCGATCTCAACCCGAATGGCGTTGTCGGCGATGCCAGCATCGCCACCGCTGAAAAAGGCCGGCTGACCGCCGAGCACCAGGCCGATGGTTTCATCAGCCTGATCAAGGATGTGCGCAAGGCAAAGCTCGCCGACTGGCTGAGCTAGCCTTCGATCCTCAGCTCGAAAGGCGTGCCCTCGAAGGCATCAGCGCCACGGCCTATCGCCTGGATCGCCTCGACCATGCGGCCCTTGCGATCGAGTAGCGCATCAGCCACCGCGATCAGTCGCGGATTGGGCGTCGCCGATGGCGACAAAGCCCGCAACGTCTGTGCCAGTTCCGCTTCGTCGCGTTGCGGCGCCAGCGCGGCCGCGATGATATAGGCCGAAGCGGTCGAGCGGCTGATTCCCGCATAGCAATGTATGACCAGCGGCCGAGCACGATCCCACAGGCGGCCAAAGTCGAGCATGTCGAGCACATGTTCCTCGCCGGGCATGGTCATGCCCTCCTGCGCCACCGCAATATCATGCATGACAAGGTGGAGATGGTTCTCCCTGGCGATCGATGCCGGGCGCGTCACTTCCGTGCCGGCGGACAACAGCGAAAGCAGCCGGCCGGCGCCGGTCCTTGCCACCGTCTCCTCGACCTTCGCCAGTGAACAGACATGGATCATTGGATCTTTTCCTTTGGCTGATCGTCGCGCCGTGACGCCCATTCGGCAAGAGCGGATTCGAGCCGGAGCCACTCCTCCTGACATCCGGGCAGGCCGGCGCGCAGCACATGTGGACGGTCGGCGAAATGGCGAAGCAGGATGCCGCGCCCGCCAAGCGCCGAAAACAGTCCGGCGGCATCGCCGAGGCGAAGATAGCGAAACAAGGTGGTTCCGCCGGCAACCGGAATGCCGAAGCGGCCGAACAACTCGTCCAACCGGACTGCGGCAGCGGCCAGCGACGCTCGCATATCATCCTGCCAGCCGATGTCGGCGAGCGCCTTGATGCCATATTCCAGCGCCGGCCCGGCAACCGCCCAGGGGCCAAGCTGTGTCTCCAGCCGTTCAACCGTCAGGGTATCGGAGATCGCAAAACCCAGCCGCAGCCCCGCCAGGCCGAAGAACTTTCCGAAGGAGCGCAAAACGACGATGCCGCCCTGCTCGACATCCCCCGCAAGGCTCTCGATGCGCGGGCCGACATCCATGAACGCCTCATCGACGACCAGCAGTCCGCCCTTGGCGCGCAACCTTGCGGCAAGTTCCAGCAGCTTCTCGCGCGGGACAATGCGCCCATCCGGATTGTTGGGATTGACGATCACGGCAAGGTCGGCACTTGCCAATGCCTCGAAATCCGTGACGTCCGCCACCGCGTGTCCGGCGATTGCCGCAGCGCGGGCATGTTCAGCGTAAGTCGGCCCCAGCACCAGCGCCTTGCCGGGCCTGACCAGCGAGGCAACGCGCGGCAAGAGAATCTGCGTTCCCGGCCCCGCCGCGACATGCGCCGCGGACGGCGAGCCATAGGCGCTGCCCGCCACTTTGGCCAGTTCATGCGCGCGCGTCTTTTCAGGCAGCCGCCACAGGGCGGTGGCGGGCAGGTCGAAAAGCGGATAGGAGTGCGGATTGATCCCGGTCGAGAGGTCAACGAAAGGCTGCGGTGCGTCGGGAAAGAGCGCCCTCGCCCGGCCAAGACTGCCGCCGTGATCCACTGTCGCAATTGCTCCATCAAGAAGCTTCATGTCCGTCCTGATCGCTTTCCTGTCCTTGGCCATCGAACTCGCACTGGGCTATCCAGACTGGCTCTTCCGCGCCATCGGCCATCCGGTGACGTGGTTTGGCAGGCTGATATCCTTTCTCGACCGTCGGCTCAACCACGCCACTGATTCCGACGTGCTGCGTCGCCGGCGCGGCGTTGTTGCCCTGATGATCATCGTCCTGGTGCCGGCGGTGATCGCGCTTGGCATCGAAATCGCGCTCTGGCAGATGCTTCCCACCGGATTGGTGATCACGGCGATCCTGGCAACCGCGCTGCTGTCGCAGAAGAGCCTCTACGAACATGTCGAGGCCGTGGCCGACGCGCTCGAGACCGGCGGACTGGCGATGGGCCGCATTGCCGTCTCGCAGATCGTCGGGCGCGATCCGGAAAGACTGGATACGGCCGGCGTCGGCCGCGCGGCGATCGAAAGCCTGGCCGAGAATTTTTCCGACGGCATCGTCGCGCCCGCCTTCTGGATCGGCGTCGGCGGCCTGCCCGGCGGCGTCGCCTACAAGGCCGCCAACACCGCCGATTCGATGATTGGCCACCGCACGCCTCGCCACGAGGCCTTCGGCTGGGCGGCGGCGCGTTTCGACGACCTGATCAATTTGCCAGCGTCGCGACTGACGGCATTGCTCATCGTTCTGGCCGCCTTCCTCGTCAGGGACGCGGATGCGGGCAACGCCTGGCGCGCCGTCTGGCGTGACGCCAGGAAACATCGCTCACCCAATGCAGGCTGGCCGGAAGCGGCGATGGCCGGAGCGCTCGGCCTCGCGCTCGCCGGCCCACGAAGCTATGGCGGCGTGATGGTCGACGACGTGTTCATGGGCGAAGGCGGCCGCCGCGAAGTCGACAGCCTCGACATCAGGCGCGCCCTGAAACTCTACCGGGTCGCCGATTATCTGCTGATCGGGCTGTTCGGTCTTGTCGTGGTCGTCGTCATCGTCGTGTGAGCGTTCGGGCGGACAGAAAGCCCGACCTACCAAGTAACACGGACCTCCTTTGCACTCGGATCGGCTGCCTGGCCAAACCTTTTGATCGCGTACCCACCAGCAGCCGCCGGAGACGATTTCAATATGGGTTCGATCACAACAAAAAGTCGTTCAGCATCTGGACCGTACATGTAGAGGATGCACTTGCCTTCACCGAACTCATCGCCATCAAACTCGCCCGCAGAAGCACTCCCGAGGGCTCGCTCCAGCCGTTCCTCCAACGAGAAGATGGATTCGCGTTTTTGCGACGTTCCAAACTGGCAGTCATTCAGTAGAAGATAGACGATCACCGCTTGTTCCAACAGACAACGCTCCTGCTTGCCAAGTGATCAGAACTCGATCCCCTGCTGCGCCTTCACGCCCGCTGAGAAATGGTGCTTGGTCACGCCCATCTCGGTGACCAGATCGGCTGCCTCGACCAGCGCCGGCTTGGCGTTGCGGCCGGTGACGACGATATGCAGCCCCTCGCGCCGCGCTTTCAACGCTGCGACCACTTTTTCAAGATCGAGGTAGTCGTAACGCAAGGCGATGTTCAACTCGTCGAGCACCAACAGGCTGATCGACGAATCGGCCATCAGCTCGAGCACTTTGGCCCAGGCTGCTTCCGCGGCGGCGATATCGCGCTTCAGATCCTGCGTTTCCCAGGTAAACCCCTCGCCCATCGTGTGCCAGACGACGCGGTCGCCGAAGGCTGCAAACGCATCCTTCTCGCCGGTATGCCATTTGCCCTTGATGAACTGGACGACGCCGACGCGCTTGCCGTAGCCGAGCATCCGCAATGCCAGTCCGAAAGCGGCGGTGGTCTTGCCCTTGCCGGGACCGGTGTTGACGATCAGCAGACCCTTCTCGACCGTCTTGGCCGCCACCTCGGCGTCCTGCACCGCCTTGCGCTTGGCCATCTTGGCGCGGTGGCGTTCCTCGTCCCTATCGTCGACGGTCTTGTGCTCGATTTCAGTCATGTCACTTCACCTTCAGCGGCAGCCCCGCCACCATCAGCAACACTGTTTCGGCGACGGCCGCAACCTGCTGGTTGAGCCGGCCGGCGGCGTCACGAAACCGGCGAGCCAGCGCATTGTCCGGCACGATGCCCAGGCCAACCTCGTTGGAAACCACGAACCACGGTCCGCGCGGCCGCGACAGCACGTCCGCCAATCGCCTGCATTCGGCCTCGACGTCGTGCTCGGCCAGCATATGATTGGTCAGCCACAAGGTCAGGCAGTCGACCAGCGCCGGCTGGCCAGCCGGCAGCGCCGCGATCGCGCCGGCAAGGTCGAGAGGCGCGTCGATGGTCGTCCAGCCCTCGCCCCGGCGCGAGCGGTGCAAGGCGATGCGCTCGTGCATCTCGTCGTCATAGGCTTGTGCGGTGGCGATGTAGGCCCATGGCGCCGGATGAGCCGTCACCAGCGTCTCGGCATGCCCGCTCTTGCCCGAGCGCGCTCCGCCGGTGAGAAAGGTCAGCGTGCCCTTATGTACAACGGGATCGGCCATCGGTCGGATCAAGCGCCAAGGAGGACTGAAGCGGTTTTCATCCCTGTTCCTATTGCCCCAAGCAGCGGGGTTGCAAGCCGGTTCTTGCCGACCCTTGTCAGAATCGCAGCCAGCCTTGGAAAATCCGTCGCCTCGAAACGTCGGCGGACCGGTGTGCCAATTGACAATTCTCGTGAGCGGGTATTGGCTGAACGTTCAGCCAATTTATGGAGCCAGCCATGCAATCCGACCCCAGCAAGCGCGCCACCTACAACGGACTGCCCCGGGCTGAAGCGACGCTGCCGTCATTTGCCTATTGGGACATGGCGGCCTATCAGCGCGATCTCGATGCCATCTGGTATCGAAGCTGGCTGCTCGTCTGCCGCGAGACCGACCTTGCTGAGCCGCTGGCGTTCAGGACGTTCCGGGTCGGCACGCAGGAAATCGTGGTGCTGCGCGACGATACCGGCGCGCTGCGCGCCTTCCACAACACCTGCCGGCATCGCGGGTCGCAACTCTGTCAGGAAAGCGAGGGCCGGCTGAAGGCAAGGCTCATTACCTGCCCCTACCATGCCTGGTCCTATTCGCTGCGCGGCGATCTCGTGCGCGTGCCATCGAAATCGCTGCCGGAAGGTTTCGACAAGGCCGACCATCCGCTCTACCGGGTGGCACTCTCGGTGTGGCGGGGCTTCGTTTTCGTCAACCTGCGGGAAGATGCCGAGGGCTCGGCTGAAACATCCTTCGACCGCGCCTCCGGCGATCTCGGCAACTGGCCGCTGGAAACGCTGGTGACCGGCCATGTGCTGCGCAAGGTGATGAACTGCAACTGGAAGATCTTTTGGGAGAACTTCAACGAGTGCCTGCACTGCCCCGGCGTCCACAAGGACCTGTCGCGGCTGGTGCCGATCTACGGCCGCGGTCTGATGGGGCGGCACGACGACCCCGAATGGGCGCGCCATGCCGACAATGACGCGCCGGAATTCTCCGGCGGCCTGCGGGCCGGAGCCGAAACATGGTCGAGCGACGGGCGCGCGCATGGGCCGATCTTCGCCGGCCTGACGCCGGCCGAACGCACCGCCGGACAGACCTATGCCACCAATCTGCCGTCCATGTTCGTCGTCGGCCATGTCGACTATGTCAGGACGGTGCGGCTGGTTCCGCTCGGGCCAGAGCAGACCGAACTGACCGCCGAATGGCTGTTTTCGCCGGAGGCCCTGAAGGCGCCTCCGGCCGACATGGACAACATCGTCGCCTTCGGCAAGCAGGTGCTGGAGGAAGATGCCGCGATCTGCGAGATCAACCAGAAAGGCCTGCGCTCGATGCGCCATGAGGTCGGCGTTTTGATGCCTGAGGAATATGAGTTGTACCGCTTCCACAACTGGGTGCGCGAGCGCCACGCAGCGGCTCCAGCTAAGCCCTGAAGATCACAGCGACTTCGGCAGGTATCGCCACGTCACGAAGCCGCAAATCGCCGCCAGAAGGCCGAGCGTGGCGAAGACCGCCCCCAGGCCGAAGAACGCCAGCACCACGGAATAGACCAGCGGCGGCGTCAGTTCGGAGAAATCGAGATAGGTGCGATAGACGGCGGCCATCTGCGCCCGCTCGTAGGAGCGCACCGAGCGCATGAAGGCGGTGGAGCCCAGCGCATCGAGCGCGATGGTGAAGAAAGCGCCGCAAAGCAGGAAGGCGCCGGTCAGCAGCGGCACGGTCTCGCCAATGGCGCCGGCCGCCAGAAGCGTTGCCGACATGGCGAAATAGGCGAACGTCATGGTACGGCGGCCGCCGAAGCGTTTTCCCGCCTTGCCCCAGAAGATCGCCATGAACAGAAGCGCATTGCCGGCGGAAACCAGCAGGCCCCCGGCAAGGTCGCCCTGCCCCGTGATCACCATGAACAGCGGCCCATAGACGAAGAAGGTCGTCCAGAAGCAGGAGCGGCCGAAGGCGATGAGCCAGGCCAGCCGCAGCCGCGGCTGAGCGATGAAGCGGCCGATATTGGCGAGCGGATTGGCCGGCCGCGTCTTGCCCGGGCGGATCAACGGGTTGTCGCTCAGCCGATAGAACCAGAACAGCGCCAGCAGGATCATGGCGAAGACAGCGACCGCGCCATGCGCCGCATAGATGCCGAAGCGCGTGTAGAGGAAGATGCCGAGCGTCGGCCCGCCGGTCCAGGCGACCATCGACCACGCCATGCGCAGCGATTCGGCCTGCATGAAATCGGTCTTGCGGATGTGATCCATGATGTAGAGGTTGAGCGTGATGCCCAGCGCGCTGGCGCCCATGACGCGGCACAGCATTCCGGCCAATTGCCCGGCAAGCGTGTGCGTGACGAAGAACAGCGAGCCGATGGCGAGCAGGCAGGCGCCGGCCGTGTAGACCCAGCGCCGGGCAAAACGCCGGATCAGCATCGGCATGAACAGCGTTACCGACAGGCCGAGCATCGCCACGATCGTGTAGAGGATCGAGACGATCTGCTCGTTGTGAAGAATCTCGTAGGCCTGGATCGGGATGACGCTCGACACGATGGCGCGGGCGAAGGATTCGACCGCGTAGAGCGAGGCAAAGGTACGCGCATCCGCGGCCTTGAGGGCCGGAAGCCAGATCGGATGACGCACATGGGTGGACATCGCTTCCCCCGAAGCAGAATCGCAAACCCAAATCTGCAGGGAGCCCTCCCGGGCGGGTAACAGGAAACCGACGCATTCACAGTAAAAGCGAAGCCGGCCAAAGCCTTTCCGGTGCTGGCCCAAAGCGGATCCTGATGCAGTGCCGATCCAGATGCCACATGCGGCAAGACGCCGAATGTCCCGTCGCCGGACAATCGAGGTCGAAGCGCCATGGCCAGCTTCTTTTGTCCGGGGCAACCGTGATAGTCGTCTTGCCGGGGCTGATTCAGATCGCGAGACCATGAGCATCCATACGCCGACCGCACCCGTTCAGGATAAGCCAGGCCGCATTATCGGCATCGACGTGCTCCGTGGCGTCGCCCTGCTTGCCATGGCGAGCTACCACTTCACCTGGGATCTCGAATTCTTCGGCTACACCGATCCCGGCCTGACCGCCTTTGGCTGGTGGAAGATCTATGCACGCTGCATCGCGTCGACCTTCCTGTTCCTGGTCGGTGTCAGCCTGTTCCTGGCCCATGGCAAACAGATACGCTGGAACGGCTTCTGGAAGCGCTTCGCCATGGTTGCCGTGGCCGCGCTCGCCATATCGATCGTCACCCGGATCGCCACGCCGGACGGCTTCATCTTCTTCGGCATCCTGCACGAGATCGCGCTGGCGAGCGTGCTCGGGCTGCTGTTCCTGCGGTTGCCGGCGCTGCTGACGCTGCTTGTGGCGGCGCTCGTCATCGCCGCCCCCTTCTATCTGCGCTCCGAGATCTTTGACCACCCGGCTCTATGGTGGGTCGGCCTGTCGTCAAACAATCCGCGCTCCAACGACTATGTTCCGCTGTTTCCGTGGTTCGGTGCCGTGCTTGTGGGCATCGGCGTGACCAAGCTTGCCGCTGCCTTCGGCATCCTGGCGCGCTTGGCCACCATCACGCCCGGGCGCTGGGCAAACCCGCTGGTCTTTATCGGCCGCCACAGCCTCGCCTTCTACCTGATCCACCAGCCCCTGCTGATCGGCTGCGTCTGGCTGTTTGCGCAGGTCATGCCGGCGCCAGTCGAGACCAGGCAGGTCAATTTCCTGAAATCCTGCCAGATATCGTGCGAGCAACAGCGCGACAAAGCATTCTGCACCAATTATTGTTCGTGCATGCTGGACGCGCTCGAGAGCGAAACCACGCTCGACCGGCTCTACAGCAACGACCAGACCGCCGAATGGAAAGCGCATCTGGGCGACCTCGCCGGCACCTGCACCGCCAATACCGACGACAAGATGATGGACGGAGGGGCTCAATGACCGACAGCCAGCCAAAACCGGGAATCATACCATGGCCGCCGCTGATCTATATCGCGGCCATCGCCATCAGCGTCGCGCTCGGGCTTCTCTATCCGCTGCCCTGGATCGGCGATCTCCTGGGCGACATCCTGTTCGCGGCCGGCTGGGTGGCGCTGCTCGGCGTCGCCGCACTCTGGTTCACCGCGATCCGCACCATGATGCGGGCCAAGACCACGCTCAATCCCAATGCCGTGCCCGATCATCTGGTCACGACGGGCCCGTTCGGCATCACCCGCAATCCGATGTATCTTGCCAACACGCTGCTGCTGATCGGCGTGGCCTTTGTCTCTGGGATAGCTTGGTTCCTGCCGCTGGCTTTCATCGCGGCGTTCGCCACGCAGAAAATCGCGATCGAAGGCGAGGAAAAAATCCTGGCGGCGAAATTCGGCAAGAAATATCGGGACTATGCAAAAAGGGTGCGGCGCTGGATCTGAGCCGACGTTGAAGCCGCCAATCTCCCCCTTGTGGGGAGATCAGGACAGAGAGGCGCTGTCCCACCAACGCTTCGAAACGTCTGCTACGTATTCACGCCAAGTTCCACCAGCCGCTCGACACACGACTCCTCGGCCTGGTCGAGTTCAGCCAGCGTCTCCTCGAGGTCCCTGCGCTTCTGCCGGAGATCCTCGCGCTTTTCCTCGATGCGCTTGATCATCAGCTTGAGCTGACCGACCTCGCCTGGCGGCTCCTTGTACATCTGGATGATTTCGCGAATCTCGTTGATCGAGAAGCCGAGCCTCTTTCCGCGCATGATCTGGCGAATGAGGTGCCGATCCGACGGACGGAACAGGCGGGTGCGGCCGCGCCGCACCGGCTGCACCAGCCCCTCATCTTCGTAGAAGCGCAGCGTCCGCGTCGAAACGTCGAATTCGCGGGTCAGTTCGGTGATCGAATAATATTCCCGCATTGTCACTCCACATGCCGGGACCGGACACCCTCGCCGATTATCGGCCCCTTCCGTCCCATGCCAACCCAGCCCCAAGCCGGAATCGGCATGTTGTCCCCAACGCGCCGAGCCTCGCACGGCATTTACGTAAAAGTCAATTGTTGGCGAGGGCCTGGTTCAAACGGCGCGACAGTGCATGTCGCTGCGGAACGAGCACCGATTGTCCGGTAGGGCGAAATTGCCGTAACGTGAGGTGAACAGAAACAACCGGATCGGCCCCTGCCTGCAAATCGGTCCACAACAACCGGGAATCCTTGAACATCCATTCGGAGACAACAAACCAGGCAATCGGACAGCGCGTTCGCGTCGTCGTAGCCGAACGCAATCCGCTCGTCTTGTCGGCCCTGCGTGAAATGCTGGAATGCGACGGGCGTTTCGAGTTTTTCGGCTCCGTGCGAAGCGGCAAGCATTTCCTGGAACTCGCAACGGCGTCGCAATTCGATGTCGCTGTCATCGGCTGGAAGCTCGCCGACATGGACGGCGCCGACCTTCTGGCGGAGATACAGAACCACAAGCTCAACGTGCGCGTCACAGTCTTTTCCAACGACCACGATATCGCAATCCTGAAGCAGTGCGTGCGTCTGGGGGCGCATGGCTACTGTTTCCAGTTCGACGATCCCCAGATCATATTCGAGACGATCCTCGCGGTCGCGCGCGGCCGCATCTGCATCCCCTATATCGACATCAACAACGTCAACGACACGCCGCTGTCGCGGCTCACCGTTCGGGAGCGGGAACTGCTGGCGGTGCTTGCCGATGGCTGGACCAACCTGCAGATCGCGACACGCACAGGCATCTCCGAGAATACCGTGAAATATCATCTCAAGAATCTCTACGACAAGCTTGCCGTGCGCAATCGGGCAATGGCGGTCGCACTCTATTCGAGTGAGAAGCGTCGAGGCTCCTAGGGTCGCTTTTCGGCTGGCCGTAGCCCACCCGCGCGCAACGATATCTTACCCGCGAAGGTGTTGCTGTGTGCCATCATCGAAACGAGACTTCCTCTACAACTGCCGAGGAAGCAGAGGAGTTCTCGCCGGGCAGCCGGGGCGCATGGAAGAGAACGAGGGCTGCCCTCGACGGCAAGATGATCGACGCGGCGTCGGAGCGCATGGCGCGTAACATGCTGGTGGTCAACGGGGCAATCGGACGCGTAGGTTAGGCGCGCGCTGCCGCGCACCGACGATACCGGGAGGACAAGAATGGATATCCACGAATATCAGGCCAAGGAACTGCTCGCACGTCACGGGGTCCATGTGCCGCGTGGCGGCCTGGCCTACAGCCCCGAGCAGGCGACCTACCGCGCCCGCGAGATCGGCGGCGGCAAATGGGTCGTCAAGGCGCAGGTCCACTCCGGCGCGCGTGGCAAGGCCGGCGGTATCCGCCTGTGCACCAATGACGAGGAAATTTCCAACGCCGCCGAGGCCATGCTTGGGCGCAAGCTGGTGACCCAGCAGACCGGCCCGCGCGGCAAGCTGGTATCCAGGCTCTATCTCGAGGAAGCCGTCGACATCGCACAGGAGTTGTATGTCGGCTTCGTCCTCGACCGCAAGGAGGAGCGCGTCATGATCGTCGCGTCCGCCGCCGGCGGCATGGAGATCGAGGACATCGTCGAAAACGCTCGGGATTCCATCATCCGGACCACGGTCGATCCCGGCGTCGGCATGCAGCGGTTCCAGGCGCGCGAAATCGCCTTCGGGCTAGGCCTGGATCGAAACCTGATCGGCAAGGCGACCGAGACCTTGCTCGGCTGTTACCAGGTGTTCCGCGACTACGATGCCTCGATGCTGGAGATCAATCCGCTGGTCGTCACCCGTGACGGCAACCTGATGGCGCTCGACGCCAAGATGTCGTTCGACGAGAACGCTTTGTTCCGTCGCCCGGAAATCTCCGAGCTGCGCGACAAGAGCCAGGAAGATCCACGCGAAACCTTCGCCAGCGACCGGGGCCTGTCCTATGTCGGTCTCGATGGCAACATCGGCTGCATCATCAATGGTGCCGGGTTGGCCATGGCGACGATGGACATGATCAAGATCGCCGGGGGCGAGCCGGCCAACTTCCTCGACATCGGCGGCGGTGCCTCGCCCGAGCGCGTCGCGAAATCGTTCCGAGCGGTGCTTGGCGACAAGAATGTCGAGACGATCCTGGTCAACATCTTTGCCGGCATCAACCGCTGCGACTGGGTGGCCGAAGGCGTCATCAAGGCGATCCGCGAGGTCGGGGTCAACGTTCCACTCGTGGTTCGGTTGGCTGGCACCAATGTCGACGAGGGCAAGCGCATCCTGGCCGAGTCCGGCGAGGATGTGATCGTCGCCGACACGCTGGCCGAGGCCGCCGAAAAAGCGGTCGCCGCCTGGCGAGCAGTCACCAAGAAAAACGCAGCCTGACGGGAGGAAAACAATGGCAATTCTGCTCAATCGCAACACCCGCGTCCTCGTTCAGGGCTTTACTGGCAAGATCGGCAGCTTCCATGCCGAGGACATGAAGCGCTACGGCACCAAGGTGGTCGGCGGCGTGACGCCCGGCAAGGGCGGACAGACCCATCTGGGCGTTCCGGTCTTCAACACCATGAAGGGCGCGGTGCGCGAAACCGGAGCCGATGCGAGCATCGTGTTCGTGCCGCCGCCCTTTGC
>CALRQH020000037.1:0-43208 GCA_943370265.1 Mesorhizobium carmichaelinearum
GACGTTTCCGCGCCACAGCCTGTCTTTGCACGCTGAAGCACGATCAGTGTCTGCGGCGTCTTGCGGAGCCTCAATCCGCCGCTGATCCTGCCGCCATGGTGGACCGTGACGACAGAGATTTCCGTGTCAGACCTGGGCGTGTGCGAAGCAGTGGCACGCGCATCAATCCGCGCTCGCTGCCGTTCGTGACGCAGGTGAAAATCGCCGTGCGTAAGGCCGGCGGCAATCCAGGCAGGAGCGGTGGTTCGGCAGGGAGCAAGGCCGGCGGCCGTTTCAATGCAAGGGGACGCGGTGCCAGCATCGTCGCCGGCCTGTCGCGCGACGGCAGCGGTTGGGGCCGGGAAGGGGGCGGAGGCCGCTTCCGGGCGCGCCGGGTGATGGTCAAGGCACGCGTGGTCAAGTTCGCGTCCCCGCGTGGCGCGCGTGGCCCGAAGATGCGAGGCGTTTCGAACCGGGCGATCGATGCGCATCTGCGCTATCTTGAGCGCGACGGCGTGGCGCGCGACGGCGAGAAGGGCCAGGTCTATTCCGCGCTCGAGGTCGGTCGCGATAGCGACGAGGGCAGGGCGTTCATCGAACGCTGCCGTGGCGACCGGCATCAGTTCCGCTTCATCGTCGCACCCGAGGATGCCATCGAGATGGAGAACCTGCGCTCCTTCGCCCGTGATCTCATGCGACAGATGGAGAGCGATCTCGGAACCCGGCTCGACTGGATCGCCGTCGACCACCACAACACCGGCCACCCACACACTCACATCCTGGTGCGCGGCGTGACCGATCAGGGCAGGGTGCTCAACATCGCCGGCGATTATATTGCTCGCGGCATCCGCCGTCGCGCTGCTGAACTGGTGACGCTTGAGCTCGGACCGCAGACCGAGATCGACATCGCCCACAAGCTGAGAGCCGAGGTGGAGGCCGAGCGGCTGACCCGCCTCGACCGGATGCTGCTTGCCGAGCAGGAGGAGCGAGGTGTCGTCGACCTAAGGCCTGGCGCGAGCGAGACCTACACGTTGCGCGCCAACCGCCATCTCCTGATCGATCGGGCGAAGCGTCTGGAACACGACGGCCTCGCCTCCGAGACTGAACCCGGCCGTTGGATGATTGCCAGTGATGCCGAGCAAGTCCTGCGTGACGTCGGCACGCGCAACGACATCATCAAGACCATGCACCAGGCACTCACCGACCATGGCATCGCCGACGAGCGCGGCCCCAGCCAGTATATCACCCATGGCAGAGAGATCGCCGAGCCGGTGATAGGACGGGTGCTGGCAAAAGGGCTTGCAGGCGACGGGATCGATGGCGGGCTGTATGTCGTCATCGACGGCGTCGACGGACGCACCCACTATCTTGAGATCGGCGACGACACCAAGCTCGACGAGGTCAGGCGCGGCCACATCATCGCTCTTGAGCCGGTCCCGACAAAGGCGGAGCCACGCGCGGCCGATCTCAACATTCGCGATGTGGCAGCCCAGCACGACGGCATCTACCGGCCGAGCGAGCATTTGGAAGCGGCACGCCCGCGAATCGAGAGGATGAAGGGCGATCCCGATGCCTTCATCCGCGCGCACGTGCGCCGCCTAGAAGCACTGCGGCGGGCCGGCATCGTCGAGCGTATCGATGCCGACCACTGGAAGATCCCCCAAGACATCGCCGAGCAAGGTGCGGCCTACGACGCCCGCAACCGAGGCAGGGACTTTACCGTTCGCACGCTCTCCTTCCTCGACCTCGACAACCAGGTGACGAGCGATGGCGCGACCTGGCTCGACCGGGAAATGGCCTCTGCAAATCGGACGCCACTGGCACAGGTCGGGTTCGGCCGGGACGTCACTGAAGCAAAGGATCGGCGTCGCCAAAGTCTCGTCGACATGGGCCTTGCTGCTCGCCTGGACGACGGCCGAATTCGCGCACCGAAGGATTTGCTGCAGCGGCTCGAGCAGGCCGAAGTCGCCCGCGTCGGCCGTGTGATGGCGGCCGAGCGCGGGCTGAGCTTTATGAAAGCCAAAACCGGCGAACATGTCAGCGGCCGGCTGGCCGGTGCCGCCAACCTCGCCTCCGGCCGCTTCGCCATGATTGACGATGGTGTTGGCTTCCAGCTGGTGCCCTGGCAGCCGACACTCGAAAAGCGCATCGGCCAGCAGATCAGCGGCATCGCCCGTGGCGAAGGCGGTATCGAGTGGACCTTTGGCAGAAAGCGGGGGCTGGGGCTTTGAGATCGGTGGCTTACTTGGGAAAATGTCGGTCAGAACGGGCGTTAGCGGCGTAAGCAAAGCCGCCTCCTGACCCCAAGCCGACGAGAGTCTTCCCCCAACGCGCACGGCAGCTTCGCGCCTCTTTCCGGTCGTTTAGGCTCGAATCAACGCTCCCGAAAAGCGGACGAATGTCACTCAAATAGGCTCATAGCCATCAGATAGTTCGAATCCTGCCGGCCGCGCCCGACAGGATGAAACCGAGAACTTGTATGTGGTTGTTTCTGCTAAGTATCTTTAAGAACGCCGCGACGTTCGCGGGTGTTGCAAAGAGGTTGTATCTATAGCCGAGGAACTGAAACCCAATTTGCCCAGAAGGGGCTTAGCTGGGAAAGCCTTGCTGTTCCACCGAAGGGGCACGCCAATCCCGGGTCAACTCTCAACGGAAATCAATATTAACCGCTTGTTGGGCAAATCCGCAACCCCCTCACTCGAATTGCAGGATGAGTTCATCGACACCAAGGTTGACTCCGGTCTTCGCCACTATCCTACTGACAATTCCTTTGCGCTCGGCTCGCAGTACCGTCTCCATCTTCATCGCCTCGACGGTGGCAAGCGCCTGCCCCGCCTCGACCTGATCTCCCACCTTAACGCCAATGCTGATAAGCACTCCTGGCATCGGGCACAGAAGCATTCTGGTGGTGTCCGGCGGCAACTTTATCGACATATGCAGCGCGAGTTCGGCGACGCGTGGCGTGCGCACATGCGTCACGACATCCATGCCTCGCCAGCGTAGCCGCATGCCGGCGCCGATTGTCTCCACCTTGATCCCCGCAGCCTCGCCGTCGATGACGAAGCGCGCATGAACGTGGCCCGGCAGCCAATCGCTGATGATGCCGACCGACGACCCTCCCTCGAAATCCACGATCGCACCGATGGCTTGCTCGCCAACAGTGAGCCTGAACCGGAAGCCGGCCAGTGTTGCCACCCAATCCGCCGCGACCTTGCGCCGATGGTAGTCCATCGTACCGGAAATCAGCACCGCGCGCTGTTCGGATCGAAGGCGCATGAAGGCAGCGACCGCTGCCAGTTTTCGCGCATCCGCCTCGCTGGGAGCAACACCGGCAAAGCCGTCTGGAAATTCCTCGGCAATAAAGGCCGTGGTCAATAGGCCTTCGCGAAAACGCGGATGGTCCATCATGGCCGACAGGAACGGCAGATTGTGGCAGATGCCCTCAACTTCGAAATCATCGAGCGCATGCGCCATGGCCTCTATTGCCGACAATCGGTCAGGAGCCCAAGTGCATAGCTTGGCGATCATCGGATCGTAATACATCGAGATTTCGCCACCCTCGAAGACGCCGGTGTCGTTGCGGACGACCGTGCCGTCGTCGCGCGTACCTTCGACCGGCGGACGATAGCGCGTCAGTCGTCCGATGGAGGGGAGGAAGCTGTGATACGGATCTTCCGCATACAGCCGGCTTTCCACCGCCCAGCCGTTCAGCTTTACGTCACCTTGGGCAAACCGGAGTTTTTCGCCGGCGGCGACACGGATCATCTCTTCGACCAGATCGATGCCAGTGATCAGCTCGGTTACCGGATGCTCGACCTGAAGCCGGGTGTTCATTTCGAGGAAGTAGAATTTCCTATCCTGATCGACGATGAACTCCACCGTGCCGACCGAGAAATAGCCAACGGCCTTCGAAAGCGCGACGGCCTGTTCGCCCATCGCTTGGCGGGTGGCGGCGTCGAGGAAAGGTGACGGCGCTTCTTCGATGACCTTCTGGTTGCGGCGCTGGATCGAGCATTCGCGCTCACCCAGATAGACCACGTTCCCATGCTGGTCGCCCAGCACCTGGATCTCGATGTGGCGCGGCTGCGTGACGAATTTCTCGATGAAGATGCGATCGTCGCCGAAGGACGATTTCGCCTCGTTTCTGGACGACTGAAACCCTTCGCGGGCCTCCGCGTCGTTCCAGACTATGCGCATGCCCTTGCCGCCACCGCCGGCGGATGCCTTGATCATCACCGGATAACCGATCGAGGCGGCGATGCGGGCGGCCTCGTTCGCATCTTCAATCAGCCCCATATGGCCAGGCACCGTCGAAACGCCGGCGTTCGCCGCGATCTTCTTGGAGGTGATCTTGTCGCCCATCGCCTTGATCGCGACCGGCGGCGGGCCGATGAAGGCAACGCCCTCGGCCTTCAGCGCCTCGGCGAAGTTCGCATTCTCCGACAAGAAGCCATAGCCGGGATGAACGGCGTCCGCTCCGGTCTGGCGGATCGCGTCGAGTATCTTGTCCATGACGATGTAGGACTGGTTCGACGGCGGCGGACCGACATGCACGGCCTCGTCCGCCATCTTCACATGCAGTGCCTCTCGGTCGGCGTCGGAATAGACGGCGACGGTCGTGATGCTCAGCTTCCGCGCCGTCTTGATGACGCGGCAGGCGATCTCGCCGCGATTGGCGATCAGGATTTTCTTGAACATCGATGGTCCTCAGAGCGGAATGGTGTCGTGCTTCCTCCAGCGCGTTTCGACGCTCTTGCCGCGGAGCGTGGCGAAGGCTCGGGCGATGCGCTTGCGCGAGGAATGCGGCATGATCACCTCGTCGATGAAGCCGCGCTCGGCAGCGAGGAACGGATTGGAGAAGCGCTCCTCATGGTTCTTCATCCGCTCTGCGATCTTCGCGGGATCGTCGAGTTCCGAGCGATAGAGGATTTCCGTCGCGCCCTTCGCGCCCATCACCGCGATGTCCGCGGTCGGCCAGGCGTAGTTGACGTCCGCGCCGATATGCTTGGAGGCCATCACATCATAGGCACCGCCATAGGCCTTGCGGGTTATCAGCGTAACCATCGGCACGGTCGCCTGGCTGTAGGCGAACAGCAGCTTGGCGCCGTGCTTGATGAGGCCGCCATATTCCTGCGCTGTACCCGGCAGGAAGCCCGGTACATCGACTAGGGTGAGGATCGGGATCGAGAACGCGTCGCAGAAGCGTACGAAACGCGCGGCTTTGCGCGAGCTATCGATGTCGAGGCAGCCGGCCAGCACCTTCGGCTGGTTGGCGACCGTGCCCACCGTCTGGCCTTCGATGCGCAGAAAGCCGGTGATGATGTTCCTGGCGAAGGCTTCCTGGATCTCGAAGAAATCACCCTCGTCGGCAATCGCCAGGATCAATTCCTTCATGTCGTAGGGAGTGCTGGCGCTGTCGGGCACGAGCGTGTCGAGTCGCATTTCGATGCGCGACGGATCGTCGAAGAAGGGCCGCTGCGGAGGCTTTTCCCTGTTGTTCAGCGGCAGGAAGTCGAACAGCCGGCGGACCTGCTCCAAAGTCTCGATGTCGTTTTCATAGGCACCGTCGGCCACCGAGGATTTTTGCGCGTGCGTCTCCGCGCCGCCCAGTTCTTCCGCCGTGATGACCTCGTTGGTGACGGTCTTCACCACGTCTGGGCCGGTCACGAACATGTAGGAGCTGTCGCGCACCATGAAGATGAAGTCGGTCATGGCGGGCGAATAGACAGCACCCGCGGTACATGGCCCCATGATCACCGAAATCTGCGGGATGACGCCGGACGCCTCGGCGTGGCGCTTGAAGACGTCGCCGTAGCCGGCAAGCGAGGCGACGCCCTCCTGCATGCGCGCGCCGCCGCTGTCGTTGAGACCGACAACCGGGGCGCCGTTGCGCACCGCAATGTCCATGATCTTGCAGATTTTCCGCGCATGCGTTTCCGACAGCGAGCCACCAAGAACGGTCGGGTCCTGGGAAACCACATAGACGAGCCGGCCGTTGATCGTGCCCCAGCCGGTGACGACGCCGTCGCCCGCCATCTTCTGGCTCGCCATGCCGAAATCGGCGGCGCGGTGGGTGACAAACATGCCGTATTCCTCGAACGACCCTTCGTCGAGAAGCACGTCGATGCGCTCGCGCGCGGTGAGCTTGCCCTTGGCGTGCTGGGCGTCGATGCGTCCTTGCCCGCCGCCGAGGCGCGCCTCCGCGCGCCGGGTTTCAAGCTGGTCGAGGATCGTGTGCATCAGGATATGCCCCTAGACCTGGCCCGCGCCACTTCGCTTCAGTTGGAAACGGCGGCGATCAACTGGATTTCGACCGGTGCGTTTCCCGGCAGGCTCGCCACGCCAACAGCCGCGCGGCTGCCGATGCCGGCCTCGCCAAGCTCCTCGCACAGGAAAGCCGAGGCAAAATCGGCCAGCCTGGAATGGAGCGTAAAGCCCGGCTCCGCGGCGATGAAGACCGTGAGACTCGGCACCACCGCGATCCGCTCTCCGGGCGCAAGCCGGTTTCGAGCGGCGGCGAGCGCATTGCGTGCGGCCAACAGCACCGCCTCGTGCCAGTTTTCCACGGGGTCCGTCGCCCGCACCGGTCCGGTGAACCGGAGTTGCCCGTTCAGGCGCGGTGTCATGCCAGAGGTGAAGATCAAATCGCCGAACCGCGAGGCCGGGAGATATTGCCCCTGTGGCACGGGCGAAATGGAGGAAGCCCCGCCGCTCATGCGCGATAACGACCGACGAGTTCGACCAAACGTTCGACCGCACCCACGGCCGCCGCATGGTCCTGCGAGAAGTTCAGCCGCACGCTATTTGCTGAATGTGGTCCGAATTCGGTGCCGGGCGTGACGATAACGCCGGCCTGGAGCCGCAGGATGCGCACGAAGGCAGGCGGGGCCATGGCGAGTTCAGGCAGGCGCGGGAACAGGTAGCTGCCAGCCTGAGGGGCGCGGGCTTCGACGCCGTCCACGGCGCGCAGCACCTTCAGCAGATCATCACGGATGGCCTGATGCAGGCGGATCCGTTCTTCCATCCAGCCCTCGGGTTCCGAAAACCATGTTTGCAGCACGGCTTGATTGTAGCCGGCGGCGCGCAACGACACGATCGCCTGGAGCTTCTCCATGCGTTCGATCAGCTTCGGCGCGCCGAAGGCCACGCCGAGCCGGTAGCCGCTCAGCGATTCCGTCTTGGACGGTCCCATGATGGTGATGACATTGGCGGCATCGATGCCGGTGGCGCGCAGGTGCGTATAGGCGAAATCGGTATAGCGCAGGCGCGAATAGAGCTGGTCGGCGATGACCGTGGCGCCGTATTTGCCCGCAAGGTCGGCGATCTGCCGGATTTCGGCTTCGGAATAGACCACGCCCGCCGGATTGTTCGGGTTGGAAAAGACGAACACCTTCGCCCCCTGCCGGAAGGCATCTTCCAGTTGATCGAGGTCGAGCCCGGCCTCGGCATCGGACTTCATGTAGTCGAGGCGCACGGGGACGATCTCGCCTTCAAAGAACTCGACCAGCTTGCGGTTGGCGAAATAGTCGGGCTGGACGATGGCCACCTTGTCTCCGCGCGTGACCGTGCTGGCGACGGCTAGGAACAGCGCGCCCTGCGTGCCGGGCGTCAGTATCATACCGTTCGCCGCATCGACCGGAGCGCCGGTGAAAGCGGCCAGCTTGCCGGCCAATTCCTCGCGTATCTGGCTGGCTCCGCGATACTCGGTGTAGGCCTGCTGCCCGCCGCGACGAACACCATCGGCGAAAATCTCGAAGGCGCCAGGCGTCGGCGTGAAGGCATCGACATCGCCATGCGAGAAATCGACGGGAACGCCCGGCAGGGTCTCGCCGCGCAACAAAGTATTGAGGTCGGTCGACTGCTGGCGCACCTCCTGGCCGGGAGCATTGTCGGTGCCGAGCTTGCTGAACTTGTCCTGTATGGACATCGGGAACTCCGCGGATCGAGGGCTGGGGGCATGGGCCAGTCAGCCCATTTGCCAACCATTGTAGATTGCGGCAACAGCCAGTAAAATCTCTGTTGTGCTAGCATTAGAAGATAGAAAATGTGACGTATGGACATACGCTTTCTGGAAAGCTTCGTGGAGGTTGCCGATTGCGGCTCCATTGCCGAGGCAGCGCGGCGGCTGAACCTCACCTCTGCGGCGGTGGCGCAGCGGCTGAAGGCCCTCGAGCAGGAACTGGGGCATTCCTTGGTTGGCCGGGCAGGGCGGACGGTGCGGCCAACAGCCTCTGGCCTAGCCGTCCTGCAGAAGGCTCGCCAATTGATCGAGGGCGCGCGCGACCTGCGTGCCATCGCTGCCAACGATCTGCCCGCCGGGGAATTGCGGCTCGGTTCGACGGCGACGGGACTGACCGGCCTTCTGCCGGAGGTCATTGCCTCGATGAGCCAGCGCTATCCGCTCATCGAGTTCTTCGTTCAGCCCGGCGCTTCCATGGACCTCTACCGAGGCGTCCTGTCGGAAGAGATCGATGCCGCGGTGATCGTGCAGCCGCCTTTCCAGATTCCGAAATCGAGCGGGTGGATGACCCTGCGCGAAGAGCCACTTGTGCTGATCGTGCCCGAGGCGATGGAGATTAGTCACCCCGAGGCGGCGATCAGGACCGCGCGCTTCATCCGCTACGACCGGAACCAGTGGGGCGGCCAGATCGTCGACGGTTACCTGCGGCAGCACAGGCTGAAGGTGCGCGAATGGCTGGAACTTGACGCGCTAGACTCCATTGCCGCGCTGGTCAGCCGGGGGCTGGGGGTATCCATCGTGCCAGACTGGTCACCGCCCTGGCCTGAGGGGCTGCGGCTGCGCAAGATCCCCCTTGCCGAAAGCGAGCGCCGAAAGGTGGGCGTGCTCTGGAGACGCTCCGGCCCCCGAATCGCGGCAATACGAGCTTTCGTTGAAACCTGCGAAGAAACCCGTTGGTAGGTGCCGTATCATCAAAGGCCGCCGTTTTCGCGCCGCGAACCAGCGTGAGGCCAGTGCCCCGTCAGACGATGGGGGTGATCAGGCTGCCGAGACCCGCGATATCGACCCGCACGGTCTGGCCCCGTTCCACCGCGCCCACCCCGGCGGGGGTACCGGTATATATCAGATCACCGGGTTTCAACGTGACCGAGGCAGACAGCGCCGATATGATCTCGGCCACGGACCAGATCATGTCGGAAAGATCGGCCTCCTGCCGCTGTGCGCCGTCGATCGAAAGGGCGATCCGTCCGCGACCAAGATGGCCGACTGCCGCCACTGGGAACAGCGTGCCACAGGCCGCCGAAAAGTCGAAGCCCTTGGCAAGATCCCACGGGCGTCCGAGCTTTTTCGCCGCGGCCTGAAGATCACGTCGCGTGAAGTCATTGCCCGCCGCATACCCCAGACGTGCTCCAGCGCCGCATCTCGCGGAATATCCTGACCGCCGGTTCCCAGCGCGACAACCAGTTCCGCCTCAAAATGCAGGTCGTGTGTCCGCGGCGGATAGGGCATGCCCTGCCCATCGGTCAGCAGTGCATCCGCCGGCTTCGAGAAGAAGAATGGAGGCTCGCGTTCCGGGTCGTGGCCGAATTCGCGAGCATGCTCGGCATAGTTGCGGCCGACGCACCAGATACGCCGCACTGGGAAGCGCGCGGTTTTTCCTGCCACGGGAAGCGAAGGTTGTGTGGGTGGTGAGAATACGAAATCCATGTCGGGACTCATGCGTCTGTCGGGTCAGCGAATTGTCATGGTCCGGGATAAGTCGGACAGTGGTTCGACCCCCGTATTCGTCACGATGACGGTTTCCGACGCGCCGACGGTAAAGGCGCCGTAGCTGCGCAGCGTAGCGGGCAGATGGAAGACCATGCCCGGCTCAAGCGGCCGGGACACGTCGGAAAACAGCGACAGGATCGCACCTTCGCCCCAGTCCGGCGCGAAGGCCGCCCCCATGGAATAGCCGATGCGCTTGCGGAAAGCCGCGGTATATCCGGCCGCGTCGATAACCGCCTGTGCCGCATTGTGCGCGGCCGCGCAGGGTTCGCCCGGCCGCATGGCCGCCAGCGCGGCATCGAGTGCCCGCAATGCGGTATCCATCATCGCCTTGGCCTTGGCGGGAGGGGAACCTATCCAAACGCTGCGCATCAGTGCGGCATGGTAGCGGTCGTGGCTGGCGGCCAGTTCCAGGAAAACCCCGTCGCCCGCATCCATCCTGCGCCGACGCCAGGTGGCGTGCGGAATGCCCGAGCGCGGACCGGATGAGACAAGTGGCTCCATGGCCATTGCCTCGGAGCCCGCGGAGATAGCGGCGGCCATCATTGCTGCCGCCACGTCATTTTCGCTGGCGCCGTCCCGGCAGGCCTCGATCGCGGCGACCATGCCGGTCTGCGCGTATGCCGCGGCACGACGAATCGCTTCCAGCTCTGCGGGCGACTTGATCGCCCGCAGTCCCTCGACCAGGCCAGAGCCATCGGAAACGCGAACCGTCGCCAGCGCGCCAGCGATCCGCTCGGCCAGTGCCTGGCTGACGAACCAGCCGTTCCGTTCGACCGCCAGATGGCGCAGGCCCAGCGCCGCTATCAGCTTGCCAAGCGCCTGTGCCGGGTCCTCGCCGTCCTGCCAGGCGCGGATGTCCGTCAGCCAGGTCGAGGCCTGCGCACCCGTCATCTCCAGTTGGCGAACCAGCAGGACGGGCTCGCCCGAAAGCGGCACCACAAGGGCCTGAAAGGAAAAATAACCGGCGGTCTGCCGGCCAGTTGTCCAGAAGATGTTTTCTGGGCCGGTCAGCAAGAGCGCCTCGACTCCGGTGGAGCGCAGCGCCTTCTGGATATTGGCGATGCGTTGCCTGAATTCGGCGGCGGGAAACACCGCCTGACTGCCCGTCAGCTCGTCGGTCATTCCGACGGACAAGGCTGGGGCGTGAAGCGGGGCATGTGGCATTTCATCTCTCTCGAATGGGAAGGTCAGCGCGAGAGCCAGCCCAGGAACCGGGACCGGACATTCTCGAAGTGCAGGCTCATCGCAGTGCGCGCGGCCGCACCGTCACCGGCGGCAATCGCGTCGATCACGGCGATATGCTCGCGCGCCTGATCCGCGAAGCTGTCATGGGTGCGGGTGATGGTGCAGCGCCTTGCGATGGCACGCTGTTCGGCAAGTATGGCGGGCAGCAATTCCAGCCGCGCGGCGCGCGCGACAGCAACATGGAAGTTGTCATCCTCGGCCCAGAAGTCGTCGAAGGCGACAGTGCGCCCATTGGCATAGGCCGCCATGACCTCACGCAACTCGGCCAGTTCGGCCGTCAGGCCGAATTCGGCGGCGCGGCCCGCCGCGGCGCTTTCAAGCGTCTGGCGCAACTGCACGATCTCGATCAATTGCTCGACGGAGACGGAGCGCACCAGCAGGACGCCATTCTGAAGGCGGCTGATGACGCATTCCCTCTCCAGGCGCGAGAGGGCCGATCGCAGCGGCGTGCGCGAAATGCCCTGTTGCTCGGCAAGCTCGCGCTCGGACAGCACGGTGTCCGGCTTGATGCGGCCCTGCAGGATATCCTGTTTGATCCGGCGGTAAGCCGCCTGCGCGAGCGTTTCCGAGCTCATAAGTGCCCCTCCAAGCATATGGCTTCATGGACGGATTCGACGGCGAGGGCGAGGTCCTCCAGGTCCATTCCTTCATCGGGACAATGGCTGCCGTTCCAGTTGCGGATGAACACCATGACGCTGTCCCAACCCGCGGCGGCAAAAGCCGCCGCGTCGTGGCCGCCGCCCGAGAGCATACGGCGCGGACTGACGCCCCGAGCCTGCGCACCGCCCGCGATGAAATCCGCCATGGTCGAGGACAGGCGCGCCGGCTGGCTGCGGCTCTGCTGGCCGAGATCGAAGCGGATGCCCGGACGAGCTGTCTCGATGCGGGCGATCTCGGCGCGAAACCGGCTGTCCGCCTCGTCGAGCGTGGAGGTGTCGGACGAACGCATGTCGAGACAGAAGCCCAGCGTTCCGGCAACCTTGGCCATGGCGTGGGCCGGGCTGGTGGCATCCACGCGGCCGAAGGTGACGGTCAGGTCGGCGCCTTGGGCGAGCATCTCCGCCCAGACCCGATCCATCGCCATGACAAGGTCCGAGAAGGCGACGACGGCATCCGCCCGTCCCTCATAGGGGGCGGCGCCGGAATGCGCCCACACCCCGTTCACCCGCGCCGAACGGTAGCGCAACCCGCCGCGGATCGCCGTCACGATGCCGTAGGGTTCGCCCGCCATGTGCAGGACCGGCCCCTGTTCGATGTGGAACTCGAGGAAGCGTGCCGGCTGCGGCGGCACAAGACCGGCCACGGCTTCGGGATCATAGCCCTGGTCGCGCATATGCTCGGCCAGGCTGCGTTGCGTGTCGACCCGCTTCGCCTCCATCTCCTCGCGCGCGAGGCGTGCGAGTGCCGCGCGGGAACCGACATATGAGACCGGAAACCACACGCTTTCCTCCGCCCGCGTGACTGTTATCACCAGGTCCGCCTCGGGCGTGCGGCCCTCCGCGCGCAGCGCCGCGGCGAGCGCCAGGGCACCGGCAACTCCGGCCTGCCCGTCATAAGCCCCGCCTTCCGCGACCGTATCCAGGTGGGATCCCGCATAAAGCGGCACGGCTTGGGGATTGCGGCCCTTCATCAGGGCGAAGAGATTGCCCGCCGCATCGCGAGAGACGGCCAGCCCCAATGCGAGAGCCTCTTCCTCGATCATCGTATGGGCGGTACTTTCGAGATCGCTGTAGGACGGACGGGTCCAGCCCGGTCCGCCAGCCGAAAGCGTGTTCACCCGCGCAATGACGCGCTCGACGGTTGCGCGGATGGTCTCTGCCGCAAGCGGGGAAAGCGCGGTCATGCCCGAACCTTCCACACTTCAGGATTGAGCGTTGTCGGTGGAAGTGCGCCGGCGAGCGCCGTCGCCACGTGGCCGGCCGCGGTCTCGGCCACGCGGCGAAGCGCATCCTCGGTCGTCGCGCCCAGATGAGGGGTGAAGATCACGTTCGGGAAGGCCGAAAGCGGGCCGGTGGGAGCGCCTGCCGAATAGACATCCAGTGCCGCGCCGCCCAATCTCCCGGTGTGCAAGGCCTCACGCAGGGCATCCTCGTCCACCAGGCCGGCCCGCGCCACATTCACCAGAATGGCTCCGGGTTTCATCATGGCGAGCGTCTCGCGCCTGATCATGTGGGACGTCTCGACCCGCATCGGGGTGTGAAGTGAAACGAGATCCGCTTCCGCGAGCCCCTGGGCGAGAGTGGCGGCCCGCTCGTAGGCCCCGATGTCCGGAGCCCTGGGGGAATGCACGACGATCCGCATCCCGAAGGCCTGGTCCAGCATGCGGCCGACATCACGGCCGATGGCGCCCCAGCCGACAATCAACGCCACCTTGCCCGAAAGCTCCGTGAACCGCGCCGATTCCCGGAAGCCCGCGCGGCCCTCGCGTTCGGCGCGGTCGGCGGCCGCGATACCGCGGGCGGCGGCTATCGCGAGGCCAACCGTCAGTTCCGCCACCGAGCGCGCATTGGCACCTGGCGTGTTGGCGACCAGAACGCCCTTCGCCGCCGCCGCTGTCTTGTCCACCGAATCGTGACCGGTTCCATGGATCACCACGATGCGCAGACGGTCGGCCGCGGCGAAGGCGACAGCCTTCAGCCCAGCGTCGCGGGTAATCACCGCGTCGCAACCGGTGATGTGGGCGGCAACGGTCTCCATGTCCGCGGAGGGACAAAGGACAGGTTCGATCCCCCGCGTCTTGAGCAAGGTCAAGCCAGCCTCGTGAATGGGCTGGACGACTAGACATCTCATGATGAACCCTGTGGTTGGGTTTGAATCTTGTGGAGGCGCGCGAGGATCGCGTCCCGCGCATGAGCTAGGTGCAGGGCCATGGCCGCCTCGGCCGCCGCACCGTCGCCGAGGCGGACGGCCTCGAGGATCTGGAGATGCTCCTGGCAGCCCTTCAGGAAGCGCTCCGGTACTTGCGTGTGATCGAAAATGCAGGTCCGGCGCTGCAGCCCGGCGATGACATCGGCAACGGTGCGATTGCCGCCCGCCCGGGCGATCATCTCGTGCAGATCGTTGTCGATATGCCATTGCACGTCGTCTGGCTCGGCTTCCAAACCATCCTGCATCAGGGTGCGCACGCGTCTTTCGACCTCGGCGGTGTCGGAAGGTGGGTTTGCAGCGGCAGCACGGGCGCAAGCCGGTTCCAATTCGAGCCGCAAGAAGAAGATTTCTTCGATCTCGGCCGCGCCCAGCCGCCGAACCCGGGTGAACCGGCCTTCGGCCACGGCCAGCCCCTCGCTTTCGATGCGCTTGATAGCCTCACGTACCGGGGTGCGTGACATGCCCAGCGCCTCGCCCAGGGAGGCCTCCTGCAAGGCGTCCCCGGGTTTGAGCGCGCCTGTCAGGATCATCTCGATGATCCGGTGGTGTGCATCGCGCGTAAGGCTAGGGGCTGTGATCATTGCGCTCTCCTGTTCGCTATGACACGACCGGGACAAATTCCTCTGACGCGAAAACACCGCTGATCAGATTGCATGACAGGAGGTATTCCGACTGGAGCAAGCCCTCGGGTTTTGCTTGCAGGCCGGCCAGCACGGCACGCAGGGCCTTTGCCTGCGCGATCCAAGCTTCCTCGCCCTCGTCGCGAGAAACGACCGCGAAGCGGAACCGCGCACCGACGGGCAGTTGCGCCAACCGGGGCAGGTCCGCCGAAATGACGGTCGCGATCTTCGGATAACCACCGGTGGTCTGGCTTTCGGCCATGAGGACAATGGGCTGGCGCGAACCCGGCACCTGGAGCGAGCCGGGCACGGTCGCGTCGGACACGATGTCATGTCCGCTGGCCGCGTGCAGCTCCGCGCCACCCAGAACCATCGCCATACGGTCGCGCTGCGGCGTGACGCTGAACTCCGTTTCGGTCAGCCGAGCGATGACCTCAGCGTCAAAATAGTCGTCCTGTGGTCCTAGGACGATGCGTATCGGACCTCCTCCTTTGGACGGCAGGGGGCTTGCAAGGCGCAGACAGCGGTCGGCGGCCTTGTCCGCACCGAAGGGCAGGACATCGCCCGGGCGCAGGGCCCGGCCTTCGTATCCGCCCAACCCGCTACGCAAATGAGTCGCGCTGGACCCCAAAACGAGGGGCACGGCGATGCCTCCGGCAAAAGCGACATAGCCCCATACAGCATCCCCCATAGCCCCGACTTTAAGCGTTTCACCAGGGTTTAGTCGATGGCTCTCGTCGGGCGAGACGCGCCGCCCTTCGACGCGTATGTCACAATCTCCGCCCGTCACTGCAAATCGAATGGGGCAGCTCGCGCGGAAAGTGCCACCCATCCCCGCAAACTCCAGCGCTGCCGCTTCAGGCAAGTTGCCGCACAGGGCATTGGCCAGCGCCATCGCCGGACCATCCATCGGTCCGGCCGTCGAAACACCGAAACGCCTGAGCCCCTTCCTGCCTCCGTCCTGCACGGTCAGCATCGGGCCTGCGGCAAGAACTTCAAGACTCATGCCGCTTCCTCAGGTTCGATTACGGTCTCGCCCGCCGCGGCGCGCGCGGCAAGCTGCTGGCCGATCTCCGGATGGATCGGCGTAAAACGCACCCGGTCGCCGGCCTCCAATAGAAAGGGGACCGCGCGCGCCGGGTCGAATACTCTGATCGGCGTCCAACCGATGAAGCGCCAGCCTGAAGGTCCCGCCACTGAATTTATACTACCTTGCTGACCGCCAATGCCGATGCTTCCGGCCGGAACATACTGGCGCGGCTTTTCCAGGCGCGGCGTGTGAAGGATCGCCGGCAATCCGCCCAGATAGGCAAAGCCAGGCGCAAACCCGATCATGAACACGCGGTATTCGCCGCCCGCATGCAGCGAGACCAGTTCTTCCGGCGAGAGACCCTTCATGGCCGCAACCTCTTCCAGATCCTGGCCGGCCTCGCCGCCATAGACCACCGGGATGGTCCAGCCGCGGCCCTGCATCCCGACCCCCTCGAAATGCTGGGAGAGACCCGCCAAGCGCTCCTCAAGCTCCAGCCCCCGAATAAGTTCGGGATCGTAGCGAACCAGGATCGAGCGGTAACTGGGCACGATCTCGACCAGCCCGGGGATCGCCGCGGTCTCCACCGCCGCGGCCAGGGAGAGAATGCGGGCATTCACATCCGCGTCGATGCGGTCGCCCAGCTGGAGCACCAGCGCGCTGTCGCCGCAGGGAAGGAAGGTGGGGATCATGGCGTCACGCATGCCGTACATCGGTCACATCGACGCCCGAGCGGGGCAGGGGTGAAGCTGACTCCGGATCCATCGGCTTTCCTTCGCCTTGGAGTGATCATCAAAGGGCTTGTGATTTCAGTATACCACATGTATCCATTGTGAAGCAGCCGGTGGCATCCTGTCAATCAGGACTGGTGCGGGCTCCCGTTTTTAACAGCCGCTCGGGCGCTCGACGTGCTTGGTCCACAGGAACCCGGAATGACCAGAAACCTCGATCTCAACTGCGACATGGGTGAAAGCTTTGGTGCCTATACGATCGGCGACGACGCGGCGATGCTTAAGCTGGTCAGCACGGCGAACGTCGCCTGCGGGTTCCATGCCGGCGACCCGGTGGTGATGCGTCGCACGATCCGAATGGCGCGCGAAAACGGCGTCTCGGTGGGCGCGCATCCCTCCTTCGCCGACCTCTATGGCTTCGGGCGCCGCCGCATCTCCGGCGAGAGGCCCGAGGATCTGGAGGCCCAGCTGATCTATCAGATCGTCGCCATGCAGGGCATGTGCGCGCTGGAAGATCATCCGATGACCCACGTCAAGACTCATGGCGCGCTCGGGAACATGGCCGCGGTGGATCCCGACCTCGCGGCGCTGTGCGTGCGGGCGGTGAAGACGGTGGACCCCGCTCTAGTCTATGTCTCGCTGCCCTATTCCGAAACCTTCAAGGCCGCCGAAAAGGCGGGGCTTCGCGTCGCCTGCGAAGTCTACGCCGACCGCAGCTACACCGATGCGGGCGAACTGACGCCGCGCGGCCAGCCCGGCGCGGTCATTCACGATCCGCGGCAAAGCCTTGACCAGGTTCTGGAGATGGTCGTCGGCGGCCATATTCCCACCACGGGAGGCAAGCGGCTTTCGGTCGAGCCGGCAACGCTTTGCGTCCATGGCGATACGCCCGGCGCGGTTGAGATCGTGCGCACCCTGCGCGCGGCCCTTGTTTTGAACGGCGTGCAAATCGCGCCGTTCGCCAAACCCTGAAGGATGCAGAGATGAGTCGAGTTGTTTACCTCAACGGGGCCTGGCTAGCCGAGGAGGAGGCCAAGGTCTCGGTCTTCGATCGCGGCTTCCTCATGGCCGACGCCATTTATGAGGTGACCTGCGTGCTGGACGGCAAGCTGGTCGAGTACACCGGCCACGCGGCTCGGCTTCAGCGCTCGGCGCGCGAACTGGGCATGGTCGTTCCGCTGGCCGAGGAAGCGCTTCTGGCGGTCCATCGCGAGATCGTGGCGCGCAATTCGCTCGATCAGGGCATGATCTATCTGCAGCTGACCCGTGGCGTGGCCGATCGCGATTTCGCCTATCCGCCCGCCGATACTCCCCCCACGCTGGTCCTGTTCACGCAGGCGAAGAACGTGTTGGAAAACCGCGCCGCCGAAAGCGGCATTGCGGTCTCGCTGCTCCCGGACCTGCGCTGGGGGCGTCGCGACATCAAGACGATCCAACTGCTTTACCCGTCCATGGCCAAGATGGAGGCCAAGGCCCGCGGCGCCGATGACGCCTGGCTGGTCGAGGACGGTCATGTGACCGAGGCCACCGCCGCCAGCGCCCACATCGTCACCGATCAGGACGTGCTGGTCACCCGCGATCTGTCGCATGCGCTGCTGCCCGGGATCACCCGCGCCTCGGTGCTGGAACTGGCCGCGCGACACGGCATCCGTGTCGACGAACGCGCCTTCACCCCGGAAGAGGCGAAGGCCGCGCGCGAGGCCTTCATCACTTCGGCCACCAATTTCGTCGTGGCTGTCACTCGGATCGACGGGGCTGCCATTGGCGCGGGCGTGCCCGGCCCGCTGACCCGCGACCTGCGGCGGCTCTATGTCGAGTCCCGCCGTGGCGCGGCGATCTGAGCGGACAAAATGCCCCCGGCCGGCCTTTGCGGCAAAAAGGCCGGCCGGGTTTCGCCTCGTCCACCCTCGGAACCCGCAAGGTTCGGGAACGCTGCCCGGAAATTGGGGATTCTTTCGTTTGCGACGTGAGAATGCCAGTGGTATACTGAAAAAATAGGTCATTCGACGGAAGATCGAAGGCCCATCGGGGAACCAATATGGAATGTCCAGGTCAAATCCTTCCAGCGGCACGAGGAGTCGCTGTCATGCTGCGGAGAGGGCAGGCGATCCGTATCGAGAACATTTACGGCTCGCAGGTCGTCGACACATGGGCGCTTTCGGCGGAAGATCCGCTGGAATATGCCTCGATTGAGCATACCCGCTCGTGGAACAGCAGCATCTTTGTCGAAATGGGTATGGCAATGGTCAGCATCAGGCGCCGGCCGATGTTGACCATCGTGGCCGACAACTCGCCGGGTCGGCACGACACCCAGCTGTGCCCGTGCAGCGCTGAGCTTTACCAGCAATTGAATTGCAGCGGCCCGCATCGCAGTTGCACCGACAACTTCCATGAGGCGCTGGCGCCGCTCGGCGTGACGCTGCCGTTCACGCCCGCATCGCTGAACCTGTTCATGAACGTCCCCATCGCCGAGGATGGCAGCGTCACCCGGGTGCCGCCGGCCAGTAGGGCGGGCGACAGCGTGACGCTGCGCGCCGAGATGGACGTGACCGTCGTTCTTTCAGCCTGCCCCCAAGACATAACTCCCATCAACGGAGCGGACCATACGCCCCGCGACATTGTCTTCGCCGTGATCGATGGCTGACAATCAGGATACAGCGATGACTGAAACTGACGACAAACCTTTGCTGAGGCTTCGAGGCATCCGAAAAAGATTCGGTCCGCTCGAAGTCATCAAGGGTATCGATATCGATGTGAAGGCTGGCGAGGTCGTCTCTGTTATCGGCGCCAGCGGCTCGGGCAAAAGCACCTTCCTGCGCTCGATAAATGCCATCGAAATGGCCGATACGGGGCTCATGGAGTTCGAGAACTTCCGTTTCGACTTCGCGCCTGGCTCCGCGAAACACCCAACCCGTCGTCAGTTGCAGGATTTGCGCTCACGCATCGGCATGGTGTTCCAGAGCTATAATCTCTGGCCGCACATGACAGTGCTGCAAAACGTCATCCATGCGCCGATCAAGGTGCAGGCGCGCTCCAGGGCCGAAGCGATCGAGACCGCCGACGCGCTGTTGAACCGCATTGGCCTCTATGAGAAGCGAGACAGCTACCCCTCACGGCTTTCCGGCGGCCAGCAACAGCGTGTGGCGATCGCCCGCGCGCTGGCGATGAAACCCAAGCTGATGCTGTTCGACGAAGTGACCTCCGCTCTCGATCCCGAACTGGTGCATGAGGTGCTGACCCTGATGGCATCGCTCGCCGCCGAAGGGATGACCATGCTTCTGGTGACGCATGAAATCTCATTTGCCCGAGATGTGTCATCGCGGGTGCTGTTCTTCGAAAACGGCGTCATCGCCGAGGACGGCCCCCCGAAAGATGTGTTGCAAAACCCCCAAAGTCCGAGGCTGAGGCAATTCCTGCACCGCATTCTGCACGACAACGTGAAGGCAGGTGCCGATGCCGCTGACAAGGAGATCGTGGTGAAATGACATTCTGGTCCGATGTGTCCACCTACGGCCCCGGCTTCATGCTCGCCGCCTGGACGGTGATGTGGGTAACGATCCTGACCATTCTGCTCAGCTGGGTCTGTGGCCTCGCCGCCGCGCTGGGGCAAAGGTCACATTTCACGGCGGTCCGGGCAGGTGCCGCTTTTTACATCTGGTTCATTCGCGGCACACCCGCCCTGATCCAGATCTTCATCGTCTATTTCGGCTTGCCGCAGTTGGGAGTCCGGCTTTCGCCCTTCACCGCCGGCGTACTGGCACTCGGGGTCAACAGCGGCTCTTACGTGGCGGAGATCATCCGATCGGGTCTGTCGGCAATTCCGCGTGGCCAGATGGAATCCTCGCTGGCCATGGGCTTCAGCCCGGCACAGACCATGCGCACCATCATCCTTCCGCAGGTCTTCCGCATCATCCTGCCCGCGTTGACCAATGAGGCGATCTCGATCCTGAAGAACACCTCGCTGCTCTCCACCATCACAGTGGTCGAACTGACGCTTTACGCGCAAACGCTGATTTCGGCCACGTTTCGTCCCTTCGATTTCTACATCGCGGTTGCAGTCATCTATCTGGTGCTGACCTCGATGCTGACCCAATTGGCCAGCTGGCTGGAACGCCGTTACGGAAAGTTGAGCTGATGATGCACCCACTGCGGACTGTCGGTCCGCGATGGGTAACGAATGGCGTCGCGCGGCCCACCGCGCCCGCCGAATAAACCGTCAACAAAACCTCAAAGGGGAATATCGACATGAAACTCAAGATGCTTCTCATGGCGCTTGCCGCCATAGCACTCCTACCCGTCGCCAACACCGCCAAGGCAGACGACAAGCTGGAATTGCTGGTGCCCGGCGAAATCAGCGTCGCGACCGAAGGCACCTACCCACCCTTTTCGATGCGCGCGCCCAACGGCGATCTCGACGGTCTGGAAATCCGGGTGATGAAGGAAATCGCCCGCCGGCTCGGCCTGAACTACAAACCAGTCCTGGTGAAATGGGAATCCGTGCTGATCGGGCTCGAGGCCGACCAGTACGACATCATCAGCGACGGGATGGACATCACCCCCGAGCGGCAGAAGAAGGTCACCTTCGCCGACGGCTGGCTGGAATCGGGCGGGCGCATCGTCGTCCGCGATGACTCCCCCATCGCCAAGCCCACTGACGTGAAGGGCCGGACCGTGGGCGCTCTGGTTGCCTCCAACTGGTCCAAGCTCGCCGAGAGCCTCGGCGCCGGGGTCAAGACCTACAAGTCCGAATCCGATGCGATGCAGGATCTAGCCAACGGCAATGTCGATGCGATCATCACCGATTCCATCGCCGCCGCCTACGCCATCAAGACCTCGCATCTGCCGCTGAAGATGGTTGAGGAACCTGTCAGCTCCATCCAGAAGGGCTTCGCCATCAAGATGGGCAAGCCGCACCTGGTGGCGGCCGTCAACAAGGCGCTGGCCGACATGGTCGCCGACGGTACCTATGCCAAGCTGACCATCGACCTGATCGGCGTCGATCCTGCGCCGAAGGATCCGATCCGTACCCTTGCCCAGTAACCAATTCAGCGGAGCAGCACCTCGCTGCTCCGCTGGCGGCAAAGCGCACCCGAGGCGTCGGGCTGCAGCGCGCCTCGGGTGTCAAGCCAATCGGGACTCAGATCATGCAGCGTTACTTTTCGATCGAAGAATACCACGACCGGTGGTCGAGAACCCTTGCCGTCATGGAAGCGCACGGTTTCGAAACCGCGGTCGTTTTTGGCCGCGGGGGTGGCACGACGGACAATTGCGGCGATATCCTCTACCTGACCAATCACTACTCGGTCAGCGGCGGGACAGATTCCCTGATCTGGTCGGCGCGCTCGTTCTCCGGTGTCATCCTGCGCAAGGGGCATGAGCCCGAGTTGCACATCGATGAGCCCGAACCACGCATTGATCTCTTGTCGCTGACCAACGTCCACTGCGACAATCACCCCTTCCACAGCATTGCAAAGGCGCTGCGGGAAAAGGGCGTTACCGGCCGCGTCGCCTTCTGCGGCAGCCAGTTCTTGCCGGTGAAATACTATCGCCAGCTGGTTGAGAACACGCCCGACATCGAATGGGTGGCCTGCGACGATCTCGTTCGCCGGGTTCGCGCGATCAAAAGCCCGCACGAACTCGATTGCTATCGCACCGCAGGAGAAAGCGCGACCGAGGCCATGACCGCGCTGATGCAGGCACTGGTCGCCGGCGGGTCGGAGCGCGAGGCCGCGGGCGAGGCCGCCCGCGTCGTGGTTCGCCGCGGCGGGCGCATTCAAGCCATCGGCGCCAACCACGGCGCGACCATGGACCATGACTATCGCTTCCCGCTGACCGGCTCCAGCGCGGACACCCCGGCCGTCGGAGACATGGTGCGCGGCACGGTCCACGCTGCCTTCTGGCAGGGCTACTATCTGGACCCGGGCCGCACCGCCGTACGCGGCCCCGCCAGGCCGGAGCAGGTCCGCCTGATCGAGGCAACCGTCAATATCGTGGAGCGGCTCAGCGCCATGATGCGACCCGGCACTCGCCTGCTTGACGTCGCCGCCGAGGGTGATCGTCTGACCGCCGAATTCGGTGGTGATGTCTCGCCGATCATGAAGAACTTCCCGTTCTTCGGTCACGGGATCGGCCTTTCCTTCGAGCAGCCTCGAATATCCACCGTCATGTCGCTGCCCGACGACATCGTGCGTGAGAACATGGTCTTCGGCGTGGAGGCTTTCCTTTCCACGGCGGGCATCGGCTCGGCCTTCGTCGAAGACATCATCATCATCGGCAAGGACAAGAACGAGGTGCTCACCAAGTCGCCCTATTTCTACTGAGCCGTCAGTCCATGAAGCGGTTCTCGCTGGGGCGGAAGCAGGCCCACGAAGCATCCGGCGTCTTCTCCAGCGACAGGAGCTGCGCTGGTGCACGGCGTCAGCTGTTCAGCTATCGCCGGACGGATGACATCGGATCGTGAGTATCGTCCGAATTCAGCCTCGCACTCGCATATGAAGGCTCCAATGTCGTCATTTGTACCCATTCTGGCGCTGCTGGCCGCGATGCTGTCCTTCCAGGTCGGAGCAACGCTGGCAAAGACGCTGTTCTCGATATTTGGCGCCGAGGGAACCGCCGCCCTGCGGCTGTGCCTGGGCTCCTTGATTCTAATTGTCACTTTGAAAGCCTGGAAGGCGCGAATAGACGCGTCCAACTGGCAAGCCTTGCTTGGCTACGGCTTCACGCTCGCGGGCATGAATCTTATGTACTATATGGCTGTGAGCCGCCTGCCGCTCGGCATTGCCTCTGCTATCGCATTCCTGGGACCACTGTCCGTTGCAGTCATCTTCTCGCGCAGGCCGATGGATTTCCTCTGGGTAGGCCTGGCCGCTATCGGTTTGCTGCTGCTGACGCCGCTGGGGGGACCCTCTCAAAATCTTGACCCCATCGGTATTCTGTGGGCATTGGGCAATGCGATCTGCTGGGCGCTGTACATCGTTCTCGGGAAGAAGGCTGGCCAGCAACACGGCGGGCGCACAACGGCATTGGGCATGACGATCGCAGCCGTCATAGTCCTTCCGATAGGTTTGCATCACAGCGAAACATTCATGTTGGATTTCGGCCTCGTGCCTTTGGTGCTCGGCATGACGATCTTGTCGACCGCAATTCCTTTCACGCTGGAAATGTTCGCGCTCCGCAACCTGCCCTCTCGTTCGCTCGGCACTTTGATGAGCCTTGAGCCCGCCATCGGCGCCCTGGCGGGCTTCGCCATCCTTAGCGAGCGGCTGACGATCTTGCAGGCACTGGCAATCGGCCTGATCGTTCTAGCATCCGCCGGGACAGCGATCTCGACACGGTCCCGTGAGATCAAGGCCGTTGGGTGAGACTTCCGGGCCGGCCTGGTGGCGCAGAAGATTCGCCGCAAACTCTGCGATAACCTTGGCTGCGGCATAAGAGAGCCCATGCTAGCGATGAACACGCCGATAAAGTTCGCAGTTTCGTCTCGAATGGCGGGGAGAATGGCGCGCCATTTCAGTACAGAACCACTAAAGCCGAATGCCGCCGATTTCCTGCTAGAAGCGGCAACAAGCGTACGTAGCGGTTCCGATTTCTATCCCATGCCAGCTTGTTATTGATCATATAAAAATGAGCAATTCTTATGAATTTGCTCATTCATAAGTAAGCAAAATCAGTTGTATTGCTCACATATATATATGTTAGATAGCTCCCGAAATGGATACGTATATATGAGCGACAAGCAAGCCAGACTCGCCAGAAAGAACCTCGATAGACGGCTTTCTCCCCTGAGAGCCGACCGCATCGTGACGCCCTCGCGTGGTTGGACGAAAGCCATTCGAGAGGCCCTGGGCATGACAACGCGCCAGCTCGCCGAGCGCATGGGCGTGGCCCCCTCTCGCGTGACGACGATCGAGAAGGCGGAAGCCACGGGCGCGATCACCCTCAAGACCTTACGAGTGACGGCCGAAGCGCTCGACTGTCAGTTCGTCTATGCCTTTGTCCCGACCAAGGCCCTCGACGACATTCTCTATGATCAGGCCGAGCGCAAGGTGCGGAACGAACTCGCGCATCTCAATCACACGATGCGTCTCGAAAATCAGGCGGTGAACGCGGAAGACCTTGAAGGGCAAAAGCGTCGCATCGTGGCGGACTACCTCGCGCACTTTTCGCGGAAGCTGTGGGACAGGGAATGAGCGATCCGCTTTTTGAGGGTGACGACGACGGGAACACGCCGCTCGAAGCCGAGGAGCGCGAACAGCTCATTCCTTCCTACATCACGACGCGCGACGAGTTGAACGAGGCGGAACTTGCCAACATCGCCGACGCCGTTCGCTGGATCGGACGGCGAAAGCGCAAGGTGCTCGACCAAGGCTTCCTGAACGCGCTGCATAAACAGATGTATGGCGATGTCTGGAAGTGGGCGAGCACCTATCGCACGACGGCACGTAACATCGGCTTCGACGCCTATCGCATCCCGGTCGAGTATTATCAGGCGATCGATGATGCAAAATATTGGGCCGAGCATTCGACGTTTCCGCCGGATGAAATCGCGATCCGTTTCAGCCACCGGGTTGTTGCGATTCATCCCTATCCCAACGGGAATGGCCGCTTCTCACGCATGATCGGCGATCTGCTCGCGATCGAACTCGGCCAGCCGCGGTTCACTTGGGGGCAGATCAATCTCGTCGATCCGTCCGCAACGCGAAAAGAGTATATTGCGTCGCTCAAGGCCGCCGACGCGGGTGACTTCGGCCCCTTGCTCGCGTTCGCCCGCTCGTAGCGCCCACGCACTTAGCGCGATAACACCGATATGGTTGCTTAAAGCGGCACATGCCGCCGATAGGGCGAGGTAACGTTCCACCGATTTGGGGCTAACTGTGAAATAGAAAATTTGAGATAGATGGTACCGGGGGGCTACTTTGAAGATTTACGCCGTTGCGATTGAGAATTTCAGGGGCATCAGTTCAACCAAGCTGGTTCTACCCGATCACGCCATCATCATCGGCGACAACAACACCGGCAAGTCCTCCGTTCTCGAAGCCATAGATCTTGCGCTTGGGCCGGATCGACTGAGCCGCCGGCCTCCTGTCGACGAGCACGATTTCTATGAGGGCAAATATTTACCCGTGGCTCCGGCTCCAGTCGAGGAGGGCGCAGCGCCAGCAGAACCGCAGCCCGCCCCGCAAATCACCGTCGAGGTCACGATCATCGCGCTGTCGGACGAGCAGGAAGCCCGATTTGGCGGCAATATCGAGTGGCTCAACATCGAGACGGGGGATTTCTTTCACCGAAGCAAACCCCGCAGGCGTGGATGCCGCGAACATCAAGGCGGCGCTACGCGTCTCCTTCATCGGGGCATACGACGCCGATGAGGACGATTTTGTCGGCAATACCTATTACGCGCGCAGCCTGACCGATGAGGAGACGCCAACGCCCTTCTCCAAGAAGGACAAGCAGCATTGCGGCTTCCTCTTCCTGCGCTCGCCGCGGACCGGCTCGCGTGCGCTTAGCCTCGAGCATGGGAGCCTTCTCGACATCATCCTGCGGCTGAAGGAGATCCGGCCGCAAATGTGGGAGGGTACAATCGGCACGCTGGCTGCGTTCGATGTGGCAAGCGACCCCGCGATCGGCATCTCGGGCGTGCTCGACAGCATCGACAAGTCGCTGAAGAAATATGTACCGCGGGAATGGGGCGTGAAGCCGCATCTCAAGGTATCGAACCCTACGCGCGAACATCTGCGCAAGGTCGTAACGGCCTTCATTGCCACCGGCGATGGTGCACATGCCGCGCCCTTCTTCCGGCAGGGCACTGGCACGATCAACATGCTGGTGCTGGCGATGCTGTCGCAGATTGCCGAGGACAAGCAGAACGTCATCTTCGCTATGGAGGAGGTCGAGACCGCGATCCCACCGTATGCCCTGAAGCGGATCGTTCACGAGCTGCGCAAGCTAGCCGCCCAATCGATCGTCACCTCACACTCGCCGTATGTCCTTGAGGAATTCAAGCTCGACGAGACGGTGATCTTGTCACGGGCGAATGATGGTGTCCTGAAACAGGCGCAGATAGCGCTGCCCGACAGTGTGAAGCACAAGCGCTATCGCCAGGAGTTTCGGACACGCTTTTGCGAGGGCCTACTGTCCCGGCGTGTCCTCATCGCGGAGGGCGCCACCGAGGCGAGCGCCTTTCCGGTGGCGGCGCGCCGCCTCGCTGAACTGAAACCCGCCGTCTATGCCTCGCTTGAAGCGCTAGGCATCTGCATCATCGACGCGGGCACCGAGTCGCAGATCGCCGATCTTTCCGGGCTCTATAAGGGGCTCGGCAAGCGGACGTTCGCACTGTGCGATAAGCAGACCGAACCCGCGAAGGCCGCTATCGAAGCCCAGGTCGAGCGCCTGTTCATGCATGAGGAAAAGGGCATCGAGGATCTGATCCTCAAGAACACGACCCAGGCCGCGCTTGAGCGCTTTTCCGATGCGCTCGATTGGCCGCCACACCTGTTGCAGAAGTTCCCCGATCCGAAGACCAACCTGATCGCCGCGCTGAAGGAGTATTTCGGGTGGGCGAAGGGCAACTGGGGGATCGCGGATTTCCTTGGCCAATGTTCCGAGGCTGAAATCCCGTCGTGGATTCGCGACGCCTGCGTTGCCCTCAAGGCGCTCTGCGATCCGCCGCCCGCGCCTCCGCAAGGGAATGGCCATAACGCAGCCGCCAAGCCCGTCGAATAGAGGGACGGATGGTCGATCTGACTCCCGCGCAGAAGGATGTCCTGACCGCCGACGGGCACCAGCTCGTCGAGGGCGGCCCTGGCTCCGGCAAGACCACCGTTTCCATTTTGAAGGCGGCGAAGATCGCCCGTGAGAATCTAAGGCCGGAGCAGCGGATCCTGTTCCTGAGTTTCGCGCGTGCGACGGTCTCGCGCGTCTTCGAGGCGATCGACGAAGAACAGTCCGTCACGAAGGAGGAGAAGAAGCGGATCGAGGTCGATACCTATCACTCCTTCTTCTGGCGTATTCTCAAGGCGCACGGCTATCTGGTCGGGTTTCCGCGCCGCATGGTAATTCTGACGCCGCCGAACGAGGCGATCGCGCTTTCAGCGATCCGCAGCGCCTTCAAGGCGCCGTCCAAGCTCTCGGACGAGGAGAAGGCGCAGAAGGCCGCGCTGGAGATTGCCGAGCGGATGAGGCTGGCGACCGAAGAAGGCAAAATCTGCTTCGACCTGTTCGCGGATCGCGTGGCTATTTTGTTGCGTGGCTCTGCCAAGGTCCGCGACCTCGTGTCGACCATGTATCCGTTCATCATCCTCGACGAGTTTCAGGATACCAGCGCCCAGCAGTGGCATGCAGTCGAAGCAATCGGGAAGAGCAGCACGCTGATCGCTCTGGCCGATCCCGAGCAGCGCATCTTTGATTTTATCGGCGCCGACCCCGAGCGCCTCAACCACTTCAGGGAGGCTTTCAAGCCGTCAGAGCACGATTTGGCCGGGGACAACCATCGCAGCAAGGGGACGGACATTGCCTTGTTCGGCAACCACCTCCTTAGCGGTAAATTTCGGAAAGAAGCGTATCAGGGCATCGATTACGAAGGATTTGCCTCGAATCCCAATCAGGGCTTCGCCTCGCTTGTCGCTCAGGTTCTGAAAGCGCGTAAGCGGCTAGTCGCGACGGGCCGCCGGGATTGGTCGCTTGCGATTCTGGTGCCGACGAAGCGTATGACCCGGCTGGTCTCCGACAATCTGCGCGAGCCCTTCGGCAACGTTCCTCCGATTGCGCACACGGCAGCCGTCGACATGGAAGGCCCGATCCTGGCGGCGGAGGTGATTGCCTTCCTTCTCCAGCAGCGAAGTCACGCCGGCTGCTTTGACGAATTCGTCGATGTGCTTTGCAGCTATTTCAGCGGCCGAGGGGGCCAGGCGCCGACGAAGGGCGAGCTGACGGAAGCGGCGCGGTTCCGCTCGGCGCTGAGCAAGTGGAATGACTGCCTCGCGAAGGGAAAGCCCGTTCCGGCGAACAGCGTCTTGCAAGCCACGTTCGCGGTCCACGAGGCTGCAACGGCTGTTGCGCTGACTGGACAGCCCGACGGCGACTGGACCGCCATTCAATCGGTGCTTGAGGCTGGGGCCTGCACCCGGCTCGTCGAGGTTGCGAAGGAGGCGCGCAACGTCCGGCTTCTCGAACGCGGAACGCAGCTCCGGCAAAGCCTGTCGCAGGACTGGCGCGATACCGGCGGATACAAGAACGCGCTGGCTGTCACTCGCCAAGCGTTCGTGCAGGAGCATTTCGCGACCGCTCACAAGCCGGAGTCGGGTGTCGTCGTGATGAACATGCACAAGGCCAAGGGAAAGCAGTTCGATGAGGTCATCATCTTCGAAGGATGGCCGAAGCGCTACAAAGGCGAGATCGTCGGCAACCCGGATCGCATTGTGGTCGGCAATGTCCGCGCGGGGGCGATGACGCAAGCTCGCCAGAATTTCCGCGTGAGCGTGACGCGCGCGAGAACCCGCACGATGATCATGTCGCCCAACGACGATGTGTGTGTGCTCCTGCTCCCTGCCGAGTGAGTATGGATGAAGCTTGGCATTTGCAACGGGTGAAAAGACACGGTGCCGATAGGAGGGATTTAGCGGGCTATAGAGGAGATGTAGTTGTCATCATCGCGCGGTGCGGCGCGCCGGGCGAGATTCGAACCGAGGTTATCTAGAGCGCAAACGCGTGACTGCTATTCTGAGCCTGCCGCTGACAGCACAGCTTCTGGAAAGCCGCTGCAGGCCTTCGTACGTCCTAGAAGGGGTCGCAAGCGGTCGGCAGATTATCGAGTTTCGCCCCCAAAAAGCGGACTGACACCTTCCCAGCCCCAGATGCGTCGTTTACCGAAACATTTCCAAGGTTGGTTATAGCGCAAACTAGACCCATACTTTGGTCGCCCATGCGCTCTCCAGCAACCTCCGGCTGGCTCTGATGCTGCGTCACAAACAGCTAGCAAAATTTCGCGATCTCGCCTACCTCTGAACGCGAGGCAGTACGCGCTGCCTTGGGGCGTGCAAACCCCTACCAGCGATTGATGTCGGTCGTGTCGGCATCAAACTCTCTGACCTTTCGGGTCGGGGAGCCTGTGGCGTATGTCCAGGTTCTCCGGAACTAAAGGCCACTGGGCCGTCTGGTACGGTTTGCAACTCCCCGATCATTCGGAGGTTTGGAGTTTCGCGGGGGCGTACCGCGACAAACTCTCTATCTGGGGAGTGGAATATGCAGCACCGAAATGCTTTGTCGGAACCAAAACGCCTTCGCTTCGAGGCATGGGCAAAGGCTGGAGCCGAGACCGACCCTCATCCCGCTGATCGTCATGTCGGCAGGCAGGTCGCCACGGTTCGCGTCCAATCGGACGTCTCACAGGCCCAGCTTGCCCGATCCGTTGGCATCAGTTTTCAGCAACTTCAGAAGTACGAGAACGCCAAGAACCGCGTGAGCGCGTCAATGCTTTACGAGATCGCCAAGTCGCTGGGCGTTCCTGTCAGCCGTTTCTTCGAGGGCCTGCCGGGGAACGACCAAACGAGCGTCGAGGCGCGACCCCTGCCGGTCGATGAGCGCCTGGATTTCATCGCCAGCGCGGAAGGCCGGCGCCTGATCGAGGGGCTGATGAATCTTCCTCCGCGCGTGCGCGGCCGCGTCTCGGCGCTGATCGCGGCATTGGGGGAGGAGCTGGCATTGTCGGACACGAACAGCCAGACCGTCGGCGAACCCTGGCCGACGGAAAGCAAAACCTCCTGAAGGGGGACATCGAGACAAAATGGAGCCTGAAAGCGTGCCTTGAGGCTCAGCGCGATGTCTGCTCAAGGCGCGTTGCCGACCGATAGGGTTTTTCGAAAGTCGGCTATCGGGCGAATGGACCTTTGGACGGCGATAATGCAGCGCGTTCCTGACACTCGAGGATGGATTAGACGTCGTCAGATCGTCGTACCAGCCGTACACCAGGCCCGCCTCCATTCTCTGGGATGAACTCCATGCCGGCAGCCTCCAATGCTTGGCGGATCGCTGCCATATTGTTCGGATGTGGGACCCGGGCGCCTCGCTCAAAATCAACTACGGTGGGCCGTGAGACCTTGGCGGCGTCCGCCAGCTCGCTCTGACTCATTCCCAACATCGCGCGAGCACCCCGGCACTGTGCAGCAGAAATTTTACTATAAGTCAAATGTTTGTCTCTTTGATTGACTTTTCGCGGATGATTAGTCAAATTGTCAATGGCTTCACGCTGCGACAATGTTCGCGGCCGGACCGGATGTTTGCATCATCCCGTCCGGCCTTACCACAACCCAAGCTTTTGAGGAGCTCGGATCATGGCCGATTCCGACAATAACACGACTCTGCCTTTCGTCACCCGCAGGCGAGTGCTTGCGGGAGGGATGGTCACGTCCACCGCTTTGGTGCTTCAGAAAAGCGCGCTTGCAAGCAACGGAGTTGCAACGAGTACGCCGCCCGACCCAGCGCTAACGCTTTGGCGGGAATGGGAGACAGCCCACACGCTGACCGAGCGGCTTTGCCGCAGCCAGCAGCACTTGGAGACGAGGCTTGTCGAGATTGTCGGCTTTCCTTGTGTGAGCGTCCGCCTGCCGGAGGGCGAGGACATGGCGATCCACTCGATCGAGGCGCTCAATGAAGTGCTCGGCAAAGGGCCGGATATGGCGGCTCTCCGCGAGAAAGCCGAAGCTGATTTCGCGGTACATCAGACACGCTGGGATGCGGCTGCCGAGGAGACCGGTTACACCGCTGCGCTCAGAGCCGAGCGCGTGGCTGGCGAGCGGGCGGAGGATCTTTTGGAAGCGCTCTCAACGACCCCCGCCACGACTCTCGCTGGTGTGGCGGGCAAGCTCGATGCCGTGTTGCGCGAGGGCGAGGCCTGGGAGGAATGTTCCGAGTTCCCCTGGCCGCAAATCCGCTCGGCGCTCGGCGATCTGGTGCGCATCGCCGAGCAGATGGTGCCGGAACAGTTCTTTCCCGGCGAGCGACGTCCCAAGCTCCGCAGGCGGCGGGCTGGTTGCTGTTTCCGCGCCTGAAGGACGAAGAAGGAGGCGAGCTATGAAGATCCGTCTAACCCAACGTCCGGCTTCAGCGGAGAAGCCCTCAAGTTGCGGCGAAGCGTCTGCCTCCCGTCATCCTGCAACCGCCAGGGAGTTGGCAGCACCGAACGCTCTTACGGCATCTGAAGCAGCAGAGGCAGCGAAGCCCTTTGAGGAGAGACAGCCGTGACCGTAATCGCCTGGTGCGCCGTGTCGGCGCGTTACGACTGGCGGACATGAAAGTACCGATTCTGGTTTCGGGTATTCGCCTGTCTTCAACTGGGCTTGCCCGACTCCGAGTGGAAGCGACAGGGCGGAAGCCTCAAGGTGCTCGGGCCTTGTCATGACCGCCTGGTACTCGATCATCAACGTGACCGAAACGATGAGCGTCAACCGGCGTTCCAAAGCCGCCACCAACAGTTGGCGCGAGGCGCCAGCGTCACATCGGATCTCCGCCACCAAGGTCGCCGAATCGAGAAGCAGTCTCATGCAAGCATATTGGATATCGCCTGTGATATTGCAGGAGCCTTGAGCTTTGACAATTTGGCTTGGTTTCGGAATCCCCAAATCGCAGCGCGCAAGTATTTGCACGCCACCGTACGACCGCGCTGCAACTGAACTTGTCTTGCTGATCATCACGCCGCTCAATGCCCTTGATCTACACAGAAGAGCGGGCATGCCATGGTGGACGAGGCCAAACCTGGGAACGACAGCGCAAGCCATGATTACAAAGCTGACATGTCGGCACGAGACATGGCTGAACGAGCCGTCCTGTCGATCGCCTGTCTGTTGGGTCGGCGGGTTGCTCGGGAGCATTTCGAGGAATTGCAGACGGCCAACGACAACAAAGTTCATCCTCCTGAGAAAGCACCGTCAGAAGGGGAGGGTGGGGACGGCGGCGGCGGACATTAGCAAACAGAGGCAGAGGAGCGGTCCATGATCCGCGTCGCGCTGTATGCCCGTTACTCATCCGACAACCAGCGCGAAGCCTCTATCGAGGATCAGCTGCGGCTTTGCCGAGAACTCGCGGCCAGGGAGAAGTGGACTGTCGTTGGGACCTATGCCGATGCCGCCATATCCGGCTCAAGCATCATCCGTCGACCAGACATCCAGCGGCTTCTCGCCGATGCTCAAAGCGGGCAATTTGAGATCGTTCTAGCCGAGGCACTCGATCGCCTGTCACGCGACCAGGAGGACGTAGCCGGCCTCTTCAAGCGGCTGCGCTTTGCCGGTGTCAGGATCGTCACTCTCTCTGAGGGTGCCGTGGACGAACTGCACGTAGGTCTCAAAGGAACGATGAACGCGTTGTTCCTGCGCGACCTAGCCGCAAAAATCAGGCGGGGCCAAAGCGGCCGCATATTGAACGGCTACAACGCCGGCGGCCTCTCCTACGGCTATCGCGTGGTCAAAAAGCTCGATGAACGCGGCGAGCCGATCCGCGGTCTACGCGAGATCGATGAGGATCAAGCCAAGGTTGTGCGTCGGATTTTTCGGGAGGTCGCGGATGGTCAATCGGCACGTACGATAGCTGCAAGCCTCAACAAGGAAGGTATTCCATCACCCTTTGGGGGTGCGTGGGGCGCCTCGACCATCAATGGCAATCTCAAGCGGAGAAGCGGTTTTCTCTACAACGAAGCCTATATCGGGCTGCTCGTCTTCAATCGTCTCCAAATGCGCAAAGATCCCGAGACTGGGAAGCGCATCTCGCGGCCGAATCTGCCGGAAACTTGGCAGGTCGTTGAAGTGCCGCATCTGCGCATCATCGACGATGAGCTGTGGGATGCGGTGCAAGTCCGCAAGAAGCTTTATGGAGGCATGAAACTCCATCACTGCCGACGGCCGAAGCACATGTTTTCGGGGCTTGTAAGGTGCGGCTGCTGTGGCGCTTCCTATACGGTGAAGAATAGAGACCAGCTTGCTTGTGCCGCGCACCGTGAGAAAGGCACTTGTGCCAATAACAGGACGATCCGTGTTGGCGAGCTTGAGAAGCGTGTGCTTGAAGGCATCCAGCGGCGCTTGCTGGCGCCAGATGCCATTGCGCGCTTCCTTGCTGAATATCATGCTGAGCATAAGCGTCTGAACGCCATGAACCGCGAACGGCAAAGGGAAGTCGAAAAGCGGCATGCCGGCATCGACAGGCAGACCGGTAACATCGTTGATGCTATCGCTGACGGTGTCGCGACGACCAGCATGAAATCGAAGCTGCTGGACCTCGAGCGCGAAAAGGAGAATCTGGCCCGAGAGCTTCAGGCGATGGCGGCCGCGGAAAGCATTGTGGAGTTTCATCCGGCCGCGGTGACGGTTTACCGTCGGCAAGTATCCGAGCTCCAGGACGCGTTGCAATCCGATGAGCGCGAGCGCCACGAGGCGGCGAGGATCATCCGCTCGCTGGTCACGGGGATTGATATCATTCCGACGGAGGGTAGGGGAAAGGTTGAGCTGAAAGTCCGCGGTGCGCTGGCGGAGCTTCTGAACCTGCCAAATCGTAAACCAGGAACAGCGCCTAGCGCTGCAGTGATGGTAGCGGGAGACCGTTTCGAACGTACCCCCCCGAAATCTCCGATACCGTTCTCTTGGCAGGACGCGGTCAGGAAAAAGGGCTGATCAGGTGCGGATGAAGTGCACCTTTGAAATTCATCGTGATTGAAAACACACGCTATTTCGGAACTTAGAGGCATCGTGTGTCATGATATGTGGCGCGATAAGGGGCATTCCGAAGGGTGGTTGGGTGCGGAAGTCGGGGGCGTTGTTCCACCTTTCCTTCACTCCTCGCAGGACAGAGGGCTAGTCGGCTTGCAAACTAAATGTCAATGATGATGGTATCATAATTGCTGACACGGGCTGTCACCTGCGATCTAGCTGCAGTGACGGATAAGATGATTGATTTTAAGTTGCCCGTAAGGCAAAACGCCTTTAGGGGCGGAGGTCTGCGATTGACTGGAATAGAAGCTTGGGGCGGCCAGCAAGTTCAACTCGTGTGGTTTCTCGCAAACGTCGAAGGCGTGGACGCGTCCGATGTGTTCAAGCGGGTTTGGGAAGTTGAAGCTGATAGTGTCCAGCGAAACCGTATCCCTGGCCCCGCAAATCCGTTCCTAAGCGTCGCATCTTCGCGCAAAGACACTGTGGATTTGGTTGTCCAGGTGCTGCCTGGTCGCTGCGACCTTATAATCACTTCCGCAAGTCAAGACGAGAGCGTCCTTGGTCATCTTTTTGACGTTGAAACTGCGCTCAACGACGTATTCGATCGACTCGATCGGTCTGGTGGCGTCGGCCAAGATGTATTCCGTATCTCAGTTGTCGCGACGGTAATGAAGCCTGTCGATCAGTATGCTGAGGGAGCGGCCGAATTCTTTGGATCGCTCGGTTTTGACCCTGAAATCCCCGATGCGAGCGACCTAATGTTCCAGCTTAATTCTAAAAAGCTGGTTGGGGGCGTATTAGCAAATCGGATTATACAATTCTCGGTTGCTGGCCTGCAGGCGTTCGCAGTTGGGCAGGGAAATATGTCCGTTACTTCGATCTCCTTCGCCGCGCGACGGCAGTATGATTTCAACACGATTCCAGACGGCACTCTGTTGGAACAGGCTCGCCAGCTTCCCATATTCCGGGCATTAGCGAACGAGCTTTTAACGGCAGCAGCCTCGGGAAAGCTTGAAAGTTTAAGGACCTAGCTATGCAGTTCTCGGCGCGCTCACCTTACTTTCGCAGCCATCATTCTTCCTCGAAGACGGCGTCACCGTCCCACGACCTTGCCCACGATACCGTCAGTTCTACTGAGGTTTTGTCTCGGTGGGGGGGAGTTGGCCAACAGGAATCGCATTGGGTGCCGAGCGACGCACTGACCACTTTGCCGCCACGGCCAAACAGCGCCCGCGCGTTGAGGTTCTCCAAGATTGTTGAGGCGATCCGAAGGATGGCTGATCTCCCTCCTGATCATAATTTTCACATCGACGCTGAAACCGCGAAGAAGTCGCAGACTATCTTGGCGCTTCTGATGAATAACTTTGACCTCGATGTCCCCAAAATGTTCCCGCAAGAAGGCGAGGCTTTAGTCTTAACTTGGGATTCGGAAAATATTAAAAGATATTTGACGGTAGATAAGGCGGAACTAGATCTTCTTGACCTTAACAAAAGGACTCGAGTGCGTTGCGCGCATGAGTTGGCATTTGATGGGCCAGAAGACCTGAAAGACTGGATCATAAAGTTGGGCGGTTTGCCCCTCTCGAATAGTGATAACAATACACCCGATGCTCGTTGATGATCTGCTATGTAGAGCGATACTTTATCCGAGAGCGTGGCCAGCCGATGTTTTTGACGTAGAGAGCTTACTTCAGTTCTCTAGCGGCGTTGAGAAGAATTCATATGTTCTTTCAATAGCATCAAGGTTCATTCTTGGAAGCGAGCTTGACGCCCACCGATACGGGTGTCGGGCGGCAGTTGCCGGCAACGCCAGATTTGAAGAGAAGAACCAGCGCAAACCGAATCCGGTTCGGGAAGCGGTTCACTATCTTGGATTCTATGACATGAAGTTCGGCGAAGTCGCTAAGATCTCGCTCGATCATTATGATATTGCGGTTCGGTGGCGTTACGAAAACGGCGAGAACGCACATTTTCAAGTCGAAATGGATCCGAAAGGCGGACCGGCAAGTGACCGTCAGAGGAGGAATGATCGGACCGTCGCCCGCGGTCTTCTGGCCCTGTGCCTGATCGGGCCAACGCGGCACATCTGCGGTTGCGACGAAGCCTTCCGGATCGAGCTGGAAGCAATTGTGGTGCCTGAAATGCCAAGCGCGGTTGATCCAAAGATTGGTTCAAGCGTTTAGACCCCTCTGGGCGCATCATCGCGGCGCAAGCAACCCTGCCACCCGCCTGGTGTAGGCTTCCTCGACGCCGGCGACGGCTTCATCCCTGATCATGACTGTTCCCCGCGCGCCACCGTCGAAACATGACCAGAACCAAGTGCCGGCCAGAGGTCCATGCATCTCCCTCATGATGCGCCCGACGCTCGTTTGCTGGAAAGTCGCGCGGAAGTCGAACGGCCTGGTTTCGCCGCCAATGACCGTGCGTCCCCATTTGAGATGCACCCGTGCGCCGCGATCGAACACGAACCGGAACGCGGGCTCTTGCTCCCGGAAGGTCTGAAGGATGACGTTCTCGTCAACGACCTGCCAGCCACGCTGGTAGGCGAAGCGCACGGTGAGGCGGCCCGGCGTCATCGAGGCGGCTCCTCGCGCCAGACCGGGACGCGGTGGAACCTGATCGCGGCGAGGCGGCGGATCCGTAGCCCGACCGCTTCTCTTCCTGTTGGCGCGAAGGCCTCGATATTCAGCACGCCATGATCGGCGCCGTTTTCGCATCTCATCCGGTACGCCAGGGAATCGACGTCAACATCACCGAAAAGCTGGATCAGGTCGTCGGGGTAGTAGTTGTGAAGCCGTTTGCAGAACCGGCAGGTGATGCGCACAAGCCGCCTGCCATCGTTCAGATTGGATAGCGGATAGTCTCGTCGTTTCGGCGCGTAGGTTTCAGGCATGAGAACGAATAAGGAACATTCTCCTTGCTCGTCAAGATGGATTGTGGAATCAATCGGCCGATCAGGAGCCTGAAAAGCCCATGTGCAACCTTTACAATCTCACCACCTCCCAAGAGGCAATCCGCCAGTTCACGCGGGCTTTGCGCGACATCCTAGGCAACCTTGAGCCGTCTCTCGATGTCTATCCCAACCGCCCCGGCGCCGTTGTTCGCAACGCCCCGGATGGCCAGCGCGAGCTTGCCAATCTGCTTTGGGGAATGCCTACGCCGGCCGAGCGGGTCAAAGGGAAGGCCGATTACGGCACCACCAACATTCGCAACCCGCAATATGGCCACTGGCAGCAATATGTCGGGGTCGAGCACCGCTGCCTGGTGCCGGTGACGAGCTTTGCAGAGCCGAGCCCGACGCCGGGTGACAAAGACCCGGAGACGGGCATCCAGAAAAACTATTGGTTCGCGATCAACGAAGACCGCCCGCTGTTCTTCTTCGCTGGCCTGTGGACGGCATGGCACGGCGTTCGCAAGGTCAAGGACGGCCCCGGCGATTTCGAGCTCTACGGCTTCATGACGACCGCGCCCAACGCGCTCATAAAGCCGATCCACGAGAAAGCCATGCCGGTGATCCTCCGGACGCAAGAGGAAACGGAAACGTGGATGACCGCGCCATGGTTGGAGGCCAGGAAGCTTCAGCGCACCGCGCCGGACGAAGCGCTTGTGATCGTCGATAAGCCGGCAACCCAGATCAAGTTCCCGCAGCAGGCACCAACACAAGGTTCATTGTTCTAGGACGTGGAGTACTGCCATGGATTACATCATAACGCTGGACAGCCGCCAAGAGGCCGCTTTGAAAGCCACGGCTGAGAAGTTCATTCGCCTGCACAACGGTGACCCGGTGAAGGCCTTGAAGGAAATGATCGTGCTCAACGGTCATCTTCAGGACGAACTTGACGCCCTCAAGCGGTCGTCCTCGAGGACGCGTCATTCGTGAGCGATGAGCCCGCCAGACTGGCCGAAGGCATGACGCCCGTAACGCGCGAGCGCGTAGCATCGCTTGGCCATTTCTGCGAGCATGCAGGATGTTCGAAGGTTGGCGGCTGGGGCTTTGCCAGGCCGCGGCAGGCTTCGCACTGGTTCTGTTTCGAGCACTGCGGGGACGGCGAACGATACCTTTGAGGAGGCAGAGCAATGCCGAAGAAGCCAAAGGATGAGATGCTACCGGCGGTGAGAGGTATTCAGCTTGATCTGGATGACCGGGACGCCCCAACCATGTGCCTAGTCGGACTTCTCACCATGGATGGCGTGAAGTCGTTCACCTTGCAGGAGCAAAGTGCAAGGATGATGACTACGGCACTGCGAGGCTTCATTGATCGCATCGACCGAACAAGATCTGCGCCGACTTCCGAGGGGCTACCAAATTAAATGTTGCCAACATGATCGACCCGCCCAAGCGCCAAGACGACTATCCAGATCGGAAGATCGACTGCCAGGAGGCCATGGAGCCCGGCTTTCAGGCGATCGTGGATTGCATGCTGGAGGTCGGAAGGACGTATGGCGAAATCCAGCGAAGTTAGCGGCTAAACATCAATCGAATCAGGACTTTGTTGGATTAACTGGGGCGCCGAACAGCGTCTTTGAAATTGACCCTATGAACACGCCAAAGAACGTTTCCACTCCACCCAGCGCAATTTTGAGTTGATCTGGCCCGAATTTATTCAGCTGCAAGTAAAAAAAGTAGAACAAAGCCAGTATAGCGCAAATCAAAATTAGCGGAAATGCGATGCATAAAACCGCAAAAAGTCCTGACACTTTACTGTCGTCAGCCACTGACTCCTGATTGTCCAAAATATAAGTGAATGCTGTGAGCGCAATAACTGCCAGAATTGGACTAGCCATCAACAAGGTCTGCAGTGCATCAACCCCTTGCAACAGGGAAAAAATCCCTAAACTTAACGCCACTGCAAAGACTGCGAGATGGCCAAATATCACTACCACCGCGACCGAACTTCGCACAAGTCTACGAGCCACCATCCGTCATCTCCCCTTCATGGTACAATGGAACGGTCCTTCGTCAACTGACGAAAATCCTTCCGCTTCAGCGACGCATTTCGAGGATGATTTTGCCGCAAACAGCGCAAAAGAGGTGGCTGCAATATATTCCGCCTGATAGTCCGCCAATGAATTTCCGCTGGTCGTGCTTCTGAAATGTTCGTTGGTTGGCGGGATCAATCGGGCCGCTGTTTTGGGAGCCACTCTGAAATTTTCAGTATGAACAACGATCGCGTAATCGGATTTTAACTCTCGATGGAGCGATACAATCAGGTCGAATTTATCCCATGTCCCCTCAGCCTGAGGCCCCCTCGACACCGTTGATGGCAATGCCACAGTAAAGCGCTTGACTCCGTAGTTCGGTTCGATTGGATCAACGGCAAGCGGGCCTTCGTCGACGGTAGCTTGTCCATTTGCTTGGGCTGTGTAAGCGGCAACTTCTTCACGGACGAAGGCCTCAAATCTTGGCCCTTCCGATAGGTCTCCAACTTTGTCTTTCGCGATCCGGAAATAGATGACCTCAGCGCCTCCGCAGGCTCCCTTGGAATAGCTAGCCTTACTAATTACTCCCATCTTAGTGAGTTCTGTGGCCACGTATTCTTCAGAGCTGATTGGAACCTCTATGTCAGTGTCCTCTGTTTCACCTCCTCTACCAGGAGCCCAGATACGCTTGATTTCCTTTTGAATTGTGGTTGGTTTGTATGGGTAGTCGATCGACCTAAAACTCGCATTTGCCCACTTCAACGACGACAGTAAATTATGAACTTCTGCGAATGTTTTGAATCTCTTTGAGAATTTTAGGTTCAACCCCCCGTATTCTCCTCCGCATTCTGGCGTTCCCAAATTGTAAGCCCGCGCTCGATCTGCCAGGCTGCCGCAAGAAAAAAGAAACAGGCCAATAGTGACAATCAAAAGCGGCCTTGGGGTAGGCTTAGACATGACATCATCCCGCTGCCCATGCTCTTCAAACGTGAGGCCATTTCAAATTAGTTGCAACTACTTTCTTGTACCTTTTCCTTGCGGCGAGAGCCCGACGTTCGTACCCGACGCATCAGGCAGCTTGGGGTCTAACTCGGTCGACGGAAGGTAGACCGCCGGTGAGGGCGGCTCGAAGTTTTGAGAAATTACTATTGACGGAAACTCATGTCGAGTTCAAAATTTAGAGGCATCTAAATAACATTGGAGGAAGATATGCAAAGAATTGTTGCTACGACATTTTTCTGCCTTATCGCTTTCAGCGTCGAGGCGAAGACTACACCACCTCCTTCGACCTCTTCTCAAACACAGAGTGTACCATTTGCAGTTCCTCCAGACAAACTGGTAAATTATTGCATATACAACAATAGAATTTACTCGGTCGGGGCTGTAATATGCACTTTGAAACACCGGCAAGAATGCACAGATAAGACTGCTCCAAGTTATCCAGTGTCCTGGCTTATTACCGCAACGGACTGTGCAGACGACACAACTCCGTCCCCAAACTGATGCCGATATACCCCAAGGCACCCATTGCGCCGTCCCGGCATATTCCGGGACGGCAGTTGCTACCCGCCAAAGGAAATATTGACGGGCCGGAGGCTTCTTCGATCAAGAACAATCAACTCTTGCACCTCTTTGCCCACGCCGCCTCAGACAGTGCATGTCAGAGGAACCTTGATAAGGTCGAAGGCAGCCCGCAGCGCGGCAGCCCGCGCTTCCCAAGTCGCGTCACGCGGATATCGCAGATCACTCCTCCCCTGCAGGCTTGAACCTCCTCACGACAATCTCAAACAGGACGTCCGATATCCACATCGCGCTGACCCCGATCAGGAAAGCGGCGGCAAGCGTTGTCGTGTCTTCGGCTGGGTCTGGCATCGGCAAGCCGGCTTCCTTGAAGTAGGAGACGGCCGGCAGTGTCAGGTACGCCGCCGCCAGGGCGCCGCAGATGGGCGACGCCACCATTTCGCGCAGCTTGTACCTATGACGCGACAGCGCCCGTAGGATGCCACCTGATAGGCCGGCAACGAGCACAGGCGCCTTGATGCCGAGAAGGTCGAACAGATCATGCATTATGGCACCCATCCACAAAGCTTCTGGCCTTTTTCATTGTGAGCGAGGATTGCCGCCACCGACGCATCCGACAGCGTGGCGACTTCGCCCTTCGTCGGCCGGATCGGATGCTCGACCGCGCAGAATGAACTGTCGACGGTCGAACAGCCCGCCAGAGCGAGGAGCGAAACGAGGCTTAGGACTTTGACCATCTCGCCAGCCTCCCACGGTTGTCGTCCGGCGCGCGGCCAGCGACGGCATCATCGATCTTCTGGCCTTCGGTGCGCGCGGCGGCGTCGGCCGCCTCCTGCTTGGCCCGCTCCTCCGACTTGCCTTTGAAATAGGCCGTGGCGAGGCCGCCAAGGAAGACGATGGCGCCGAGCAGGTACGGCCAAAGCTGCTCAATCAAAGCTGCTGCGAGGATGGTCATGACTGGTTCGGCACCTGATAGACGCCGCCGGCGACGAGCGCGCCGACGATCAGATCCCGCACGACATCGGCAAGGCCGGGAATCTCGACATGGTATTGCTGCAGGCCGATCAGCACGGCGACACCGCCGGCCGCGACGAAGAATTTTGAATATCTGGTCATGGTCATTGCCTCCTGAAGATTGCGCGGGTGATTGCGAACAGAGCGCGCCAGAAGGGGTTGCGCTCGACGTATTGAGAGGCGGGGGTTGGCGCGGCCACGGGCGGCACAGCAGCGGCAGGAGGCGGCGCGGACATCTCTGGAGTTGGGGCGGGCAGAACGGGGGCGGGCGCAGTTGCCGGCGGCACAGGCGCGGCGGGGAACGATATGACAGCGCCGTCCGGCCAGACCTTGGCGGCCTTGGCGAGCCATATCCTTTGGTCTGCCAGCCCGATCGTCCCGCCGTTCACGGCCTTGCAGACGCCGGTCGTGTCGTTCCTGTCGGCCAGCGCATTGATCTTGCGGTTGGTCCAATAGATCGTCGCGGACTGAAGTGCGCCGGGGAAGGTTCGGAGGAGCTCGGGGTTGGCAACAACCGGCATGCCGGTTGCCGCCTCGATCTTCGCGAAATTCCCGCCGCCGGTGCTCTGCAGCAGGCCCGAGCCGCGGAACTTCCAGCCGTCGCCGGGCGCGGTGTTGCCCAGCCTGCCGCCATAGACCTTTTCGGCCAGCTTCGCCGGGTTGCTGGCGTAGGGCGCCGCAGCGGCGGTCGGGAACCGCGTTGGCCAGACCTCATGCGCGCGCTGCGCCGTATAGTTCAGGTTCTCCTCGAGGCTGCGCAGCCCGCCGGTTTCGACGCACACCCGCGCAAAGAAATGGCGCAGGCGGATCGGCGTGTTGATGCCGGCCTGGTCGAGCAGGTGCGCGTTGTCGGCAATGCCGGCGAGTATGGTCTTTGAGGCATTCGGGCACAGTTGCGCCAATGCCTCCGCAAGGCTGCGGGCCATGACTGTTCCTTTCGGTTGGTGATTGGTTGGATTTTACTGGCCGGCGAAACCGGCGATTGAGAGCTTGGTGCTATCCAATAGCCGATGAGAGCCTTGGTCCCAGCAGCGCTTTTGATCGCCGCCGGCGGAGTTGGCTATTTTGCCGACGACCTTCTGCATGCCGCGCCGGCCGCGGCAAAATTCGCTTCGCGCTCAGACTGCAACATCAAGGGCAACATCTCGATCGAGACCGGCGAGGCCATTTACCATGTGCCTGGCCAGAAGTTTTACGACCAGACCATCATCCGGCCAGAGTACGGGGAACGATGGTTCTGCTCCGAAGCCGAGGCGCGGCAAGCCGGATGGCGTCGGTCTAAGCGGTAGCGCTAAGACAAGGTGATAGGCGGCTGACTTTCGGCAGTTTGAGCAGCCGGCATAGGATCAGAACAAATTGGGGTAGAGCTTCTTTATATTCCCTGACAGGTAGGTGGCGCCGGCCTTGGTCAAATGGGCTCCATCGAGGAAGATCAACTTGCCATGATCGTCGAACAGACGGCATCGGTCCAGACACATTGCCTTTTCCAGATCGACAGTTTCCACCTGTGCGGAAAATTGCTGAAAAATTGGCCTGGTTAAATCGTCGAGAAAAAGACGATGGGAGTAGGCGAAGCTTTCAGCACCTGAGACAGTGACTGCTCGTGACTCGAATATGATCTCCGGAGCCCCTTTTGAGAATCGGATTGGCGCCCCCAAAACTACTATTCGCGGGACCTTTCCGGCGAGCACATCAAGCGATTTCTGAAGACCATCGCTTAGTGTCCGTTCCAAAAAGAGTTGAGTGATTTCAGCAGGTTGTGATTCCGTCGGATTTGCGAGATTCGATGGAGATCACGATGGCCTGGACTGAAATCACCCGTGCGCATTATGAGCGGCGTTGCGCCCGCTACGCAAGCGATCT
>CALRQH020000038.1:0-43004 GCA_943370265.1 Mesorhizobium carmichaelinearum
TCGCGAACTGCCGCTACTGCACGCTCACGAAGATCATTTGAAAGCGCTCGCGTCATCAGATGCTGCCCTCCAATCCAGCCAGCATCTTGAATCACAAACGATCTTCTTTGGGAATCCTAAGATTCTCCCAAAATAGGAAACGCTCTAGGGCGAAGCAAGGAGCGCAGCGACGCGCGCAGACCCTGGGATCCATGCCTTGACATGCGAGCACCGCTACGGTTCGGCATCCTGCCGCCAAGTTCCTGGCCGACGGAGAATTCTCAGCCGCCGCATTCCTCGCAGACCGTCACGGCATGGATCCTCGGGTCAAGCCCGAGGATGACGAAGCGCGAGGTGCACCCATCCTTCGTCATCCTAGGGCGAAGCAAGGAGCGCAGCGACGCGCGCAGACCCTAGGATCCATGCCGCGACATCAGTCGAAGGATGCGGCGGATCAGAATCAGCTATCGTGGTCACATGACCGGCTATGTGTACATGACTGCAAGCCAGAAGCGTGGCACCATTTACATCGGTGTCACCAACGACCTCGGCCGTCGCGTACCCGAGCACAAGTCCGGCCAAGGCTCGGGCTTCACCAGTCGCTACGGCGTGCAACGCCTTGTCTGGTACGAGGAGTATTTCGACATCACTGATGCGATCCAACGTGAAAAGTCCCTGAAACGTTGGCCACGCCAGTGGAAGATCGACCTGATCGAGACGACCAATCCGGAATGGTTCGAGCTCTTTCGCGGAACTGGCTGGTAAGCGGTTTGCACCGGTGCAGCGCTCTTAGGTCGTGGCATGGATCCTAGGGTCTGCGCGCGTCGCTTCGCTCCTTGCTCCGCCCTAGGATGACGAACGCAGCACCGGCAAATCCCTGGCAAACTCCTCAATCTCCGCCCACGGATCGCCCGATGTCTCCAGCAGACCCGGCAGCGAGGCATAGTTCAGATCCTGCGGCGCATCGATCGATTCCAGATCGCCCCAGCTCACCGGCGTCGAGGCCGGCAGGTTGGTGCGGGCGCGCAGCGAATAGGGCGCGGCGGAGGTGTGGCCGCGTGCGTTACGGTGGTAGTCGATGAAGATACGCCGCTTGCGGTTGTCCTTGCCCATCGTGGTTGTGAAAGTGTCGGGCGCGGTGGCCGCCAGATGCGTGGAGATCGCGCTGGTCGCCTGATGCAGCGTCTTCCAGTTCTGCTTGCCCGTCACCGGCACGGTAATGTGGATGCCCTTGCCGCCGGAGGTTTTTACAAAAGGCACCAGCCCCAGCCCCTCCAGTTCGCCCTTGATGTGGACGGCGGCCTCCACGACCTCGCGCCACGAAATCCCTTCGCCCGGGTCGAGGTCGAAGACGATCTGGTCGGGCTTGTCCAGGCTGGCGCGGTGCGTGCCCCAGGTGTGGAACTCCACGACGCCGAACTGCGCCAGCGCCAAAAAACCCTTGGCGCCTTCGACCGAGAGGTAGGATTTGGTCTCGCCCTCTGAATTGGTCGCCTGGAACGTCACCACCGAGGGCGGCATTCCGGTGAAGGCATGCCGCTGGAAGAAGCAATCCGCCGGCTTGCCGGTCGGGCAGCGCACCAGAGACACCGGGCGGCCGAGAATGTGCGGCAGCATGAAATCGCCGACCAGCGCGTAATAGACGGCGATGTCGAGCTTGGTCGGCCCGGTCTTGCCGAACAGCCGCCGCTCCGGGTTGGTCACCCAGATGGTGGCCAGATCCGCCTCCGAGATCAGCCGCTTGCGCTTTGCCGACACCGGCGTCGACAGGCCGACATCCCTGAGACCGCGGAACACGGCGTGGCGCAGCGCATTGTCGGCCGTGCGGTTGGCATAGTGAATGCGGGCCGAAAACAGCGGCTTGACCCAGTGCATCTCTCTGTGGATCTCGCGCGGCACGCCTTCGGGCGCGGTTGCGCCAGCAGTCAGCGGCTCCAGCCGGGCCAGCAGATCGGCGGCGGTTTCGGCGTCGAAGCCAGTCCCCACCTTGCCGCGATAGTGCAGTTCGCCGTCCACCCACTCGGCCATGCCAAGCGCGGCCAAGCCTTCCGCCGCTTCCGAGATCGTGTAACCCGCGATAACGAAATCGCCGCTTTGCAACGCCTTGGTCTTGGTCCAGCTCTTGCTGCGGCCGCTCTGGTAAACAGCGGTCGCCCGCTTCGACACCACACCCTCGAGGCCGAGCTCCGTCGCCTGGTCGTATAGTCCCTGCCCCGAGCCCTCGACATGGTCGGAAAACTGGATGGCGGAGTTGGCGCCCAGCCCGCCAAGCAGTTCGGCCAGCAGCGCCTTGCGCTGGATGAGCGGCGCCTTGGTCAGACCCCAGCCGTCGAGATGCAGCAGGTCGAAGGCATAGAAATGCAGCTTGCTGCCGGCGCCCTCGGCCAGCGCATCCTGCAACAGCGCGAAGCGGCTGATGCCCCTGGCATCGAGCACCACGATCTCGCCATCGATGATGGCCTCGCGGCACGGCAGTTTGGCGAAGGCATGCGGAAGATCGCCATAGCGCTTCGTCCAGTCGATGCCGCCCCGCGTGATGAGCCGCACCTGCCCGTCGGAGACATGCGCCATGGTGCGGTAGCCGTCGAACTTGATCTCGTGCAGCCATAACTCGTTGGTGTTCTCGGCCGGGCCCTCGCCGCCCGGCGGCCTCGGTACCTGCGTCGCCAGCTGCGGCTCGATGCGGCCGGGCGCCGGGGCCTTTACCGCGCCCGGCAACGCACCGGGCTTCAGCGAGCCCGGCTTGGGCGCGGACTTCGCCGCCGGCTTGGCGGTCGCCGCCAGTTCCTCGATGCGCAATCCGGATTTCACGCTTTCCGGCCGCGCTTCGAGGATGTCGAGCCTGGTGTCGGAAGCGAGGTCGCGCTCCTTGAACAGCAGCCAGTTCTTCTTCTCGCTGTCCTCGCCGGGCTTCGGCTTCAGCCGCGTCAGCATCCAGCCGCCATTGAGCTTCTCGCCGGCCAGCCGGAACTTGAAGGCGCCGGTGCGCAGGCTTTTCTCGACATCGTCCATCGGCGCCCACGTGCCGGTGTCCCACACGATCATCGGCCCGCCGCCATATTCGTCCTCGGGAATGACACCCTCGAAGTCGATATATTCGAGCGGATGATCTTCGGTCTCGACCGCCAGCCGCTTGTCGGCCGGATTGAGCGAAGGCCCGCGCGGCACCGCCCAGCTCTTCAGCACATCGCCGACCTGGAGCCTCAGATCATAGTGATCGGCGGTGGCGTGGTGCTTGTGCACGACGAAGCGGTTGCCGTCGTCTGCGACGAGCCCGCCGGCGGGTTCGGGGGTTTTCGAGAATTCGCGCTTGGCGCGGTAGGGTTGGAGTTTGGGAGGGCTTGGCATGTCAGAGACCGCGGCGGACGGCAGCAGGAAACAAGCGCCCCGCTCCTTCGCGCCCCCCTCTGTCCTGCCGGACATCTCCCCCACGGGTGGGGAGATCGGCAGCTTTGGTGCCTCGCTCGGTCCTGCATTCTTGAAAATTGGCGAAAATGGTAGCGACATCCAATCTCCCCACTTGTGGGGGGTGAGGTGTGGTCCGCGAAGTGGACGGAGAGCCAATTGCCTGGCTTTCCGAACAACGAACGCCCGAAGCGACAGCGAAGGGCTGGGTCCGGCAGGACTGAGGGGGGCGCGAAGGAACGGGACGCACGTTAAGGACCGCCGTGCTGCTCACGCTTCTCAATCGTCGGCAGCAGGCGTCAGCTCAAGCTCGGCGGGGGTCAGCCCTTCCCGTAGTTGCGCGAGGCGGAACTCGTCGACCCAATAGGCCTCGCCGTCAACCAGCACGCGCGCGCTGTAATTGCCTCCCGAAAAGCTTTGCGCGGTGATGTAGACCTTGTGGCGATCGAGCGCCTTGCGCACTGCGGCGCGCTTGGAATTCTGGCTGGTGACGGGACTGGCCATGTACGTTGCCCTCTGCCGCCTACACGCAACATGGCCTCTCTTGGTGGCCCGGCGACTGCGGCAAGGATGACGGAGACCGGGAGCTCTGTCAATTTCAAGGGTTGCAGGTGGTCCGCGCCGAGGCTGTTTCCAGCTTATAGGGGCACGACCCGGACCACCCGCCCGCCTTGCGTCCTTCCCAAGACGGGACATCAGTTAGGCGCGTCCGCGATGGTCTGCTTTGATCAGGATCAACGTCGGCCAAGGGACGCGCGAAAAAATCCGACACCTGTCGAATTCAGCCATTGCCGGACGACATTGGTGCGGCGCTGACGAAGCCCGGCGAGCGCCCGTCACTCAAGACCAGACAGGAAAAACACCGACATGGCCAAGATGCTCGTCATCTACAAGACCCCCGCCGACCCGGCCGCCTTCGAGCGCCATTACCACGACATCCACGTGCCGCTGGCCAAGCAACTGCCCGGCCTGCACCGCTACGAGATCAGCCGGCCGCCGATCGTGAGCCTCACGCCGGGCGAGATGCCCTACAGGGTAGCGACGCTTTATTTCGACAGCCTGGAGGCCATTCGCACGGCCTTTGCCAGCGAAATCGGCAAGGCCTGCGCGGTGGACCGGCGCAAGCTTGCCGGGGACGATGCCGTGACGATACTGCTTTTCGATACGCAGGAGCTGTGACGGGGGCCGGATTTGCGGACGCGCCAGGATGGAAAGCCCGCCGCGTTACGCACCGGTCCTGATTGTGGCGATCACAGGCAGGCGGTCGTGGGTCAGTTTGAAATTCCACCCCGATCACAATAGGCGGTTTCGCCCACGCTCCATCTGGAAATAGGCGGAGCCGCATCTTCAATCCATGACAGACAAGCACCCAAGGCGCCCGCGCGATCCCAACCAGTTGGCGAAATCCATTGTCGATGTGGTGACAGGCGACGCGCCTGCCGAAGCGGACAGCAAGAACAAGGCCGCTGTAGAGCTTGGGCGACGTGGCGGCAAGATCGGCGACCGACTTAGAGCCGATCGCATGTCCGCAGAAGAACGGGCCGACGCAGCGCGGTTGGCTGCATCGGCCCGCTGGAGAAAGCGCGGCGACTAGGCGGAAGGCGCTTTCGGTGGCGACGTTGATTACGCCATGCTGGTCAAGATTTACGGCACCTCGCCGGATAGCGCCAAGGGCCGCTACAGCCCCGCCGAATGCACTGGCGCACGCAAAGAGGCCATCGAAGGCAATCCCGACCCCAAGCACGTCAGCACGTCATTTGCCGAGCGCCAGAACCTCACCATGCGGATGCATATGCACCGCTTCACCCACCTGACCAATGGCTTCTCAAAGAAGGTGGAAGCCCACGCCAACGCGGTCGCTCTCCACTTCATGTATTATAACTTCGTGCGCATTCATAAGCCGCTGCGCGTCACGCCGGCAATGGCCGCTGGCGTCACTGATAAGCTTTGGGAGATCACGGACATAGTGGCGCTGATCGAGGCGAAGGAAGCCGAAAAACCGGTAGCGCGCGGACCCTACAAGAAACGCATTGGCTAGAGTGGCTTATGGCTGTGCTGCGCGGCAACTTGGTGAAGTCATCATCCCCGCGATGTGGGTGGCCTACGACGATGTGGGTGGCCTACGACTAGGAACGCGAAGCGGGGTTGCCGGATCAAGCCCAACCTCGGAGACTCGAAGCGGTATCACAAAATCGTCTGGATGAACGCGACCGGGCCAGTTCCCCCATATCACTTCCGCCATAAACCTGCGGCCGCGACATTGGACCTCAATCAAATCACCGACCACCGGAGCGGTTCCATCAAATCGGTTTTCGTCTTCGCGAAGCTCACCCTCCGTGACTACTTCCCCATCCTTTAGCGCAATACGCTTCACCCAATATGCCATTGCGACGGTATAGTTCCTGCGTGTGTGAGGGTCCAGTCAGTCCTTCACATTTCAAACCGACCCACTACCCGGCAGGCTGGTCATTTGACAATTGACGGAGAGCTAACCGCCGTAACATCCGACAGCTTCTGACGCTTGTTGAGCGTCGGCTTTTCGTAAGTCTTCTTCATCAGTATCCCCACAGCCCAAATGGCTGTCGGACGATGGTATCTGCAATGCGGCCTTGTCAAGTCATCCCTATAACACAACAATCGAGGGAGCCATATCCAGGCCCGCGCCGCTCGCCGGCCGCATGATCAGCGTGCATTTGAGGTCTCGCTGGCCGCCCGCCCAGCCGTCTGGCTGGGCCGGAGCCGTCCTGCGTCACGGACGGCGCCAGAACCGCCAGTGCCCGCGCGCCTTCGGCACGCGGCCGTCGAAATCGTCGGGGTGGCCGGCCTCGGCGATGAAGCGCCGGCGCCACGCCTCGTTGACCGCGCCGCGCTGGCGCTGCAGCACCGGCGGCGCCGGCACCGCCGTCAGTGCCACGCCGAGCCGTTCGGCGATCATCCGGCACGCATCGCCGGCGTCGCCAAGATCCTCATAGACCAGCTCCAGCGGCTCGATCCCGTGGCGCGCGAAGAATACCGGCCAGCGCGGCTCCGCCAGTTGCTTGAGCGCCTGTTCTATGCCTTCGCGTGAATAGATGGCGCTCTGCACCGGCGTGTCGTTGGATTTCCAGGCCCTGTCCTGCATGGCGATGGCCAGCGAGATCGCCTGTCCCAGAAGGTCGCGGCGGCGCAGATGCACCCATAGCGGATTTGGGAACCAGTCGCTCAGCCTGACGTCCCGGCGCAGCCAGTCGAAATGCAGCGGAAACAGCTTCGTCGCCACGACGCCATTGGCGGAGCGCCCCTCGGTGAGCACCAGGCGGCACCGGTCGGCGGGGGGCGAGGCCGGCAGCCGGCCGGGCTCGAAATACTCGGCCGGCCTGCCCAGGCAGCCGGTGCTCGCCATCACCTGGCCGAGCATCGAACTGCCCGAACGGGGCGTTGCCGCCAAGATCACCGTCCTGAATGTGTCCCCGCCGGTCATGATGCCTCGCCCCCGAGATCGCTGACGCCGTGGACGGCGAACTGGCGGGGGTCGGGCCGTCGCGCGCGCTCGCTGCCTGTCAAGGCATTGTCGCGCGAGGGCGCAGTGGAGCGCAGCGCCAGGACATCCGCGAGAAGCGGATTCCGGCGCGCCGAAAGCGTCTGGCGCGCTTGCGTCGAAATTATATCCCACCCCCGTGCGGGCCATGATCAGCCCGCCTCGATCCCGCCCAAGTATAAATGCCCCGAATTCCTGAGTCGGCTCGATATCATGATCGCTCGGGTAATGCCGATAACCAGCCGGCCATTCCCATTGCGCCATGCGCCTCGGTCACCCGAGGCAGCCCCGACGCCGTGCCCCTCGCCTCAGACGTCCTCGCTGTCGAAGATGAACATCTCCGCGCCGCCCGTGGCGAACACCTGCACATCGGCGGCGGCCTTCTGGCCTCATCTGATCATCGCCTTGCGTTTGACGCAGCCATCCTCCCGGCGAGGCTGAAAAGCTTCTGGCGCCTGAATCAAGGCTCATCCTTGTCGGCTATCGCGAGCGCGTCAGCATTCCACCCAAGTACAAATGCCTCAAATTGCTGCGTCGGTCTGACGTCATGGTGACTCAGGTAATGCCGGTAACCCGCAGGCCATTCCCATTCCATCATGCGAAACGCCACATGACCATTTACCCGCCCACAGATACGACACAGCGATAGGCCGCGATAAGCAACTCTCTCCGCATCCAGTTCGATCATAGCCAGCTTCGCCAGAAATGCCGATCGCTCGGCCCAGCCGTGCTCTGGTGTCGGCCAGGGCAGATCGCTGGTTTCATCACGAGACGCCCGCCAATGTCCTTCGTATTTTGGCTCGACAGCTTCAAAGGCGCCTTTGGCAGAGGGAGAAGCCGGCACCCAGAAATACCAGACTTCGTCTGACAGGGCCGCGAACTTCTTGGGGCCGACGCCATCCGGCGCCTCATAAGTGTGCACGTGGCAAAGTCGCGACATGTCCTTCGGATGAGGGACGACGATATCCGATTCCGCCACCCGAATCCAAAATCCGCCACTCCAGGGATTCCAGCCTTCGAGCGACTGAACAACAATCTCTTCCCTGCTTCGAGCCTGGAGAAGCTCACCTAGAATACGCCAATGTGACATCGTTACGTCGCTCTGAGCAGCCCGATGCAGAGGGATGCCTCGTTGACGAGGTTCAGCGGAGTTGGTCCGGACGCCATGAGCCCCTCGCCCTCAGACGTCCTCGCTATCAAAGATAAACATCTCCGCGCCGCCCGTGGCGAACACCTGCACATCGGCGGCGGCCTTCTGGCCTTCGGCGCTGGCGAAGGCGGCCTGGATCGCGGCCAGATCATCGAACAGCAAGGTGGCGACCAGATGATACTTTGAAGGCCCGGCCGGCGTCACCACCGGCCCGCGGCTGATCTCGTAGCGCCGCAGGCCCGGAATGGTCTTGGCCAGCGGAATATGGGTTTTGTGATAGTATCGATCGAAGGCCGCCGCGTCGCTGGGCGTGCCGTACATCACCACAAGACTGGCCATCATCGTCCTCCCGAAAGCCGTTGTCTCCCGGCAGCGTGGCCGCCTTGTGCCGGTTGTGTCAATCCAGCCTGTCTCCGGGGCGTCGTCAGCAGGCCAGCGCCTTGAGGATGGCCGCCTGGATGGCGGGCGTGATCTCCTGGTCGTCGGGCATGTCAGCCGGCACGTGGTCCAGCACCTGGTCGATCAGGGTCGGTATCCGATCGCCGAAGTCCATGCACAGTTTTGGTCCCTGCCGGGCGGCCAGCGTCACGGCGGCGTCGATCTGGCCGAGCAGATAGTTGGTGCAGGCATGTTCCTTGCGGGTGTCCAGCTCGCGATCGTGGCACATGCCCCAGAACTCGCCGGACTTGATGAGCGTATAGGCCTGCTCCGGCGCGGCGACGGCGGGTGCAATGCCGGGCAAGGCCACAACCAGGGCAGACGACAGGACCATGCACCGACGCCACATCGCGAATCCTCCGCTCAAGCCGGTCGCAAAGCCGGCCCGGCACCTTTCAACCCGCCAAAACTGATGGCTGGCGGCAGTGTGTTCGTCAATGTGCTGGACGAACAGGCCGGAGATTTCTACAAGCGCCGAAGATCGGCGGCCGGCATTGCGGCGGCCAGTACAGGCACCCTCAGTTGGAAAGACCGGACATGACCGACACGATCGTGAGAGACAGCAACGGCGCCGCGCTGAATGACGGCGACAGCGTCACCCTGATCAAGGACCTGAAGGTCAAGGGCACGTCGGAGACGATCAAGCGCGGCACGATGGTGAAGAACATCCGCCTCAACGGCAATCCCGGCGAGATCGAATGCAACACCAAGCAGGTCAAGGGCCTGGTGCTGAAGACCGAGTTTGTGAAGAAGGCCTGATTGCCGGCCGGCAATGCATCCGGCGCGCTCGGCGCCGGAACCGCTGTCAGCCGGTGCGCAGAAGATGAACCGTCTGGCGCGACCGCATCGTGGCCACAAGCGTTGCTTCCTCCGTCACGCCGTTCTGGAACAGGCCGAGCAGTGCGGCGGCAAGCATCTCCGAGTCCAGCGACGCCACATCGTACCCGCCATCGGCGAGGATTTCATCGAACACGCGCTGGAGCATCGCCAGGTCGCATGGATAAAGTACGCATTGCTGGAAATGTGAATTGACCATCTCACGCCTCGTAACAGGGCAAGAGTACGATCTGCGCTCCCAAGCACCGGGCGCCGCAAGCTAGATCCGGTGATGCCAACATTAAGCAGGCATTCCGGCGTGCCGTCTATTCACTTTGACATAGGGGCGCAAAAAAGCCCGCTATCCGAGGGGGACAAGGACGCGGGCTCTTCAACAATCGATACATTCCGGTGACCGATCGGTGGGATAACCGCCTCGCGCGGCTTTGGTTCCATGCCCCTGCCTGCCAAACCCACCTTCACGTCATTCTTACGATGCCACGAAAAAATCTTACCGATTTGTATGGGAACGACCTGCCGCCTTGAAGGTTTATATGCATAACCCCTAAAGGAGGAAGAAGTCATGAAAACCCTGTTGATTGCATCCCTGATCGCCGTTGCTTCGGCAACCGCAATGATCGCCCCGGCCAATGCCGCCAGCATTGTCCTCAGCCCCGACGGGGCCTATGTCGACCAGAACAATGGCGACAACTATTACCCTCGCCGGCACCGCCATTACTACGATGAAAACGCCCAGTATCAAGGCGACAATAACTATCAGGGCGACAACGGCTATCGCCGCCACCACCACCACCATTGCCGTATCGAGCAGGTAGTACACTGGCGCCACCACCACCGCGTGGTCGAGGAAGTCCGCGTCTGCGGCTGAGTCGGGGGTGGGAGGCGGTCTGGCCGGCGCAAACCGGCCGGGCCGCTTTGCTGCTTGGCAAGCATGCCTTCGGGAAGGGAGGCCAGCACGACATCTTTTCAGCAGGCTAGCTGCGCGGACTCGCTAGATGGCCAACGCTAATGCCAGTCGTTGTATCCTTGAAATCGTTGTATCCTTGAAATCAAGGCGATCATGGCGCCGCAACCCAGTCGGGTTGTCATTCGTCATAGGGATCGATGAGCCTGCCGGTGGCGACATCACGGCGCTCGCGCCGGATGATCGTCGCACGCAGTTCCCAGTCAGGCATGTGGCGATCGAGCCGAATGGATTCGGCCAGCGACAAGCCATGAGCGAGTTCGACGTGGCCGAACCGCTCGGTGCGGGCGATCTTTCCCTTTGCTGCTTCCGACAGATCAAACACCTGGACTTTCCAGGTTGAATCGTCGCCCCAGATGCAGCCGGCGACGAAGCCGGTGGGCAGTGACAGCCATGGGCCGATCGTCCATCCATAAGAATAGGCGTCGTCCTCCGGCAGGATGAACGTCTCGGCACTGTCTTCGAACCGCCAGTCCTCCCTCTCCTCGCCGCTCGTCCTCGCCGTCCGTGTCACCTTGCGATAACGCGGCACGTAAAGTTCGACGGGACAGAAGCCATCGGAGGCCGGCTCTTCGCCCCCAATATCCCTGCAATCCGGCAGGCTCATCACGCGAGTGGCCGTATAGTCGCTGGAATAGAGCGCAAACCATGTGCCATCCAGTTCGAACGGCTCGAATGTTTCCTCACCGAAGCTCGGATAGTTGCGGGCGTAGGCGCCAATCTGGGTGTCACCGTCGAAGATATTGACGGTCACCCCTCCCAAAGAACCCGTCCGACGCGGCTCCTCGACCGCCACCGCCCGAAACCGCCTCGCACCCAAACCCGCTTTCATGGGTCGATCCCATACACGCGTCGGCGCGCGCTTTCCAGAGCAGGCTTGATGCCAGCCCGCCCGCCCCGGCGCGACCGACGTTGATTTTGGAAACCATATCGTGCCGATGTCACTTGCAGCAGCCGGCGCGATATCTACATCCAGCACGAAGGGTATCGGCCGTGCGGCTTCGTCTTCCTGTCTGGCCCTATGTGCAGCGCAGCGACATATGCGGCGTGCTGGTCGCAGCGGCCATTGTGCTGCTTGGCGTGGCGCTTTCAGCCTATTACGGCCGTTTCATCGGGACTCATGTCGCCGACCCATATTGGCCTTGCTACTACGGCCCCAAGGGCACGACATGTGCGGCGACCAGCTTTCCAGTCGAGCATGAGCCTGTGCAGGGCAGGCGGTAGGACGGCGACTAGCTCCCTTCTCTACGTTAGGCAATGTTCAGCCTTCACTTATCATTATCCCTCACCCCACCCGCCTCTCCAGCATCATCCCATAGTGCACCGCCAGCAGATCCAGCCCCACCTTCAGCAGTTTCGTCACCACGTCCCTTCCCTCGCCGGTCTGCTCGGCCAGGCTCTTGATCGAGCCGCCGGCGCAGCACACGGCCTGCACCACGGCGGCCACCTCCCAGTGGGCGAGCGCCCTTGTGGCGGCGGCGTGCGCGCGGCCGGCGTCGAGCACGCTGTCGGCTATGCCGCCGCCCTGGCGGCCGCCGTCGACGCGTTCGCTCCATCGCATCGGCTTGACGCTGGCCTGCTGGCTGCACTGGAAATGCAAGCGGTAGCGCTGGCCGGCTTCCCTTTGCTGGTATGACAGCGAGGTGATGCCCAGCAGCGGGTCGACATTGCGCACCCGCACGATGCCGCCGGTGGCGGTGTGGCCGTCATTCGATACTTCGTAGACGCGCCGCGCTTCCTGCGTTCCCGCCACCAGCCGCTTGCGGCCATGGGCGTCGTCCCTCAGCGCGAAATCATGGCCGATCTCGCGGCGGATGCGCACCTGCTCGGCCTCGCCCTTCGGCAGTTTCGGCGCCTGCGGTTTGGCGCGCTTGGCGGTTTTCTTGCTCATGGGTGCTCCTGGGTTGGGGGATGATGAAAATTGGGTTGAAGCGGCGATCAATGCCCATTTTGCCGCTTTGTTTGCGCAAGGCTGGCGCTGCCCCTCATCACCCTGCCGGGCACTTCTCCCCGTATAGTGACGGGGAGAAGGACGCCTTCGCCGAGGGTTTCGCCAATCGCCAGCACTGCGGCCGAACTTTGCGGCCAGCGGGCTTCTCCCCGTTCACGGGGAGAAGGTGCCGGCAGGCGGATGAGGGGCAGCGCCAACTGAATAGGAAATGTGACGGCAGGCCTGGTCACTGGCCGCCCATCCTCCGCGCCGGTTGCGCAAGCGTGCCCGCCGCGCGCCGTGCCAGCAGTTCGCGGATGGTGCGGCGCTCGCGCACTTCGATGCAGAGCTGCGCGCTGGAGGGGCAGAACTGGGCGTTGCCGGCTTTCACCTCGCCGCGCATGAAGCGCTGGATGGCTGATTGCAGGTCGGCGAGATCGGCATCCTGCACCGAAGCCAGATAGCCGCGCATCTGCATCTCCACGTCAGCGAGCGCGGATTGCGGGAAGCATGAGAACATCGCGGCCAGCGCCTTCGTCGCCTGCTGCAATTCGGCTGCGGTCATGGTTCAGGATCTCCTCGATGATGGTGTTGGCGGCGTCGGTGTGGGTTTTGGGCCGATGCCAGCCGGGCGGTCTGGCAAAAGCCGGAGGCTTTTTGCTTGATGAACTGGACGATAGCCGTGCGTTTTCGGCGGTATTTTCGCTTGATGAGCCCGAAGATCGCTGCGCGATCTCGGGGAGCTGGCGCTGCGAAAAATGCTCCGCATTTTCGCTGGGGGGCTGGCGCTGCGAAAAACGCTTCGCGTTTTCGCTAGAAACTTTTTCGTTCTGGTTTCTGGACTCTGGAAGATGCTCCGGCAAGAAACTGTCGTTTGCCACACCCTCCCCCCGTGTTTTCAACGCCTTGGCCGCACCGCCCAGTGCTCCGGCGGCGGCCCTCGCCTCGCTTTTCACCAGGCTTTTGCGCAGTTCCTTCGTCAGCCGCTTGTGGCTGATCTCGCCACTGGCGCGCTCGAAGAAGGTCAGGAGATCGGCGCTGATCGCCCGCCATTTCTTCAAGGACATGCGCACCACGCGCGACAGCTTCACATCGTCGTCGGGCAGCGTGCCGCCGGCGTTCCACATCGCCATCAGCATCAGCATGTAGGCGCCGATCTGCTCGGTGGAGAGATGCAAGGTATCGCCGACGAAATCGGAGACATAGAGCTGCATGAAGGGCCGCTCGCTCACCGCAGCACCTCCCGCGCCGCACCTACTGGATTCAAGCGCTGGCTGATGGAACCACCGCCGCATTTCGACGTTGTGTCGCGTCGAAGGCATGAGCCTGATGCCCGTGAGGGATTGGCGGACAGGTTTGTGCATGAATTCAAGATGTTGGAGCGTGTTTCGCGTGCCCGTCGGCGCGCGCGCGGCTCCATGAGAGGAGGCTTCCCACGATGACGACATTCCATCCGGTTACGCTGCGATTCTGCGACAACAAGACCATGCTGGTCGGCTCCGTGGCCGAGGCTGCCACGGCACTCGGCCAGCAATGGCCCGACAAGACAAGGCTGAGCTATCAGGCGGCCGCGCGGCTCGTGGCGCTTGCCGTCGACGGCACCTGCAGCCAGCGCCCGGCTTTCGACGCCCTCACCAGGGCCGCCAGCGAACAAGGCCTGCTGGTCAGGAAACCACGGTCGCGCGCCAATGAATGGCTCGATGCCGTCACCCCCTGAAACCGGCAACCCAACAGGCAAGCCGGCTGAAAATGTGATGCAACCACCTGGCCCGGTCGCGCGTTGACCGGCGTGAGGGTTTGCATGACAACAAGGGAGAAGAATGCCTTGGGTACGATGAAAGCCAGCCTTACGGTCAGGGTTTGCCTGGACGGGCAGACCGAAGACATCGAAAACGTCAATCATGCCGCCGACTTCCTGCAACGCTGGCCGATCGAGCGCCGCGGGCATGTCTACCGCACCGCGCTCAACGCCTGCAGCGCGGCAATAGCCGCGCAGATCTCGGCCTCCGATGCCATGAAGGCCTTCGCCGGCTTCGCCAGGGTCAGCGGCATTCTGGTGCCGAGCGGCGAAGCCATGGTGCTGGAGCAGCGGACAGTACAGATCCGCATGCCCAAGCAAGGTCGCAATATGATGAAATAGGCGTCCTGCGCCGCATTGCATGGGCCGTGTCTTTCAAGTCAGCCGGTTGGGCAAAGCCTGGCCGGCGGTTTTGTTTTTGGGGCAGAAGATGAGGCGCCGTCGGCGAGCCTCGCCCTCCCCCGTCACTATACGGGGAGTTGAGGCGCGGTCCCGCGCAGCGGACGAAAAGCCAATTGCTTGGCTTTTCGAGCAACGAACGCCGGCAGGCGGATGAAGGGCGGTGCCAACGGTGCAGATTGGCCTGTTCAATCGGAAGGCCCGTCCGGCGTTGCGCTCTGATTCCGAACCGTCAGCGCTGCCACTTACCCTTACCCTCTCCCCGTATAGGGACGGGGAGAGGGGGACGTCATCGTCGGCGCCTCGCGGCGGAAATCCAAAGCATCGCCCATCACGCCAACCCCGCGCGCTCATTGGCCAGCAGCGTGCGGCGGTGGTCGTGGAAGCGGGCCTGGTGGTAGGCGCAATAGCTTTTCAGCGCCTTGGTGCGCAGGCCGCAGCACAGCATCTCGGGTCCGGGCCGCACGCCGGTATCTTCGTTCTCCCGCTCTTCCTCCAGCGTCAGATCCAGCGGCGCGCGGCAGCGGGAAAACAGGCAATCGATGAAGCGCATGCCGGCGACCTGCGGCGGGCGTCCGGGGGTCATGGGTCGCGGCGCCGGCACTTTCAGGCGAAAAGCCTCGCCCTCCGGTACCAGCCCGGCGTCTTGCAGGAACAGGCGCGGCGGCAGCCACGCCGGCGGCGGCAGTTTGTGGTGCCGGGCAGGCCTGGACGTGCCGGATGCGCCCTGCCCGGCTTCGCCCCGCCCCGGTCGCGGCCCATTTCGCCGGGCAGGCTTGCCATGCATGGCCAGCCCGCCTTGCGTGGCCAGCCCGCTTTGCGGCCCATGCTTGCCAGACCTGCCCGCAGATCCGTCCTGCGTCGCCGCTGCCGCCAGCTTGCGTGGCCGCCCGCCGGCCCGGCCACCCTTGGGGTTGGCAAAGCCGATGGCGCGCAGCGCATTGTTGCGGTGGACGATGCCGATGATGGCGTTGCGTGACACCGGGCTGGCGCGCAGCACGCTGAAACGGGCGGCGATCTTCGAGGCGGAGAGCCCGTCCTTCAGCCAGGCGGCGATCTCCTTGAGTTCCGTGTCGGTATAGGCGCTCACGCTCTTCGTCCTTGTTTTCGCGCAGCCTCCGGCCGCGCCGAAAGACGCAGGGAAGGCCCATGTTCGGGTTCAGCCGGCGCCGGGGCCGGCGGGTTGTCGGCGCTTTCCGGTCAGCCGCCCTGTCGGGTCGGCCCGCCGCCCTGTCGGGGCGGCGCGTCGCCGTCGTCCGATGCCGCCAGCGGAAACGCGGCCTCGGCCTGCGCCATCGTGACGGCGGAAACCGCCCTGCCCGTCAGCCGGTCAAACAGGATGACCGTGCCGTCCTGCGTGCGGATGCATGACCTGCCCGGATGTGGCAGCGAGGCCCGCCAGGCGGCGCGGTCGCGGCAGAAAAGAGGGCCGGAGCCGAGGGGAGCGTCGGCTCCGGCCGTTCCGGTCGCCGGTGACGGGCGAACCGGACCCGAGGCATCAGCATGGCGCACGGACCCGGTTTGCGGGTGGCGGCATGCATTCGAGGGAGCCTCGGGCTTCGTCCCGGCCGGGGAGGAGGACAGCTGGGACGGAAGGGAATGGGGTCTGGTCGTGCTGTTCATGCGGCATCCCCCGTCAGGTCGACCATCGCGCCGTTTGGCGCGCTGGTCCGGGACACCGCACTTTGGGGCGCCGGCCCAAAGATGTCGGGGCGCAGCGCGTGGCGGGACACGCCGGTGAACTGCTCGACCTCCAGCACGCGGCGCGCCGGCACGTCCTGCCACTGCAGCACCGCCGAGGGCGTCACCTGCAGGAGTCTGGCAAGCGCACTGGCGCTGCCGGCCCGTTGCAGGGCGAGGTCGAGTGCGGACAAGGGAGGGTGCGTGTTGCTCATGGCGAGATATAAGCATAACTCAAAAATTGATGCAAGCGATTCTTTCATAGACGAGAACCGCTTTCATCGCTCACATGGCGCCATGGCGAAGACGGAACTGTCGATCAGGGTCGGAGCGGCGATCCGCAAGGCGCGCAAGCAGCGCGGCATGGTCATGCGCCATATCGCCGAGCACAACGACACCGATGTCGCCGCTGTCGGCAACTGGGAAACAGGGCGCAACCTGCCCAAGACCGAGAACCTCCTGAAGACCGCCGCCTTCCTGCGCGTGGACCCGGTGGCACTCGGCAAGGGCGAGGTCGTTTTCCTGGAAGATGCCGGCCCGGTGGCCGATGCCGAGATCGTCACCGACGCCGCCCCCCTGCCCGCCGGCTCGATGGATATCGAGGTTCTCGGCGCCGCGGTCGGTGGCGACGATGGCGACTTCACCTTCAACGGTGAGCCCGCCGGCTATGTCCAGCGCCCGCCGGGCGTGCGCAACCTGCCAAAAGTCTTCGCACTGCACGTGCTCTCGGATTCCATGGTGCCGCGCTACGAGCCCGGCGACCTGATCTATTGCGGCGGCCGCGACGCCGTGCCCGGCGACCATGTGGTGATCGAAACCTTCCCGGAAGAAAACGAGCGCAACGGCAAGGCCTTCATCAAGAAACTGGTCAAGCGCACCGCCGCCGAACTGGTGGTCGAGCAGTACAATCCGCCGAAGACACTGACCTTCAACCGCTACGCCATAAAGCACGTCTGGCGCGTCATCCCGCTCAAGGAACTGCTGGGGTATTGAGGGCATCGCGCGCCCGCGTTGTAAATTTTTCGCAAAAACTTTACAACCGCAGCTTCCCCGTCACGCTCTCTTGCCCCGCTCCAGCGGCACCTCGCGGCTGTTCAGCATGCGCGCCTCGGCAAGCGTGCGCTGCCTGTCGTCGATGAACGCCGCCTGGATCGACACCGTTCCGCCCGGCAGGCCGTCGGCGCGGCAGGCCGAGCAGATGATGCGGCCTGAAAGGGCCGACAGCGGCGTCTGCCTGGTCACGCCGAACCGCTTGAGTTGATCAGGCTTCCACCACCTGTTCCGGCCGCAATCGACGCATTCGACGGCGATCGACACGACATCGGCGATCGTTGGTTCCCTCCCCGGCAATGCCATCGCCCCTCCCTTATGTTCCTGATTTGTTCACATAATCGTGTGTTTCAACGCAAGAGTCGAGTCGCGCCGCTCAAACTTTTACAAGAGTATCGCTTGTACATTTTTTGAGTTTTGCTTATATTTCTCGGGCGAGCATGAGTCACACGCGATGCTCCGCGCCGCCGGCCTCCGGCACATGGACGCATGAGGGACAGATGATGCAGGCCACCGCCGGTCATGGCCGGATCGCCATGCTGCTTTTCAAGTCATCGTGGCGCACCAGGGCAGTCGCGCATCCACCGTCGCCGGACCTCGCCCGCCATCAACCGGTCCTCGCGCCGGAACGGCGGCCATGAGTTCCGGCTTCGCCCGCGCCTGCGGCTATAATGGCGACAGCCCTGCCCTGATCGAGGCCTTTGAGGCGATCCGCCAGTGCGGCATTCGCCAGGCAAGGCAGGAGCACGACCGGCGCAAGGCTATCATCGACCAGCTGAAACTCGGCGAAGATCTGTTCCTGGCGGCCATCGGCCCGGCGCTGTCGGCTGAAGAAGCCATCGAGGATGCCACCCGCTTCATCGCCTTCTGGCTGGCTATGCCGCGCTGGCGCCAGGAACGGCGTCTCCCCGACCTGATGAGAGCCAAACAGCAGCGGTTGGCCGCCCGCTTCTTCCGTCGCCATGGTCACAGGATCTGGCAGCGCGAGGCTGCCTGAACATCTGGCGCCGCCGCTATATCATGACATGACAAGCCGCCCCGCCGGGTCATTCACAAGTCCAGGACAAAGATCACCAAGTCATGGCGGAAGCACAGGCGGCACGACTCGTCCTCGGCGGTCGGCAACCAACTTGGGTGCGAATTGAACCATTTGGGGTCCACTTGCGTTGACTTGAAAAGGAGACGCGCCCGGTGACCCCTTCTACCCCACGATTGGCCACACCACGATTCGAATGCCGGCCGGATACCGACCGGACATGGATGGTCTGGGACAATGAAACCGGCGCGCCTGCAACGCTCGGCGGCTGCGAGCTTCGTGGACGGCAGAAGGAAAGGGCCGAAGTCGCCTGCGGCATCCTCACCCGCATTTTCACGAACCGCATGGATGCAAAGGCCGTCAGGAGTGATACGCGGCGCCCCGACCGCGACGGGGCGGACGCAGACCGGACCGGCTGAGGTTTCGCCGGCGGCGTGGCAGTGTGGTCTTCCTGATCTGGCGGCGCGCCGCTATAGGCAGCCCATGGACCGCAGAACCTACATATCGAGCCTCTTTACCGGCGCCGACCAGCGGCGGAATTTCCAGACCCTGGACGCGGTCTTCCCGGTCGCGCGCATGCCGGCGTCATCCACGCCCTTTGTCTTTCCGCGCGGGCCGGCGATCACCCTGCCGGCCACCTACACCCACGAAGGCGCCACCTTATCCGTCGAAGCGCTGCTCGACGAGACCGAGACCATGGCATTGCTGGTGGTCAGGGACGGATCGATCATCTTCGAACGCTATGCGGACTGGGGTGGACCGCACCGGCGCTGGAAGTCCATGTCCGTCGCCAAGAGCGTCATTTCCGCGGCACTGGGTATCGCCTGGGGCGAAGGCCTGATCCCGTCGCTCGAGGCATCGGTCTCATCCATCCTGCCCGAGCTCGCCGGATCTGCCTATGACGGCGTCAGCATCAAGAACGTGCTGCAGATGTCGTCGGGCGCCGGATGGAACGAGGACTACAGCGATCCCGGCTCCGACATCAACCGCTTCGCCGCGATCACCGCCAATGGCGGCTCGTTCAACGCATTTCCGGCGACGCTGACCAGAGCCCGCGAGCCCGGCACGTTCAACCTCTACAACAGCACGGACACGCAGGTGCTCGGCATGTTGCTGATGCGGCTGACAGGTCGCCCCATCCACGACTATGTCAGGGAAAAACTCTGGCATCCGCTCGGCATGGAGACGGAAGGGTTCTGGCTGCTCGACGACCACGGCATGGAGATGGCCTATGCCGGCCTCAACGCCACGGCGCGCGACTATGCCAAGATCGGCGAGCTTTTCCGCAACCAGGGCCAGTGGCATGGCCGGCAGATCGTGCCGGCGCCATGGGTCAAGGCATCGGTCACCCCCGACGCGCCGCATCTCTTGCCCGGTGACACCGGCCTGTCGGATTCGCTGTTTGGCTATGGCTATCAGTGGTGGGTGCCGGCGGGCGATGAAGGCGCGTTCGCCGCGATCGGCGTCTACAACCAGTTCATCTACGTCAACCCTGCCAAGGGCGTGGTCATCGTCAAGCTGTCGGCCAGCCGGCGCTACGGGCTGACCAACGACGAGACGTCCTATCGCGAATATGAGACGGTAGACATGCTCGCAGCCATCGCCGCGGCGTGAGTCCGCATCAACGATCGCGTCGGGGCGGCGGCGTGTCGGGGGCCTTGGGGTTGTCGACGCTGTTCTCGTTCACCTGAAAGGCCTTGCCCTCGACCTTTTCCAATCTGGTCCCGCCACCGGATTTCTGCTGGGCCGGCTCCGCCGGCAGCACCTTCCTCTGTCCTTTGTCATTCACTGAGTTTTCATTGATCTGGAATGCGATGCCCTCGACCTTTTCCGGGTGAAGCGTTTCGCCGGTCCTGGGATTGATGTCTTTCGCCACTGGAAATCTCCATGTTCAGCCGCATCGAACGCGCGCTGGCCCAGGGGCAACGTTCGCCTTCCCGGCGGGTTCCCAGGGGCTCTCCGGACGCTGATGCATGATGGCGCGCAATATCGCGGCGCATGCCGAATGCCGAATTTACCGATTGTTGAAGAAGCTCTCTCATTGTCAGGTCGGGCGGTTCGATCGACGGGGGAACAACGACGGGACCGTAGACATGCACCGCAACTTCATAGAGGCGCCGCCGCTGGCGACGGACGATCGCGCAGAGGACGGCCGCCTTGCCGCCCTGGACCGGCTCGACATACTGGACACGCCACGCGAGGAGAGTTTCGACCGCATCACGCGCATCATCCGCAACGTCTTTGAATTGCCCGTCGCGCTGGTGTCCATGATCGATGGCCACCGCCAGTGGTACAAGGCCTGCGATGGGCTGGGCGACAGCACCGAGGTCGCCAGGAACGAGACGTTCTGCAAATACACGGTGTGCGAAGCGACGCCGGTGATCGTGCCTGACGCGCGCGAGGATGCAAGGTTTTCGGCCAATCCCCATGTCACGGGTGCGCCGCATGTGCGCTTCTATGCCGGCATTCCCCTGCGCACCGGCGACGGCAACAACATCGGCACGGTCTGCGCCATCGGTTTCGAGCCGCGCCGGTTCAGCGCCCGCGATACGGAAATCCTGTCCGACCTGGCGCAACTCGCCATGGATGCACTGGAACTGCGCCAGCAGGCTTCCGTCGATGTTCTGACGGGCGCGCTGTCGCGCCGCGCCTTCAAGGAACAGGGCGGCAAGGCCCTGGCGCTGGCGCAGCGCCACAAGCATCACCTTGGCTGCATCGCCTTCGACCTCGACCATTTCAAACCGGTCAACGACAGCCACGGCCATGCCGCCGGCGACAAGGTGCTGGCGGCGGTGGCCAAGGCCTGCCGGGGCGAGTTGCGCGGCACCGACCTGTTCGGTCGGCTGGGCGGCGAGGAGTTCGCGATTCTCGTGCCGCACACCGACCCAAGAAGCGTGATCAACGTTGCCGAAAAACTGCGCGCGGCGATCGCCCGCCTCATCGTCGACACCGGTAACGCCAGGGTGCGGATCACCGCCAGTTTCGGCATCGCGGCGCTGGATGCGCGCACACCCGACATAGACACGTTGCTCGCCAATGCCGATGCAGCACTCTACCAGGCCAAGGGCGCCGGCCGCGACCGCTGCGCTGCCTGGCATAACGCCACCGGCGAGCGGAGCGTGCGCCGTCGCGTGCTGAAGGCGGGCCGCATCCTGTTCAACGACCGGCGGTCCTCGATCGACTGTACCGTCAGGTCGCTGGCCGGCGATTCCGCCGGACTGGACGTGACGACCTCCATCGGTGTTCCCGAAACCTTCAACCTCGCCATTCGCGCCGACGGCTTCGAAACCCGCTGCCGCATCCTGTCGCGCACGGAACGGCATATCGAGGTCGAATTCTGCTGACGTCATCGCGGATCGCGCCCTGGCCAGCCGGCCGTCGCTGCCGAATTCCAACGTTCCGACGAGGATGAGCGCCCGGTCGATGACAGACCGGAAAAGACATCGATCTATTTACGCGGCATGACCCAATCGGCCGGAACCATTTGCCGTCGGCCACCGTTCTGCCGATGATGAAGGTTCGAGCCATGATGAAAAAGCTTGTTATTGCCGCCGGCGCCCTCGCCCTGCTGATGGCGGCCGCCTTTGAAATCACGCCGGGGCGGGCCGTCGCCGCGCAAACGGCGGCGGTCGAAAAGGCGCCGGTTCGAAAAACCTCCGCCGACGATTGCAGCAAGGCGACATGGCCCGACATCCCGCAACATTGCCTGGACAACAGCGCCGGCGCCGGCCGCACGGTTTCGGCGGTGGTTGTCATTCCCGACAACTAGGCGCGGGCCCAACAACCAGGCGCGTGCAACCCGTTTCCCCCAACTTACAAAATCGTATGGCCGTCAGCCGAAAAACCTCAAGACAGGCTCTTGCCGGCCGCGTTAGACTGAGCTGATTTGGCGCCGCGGCGGTGGCCTGATCTCCACATTTCAGGGAAGTTGCAAATATGAACCGAACGCTTACCGGGCTTGCCGTCATCCTCGGCATCCTCTTGATCATTCTGGGCATCGTCTACTGGACGGTTCCCGCCGGCTCGCTGCCAGGCTTCATCCCCGGCGCCGAAGCCGGATCGACGGTCGTTCACTTCAAGCATGGGCTGGGCTCGGTCATCGTCGGGCTGGCGCTGTTCGCCTTCGCCTGGTTCCAGAGCGGCCCCAAGCAGGGCTGATCAAGGCTTCGCCCGACCACGCGGGCGCTCTGTCGCGAAATCGCCAGGGCCGAACCTGCGCCGCAATCAGCGGCGCAGGCGGTGTTTTATCAGCCGATTATGCCTGGATCATTCTATTGGCCGGCTAAATGCTCGATGCCAGCGCTTGCCGGCCTTGGTCGAATAGGTGTGACTTTGTCACTCACCTTCAACGTCTCGACCTCGATATACTCCGACAGTACGGGCCGTGCCCGCGCCACAGCAAAGGGGCGCGGGACAGGTACCGTATGTCTCAGGCCGCTTCGGCCTGCTGGTTGACAGCCGTCTTGGCGATCTCGGTCAGCGCCAGGTCCGTGGCTTTTTCTTCCTTGAGCGTGGCCTCCAGCAGCGTCACCGCCTCGCGCAGGCCAAGCTCTTCGGCCCAGGTCCGCAAGGTGCCGTAGCGCGACATCTCGTAGTGCTCGACCGCCTGGGCGGCGGCGAGCAGGCCGGCGTCTAGCGCGGGCGAGCCCTTGTATTCGGTCATGATCTCGGCGCCCTCCTCCGTGATGCCCATGATAGCAGCACAGGTCTTGCCGGCCGGCTTCTTGCCGATGACGCCAAAGACCTTTTCCAGCCTTTCGACATGGCCTTGGGTCTCGCCATGATGCTTTTCGAAAGCCGCCTTCAACTCGGCGCTTTGTGCCGCCTTCGCCATCTTCGGCAGTGTGGCGAGGATTTTCTTTTCAGCGAAATAGATGTCTTTCAAAGTGTCGTGGAACAGATCCTCGAGCAGTTTTTGCTTGGCCATGCTGGTATCCTTTTTGATGATCCCTCGCGTCCCCAACCTCCGACAGGCCCACTTGTTCCCCTCGGAAAACGGCGGGCGGCGGCAGCGCGGAATCCACCAATGTTCGCCCTATGGCGAAACCGTCCCGCCGCCCGGCGCTGCCGGCTCGCGGTCATGCTCGAACTGTTCGGCCCATTGCAGGTTGAGCAGCCACGGCTCGCGCCGCCCGATCCACAATTCATAGGCCGGGATAAGATCGCTCGGCGCCTCGTCGAGGCAACCGAGCATGATCTCGGCCTCGTCATCGCGCAGCGATGCGACACGCGAGCCGCATGCCACGCAAAAGCCGCGGCCCGCGAATGTGCCGAGTTCGCCTGAGCCGTCATAGGCGGATCGCGGCCACACGCCGAAGAAGCTGAACGCGCTGCCGCTGCTGCGCCGGCAATCCTGGCAATGGCAGACGCCAACCCGCAAGGGCGGTCCGGCAAGGCGAAAACGGGCCGCGCCGCAAAGGCATCCGCCGGTGCGAATGGCGCTCATGGCGCCTCCGCATGAATGCTCAATTTCATCAGGCTCATGGCGGCAATCTCCTTCAAGCGCCCTCCCCCGGCAGGATCACAAAATCGTGACGAAACGCCGCGTGCCGCCGTCACGAACCTGAATTGGGGCGAACATGCCCCCAACCAGGAGTAAGCACATGCGCGCAATCAAGCTTCTCATTCTAGCCGCTCTCGTCGGCGCTTCTGCAACACCGGCTTTTACGGAGGATGCGATGAGCACCATGACGATGATGAAGGGCGGACAGGTTACGGCGATCATGCCCGACGGACACATGGGCACCATGATGCCCGATGCAAAGATGAGCGCCGAGATTATGAAGATGGCCAAGCCCATGAAGCATTGCATGATGATGATGACCGACTCCAAGGGCAAGGCGTACATGATCGATACATCGTCCAAGAAAGCCCAGGCAGAGTGTGAAAAAATGGCGATGTAACAGGGTTTCAATGGCAAAAACCTCGCCGGCCAGGCCGGCGAGGCCTTTGTCCGAAAGCTGATGTGATCAGCCTCCGCCGCCTTGAGGGAAAGCGGCTGTTTTCAAAACTTCCAGCGCGCCGCAAGGTTCCACATGGCGTCCGCATAAAGCGTCCGGCACACCCCGGTCAGAGCTTCAGCACCGCCATCGCCAGGCAGCCGGCCACGACGCAGTAGATCGCGAAGGGGGTGAGCGTGCGCGTCTCGAAATATTTGAGCAGGAAGCGCACCGACAGATAGGCGCTGACGCCCGAACAGACCGCGCCGACGAGCGCCGGCGCGAGCCCGGCCGCGTGGTTGGCGAACAGGTCCGGCACTTTAAGCACGGCGGCGGCGAAGATGATCGGCGTCGCCAGCAGGAAGGAATAGCGCGCGGCGTTGTCGTGCGACAGCCCGGTCACCAGGCCGCCGGCGATGGTCATGCCGGTGCGCGAGAAGCCGGGGATCAGTGCCAGGCATTGCGCCACGCCGATGACGATGCTCTTGCCCCACGACATGTCAGCCAGCTTGCGGTCGTCATAGGCGCCTTCGGTGGCGGCATGGCTGCGCAGCCATTCCACGCCGTAAAGCGCGATGCCGTTGAGGATCAGCGCGCCCGCGATGATGTCGGCGGCGGAGAACAGATCCTTCAACCGCTGCTCGAACAGGATGCCCAGAATGCCCGCCGGTATGGTGGAGACGATGATCAGCCAGCCGATGCGCGCATAAGTATCTTCCTTCCTGATCTGGCGTTCGGCCAGCGAGCGCAGCACGCCGCTGACGATCGCCACCCAGTCGCGCCAGAAGAAGCCCAGCAGCACCAGCGCCGTGGACAGGTGCGTCAGCACCAGGAAGGACAGGAAAGCGTCGCTCGACTGGTCGAGGTTCCAGCCGAGCAAGGCCGGGATGAGCACGCTGTGGCCGAGGCTGGATATGGGGAAAAGTTCCGAGAAGCCTTGCAGCAATCCGAGAATGACTGCCTGAACATACGATACCATTGAACGCCTTTCCTTTTCGTGGCCGCGAAAGCCCACGCCTCCCGGACATCGTGGACTTGCCGGTTTCCCGCCGGTTCAACCCGGCCGGTCAGTTTCCCGTGGTTTTGATACGCGCGTAAGACACAAATGCGGCCGCACTCTATTCAAGCCGGACAGGCGCCCGCAAGCTGTGCTGATATCACGGCTCTCCAATCAGCTTGCAATACAGCTTGAGCGGCGCCTGCTGCGCAAGCGCCAGCGCATCGTCGAAGAAATCGCAGTCCAATATGTTGTCGGGACCGCTGCGGCGCGCCGAATAGACGTTCACATTGACCATGACCTTGCCGTCGGCAAGCCATTTGACATGGCCGCTCTCGAAGGTCTTGCCGGTGACGTCGACGGACGCAGCCGTGCTTTCGACGGTGATCTCTTCCCCGCCGAGGTCGATCTGCCCGACTTCATTGGCTTTCTTGGCGAAGGCGGGTTTTGGCTCGCCATAGTAGGAGGCGGCAACGACAATGCCCTCATGCAACCGGGCAAGCTCGCTTGCCGCCTTGGCCGACAGCGAGAGATCGATCCTGAAGCCATGGCTGTCTCCAGCCTGGGCCACGCCCGCGAAAGTCACCAACAGGGCGACGAACCCTGCTTTCAACCAGCCCATGCCCGTCCCCTCCAGCCACGATCCATCGCAATATGTTTTGCGCGCTAACAATCCTTGTACCGGCCCGGCCGTCACGACGCTTCTCTTTTCCGTCTCGATTCGTGCATTTTTGCAAAAGCCCGAATCAAATCCATCGGATCGTGATCGCAGTAGCCCGGCGACGATGGTTGCCAGGACATTCCCGGATTCCCCCCGGACACCGGATCGCCATCGACGTTGTCAGAGGATTTCTGGAGATGCTGCAGCTCAGGCACCTGGCGTTCGCGTCCTCGGTGGCTTTCATCTTCACGACGCCAGCCGCGCACGCTGCAGCCATGGTGCTGCCGAGGCGGAATACGCCCACCATCAATGTGGTGGACCGCCTCGCCAATCCGGTGCCCGACCAGGACGTCGGAGCGGGCGAGGACCAGCCCGCCCATCCCGATGAAATCGCGCCCGACGACCTGCCGCCGGCGGGCGAAGTGGTGCCGCCGGACGTCAATGACGACAACCGCCCCGACGTTATGCAGCCTGACGAGATGCCGCGGGAGGGCGGCAACACCCCAAAGCCGCCCGCCGTCTCCAACGACAAGAACAACGGGCAGCAGCTGCAGGACCAGGACGACGGCAACTAGAGCATGATCCCGAAAAGTGGAATCCGGTTTCTGGGACAAACGGTCTCCGTTTGTCCAGAGATCATGCTCAAACAAACAGATAGAGCCCCATCCCGATTCTATCGGGATGGAACAGGCTCTAGCTGGGGAGGCCGGGCTCGCAGCCAAAAGGCCGACGTAAAACTTGCCGGGCGACAGGCCGACACTGCCGGGCCCCAGTTCGGCAGGGCACTTAAACTGGAATGAGCCCGTGGCGGAGCATGATCTCCTTGGCCCTGGCCAGGTCCGGCTTGCCGGGAACGTTGATCACCTCCGCCATCTCCTCGAAGTAGCGGCGCGCTATGGTGCCCGGGGTCATCACCGCCAAGGTCCGGGATCTGCCCTCATGCAGGTTCTCGTGATGATGCACGCTCCCGCGCGGGATGAACACGGCGTCACCGGGGCCGAGCAGTTGCTTGCGGCCATCGACGGTGACCGTCAGGACGCCCTCCAGTCCGTAGAGGGTTTCGTCGGCCTCTTGATGGTAGTGGGGGGCCGGTACGCGAGCGCCCGGCGGAACAACGCACTCGAACACCGTGGCGCCGTTCTCGTTGACAAGGAAGGTCAATTCCAATTCGCCGATCCGAACAACCCTATCCGCACGCGCTTCCATTGTTCCTCTCCCTGATGTAAAATGACTTTACGAAATATCGTGTAAAGTGACTTTACAAATATGTCAACGCCCAACCCACCTCCGGATCGTCAAGCCAGCGGCAAGGTGCCGGGCCAACCGTTTTTCGGCGCCCTCCTGCGCATGACCTGGGAGCACGTGCGCGACCATCTGTCCCGCGCTATCCGCGATGCCGGCTTCAGCGACTTACAGGAAGCGCATTTTCCCATGTTCAGCTACCCGGTTCCGGACGGTATCCGGCCGTCTGATCTGGCGCGCCAGAAGCGAATGTCGCGGCAGGCGATGAACTATCTGATCGTCCAGCTCGAGGAGCTCGGCTATGTCGAACGGCACGCGCCCGAAGGCGGCGATCGGCGCCTGATCTACCTGAGTGCACGCGGCAAGCAGGTCGTCGACGTGATCCTGGCCACCATGCGCCGGCTGCACACGCAATGGGCGCGCGAGATCGGCGAACAGCGCTTCAACGACTTCGTCGACGTGTTGAGGCAGCTGTCCACCCGGATGCAGGAAGAGAGCGCGGCCGTCCAGGCTGCAGACCCATAAGCCGCGGCCGGGGCCGCAAGCGCTCCCTTGCCGCTGCTCGTCCATGAACTGGGCGTGCCCGCAAGCGGTCCTTGGCGATGTTCCGCGACGCGTGACAAAACCGCAAGATCGGTCGAGCAAATTGTGGCCGTGAGCGACTAGTTGGAGCCGCCACGGAGGACGGACGATGAAGGCGGCGCTTCAAAACCACCATGCCCGGATGCAGCGGGTGCTGGACTACATCGACCGGCATCTCGACTGTGATCTGGACCTGGAAACGCTGAGCGGTGTCGCGGCCTTCTCGAAGTTTCATTTCCACCGGCAGTTCATGGCGGCCTTCGGGCTGTCCGTGCATAGTTATGTCCAGCTTGCCCGTATGAAGCGCGCTTCGCACCGGCTGGCCTACATGGACGCCCAAAGCGTCACGGACATAGCGATGGATGCCGGCTACGATGCACCGGACGCCTTTGCCCGCGCCTTTCGGCAAAGGTTCGGGCAATCGCCTTCATCGTTCCGGAAGTCTCCCGATTGGGAGCCGTGGCATGCGGCCTTCGGGCCTCTCGACAACGCCAGGAGCAAGCTCATGCACAAGACTTTTACCACCGACGACGTAACGATTCGCGATGTGCCTCCCACACCGGTGGCGATCATGGAGCATCGGGGCGACCCCGCGACGCTCGGCGCCACCATCCAGCGGTTCATCGCGTGGCGCAAGGCCGCGGGCCTGCACCCCAGGACAAGTCCGACCTTCAATGTCTGGCGTTCCGAGCGGCGTCCTACGCCGCCTGCCGCCTACAGCATGGATCTTTGTGTCGGAACCGACCAACCGATCGAGGGCAACGGCGAGCAGATCAAGGCCGGCGAGATCCCTGGCGGACGCTGCGCGGTGCTGCGTGTCGTCGGCAACACCGACAATCTGGAGCCCGCCGCGCTCTACCTTTATCGCGAGTGGCTTCCGGCCAGCGGCGAGGAGGCACGCGACTTCCCGATCTATTGCCAGCGGCTGGGCTTCTTCGCCGAAGTGCCGGAGCATGAGGCGGTCGCGGACCTGTTCTTGCCGCTGAAATAGCGCCCTCCGATGGCGGCCTGCCCCAAGCGGCTGGTCTTTGGCGATAGCGTGCATGGCAGCTTGGCGCATGCATTGTCTTATGCTGCGCTGGTCGCCCCCCACTCCGTCTCGGCTTCGCCGAGCCAACCTCTCCCCCGATCGACGGGGTAGAGGGAAGGCGCCAGGCTTTTTGCCGTCAACGTTCGTCCAGCCTTTCCCTCCGGAGGGGGGAAAGGTGGCGCTGCGAAGCAGCGACGGATTGGGGGAACCACGGGGCAATCAAGCCTCGGGCCGATCAGACACGCCAGTCACGGAAGATGTGTGCATAACGTAGCATGAAGTGGGGGTCCGAAGGACGGGCGAGACCCGTGGCTCGCCCCGGCACGGTGGCTCGGCGAAGCCGAGACGGAGCGGGGGCGGCGCTGTCATATGCGATTGCCCTGGCTTGGACGGCGGTACGTGCCCCTGCGTGTAACCCATCGAGATCAGGCTTACAAAGGCACACCCGCCCCTTCACTTCGCCGCCGCCCTGAAGCGCGCGGCGAAGTCGTCGAGTTCGGGGCGTTCCATGTCGGAGATCGCCCAGTAGGAGAAGGCGCCGTCGCTCCAGCGCACCATCGAGAAGCCGCCGGCCGACAGGTCCGTCGGCGCGGTGGCGCTGCCCTTGTCCTGCGGGGCGGCGACCAGCGTGATCAGGTGCTCGCGGTGGCGGTAGACCAGCGCCGGCACAGGCCGGTCGGCGATCACCTCGACCCGGCCGCCGACAAGCGCGTAGCCGTCTGCGGCAAGGTCGGGCGCCGGGGGCGATACGCCGATGCGGGCATCGAGCCAGGGCTTGACCGTGTGCCGGTCGGACGAGGCGATGTCGAAGGGGCTCGCGGCAAGCAGGCTGCGGCGATGGCCGCCGGCGACGGCTTCAGCGAAACTGTCGGGCGCATTGCTGATCATCAGCCATTGCGTCGCGCCGCTGGCCAGCACCGCGGTGACCACGATCGACGCCGCCAGCGACCGCCATTCGAAGGAACCGAAGCCGCGCCGCGCCGACTGCCCTTGCGACGGCCGGGCCTGGGCGTTCTGCCTGCGGGACGTGTCGACGGGCGGCGCCAGCGGAACCATGCCCTGCTGGATATCTTCCGCCTGCGCTGGTGCGGCTCCTGCTTGCGCGGAGGCGGCCTGCGTCGGTGCGGGCCGCGAAGATGCTGGCGTGGCCTGCGCGCCGCCGATCGAGCCGATCGCCGCCATGCGCGCCATGAAGTCGTCGCTGACCTCGGCGCGCGGCAGCCGCGCGACCGCACCCTGCAGCGCCATGATGCGGGCATGCTCGGCGGCAAGCTTGGGATCGGCGGCGATGCGCCGTTCCATGGCGAGCGCCGCGGCCGCGTCGAGTTCGCCATCGACAAGTGCATGGATCATCAGCTTCATGCCTTCGGCATCTTCGGGCAGTCCATCGTCACGGGCGCTCATGGCGGTCTCCCAAGTTCGCTCATCAGCAGGCCACGCGCCCGCGCCAGCCGCGACATCACCGTGCCGATGGGCACGGCGAGCATGGCCGAGATCTCGCGATAGCTGAGGCCGTTGATGTCGCGCAGCACCAGCGTCTCGCGAAAGGGCTCCGGCAGTCCGGCGATCGCCGCTTCCAACGTCGCGGTATCCGCCCTGGCGATCAGGCTCGCCTCCGGACTGTCGGTGTCCGGCATGCCGGCGCCCTGCCCCGCCGCCATGTCGTCGAGATCGGCGAGATCGCCGACCGCCATCACGGCGCGCGGCCGGTTGCGCGCCAGCCACGAATAAGCGGCGTTTCGCACGATGGTCAAAAGCCAGGCGCGGGCACTGCCGCCTGCATAGCTGGCGATGCCCGCATGCGCCTTGAGACAGGCCTCCTGCACCACATCCTCGGCGTCGGCCATGTTGCCGGTCAGCCAGCGGGCGAGCGAGAGCGCATCGCCGAGATGGGGCAGCACCACCTCGCCGAAGCGCTCGGCCGCGGCCTTCTCGCTTAACACCGTTCCATCGCCGGGCACTCCGGACAGGATTTGCCGCGCGCCTTCAAGGGGCGACGGTGATCTTGCCCTGCATGTGCGGGTGAAGCCCGCAGTAATAGGCGAAATCGCCTGCTTTGGTGAAGGTGAAGGCATATGTGTCACCGGTGTCAAGCGCCCTGGAGCGGAACGAGCCGTCATTGGCGACGACCAGGTGCGGGATGTCGTCATCATTCTCGAAGGTCACGGTGGTGCCGGGCTTCACCGTCAGCACCGCCGGCGTGAAGGTGAAATTGTCGATCTTCACCACCGGCGCGTCGGCCGCCTGCAAAGGCGCGGGCGCCAGCAGAGCGAGGCCGAGCGCCGCGAGAGGACCGACAAGGGGACGGGTCGGAAAGCGGATCATGCTGTTGTCCTCTCACGCCAGGGTCGAGTCGATGATGGCGAGTTCCTGCCCGCCCTGCTTCACGGCGACGCTGGAGGTGCCGAGCAGCCCGCGCAGCTGGCCGGCCGGCACCGTCATCGGTCCAGGCGACGCGGCGGTGCCCGGTGCGGGCTGCGGAAAGGCCGTCGAGCGCGCGGTGTGGAAGGTGACATTGCCCTCCACCTTCTGCATGATCTGGTGGATATGGCCATTGAGCACGGTGACCGAGCCGAAACCCTTGAGCAGGCCAAGCGCTTGTGCGGCGTCATCCGTGCCCCAGCCCCATGCGGGATAGATGGCCCACAGCGGAATGTGGGCGAAGACGACGATCGGCGTCGACGCGCTGACCGCCTTGAGATCATCCGCCAGCCAGGTCAGTTGCTCGGCCCCGAGATTGCCGAGCCCGCCGGCCTTCAGGTTGACGACATTGACCAGGCCGATGAAATGCACGCCGTTCTGGTCGAATGAATACCAGCCGGCGCCCTTGGTCCCTTTGCCGTAGCGGTCGAGATAGGCCTTACCGTTGTCGTCGTCGATGACATCGTGCTCGCCCGGCACATAGTGCACGTCGAAGCCGGCGCCGCCGATGATCTGGGCTGCATTGTCGAACTGTGCCGCCTTGGACAGATGCGTGATGTCGCCGGTGTGGATCATGAAGGCGGGCTTCTGCGGCAGCGCCTGGATCTTGCCCATCGCCTCCTTCAGCGTGTCGATGGCATGCGGATTGGCGGCCTTGTCGAAGCCGATATGGCTGTCGGAAATCTGCAGGAAGGTGAAGCCGGTCGTCATCGCCTCGGCGGCCTGCGCCGCGCCCAGCAGGTTGAGCGATACGGGCACGCCGCCCGACATCGTCCACAGCACGCCGGTGCCGGCCCAGATCATGCATTCCAGCGCATGGCGGCGGCTGATGCCCTCGCCTTCGCGGTCGTCATTATGGTGGTGATGGGTCATGTCGATCTCCTCGACGCCGCAAGTGGCGTCTGCTGAGGAGACAGGCGGAAGCGGTGGTTTATTCCCGGCGTTGGCGATTTTGCCGATCACGGATTGGTGATCGTAGAAAGCCAACTGATGCAGCCGAGGCCAAGAACAGGACTTTGCAGACGTCACAGTTTGAACTGTCCCAGAATGCAAATCGATACGGTTCAGGACCATCAACGCCAACGTATGTTGGATTATTTTCCCAGATCAATCAGTCGACTTGTGAATAAAGAAAAAAAGCCCTTAAACATCGTTGGGGCGACGGTTGAAGGCGTACGAATCCGTTGAGAGTAGGACTAGCCTTGGGAGGGCTTCGGCCATGGAAAAAATCATAGCTACATCGGATCATATAAAACACATCGAACTTGGCAAATTGACCGCCAGACATAGCGCCGATGGAACGCGCGTTCTTCGGTACTATATCGATTTGCGGCACAAGTTACTCAATCTGCATAAGGAGTTGAGCGCCCCTGAGATATTCCTCCTGCAGCATAAGGTCGACGCCCTAGTCGCTCTGTGGGATGGGAAGACGGTCGAACATGAACGTCGGTTGCTGATTTCTTCAGGGAAATATGGCGCAGAGCAACAGACCATAGCTGCATCAGCCAGACTGGAGCGCTTGGCAACAATTTTGCGGCATACTCTCGAGATAAACGACCGCATCGACTGGAGCTTGATGAAAGACCACTCGAAGTTTTCGGAAAACATGAACTTCGGTCCACCAATCCCCAGTCGAAGACCTGAGCCCGAGCCAACCTACTACACGCCTGAGATTTCGTTTTGGGACAAACTGTTCGGCAAGACGAAAGGCAAATTGGAAAGAGCCGAAGCGAACCATAAGCAAGCTCTATCATAATGGAGTAGCACCGAGAAAGATGCCGAAGAAAGGCTACGTAAGCGAATTGCCCTTTGGACAGCCGAAAAGGCAGCTTTTGAGGCTGAGATGGCGGCCAAGAAGCGCAATTTTGTGGAGACTCAAGCAGCAGCCAATGCCAAGGTAGATACTTTGGCAAACAACGTCACGATTGGGGAGTCGCAGGCGGTAATAGAACACGCAACCATCGTTTTGGATGCTTCCAACTACGATGACTTATTCGAAAAGTCATTTTATATAGAATACGAGGCTGAAGCAAAGACTTTGTTACTTGAGTATCAACTTCCCTCCCCAGACGAAATGCCAAAATTGAAAGCGGTTCGCTTTTCACCATCAACCGGTGAAATGAAGGAAACGTACATCTCGGAGCGAGAGCAAAAATCGAACTACGATTCCGTCTGCTACCAGGTTTGCCTTCGCACGTTGCACGAATTGTTCGAAGCTGATGAGTTCGAGAACATCAATCAGATCCTGTTCAACGGCTTTGCCACCTATGTGGACAGGTCGACCGGGAAAGATGTCTCCGCCTGCATCATGTCGACACTTGTCAACCGGATTGAGTTCACATCTATCGATCTTGGCCGAATTGATCCGAAATTGTGCTTCAAAAGCCTCAAAGGCGTATCTGCGTCAAGCTTGTCAGCCCTGGCGCCTATCCCCCCAGTGATGACGCTAAACAAGGAGGACCGCCGCTTCATCGATCCCCGTGCAACCGCTGATCATATCAATGACGCTACCAATCTTGCGTCAATGGATTGGGAGGATTTCGAACACCTCGTGCGCGAGGTATTCGAGAAGGAATTCGCTCTGCGCGGGGGCGAGGTAAAGATTACTCAGTCGAGCAGCGACGGTGGCGTGGACGCTGTAGCCTTCGACCCGGATCCAATCACTGGAGGCAAGATCGTTATCCAGGCAAAAAGATACACGCGGACGGTTGGAGTTTCCGCGATACGCGACCTCTATGGCACGATGCAGCACGAGTCGGCCTCTCGTGGAATCTTGGTCACCACCGCCGATTATGGAGCCGATGCCCACAGATTTGCTTCTGGAAAGCCGATCACTCTTATGACCGGTGCCAATCTTCTGTATCTCCTCGGTAAGCACGGAATAAAGGCGAAGATCGATTTGCGAGAAGCTAGGAAGGAAATGAATCTGAGAGACTATGGCTAGATGCAGTCAGCAGGGCGGATTAGACTTATAAAAGATCGCCCCCGCCAAAGAGATAAAGGTCCATCCAGATTAATATCCTGAAGCAGCTTCCTATTCCGCCGGCGCTATGGCCGTCGGTGCGGCGCCCTGAAAATTGAGCGAGAAAGGCACACCTCCTGACATCGTCCATAGTACGTCACGACTAAACTGTTTCTTCGGCCAACCCTTGCGGATTGGATAGAGGCTTCCTCGGACTCCTTTTTCGAGGCGCTCGCTTCGCCGCCCCCGCGTGAATTTCAATAGCTCTCTGCATCAGGCTGCTCGAGACGATGGCGCCGGGCGACGTGCTGCACGAATGGATGGGCCGTGCGCTGCAATACGCGCCGCGAAAAAGGCATGTCATCCGCCTCGGCATCGATCATGGATGTTTCGTCGGAATTGTATGTCTATTAGTCGAGCCGGCTCTACATCGATGCCGTTACCCTGCTCATACGGCAGGCGACCGAGAGCGGCGATATCCGCGAGGGCGTCGACCGGATGGATCTGCTGGGGGTGCTGGGGAGCCTTACTCCCGGCAGCGTGCGCGCGGACTGGCAGCCGCGCGCACTTCGACTTGTCGATATCCTGACGGATGGATTGCGATACAAGCAGCCGACCCGACGGTCGGCGCCGGAATATCCGGAGGTGGGCGAGCGCGACATCGCGCGCGGTGGTTGCGTGGGCCATCCGCCCCCCCCCGAAAATCGAAGCACTACGCTCGCGGCTCTTGGCCCCGCACGCTCACATGCATTCCTGCTGCACCGTTGCCGAGGACTTCTGGCGCGCGACTTCACCGACCACCGCCGCGCCCGCGCCGGCAGCCGCACCGGCGATGCCGGATGCGGATCCGCCAAATGGCACCAGTCCGATGACGCTCGAAAGCACGGCCGTTCCCGTCGCCGTCGCCTCTGCGTTCTTTGTGGCCTCGGCGCATTTCTGGCCGTTGCGCTGCATCTGCTTGCCATTGCGGGCTTGCTGCTTCCGAGGCTTTTGAGCGCCGCGAGCGCGCGGCTGGTCCGCCAATCCCAATGCCTTTTGCCTGGCATAGGCTTTCTTGTTCGCGGCCCTCTCGGCCGCCGACATCTCGACATCGTCAGCCATGGCCGCAAAGGTGGGAATGACAGTGGCGAAGATGAATGCGCAGATAAACAGACGTTTCAACATGACCCGTTCCTTGTTGCTGAATCAGGCCGTGCTATTGGCAACACCACTGCAGTTCAAACCGGATCGATTACAGTTTGACGACTATTGCTGAGCACTCGCTCGCGCCGGGTCGAAGACGTAACCATGCTTGCGGGCGATTTCCTTGCGCGCCTGCAGGAAGATCTTGCCGATCTCGAAGAGACGCTGTGTCGGCATCAAGAGCAGGCGCCGGCGATCCTCGGGATCGGGGGTACGGACCAGCGTGCCCGATGCCACCATGTCATCGATGTGCCGGCTGATGGTGACGTCGCTGGCGAACGCCTTGAAGTAGGTTGCCACCTGTTTCAGCGTCAGTATCTCGCCCTGCAACCATTTGTGGCCGATCAGGGTGAAGATCATGTCGGCTTCGAAGATGCTGCGCCAGGGATGCTTGAGAAACCCGCCCTGGATCATTTGCCGGCGAAATTCGGCCCGGTATTCCAGCCAGGACACGTCCCACGCCAGCAACGCGCGCTGCTCCGGGTCGAGCGCAACCTCCCCATGCCGGTCGATAGAGAGAGCGTCATTCAATATCTCGGCGGGGCCGATCGCAGTGTCTGTATCTTTCATGAGCCAATATCTTTCGTCAGGCAATATCTTCCATAGTTAGAAGTTCGATATCGTGAGAATAAAACACTTTATGTTTTGACCGTAGGCGGTTGCAAAAGCCCGTTGTACTTTTCATGGGGTCTCCTGGATTGATGAGATCGGCGATCAGGCAGGAAGGTAAGTCAACCTGATCACGCCCTCGCCAATGTGATCGGTTGACACAAGACGCAGCGGCGGCCGCGGGCCGGCGAAGAAGGGCTTGCCGCGACCAAGCACCACGGGGTGCAGATAGAGCCGGTACTCATCGACAAGACCGAGGTCGGTCAGGCTTCCCGCCAGCTCCGGTCCGGAAACGGCAATCTCGCCTGCGAGTTCATCCTTAAGGCCACGCACCACCGCCTCGATGTTATCCTGGACCAGCGTGGCGTTGGGGCCGACCGACGTCAGCGAGCGCGACACCACCCACTTCGGTTGGCGCCGCCACGCCGCCGCGAACTCGCGGTGATCCGCGCCCCACTCCGGACGGTCTTCGTCCCAATAGCGCATCAACTCGTAGACGCGGCGGCCGTACACGCTGGCCGCAAGGCCACCTACATGTTCTATCCAGTGGCGGAAAAGAACGGGACCTGTCGACATTGCCTCGTGATCGACATAGCCGTCCAGTGACTGGTTCATTCCAAAGACGAGTTTCGCCATGCTTCAAATCTCCATCGCAAGGTATTCAGAATAGCTTCAAAAGACATTGCGCAAAAGTGAGGCTGGACATTGCCGGCACGCCATTTTTGACGGACAAAAATAGCAAAAGAATTGTAACTAATTGCCTCTTTAGCCGGCGGCGACGGTTCGCTATTGGTCCGCACGGTATTCGCGCTCGGCCGGGCGGCGTGAGCGGAAGCGCCAGACACACAATGAATCTTTCATCCTTCGGGCGCTCGCGCGCCCGTTGCCGGCGTAGCTTTGTCCGCGTCTGGCCAGATCGGGAGCATGGAATTGCAGGACGGAACTTTCAATCCTTTGGGGTCGGCGACCAGGACACGTCTTCGGCATGCGAAATCACCTCTGGCCGGGGCGTCGATGATCGCGCTTGCCCTGCCGGAACGGCACTCGACGCTGTCGGGCGCGCTTCCGGGGCGGGCAGCCTTGCCAGGGCTGCCACTCTGAAACTTCGGACGGCCCGGAAGATCCGCCGGCGCTAGCGACATCGGATGCCGCGCATCCGCAACAGAAAAAGGTTACTTCGACAATGAAGACAAGATGGGCTTTCCCCGCCCTGCTCTGCCTGCTTTGCGCGGGCTGCAGCAGCGGCGATGCGCGCATGAGTGCTTTGCGCGCCGACATGGCCGGTCGCCAGGCGGCCGCGGAACTTGCGGCCAGCCGCCCCGGCGCCACACAGGAAGACAGGGAGCGCGCCAAAAGTTATGCCGCCGCACAATCGTGCATCGATCAATTGCAGGCGCATTCAAGGGCGACGCAGGCGGCAAACATGGCGACGAAAGCCGGAATGGCCGCTGTCAGCTTCGCCGGACCGGGCGGCGCATTGGCGGCGCGCGCGATGGGACCGGTCAACGGCATGGCGATACGAAACCAGGGACATTACCGGGTCGCCTGCTGATGCATCCCGCCCAAGAGCACGCTGCGATTTTGGCACAACGACATGCATAAAAACAAAGGCTTACAGCGCGGCGCGCTTTAGCCAACGCCCGGATCGATGATCTCGTCAGCCTTCAAGGTAATCCAGAAATGCATTGGAACCACCACGTCATTCGTGCAGCACTCGTATCGCTTGCCGCATCCGGGCTGGCCGCATGCCAGAGTTCTCAATCCAGTTTCCAGGGAGAGAATTTTTCAGGCGAAACGCGAGCCCTGGAAAAGCAGCTGAACGCCGAATCCGCGACGTTCGGCGCCGCTCAAGGCGCGACAAGCATCGCGGCGTCGGCCGATCCGACAGGCATTGCCAACATCGTCAAAGCCCCGGTCGCAATGGCCGCCCGCAACGCGATGGCGAAAAGCGCCAATGCGCGCATGGATGCCCAACTGGCCCGCGACGAACAGGCGCTCTATCGCCGCTACGGCATGAACCCCGATGGCACGCCTTCTGGAAAGAAGCCTGTCGCCGGCCAGTGACGGCGCCTTCGCACGGACCCGCCCCGAGCGGCGGCCGATGGCGCGGCATCAGAGCCGGACCCATGCCCGCCACGATCAGCCCTTGGGCGGCGCCACTTCCCAGGGTGCGATCCAGTCACCGGCGACGCGCAGCGCCACGCCGGCATCGTCCTCGATGAGCTTGCACACGGTCATTTCGCCGGCACCCATGCCATAGCGCGCGCCGGCCTCCTTGAAGCGTTCATGGGTGGCGCGCGTCAGTTCGTTGCGCGTGCCGGTTTCCGCCAGCAATTCCTCGATCAGGCCGAGATCCTTCAGGCAGAGCGCGATCGGGAAGGACGGATCGTAATGCCCGGCAAAGATCGACGGCACGTCGTGCTGCAGCACGAAACTGTCGGCGGCGCCGCCCTTCATCACCTCCCACCACACTTCCGGCTCCAGCCCGGCGAGCTTGGCGGTGACCATCGCCTCGCCGATGGCCGCGGCGTGGATCTTCCACAGCTGGTTGTTGACCAGCTTGGCGACATAGCCATTGCCGTGCTTGCCGACGCGGCGAACCTCGCCCATCGCCTCGATCACCGGCCGGACCACTTCGACATCGGCATCCTCGCCGCCGACGAACATCGGCATGTCGCCGCGTATGGCCGCGTCCACCGAACCGGTCACCGGCGCATCGACGGGATGGCCGCCCCGGGCTGTGAATTCGGCCCCCAGTTCGCGCATCAGCTTCGGGCTGGAAGTGGTCAGGTCGATCCAGTATTTGCCCGCGCAATTCGTCGACAGGAAGCCATGCGGGCCGCGCACAACCTGCTCGATCTCCTTTGGCCCGAACACCATGGTGACCACGACATCACAGCGGTCGAGCACATCGGCCGCATGCAACCCCGCCTCGGCGCCCTTGGCCACCAGCACCGCCGTCGCCTCGTCGCGAATGTCGTGGACGACCATGGCAAAGCCGGCCCGCCTGATGTTGAGCGCGGCGTTGCGGCCCATCATGCCCAGACCGATGAAACCCACTCTCATGCAAGAACTCCCTCAAGCCGCCGACGCATTCGCCGGACACGGCCAGGCTGCGGCATGCAACGTCACGGCGCAACTTTGGCCGGCGACATCCGATAGTCCGGAAACGCCCGCTGCACTTTGGCCTCAAGCCTGATCAGGATCGGGCGGTCTCGACACGGACGACGTCGCTTTCCCGATACCAGGCGGCCGTATATGGCAGCGCAGAACCCCGCCGGCATGCGACGACTCACGTTCGAACCGTGGGAAGACGCGACGTGCACAAGACCATCCCGACCCTCGTCGGCTTTTCGGCCATCCTGACCTGGTCGTTCCTGGCGCTGCTGTCGACCGCAGCCGGCCCGATCCCGCCCTTCCAGCTGGCGGCGATGACCTTCCTGCTGGGCGGCCTCGTCGGCGCGAGCAGCTGGATTTTCCGCCCCGGCGCGATCAAGTCGCTGCGCCAGCCATGGCAGGTCTGGGCGACGGGCACGGCAGGGCTGTGCATCTACCACTGCGCCTATTTCTTCGCCATCCAGTCGGCGCCGCCCGTCGAAGTCAGCCTGATCGCCTATCTGTGGCCGTTGCTGATCGTCGTCTTCGCCGCCTTCCTGCCGGGCGAGCGGTTGAAAGCCCATCACCTCGTCGGCGTGTTCCTCGGCCTTGCCGGCGCCGTCGTCGTCATCACCAAGGGCGGCCAGGTCGGGCTGGCCAACGGGGTGATGACCGGCCATGTCATCGCCCTGTTCTGCGCCTTCATCTGGTCGGGTTATTCGGTCATCTCGCGCCGCTTCGGCAAGGTGCCGACCGATGTCGTGGCCGGCTATTGCTTCATCACCGCCGCCGTCGCCTTCGCCCTGCATCTGGCGCTTGAGCCCACCGTCTGGCCACGGACGCCGACGCAGTGGACAGCCATCGCCATTCTCGGCGCCATACCGCTCGGCGCCGGCTTCTACGCCTGGGACTATGGCTGCAAGCACGGCGACATCATGATCCTCGGCGCCCTCTCCTATGCGGCGCCGCTGTTCTCGGTCATCGTGCTGCTGCTGGCCGGGTTTGGCGTCTTCCACTGGTCGGTCGCCATTGCCTGCATCCTGATCACGGTCGGCGCCGTGGTCGCCGCCAGGGATTTGCTGTTCAAGCCACGGCAAGCCGTGGCAACGACGCTCATCTCGGGGCCGAACCCATCGGCGCCGTGATGATGATCACGGTCCGCGCCACGCCCGAAGTACCCCGGTCTGCTCGAGTTCAGGCCGGACGCACGCTGCAGTAGGGTCAAAATCCAGTCACCTGAACGACTGAGCTCGACCGCGCAAATTCATGTCAGCTTCATAAATCCGTTGCCACGATTTCGTACATGAAGGGGACGGCTTTGTTTTGAGGCCGCCCTGGAAAAGGATGCAAAAATGTCCAAGATCCCCGGCAAGACCGAAACGATCGAAAACGTCGAATTCCCCACCTTCGACCCGTCCAAGGCCACCGAGCAAGTCCGCGTCGCCGCCGAACAGGGCGTCGAGCAGTCGAAGGAAGCATTCTCCAAATTGAGTTCGAACGCCGAAACGGCGCAGAAAGCTCTTGAGCCCACCTTTGAGATGGCCAAGACCACCCGCAACGAGGTGACCCTGAACGCAGTTGCGGCCCTGCGCGCCAACGCTGAAGCCTACTTCAAACACCTCGAAGCACTGGCTGGCGTGAAGTCGCTGTCCGAGTTCGTCGAACTGCAGACCGCTTTCCTGCGCAAGCGGATGGAAAAGTCCGCCGAGCAGGTCAAGGACTTCCAGGCCGTGATGATGAGAGCTACGGAGGACGCGTCCAAGCCGATCAAGGATGCCATTGACAAGGCTTTGAACGAACACAAGGCCGCCTGATTGCTTTAGGCAACCCGGGACCGAAGGTCAGTACCTCGTCCACGGGGGCACCTCGCGCCGGTCTTCTTCCATTTGGTCGGACGGCTTTGTCTGCCCGACCGCATCGAAGTGACACCGTCCTCACGGTTTTTGGCTTCTGCTGGCTAGATTTGAACCTTAATGTGCTGACGGTGGACTCGTTCCCGGAAAGCAGGCTCCCAGCGCTGACGTCGCGCCGCATGATCTAGTTGCCAAAGCCGTCCCAGAAGGCGAGTATTTTGCAATGGAAGCCATGACAAAGCTGGAATTTCACTACGACTTCCAAGGACAATCCTATCGCTGTGTGGTTGAGCGAGTTGACCGCCCGTGGGGGCATGGATTGGCAGTCTGGCGATACGACAGTTCGGGGGCTTTGGTGGATAGAATCCGGTGGGGGTGTCATCCCGAGTTTCCGAATTTTGAGACGTTGCAAGAACTGACAACTAAAGATCTTGCCAAATTGGTAAGGCGAGACATGTGCAAAGAAGCGTTTGAGACGAACGCGCAAAGCGCGAGTGCTGTGGGCTTACATTTGTTCCTCCCGATTTCACTGGCGGAAGATGGCTCATTTGCGGACTCTTGCCGGTAAAGATTTTCGCGAATGGGCTTGGCTTTTGCCACACTCTTGCCGTCTCCGGCGGCCCAGAAATTAGGTAAGTTATCAGTCGCAAGCCGATCGCCGCTCGAAGGCCGCGATGGCCTGCGATGCGCGAGAGGAGTGACCCTGTGCCGGTGAGCTCAGTATGGAGAACCCCGCTGCAATGAGCAGACATGCGGCCGTCGCGCTCTACGTGGTGGCGATGGTGGTGATCATAATCGGCGTGGATTTCCTGTTCCTCAGGGATCGTTTCTGGGAACGGCTGGCCGTGAATATCGGCATCGTTGTTATGTTTGCCGTTTTTTACGTCCTGTTCCTTCGGCGCAGGTGAACTGTCCGACCTCTGATTGCTCCTGGCCGGAAGGTCAAATCGCCGCCTATTGCGGGCATCGAGCCTATCTGACTGAAGCCGGAAGCACGCAACGTTGGCGAGTGCCCCCTGGCGGACGCCCTCATTCGGCAATCGAGCGAATGACCCGCGCCGGATTTCCGCCGACAAGGCTGTTCGGGGGAACATCCCGGGTGACGACCGAACCCGCCGCGACGACCGAGTTCTCGCCCACGGTCACGCCGCCGATGATGGTCGCGCCGGCCGCGATCCAGACGTTTCTCCCGATCACGATGGGCTTTGCGATGACGCCGGCGCGCCGCTGGGAGGGCTCGATGGGATGGCCCGACGTGATGATGCTCACATTCGGCCCGATCATCACATCATCGCCGATGTCGAGCCCGCCAAGGTCATAGAAGGTGCAGTTCTGATTGACGAAGACATTGCGCCCGACGGTGATATCGGGCCCGCCGGTGGTGTAGAACGGCGGGATCAGCATGAAACTCTCGTCCACCGTCTTGCCGATGAGATCGCTGAACAAGGCCCGGACTTCATCCGCGTCATTGTAGGTCAAACGGTTGAGCGTGGCGGTGATCGCCATGGCCCGCCTGACGTTCGCCGACATGGCCGCGGATTCCGGCGTTCTCCTGGGAATGATGAGGGTGCGATGGTCATTGGCCATTCGGTATTCTCCGGGCGCGGTCGAACAAGCGTTCCGCGCATGACAGTCGCGCTGGGAATCGCAGGGCCTGATCATAAGGCAGAAGCACCGGAATCCGTTCAACCGGCACAATCAGGGCCGATCGGTTCCACCAGGATTTCGAGCGGTCCTCGTCCGCTCAGAGTTCGCGATCCAGAAACACCTGGTCGCGCAGGGGAATGCCGTCGACGAGCAGGCCTTCCGCATAGCCGGTCGCCGGGCCGAAGGCATCGCGCACGATTCGCTCCATGCGGAACCCCTGCCGCTGGTAGAAGCGCAGATTGCCGGTACCGGCGGCGGCGGTCGAAACGATCAAGCGGCGGCCATGGCGTTCGCGGCAGAGAGCCACCGCCGCCTCGATGAGGGCACGGCCGATGCCCTCGCCTTGCCTTGCTTCGCTGACCGCCATGCTCTTCAGCTCGAACACGCCGGTATCGTCAGCCGCGACGACCTGCGCATGGCCGACGATGGCATCGCCCTCGCGGGCCGCCAAAACCTCGCCGAGTGCGATGTAGCCGGCAATCTGCGCCGGGGAATCGTCAGCCAGGGCAAAGAGCGGCAACAGTGTGCTGCGATCGGCTTGGTGGATTTCGATATGCATGGGCAAACCGTGGACGAAATGACGAGGTGTCGAGCCTCATA
>CALRQH020000039.1:0-33834 GCA_943370265.1 Mesorhizobium carmichaelinearum
CCGAGCGGATGCCAGGTTTCCATCATGCGATGTCCCGGACGTTCGGTGGCGATGGTCAGGCCATAGAGCTGCCGGGACAGACCAACCGCGAAATCGCAGATGTCGATCATTTCCTGGACTTCGCCCAGACCCTCGGACGGGATTTTTCCGACCTCGATCGACACCAGGCGGCCGAGTTCGGCCTTGTGGGTACGCAGTTCCTCGCCCAACAACCGCACCAGTTCGCCGCGCTTGGGGCCGGGCACCAGCCGCCAGGCCTGGAATGCCTTGTGGGCACCGTCGATCGCCTTGCTGGCATCGGCGGGCGAGATCGTCTTCAGCGCCGCGATTTGTTCGCCCGTCACCGGGCTCCGCACGATCAGGTCGCCGCCCGCAAGCACGTCACCGGCAACACCCAGCTTGCCAAGAAGCTCGGCTGTTTCCTTCGCTATCGTCATGTTCATCCTTCCTTTTTGAAATCTGTTCTAACCAAAGCGCGCCGCGCCGATGAGGCCTGGCGATGTCTGCTGCTTGAACGCCGAAGCCATCATTTTGAGCTTGTCGCTGGTATAGCGGTCATAGAAGGGCTGGTTGGTCCGGCCAATGGCGTGCTCGGCGCTGAAGCTGCCGCCAAACGTCTCGACGGCGACACGAATGACCCGGTCGCGCAGTTCCGAAACCGCCGCCACGCTTGGTGGCTCCGCGTCGCGCGGACCAACGAGAAGATTGAAATGGAGGCCGCCGTCGCCGACATGGCCGAAATCGCAGACCCGCACGGCCGGAAAGTCTTTGGCGAGCTCGGCGCGCATATGCTCACGAAAGCGCATGACGTCGCCGCGCCGGAAGGACAGGTCGAAGGCGACGAGATGGCCTTCCGCCTTGACGCCTTCGGAAAGGGCGTGCCGCATTGCCCACATTTCGTGTGGGCGGCCGACGAAGGCATCGGCCAGCGGCTCATCCGGCCGCGACCAGATCTCGCCCAGCGCCGCTTCAAGCACGGCATCAAGCGATTGCTCGCCCTCGCGCGGGACCCAGGAGCGGGAGATTTCCACCAGGATCACATGGTCCGGTATGGCTTCGCCCGGGAACGGATTGCGCAGTGACGGCACATGCTGCAGCGCGCTGCCAATCGCGGCCTTTGACATGCCCTCGAAGGCAGAGAGGTAAGCGCCAAGCTGTTCTTCCATGGCCGCGAGAATGCCCATGACATGGCCATCGCTTTTCGGCACCACGAAAGCGGTGGCAGCCTGCCACGGCAGGCGTTCCAGGTTGAAGACGCATTCGGTGATGACGCCGAAGGCGCCGGACGTGCCGATGAAACACTGCTTCCAGTCGACGCCGGTGTTGTTCTTGCGCAGGCCATCGCCGAGATCGAGCACCGTGCCCTGTTCGTCGGCGAGCACCACTTTGAGGCCGAGCGTGTTGCGGCGCACATCGCCGAAGCGCAGGAAGCGGGCGCCGCCGGTGTTGGTGGCGACCATGCCGCCGGCGCAGGGATCAGCGCCGAGATCTATGGGGAAGAACAGTGAGTGCGGTTCAAGCCGGCTGTTGATCTCCGACAGTCTGAGCCCGGCGCCGACACGCACCGAACGATTGTCGAGGTCGAACTCGAAGACGCTCCGCAAGCGCTCAAGACTGAGGACGCCCTGCAGGCCACTCCTGTCCGGTGTCGAGCCGGCGACGAGGCCGGTATTGCCGGTTTGCGGGATGAGCGCGATTGCGTGGCGATAGCAATAGGCCAGCAGCGCGGACACGGCTTCCGTCGTCGCCGGTCTCGCCACGAAGGCGGCAAGGCCATGATCATGGCGGGCGCCGGTCTGATAGGCGGCCATGTCCTCGGGCCGCGTCAGCAGGCCGCCCGCGTCGAGCAGGGTCCGTAGTTCGGCGATGTGGGCGTCGAGAGCCATGGTCAGTTTAGGCTGCCGGCTGTCTCCAGCTTCGCCAGGCACAGCTCGATCGACGCCTTCTCGACGCCGGCATAGTGGTCGAACTCGTTGAGCACCGTGGCGCCCAACGCTTGCTCGAAGCGCTTCTGGTTGGGGCTGGCGACGAAATCCTGTCCGGCGCCGTCGCCGAGATTGGACTGGAAAATGCCGGCAGCGCTGACCGGGAGAAAATCCTCGTAGACAATCGGATCGAAGCGGACGGTCCCTGCCGCCACCATCGCTTCCAGATCATTACCCTCAGCAGGAATACGGCGATTGGCATTATCCGCGAGGCTATACGTGAAATAACCGAGACCGCGCCGCCGAATCCCGTCCCAATCATCCGGAAAACCTTTGAAAGCGACCTCAAGCGCCCCGCGGTATTCGTTCGCATTGGAGCCATCCGGCGCGGGGCGCACATAGGCCCGCGCCTCGTTGAGCAAGCGGTCGTAGAGCGCACGCCCCTTCGGTGTCAGGGCGATACCCCGCTGCTCGATCTCGCCGAATCGCGCGGTATGCGAGCCGACCTGAAACGAGCCGTCCGCGTTCGGGAAGGCGACGCTTTCCTCGAGCGCCTTGAAGGAGGTCTGGCGCAGCAGGATCGGACAGTTGCGCGCCGGCGGGCCTTCGATCACCGCCTTGGGCGTGATGCCGTGGCAGGGCATCAGCCTCTGCACGGCATCTATGTCGAGCGTGCGCGGCGTCAGATGATTGATATGCGGTCCCTTGAAGGAGACGACGTCGGCGACCAGCCGGTGCGCATCGTGGAACCGGCTGTAGAGGTCCCGGTCGACGCTTGCCTGCTCGTGCCAGCGGAATGTGTTCAGCACTTCAGCGATGAAGCGCATGGCGTCGCCGGCATCCAGGCCGCCCTCGGCTTCCGCCTTTTCCACCAGCGCGAAGGCCGCATCGGAGAAGATGCGCCGCTTCGCCAGTGTCTTCCGGGCTTCCTCGCGCAGCCCTTCGTCCTCGATCAGGTCGAGCCGCAGCAGCGAGGTGAAGACGCGGAAAGGGTTCTGCCGAAGTGCGGCCTCGCCGAACGGGCGGAATGCCGTAGAATGGACGGGCACGCCGGCCTCGCTCAGATCGTAGTAACCGACGGGGAACATGCCCATCACCGCGAAGACCCTGCGCATCATCGCAAGCTCGGTGTCCGTGCCGAGACGGATGGCGCCATGGCGCTCCTCCGAGACGCGGTCGAGCGTGCCGGTCGCCGCCAGGCTGGCGCGCAGCGCCGGTTCTTGCGCGAGCGTGCGGGCATTCACCTCGGCCACCAGCGACAGCATTGCGCCGTAGGCCGGCACCTCAGTGCGATACATGGCCGACATGGCAGCCGAAAAGGCGGCGCGGATATCATCCGACGACATGAACTGGGCTGCGGCCATGGGCGTATCTCTTGCTATGATCATTCCGTGGCACGATCATATCGATTTCCTTCCTCCCCCAATTGCGATAAATTCGACTGGGTTGATGCGAGAATGGAATGATCTCCAACAGAAGACTGATCCCAGACATCGAGAAGCTGCAAGCCTTCGAGTGCGCGGCGCGTCACGGCAGTTTCACGCAGGCGGCCAACGAGCTCAGCCTGACCCAGAGCGCCGTGAGCCGCCAGATCAAGGAGCTGGAAGCGCAGCTGGGCGTCCTTTTGTTCGAGCGCGTGCGCCAGCGCGTGGTGCTGTCGAGCGTCGGGCAGAGATTCCTGCCGGAGGTGCGCAGGCTGCTTGCCGACACGGAAGAAACCATGCTGCGCGCCATGACCGGATCGCAGGCGTCCTCGCTCAGCCTTGCGACCCTGCCGACCTTCGGCAGCCGCTGGCTGGTGCCGCGGTTGCCGGACTTCCTGGCCGGCAATCCGGGCGTTGTCGTCAACATCGCGTCACGCTCGGCGCCGTTCGACCTGGAGGAGCAGGCCTTCGACGCGGCGATCCATTACGGCAAGCCGGTATGGGCGAATGCGCGCTGCCGATACATCTGTCGCGAGGTCATCGTGCCGGTGGCAAGTCCAGGCTTCCTCGCCGGCCGTTCGGTCGAGAGCCCGGCCGATCTCGCGGCTGGTCCTCTGCTGCATCTGGCCACACGGCCTAAAGCCTGGGTCAGCTGGTTCCAGTCGACCGGCATGGACGGCGGCGCCTATCACGGTCACCGCTTCGACCAGTTCACCATGGTCATCGAGGCTGCCGCGGCAGGGCTCGGCTTCGCGTTGCTGCCGCGCTATCTCATCGAACAGGAGCTTGTCGAGGGCCAGTTGCAGGTGGTGTTCGATCTGCCTATGACGACCGAGAACAGCTATTATTTCGTGATGCCGGAAGGCAAGCTCGAACACCCGCTGGCAAACCGCTTCTACGACTGGATTGCCGGCAAGGTCTCGACGCCGCCCGAGGCGCCCTCGACTCGATAGCCGGCAAATTACCGCCTTCCCGACATTCGTGCCGACACCCGTGCAGTCAAGATGCACGGGTGCGGGGCATCGACCAGCAAGCCTTACTTGGCGACCTTGTCCCAGCCCTCGGCTATGTTCCTGATCGCGCCGGAGAAGCTGGCGAGGTTGGTCGGGAAGCGAACCTTCTCATAGGCGCTTGCCGGCAGCATCTTGGCCTTCACCGCATCGGACAATGCGACATCGCGGGTTGGATGCGCATAGCCCTCGGCCAGCAGCTGCTGACCTTCGTCCGAGAACAGGAAGTCGATGGCGACCTTGGCTGCATTGGGGTGTGGCGCGGCGGTGCTGATGTACTGGGCAAACAGCATTCCGACGGTGCCGTCGGTCGGGATGATCACCTGAAGCGGCAGGCCGGTGGCGTCGCGCTTGGCAAAGCCGTCGAAGTCATAGACCAGCGAGATCGGGCATTCGCCCTTCTGCACCGAGGCCACGTTCAGAACCACGCCGTTGCGCAGATTGCCGCTGTCGCGCAATTGCTTGAACCAGTCGAGGCCAGGCTGCACATTGTCCTCGCCGCCGCCATTCGCGTAGGCCGCGGCCAGGACCGAAGCGGTCGCGTAGCTGGAGATGCGCGGGTCACGGCTGCAGACCATGTCCTTGTAGTCGGGCTTCAGCAGATCGTTCCACGTCTGCGGCGCGACCTTGACCTTGTCGGTGTTGACCAGGAAAGCGATGGCGCCCCAGTAGGACGAGGCCCAGCGGCCGTCGGCATCCTTGTATTGCGGCTTGATGCTGTCCCAGGATGCATTCTTGTAGCTGGCGGCAAGGCCGTGCTCGAGCAGGCGCCCGGTGAAATCATAGCCGATATCGGCGATGTCCATCACCGGCGCGTCCTTCTCCGCCAGAAGATGGGTGATCTGTTCGGCCGAGGTCATGTCGGTATCGACATGCTTGAGGCCGAACTTGCTCTCTATCGCGCCGAAGATGGTGCCGAGATTGACCCAGTCATCCGACATGCCATAGCTGACATATTGTCCCTCGGCCTTGGCTGCCGCGAGCGTGTCCTGGGCCATTGCCGGCAACGCCTGAAACGCAAAGGCGCTGGCGCCAAGAAGCACGGCTGACAGTCTCTTGTTCATTTCATCTCTCCAAATGCGGGTCGATCTCGATCTGCCTTCGCGCCCGCTCGCGACGGCATGTCTGGGATGCTGGCCTTGCCGTGCTAGCGGCTCCGGGTTGGGCTGTCGGTTTGTCGCCGCCCGGCCGGCCGACCGGCCGTCCAGAGGATGGCGAGCGAGATGATCCAGGCGATCACGAAGCTCATCAGCGCCAGCGCGCTGGCCTGCCGCGCATCGGAACGCGTGAATTCGACGAGGTAGATCGGGAATGTCTTCAGCCGCGTGCCGATCAGCAGATTGGCCAGGACGAACTCCGAAAAGACCGCGGAGAGCACCAAAAGGCTACCGTTGACGATGCCGGAGGCGATGTTGGGCACGATGACCCAGCCCAGGACCTGCAGCGGATTTGCACCGAGGCTTTGCGCGGCCTCGACAAGGAGGCGCGTGTCCACGCTTTCCAGCGTGTTCATGACGGCGCGGTACATGAAGGGCAGCGTGACGATCACATAGGCCGCGACCAGGATGTTGGGCGTGTTGATGAGCGGCAGCGGCAGTTTCGAGTAGAGCCGTATCAGGCCGAGCGCCAGCACGACTCCGGGCAGCGAAAACGGCACGATCGACAGGAGTTCGAGCCACGGCTTCGCATGCGGAAGCCTTGTGTGGGCAAGATAAGCCGCCGGCACCACGATGATCAGCGAAACCAGCACCGAAATGATGGCGACCCAGAACGAATTCAGCAACGTATCGGTAAAGGCGGAGCGCGACGCGACCTTGATCCACCAGTTCAGCGTCAGGCCCTCGGGCCACAAGGTACGGTCCCAGCGCGTCGCGACGGAAAACAGAGCGGTGGCGACCACCGGGACGGTCATGAAGGCCACGAAGACGCCGATAACCGGCGCTCGCCATGTGAGAGAACCGGCGTTCATGCCGTGCGCCTCATGCGGCGCGCGAAATACTGGTAGGCGAGCAGGCAGACGGCCATCACCAGCAGGGACAGGATGGCGAGTGCATCCGCCTGGGACGGATCCAGCACGACTTCCCCGCGCACCAGGGCGGCGATCTGCACCGGTATGAGGTTGACGTCGGACCCAGTCAGCGTCCAGGCGGTCGCATAGGCGCCAAAGGCATTGGCAAATAGCAGGAAGAAGCTTGCTGATATCGCCGGCGCCAGGATCGGCAGGGCGACACGTACCCAATATTGCGATGTCGTGGCGCCCAGGATCTCGGCGGCCTCCCGCCATTCCGGCCGCAGGCCGAGGAGCGCCGGCATCACCAGCAGGATGGCGAGCGGGGTCTGGAAGTAGAGGTAGGCGATGCCGAGCCCAGTGATCGAGTAGACGCGGAAATCCGGATAGAGCTGAATTCCCAGATAACCCAGCAGGAGCGTGACGAAGCCGGTCGAGCCCAGCGTGATGACGAAAGCGAAAGCCAGAGGCGCACCGCCAAAATTCGCCGCGACATTGGCGAGCGCCGTCATGGCATGCCGCATCGCGGGACTGCGGGACGTGACGATGGCGTAGGCGACCACCGAGCCGAAGAGGGTGCCGCCGAATGCCGTCGCGACAGCCAGTTTCACGCTGTTGCCAAAAGCTGTCAGCGTCGTCGGCGTCAGGGCGCGCCCGAAATTGTCGAGCGTCGCGCCGCTTTCCCCGGCCAGGCTGGATCGCAGCAAGGTGATGACTGGCAGGATTTCGAACGCCAGGACAAAAGCCAGGAACGGCGCCAGACCGATCCATGCGAGCCAGTGGCGGTGCACGCGGCGTATCATCATGCAACCGAAAGGGCGTTGCCGCAGCAACCCATGCGGTCATGTGAAGGGCGATGATCGGCAGCGGAATGCCCCTTCCGCGGCGTCGCGACTGTCAACTGCATGATCTGTTCCGTGGTTTTTCAGGTTCCGGCGCCGTACCGGCTTAAAAATGATGACTCTTGCTATTGTTTGGTAATACTAAATGGTGTTTACTATCAATGCATGATATGCATGTCTGTTTGATGACGCCCGACGGGATTGTTCGATGAGTGGAGACCGATATCGGGTGCAAAGTGTCGGCCGCGCGCTCGACATCATCGACAAGATCGCCAGTTCCGGGAAAGACGGCGCCCGCCTGACCGACCTGGCGCTGGCGGCCGGAATCACCAAGGCAGCCGCCTATGCGATCCTGCTCAGCCTCAAGGCCGCCGGCATTGTCTCCGACACCGGCGAAGGCATGGGCAAGCGCTACCGGCTCGGTCTCGCGCTGGTTCGGCTCGGCGATCTTGCGGCAGCCGGCACGGGCGTCGCCGAAGTCGCGATGCCGATCCTGCGCCAGCTGACGCAGGCGACCGGCATCACCTCGCGCGTGGCGATATGGGACGAGGATGCGGCCGTCGTCGTCGGCCGGGCCGATGCGCCCGACGCCATCCGTTTCGATGCCGCGCTTGGGCGACGCGAGCGGCCGCATTGTTCGGCGGTCGGCAAGATCTTTCTCGCGGCAATGCCTCGCCAGCAGGCGATCGACATCCTTGAGCGCACAGGCTATCCGGCCCGGACGCCCAAGACGCTCAGCACGATACCGGCGCTGACGTCAGCCCTCGATATGGTCGTCTCCCGCCACTATGCGCTCGATGACGAGGAAGACCATGCAGGGGTCGTCTGCGTTGCCGCGGCGATCTTCGGCCATGACGGCGCGGCCATCGGCGCGATCAGCGTCACCACGCTCAAGCAATTGCTGCCGGATCACGCTTTGCCGCCGTTGACCCACGCGCTGATAGAACACGCGGACCGGATCTCCATGGCGCTTGGCGGCTTGCCGGCAGCAGCATCATGGCCGGCGAAGGCATGACCGCGGCGGCCGGAGAGTATCAGCCAATGCCCTTGAATGAGGTTGACCTTACCAGACGTTTCGACTTCGCTGTTGCCTTGGCGCGGCAGGCGGGCGCTGTCGCCATGCACTACTTTCGCAAGGGTGGAAACCTGCAGACCGTCGAGAAGGGCCCGCAGGACCTTGTCACCATCGCGGACCATGAAGTCGATTGGCTGATCCGCCATTCGATTGCCGAACATTATCCCGATGACGGCATCCTGACGGAGGAATCGGGAGGGATGATCGCGCAAGCTACCTGGGTGATCGACCCTATCGACGGCACCGGAAATTTCGCGCGCGGCATTGCAAGCTTCGCGATTTCCATCGCCTTCAGCGTTGGCGGCACCACCGAGATCGGCATCGTGTACGATCCCGTGGCGGATGAGATGTTCACGGCCCGGCGCGGCTGCGGCGCCTTCTGCAATGGCGCGCCGATGCATGTCAGCGCGACGCAGGACATCCGGCGGGCGGGCGTGGAAGCCGGCTACTCCCGCAAGGCGCCGCTGGCGGACTATCTGGCCCTGCTCGACCGCCTTCTGGATGCAGGCTGCGAGTTCATGCAGTTCGGATCGGCGGCGCGCGGTCTCGCGCAGGTCGCCTCGGGGCGTATCGACGCCTATGTCGAAGCCCATCTCTTCGCCTGGGATGTGCTGGCGGGATTGCTGCTGGTTGAGGAGGCCGGCGGTTGCACGAGCGGTTTTCCGCTCATCGACGACGGACAATACGGCCTTGCCGTTTGCGCCACCACGCCGGGCATAGAGACGCCGTTGCGCGCGATCATCGATGCCTGCGGAAAGACAAAACAACCCTAGGCAGGTGGCAAATGCCATCGTAAGCGGATCAGGGCCCGAAACGGTGCCTGAAATGTTGACGGGCGCAAGGCAGCAGTTCACCTTTCGCAGGCTCGCTCCCTAGGGCGATTTCATACCGGAATTTCGTCGAAACCAATGCAGGACATAACCAGGCAAGCCGCGAAACAACCCGCTGGAGACAACCGCGGCCAAACTGTCAGCGCGGACCTGATCGCGGTTGTGATCGCCGTGACGGATGGCAAGCCACGCGTGCTGACCGTTGGCCATGAAGGCGCCTTGCCGTCAGGCCCGTTTGAACTCGGCCATCGCTCCCTGCAGTCCGGCCTCAGGGCATGGGTGGAGCGGCAGACCCACCATCCGCTGGGCTACATCGAACAGCTCTATACATTCGCCGACCGCGACCGGGCCGGCGACGAGCCCGTGCAACGGGTGATCTCGATCAGCTATCTCGGGCTGACACGCGAGGAGCCGGCTGTCGGACCGACAACGCACAGTTGGCGCAACTGGTATGACTATTTCCCATGGGAGGATCATCGCGCCGGCGTGCCATCTATTTTGCCGGCTATCTTGATACCCCGGCTGCGGATGTGGGCCGATGAGGCTGGACACCCGGACATGCGGCACGACCGCTGGCAACGCGCAGCGATCGCCTTCGGCCTGGACGGCCGCGCCTGGAACGAGGAACTCGTCCTGCAGCGCTACGAGCTGCTCTACGAAGCCGCGCTGGTGGCGGAAGCCCTGCGAGGATCGGCTACCGGCAGCACGCCGGCTGTCCCAGGCCAGCCGATGATTGCCGACCACCGCCGTATCCTGGCAACGGGCATCGCCAGGCTTCGAACCAAGATCAAATACCGCCCCGTGGTGTTCGAGCTGATGCCGCCGGCATTCACCCTGCTGCAGCTGCAACGCACTGTGGAGGCGCTGTCCGGCGGGCTCGTGCACAAGCAGAATTTTCGCCGCCTCATCGAACAGCAGGACCTTGTCGAGGAAACCGGCGAGACCATGTCCGACACCGGCGGGCGCCCCGCGAAACGCTTCCGCTTCCGCCAGACGGTGCTGGCGGAACGCGCTGTCGCAGGAACCAAATTACCACTTTCGCGCGCTTGACATTCCTTATGCTCAGGCTAAGCATATGCTCCAGTTATACTCAACTGGAGCATAATTAGAGCCATGACGCCCACCGCTTCCGCACGCAGCGCCGCCCTGTACGATCGGGTCAAACGGGTCATTCCTCCCATTGAATGGCCGGTGTTTGCCGGGGATGTCGAGGCCATCCTCGAACTCAAGCGGCAGCGAAACGCCGTCATCCTGGCGCACAATTACCAAACGCCGGAGATCTTCCACTGCGTCGCCGACATCGTCGGCGACAGCCTGGCGCTCGCCCGCAAGGCAATGACAGTCAAGGCAGACGTGATCGTCCTCGCCGGGGTGCATTTCATGGCCGAAACGGCCAAGTTGCTGAACCCGGACAAGACCGTGCTCATTCCGGACACGGAAGCCGGCTGCTCGCTCGCCGATTCCATCACCCCCGCGGATGTCCGTCTGCTGCGGCAGCGCTATCCCGGCATACCGATCGTCACCTATGTCAACACCTCCGCCGCAGTGAAGGCGGAGTCCGATATCTGCTGCACGTCGGGCAACGCCAAGGCCGTCGTGGAGGCGCTCGGCGTTCCCCAGGTGATCATGCTGCCGGATGAATATCTGGCCCAGAATATCGCCGCACAGACCGCCGTGAACATCATCGCCTGGAAGGGCCGTTGCGAGGTACACGAGCGCTTCGCCCCCGCCGATATCCGCCAGTTGCGCGAAGACCATCCGGGCGTGACGGTGCTGGCGCATCCCGAATGTCCGCCGGAAGTGGTAGCGGAAGCGGATTTCTCCGGCTCGACGGCCGCCATGTCCGACTATGTCGGACAAAAAAAACCGGCGCGGGTCGTGCTGATGACGGAGTGCTCGATGAGCGACAATGTCGCGGTCGATCATCCCGACGTGGAGTTCATCCGCCCCTGCAATCTGTGCCCGCACATGAAGCGGATCACGCTCGCCAACATCCGCGAGGCACTTGAGCAAAACCGGCATGTCGTGAGCATCGATCCCGGGATTGCGGGCCGGGCGCGGCTCGCGGTCGAGCGGATGCTGGCGATATGAACGTGGAGCGTCATGCCGGTGACGGCCGCCCGGTCATCATCGGCTGCGGCATCGCCGGGCTGATGACCGCACTTCATCTTGCGCCGGAACCGGTGCTTCTCCTGTCGAAATCCGCGCTGGGTACGGAAGCGTCGAGCGCGCTCGCACAGGGCGGCCTGGCGGCCAGCCTTGGCGCCGAGGACAATCCGGCACTGCATCTCGCCGATACGCTCGCCGCCGGCGATGGTCTTTGCGATGTCCATGCCGCGAGCAGCATCGTGCATGCGGCCGCAGCCGAGGTCGAAGCGCTGGCCGGTCTTGGCGTTCGCTTCGATCGTGACCACAGCGGAAAGCCTCTGCTTGGCCTGGAGGCCGCGCATTCGCGGCACCGCATTGTCCATGCCGAAGGCGACGGCACCGGCCGCGAACTCGTGCGGGCACTGATCGCCGCCGTCCATAACACGCCGTCGATCACCGTCATCCAGGGCGTGGAGGCGCGGCGGCTCATCACGCATGAAGGCGCCATCGCCGGTGTGCTTGCCGAAGGCCCCAGAGGTCCGGTCCTGTTGGCCACGCAGCGTGTCGTCATCGCCACCGGCGGCATTGGAGGCCTGTTCCTGGACACGACGAACCCGCTCGGCTGCTTCGGCCAGGGCCTGGCGCTGGCGGCGCGCGCCGGCGCGGAACTGTCCGACATGGAGTTCATCCAGTTTCATCCAACCGCGCTCGATGGTCCGGCTCGTCCCATGCATCTCGTCAGCGAAGCCGTCCGTGGCGAGGGCGCAATCCTGATCGACGAAGCCGGCCGGCGCTTTCTCGAAGGTGCCGATCTTGCGGCGCGCGATATCGTGGCGCGCGCGGTCTGGAAACATCTGGCAGAGGATCACAAGGTCTATCTCGATGCGCGCCAAAGACCCGGCCCCGACTTCGCGTCCCGTTTTCCGGCCATCCATGCCTTCTGCAAGCGTGCCGGCATCGATCCAGCGAATGACCCGATCCCGATCCGCCCCGCCGCGCACTACCATATGGGCGGCATCGCGGTGGGCGGGGACGGGCGGAGTTCCGTCAACGGGTTGTGGGCTTGCGGCGAAGCAGCCTGCACCGGCCTTCACGGCGCCAACCGGCTGGCGAGCAATTCGCTGACCGAGGCCGTGGTTTGCTCCAGACAGGTGGCACAAAGTGTTGCCGGCACAGCGCCCCAAAGCGCACGCCAACCAGTCGCCACGGCCATGCCACCGCAGCCCGATCCGGCCTCCGTACGCCCGATCCTGTCACGTGCCCTCGGCGTTCTGCGAACCGGTGAAGGCTTGAGCAGCGCTGTCGCCTCGCTCCTTCCCATCGCCCAGGGCCACACCACTGCATCCGATCCGGCGGCGGTTGGCTTGATGATCGCAATCGCGGCCTTGCAGCGCGAGGAAAGCCGGGGCGCGCATTTCAGGACGGATGTCCCGCAGAAGGCCACCCTCGCGCTGCGCTCTCGCCTGAGCCTGAACGAGGCGCTTGACGCGGCGCGCGCGCTGCCTCTTGAAACGACATTCCCTCATGCCCGGAGCGCCTGAACCATGAGCCTTCAACCACTTCCCGCGATCATGTTCGAAGCGCTGGTGCGCATGGCACTGCTGGAAGATCTCGGCCGGGCCGGCGACCTGACGACCAACGCGATCGTTCCGGCGGATCACCTGGACACCATGGTGCTGGCCACCCGCCAGCCCGGCATCATCGCCGGGCTCGACCTGGCGGTGCTTGCCTTCCGGCTGATCGACCCGGCAATCCAGGTGAAGATCGAGCGACCCGACGGCAGCGCGGTCCAGGCGGGAGATGTCATCGCGAGCGTGAGCGGCCCCGGCCGGGGCTTGCTGACGGCGGAGCGTACGGCGCTCAACTTCCTCAGCCATCTGAGCGGTGTCGCCACGGCCACGAGCTCGGTGGTCGAGGCCGTACGCGAGCACAAGGCAAGGATCGTCTGCACCCGCAAGACGACACCGGGCCTGCGCGCGCTCGAGAAATACGCGGTCCGGGCCGGCGGCGGCTCGAACCACCGCTTCGGCCTCGACGACGCCGTGCTGATCAAGGACAACCACATCGCCATCGCCAAGGGCATCCGTCCGGCGATCGAACGGGTGCGCGCCAGCGTCGGCCATCTGGTCAAGGTCGAAGTCGAGGTCGACACGCTGGATCAGATCGCCCAGGCCCTGGACCTTGGCGTTGACGCCGTCCTGCTCGACAACATGTCGCCGGAGCAACTCGCCAAGGCTGTTGCGATGGTCGGCGGGCGGGCGATCACCGAAGCGTCCGGAAGAATTACGCCCGCGACAGCGCCCGCAGTCGCTGCCAGCGGCGTCGATCTCATATCGATCGGCTGGCTGACCCACAGCGCGCCCGTGCTCGACATTGGGCTGGATTGCCGCAAGGGCATTTCACAGGAACGCTGAACCGCCCTAGCTCTTTGCCATAACGCAATTCCGGACGGAAAACCGTTTCACACTTTCGTGGAATTGCTCTGACACCGACCAACCCCGGCCAGGCTCATTCCGTGTTTCAGAGCCTCCGCCCCGCCCTTCAGCGGCGAGAACGCGCCAGAAATGTCTCAGTTGGTCAAGAATCGGCCATAGAATACTGTTTTCGGACAGCCCATCGCGTTCCCGATAATCGTTTTATGTGATATCGGCCCCCTAAGATGGGCGAGAGTCGGGGGTGGACCGACAGTTGCCGCTTAGAATTATGAACTCTTCTTCCAGGCGGAGCGCCATGAAGGAGAGATCAAATGCAGCTGGGCAAAGTCAGCCGATAGACGATGCTTGCTGGGACAAGCGGCACAACGCTCCGCGTGAAACATATGCCGGACGATATTCGGCTTATGACTGGAAAGTATGAAAATGGACCACAATGTTGATGGGGCCGAACTCGGCCGGGGCGCGGCGTCAATTTCTGGCGGCCAGCCCGAAGGCAAGACAGGCTCCGATGCCACGGCAAGGATCATCGCCGCTCCCGGCATGACCACGCGCCCACAGATTCTGACCGGCGCCGACTTTACCGGGGAAGGGCAGCCCGATGAGCGGCTCGACAAGGTCTTCGAGCAGTTGGCCGTCACCTTTGCTTCACTGCCGGCGGTGATCTCGGATGGGCGTACCTGGAGCTATCAAGAACTGAACAGGCGGGCGAACCAGTTCGCCCGCCTGCTGGTCAAGCGAGGCGTGCGACCGGGGCACCGTGTCGGGCTCATTCTCGACCGGTCGGCTGAAACCTATATTGCCGTGCTTGCGGTGATGAAGGCAGGCGCGGCTTTCGTTCCGCTGGCCACCGCCTTCCCGCAGGAGCGCATGACGCTCATCATCGAAGACGCCAGCGTGGGACTGATCGTCACGATCGCCGCCTATGCGTCTCGGGCCGATCAACTGCCCGTTCCCCATGTGTTGATCGACAGCAGCGCCGCCGAGATCTCCGCGCAGTCCGACGCGCCGCTGAAGCCGCACAAGGCACCCGCCGCAGCCGACGACACCTGCTACATCCTCTACACGTCGGGCACCACCGGCCGTCCCAAGGGTGTGGTCATCAAACACCAGAGCTTCGTCAACTTCGTGCGGGTCGCCGCCGCATCCTACGGATACCGGCCGGGCGATCGCGTCTATCAGGGCATGACCATCGCCTTCGACTTTTCCGCCGAGGAGATCTGGGTGCCCTTCGTCGCTGGCGCGACAGTCGTGCCGGCGCCGGGACAGTTGCCTCTCGTGGGCGAGGAACTCGCCGATTTCCTGCGCCACCATGACATCACCTGCATGGCCTGCAGCCCGACGCTTCTGTCGTCGATGACCAGCGACGTGCCCAGCCTGCGTACCCTGCTGGTGGGCGGCGAGGCCTGTCCCCACAATCTGGTCGTGCGCTGGTCGAAGCCTGGCCGGCAGATCCTCAACACCTATGGCCCGACCGAAGCGACCGTCACGGCAACGATGGGCCTGCTGACGCCCGACAGCGCTGTCACGATCGGTGCACCGCTGCCCACCTACTCGATCGTCATTCTCGACCCCTCGGTGTCGGAACTTGCCGCGCCCGGTGAGCTGGGCGAGATCGGCATTGCCGGCATCGGGCTTGCCGTCGGCTATCTCAACAGGCCGGACCTGACCGAACAGAAGTTCATTGCCGACTTCCTCGACCTGCCGAACAACCCGTCGAAGCGGATCTACCGGACGGGCGACCTTGGCCGCATCAACGACAACGACGAGATAGAGTATAACGGGCGCATCGACACGCAGGTGAAGATCCGCGGCTATCGAATCGAACTCGGCGAGATCGAGGCGGTGCTGCTGGACCAGCCTGACATCGCGCAGGCCGCCGTCACCACCTGGGAGATCGAGCCGGGCCGTGTCGAACTCGTCGCCTATTACGCACCCAAGACCGGCGTGACGGCCATTTCGCGTGCCGATATCGCCCAGATGATGAAGCGACGCCTGCCGGATTACATGGTGCCCTCCTATCTGGAGGAACTGCCGGCGATCCCGATGACAGTCTCCAACAAGGTGGACACTCGACAGCTTCCAAAGCCGACGAGCGTCAGGCTTTCGGCCGATCGGACGATGGTGGCGCCCGGCAATGACGACGAACGCTTCCTGGCCGAGGCGCTGGCCGACGTGCTGAAGTTCGAGGAAGTGTCCGTCGAGGATAATTTCTTCGACGACCTCGGCGCCAACTCCTTGCTGATGGCCCATTTCTGCGCCCGCGTGCGTACCCGCAAGGAGTGGGCGACGACGTCGATGCGCGACATCTATCTCTTTCCGACTGTAGCGCGCCTGGCGAAGCATCTGTGCGTGCCGGAAGAGATGACGACGGCCACCAATGAACCGGTCCTGACCCACCGGACATCGAACCTTGTCTACTGGACCTGCGGAATGGCGCAGTTGGCGTTCTACGGGCTCTACAGCTACTTTGGATTGTGGTCGCTCAACTACGGCCTCAACTGGGTCTATGATGCCCTCGACGAACCGCTGAAACTCTACCTGCGCTGCGTATTGCTGTCGGCGGGCGTTTTCTTCGGCATGACGGGCTTTGCCGTTCTTGCCAAATGGGTGCTTGTCGGCCGCTGGAAGGCGGAAACCTTTCCCATCTGGGGCCTGCGCTATTATCGCTTCTGGGTGGTCAAGACACTGATCCGCACGGCGCCTGTCGTCCTTTTTCGCGGCAGCCCGCTCTACAGCATCTATCTGCAGCTTCTGGGCACCAGGCTCGGGCGCAATGCCGTCATCGAATCCCGCTCCGTGCCCGTCTGCACGGATCTGATTTCGATTGGCGACAACACGATCCTGCGCAAGGAGTCGATGATCCTCGGCTATCGCGCCCAGTCCGGCTATATCCATACCGGGCCGATCACCATCGGCCGCGGCGCCTTCGTGGGAGTGGGCTGCACGATCGATATCGACACCAAGATCGGCGACAACGCCCAGCTTGGCCATTCATCCTCGCTGCAGCGCGGGCAGAGCATTCCCGACGGCGAGCACTGGCATGGATCGCCACCGGTGCCGACCACCGCCGACTACTGCAAGGTCCGCAACGTTAACCCGTCACATGTCCGGCGCGTGCTCTACGAGACGGCGCAGCTGGTGGTGCTGTTTACCCTGGTCACGCCGCTGCCACTTCTGTTCCACAGCTATTGGCAAAATGTCAGCGACGACTACCAAGAGACGATCGGCATCGTCGCGATCGGTACCGTGGTCACGCTTTTCGGCTACATCGCGCTTGCCTTCCTCGCGGCGACGCTGCTACCGAGGCTGGTGAGCCTGCTTCTGAAGCCGGGCCGGACCTATACGCTTTACGGCTTCCGCTACTGGCTGCAGACCGTCGCGGAATTCTCCAGCAATTCGCGCGTCCTCAACCTCCTGTTCGGCGACAGCTCGGCGATCGTGCATTACATGCGCGCCATCGGCTGGAACCTGAACGAGGTGGTGCAGACCGGCTCCAACTTCGGCAGCAACCAGCAGCATGAAAACCCGCTGCTGTGCGACATCGGCAGCCAGACCATGGTGTCGGACGGTCTTTTCATGATCAACATGCACAAGTCCGCGACCGCGTTCCGGCTGGAGCAGACCCGGATCGGCGAGCGCAACTACCTCGGCAACAACATCTACTATCCCCCGGACGGCCGCACCGGCGACAACTGCCTGCTCGGCACCAAGGTGATGATCCCCATCGACGGGCCGGTGCGCGAGAATGTCGGCCTGCTGGGTTCGCCTTCCTTTGAAATCCCGCGCATGGTGAACCGCGACAAGGAGCTGATCGCCGGGATAAGCGAGGAAGAACGGCGCAAACGCATCCGGTACAAGAACGTCTACAATGCGGTGACGGTGCTTCTGTTCGTGGCGGTTCAATGGGTCATGCTGTTCGCCACGCTGGTGATCTGGGACCGCGCGCTCAACTATTATACCGACTGGGCGGAGGTGGCGCTGTTCGTCGCCGTGCTGCTGACCTCGGCGATCACCATCCCGTTCTACATCCTGATTGAGCGGGCGAGCCTTGGCTTTGGCAGGCTGAAGCCGCAGATGACGACGATCTATGACGTCAAATTCTGGCGCCACGAACGTCACTGGAAGCTGTCGGACTCGCCGATTACGCGGCTGTTCGGCGGCACGCCGTTCCGCCCGATCATCATGCGCCTGCTGGGCGTCAAGGTGGGCAAGAGGGTCTATGACGGCGGCAGCAACCTGACGGAACGGTCCCTGGTCGAGATCGGCGATGACGTCACCCTCAACGAAGGCTGCGTCATCCAGGCCCATTCGCTCGAAGAAGGCGCGTTCAAGTCCGACTTCATCCGCATCGGCAAGGACTGCACGCTCGGACCGTCCGCCTTCATCCATTACGGCGTCGTGATGGGCGAAGGGTCGGTGGCCGATACCGATTCCTTCGTGATGAAGGGCGAAGAGCTGGAGCCCTATTCCCTATGGCGGGGCAACCCGGCCAAGCTTCACCGGTTCGTCACGCCGGTCACGAACGACGGCTCCGGGACTTCGGCTTGAAGCCCGCTGAAATCCGTCTCGTTTCCGTGACCAGGGCCAACCGGGCCCTGGTCACGGCTCTGCGGCTCGCCCCCGAACAGATGGATTTTGTCGCTGGCAATGCCTGCTCCCTGGAAGAGGCCAAGAGCGACGAGGACGCACGGCCACGCGTCGTGATGGCTGACGGCCGTGTCGTCGGCTTCCTGATGTATGACGCGTCGGAGGACGAGGCGCAGATCTATCGCTTCATGATCGACCGCGCCCACCAGGGCAAAGGTTATGGCAAGGCGGCGTTGCGCGCGTTGCTCGACGAGATCAGGGACCTCGGCCACGTCAGAGAGATATCGATCTGCTACGAGCCCAGGAATGAGGCCGCACGACGGCTCTATCGTGCCGCCGGCTTCGTGGAACGGGGGCTCGACGAGGACGGCGAAATGATCGCCGTCCTGCAGGTGGGCGATCGTTGACGCCGCCGCCCTCCTCCGTTGCGAGCTCACTGGATGAAACAGCCCTGCAGCGGGCGATGGCCGCGATCGCGCCGAGCGGTGTCCGGGTCGGATGCCGGCTGATCCGCGAAGGCGATGAAGCCCATCTGCTGCCCGGTGAAGCGCGTTCGATTCCGGCGCGTCAGTCGGCCATGCGGCGGGCCAGCGGTGCGGCCCGGTGGATCGCCCACGGACTGCTGGCGGATTTCGGCTTCAACGATTTCGCCATCCTGCGCACGCCATCCGGCGCACCGGCCTGGCCCGACGGCATAACCGGTTCGCTCGCCCATGACGACGAAATGGCCGTGGCGGCTGTCGGGCCTGTTTCCGAAATCGGCTCCCTCGGCGTCGACGTCGAGCCCGCGCAGCCGCTCCCCGATGACATTTTCGCGCTCGTCGCAACCCATGCGGATGTGACGGATGCGGTAGACCGGCACCTTGCCGGCCGCATCCTGTTTTCGGCCAAGGAAGCCGTCTACAAGGCAGTGTATCCGCTCGATCGCCGGATACTGGGCTACGAGGACATCACCGTCGACCTGGACGCAGGGCACGCGACGACGACAACTGGGCGCCGGGCCAAGTTCGCATACTGCGTTGCCCCCCGCGTGGTCGCCCTGGCCTTTGTCCGAGCGGGCTAGTCCCGTTGGTCCGGCCAGGGCCTTCGCCGAGGCCGGGCCGCGCGCCGTTCACTGCGCCGCGGACCCGGATGCCAGCCGCGGGCCGGTCTTGACGTCGATGATCTCGGGCTTTGCGGTATCGACCGCGCCATCCCAACCGCCGCCCAGCGCTTTGTTGAGCGCTATGTAATCAGTGGCGACCAAGACGCGGCTTTGTAGGAGATTGTCTTCGGCCGAGTATGCCGATCGCTGGGCGTCGAGCACGTCGAGAAGGGTTGTCTCGCCGCCTTTGTAGAGAATGCCCGCGAAGCGTGCCGCATCGTCATAGGATTTGGCCGACAGGGCGAGACTGCCGATCCTGATGCGCTCCTGCGACAGGAGCACGAGTGCATTCTCCACATCCTCGAGCGCTGTCAGCACGGAAGACCGGTAGGCGATGAAATATTGGTCGCGCTGAGCCTTGGCGATATCGACGGCGGCCTGCAACCTGCCGGCGTTGAACAGCGGCACGCTGAGCGTCGGGCCGAAGGACCAGCCGATCGATGAATTCTTGCCGAGGTCGCCGAGATTGTAGGCAGTGGTGTCGATATTTCCCGTCAGACTGACCGAGGGGTAGCGCGCCGCCTCGGCCTGGCCGACCTTGGCGGTATATTCAGCGTATTGGCGTTCCGCCATGCGCACGTCGGGGCGCGACAAAAGGATGTCGGCGGGAATGCCAGTCGGGATCGGCAGGCGCGGCGCCGGTATCGGCGCGCCGCGCTTCAGCCGCTCGCTCAACGCTGCCGGCGGCCGGCCGGTCAGCACCGATAGCCTATGCACGGCCTCGGCATAGCTCGCTTCCAGCGTCGGCACCGCCGCTTCCGTGCCTGCGGCCTGCCCTGTGGCCTTGGCGACATCGGCGGCGGTTGCCGTGCCCGCCAGTGCCATCTGCCGGGTCAGTTCGGCAGTCTGCCTTTGCGATGAGGCCGAGCGCCGGGCCAGCGCAATGCGCGCCTGATAGCCGCGCGCCTGGGCATAATAGGATGCCACATCGCCGACCAGGGTCAGCAGGGTTGAGCGCAGCTCCTCCCGAGACGCGTCCACACCATAGCGGGCGGCCTCGACGCCCCTGCGGTTGGCGCCGAACAGGTCGAGCTCCCAACTGGCATCGAAGCCCGCCTGGTACTCGCTGTAGATGGCATTGCCGCCGGATGTCGTCGTGGCCGACTTGTCGCGGGTGACCGACCCCGACCCGTCCACCGACGGCAGCAATGTGCCGGCGCTCTGGCGATAGCTTGCGCGTGCCTCGCGGATCTTGGCTTTCGCGGTGGCGACGTCGAGATTGCCGGCAACCGCTTCCTCGACAAGCGTATTCAGCTGAGGATCGCGCAGCCGCTGCCACCATTTCGCCAGTTGCGGCGGTTGGGCGGCTTTTGTCGGCTTCTGGCCGCTCCAGTTCGCCGGCATCGGCAGGATTGGCGTTTGATAGTCCGGGCCGACAACGCATCCCGCGAGCAGGACAGCGGTGAAAACAGGCGCAAGAAGACGCCCCGCGGCCACCGAGCCACGTTCAAAACCTGTCATGTGAAAACCCTTATTGCTGGTTGGCCGTTGCCGGCGTCTCGCCCGTATCCTGCCCTGTATCGTGCTTGGCCGCCCTGCCCTTGAAGATGCGGCGCACCGTGACGAACAGCAGCGGCACCAGGAACACGCCGATCACGGTTGCCGCGATCATGCCGCCCATGACACCTATGCCGACGGAGTTCTGCGCTCCCGAGCCGGCGCCGCTTGCGATCGCGAGCGGCGTGACGCCGAGGATGAAGGCCAGCGATGTCATCAGGATCGGTCGCAATCGCTGTCGTGCCGCCTCCAGCGTCGCCTCGACGAGACCCATGCCCGCGGCCTGCCGCTCGATGGCGAACTCGACGATGAGGATGGCGTTCTTGGCGGCGAGGCCGATCGTGGTCAGCAGGCCGACCTTGAAGTAGACGTCGTTGGTCTGGCCGAACAGCGTGGCCGCCGCCAGCGCGCCGAAGATGCCGATCGGCACCGACAGCATGACCGCGAACGGGATCGACCAGCTCTCATAGAGCGCGGCAAGGCACAGGAACACGACCAGCGCCGAGATCGCATAGAGCGACGTCGCCTGGTTGCCCGACAGCCGCTCCTGGTGCGACAGGCCGGTCCACTCGTGCGAATACCCGGGAGGCAGCTGCGCGACCAGCCTGTCGATCTCGTCCATGGCGGCACCTGAACTCACGCCCGCTGCCGCCGCGCCCTGGATTTCGACCGCCGCCGAACCATTGTAGCGTTCGAGCCGTGGCGAGCCGAATGTCCAGTGGCTGGAGGTGAAGGCCGAGAACGGCACCATGGCGCCGCTGGCATTGCGGACCTGCCATTTGTCCAGGTCCTCCGGCTGCATGCGGAAGTCTGCGTCGGACTGCATATAGACTGGCTTCACCCTTCCGCGATCGATGAAATCGTTGACGTAGTTGCTGCCCCAGGCGGTTGAAAGCGTGTTGTTGATGTCGGCGAGGCTGACGCCCAGCGCGCTGGCTTTTTCCTGGTCGATATCGACCGAGAATTGCGGCTGGTCCTCCTGGCCGTTGGGCCTGGTGTTGGCGAGCAGCTTGCTCTGCGCGGCAAGACCGAGCAGCTGGTTTCGTGTCTGGATCAGCGCATCATGGCCGGCGCCATTGACGTCCTGCAGATAGAAATCGAAGCCGTTGGTGTTGCCGAAGCCCTGGATGGCGGGAGGAGCAAGTGCGAAGACCTGCGCGTCCCTGATTTTCGAGAAGGCGCCCATCGCGCGGCCGGCAATCGCCCGTGCGGCGGAAGCCGGCGATCTCCGCTGGCTGAAATCCTTAAGCCGCACGAAGCCGATACCGACATTCTGGCCGGCGCCGCCGAAGCCGAAACCGGAGGCGGTGAAGACGCCTTCGACCGCGTCCTTCTCGTCTTTCAGGTAGTGGTCTGTCACCTCGGCCAGCACGCGCTCGGTGCGGTCCTGCGTCGCGCCGACCGGCAGCTGCACGCTGGTGATCAGAATGCCCTGGTCTTCTTCCGGCAGGAACGAGCTCGGCAGCCGGGCAAACATCCAGCCCATGGCGACGACGATGGCCAGGAACACGGCGAGGAACCGCCATGACCGGTTGATGATGCCGTGCGAGCCGTCGCGGTAGGCGGTCGTGCCGCGGTCGAAGACACGGTTGAACCAGCCGAACGGACCGGTCTGCGTCGCATGGTCCTTGGGCCGCCGCAGGATGGTGGCGCACAGCGCCGGTGTCAGCACCAGCGCGACCAGCACCGACAGCACCATCGCCGAGACGATGGTGACCGAGAACTGCCGGTAGATGATGCCTGTCGAGCCGCCGAAGAACGCCATCGGCACGAACACGGCCGATAGCACGGTGGCGATACCGACCAGCGCGCCGGTGATCTCGTTCATCGATTTGCGTGTCGCCTCCTTCGGCGACAGCCCCTCCTCCTGCATGACGCGTTCGACATTCTCGACCACCACGATTGCGTCGTCGACGAGCAGGCCGATGGCCAGCACCATGGCGAACATGGTCAGCGTGTTGACCGAATAGCCGAACAGCGACAGCACGCCGAAGGTGCCGAGCAGCACCACCGGCACGGCGATGGTCGGGATGATCGTCGCCCGCAGGTTCTGCAGGAAGATGAACATCACCAGGAACACCAGCACGATCGCCTCGGCGAGCGTCTTGACCACCTCCTCGATCGATAGCCGAACGAAAGGCGAGGTGTCGTAGGGATAGACGACCTCGACGCCTTGCGGGAAGGTCGAGCTCAGGCGGTTGATCGTCGAGCGCACCGCCTCGGCGGTGCTGATGGCATTGGCGCCGGTCGCCAGATTGATGGCGACGCCCGCCGCCGGCTTGCCATTGTAGTGGGCCTGCGTCGTATAGCTTTCGGCGCCGAGCTCGACGGTGGCGACGTCGTTGAGGCGAACCAGCGAGCCGTCCGTCTGGCTCTTCAAGATGATATTGCGGAACTGTTCGGCGGTCTGCAGCCGGCTCTTGGCCGTCACCGTGGCGTTGAGCTGCTGGCCCTTGCGTGCCGGAAGGCCGCCGAGCTGACCGGCCGAAACCTGCGTGTTCTGCGCCTGGATCGCGGTGGCCACATCGTTCGGCATCAGGGCATATTTGGCGAGTTTGTCGGGGTCGAGCCAGATGCGCATGGCATAGCCCGAGCCGAAAAGCTGCGTCGAGCCGACACCCGCGACGCGCTTCAGCGTATCGTTGACGGTAGCGTTGATATAGTCGGCGAGATCGGTCGAGTTCATCTTGCCGTCGCTCGAGACGAAGCCGATGACCATCAGGAAGCCGGTCGAGGATTTGGCCACGGTTATGCCGTTGCTCTGCACCACCTGCGGCAACTGCGACTGCACCAGCTGCAGCTTGTTCTGCGTCTGCACCTGGGCGGTGTCGGGATCGGCCGCGCTGGTGAAGGTCAGCGTGATTGAAGCCGAGCCGGTGGAGGTCGACGTCGCCGTCATGTAGTCGAGATCGTCGATGCCGGTCATGCCTTGCTCGATGACCTTGGTCACCGAGTTCTCGACGGTCTGTGCATCGGCACCCGGATAGGTCGCGCTGATGTTCACCGTGGTCGGCGCGATCTGCGGGTATTGCGAGATCGGCAGCGTGGTGAGCGCCAGGAGGCCGCCCAGCATGATCACGATGGCGATCACCCAGGCGAAGATCGGCCGGTTGATGAAGAATGCGGACATCGGCTCAGTTCCCGGTCGACTGGTTGCTGGCCATCTTGGATGGAGATGATGCCTCAGAGGTTCCCTGCGCGCGGTCCTTGACCTCTCCGGTCGTCTCGTCGATCGTCACCTCGACGCCCGTCGCATCGCCGCCGGGGCGCACGAGTTGCATGCCCTCGACGATGACGCGATCCCCGTCGCCGACCCCGGCATCCACCAGCCAGTTGTTGCCGACGGTGTTGCGCACGGTCAGCACGCGCGTTTCGACCTTGCCTTGCGCATTGATGACCATTGCCGTTGCCTCGCCCTTGGTGTTGCGGCTGACCCCGCGCTGCGGCACCAGGAAACTGTTCTGGGCGACGCCCTCCTCCACCAGGGCCCGCACATACATGCCGGGCAGAAGCAGGCGATCCGGATTGGGGAACTCGGCCCTCAGCGCGAAGGTGCCGGTGGTCTGGTCGACATTGGCGCCGGAGAATTCCAACTTGCCGGTCCGCGAGTAGATGGTGCCGTTTTCGAGCTTCAGCTTGACGCTGACATTGGGGCCGCTGAACTTCAGCCGCCCTTCATTGATGGCCTGGCGCAGATTGAGCAGGTTGGTGCTCGACTGCGTGACATCGACATTGATCGGATCGAGCGCGCGGATGGTGGTGAGCAAGGTATCCTGGTTGGCGGTGACGAGGGCTCCAGGCGTCAGCGAGGACTTGTCGATACGGCCGGCGATCGGCGCGGTGATCTTGGTGTAGTCGAGATTGATGCGCGCGGTCTCGACACTGGCCTTTGCGGCCGCCACATCCGCGTTGGCCTGTGCCAGCGTCGCCGCGGCATCGTCGTAATCCTGTTTCGAGACCACGTTCTGCTTCAGCAATCCGGCATAGCGGTCGAACTTGGCCTGCGCGGTAGGCACCGCGGCTTCCGCCTTCTGCTGCGCCGCGACCGCGCTGTCGTAGGCTGCCTGGTAGGTCGCTGGATTGATGAGGTAAAGCGGCTGCCCGGCCACCACCTCGCTGCCTTCCTTGAACAGGCGCGCCTGGATGATGCCGTTCACCTGCGGACGCACATCCGCGGTCAGTGACGCAGTCGTGCGCCCCGGCAATTCGGCGGTGATGGCGACCGATTGCGGATGCACGGTGACGACGCCGACCTCGGGCTTGCCGACAGCGCCCATGCCTGCCGGTGTCTTGCTCTGCTCCTGCGAACAGGCCGCCAGAAAAAGGGCGGCGGCGAGCATTGCGACCCAGGGCGCGACCCGAGATTGATTAGCCGACAAAGGAGATTGGCTGTGGATGGGCATGTCCTGGATCTTTCCCTGGAGTTGCAGTCGCGTGGCTGCCGGCATCGGACCGCCCCTCCAGGAGCGGAGCCCGAATGCGGGCCAACAGAGGCGAGGTCAAGCGGATGAGCCTGCCGGTCAAGGCAGTCGATGTCATGACGACAGGCCGCGCCCCTCTACGGGCGGTGCCGAGCAATGCTTCGAAGCGGCTCATGTCACGCTCCTTGTTCGCGGCCGGGGCGTACTCGAGGGTCGAGTTCCCGGCCACAATGCCCATCGACATCAATATCCCGATCCGCGGCGACATGCCAAGCCTTACACGGTCTTGCGGTCATCATGTCCATGGGGCGGCTGCGAAAGCGGAAGCGACAGGCGCCATGCGGCGAAGTCCAGTCGGATCGCGCCCTTCAGCGTGTCGACCGGCAGAGCCGGGGGCGTCATGCGCGCGGCCAGCGGCAGGCCGCGTCCGGCCAGCGACAAGCCGCGTCCGGCATGACGGACCGACAACCTTGGGCTGATCGATGCGATCAGTCGCACCATCATCATGGCTTCCCACAATGTCGTGCTCCATTGCGTGATTTGAACTGTCGGATGGCGGGGTCCGCCATCTCGCGAAGAGCCGGCCGGCCCGACATGGTTGGGCCCACGCGGCCGGCCGGCGCAGCCGGTCAGGGCTGCTCGCCTTCCCGGGGTGGGGGAGGCGGGAGCTGTCCGCCATGACCAGGCAGACCCTGCGGACCGGCTGCGTCATCCGGCGGGCCGCCCCAGAGACCGGGGGGTGGTCCATGGGGCCTATCCGCCGAAGCAAGGATTTCGAGCTGTTCAGGTGTCAGTTTGGTGCGAAGTGCCACGATCGCATCCTTCAGCTTGCCAGCCGAAACCGCGCGGGCCGTGACGTCGTCGGCCAGTCGCTCCTGGAAGGCGAAGGGGTCACGCCCTGCTTCCGGGCCTGCCGCGTCGGGGCCCTTCACTTGCGGGCCACCAGGACCATGATCGGGTCGTGGCGGCGAAAGCACGGCCTGCAGCGCGCTGGTATAGTCGCGCCAGGCATCCAGCTGCTCGGTGCGGATGCCGATGCGGGTCTCGAGCGCCGACAGCCGGGCCGCCAGCATGATTTCCGGCGGCGGTCCCATGCGGCGGGGTCCAAAGCCTTCCGGCCCAAAACCCTGCGGGCCGTGCCGCAGCGGCCCGTTCGGGCCGCCCTCATTCTGGCCAAACCAGGCCATCGGACCGTGATCCGGCCCATGCTGCATTGCCATGGCGCATGGCGGCTCGCCCGGCGCCGCGCCGGGATCGGGCTGCGCCGCCAGCGCCGGATGGACGGATGCGATGGAAAGCAAGCCGAGCGCAAGAAGTCTGCTTCGCACGATGTTGTTCCTTTCTCTGATGCTTCGGATGGCAGGAGGATAGGAAGCGTCTTTGTCTGCTTCGCGTCGGCGTGTTGCCGAAGGTTTCCGCAAAAGGGCAATTTGTTTCCGAATGTTTCCGGTCCCCAGCCGGAAACATTCGGTTGCAAATTTCCATGCCGCTTGAGCGCTGCTCTCCCTATAATCGCTGACAGGCAAGGCGGAACGGCAGGGCAATGCAGTCACAACCCCATATCCTCGTCGTCGACGACGACCGCGAGATCAGGACGCTTCTCGGACGCTATCTGGACAGCCAGGGCTTCCGCGTCTCGGTGGCGGCGGACCGGCGCGAATGCGAGCAGAAGATCGGCTCGAGCCAGTTCGACCTGATCGTGCTCGACGTCATGCTGCCGGACGGCTCGGGGCTCGACATCTGCCGAAGCCTGCATGACCGCAAGCCGCACATCCCCGTCATCCTGCTGACGGCGCTGAAGGAGGATGTCGACCGCATCATCGGCCTGGAACTCGGGGCCGACGACTATCTCGGCAAGCCGTTCAATCCGCGCGAGCTCACCGCCCGCATCCGCGCCGTGCTCAGGCGCTCGGCTCCGGAGGAAGCGCCCGCGCCACCACGCGCCCGCATCTATCGCTTCGCCAGCTACAGGCTGGAGCCGGACACCCGCAAGGTTACAGATACGCAAGGTGTGGCCGTCGATCTCACCGGTGCCGAATTCGACCTGCTGCAGGTGTTTCTCGACCGTCCCGGGCGGCTGTTGTCGCGCGACCAGCTTCTCGAACTGACGCAGGGCCGCGAGCGCGACCCGCTCGAACGCTCGGTCGATGTGCTGATGAGCCGGCTGCGCCGTAAATTCACCGTCACCGGCGACGGGCCGCTGTTCAAGACGGTTCGCAATGGCGGATACCAGTTGACGGCGCGCGTCGACACGGTGGAGAACCCCGCGTGAACTCGCTGCGCCGGCGGCTCATCCTGTTGCTGGTCGCCTCGATCGTCGGCGTGGTCGGCCTGGCGACGGTTGCCGTGCTCAGCGTCCGGGGCGGAGGGCCGCCACCTGAATTGACCATGCCCTGGGTCGCTCAGCAGATGGAGCTCGTGGTCCGGCTCCTGCCCGGTCCGATTTCGGGCGTTCTCCAGGTGCAACTGAGCGATCAACCGGCAGGCGGCAAGGTGGACCGTCCGGAAACGGCGATGCTCAACGACATACTGCGCCGTCGGGGACTCGACGTCCTTGCTGTAGTCCGCGACAAGGGGGACGATCCCGGGCAGCTTGCATCGGTGCAGTTGCCCGACAAACGCTGGGCGATCATAGAGGTCCCTCACGTCAAGCCGCCAAGGCGCGAATGGCTGATCCTCGCCGGCTGGATCTCGCTGATCGTGGCCGGCGCCACGGCCGTGTCGGTCTATTTCACCGCCGTGCTGATCCGGCCGCTTGAAATGCTGGAGGCCGCCGTCTCCAAGATCGGATCGGATGGCGTGCTGGCGGCTGTGCCGGAAGTGGGCTCGGCCGAGGTCAAGGCGACGGCGCATGCGCTGAACCAGCTGTCATCCAGGCTGAGGACCGCCATGGAGAGCCGGATGCGCCTGGTTGCAGCAGCCGGCCACGACCTGCGCACGCCGATGACGCGCATGCGCCTGCGCGCCGAATTCCTCGAAGAGGAGCGCGACAAATGGCTTCACGACCTCGACGAACTCGACCGCATCGCCGACAGCGCCATCCGGCTGGTTCGCGAGGAGGTAGACCAGGACGCGGTTGAACCCGTGGACCTGGAAGGACTGGTCCGCGACCTCGAAACCGAGATGACCTCGCTTGGGCACGCGGTGTCGATGGAACATCTCGACAAAGTCTCGGTGCGTGCGGGCGCGCTTGGCCTGCGACGGGCATTACGCAACCTGATCGTCAACGCCGCCACGCATGGCAGAGGTTGCAGTCTGTCACTGGCCGCCACGAACGGCCAGGCGGTGCTTACCATAGCCGATCGCGGGCCCGGCATCCCGGAGGAGCTGCTGAACAAGGCGTTCGAGCCGTTCTTCCGCGTCGATCCCGGCCGCCGGCAATCAGTACCCGGCGCGGGCCTTGGTCTCGCCATCGCCAAGGAAATCATCGAACGGTACGGTGGAACCATAGCGTTGGAAAATCGCCCCGGCGGCGGTCTCTCCCAGAAAGTCACATTCAGCGCCGTTTCAAGTTGAACGGCTGCCCTGTGGATGGCGAAGTCGCTGGGTGACATGCGCGCCCTATCGGCGGCGAGGAAAAGAGCATCGCGAAATCCTTGCCGGCCTCGCGCAGATCTAAACGGACTCGGGTCGTCCACATGATCGTGCGGCGACCTGAGAAATTCGGTTCGGGATTACAACCCGCGCCGCCCGTCACTCCATCATGCCCTGCAATGCCTGCCATTTCCGGATCTCGATGCTGCGCAGGCTGATGAGCCGGATTGCTCCCTTTTCCTTCAGCTTGGAAAGGACCCGCGAAACGGTCTCTATGGTCAAGCCGAGATAGTCGGCGATATCGGTGCGCGACATCGGCAATTCCAGGCGGTCCAGGCCACCCTGACGATCAGCCATGTCCAGCAGGAAGGCGGCAACGCGTTCGACGGCACTTTGACGGCCGAGCACCAGAAGGTGTTCCTGCGCGCGAACCAACCCCTGCAGGGCGAGCGGCAGTATCTGCGACGACATTTCGACACCTTGCACGGGCCGCAGGGTCCGCACGCCCACCGCGCCGATTGCCTCGGCGAAGAAATGGTGAAGTGGGTGTGCCTCGAAGCCGAATATTTCGCCGCTCAGGTGGAAGGCGGAGATCTGTCGCCGTCCATCCGCCAGCATCCTGTAGATCCGCACACAGCCGAACTCGACCTGATAGAGTTTCCCCGCCTTCTCGCCCTGTGCGTAGATCTCCGTGCCGGTCGCATAGAAAGAGATCGGCTGCAATGTCGTCGGGACACGTCCGGCCGGGACCGGATAGATTGCCCGTGCCGTGGTTGAAAAATCCTTTGTCGTGTGAAGGGTCATGCCGATCTCCCGATTGCTGGTGTCGGTAGATCAATCGCGCCAATCGGGCGCGGACGAAATTCGGTTATGTCCGTACGGGAAACTACCTAGGGACTGGACGACAAACATTGGGAACCCGCGAGTCAATCCAGCAGGGAAGGGCTCTGGTCCCGCAGGATCGGACGGCGCCCCGCCAGTTGCGCAACCAGAGCGCTGACGGGCTTCGCCCAAACAGCGGCTTCATCGGCACCGCGTCGACCCGTGCCGACGTGTGTCCGCAAGGATATCGGCAAGCATAATCACGCGCATGGCAATCCGCGCCAAACCATGAACTGCCTCCCGCTCAAATAGGGTTGGCCTTCGTACAGGCAAGCCGGCGGAGGCGATGGGCGTCGAGTAGATTGGCGCATTCAAGCGTGGTCATGGTCCTGGTCAGCAGGGCCCGTATTCTTCCTGAAGTGGAGCTCCATTCTGTCTGCCGCTTGGCACGCTCTTGTTGCGGTCGTAAGCCGTCCTTGACGTGAGCCAAGGACGGTTGGTTTGTCGTGGACGCCCGGTTTGACACCCGCGACCGTCATCGCGATCGCGACAGCCTTGATCAGGGTCAATGAACGGTCGCGAAGGATGCCTACCAACTTGTCTGCAGAAGATTGCGAACCACATCTCTCATGGGGTGAGCGATCACGGGTAACGCAACGGCTGAAGCCGTTCGCTCGGATAGGAGACAACCGATGCCTCGACGCAGCGCGGGAATTCTCCCTTATCGCCAAAAGGGAGGCGCGCTAGAGGTGCTGCTTGGCCACCCTGGCGGGCCATTCTGGCGATCGCGCGATCTTGGTGCCTGGTCCATCCTCAAGGGCGAATATGACGCCGGCGAGGATTCCGAAGCCGCGGCCTTGCGGGAATTCACCGAGGAGACCGGCTGGAGCCTTGACGTGGCGCTTGAGCCGCTTGGCGAAATCAGGCAGCGCAGCGGCAAGATCGTCACCGCCTATGCCGCACACGCCGATTTCGATGTCGCGACGCTGGTCAGCAACACCTTCGACCTCGAATGGCCGCCGCGCGGCGGGACCGTGCAACGCTTCCCCGAGATCGACCGCGCCCAATGGTTCAATCTGGCCGATGCATGCGCCACGATCGTCCCGGGCCAGGCAGCGTTTCTCGATCGGCTCGCAGCCGGCCTCGGCCATGTGGTCCCGGCCGCGCGTTGAATTCTTCGCCGTTTAAGAAAGCGGCGCGCGGCCGATTGCTCTTCTAAGCAGATGCCAGGCGATGGGACTCCCATTGTTCAGTGCGATACCAACACCGGCAGCGAGAACTGTTGCAGCAGGGATTTGGTCATTCCGCCAAACAGGGCCTCGCGGAACTGCGAATGGCTATACGCACCAGCCACGATAAGGTCTGCTTCCTCCAAGGCGCGTGAAGCGAACAGCGCGTCGATTGCCGTCAGATCGCCTCTATCGGTCCAGCGGTCGGTCTCGACCTTCACCCCATGGGCAAGCAGATGGTCGCGCAGCAGTTCAATGTCAGCATCCTTTCCGTCGACCTGTGGATCGAAGGCGAATGCCGTCACCTTCCGCGCCCGGGTCAGGATCGGCATGGCATCGTGCACGGCGCGCGCTGCCTGGCCGCTTGGCGACCACGCGATCACAACCTGATCGCCTAGTGGCGCTGGACGCCAGTATTGCGGCAGCACCAGCATCGGCACGCCCGCCGACAGCAGAACCTTCTCGGGCACATCGGAAAGGATATTGCCGGATCCCTCCGGGGCGGGTTGAGACGCGATCACCAGATCCGCATAATGGACGTAGAAATCCTTCCATCCCGGCGTGTCCTGATCAGTGACCTTGAAGCGGGCGTCTATGCCGAAGCGCTTGGCACTGGCATGGAAAGTGTCTTCAAGAGATTTCGCGCGTTCCGACCACTCTCCCTCGAAAGCGGCCGCGGCGTCGACGTCGACACCCGTCAACCTAGCGCCGTGAGCTTTTGCCAGCGAAACGGCCAGATCCACCCGCGCTGCGTTTTCGATGGAGCCGTCAAGAAAGACCAGGATATCCTTGTAGCTCATGTGACGCTCCTTTTCTGCAGTTAGCCGACTGCCCGAATATTGCTCACTTAAGCGCGATGAACGCCGCAGCGCTTTGAGGCGGATCAAAGTGGCCGTGCATTCCCCTCCCTTCGATCGCAGCGCCGAGCGTTGTCCTCATGCATCTGGGCCGGAGTCTGCGTTTGACTCCTGTCAAGGCGACCGGAGCAGTTTAGGCGCACAAGCCCGTGGCCTTAGGAACGAAGCGCATCGCGCTAGTGGATACGGAGCGAACCATGAATATGAAGGAACTGCCCCTTTCCGACGTCTATCGGCTGATCGAGCCAGGTCCAGTCGTTCTGCTGACAACCCGGGCCAGAGGCCGTGCCAATGTGATGACCATGTCCTGGCACATGATGGTGGAGTTCACACCTCCGATGATCGCCTGTGTCGTATCGAGCAACGATTTCTCGTTTGCCGCGCTGCGGCGCACCAAGGAGTGCGTGATCGCGATTCCTGCCATCGGGCTGGCGGAGAAGGTCGTCAGGATAGGCAATTGCTCAGGCAGGGATACCGACAAGTTCGCGACCAGCTGGTTGACGCCACTTCCCGCCGAGCGGGTCGCCGCGCCCCTGATTGCCGAATGCTTCGCCAATCTCGAATGCCGTGTCGTCGATACCCGCTTGGTCAACAAGTACAATCTTTTCATGCTGGAGGTCGTGAAGGCCTGGGTTGATCCAGGACAATCGAAGCCGAAGACCATTCACCATGTTGGAAACGGAGCCTTCGTCGTGGATGGAGAGATCGTCCATTTCGAGTCGCATATGCCTTGAGACCGGACACTTGATCGACGTCAAGGAATGCAGTGGCATGCGCGGTCTAGTCTCCGGTCATCAAATCAATACAGAAGAAGAGCGTGACCGATGAGCTACAAATCCATTCTGCTGAATGTGGACATAGACGGTCCCATCGGACCGATCACCAAGATCGCCGTCGATCTTGCCAAGCGTTCTGGAGCTCGGCTGATCGGATTCTGCGCAGCCGACGCACCCTTGCCCGTGACGATGGCGCCTGAAGGAGCGGCGATAGCCGCCGAGGTGTGGCAGCAATTGCGCGATGACATCCGCAACCGGTTCAACGACCTGCATGCCGAGTTTGACAGTCTGGTTGCAGGTTCAGTGACAACGGAATGGCGCGATGCGATTGAGAACCCAAACCACGCCCTGGCCGAGACATCGAGGATCGCGGATCTCATCATCATGGGTGCGTCGCAGGGGGCTTCGACAGGTGATTCCTATCGGGCCGCCGATCCCGGCAGCCTCGCACTGCGTGCGGGCAGGCCGCTGCTGATCGTGGCAGGCGGCGCGGAGCTGCTGCCGACAGGCCGGATCGTGGTCGCATGGAAGGACACGCGCGAAGCGAGGCGCGCGGTGGCCGACGCGGTGCCGCTGATGGCGCTGGCAAAAGACGTAATCGTGGTGACGGTCGATCCCGAGCCGGGCGACCGGACCAGAGCCGGCATAAAGGATGTCGCGACCTTCCTGGCCGGGCATGGCATCAAGGCGCGCACGGAAGTGCTCAAGGCCGACGACGAGAGCGAGAAGCTGATCGACTTCCTCAGCACCGCCAACGCCGACCTGATCGTGTCAGGCGCTTATGGACACAGCCGGATCAGGGAATGGGTGTTCGGCGGCGTTACCCGCTCGCTGCTCGACGACACCCGGCTCTGTCGCTTCATGTCAAGCTGATCTCCGCCCCGCCAACGTCCATGGCGGGTTCGTCAGCACATTCCGGCCAAGGCATCAGCTTGGCGGTAACCCGTGAGAGATCGCAATGCCCTACGCGACCGAGAAGGACCTTCCAACGTCCGTCAGCGCGCATCTGCCCCTGCATGCCCAGCAGATCTTTCGCGCCGCCTTCAACAGCGCCTGGGACGAATATGCCGACCGAGGCGACGAAAGGCGCGAGGAAATAGCCCATCGCGTCGCTTGGGCTGCCGTGAAGCGCCTTTATCACAAGGAGGGCAGCGACTGGGTGGCGTCGTGAGCAGCCCGGGCAATTTGATCGAAATCAAAACCGTCCCCGCCCCGTTCATTCATATGATGGGGAATCAGGCACTTGACCAATGCGGGTTCAATGACGGACGTTGTTACGAGGCTTCTCGATGCGTGCAACGCCGAGAAGAACAAGGGGGCGGATTTTCCG
>CALRQH020000040.1:0-29712 GCA_943370265.1 Mesorhizobium carmichaelinearum
TTGGAGATGCCAAATCGCTGCGCGATTGGCAGGAAACAAATGCCAAATCGCTGCGCGATTGGCAGAGGTGGCGCGGGGTGGAGCAGCCCGGTAGCTCGTCAGGCTCATAACCTGAAGGTCACAGGTTCAAATCCTGTCCCCGCAACCAACCCCTTTCAGCTTCTCGAATATGGTCTCAACACCAACGCATAGTTGTGGCTCGGTCCATCGACGCCGTCAGCCCTCTGTCGGCTCGGATAGCTTCAGAATACTGCAGTCAAACATCGAAAACCCCGGTCGCATCACTGCGCCGGGGTTTTTTGCATGTCGATCTGGGAGGGCCTCCGTAAGTAAGTGGATTCTTACATTGTCGGCTGTGCGGTGCGGCGAAGGCGCGAAATCAGGCCGCTTTATCTTCTGTCAGGCCCGCCGACGCCAGTCGTGCCAAGGCTTCCAGCACGCTGACGCGCCTGTAGGACTCCGTGGCCAGTCCGTTCTCCCTGAGCGCTTCGCGGCGGGCCTCGACAAAGGCCCGCTCTTCCGGCGTGATGTCATGTTCGCGCTTGCGCAGCCACTCCTGGTAGGAGGTATCGAGTTCCTTGACCGGCTTGGCGGCCGTTGAAACCGAAGCCGGCCTGCTGTCGGTGTAGCGAGGCCGCAAGGCGCTGTTGGGATTGTATTCGGTTCGCCTGTCCTTGCCGGCGATGACAAGATCGGGATTGGCGACCCGGCCAGACGGGCTGTAGACGAATGCCGACGCGATGCGGTCGAGCGCCGCATCCACTTCCTTCGGGCGATGCACCACATCCCTCTGTGGCCGGTCTGGGACGGCCAGCCGGGTTATGCCGCGATCGTTGATGGCATCCAGGATCTCTCGATGATCGCGCGAGGTGATGACCTCCCGGCGCGCCGGCCAGAAATCATAGGGCGCATGCGCGCCGTAGCCCTTGCCGATGTGGAAGGCGTAGATCTCCGGATAGACGGTGAGCGCGGTGCGGCGGCTCGGCTTGATATCGTAGAAAGCGGTCATGGCGATCTGCAGCAGATGGGTGGCGCCAATGCCGCCAAGGGCGTCGTCGATGACGAGCCCGAACCTGTCATGCGCGTTCCAGTCCGGCAGCGCCTGCGCAATCGATGCGGGCTTGCCTTCGATCGCGACGTCGAACATGCCCGCTTTCAGCAACGTCATCACATGCATTGGGGATCTCCTTCAACGAGGCGGCCATATTGATTCACGATTCGCGGTGGGTCTATCAAAACAGGCAGCAACTGGCGTGTCACCAGATGTGCGACAGGACTTGCTATCCGGCCTTCCTGTTCAGCCTCGGCGCCGCTGCCACTAGCGCCTTGCCGACAGCTGATCGGGGGGCGTCAATCACCGTGCGGGCGTCGCCGCTTTCGACGATCCTTCCGGCATCGAGGATGACGACACGATGGGAGACCGCGCGGATGACGCCTAAATCATGGGAGATGAACAGATAGGCGATGCCTCCCTCGCGCTGCAGGTCGAGCAACAGTTGCAGGACCTGACCACGCACAGAGACATCCAGCGCGGAAACCGCCTCATCAAGCACGATCAGCGATGGCTTTGTCGCGATGGCACGGGCAATGGCGACACGCTGGCGCTGGCCGCCGGAGATCTCATGGATGGCGCGCCCGGCAAGATGGCTGTCCAATCCGACGCGCTCCAGCAAGGCCGCGATGCGACGTGGACGTTCGCTGCGCGAGGCAATGCCATGGATGCGCAGCGGATCATCGAGAACACGAGCCACGGTGGCGCGCGGATTGAAGGCGGCGAGCGGATCCTGGAACACCATCTGCAGGCGCGCGCGCTGGGCGCGTAAGGCGCCGCCGTTCAAGGCGAGGAGATCATTGTCCTCGAACTCGATGCCGCCGGCATCGGGCTCGATCAGCCGCAGCACCAGCCGCGCGATCGTCGATTTTCCACTGCCGGAGGGACCGGCCAGCGCCAGCGTCTCGCCGGGTTCGATGTGGAAGGTCATATCGTCCACGGCGGCGACGGTCTTGCCGCCCCGGCGATATCGCTTGGCAAGATTGGAAACCGCCAGCAAGCTCATGCTTGAAGCCCAATGAGGTCTCGACCAACCAACGGCTCCGCATCAAGGCCGATATGCGCGTCGAGCAGCGCCCGCGTATAGGGCTGGCGTGGCGCTTCGACGATCTGCGCCGTCGCGCCGCACTCCACCATTTCGCCGTTCCGGAAAACGGCAATGCGCTCGGCAAGTTCCGCCGCCAGCGCAATGTCATGGCTGATGAACAGCAGCGTCATGTCGTCCTCGGCAACCAGTTCACGGATCAAAACGACGATCTCGGCCTGCACGATCGTGTCGAGCGCGCTGGTCGCCTCGTCGGCGATGAGCAATTTCGGTCCGGCGGCGATGGCCGCGGCAATCGCGACGCGCTGCTTCTGCCCACCGGAGAGCTGGTGCGGATAGGCGCGCAGGGCCGAGTCGGGCAGGCGGACGCGTTCGAGCAGGTCCTTTGCCTTCGTGTATGCCTGTTGCCATGTCAGGCCGAGATGCGTGCGCGCCACCTCGGCGATCTGTTTGCCGACTGTCATCACCGGATCGAGGCTGCCCGATGGGTCCTGGAAGATGAAGCCGATGTCACGGCCGGAGAGGGGAACGCGATCAAGGTCCGGCCAGTCAATCCTTCCGGCTATGCGGGACGAACCCGGCAGCAGCCCGGCAATGGCCAGCGCCAGCGTGCTCTTGCCAGAACCGCTTTCGCCGATGATGGCCAGCCGCTCGCCAGCGACGATGTCCAGGCTGATGTTCTTCAGCGCCGCCACGTCATTACCGTCGCGGCGGTAGGTCACCGTCAGGTTGCGGATCGAAGCGAGCGCGGTCACGACAGGCCTCTCCGGACTGCGGTCGTCTCGACGATGCCCTCGCCGGCGAGATAGACCCCGAGCACCGTCAACACCAGTGCCACGCCCGGAGTGATCGACAGGAACGGCGCGGTGCGTAGCACGGCGCGGCCTTCGGCGATCATGCCGCCCCAGGTCACCAGGTTGGGATCGCCGAGGCCGAGGAAGGACAATGCGGCTTCCGTAAGGATCGCGGCGGCGACGATCACCGACGACATTGCCAGAACCGGTGGCAGCGCATTGGGCAGCACTTCTCGAAAGGCGATCTCCAGCGGATGCATGCCGATGACGCGGGCGCCGGCGACGAAATCACGCTCGCGGATGGAGAGGACTTCCGCGCGCGCCACGCGCGCCGGGCCGGTCCAGGCGCCCAGCGCGATCGCGGCGACGACGACAGCGAGCGACGGTCCGACGACGCTGACGAAGGCGAGAGCCAGCAGGAAGCTCGGCACGGTCTGGAAGGCGTCGGTGATGCGCATCAGCACCTCGTCGACGAGGCCGCTGGCAAAGCCGGCCAGCGTGCCGATGACCGCACCTATGAACAGGGACGCGGCCGCCGCCGCCAATCCGACCGCCAGCGAGGTGCGAGCGCCGTGAAAAAGCTCGGCAAGCACGTTTCGGCCGAGCCGATCAGTGCCGAGCGGCAGCGACCAGTCCCGAAACGGCGGCAGCAGCGCCGGGCCGGCAATGGCTTGGGGATCGCCGGGAAAGACCAGCGACGCCGAAAGCGCCATGGCGAAGAGCGCTGCCAGGATGATCGCCCCGGCGACAGCCTCGGGCGTACGCAGGAAACGCCGGATCGGGCTCATCCGCTGGCCTCGCTGGCGCCGACGCGTGGGTCGAGGAAAGTGTAGGCGATGTCGACCAGAAGATTGATGATGACGACCAGGACGGCGCTGCTGAGAATGATCCCGAGCAGCAATGGGGTATCGCGCGCGGCCACCGCTTCCTGCGCCAGCCGGCCAAGACCGGGCACGGAAAAGACACTCTCGATGACGACGCTGCCGCCGAGCATCTGCGCCGATTGCAGGCCGAGCATGGTGACCAGCGGCAACAAGGCATTGCGGGCGACATGGGTTAGCACGATGCGGCGGCGCGACAGACCCTTCGCGCGTGCTGCGAGCACAAAATCCTGGCGCCAGACCTCGGCCATGCCGGCGCGCATCATGCGCAGGTAGAGCGCCAGATAAATGAAGCCGAGCGCGGACACCGGAAGAACAAGGTGAATGGTGATGTCGGTGGCGCGGTCAAGACCGGTCTTGGACGACGCCAGGCTTTCGATGCCACCGATCGGCAACCAGCGCAAGTCGACGGCAAAGACGACGATCAGCACCAGCCCGAGCCAGAAGCCGGGCACGGCATAGAGTGCCAGCGAACCGATGGACAGGATGCGGTCGCGGGCACTGCCGGGTTTCGCGCCTGCATAGATGCCGAGCGCCGAGCCGAGGCCAAAAGAGAGCGCGGTGGCGCTGACCATGAGCAACAGCGTGTTGGGCAGGCGTTCGAGGATGACATCGCGGATCGGCCGGTTGAAAGTGACGGATTGGCCGAGATCGAGATGCAGCAGCGCCCAGAGATAGTTGGCAAGCCGCGTCAGCTCCGATTGGTCGAGACCCCAGCGGTGACGCAAGAGCTCGATCATGCCGGCATCACCACCGGTCGAGACGATGTAGGCGTCGACAGCGTCGCCGGGCGCGGCCTCGAGCAGCAGGAACGTGCCGATGACGACGATCAGCAGCACGAAGATGCTGCCGACGAGACGACGGCGCAGGAGGGTGAAGGCGCGGTTCATGGGAAAAGGACGCCGCTCTCAAGCATCGGAGGTCGCGCTCTACGGCGCCCCCCTCTGTCCTGCCGGACATCTCCCCCACACGGGGGGAGATTGGCAGTTCCGGCGTGGCGCTCTGTCCTGCGACATTGGCGATTTGCCAGGGCAACGATGATAGCCAATCTCCCCCCTCGTGGGGGAGATGTCCGGCAGGACAGAGGGGGGCGCGAAGGAACTCTCATTGTCGAACCTGAGCACCCGGATTTGCGATGTGCAAGCCCGCAGAGAACGCTAACTCGCCAGATATGTGTCCGCCCAGTTCGACACCGCCCAGCGCGGATTGTTGGCGATGTTTCCCACCGTGTCACGGGCGACGCTGATGAAGCTCCATTCGGCGACGTTGATCAGCGGCAGGTCGGCTGCGACATCTTTCTGGAATTCCTTGTAGAGCTCCGTGCGGGCAGCCGTGTCGAGCGTCTCGGAGGCCTTGGCGATCAGCGCGTCGAGCGCGTCGTTCTTGTAGCCGCCCTGGTTGGAGAAGGGCACGCCATCGGGAATGCCGCTCTGCACCAGGATGGTGGTCGAGATCGCCGGGTCGCCACGGAACACCGGCGGCCCAACCGCGAGGTCGAAAGCGTGGTCGGTGTAGACGGCCTTGATGTGGGCGGCCGAGTCATTGTTGACCAGCTGCGCGTCGATGCCGATGGCGGCGAGCGCCTGGCGCAGATAGTCGCCGAACTGCTTGGTTTCGTTGAAATAGGGCGCCGGCAAGAGCTTCAGCGAGAAGCGGTTGCCGTCCGGGCCTTTTTTGTAGCCGGCCTCGTCGAGCAGCGTGTTGGCCTTGGCGACGTCGAAGGCATAGGTCGGGACATCAGCGGCATAGAACTGCGGATCGTTCTTCGGCACCGGGCCGGTGGCGGTGGCGGCATAGCCCAGGAACACCGTCTTGACGACGAAGTCCTTGTCGATGGCATGGGCGATTGCCTGGCGCACTTTCAGATCGGCGAGCTCCTTGCGCCGATGGTTGATCTCGACGACCAGCTGATAGGTCAGGCCTTCATAGCCTTTGCTGATGACCTTGAGGCCGGGCACCTTGGAGATGCGGTCGAGGTCGGCCAAAGGCACGGCGGAGAAGGCGGCGAGCTGGATTTCCTCGGCCTCGAGCGCGCTTGCCGCCGAGGTTCGGTCCGGCAACACCTGGTAGATGATCTCGTCCAGATAGGGTTCGTCCTTGCCCCAATAGTCGGTGTTTTTCGTCAGCCGGTAGTACTGGCCGGCCTTGTACTCGGCGAATTTGAAGGGGCCGGTGCCGATCGGGGCGTTGTTGGCGGGGTTGTCCTCGATCTTGCCGACTTCGTAAATGTGCTTTGGCACCACGCTGCTCAGCGCCGGCAGCGCGTTGCGGATCAGCTGGAAGGGCGTCGGCTTGGCGAATTTGAAGACGGCCGTGAGATCATCCGGCGTGTCGACGGCGGTGAGATCCTTGAACACGGTGCGGCCGAGATTCTGCAGCGGCTTCCAGATCTGCAGCGCCGAGAAGGCGACGTCGGCGGAGGTGAACGGCTTGCCGTCATGCCATTTGACACCTTCGCGCAGCTTGAAGGTCGCCGACAGGCCATCGGCGGCGCCCTCCCAACTGACGGCGAGGCGTGGGTCGAGCCCGTCCTTGCCAGTGAACGATGCTTCGGCCAGCGTCTCGACGATCTTGCTGGAGATGAAGAACACGCCGTTGGAGGCGACGATCGCGGGGTTGAGGTTGCGCGGCTCTGAATCGGCGGCGAGCACAAGACGGCCACCCTTCTTCGGCGTCTGCGCCCAGCCGAGGGTCGGCATGGCGGTTGAGGCCAGCAGCATGGCCGAACCCACAAGCACCTTACGGCGCGAAATCCAGAACTCCGACATCAACCCAACTCCCCCTCTATCGGCCGCGACAGGCGACGTATCATCCACGGATGACTCCTGGGTGCATCCATGCGGAGCTGATTATGAACTTTGCCGAAGCTTTCGCCAGAGACGGAATTGGCGCATCCTGACTTGGCTTTGAAATTTTCGTCCGCTGGACCAGTTTATAGACAGCACGCCAATCCAGGTTATCTGGTAGGACCAGATTTCGCAAACATACGATGAATGGCGACTTTGTGACTAGGTTCATGGCGGTAGTCGTCCATTTCTGGCTGGACCAGAGCAGGAAAAATGATGCAGATTTGACCGCGGATAGGGGATCGGGAGCAGAACAGCCTGCGATCCCAGCCAATTCAGGGAGAGAGAGATGAACATTGCTCCGGGCAAGGATTCCGTCAGCACTATCCCGTTCGACCAGGCAAGGGTCGACAAGCTGATGGAGGAGGCCGGCATCGATGTGCTGCTCGCCACCTCAAAGCACAACACGCAATATCTGCTGGGTGGCTACAAGTTCATCTTCTTCGCCGCCATGGATGCGATCGGCCACAGCCGCTATCTGCCGATCGTCGTCTACGAAAAGGGTGGGCCGGACCATGCCGCCTATATCGGCAACCGCATGGAGGGCGGCGAGCATCAGAACAACCCGTTCTGGACGCCGACGCTGCATGCCGCCTGCTGGGGCACGCTCGACGCTGCCAATCTAGCTGTCGAGCATCTGCAAAAGATCGGCAAGACCGGTGCCCGCATCGGCATCGAACCGGGCTTCCTGCCATCGGACGCCTATACGCTGATCCGCAAGGCGCTGCCCGACGCCAAGCTGATCGACGCCACCGATATGCTGGAACGCATGCGCGCCATCAAGACCGATGCCGAGTTGGAGAAGCTGCGCATCGCCTCCGAGCTGATCACCGATTCCATGCTGGCGACCATTGCGTGGGCACGTGAGGGCACAACCAAGAGCGAGATCATCGAGCAGCTACGCCGCGAGGAAACCAATCGCGGCATCCATTTCGAATATTGCCTGCTGACGCTGGGCTCCAGCCACAACCGCGCCACCTCGCCTCAAGCGTGGAAGAAGGGCGAGGTGCTGTCGATCGATTCCGGCGGCAACTATCACGGCTATATCGGCGACCTCTGCCGCATGGGCATCCTGGGCGAGCCGGATGCCGAGCTTGAGGACCTGCTGGCCGAGGTCGAGACGGTGCAGCAGGCAGCCTTCTCGAACGTCAGGGCGGGCACGTTGGGCGGCGACATGATTTCTTATGCGGAGAGCGTGCTGAAGAAATCCAGGGTCGCTGCCTATACAGACTTCTTCGCCCACGGCATGGGGCTGATCACGCATGAGGCGCCGTTCCTGATGACCAATCATCCGGTGACCTATGAAGGTACCTATGCGGCCAAGCCGCTGGAAACAAACATGGTGCTGTCGGTGGAGACGACCATGCTTCACCCGACGCGCGGCTTCATCAAGCTGGAGGATACGCTGGCTGTGACCGACGCTGGGTATGCGATGTTCGGGGATCGGGGGAGAGGGTGGAACAGGGGTGGTATTTCATAGAACTCAAGGCTGGCGCCGCCCCTCATCCGCCTGCCGGCACCTTCTCCCCGTATAGTGACGGGGAGAAGAGGGCAGCCGCGCCGTCGGCACCTATTCTGTGGCGTTGAAGATTGGCGAAAGCGCCGATGGCTGCGTCTTTCTCCCCGTCACTATACGGGGAGAAATGTCCAGCAGGACAATGAGGGGCGGCGCTGGCCAAGAAAGCTATTTCCCGCCCGCCGGGATCAGCCTGAAATCCGGCAGTTCCCGCAGGCCCAGTTCCGGCCCAGCCGGCGAATAGACGACGAAAAGCTGCATCGGGCCGTCGCCGGTGTTCTGCGTCGAGTGAAAACGGCTTTCCGGCACATAGATGGTGCAGCCGGGGCCGACCTTCTCGACCACCGGATTGCCTCGTTCGTCCTCGACCATCTGCTCGCCATGGCCGGAGATGACGAAGATGATTTCCTCCGCGCCCGGATGATTGTGGCGGGTGTGGCCCTTGCCGGAGGGCAGGTCGACGACGCCGCCGGAAAAGCGGGTGGCGCCGTTCACTTCCGGGGCCACTGTCAGCGACAATTTCCCCCAGTCGAAGCCGAAGGCGCTGACGTCCTTCGGGTAGACAAATACCTTGCTCTTGTCGGCCATGGTCTCATCCCTTCTTTTTCGTGGGCGTGGCCTTCAGTGCACCAAGTGTCACGGCCTTGAAATCTGCCGTCTGCCGGGCGATCGCGGCTTCCGCCGGCAGCCGCTCCATCGAGCTCGCGCCATAGAAACCGTGCAGGCCCTTGCAGCGGTCGAGGATGTAGCGGGCGTCGTCGGGCATCGAGATCGGGCCGCCATGGCAAAGCAGGATGACGTCCTTGCGCACCGCGCGCGCGGCATTGGCGATGGCGTCGATCTCGACGACGCAGTCGTCAAGCGACTTGGCCGAAGTCGCGCCGATCGAGCCGCCGGTGGTCACGCCCATATGGGCGACGACGATGTCGGCGCCGGCTTTCGTCATGGCGCGCGCCTCGTCGGGATTGAATACATAGGGCGTGGTCAGCAGGTCGAGCTTGTGCGCCTCGGCGATCATGTCGACCTCGAGCCCAAAGCCCATGCCGGTCTCCTCGAAACTTTGCCGCATGTTGCCGTCGAACAGGCCGATGGTCGGAAAGTTCTGCACGCCGGAAAAGCCCATCGTCTTCAGTTCGGCCAGAAGCAGGGGCATGATGACGAAGGGATCGGTGCCGTTGACTCCGGCCAGAACCGGCGTCTTCTTGACCACCGGCAGCACCTCGTAGGCCATCTCCTTGACGATCTCATTGGCGTTGCCATAGGCGAGCAGGCCGGCGGCCGAGCCGCGCCCGGCCATGCGGTAGCGGCCGGAATTGTAGATGATGATGAGGTCGATGCCGCCGGCCTCCTCGGCCTTGGCCGACAGGCCGGTGCCGGCGCCGCCGCCGACGATCGGCACACCCTTGTCGATCATTCTCCTGAATTTATTCAGTATGTCATTGCGCGGTATGGCTGGCATGCCTGGATCTCACTGTCTGGCGATGTCGAGGAAGGCTGATGTCGCAGCCTCGGCGAATTCCGGGTCGTTGATGTGGAGGGGCAGGCGGGTCACCCGGCGGGTGGCGTCTGGCTTGATCGTCCGTTCGATGGCTTCGAAGAGAACCGCGTCGGCCTCGGGATCGAAGAAGACGCCGCCTTCGATGTCGAGCGCCGAGACGCCTTTTTCAGGGATCAGGAAATGCACCGGCCCCTCGCAGAGGGCGAGCCTGGTGCCGATCCATTCGCCGATCACGCGACATTCTTCCGCAGTCGTGCGCATCAGCGTGACGTTGGGATTGTGCTCGTAGAACAGGCGTCCGCGGTAGGGATCCAGAATGGTCGAAAGCGCCCAGAAATTGACCATGTCAAGCGCGCCGACAGAGCCGACATAGGGCAGGCCGGTGCGGGCGATGGCGCCGAAACGATCTTCTGTCGCGGGCAGCACGCCGCCGAACAGCAGGTCGCAGACCTCGGTGGTGGTGATGTCGATGATGCCGGACAAGAGGCCGCTGTCGGCCAGCTTTTCCATGCTGCGGCCGCCGGTGCCGGTGGCGTGGAAGACCATGCAGTCATAGATGTCGCGCAACCGGTCGGCGATGGCCGTCACGCAAGGCGTGGTGACGCCGAACATGGTGAGGCCGATGGACGGCTTGCCGTCGGGCGGCGGCGCCGGCCTGGCCGCCATGCCGGATATTGCCTGGGCGGCATTGTGCAGCACGACCCGGGAAAGCCGGTTCAGCCCGGCCATGTCGGTCACTGATGGCATCATGATGATGTCTGAGACGTCGACATAAGGCGCGGTGTCGCCGGAGGCGAGCGTCGAGACCATGATCTTGGGCAGGCCGAGGGGCAGCGCGCGCATGCCCGACGTGATGATCGAGGTGCCGCCACCGCCGCCAATGCCGATGATGCCTGCAATGTCGTCTCGCGATTGGACGAAGCGGGCGAAGGCAGCGCCCATGGCGGCCACTGAAATGCCCCGGTCATGGCTGCCGAGGACGGCGTTGGCGCCGTCGGGATGATGGCTGGCAACTTCATGGGCGGTGATGTGGACCGGGACCCTGGCGTCGCGCGTACCAACATCGACACGGGAAACGGCGGCACCGGTGGCCGCGATCGCATCTGCAAGGAAGGCGAGTTCCTCGCCTTTGGTGTCGGCGGTGCCCACCACGTAGACACGGTTCATGCCAGCGTCCCTCTGCTTGGCCCAAAGGTGGCGCTGTCCAGTGCATGAAAGCCGAGTGCCCTACGGCGCCCCCCTCTGTCCTGCCGGACATCTCCCCCACTTGGGGGGAGATCGGCTGGCGGCAACCTCGGCTCTTCTCCCGCAACGCTGGTGATTGGCGAAATCGGTGATGACATCCAATCTCCCCACCCGTGGGGGAGATGTCCGGCAGGACAGAGGGGGGCGCCGTAGAGCGTCAACGTAGCCTCTCCAAAGTAAGGGCTGCCATTGCAAATTTTTGAGACATGCGTATCGTATTGATATGAGCATCTCACGTCAACAAGCCGTAACAGATGATGCAGACCGTGGCGCCGAACGCGGGCCACGCGCCCGCACCAGGCGGCTGATGCTGGAGACGGCAACGAGGCTGATGCAGGCGGGCGTCACGCCTTCGGTCAGCGAGGTTGCCGAGGCGGCGGAGGTTTCTCGCGCTACTGCCTATCGCTATTTCCCGAGTCAGGCGGCGCTGGTGCAGGCCGTGGTCGACGAAGGGCTGGGGCCGATCCTTACCTGGCGATCAAGCTCGGCCGATCCAGAGCGCCGGGTGGCCGAACTGTTCGACACCGCCATGCCGCGCATCGAAGCCTTCGAGGCGACGTTCAAGGCGGCGTTGAAATTGTCCCTCGATCAATGGGCCCGGCGACAGGCAGGCACGCTGGGCACCGAGCCTGCCTTCACCCGCGGTCACCGCGTTGCGTTGCTGAAGGATGCGATCGCGCCACTCGAGGACAGTTTACCGCCACCCGAATTCAGCCGCCTGGCGCAGGCGCTGTCGCTGATCTTCGGCGTCGAAGTGCTCGTCGTGCTGAAGGATATCTGGGGCCTGGACAGCGACGAGACGCTGTCCGTCGCGCAATGGGCGGCAGGCGCGTTGGTGCGCGCGGCCATCGCGGAATCAGAGACCGAAGGCGAGGACGCCGAACTGTCGAAAGATAAGAGATAGCATCTATCTGGTTAGACCAGATTCCTCCGCTGGCCACTGACTGTAGCTGCAGTGCGGCGGTCAGGACAAGGCCTCCATGTATCAATCAGTAGGAAAATGAAGGTAAAACAGCGAGATATTCCTGTTTTCGTGCCGTTCGGCATTGCTGCGCCGATCAAGAAACAGCTTGACGTCCGCATCAAATTGGTAATACCAGATTAGACAAGAAAAAGCGGATCGAAAGTGAAAAGCTGCGATCCATTTCCGGCCGGGCGAGGAGGTCCAAACCGGAAAGCGCGATCATGGGAGGAACTACCTGGGCCGGCTCCGTTGCCGGCTCGCTCGACACGGTAGAATGCGCACAAGGGAGGAAATGAATATGCGCAAGTTTGTGACCAGCTTGCTTGCTGGTATTGGCTTAACGCTTGCCTGCGGAACGTCCGTCTACGCGCAGGACAAAGAACTCACCATCTTCTGGGCGGAATGGGATCCGGCCAATTATCTTCAGGAACTTGTCAACGATTACACGGCCGAGACCGGCGTCAAGGTTACGATCGAGACAACGCCTTGGCCCGATTTCCAGACCAAGACATTCGCCGAGCTGAACGCTCACGGCGATGCGTACGATCTGATCGTCGGTGACTCCCAGTGGCTGGGGGTCGGCTCGGAGCAGGGGCACTGGGTCGATCTCACGGACTTCTTCAACAAACATAAGCTCAAGGACGTTTTCCTGCCGGCAACCCTCGCCTATGGCGAGTATCCGCTGAAGAGCAACAAGTTCTGGGCGATTCCCCTCGAAGGCGACGTCAACGGCTGGTCCTACCGCAAGGATTGGTTCGAGGATCCTACCGAGAAAGCGAACTTCAAGGCCAAATACGGCTACGAGCTTGGCGTGCCGAAGGACCAAAAGGCGCTGCATGATATCGCCGAGTTCTTCACGCGACCCGACAAGAACCGCTACGGCATCGCGCTCTATACCGACAACTCCTACGACGCGGTCGCCATGGGGACCGAGCAGACGATCTTCGCCTACGGCGGCAGTCTCGGCGAGTATGACACTTACAAGATCAACGGCGTCGTGAACTCGAAGGAGTCGATTGCCGGTCTGCAAGCCTATCACGACCTCTTCAAGTTCACCCCGCCCGGCTGGAACAAATCGTTCTTCCTCGAGAACAATCAGGCTATAACGTCTGGGCTGGCGGCGATGAGCATGAACTTCTTCGCCTTTTTCCCTGCCCTCGCCAATCCGGCCACCAATCCGCACGCCGCGAATACGGGATTCTTTGCCAATCCCCCGGGGCCGACCGGCGTCCATGTCGCCGCGCTGGGCGGGCAGGGCATTTCGGTCGTCTCCTATTCGAAGAAGCAGGAAGAGGCGATGAAGTTCCTTGAATGGTTCGTCAAGGATGAGACCCAGCTGAAGTGGGCGAAACTCGGCGGCTATACCTGTTCAAAAGCGGTGCTCGAATCCGCGGAGTTCCAGAACGCCACGCCTTATAACAAGGCCTTCTATGACTCGATGAAGATCGTCAGGGATTTCTGGACGCCACCCGAATATGCCGAGTTGCTGACCCAGTTCAACGACAACGTCTATCCCTTCGTCGTCAACAACAAGGGGACGGCCGAGGAAGCCATGAACGGCGTCATCAAGGATTGGACCGCGACCTTCAAGAAGTACAATCGCCCGGTCCACTAGGCCCATGTGCTCGTTTCGGGGGAAGGCAATAGCCTTCTCTCGAAACCCGTTCTCAGGGGATTTCCGGAGGAAGTTTTGGCAGTTTCGGTTCTGAATACGCTGGACGCGCGGTCGCGCGCCGCCGCACGCGGGTGGAGTGATCTCACCATCCGCAATCTTTTCATCATTCCGACGGTGCTGTTTCTGATCGTCTTCAACATTTTCCCGTTGATTTATTCACTAGGTTATTCGTTCACCGACTTCGCGGCGAACCGCAACGCAGCGTGGAGTTTCGTGGGTCTGCAAAACTATCGCGAGCTGCTTGCCGACCAGCGCATTTGGACCAACTTCGTCATCACCGCCAAATATGTGATTGTCTCGGTTGGCGGACAGATGATCATCGGCTTTGGGATCGCGCTCCTGCTCAATCGCGATTTCCCCTTCAAGGGGGTGGTCACGACCTTGCTGCTGTTGCCAATGATGCTCTCGGCGGCGGTCGTCGGGTTGTTTTGGCAGCTCCTCTACAGCCCGTCCTGGGGGCCGATAAACTACATCCTCGGTCTGCGCAGTTTCGGCCTGCTGTCGGATGCCGACACCGCCCTCTACGCGGTGGCGATCACCGATATCTGGATGTGGTCCCCCTTCGTCATGCTGCTTTCGCTCGCCGGTCTCTCGGCGGTGCCGAAACACCTCTACGAGGCCGCGGCAATCGACCGTGCCAGCAGTTGGTACACTTTCACGCGCATCACGCTGCCGCTGGTCGCGCCAATCCTGATGATCGCCCTCATCTTCCGAACCATGGAGGCCTTCAAGACGTTTGATCTTGCCTACGTCCTGAGCGTTCAGCCTACGACCGAACTCATTGCGATCAAGCTTTACCGTCTCGCCTTCCAGCAATGGGATACCGGCAGGTCGTCAGCGCTTGCCTACATCGTCCTGATCATGGTGCTGGCCATAACCAACATTTACGTAAAGTATCTCAACAAGGTGAAGGAGCGCTGAGATGGCCGCAGTTCGCACCAGCGGCGAGATAGCGTTCAATCGCATCGCCATTGTCGCGGTCCTGGTCGTGATGGTTATCTTTCTCGCGCCGATCTACTGGATAGCGTCGACCGCTTTCAAACCGCGCGCGCTCGCCACCACAGTGCCGCCGACCGTGCTGTTCCAGCCGGAGCTGACACCGTTCGTCAAGCTGTTCACCAAGCGCGTGCAGCAGACCAAGCCGGTCGACCCCGAGACCTACGCCGCGGCGCCGTGGTGGGAGAAGGCGGTTTATGACGGCGGCGAGCGCATCCTGAAGGTCGGGGACAGCCCGCAATTGTCGCCATACCCGGATCGTTTCGCCAACAGCCTCATCATCGCCATCAGCAGCACGGTGATCGCTGTCGGAATGGGCACGCTCACGGCCTACGGCTTCTCCCGGTTCAAGGTGAAGGGTGAAGCGGATCTGCTCTTCTTCATCCTGTCGACGCGCATGTTGCCACCCGTTGTGGTCGCGATCCCGATGTACCTGATGTATCGCGCGGTCGGGCTGAACGACACGCATATCGGCCTGATCATCCTCTACACGGCCTTCAATCTTTCCTTCTCCGTCTGGCTGATGAAGGGCTTCATCGACGAGATTCCCAAGGAGTATGAAGAGGCGGCGCTCGTCGACGGCTACACGCGCATGCAGGCCTTCTTCAAGATCGTGCTGCCCGAGGCCGCCACCGGCATCGCCGCCACAGCTGTCTTCTGCTTCATCACGGCGTGGAACGAATATGCCTTCGCGCTGATCATGACCAATCGCCGCGCCCAGACCGCGCCGCCCTTCATTCCCAGCCAGGTCGGCTCAGGCCTTACCGACTGGACAGTGATAGCTGCCGGAACCTTTCTGTTCCTGTTGCCGGTCGCGATCTTCACCTTCCTGCTGCGTAATCACCTGTTGCGTGGCATGTCCTTCGGAGCGATCCGCAAATGAGCTTCCGCGCCATCAACCAGAAATATCTGGAGCCGGGTAGCCAAGTGCTCATGGTTCTCGGCATCGTCGCGCTCTGCCAACCGTGGAACATGCTGCTGCACAGCTATGGCCTCACCATCATCCTCGTCGGCCTGATCGGCTTCAACATCACCTCGAAGATCGCGCCGGAGGAAGATGCCGCCACCGGCCAGGCTGGAAATGCACAGGGCTATCCGGGGGCACAGCATTGACGCAGATCGAGCTCCGGGGCGTGCAGAAATTCTTCGGCGCCGTCCAGGTCATCAAGGACCTCAACCTGAAGATCGACGACCATGAGTTCATCGTGCTGCTCGGCCAGTCCGGCTGCGGCAAGACGACGACGCTGAGAGCCATTGCCGGCCTGGAGACGATCGACGAGGGCGATATTCTCATCGACGGCAAGCCAGTGCAGCATCTCAAGGCCGCAGCCCGCGACATCGCCATGGTCTTCCAGTCGTTCTCGCTTTACCCGCATATGAGCGTCTACGAGAACATCGCCTTTCCGCTGAAGGCGACACGCAAGAACCGGGCCGAGATCGACCAGGAAGTACGGTCGGTCGCCAAGACGCTGCAGATCACCGACCTGCTCGCCAAGAAGCCGTCCTCGCTCTCGGGTGGCGACATGCAGCGCGTGGCCATCGGCCGGGCGCTGGTGCGGCGGCCGAAGGCCATGCTGATGGACGAGCCGATCGGCGCGCTCGACGCCAAGCTGCGCGAGGAGATGCGCGCCGAGATCAAGCGGCTGCACATCAAGCAGGGCTCGACCACCATCTATGTCACCCACGACCAGATCGAGGCGATGAGCCTCGCCGACCGCATCGTCATCATGCATGAAGGCGTGCTGCAGCAGGTCGGCTCTCCAGACGAGGTTTATTCGCGTCCGGCGAACCTCTTCGTCGCGCAGTTTGTCGGCAGCCCGGTGATGAACGTGGCCGACGCGGCGGTGGCGGAGAAGGCCTCCTCCGCCTCGGTGACAGTGGGCGGCGCCGCCAGCGGTTTCGAATTCCCGCGTGCGCTGCTGTCGAAGCTCAACGGCCATTCCGGCGGCAAGCTCGCGCTGGGCATCCGGCCCGAGGGCGTCATCCTTCGGCGTGATGCGAGCGAAGGGTTCGTGGCCGTCGAGACGCAGATCGTCGAACCGCTCGGGTCCTTCGATATCGTCGACCTCAAGGTCGGTTCCAACACGCTGCGCGCGCGCACCCGGAGCGGTTTCGTCTCCGGCCCCGGCGAAAAGGTCTTTGCGCGGATCGATCCGTCGCAGGCGCATTTCTTCGACACGGCAAGCGGCAAGTCGCTGGGGGTGAGATTGTGATGGCCGAAGGCCACGAAAAGCCAAGGATTTGGCCTTTCGAACAGTCGAACGCCCGGAGCCAAAGCGGAGGGCAGACCGCCTTCAAACAGTATCGAGACAACTGACCCATGGCCCATATCCAGCTCAAGAACATCTCGAAGAAGTTCGGCAACCACACGGCGCTCACCGGGCTCGACCTCGATATTGCCGATGGCGAATTCTTCGTCCTGCTGGGCGAGACCGGCGCCGGCAAGACGACGACGCTGCGCCTCATCGCCGGCCTGGAGGAACCCACGGAAGGACAGGTGTTCATCGACGGCGTCGATGTCGCCGACTGGGGGGCAGCCGAGCGCGACGTGGCGCTGGTGCTGCAGCAATACTCGCTCTATCCGCGCTACACAGTGCGCGAAAATCTTGAATTCCCGCTGAAGCCAAAGATCCGCCGGTTGCCCGCTGCCGAGATCAAGGATCGAGTCGACCGTGCCGCTCGCACGCTCAGGATCGAGCATCTGCTCGACCGCAAGACCGACCGGCTGTCAGGGGGCGAGATGCAGCGCGTCTCTATCGGCCGCGCCATCGTGCGCAAGCCGCGCGTGTTCCTGATGGACGAGCCGCTGTCGGCACTGGATGCCAAGCTGCGCGAGGCGCTGCGCACCGAATTGAAGAACCTGCAGATACATCTCGGCGCCACCTTCCTGTTCGTCACCCACGACCAGATCGAGGCGATGTCGATGGGCGACAAGGTCGGCGTTCTCAATCATGGCCGCATCGTCCAGACCGGCACGCCGCACGAGATCTACAACAACCCGCGCGACACCTATGTGGCGAGCTTCGTCGGCTCACCGCCGATGAACCTCATCGACGGCAGGCTCATCAACGACCGTGCGGTGATGACACCGATGAATTTCGAGCTGCCGCTTTCAGGGGGAGCCAGGGCGGGTGCGGCGACCGATGGTCGCCCACTCGTCTTCGGCATCCGACCGGAGGATGTCTATCTGGAGAGCGGCGCGCCGGTGGAGGCGCGCGTCCACGATGTCGAGAACCATGGCGTGGAGAAGATCCTGACGTTGCGGGTCGGCGACACGACGTTGCGCGCCACCGTGCCGGCGAGGACCGATGTCACGATCGAGCAGCCGGTTCGCTTTGCCTGGAACCCTGACAAGGTAGTGCTGTTCGACAAGGGCAGCGGCATCAGCCTGCGACACGCAGGGTGATGAAGCCAGTCAACCGGCCTGCCGGATGTCGGCCTGCTCCTCGGCCCGGAAATGGCTGGGCGCCGAGCCGATCACGCGCTTGAAGGCCCGGCTGAAGGCGGCGTCCGATTCATAGCCGAGACGCGCGGCAACGACGGAAATCTTCATCCGGTCACGCACCAGCCATTGCCGCGCCTGATGCATCCTCACCTGCGTGACATATCTTGCCGGCGTTTCGCCGACGATGGTGGCGAAGCGCTCGGCAAATCCCGAGCGCGAGGCGCCCATCATCCGGGCCAGGGACTCCACCGTCCAGTCGTGGTCCGGCTCGAGATGGATGGCGGCCAGCACGCGCCCGATGTCGCGGTCCCGGACCGCCGCGATCCAGCCGGACGAGTCACCGCAGCCGCGTTCGACCCAAGAGCGGATGACGGTGGCGGCCAGCACATCGGCCAGCCGCGCCAGTATGCCGCCGGAGCCGACACGCTCCATGGTCACTTCGCGCGCCATCGAGTCCAGCAGATGCGGAATGCCCGGCTCATAGGCTTCCAGCTCATGCGTACGCATCACATCCGGCATCATGCCAAGCAGGGGATGCAGCCCGTCTATGTTGAAGTACATGGCGGCGCAGAACAGCAGCGTGCCCGGCTGGCAATTCTTGTCGCACATCTCCGCGTTCGACGTGCAGTAAACGTCCTTGCAGACCTCTTCGCGCTTGTAACCGTGAATTGGCCAGGCCTGCGCTCCGGGTTCGCTGGCGAGCACATGGGCAGCGCCTCGCGGCAGCAGCAATGCATCCCCCGCATTGAGCTCCACCCATTCGCCGGACGGCTGCTTCAGCCAGCAGCCCTTGCGGCCGATGAAATGAAACCGCGCCGCGGGATGGGCCGGGAACTGGATGCCCCAGGGTTCCTTCAGTTCGCAACGGCCATACTCGACGCCATCAAGACGTAGGCCGCGCAGAATGTCCGTCAGCGGGTCGCCAGTAACGGGAATTTTGGACGAATGATCAAACATAATGGGGTTTCTAGCATGGAAACTCCAAGTGGTCACTCCCTATGTTGCGGTGCAGCCAAATGCTGCGGCGCAAAACAAGCTGGAAACCGGCCATGCTGCCAAGTCGCGATGGCAAGGCATGTAACGGGTGGAAGCCCCGACCGGTCATTCCCTATGTGGCGCTGCGAACAGACCGGAGACTGACCATGGCCGACCCCTCTACAGGCGTCATCGACGCCACACTTCTGAACCCCGAAGACTCCGATGAGCGGGCCGAGCCGGCATGGGGTGCCGTGGTCTCGCTTGCACTCGGCGTGTTTGGTCTGGTGACGGCGGAATTCCTGCCCGCCAGCCTGCTGACACCGATGGCGCGCGATCTCGGCGTCAGCGAAGGCGTGGCCGGACAAGCGGTGACGGCGACCGCGATCGTCGCTGCGATCGCCGCGCCGACCATGGCGATCATGACCAGGCGCATGGACCGCAGGCTGGTGATGTGGATGCTGACCGTGTTCCTGATCCTGTCCAACCTTCTGGCTACCTTTGCCTCATCGCTCACCGTGCTCCTGCTTGCCCGCGTCGTGCTCGGCGTAGCACTTGGCGGCTTCTGGGCGATGTCGGCGGCGATGGCGCTGCGGCTGGTGCCGATGCGGTTGATGCCGCGTGCCATGTCGATCATCCTGACCGGCGTTTCTCTGGCCACCGTCACCGCCGCTCCTGTCGGCGCCTATGTCGGCGACATCTGGGGCTGGCGTACGGCCTTCATGATCGCGACGGTCGTCGCCGCGCTGGCGCTGTTGGTGCAGGTGGCCACCATCCCGAAGCTGCCGCCTGTCGGTGTGGCGAGCTTCCGCACCTTGCTCGAAGTGCTGGAGCGGCCGTCGATCAGGGTGGCACTGCTGGTCGTGCTGCTTGTCGCTTCCGGACATTTTGCCGGCTTCACCTATGTCCGCCCATTCCTTGAGAAGGTGCCTCTGCTCGACATCGAGACGATCTCGCTGGTGCTGTTGGCCTATGGCGTAGGCGGTTTCTTCGGCAACATCGTCGGCGGCATCCTGGCCGAACGCAGCCTCAAGGCAGCCGTGGCGCTGGCACCCTTGCTGATCGCACTAGCCGCCGGCTCGATGCTGATCTTCGGGGCCTCGCCCTCGATCGCCGCGGCCGCCGTTGCGCTATGGGGCTTTGCCTTCGGCGCGGTGCCGGTCGGGCTGCAGACCTGGCTTGTGCGGGAGGCGCCCGACCAGGCCGAAAGCGCCGGCGGGCTGATGGTCGCCACGTTCCAGGTGGCGATTGCAATGGGCGCCATCTTTGGCGGACTGCTCGTCGATCATGCCGGCGTGGCCAGCGCCTTCGCCTATTGCGGAGTGGCGACGTTGCTGGCGGCTGTCGTGGTGTCCCTGCTCGGCCCGAAGCAGGCCGACTAGTCGCACCGACAATCATGCTGATCTGTGCAGCGGCCCGGAAATCATCACGGTTTCCGGGCCGCTGTCGTTGAGATGGCAGTGACGAAGCGATTGAGACTGTCCTCGAGATAGGCGACGACTTCGATCGTCGGATCGAAGCTCCACCACAAGAGCGAACCCTGCCAATGCGACGCCATCAGCAGGCCAACGTCTTGTGGCGGGTCGGGCATCTTCGCGAAGCAATCCGCAAGGATCTTGGACAGCGATGCTTTCCAGGCCGCACCCCGCGCCCGGAGCAGGGGATCGCGCAGATCCTCGCGCAGGACAAGCAGGCCTTCGGCATAGGATTCGATGCCGCCGTAGCCTTGCGACAGCGCCACCAGCAATTCGATCGCGCCGGCTGGGGTCCTGGCAATGGCGGCGCCCAGTGTTCTGGTCTTGTCGTCCAGACCGTCCCAAGCATGCAGAAGGGTGCGCTGTTTCAGCAGCGCCTTGTTCTTGAAGCGTTGCACCAACGTCGAGCCGGAGAGGCCGCAGGCCTTTGATAGTCTCTCGAAGGTCAGCGCCTCGGGTCCATGCTCGTGGATCAATCTCAGCGCGGTTTCCAGCACCTGTTCGTCGGGCTGCGTTTTGGGCCGGGTCATCTTGACATCCAATTATAACCGAATGATCATTTATATATGATGAGGATGGCAAGAGCCAGCCCAAGTTGATCGATGAGTCTGTTTTTGGGAGAGTTTCAATGACGTTACGAGGAAAAGTTGCCCTGGTGGCGGGCGGGACGCGCGGCGCCGGGCGAGGAATCGCGGTCGAACTCGGCGCCACCGGCGCCACCGTCTACGTCACCGGGCGGACAACGCGCGCCCACCAATCCGAATATGCCCGGCCCGAAACCATCGAGGAGACAGCTGATCTGGTCTCCGGGAACGGTGGCAAGGGCATCGCCGTGCAGGTCGACCATCTGGTGGCCGACGATGTTCGGAGGCTGGTCGAGCGCATCCGCGATGAACAGGGCCGTCTCGACATCCTGGTCAACGATATCTGGGGTGGCGAAAAGCTGTTCGAATGGGACAAGCCGGTCTGGGACCACAATCTGGAGAACGGATTGCGCATGCTGCGCCTGGCCATCGACACGCATCTGATCACCGCGCACCATGCCCTGCCTCTGATGATCGAGCGGCCGGGCGGACTGCTGGTCGAAATCACCGACGGCACCACTGAATACAACGCCGACCACTACCGGCTGTCGCCGTTCTACGATCTGGCCAAGGTGGCGGTGACGCGCATGGCATGGGCGCATGCCAGGGATCTTGCAAAACATGGTGCTACATCGGTCTCCTTGACGCCTGGCTGGATGCGTTCGGAAATGATGCTGGAGATTTACGGCGTGAGCGAGGAAAACTGGCGTGATGCGACCGTCCAGGTGCCGCATTTCGTCATCTCCGAGACGCCACGCTTCATCGGCCGCGCCGTAGCTGCCCTGGCGGCGGATCCGGACCGTTCGCGCTGGAACGGGCAGTCGCTGTCGAGCGGCGGGTTGGCGCAGATCTACGGCTTTACGGACGTCGATGGCTCCAGGCCCGATGCCTGGCGCTATGTGCCGGAGGTTCAGGATGCCGGCAAGCCGGCGGATGCGACAGGCTACCGGTAGGATCAGGCCGAGCGGCCGTCGAAGTCGAAAACAGGCATTGCGGCAAGATCCAGCCCCTCGACGCAATGAAGATTGATATAGGCATTTCTTTCATTCCCTTCGCCAACGTCCTCGGCGAAGGGATGAATGCCGCAGCCGCGGCAGAAGCGATGCGCGATGACGTGGCTGCCGAAGGTGTAGCTGCCGAGGTCGTCGCCCCAGGCCAGCACAAGCAGCGCCTTGTGAGGTACGGCTGACAATAGAGCGCCCTTGCGCGAACAGATCGAGCAATTGCATCGCACGGCGCCGGTCAGTTCGGCCTTCACCTCGAATGCAACCTTGCCGCAATGGCAACTGCCTTTGTACAGCACCAGAATCTTCCTATTGCTGGCAGGTGCAAACGCACGCTGGCCGGGTTATCCCATACGCAGGCCACTGGCTGCGGTAAGTCATTGTTTTTTCGCAATTCCGAAGGGAAAGCGCTATGCGCTTTTCCCAGGAAAACCGCTACACACTTTTCCTGGAACTGCTTTAAAGACGTTCTATCCTTGCGGAGTCCGACACCGACATGCAATCAATCCGCGACCGTCTCGAAATCATCCTGTCACATCTTGCCAGTCGCGTGGCCGATGAGACGGTCTATACGAAGCTCTATGCCGACGCGGCGCGGGCGGCGGCTGACGCCAGCGATGCGCGCAACAAGGCCGGAGTGACACTCGGGCCGCTCGACGGCATCATTGTCTCCATCAAGGATCTGTTCGATGTCGCCGACGAGGCGACCACGGCCGGCTCGCTGATGTTTGGGAATGCCGCACCTGCCCAGCGCGACGCTACGATCGTCACCCGACTGCGGCAGGCCGGTGCGGTGATTATCGGCAAGACCAACATGACCGAATTCGCCTTCACCGCCATCGGTGACAACCTGCATTACGGCACGCCCGGCAATGCGGCGGATGCCAGCCGCATCCCCGGCGGTTCGTCTTCCGGCGCCGGTGTTTCAGTTGGCGAAGGCACGAGCGAAATTTCCATCGGCTCGGACACTGGCGGTTCCGTTCGCATTCCGGCATCGCTCAACGGTGTCGTCGGCTTCAAGCCGACGGCGCGTCGCCTGCCGCTCGCCGGCGCGTTCCCGTTGTCCGGCACTCTGGACTCCATCGGACCGTTAGCCCGTACTGTCGCCCAATGCGCCGTCGCTGATGCTGTGATGGCCGGCGAGGTGCCTGCAGCGCTGGCGCCGATCGCCCTTTCGGGACTTCGGATAGGCATTCCGCGCGGCATGCTTTTCGAAAACACCGAAGGCGAGGTTGTGGCGGCGTTCGAACACTGTCTCGGCAAGATCGAACAGGCCGGCGCCAGGGTCTCGGTCCTCTCGGTCGACGATTTGATCGCGGACTTGAGAGCAGTCACCAGGCGCGGTTCGATCGCTGCGATGGAGGGGGCCGAAGTCCATGCCGACTGGCTGGCGACAGGCGCACCGGTGCCCGTCGATCCGTATGTCAGCGGGCCCTTGTCGCGGGCGGCCGCAATACCGACCCCGGTCTATATCCGGGCGATGCGTCGTCGCGCGGCACTCTGCATGGCCATGGACGATCGGCTGTCATCCGTCGATGTGCTCGCCTTGCCGACGACACCGGTCACCGCGCCGACCATTGTTTCGATGGCCGAGGATGCCGAACTGCGCGACCGCATCGAAGGCCTGTTGCTGCGCAATACGCAGGTCGCCAACCAGTTCGACCTTTGCGCGATCTCGCTGCCGATGCCGGGAACGGCGCTGCCCGCCGGCCTTATGCTGGTGGCGCGCAATGGCCGGGATCGTCAGCTGCTGCGGGTTGCGGCGGAAGTCGAGGCTTTGCTCGGTCGCTGACGAGCTGCTATCGGGGCGAGGTGTCAGTGCGCCGAGCAGTGGCCGCGTTCGCTATCCCTGGCGGCGCGCTCGATGCCGGTCGCGATCAGCCAGGGCTGGGTGGATTGCTTGCCGTTGAACGTCTGGGGCCGGTTCTCGATGGAGCCTGCAACAACCACTTTGCCGGCGTAAAGCTTGTCTGAAAGATCGAGCGCCTTGTCTTCCTGCGGCATGCCATCGATGTCGATCGACACGCCCTTGATGATCTTGCCGGTGGTGAGGTCGAGCGCGCTGTTCGACGGGCAAGGTGCCGACACGCAGCGCAGGCCATTGTCGCAGAACACGTAGCCGTCCCGCCCATCGGCAAAAGCTTGCGCCGTCGTTGCGCAGATGCCGACGGGCAGGAGAATCATTACGGCGATTTTCGACATGGGCGGCAAGCTCGCCAATGAATTCGGGAAAATTGAGGCGCTGTCACCCGGTCTCGGGGAACCGCCGCCGATAGTGATCGACCACTTCGGAGTTGCGCAGGTTGACCGGCAGTTTGCCCGCCAGCACGAGCAGGGCCTCGCTCGCCGCGCCGACGCCCATGCGCATCATCGATTCCTCGGTGATCCCTGCCATGTGCGGTGTGATGATGACGTTGTCGAAACTGAAATAGGGATGGTTTGACGGCAGCGGCTGGGCTGAAAAGACATCAAGCGCGGCGCCGCCGATCCGGCGCTTTTGCAACGCCTCGATCAGAGCGTCGTCGTCTATCACCGGGCCGCGCGAAACGTTGATCAGCAAGGCATGTGGTTTCATGCGGGCGATGCGCTCGCGGCTGATCAGGCCGCGCGTCTCCGGCGTCAGCGGGCAGCACAGCACGATGATATCGCTCTGCTCGACCAAGGCGTCGATGGACAGGAAGCCGACCTTGTCCGGCGCCGGCTGCATGCTGCGCGTCGTTGCCACAACGTTGAGGTCGAAACCATGAGCGGCGATGTGACCAACGGCCTGCCCGACGGCTCCGAGGCCGACGATGCCGATCGTCCTGCCGGCCAGTTCGCTGTTGGAATTGGCGTGTTCACGGCCGGCGAGCCAGCCTTTTGCGCGCAGATCACGGTCGACCATGCGGAACTGCCGAAGCAGGGCCAGCGCTGTAAACATCACGTGCTCGGCGACTGAGCGGGCATTGACGGCCGGAACGTTCGCCACAAGAACGCCGGCGGCGGTGGCTGCGTCCATCGGGATCATGTCGAGCCCGGCGCCATGGCGGATCGCGGCCCTCAACTTCCAGGCGCCCTCGAACAGCGCCGGCGACAGCGGAGCGCGCACGATGACAATGTCGGCGGTCCTCGCTTCATTGGCCAGCGTTGCCGCATCGAGGGCGGGGGCGATGACAAGGTCACCGGCGCCGGCCAGCATGGCCGACGCGTGCGGGTGCAGGGGGTGGGTTGAGAGGATCCTCGCCACGTCAGGCTTTTTCAAGGACGGCGCGCGGCGCTGCCGCAGCCTGACCGCCAATCAGACCCTTCCAGTAGCTCTCCGCGCCTTGCAGATGCGCGCTCATCAGCGCCTGGGCGAGATTGCCGTCGCGGCGCAGCAGCGCCTCGTAGATCTGGATGTGCTCGGCATGGGAGCGCACGCTGCGTTCGGGATCGTTGAAATAGACGGGCAGGCGTTGCTCGCCCATCAGGTAGTAGACGCTGCAGATATTGTGGAAGATGCCGTTCTTGGTAGCGCGCACGATCTCGAGGTGGAATTCCCGGTCTTCCCTGGCAAGGCCTTCTCCGGCCGCGATGCGATCTTCCGAAGCTTTCAGGATCTCGCGCAGCCGTTCGAAGTTCTCCTCGGTGGCGCGCGAACACGCAAGCTCCGCGGCCTTGATTTCGTGGATCTTGCGCAGTTCGACGGTCTCGTAGATCTGCAAGGGATCAAGCGGCAGGCCGGCGCGGGCAAACAGGGCCAACGCCTCGACGCTGGCCTGCTTGGTGTCGATGTAGATGCCGGACTTGGCCCGGCGCTCGACGATGCGCATGGCTTCGAGGATGGCCAGCGTTTCACGGATCTGGCCGCGGCTGACGCCGAAATGCTCAGCCAGCTCACGTTCCGACGGCGTGCGGCCCGTCTCCTTGTCCGAGTGGGAAAACAGATATGCGGCAAGTTCCGCGAGAAGGTTCTTTTCTTTCATTGTCACCCGCGTTGCGCGTGCTCCTCCAGGAATCGCTCGGAGATGGTGAATCCCAATCCAGGCTTTTCAGGGACCGCTATCATACCGTCCCTGGCTTCGACAGTCTCTTCAACAAGATCGTGAATCATCGGGTTGGCGCCGAGCGAATATTCGACGGTGAAGCTCGCCGGCGACGCGGCGCAGATATGCAGCCCGGCGAAGAAGCATGGCGCTCCCGCCCATAGATGCGGCGCAAAACGCAGGTTGAAGGCGCTGGCGATGGTGCCGATCTTCATCGCCTCGCTGATGCCGCCGCAAAAGGCCGGATCGGGCTGGAAGATATCGGCGGCCTTCAGCACGGCGAGATCCCGAAAAGCGTAGCGCGTGGCCTCGCTTTCGCCGGTTGCGATCGGAACTGCGCCCGAGGCGCGGACTTCGGCCATGCCCGGCTTGTCGTCGGCGATGATCGGCTCCTCGAACCATGCAAGGTCGAGATCGCCAACGAGATGGATGAAGCGTTTGGCCTCGGCCACCGTGTAGGTTCCGTGCGCATCGACCATCAGGTCGACATCGGGACCGAGCGCCTGCCGTGCTGCGCGGACTCGGGCGGCGGAAATATGTGGTGCGCCGTCCATCGCGCCGACCCGCATCTTCAGCGCCTTGAAGCCGCCTTTAGCGATGTAGGATTTCAATTGCTCGCCGATGGTGTCGGCGGCTGCCCAGCCGCCCGATGCGTAGGCCGGCATGCGGTCGAGCTTGCGGCCGCCGAGCAGCCGCCAGACCGGGACACCCAAGGATTTGCCCAGGATATCCCACAGCGCGATATCGACGGCGCTGATGGCGGCAACGCTCATGCCGCGCCGTGCCAGCTGCGGCATGGCATGGCCGGCGCGCGCCGCGCTGTCGTGGCGCACGCCATTGTAGAGCATCTCCCAGATCACGCCGATGTCGGCGGGGTCGCGGCCGATCAGCTGCGGCCCGACCTCGTGTTTCAGCATGTGGACGAGGGCGCCGTAGGTGCCGGCGCTGCCGGCGGCGTTCTTGCCTTCGCCCCAGCCGACCAGCCCGTCGTCGGTCTCTATGCGCAGGATGGCGGCGTCAAAGGTCGTGACCTGCCCGAAGTCGCTGCGGTGCTGCTGTGCCGCTTCGATCGGTATGCGGACCCACCAGGCTTGGACGGTCTTGATGCGCATGTTCTTCCCTGGCCCTGCCGCCGGCCTGGCGGAAGGCACATTTCCTATCGTTGGTCTACTGCTTGATCAGCGGCAGCAGCGTTTCGGCGGTGATGCGCATCTGGTCGGTGTAGAATTTCTCGGTCAGCACGCTGGAGCCGTGATCCTGGATGAACTTCAGCTGCTCGGGCGAGATGTCGACCGGGTGGCGCTCCACCATGTCGGGATAGGGCGCGGCCGACGTACGGTCGACCGGCGCGACGAACTCGTTGGTCAGCGCGCCGTCATAGCCAACCTCTCGCAGGGTCGCGACGATCTTCGGCCAGTCGATCTGGCCAAGGCCGGCGGCGAAGCGGTTGTTGTCGGCGACGTGGAAATCAAACAGGCGCTTGCCGACCTGCCGGATCGCGTCATGGACGTTAAATTCCTCCATGTGGATATGGTAGGCATCGAGGCAGACGCCGCATTCAGGGCTGACCTCATCGGCCAGTGCCAGCGCCTGGGCGCCGCGATTGAACAGATAGGTCTCGAAGCGGTTCAGCGGCTCGACCGCGATCTTGACGCCGACCTTCTTGGCATGGGTGAAGCATTCGCGGGTCGCATCGACGACCCATTTCCATTCTTCGTCCTCGGTGCCGTCCGGAACCACCTTGCCGACGGTTGCGGGCACCAGCGTGATGATCTCGCCGTCGAGTTCGCTCACCATCGTCAGCACGTCCTTGACGTACTGCACGGAGCGCTCGCGCTGGCCCTGGTTCCGGGCGGCCAGGTTGCGCTCGCCCAGCATCAACGTGACCGCGCCCCAGCAGCGGATGCCATGTTCCTTGAGCAGCGCCCGCGTCTCCTTGGTCTTGTATTGCTCGGGCTCGCCGGAAATCTCGATCGACTCATAGCCGAATTTCTTGATGCGCTTGAGCGTCGTCTCCAGTGGCTCCGCCCGCATCCAGTTGTGCGTCGAAAGATGCATCGTCAGTCCTTCCCAATTCGTCTTTAACGGTTCGCCTGCAACGCGCGCCGCCGAGGGCCGCGCACGGGTTCCTCCCCAACGCGTTCCAGCTCTTCTTTAAACAAACTGGTTCGACCAATTGGGCCTCATTCGAGGTCTACCGTAATTTTACCGGAACGGCAAGAACCGCAGGACGACAACTTTTTGCGTGGTTTAGATGTTTGATTATATTGGCATATATGGTCGATTTTTGACGGTGCTCGGTCTTGCGCTATCGGGTTCGGTGGCTTGACCGAGGTCCTTAATTTGGTAATACCAGAATGACGATAGGTGCATGCGCATGATTGGAAAGACAAAGAGGCTGGCTCTGCGTTCAATCGGCGCTATGGTTGGTCCGAGAAGGGGAGGATGAAAATGCCGTCGACGATGAAGGGGCCTGGACTTTTCCTGGCGCAGTTCGCGGGCGATGCCGCGCCGTTCAATTCGCTGCCGTCGATCGCCAAATGGGCGGCGGACCTCGGCTACAAGGGCGTGCAGATCCCGACCTGGGATGCCAGGCTGTTCGATCTCAAGAAGGCGGCGTCTTCCAAGACCTATTGCGACGAGGTGAAGGGCATCTGCGCTGACGCCGGGGTCGAGATCACCGAACTGTCGACGCATCTGCAGGGGCAATTGGTGGCGGTGCATCCGGCCTATGACGCACAGTTCGACGGCTTCGCGCCGCCTTCGGTGCACAACAACCCCAAGGCACGGCAGAAATGGGCGGTCGAACAGATGAAATTCGGCGCCAAGGCGTCGCGCAATCTCGGGCTGAACGCTTCGGTGACCTTCTCCGGCGCGCTGGCCTTCCCTTACCTCTACCCATGGCCGCAGCGGCCGGCTGGGCTGATCGAGGAGGCATTCGCTGAACTCGGCAAGCGCTGGAAGCCGATCCTTGATGTCTATGAGGACAACGGCGTCGATGTCGGCTACGAGATCCATCCCGGTGAGGACGTGTTCGACGGCGCCACCTTCGAGATGTTCCTCGATGCGGTCGGTGGCCACAAGCGCTGCAACATCAACTACGATCCGTCGCACTTCCTGCTGCAGCAACTCGACTATCTCGAATTCATCGACATCTATCACGAGCGCATCAAGGCGTTCCACGTCAAGGATGCCGAGTTCAATCCGACCGGGCGGCAGGGCGTCTATTCCGGCTACCAGGGGTGGGTCAACCGCGCCGGCCGCTTCCGCTCGCTTGGCGACGGTCAGGTGGATTTCGGCGGCATCTTCTCCAAGCTCACCCAATACGGCTATGATTCATGGGCAGTGCTGGAATGGGAGTGCTGCCTGAAGCATCCGGAGGATGGTGCGGCCGAAGGCGCGCCGTTCATCCAGCACCACATCATCCGGGTCACGGAAAAGGCATTCGATGATTTCGCCGGCGGCGCCACCGACAAGAAGGTGCTGCGGGCAATGATGGGAATCTAACGGAGAAGAAAATGGTTGGCGCATCGAAGTCGGAAACGGGAGGCGGCCCGATCCGCTACGGCATGGTCGGCGGCGGGCAGGGCGCTTTCATCGGCGCGGTCCACCGGATCGCGGCGCGCATGGACAATGATTTCGTGCTGGTGGCCGGCGCGCTGTCGTCCGATCCGGAACGCGCCAAGGCTTCGGCCGCCGAACTCGGGCTCGATC
>CALRQH020000041.1:0-29711 GCA_943370265.1 Mesorhizobium carmichaelinearum
GCGGCATCGCCGGTATCGTCATGGGCGTCGCCCTCTCGCTGGCGATCACGCTCGTCTTCGGCTGGTCGGCGCCGATCTCGGCCACGGCGGTGACCGGCGGCTTCCTGTTCTCGGCCGCGGTCGGGATTTTCTTCGGCTACTACCCGGCGCGCAAGGCCGCCCACCTCGATCCGATAGAGGCGCTCAGGTACGAATAAGTTCAAGCTCTTGAACGGACGCTCCCGAGCACTCGGCGGGGATTGTTATCGCAAGTCGGGTCTATCCGCCGACTTGCGACGCTCAACAGCGCAGACTAGCCGATTTCCGAAGTGACCTTCAGTCGTGACAATGCATCGATGGGAAAGCCCGGCGGGCTGGGGACTAAATTGGCATGTGGATTGTGACGAGCGCACGAAAACCCCGCCGAAGCGGGGCTTCCAAGGGCGTGGGCGAAATCTCAGTAGGGCGAATAGCACTGCCGACGCGGGCCATTGTAAGGCTGGAAGGTATTATCCGACGCGCGATACGACCTGTAGTGATCGTAGCACCACTGTACATGGGAGTTGCCTTCGTAGACACGGTCCTGGTCGTTGAGGATCGCGCCGCCAATCACCGCGCCAGCGGCGAAGGCTGCAAGCGGGAACCAAAAGTCGCCGTGACGGCGGTAGCCGCGACGGTACTCGCGGTAACCGCGGTGGCCGTTCCAGTACATGCCGCCATTAGGCACAACACCGCGATTCACACGCAAATTCCGATTGCCAAAATGGCGGTTGCCGTGGCGACGGATCCATCGCGGGTCACCGTTGCGGGCTTCCACAGTCTGGACGTCGCTTGAGGCTGACGGAACCTGCGGTACGAACATCTGCACGGCATTGGCCGGCAAGGCGGCGGAAGCGGCAAACGACGCTGACAATGCCCCCACCAGTATGCCTGACATGATCTTGTTCATGATCTTCTCCTGGAGGGGTGGTTACCCCTTGTGTGTGTGAGTGGCTAAAGATGGATACTTGCGCCTGTATTAAATTCGTTGCGAAGCGGCGGTGGCATTTCTCCCATGCGCCTAAACTCGTCCCATTAGGACCAAGACGACGACGACGATCAGAATTACGCCAAGAACGCCAACGCCGCCGTGGCCGAACCCGTAGCCGTATCCACCGAAGCGGCCACTAAAGCCGCCAAGCAGGAAGATGATAAGCAAGATGATAAGTATGACACCAAGCGACATAGGTTCTTCTCCTTTGATCCCTTTGATCGGACCTTGCCGACGCTCACCTTATTCCGACAAACTCGATTAACTGGCCTTTCAATGTTCGAATGGCCATGCGCGCACCACCTGGCTATTTGCCTTCAATGAAGACTCCGTCCTTGCCGATACTCGCCGTGACCCCGGTTTGCTGCTCTCTGTAGAGTTGATAGCCGACTACAGCCACAGCCGCCACGAACACACCGATTACGAGATAAAGAATGTTACGGTTCATGATGGCGGCCTGTGTTCAATGGCGCCTATTTTTCCTTGATGACGTCTTTGATGCCGCCGACGGCGTTCTGGACCTTGCCTTCGAATTTATCAGCCTTACCCTCGGACTGCAGCTTGGCGTCACCGACTGCCTTGCCAACGGCCTCCTTTATTTTCCCTTTTACCACCTTCGCAGACCCAATTACCCTGTCTTTGTCCATCATCCATTCCCCCAACTTTCTCTTCTGCTTGATAAAGTTATGAGCAATGCGCGAGTTGTCCTTGATTTCAATCAAAGCGAACCGTGCGGGCGCGGCGCGCCTGTGCGAGGACACGGGATTGCGGAGGGAGCTGGGGCGCTGGCCAAGGCAATTTCGAGCACCACCGTATCTCGGATATGAACCGTAGCGCTATTATCTCAACTGGCGCGAAACGTTCGTAAAAGGGCCATTGGAATGGTGAGCTCATACACAAGGCCATCCGGTTCGTATCGCACCCGGACATCGCCGTGAAGCTGAGTGGCAAGAGCGCCGAGCAGACGCGTTCCAAAACTGCGCCGGGTTGGTTCCTGGACCATTGGGCCACCAGATTCCGTCCAGGTCAGCGTGAATAGCTGGGTATCTTCATTGACCGTGGAGGCGATCTTGACGCACCCAGTCTCGCTGGACAGGGCGCCATATTTGACCGCATTGGTGCACAACTCGTTGAGGGACATGGTGAGCGGCAGAATCGCCTCCGGACCGATCTCGATCGGCGTAGTTTGAACAACAAACCGTTGAGCCTCTTGGAGGCGGAAGGGTTCTATGGCCGCGCTAATAACATCACCCAGTTCCGCGCCGGCCTGATTAACTCGGAGCAAAAGGTCTTGCGCTCTGCCCATGGCGACCAGACGGCTCGAAATAGCTTGCCGCCCTTCTTCCAGGGTCTCGGCCGTGCGCAAGGTCTGCGAGGTGATTCCAATGACCATTGCGAGCATGTTCTTCATTCGATGATGCAACTCATCGAGCAGAAGACGTTGCAATCGCTGGGCGGCGTCGTGCTCGGCGGCTTCGAACCCAGCCTGCGCCATCAGCCGAGCGGTATCGAGGCGGGCTTGTCCCAGCATATAGCGCAGCGCGGCGTTCTCAGATTCGACAATGCTCTTGCTAGGATGCAAAGCCTCGCGATCCCGCAAGGCCGCGATCACGACCAAGCCGTCTGGGGCCTGATATGGGCTAAGGCTTATCTCGGTCTTGAACTCGCTGCCGTCCTTACGGCTTGCGAAAAGCTCAAGTCCCCCGCCCATCATGCGCGGTGTGGGTTCCACCATAAACCGGTGCATATGAGCAGCATGACTGGCGCGGTACCGCGCCGGCATGAGCACACTGTGGGGCTTACCAATGAGTTCCCGCGGCAGGTAACCCAGCAGGGCCTCAACTCGGCTATTGGCAAAGAGCATGTGGCCTGTCTTGTCAATGACGACTACGGCGTCTGGACTTGCCTCGTAGAACTCTCCGAAGGGGACCTTATCCACCAGATCAGCCATGAAAATTAGGTTGGGAGACAGTAGATCCACAATTTAACTGAGGTTGAACTGCCACGGCTTCGAGCAAAAATTCTGAAATCAGACTGCATCTGGTTGCTATCCTGACCTCGCTTGGCGCCCCATTTAGCCACAAGACTGGCGCTCAGAGCTTTGCCTCACGATACGCGGTTTCAGCGCGTTGCGTCAACTTGGACTGCTGCCAAATTGGCAACGGTGGAATGGGGCGTTTGGCATCGCAGAACCACTAGCGCTGGGAAATTGCCGACGGGTCGCTCCGGTTATGTGCCGCTTGATGGTGGGGGATGGTAGTACTCGACTGACAGAGAACATCGGGCCCGTCCGGCATGTTGATCTAAGTCAAGATGCATGGCCTCTGCGGTGATATGCGTTACCAGCGATGGCGCTGTGGCAGTTCTGCGTTAAGCCTCACTTACGGAGTCACCGGCATGAAGGGCTACGTTGCGAACATTGAGGAATTGGCAGAAAAGAATAGAGATTTCCGGCGGGTGCTCTACACGGCTGATCATCTGCAACTGGTGGTGATGTCGCTAAAGCCCGGACAGGACATTGGGATGGAAACGCACAAGATCCATGACCAGTTCTTTCGGGTCGAGAAGGGCAAGGGCGAGATTGTCATCGACGGGACCACGCACAAGCTAAAGAGCGGCGACGCGATCCTTGTGCCTGCGGGCGCCTCTCACAATCTCATCAATGTGGGTGCGAAAAGTCTGAAGGTCTACACTATCTACGGTCCACCAAATCATCGCGACCAGCTTGTCCAGAGCAAGAAGTCGATCGCCGAGTCGTCGTCGGAGCATTTCGCCGGCAAGACCACCGAATAGCGCGCTATGGTATGGACGCCGTGGCGACGGCCCTTGCGCGCTCTTAGGTTACTTCATCGCCGTCGTTGCGCTGTACACCTGCTTGTCAATCGCGGTGGATGCCTGTCGAAAGCGATGGGGGTACCCGATCAAGAGTGGAGCTATTCCTGGCCGCTGGAGCGCTGCCGCACGTCTTCGCGCTCTACCATCTTGGCCACTGGTTTTACCCGCGCCGGACCCACAGGGCCGCCTTTCGTATCCGGGAGCGGCTCCTTCCTGGTGGTGCCGTTTGCGATGGTCAACACGCTGTCGTAGAAGCCCTTGCCGGTGGAGGATCTAGGAGGCGTGGCATCATGCATGATGCTGAGCACCGTCGCGCTCGGACATGCATCCTTGATCGCCTGGTGGAAGGCAACCGTGGCGTCAGAGTCGAGGGCGCTCGTCGATTCATCCAGAAACAGCAACCCCGGCTGGAGCAGGAGTATCCGCGCGAGTATGATCTTCTGCTTCTGACCGCCGGAAAGAAGCTGGTCCCAGCTATGCCCGTTGCGCCCTTCCTTGCCGAGGTCGCCGGCGAACTCGGCAAGGCCTGCCTTGGTCAAGGCGACGGCGACGTCGACATCCGAATGGGCTTCAACGAGATCAGGCATGCAGATCAATTCTTTGAGGGATATTGGGGGGAGGTTGACATCCTGAGCGGCGTACAAGCTTCGCACGCTCTCGGGCAGAATTGCCGTGCCGCGACCATGCGGCCATAATTGATTGATGGCCTTGAAAAGCGACGACTTGCCGCTGCCCGACTCTCCGACCAGCAAGGTCCATTCTCCCGGCGTGAAATGGTGCTCGCCGGTCCTGATAAAAGGCACATCATCGCCCTCATGCATCAGTTCCAGATCATTGAGGGCCAGGCCAAGTTTGGGGTCCTGCGTGCTGTAGCGCAGTTCGGAAAGGCCGGTTCGCGCATAGAACTCGCGCGGCCGCTGCACATCCTCGATCGCCCTTGCAAGCTCGGTCAGGCGACCCGAATTCGCCTTGAGCGTCGATATGTCCGGCATGACGTGGATGAACCAGGAACAAGCAATTATCAGCGCATTCGCCAGTTCGGCTCCCGTAACGTAGGTTTGCAGGCTGATCTCGTTGTCCACGTAGGGCAACAGACCTGGAGCGTAGGCAATAATCCGGGAGCCCAGGAAATTGTAGAAGAGCTCAAATGCCATATATCCGGAAACCAGCTTGTTGAGCCGCGCCCAGGCGCGATCGATGTCGAGGTAGCGGCGTTTGTGAATACCCTTCTGCGCAATCTCGCCCGAGGCAGCGGCGGTATAAAAGCTGTTGTGGAGAAGTGTGTTCAGTTCGCCGCGGTAACTGCCCTCGGCCCTCTGCATTGTGTTGTCCAGCGCCTGCAACACTGCCCCCAGCTTCGTCGCGACGAAGGTTGCAATCGGGACGTAGGCAATGACGGCAACAAGCGTCAGGAAGGCGCTGCCGTAGCTACCGAAGAAGGGCAGTCCATTGACCGGAGCAGACGTTTCAACGATCTTGCTGCCAACAAAGACAAGTGACAGCAGCACCCCTGCGATACCCATGGCGACGCCGATGGCACCGCCGGCCATTCCCTTGACCGATTCCTGGACACGCTGATCAATATTGTCAGGGACCGAGATATTGGGCGCTATGGCATGGGTCGCGCCATGTTGGAGATGGTAGTGCGTATGGTTGCTGTCGAGCAGCGCATCGTTGAACCGCTGATCAAGCCAGGCACGCCACTTGCGGTGCAGCGTCGTTGAGAAATAGTGACGGACGGGGATGAGGCCTATATCCCGAAGGACCACGATCGCGCCAAGTATTGCGGCACTCTCCAGGATGGTTCGGAGTGTCGCAGGGTCTTCAGGACGGTGAAGAAGGGCAATCGCGCTGACGAGCTGGCCCGATACTTCTGCGAACCAGACACTGGCCAAGGCCGACAAGGCTGTAAGTATGATGATGACCGATGTCAGCCCCCATGCCTCCAGCCATTTCTTCGATCGCCAGTAAGCGGCCATGAGGCCGGAGAAGCTGCGCATCGAGGAGACCGGAGTTCCCGGTTGCTGCTCTATGGAACGACGGCTCAACCAGCGCAACGCAACCTCCCGCTGTTGATGAGCCGGTGTCCGCACACGCAATGCTCGCAGCATACTAAATGGGCTCGTCACCGCCGATAGGATGAGGGCTCACAAGAGGTAAATTCTGTACAAGGCATGTTGGGTGACGCCAAGAGAACAATTTGCTGTCGCCGATATGGTGCCGGTTACTGACACGGGGAGCGATGGCGAATCCTTGCCTTCATTCAACGGTGCCGACCTCACTCCGAAATCTTGCTAACGGGCTCCGAGGTCGACCTAGTACGAGCAAGGTCCGGCCGAAATGGATACCCTGCGTTCTGTGAACGGTCAGCGCATAGGCAAGCTACGCTCCGGCCATCGCCATTTCACGCCTGTTTGGCTTGGAACTCCACATCGATGTCGCGGCCGCCTGCGGAAGCTGGGCGGGCCAAATCTTGGTCCGCTGCTAGACACCCGCAAAGCTGACCTAAACGGCCGATATGTGGCGCATTGTCGACTAGCAGCTTTGGGGCCGTGAACGGACTGGCGGTTCTTCAGGAGCGAGGCCAGGAAAGCAGACATGCGTTTGCGTTCGAAACAGCAACAAAACGCGACCGTAGTAACCAGCGGCAACACGATGCATTCGCCAGCTCGTGGCGATCGTAACCTTGGCGGTGCCCTCGCGATGCCACCATCACGCCAACCCACTGCTACGATCGTTGCCCGGCTGTTTGATCATGTCGCAAGGCCCTTGAGTTCGTCCAAGCCAATCGGCGGAGTGGTACGAAATCCAAGCAAATATACTCGTTTCGCGAAGTCCTTCAGGACACGATTGATCTGGGCTTTCTCTCCCTTCAGCCTTGAGCGCAAGAGGGGATCGTGGGTACCTGTTGCGGTCATGCTTTTGTTGATGATCCAGCCATAAGGCTCGATACCTGCGCGGCGCAGATCGTCTTGCAACGCGCCTGCCTCGGAGACCGGCGTAGTTTCAGGAAGGGTCACGAGGATGATGCGGGTGTAGTGTGCGTCCTGCAAGCGCATCAAAGGAGTAACCGCGCGCCCGGGCGCTGCCGGATCCAGATGACGTGTCATTTGCCGGTGGTAGGCGCCGGTGGCGTCCAAAAGCAAAAGCGTGTGACCCGTAGGGGCTGTGTCGATCACGACAAAAGCGCTGCGCGCTTCCGCGACGACCCGCGAGAAAGCATGGAAGACCGCGACCTCTTCGGTGCATGGTGAAGCTAGATCCTCTCGCAGCAACGCCCTGCCCTCGTCATCGAGATCCTGCCCGCGAGACGCCATGATCTTCTCGATATAGCGTCCCGTCTCTGCGATCGGGTCGATGCGATCAACAGTCAGCCCAGGCATCGCTCCTTCCACGACCAACTGCACATGCGCCGCCGGATCGGTGGTCGTGAGATGCACCGCACGGCCACGTTCTGCAAGTCCGACCGCGATTGCTGCGGCGACAGTTGTCTTGCCGACGCCGCCCTTGCCCATGACCATGACAAGCCCCCTCTCGCCGCGTGCGATTTCCTCCACAAGCTCCGACAGGCAAGGAAGATCGAAAGGTGCAGCTCCAGCTTCATCGACTACCGGTGGAGCCGCCGCTGGCGACAAAAGTGCGCGAAGCGCTGGCAATCCAACCATGTCGAATGCGAGGAGCGGAAATTCATCCCGCGGCAGCCTCGCCAGCGAGGCAGGCATCGTCTCAAGAGCGTTTTCCTGCTCCCGTTCGAGTGCTGAGGCAACGGCGTCGGACTTGTCTTGCGCCCGGAACATGCCGTTGATGGCAAGCAACTGGTTGGAGAGTCCAAGCGCATAGAGCTCACTCGAGGTTCGCGCCGCCTCGCGGATCGCGCCCCGGTCAGGGCGTGTCACCAGCACTATCGAAGTGCGGGCCGGATCGCCGAGGCACTGCAAAGCCTCCTGGAAACGTTGCTCCTGCATTTTCAGGCCCGAGTGTGGCCCAAGGCATGAAGCTCCTCGATCGTTGTCTTGCAGAAAACCTGTCCACGCTTTCGGCAGGCTGAGTAACCGCAGGGTGTGGCCAGTTGGGGCAGTGTCGAAGATGATGTGGTCAAAACCGGGCGCATCGCCTGCGAGCAAGCCAACAAATTCATCGAATGCCGCGATTTCTGTCGTGCAGGCACCGGAGAGCTGTTCACGGATCGTCGATCGTTCCGTATCACTGGCATCGGGATCCAACTGATCGAGGACGCGTGCACGGTATTGCGTTGCCGCGGCCCCTGGATCGATGTTCATCGCCAGAAGCCCTTGGACGCCTGTGACTTGTCTAGGGGTATCCGACAACTCGACATTGAGCATTTCGTCGAGATTGGACGCGGGATCGGTGCTGACCAGCAGCACGCGCAGGCCTCGATCTGCCAACACAAGCGCACTCGCACAGCTCAGCGCAGTCTTGCCCACGCCACCCTTCCCGGTGAAAAACAGATATCGAGTGGGATGCTTTAATGCGCTGAACTGGGTCATGGCTGTCCATCGTTGCAGGTCATCTTGAGGGAGAGCTTACCGCAAGTCGAGTAGATGGACTTGATCGAGGGCAACCCGGCGAGGCGGCCCTCATCCAGGAAGCAACGGCTTGGCCGCCACTGCGTCATCCACAGTCGGTGTAAAAACGACAAGGATGAGACCCATGAGGATGATCGGGCCTCCAGTTGTGACCAATGGGGTGATCGCTTCGCCAAGGAGCAAATGCCGCCAGCACGCCGAAGAGCGGCATGAGGCGGATGAACGGGCGATTTCATCAATGTGGATGTCGGCGAAGCAGGTCATACGAGATCGAATACGGGCCGACGAAACCTCCAATCGGTCGCTTGGACCATGGCTGCTTGCTGCCACGTTCCAGAATCGCTGTTGCGACTGACGATCTCATAGGCGGCGCACAGCATGCTGCTCCGGAAAACAGGAGAAGTGCAATGTTTGGATTTGGAGCACTCTCGGCAGCCAAGACGCTGACACCGACGCAAGTGCGTCAGATGGGTGACCCTGTCACGCTTGTCTATGTCAGGGAGGATGGCGAGTGGGCATCTGGGCATATGGCTGGGGCGGTCCATATTCCACTAGGCAGGCTTCGTGACGAGATGGACCGGATTCCATCCGGCAAACCAGTCGTGTTTTATTGCCACGTCGGCGGCCGGTCGTCGCAAGCGATAGCAATCGCCATGGCGGCAGGACAGACGCACGATACACAGATGGGGGCGGCATCAGCGCCTGGCGTGCGTAAGGTTTCCCATCTGCGGCCTGACATCGACGGCGTGGCCCACTGGCTGGACACGGTCGCAAACCCGAGACTTTCCGCCGTCACCCGTGTTTATCGGGCGCGTGTTTTGGTTGTACTGACCGGGCTGCGGGCTCGTCGTCTTTGTCTGCGTCGGCCGCCGCCGCCGCTTGCACCTTGCCGGGCTTGTGATGGGCCGGCGCATAGATCGTATAGACCTGCATCGGAGTCGCGCCGATATTGGGGATGTTGTGCCATGTCCCGCTGGAACGAGGACACACCAACCGTTCGAAACTTCCTTTTCAAAAATCAGTTTGTCTTTCGCGGCACCCATCTGCACCCTGCCACGGCCAGCGTCGAGGCGCAGAAACTGATCCGTCTCGGGATGTGCTTCAAAGCCAATCTCCCCGCCGACGGGAATCGACATCAGCGTGATTTGCAGATAGCGCCCGCTCCAGGCGACGAAACGATAGTTTTTGTTTTCCTTGGTCGAGTCTTCGATGTTGAACGATTGCGGCTTCGGGCCAATGTCATCGATCTTCATTTCAGCACCCGTTCAAAACGCAGCACGACAATGTGCGAATTGATAGCGTTGTCGCATGGCTTTGGGGGCCAAGCTAACGCGGCGCCGGTAAGGCGGACCGTGAGACAGGGACTGAACCATGCCGCTTGAGACCCATATCCGCGTCGGCGGGTAGCGTTTTCCTAACCGGGCAGGATATCTCGATTTCGATCTCGGCCGAAGAGGTGGCAATGGATTTCGGTTCGCGCATCATTCCTATGACCGGCGGCGCCTGGAACCTGAAAGGCGATCTCGACGTCGATGGCAACATCCCCGCCGGCTCAATCATCGACATCACCGGCAAAACCAACCACCACAACCACTGCACGCCGGCCAAGCCCGCAAAGCCGACCGGCCGGTGGCCTGACGGCGCGGGCCGCGAGCGCCAGCTGCGATGTGGCGATGCAAGGGGGTCGTCGAGTGCCGCACCGTTCCGTGCGCTATGTTTCGTCAAGGCGGAGCGCTAGTCAAGGAACCCGCCGGCCCGATTCACGGCAGGGACTTGCAGGGTCGCTCGGCACTAGGTTGCGGTGCCCAAAAATATTGACCATCACGATCCAAATTGGTTTCAGTGCTGATTAACGCTTTGACTTCGTTTAGCATTTAGGTTTTGGAGGCGTCCGAACGGCTGCTCGACCGTGGCTCCGTTCGTCTTGATTTGGGTCAAGCTTGCGTCTGGATGGGCGGACGCGATTGCCGCTTCGCACGGTGGGGTGACTGGCGATGTGATGAACTGCTGGAAAAAAGAAGTCCCTGTGGCTGAAGCAGCAGCGGTCAGTCAAGCTGGCGGAGAACCCGATGGAAAGCTCGCCAGAACCGAGAGGCAGACCGCGCGGTTAGCGCCGGCCCTCGGTGCGGGTGCTCATCGGCGCCTAGCGCGAGGGGCCAATGACAGGCCCCGAATTTTGACGGCCGAGCTAATCTTTCATACCCGGGGAAAGCCTAACAAATTGCGAAACTTGGCGACCATGTACGGAAAGCCGCCTATCGCTCAGAAGTTTGGAGGAGTGGCCCGCCACAGCGCGCGGTCGGGCCGCTCCGAGAAGTCAGTCGCAATGAGCGCCGTCGTCACGGGGCTTGCTCATCATCTTGAATAGAGGGAGTGCGCGCGATCAGGATATCGCACGGCAACGTTTCCGAAAGCGCCTGGGCAACGCTGCCTATGAAGAGCCTGGGCATTCCAACCCGCCCATGCGTACCTACAACGGCCAGGTCGGCATCCAGCTTAACGATCTCTTCATAGAGCGCGATGGGCGGACTGTCGGCAAGAACGACGACTGTTGGCCCTCCCTCGGCCTTCGGGAGGGGATGCCCGGCGGCGATGCAACGGGCGGCAACGACGTCTTCGACGATGTACGCCGCATCGCGGTCCGCGAAACATCCGCTAGTGGCATGCAGAACTGTGAACTGCGCTCCTTTGAACGTCCGGAGGGCAAATTCCAGCGCACACCGTGATGCCGCCTCGAGATCGAGCGCCACGACGACTTTCCGGTAAGGTCCCCGCGGCCGCCGTTTGACGAGCAGCACCGGACAGGACGCGGCACGCAGCACGTGTTCTGTCCGTGTTCCCCAAAGGGCGGCTTTCAGAGAGGTGTCTCGGCTGGTTCCAACGACAACGAGCCTCGCTCCGAGCGCGAGTGCGCGTTCGATGACCGCGTCCTCCGCCTTGCCAAGCGGAATGTCGATCTGGCAGTCAATGTCATCGCAGGCCGCAGTATCGGCCAGCTCCCTTTTTAGGAAATCCCGGGCACGCTCGACGTTCTCAAGGACGTATTCCTCGGGCAGGATTCCCGGGTCGACCGCGTGCACTGCGAGCAGCAATGCATCAAGCGACTTTGCAATCATGCACGCCCTGTCAAGCGCCCTGTCGGAATGAACCGAAAGTGTGGAGGCGAACAGGACGGGTCCTTCCGATGCTGATACGGATCCGCTTTTGGGGTCCAGATTTGGGGTCATACTGGGTAACTCTCGCTGCGACTGCTCAATTCCCCTCAAAAGATCGCGCAATGCCATGATCTCGATCAAAGCATGTCAAAAGACGACGCATTATTTTCAAAAGTTACGAAACATGGCGGGAATCTAAGGGTGATCAAGGAGTTCAAGAGGATACGCGGGCGAGAACTCTTCGGTGGTATCCGTTATGATCGTAACAGGGCGCGGTCCGTCGTCGCACCTGTCTGCCGAGGATTTAGCACGACGGTGCTTCAGCTTTTTCCTGCATCGGCGCGGCTACTGCGCTTCAAAAACCGCGACGCCCATGCGGAAGGTGGTGAGGGAGGTGAATGATGGGGGCGATGATGACTGATGGCCGCCATTTGATTGAAGCGCGGATTGATTCCGAATGAGGTTCAGTCGGACTTTATTTGACTGGGCGTGTCCGTCCGCCCTTCGAAGGTCAGAACTGTTCAGCTCCTGGAGTCGCCCGCAATGAACCATTTGAATCACGATCGCCTGAATGTCGCTCTGCTGGCCGTGGCCCTGCTCGGTCTGGTGTCCGGACTTGCCCTGTTGCTGACAGGGCAACCGGACCTTTCGACCATTGCTTGGACCACAGGTGTGCTGCCCGTCCTTGCCGCACTCATCGTCGAGATACTTAGAAGTCTTTGGAAGGGCGAGGTTGGGCTCGATGTCGTGGCTGCGCTGTCGATGTCGGCGGCACTGCTGTTTGGTGAGGCCCTAGCCGCCGCCGTGGTCGCGCTGATGTATGCGGGTGGCACCTTTCTCGAAAGCTTTGCCCAGGGCCGCGCCCGCCGCGAGATGCGCGATCTCTTGTCCCGCGTACCCCGGACGGCCACGCGCCATCAAGGTGGTGCACTGGCGGAGGTGCCGCTTGAAGAAATCAACCCGGACGACCTTCTGCTCATCCGGCAAGGCGATGTGGCTCCCGTCGATGGCACCGTGGAAGGCGACCGGGCGATGCTGGATCAGTCGGCGCTGACCGGCGAGTCGATGCCAATCCGGCTGGACCGGGGGCAGGATGTAATGAGCGGCTCGACCAATGCGGGCGATGCCTTCGATCTGCGGGTCACCCGGGCTGCGGCCGACAGCACTTATGCCGGGATCGTACGGCTCGTCGAGGCGGCGCAGGCTTCGAAAGCGCCGATGGCCAGGCTAGCCGACCGCTATTCCTTGCTTTTTCTGGCGGTGACGGTTGCGCTGGCAACCGCCGCATGGTGGTTCACTGGCGACCCCATCCGTGCTGTGGCCGTGCTGGTGGTTGCGACCCCTTGCCCCTTGATACTGGCTGTTCCGGTTGCGCTGGTGGCCGGCCTGTCGCGGGCGGCGCATTTCGGGGTGCTGATCAAGGGCGCGAAACCACTGGAGGCGTTGGCGCGGATCAAGACGCTGATCCTCGACAAGACCGGTACGCTGACCGACGGGCGACCGCAAATCGTATCTATCGAGATGCATGGGAACCTCTCCAAGGACGAAATCCTGCATATCGCGGCGGCCCTTGATCAAGCGTCAAAACACCCGATCGCGCAGGCAATCGTCGCTGCGGCCCGTGCGGGTGGAACCGCACTCCCAGTTCCTGCAGACGTGGTCGAAACGCCCGGCGAGGGCGTGACCGGCACCATCGGTGGCCGCAAGGTTGCGGTCGGAGGTGCCGCGTTCGTCGCCGCTCAGTCTGGTTCTACTGACCCTGACAGCGCAGTCGTTGCTGAGGGTTCTGTCGTTGTGTCACTCGCGGTGGACCGCAAAATGATGGGCCATATAGTCATGGCCGATGCGCTGCGAGAGGGCACGGCGGACTTGCTGGCCGGGCTGCGGCGCCTTGGAGTAGCCCGCATCCTGCTCGCCACAGGTGACCGGCGCGCCGTGGCCGAGGCCGTAACCAAGGGGCTGGGGCTCGATGCCGTCCGCTCTGATCTCACGCCGGACCAGAAGGTGCTGCTGGTTCTGACCGAGCGGAAGAACGGCCCGGTCATGATGGTGGGCGACGGGGTGAATGACGCTCCGGCCCTTGCCGCTGCCGATATCGGGGTTGCCATGGGCGCGCGCGGAGCTGCAGCTTCGGCCGAGGCTGCGGATGTGGTATTGCTGGTCGATCACCTCGACCGACTACTGCCGGGGATCGAGGTTGCCCAACGCTCGCGCCGGATCGCCCTTGAAAGCGTCGTTGCCGGGATCGGCCTTTCGATCCTTGGAATGATCGCCGCTGCGTTCGGGTATCTGTCACCCGTGCAGGGCGCACTTGCACAAGAAGTAATTGACGTGGCGGTAATCGTGAACGCGCTAAGGGCGCTCAGGATCGTGCCGCGACAAACTGGGAAGTCCGAAGGCGATGATATCGCCATGAGTGCGCCCCCGCTACCCACCGCGACGCAGACCGCCCCATAGCCCGGAAAGACCCTTCAACACAGGTGGTTTTGCCGGATTATTTGCATTTCCGGTTCCCACTGTTCTGTTGTCGCCGGGCCTTTCTCCGTCGACAACGAAGATTGATCAATTTAAGTATATCGTCTCACTATTTTGGTGTTTTTCATATATCAACCTTGCAAGCTTTGCACCAAACGATTTGCTCAAGCGTATCATGAGCTACAACAGATATGTAAAAGCAGTGCGCATCTTTCGTCGCCCTTCGTGTTCCCGTCGAAGAATGCGGCGGCGGCAAGCCCTCCCACCAACAGCAAGGTGCTGTCGATGGTCGACAGTTCGCAGCGCCAGGCCCGCCGACCGGTGTGCATGCGATAGCATCCCAGCGCAAGACCGGTGGCTGCGATGTCGTGGCTTCATGAGCCGGAAGGTCGCCGTGGAGCGGACGCTAACCACGCTACGCTTCTTCTGGAACAGCCCTCAGGGTCCAGAGCCCGACACCAGGGGAGCTTGCGGGCCAGTCGGCTTCGGCCTTGTCGCGAATGAAACCGTTGGCGGGGCTAGCCTTGTGGATGAAGTTGTCGAATGTCTCCCGCTGCAGAATCTCCAGATCGTCGTGCATGGCAATCGGCTCGCGCTATCCTAACTCAGCATCATATTCGGGGGCCCACTACGGCCCCACGGCGCGACGCGTCCAAGTTGATCTGCGCCTTTGCTCCTGGAGCGACTGGGGTCTCGCGCAGCGGCGAAATGGTACAAGCGCCCCATCGCGATGCCTGCTAGCGCTTCGCGGGACATGTGCGAGCAAGTCTCGCGTGTCCCGACGAGCACGCCCTTCTGCGAAGCTCTGGAGGAAGATGCCACCAGAATACATAACGGCGACGACCGCCGCCGCCAGCATCGCCAAAGACCAGGGCAGCGGACATTAACAGCGCCGCCACGATGTCGAGGCCTACCTCGCCTCGGCACAAGCTGAGTAGGGTTTCCACAAGCAGGGCCACCCGGATGGGACCACGCCTGCGAGCCAGCTGCCTGCTCGAGATCGAACTGGCCGGTGACGTGGAGGGTCAGGCCCGTGCCGAACACCCAAAGCGACCAGTCGCAAGGCCGCTTTCAACCTCTCTTTGTTCGAATGCTCAATCGCGCTCAGCCCCCTTCCTCTAGAACCGAAATCTGCATGCCCCCGAACAAGCAGCCTGTCCGGCAGGAGTGGATGCTATCCGCTTCACCCCGGAGCAGGAACAGGGCATCAATCCCAAGCCGTCGGGCAATATCACCGCCCTTGTCCGGGCCGAGCACCATGAGTGCGGTCGCCCAAGCATCGGCCTCGGCGCATCTGGGCGCAAGGACGGTGACCGACGCCGGAGATTTGATAAGCGGTGCGCCGCGTGCCGGATCCATAGTGTGTGAGAGACGTCGGCCTTGTACCTCGACCCAATGGCGGTAGTCGCCGGACGTTGCTACGGCGCAATCCTGCAGGGAGAGGATTGAGTGCGGCGCGCGGCGTTCCGCGTCCGGTTCCTCCACTGCGACCGTCCAAGCCTCTCCGTCAGGCCTCAACCCCATGGCCCGCAACTCGCCATCGATGCACACGAGCCCGTCGCGCACTCCGAAGCTGCCGAGGATTTCGACAAGGCGGTCCACGCCGTAGCCCTTGGCGACGCCATTGAGATCAAGTGTGGTTGGGACCCGCTTGCGAACCCTTGTTTCGTCGATCTCCAGCGCGTCGTGTGCAGAAATGCGCCTTGCCTGCGTCGTGCCACGGATGCGGTCCGGACTGGCTTCGGCCGGGCCGAAGCCCCACGCGATAACGGCGTCGCCGATGCCGATGTCGAAAGCGCCACCCGTTTCCCTTCCGATTCTCAGCCCCAGCCGGATCACGTCAAGAAGGCGTCCTGGAACCGTTATCCACTCTCCCGCCGGAGCCCGGTTGAGTCGCATCAGGTCACTGTCGGGTTTCCATGTCGACATTTGCGCGTCTACTTCGTCAACCGCGGCCTGTAGGGCTGCACGGATAGCGGCTATGTCGAAGCCGGAGGGCGTGTGGAATAGCGCGGACCAGCGCGTACCCATCGTCGGCCCGTTGAGGGCGTGGCGGTCAAAGTCAGTAGACATCTTCGACATAGCGCCCCTGCGCCTTCAAGGCCGCAAGCGACAGGCCAAGCGGCTCAAGTAGCCGCGCCATCGTCTCCGCCACCCCGGCCGCCATCTGCCGCCCGCCGCAGACCATGACGCGTGCGCCCTTGCGTATGGCGCGGACGACTTCGAGTTGCTCGGCGGCCAGTGCGTCCTGAACATATCTTGGCCGCGCCCCACGGGAGACCGCCGTTGACAGGCTGGATAGCCTGCCGGCCGCCGCCCAGGCCTCCAGTTCCTCGCGATAGAGGAGATCGCTTCCTGAAAGTCGCATGCCGAAGAACAGGTGGACCGGTCGCCGCGCGGTATTGGCACGGATGAAGCCGGCAAGCGGTCCTATTCCGGTGCCCGCTCCGATCAGGATGAGGGGAGCGTTGTCGCGTCCGACGTGGAACGTGGGGTTGCGGCGGATAAAGCCCGCGACGGTCCCACCCGGTTCGAGCGCCATGAGTTCGCCAGAGCAGATGCCGCCGGGATGCCGGCGCACCACGATCTCCACGAACCCGTCACGGCTGCCCGAAGCGAGGGAATAGAAGCGCGGCACGGGCGATCCCTCCGGCGCGATGCCGAGCAAGTCCCCGGCTTCGAAGCCAGCGAATCCGCGTCTTGTCAGGCGCTGCCATGCGGACAGGCGTGGCAGGGCGAAACGCAGGATCGCGGTTGGAGCCTGGACTTCGTGGCCATAATCTCGTCGCGAAACAAGCGTCAGGGCCTTGGTTTCGGGGCGAACGGGCTGATGGTTCAGTTCCAGGTCTACGCCGAGCGCCGCGCCGAGCGCATCGCCCCAGCGAGCGAATTCCTGCGGCGACTGGCGGTCCACCGTTTCGAAGGGCAGCAGGGGCGGCCATCCCTTGCCGTCCGCGGCGGCGGCGACCGCCCTAGCGTAGGCGCAGAAGGCCGGGAAGCTCCTGTCGCCAAAGCCCAGCACTGCCAGTCTTGCTCCCGGCGCGGAGGAAAGTCCGATCACTCGATCGAGGAATCCTTTCGCCGACGCGGGCGCATCGCCATTGCCGTAGGTCGCGGCCAGGATGATGTACTGCCGCGCACTGAAAAAGCGGCCAGGATCGAACGCCGACATCGGCATGGTGTGGACGCGCTGACCGGCACGGGTCAGCGCCGCGTGAAGTGTCGCGGCAAAACCCCAGGTGCTGCCGCCCTCGCTTCCGACCAGGATGACCGTCTCAGCGTGGGTCAGTGCGACATTGTCGCGGATTGTGGGGCGGCCCTTGAGGTTTGCCAACCAAATAAGGAGTCCGGTGGCGCCCATTACAGGGACGGCAAGCGCCGAAAGCCCCAGAAGCAGACCGAGAAGCGCGGCGCCCTGTCCGGTGTGGAGCATGTAGATGGTTTCCGAGACGCGCGTCCAGCCACCCAGGCCGGACCAGCCGAGCGTCGCTCCGGTTCCCTGGTCGAGGTAGCCGGTGCCGCCATCCGTCTTGAGCGTAAAGACGTCGGTGGCGTCCTCGGGAGAGGGGAAGCTCAGCTCGCGCAGGCTCGAGACTGGTGTCGCCACGAGCAGCGGCATCGATGTCAGCTGCGCGCCAATTGTGCCGCTTGCCGCAGGCAGTTCCGGAACGGCCGCCTTGTCTGGAAGGAGCCCGAAGGTCGAGGCCGTCATCCAAAGCGCCGTTGCCGCCGACAGTAGAAGGCCGGGTACAGCGACCCGCGCAATCTCGACATGCAAGCGCCCTGCCCCAGGTCCCCGAAGCAGGGCAAACCAGCGTCTCCATCCCCCGGCGCGCCGCGCGACGAGCATGGAACCGGAGACAGCGAGGGCGAGCATCGCCGCCGCTCCCGCAGTCATGGCGATGCGCCCGGCGTCGTCAAGGAACAGCGAGCGGTGCAGGTTGGTGAGCCAGCGCTGCAGGGGATTGGGGTCGGCCGATGCGGTAGGGGTTCCTGTCGCCGGATCGATGATGGCCGATGCCGGCGTGCCATCGTCGAACCAGTAGGCGGTGATGCGCCCGGAGGGCGAGCGTCGGATCTGCTCGACCCCCGGGAAGGCGGCCTGGATGCGCGCGGCAAGGGCTGCAACGCTCATCGACTGTTCCGCCTGAGGTGCAGAAATCCGCTCCGCCGCCGGGAAGATGGACAGCGCCGCGCCGCTGACAGCGAGGAGCGTCACGAGGGCCAGGGCCGGCAGCCCCAGCCAACGGTGAAGGGTTCGGATCATCGTTGCGATCCCTTACAAGCCGTAGCTGAAGTTCGCGATGTAGCGGCGGCCGGGGATGGACTGCCCCGCTCCTTGGGCGGTCAGCGGCACGGCGATTTCGTTGGGGCTGTCGCGCATGTCCTCGGCGGCCGCGTCGATGTGAACGGTATAACCAGCGTCAAAGAGCGTGTCGGCGAGGTCGAGCGTGATCTCCAGCCGGCGGCCGGCACCGACGCTCGCTCCAGTGATGCCATTGATCTCGGCCGTGCTGCCGCCCGTTGCGCGATACCAGTCGGACAGGTGCTCGTAGTACTTGGACTTGGTTCCGGCCATCCACAGGCTGCCGGCGTAGGTGCCCTTGGGATCCGTGACATAGATGGCGAGGTAGGCTCCGTTGCCGCCATAGTCCTTCAGCGTGGTTGTGAGGGTTACTGGCCGCGCCATGGCGATGCCGGGAAGCGTCAGCGCCGTGGTCAGAGCCAGGGCGGCAAAGATGGTCTTCATTGGACTGTTTCCTTCATCTGGCGTGATACGGGCTGTCGGCTCAGTTCACCTGAACCTTGGGCGTCACCCCGGTGCCAAAGAGGCCGTTGTTGGGGGGAGCCACGCTCCCGGCCGGAGCCGCGCCCGATGCGTTTCCGCCATCGGAGTCGTCATCATCCTCTTCGTCGCCCTCATGGTCGTTATCGTCCCCACGACGCAGCCGGCTTTCGTGATCACGGCCTTCGCCGTCATTGTCGCTGACCAACGTTAGGGACACGCCCGCGTCCCGGAAGGCGGCCAGGGCCGCGTCGCGCGGTCCTTCGAACAGGCCAGTGCCGTGCATCGCGCTCCACGCGGGAAGGCCGATCCCGGCGATCAGCGCCGTTGACGCAAGCAAGATGACAAAGGTCTTTTTCATGGCAGGATCTCCGTTTCTGCTGGTGCTTTTCTGACGGCCCAGCCTGATCCCTTCCTGACGGAAATGGATTTTCTGCTTCAGCTTGCCGTCAGGAACCGGAAGCCCCGTCGAAACGGGGCAGGAATGGCTCAATGCTGTTTGGATACCCGCACTCAGGCGATGTCGCCGGGGAGACCGAGGCGCAGTTCACGGAAGCGCCAGACCCGAAGCCGCGGCGCGTCAGCGTTGTGAGACTCGGACTGGGCCGGTGCCAGGTCATTGATCGTCGTGGCGGCCTTCTTCATCGCGGTGCCCATGACCGGAGCCGTCCCTGGGGTCGATCTGGATGATCTCGAGGGTCGACGGATGGACGGTCACTCCTATCCGCTGGCCTTGAGCGTCGGTGCCGTCAATTTCATAGCAGCCGTCGTCGATCTTGATCCGGCGCACCGTCCAGCCATGCCGGGCCGCCAGGGCGGCAACGGCCTCCCTCGGCTTCCAGTCCGCCATCGGCACGAAGCATTCGTCATGGGCGCGCGCCGGCCCCGTAGTGAGGGCCGCGACGCATGCGAGAATTATCAGGGCAAGTCGCACAGGCCTGGACTCCGTTCCAACCGATTTGCGCCAACGCAAAGTGTAGGGCCAAGCTGACGCTATCCTGAAGTTTATGCGCAATCCGCTTCAGCTTGGCGTCAGGAACGTCCGGCAAGGAAGGCAGCGGCCGTGAAAGGCGAACGACAATGCGAATCCTGCTCGTAGAGGACGACAGTGTGCTGGGCGCGGCCGTGCGTGACCAGATCGTCGGTGACGGTCACTCGGTGGACTGGGTCACGCGGATCGACGCGGCCCGGGACGCGATGGCGGGCACGGCCTACGACCTGATCCTGCTCGACCTGATGCTCCCTGACGGAAGGGGCATCGTATTCCTTCGTGCATTGCGGGCCACCGGTGATGTCACGCCCATCGTCATCCTCACAGCGCTCGACCAGGTGTCGGACAGGATCGAAGGGCTGACCGCCGGGGCCGACGACTACATGGTCAAGCCGTTCGATCTCGACGAGCTGTCAGCGCGCATCGGCTCGGTCGCGCGGCGATATTCCGGCAATCCCAACCCGATCATTCGGCTTCGTTCGCTCGACATCGACATCGCCCGCCGGAAGGTGCGTCGGGACGGCAAGGCCGTTCAGCTGACAGCCCGCGAATGGGCATTGCTGGAGGCCTTCCTGATGCGGCCCGGCCAGTTGCTCTCCAAGGCGCAACTCGAGGAGAAGCTCTACGACTTCGATGCCGAGGTGGAAAGCAACACGATCGAGGTTCATGTCAGCAGGCTGCGCAAGAAGCTCGGCTCCGGCCTCATCGAGACCGAGCGGGGCCTGGGCTACAGGTTGGCTCAGGCGTGAGGCGCCCCCGAAGCCTCCAGGGCAGACTCCTCCTGATGCTCGGAGCGGCTCTGCTCATGATCTGGGCCGGCGCGGCGTGGGCGACCGCTGTGCTACTGCGGCACGGGATCGAGGACGTCTTCGATTCCTCCCTCCAGGAGACCGCGCAACGCCTGCTTCCCTTGGCGGTCGTGGACATTGTGGGCCGCGAGGACCAAGACATCGCTAGCCAGCGCCTCGGCGCAATCCGCAGCCATGACGAACTTCTCACCTACGTGATCCGCGACGACAAGGGCAAGATCCTGCTTCGCTCCCATGCCGCCGATCTCTCAGTGTTCCCGTCTTATAACGGGCCCGGGTTCGGCCGGACGGCGACGCATCGCCTGTACAGCGAGGAGGCCCTGCAGGGGACGGTGCGCATCACGATGGCCGAACCGCTCGCCCATCGGGCTCAGGTGGTGAGGAATGTCCAGATTGGCCTCGGATTGCCGATCCTCCTGATGATCCCGGCCGCGTTTGCCGCCGTGGTGCTCGCGGTGCGGAGAAGCACAAGACCGTTGCGGGCGTTCCGGGAACAGCTCGAAACCCGAAGCGAGAAAGATCTTGGGCCTGTCATGTCCGAACTGCCCAGCGAGCTCGCCCCGTTGGCCGCCACCTTGAACGCGCTGCTCAGGAGGCTCAGGGCCGCCTTCGAGGCCGAACGAAACCTCGCCGCCAACATCGCTCATGAACTCAGAACCCCTCTCGCCGGGGCGATTGCCCAGGCGCAGCGCATCCGGAAGGAAACCACGGAACCGCGGATCGAACAGCGCGCGGTGGACATCGAGGAGACCCTCAAGCGATTGGCGGTGCGGGCCGAGCGGCTGATGCAACTGGCCCGGGCGGAAGGCAGCCGCCTCCGATTGGACCAAATGTCGGATCTGCGCGCGACCCTGCGCGTGCTGGTCGACGACCTGCGGAGAGGCATGTCTCAGGAGGAGAGGGTCGTCCTTCGCATGCCGGAAACCCCGGTCATGTCCGACATCGATCCCGATGCCGTCGGAATCCTGTGCCGCAACCTCGTCGAGAACGCTTTGCGCTATGGCAGCGACTCCTCGCCAGTCGAAGTGACGCTTGACCCTAATGGGTTGCTCACGGTTTCAAATGTTGGACCCGTTGTGCCGCCCGAGGCACTGGCGAAACTGGCTGACCGTTTCGAGCGGGGCGGAGCTTCGGCTCGCGGCAGCGGAATAGGGTTATCAATCGTTTCGACGATTGCCGACCGCATCGGTAGCTCTCTCGCCCTCAGATCGCCGAGACCCGGGACGCAGTCCGGTTTCGAAGCAAGTGTTAAGCTCCTAATCGCAAGCGAGTCCAAGGCGACAGCTTCATCCTGATCCGTCGCTCAGTTCGGAAAGCACCAAGGATCCTTCTTTGGCGCGACCACGACGCTAGGTGGCGCAGACGACGAGTGCTTTCAGGAAGCGCAGAAGCTGATCCCCCATGGCAAAGATGAGGCGCGAAGCAGCCGTCCATGTCTGGGGTTCACCCGCGCGGATTACAGTTGCCGACCCAATAGTTGGAACTGTCGTGAGCATGCTCATACACCCGAACCGGGCCCCTCCTACTGGACTCCGGTTTGCTTACCACTGTGCGGAACTTGACGAGAGTCAAGGTGATCAAGCCGTCGAGACTGTAGGACCGTTCCGGCGTGGGCCGGAACGGAGTTCGCATGCCAGTCCAAGGGCGATATATGGAGAGTTCAGCAACGCAACCCCTCGCCCCGGTATTCGTGGCCCGGGGATTGACCAAGGTCTATGGCGCGGGCGATTCACGTGTCGTGGCGCTGAAGGACGTCGACCTCGATATCCGACAAGGCGAATTCATCGTACTTCTTGGCCCTTCCGGGTCAGGCAAATCGACCCTGCTCAACATCCTCGGCGGATTGGACGCTCCATCGTCAGGCACGGCGACCTGGCGCGATCACGAACTGACCGGGGCCAGCGACGAGCAGCTCACGACATACAGGCGCGAGCATGTCGGCTTCGTGTTTCAATTCTACAACCTGATACCGAGCCTCACTGTCGAGGAGAACGTGCGGCTGGTCGCGCAAATCGCCAGCAATCCGATGACACCAGCCGAAGCGCTCGAACTCGTCGGACTGTCACATCGCGCCGGTCACTTTCCTTCACAACTGTCCGGTGGAGAACAGCAGCGCGTCGCGGTGGCACGGGCAATTGTGAAACGGCCGGATATCTTGCTCTGCGACGAGCCGACCGGCGCGCTCGACGTCGACACCGGCAGGCTGGTTCTGGCGGCAATCGCCAAGGTCAATGCGGAGCTGAACACGACGACCGCCGTGATCACTCACAACTCGGCAATCGCTGGGATGGCTCATCGCGTGTTGCGGCTGAGCGGCGGGCGCATCGTCAAGGAAGAACCAAATCCGCGGCGCATCCGGGCCGAGGATGTGACGTGGTGAACGTCCTGGACATCAAGGTGTCGCGCGACCTCTGGTCGATGCGGCTTCAGGTCCTCAGCATTGCGCTGCTCATCGCGGCTGGCGTGGCCGTCTTCGTGATGTCGGTGTCGAACTACCAGGCGCTGATCGGCGCCATGGAGGCGCACTACCGCAACGAACGCTTCGCCGACATCTTCGTGGGCATGACGCGCGCGCCGCGCTCGATCGTGGATCGGCTGCGCGAAATCAACGGCATTGGCATCGTGGAGCCGCGCGTCGCCGAGCCAGTGCGCGTGATCCGCGAGGACACGAACCTCCCGATCTCGGGGCGCGTCATCTCGCTCCCTGCCGCGGGTCAGCCGTTGCTGAACCGCCTGCATCTCGTGCAGGGACGCTGGCCTGATCCGCTGCATCCCGAAGAAGTCATCATCAACGCGGCGTATGCCGAGGCACGCGACGTGCGGAGCGGAGAAACCATGGAGGTGGTGCTCAACGGCAGACTGCAAGGCTTCCGCGTCGTGGGCACCGCCCTGTCACCCGAATTCATCTTTGCCACCCGCGCCGCGGTGCCGCTTCCGGACGATCGGAATTTCGTGGTGGTGTGGGCAAGCGAGGATGCCGTGGCAAGCGCATTCGACATGAAAGGCGCCTTCAACGACGCGCTGATGACTCTGGCGCCCGGCGCAGGGCCACAACATGTCCTGGAAGAGGTCGATCGTTTGCTGGCACCATACGGCGGCACCGGAGCTTATGGCCGGAGCGATCAGCCGTCGCACCGTTTTCTCAAGGACGAACTGGGGGAGCAGGAGACCCTGAGCATCGTCATGCCGTCAGTCTTCTTCGGCATCGCGGCGTTCCTGCTCAACGTCGTCATCGGCAGGATGGTGGAAGCACAACGCGGGCAGATCGCTTCGCTGAAGGCGTTGGGGTTTGCGAACCGGACCATCGCCTTCCACTACTTCAAGCTGGTCACCGCCATCGCATTGCTGGGATCGGCGATAGGTCTGGTCGTGGGGCGCTGGTTCGCGATTGGGGTTGTCGGGAGCTATGCCGCCTTCTTCCGGTTTCCATCGCTGGAGGCACAACTGGAGCCATGGCTGCTCGTTGCGGCGACCCTTGTCAGCGTCGGCGCGGCGAACCTTGCCGCGGCATCGGCGGTATACCGGATTGCCATGCTTGCTCCCGCCGAAGCCATGCGTGTCGAGACACCGCCCGCGTTGCACACATTCAGCTGGCTGCAGACGATTGGAAGCCAGCGAATTCCGCTCCAGTACGTGATCGCGGCGCGCACGATTCTCGGACGGCCCTTGAGGACGTTGTTGACGACCGTCGGAATCGCGCTGGCCATTCCGCTCATTCTGTTCGGGCTCTACTGGTTCGACGCCATCGACTACATGATCGATGTAAGTTTTGGACGCATCGAGCGCGGTGACGCGTTTGTTACTTTCACGGAACCGGTCTCGGCGGATGCACTCTACGAGTTGCGGGCGATACCTGGCGTGCTTGAAGCTGAAGTCCAGCGTGTCGTGCCGATCACATTGCGAGCTGGGCATCGCGCCTATCGCACCTCGGCGACTGGTCTGGATTCCGGTTCCGAGCTCAAGGTGCTGAGAGACAGCGCGCTTCGGCCGATTGCCGTACCCTCCGATGGCATCATGCTCAGCCGGACGATCGCAAGGCAGCTCGATCTCAACGTCGGTGACAGTGTCACGATCGAGGTGCTGGAAGGCAGCCGAGCGGTGAGAGAAGTCACCGTCCGCAGGATTTCGGACGATATTCTGGGCGCGTCCGTGACGATGGAGCGCACCGCACTCAATCGCCTGATGCGGGAGGGTTCCGTTGCGAATGTCGCGACCTTCAGGATCGATCCCGGTCAATCTGAACGGCTCTGGTCCAGGATAAGGTCAATGCCGAAGATCGAGGGAAGCTCGGTCAAGGCCCTGTGGTTTGCGTTGTTCAACGAAACGATCGGCGGAATGGTGGTTATCGGCGCGCTGATCCTCTCGGGGTTTGGAATGCTGATCGCCATAGGCGTGGTCTACAACAGTGCCCGCATCGCCCTGCAGGAGCGCGCCTGGGAATTGGCCAGCCTGCGCATCATCGGACTGACGCGGCGTGAGGTATCTGCCGTCATTATCAGCGAGCTCGTCGTGGAGCTGATCGTGGCTATCCCCGCCGGGCTCCTGATCGGACGGTACCTGATCGAATTGATCGCGTCGGTGCGTGCGAGCGAGTCGTTTCAGATCCCCGCTGTGATCGATCGGAGCAGTTATGCCATCGCCGCGCTCCTGGTCATCGGAGCGGCCCTTGCCAGTTTCATCACAATCCGCCGCAGGATCGACAGGCTCGATCTCGTGGCTGTCCTGAAGACGAGGGACTGAACATGAAGCGTCGAACAACTTCGATCGCGGGCGCACTGGTGCTGGCGCTTGCGGCACTGGGTTTCTACTGGCTCCTGATGCCACAGCCGGTCCTTGTCGAAACCGCCGAGGTGATGACCTCGCGCTTCCAGGACACGGTTGAAGAGGACGGCCGCACGCGCGTGCGGGATCGCTACCTGGTGTCGGCGCCTTTGTCCGGACGGATCCAGAGGTTGGCACTCAAGGCCGGCGATACAGTGCGGACGGGACAGAAGCTGGCGACCATTACGCCGCCAGTTTCGCCGCTTCTCGACCCCCGCGTGCGGCTGGAACTCGAGGCCCAGGTCGGTGCCGCCGAGGCGGCGGTCGAGGAGGCGGCATCGCTTCACGAGCAGGCCAAGGTGCTGCTGGCTCAAGCCAGTGCGGATCTCGAACGCACGAGGGAGCTCGTCAAGCGCAACGTGGCGGCGGCGGCTCAACTGGAGCGCGAGGAATTCCTGTTCCGCTCCACGGAGCGACAAACCGATGCTGCCGAGCGGCGCTGGCACGCGGCCACCCATCTTCTGGAACAGGCGCGCGCGGCGCTGAACTCCGCCGACAGTTCCGCGGCCAGCGAGGGTTTCCCGGTATCCTCCCCCATAGACGGCCGCGTTCTCAGGGTCATGCAGGAGAGCGAGACCATTGTCGCGCAGGCAGCTCCATTGCTCGAGTTGGGTGATCCTGGCGATCTCGAAGTTGCCGTCGACGTTTTGACGACCGATGCCGCGCGCATAAGGGAGGGCGACAAGGTGATCATCGGGCGCTGGGGCGGCCCCACGGACTTGCGAGGGGCCGTGCGGCGCGTCGAGCCCTCCGGCTTCACCAAAATCTCCGCGCTCGGCGTCGAGGAGCAGCGCGTCTGGGTTGTCGTCGACATAACCTCGCCACGAGAGACGTGGGCCAGCTTGGGAGATGGCTACCGCGTCGAGGTCAAGATCGTGGTTGACGAGAACGACCAGGCAATCGTCGTGCCGATCGGAGCCCTGTTCCGGCGCGGCGATGCCTGGAGCGTCTTCGTTGTCGAGGCAGGCCGCGTTCATCTCCGAGAAATCCAGGGTGCGCGCCTATCGGCCCGCATCGCCGCCGTTACGCAAGGCGTGCACCCTGGCGAGATCGTCGTCGTCTATCCACCGGCTAGCCTTGCCGAGGGGGGCAAGGTCAAGCTCCAGTAAGGGTGCTGTTCTACGGTCAATCGATGTGCCATCCATGTCTATGTTTTATGTAAATCGAAGCTCCCGTTCTGATTTCGGCGATAGTCAACACCGTCTATCACGTGTGAATGATCTGCCTTCGGCTCGCGCGAGACGTAGTCGATGTGAATTGCCAGCAATTTGTCTTGGGCAGGATTGCCTTTAAGAACAGCAACTATTGTTTCGACGATCTTCGCCGCGTCCGCCTCTCGTTCTCGATGGGTAATGAGTGGTCCATTCAGGTCGCTGTTCACAACAGCTACAGCGATCTGGATCGCGTTGGTTGCGACCTCGATGGCGTTCCCGGCATGGCCAGTCGCCGATATGATCGATTGTTTGATTTCAACATCGGACACAGCAGGCGCTGCTTGGGAGTGAGTCAGACCGATCACCCGCCCCCCATGCCACGGAGACGCCCAGAAATGAGATGAGAGCACGACGCGAGCGCATTGTTTTTTCCTCCAAATCTTAGGCTTTTGGCACGGGCAGCTAATGCGAGCTTGACCTGTGTCAATGGAGCGTCGTCTGTCGGTGCGAGGGCGATAGTGCGCGAGTACTACCGGAACCTGTGAAATCGCCCTGAGCGGCCTGCATGACAATCCGGCGCGGCAGGTCGGCCTCGATCCCTCAAATATCCAGCATCGTCAGCCTGCTGCGGTGAGCGTCAGGATCTTTGGTCCATCGGGTGAACAGCTGCAGCGCTTTGATCCAGGTCAAGGCACGGGAAGGCGACTAGCCTGTTTCTGACAGGCTCCAGCAAGGAGTAGATGGCATGCACGCTCGAGCTTCCTCCGACGTACAGATCTGGGATCCTTTTGTCCGCACGGCTCACTGGACGGTCGCCGTTGGATTCTTCGTCGCATACCTGGCGGAGGACGCAAAGATCGCTCATGTCTGGGCGGGCTACATTGTCGGAGCGCTGGTCTTCGCCCGTATCGTGTGGGGATTTGTCGGGCCGCGCCATGCGCGGTTTTCTGACTTCACTTCCGGCCCGATAGCGGCCACCCGCTACCTTTGGGACGTCGTGCATGCGCTTGCAAAGCGCTACGTTGGTCATAGCCCCGCCGACGGCGCAATGGTCATCGCGCTTTTGGCGTTCCTGGCTGCGACAGTAGTGGCTGGGCTTATCCGGTACGCTGAAGAAGACGCTGCCGGGTCGTTGGCTCCACTGTATGCGCAGACATCGTCTATCTTAGGGCCACAGATTTCCAGTGACGAGGAGAACCAAAGCGGAGAGTGCGATGGCAAAAATGTCGTCGGTGAGGCCCACGAAATGATTGCGAACATCACGCTTGGCTTGGTCGTGTTCGACGTTCTCGGCGTGCTCCTGGCAAGCTTCGTGCATCATGAGAACCTTGCAAGAGCGATGGTCACCGGACATAAGCGACCCGATTGACAGCCAGTAAGCAAAAGTCCCGCAGACGCCACGTTATCGAAATGCGCGAGGTTCGCAGTTCCTCATTGCCATTGCTGGGTTTCGAAGTTGCTCAGAACGGCTTTGAGCGCGGACTGTCGCTAGCCAGCCGCCCTAAAGGCCAAGGTCAACCTTTTTGAATATCCATCTGGAGGTGTAAACGAATGACGTACTACATAAGCCGGGTGTTGCCGACGGCATTCGACGAAGCCGTCTCGCGAACGAAAGCCGCCCCGAAGGCAGAAGGTTTTGGTGTGCTGACCGAGATCAATGTGCAGGAAACGCTGAAGACAAAGATCGGTGTGGAGTTCCCAAAATACACCATCCTCGGTGTATGCAACCCGACAGTGGCCCACGAAGCCCTCCTGCTGGAAAACAAGGTGGGGACAATGCTGCCCTGCAAAGTCGTCGTGCGGGATTCAGGAAACGGAGAAATTGAGGTAGCCGCGATCAATCCGGTCGCCTCGATGCAAGCGATCGACAACCCCGCGCTCAAGCAGGCCGCACAAGTTGTGCGTTCGAAACTTGAGCGCGTTGTAGCTCACTTTAGGCATCGGATGACAATTCTGGCGCCCAAATCTGCGATTTGATCCAACGCAATGCGACGTGCACCGTCCGACAGTTTGGTGTCAACAGGATGGAGTACTCGTCATGATGTCATGGGGATGGAGCAATTGCTGCGGTGGAGCTTGGGGGATGCCATTCTTCGGCTTTGGCCCGTTGCTGCTGGTCCTGATCGCGGCCGGCTTTGTCTACTATTTTTTCTGGCATCAACCCTCGCGTAACCACTCACGTGAAGCTGCCTCGCTAGAAATTTTGGATCGCCGCTATGTCTCTGGCGAAATCACGAAAGAGCAGTATGAGCAGATGAAAGGCGACCTAAAAAGGCGCTGATCTTCGCCGCCTCGATCAGGAGAGGCGATTGCTGGCCCAGGTAGGACTTCGATGTACAAGCATTTCCTCATTGCCACGGATGGTTCCGAATTCGCTCGGAGGGGCGTTGAGCACGGACTGTCGCTGGCCAGTCGCCTAAGGGCCAAGATTTCATTTTTGAATGTCACTGAACCATTTCCAATGTTTGATTGGGGAAGTCCGATGGCTGGCTATTCGGCCGGCGCACAATTCACGTTGTACGAGGAAGAGGGACGTCGCTTCGCAAAGCAGATACTTGATCAATGCAAGGCAGCGGCCGCGGTGCTCGGTGTGGACGCCAAGGCCGTGCACGTCGAGAACAGGAAGCCGGCGGAGGCAATCCTGGCGCTGTCCAAGGCGGAAGGCTGCGATCTTATCGTGATGGCTTCGCACGGACGCCGAGGCCTTGCAAGGCTGCTGCTGGGAAGCCAGGCGACCGAGGTGCTTTCCTTCAGCACTGTGCCTGTGCTGATTGTTCGGTAGGAACAATGGCCAGGCCAACCGACATTTCAAGATGCCGTCGGATTCTGACCTAGATCAACACTGGCAGCCTGAACGGAGACTAGAAAAAGTCGGGACGTCGCCTGTAGGCGAGGCTACGGCGAAGAAGGGGGCACCATGTTCGAATACAGCGTTGAAGCGCGAAGGACCGATGCACGAGGCAGCGTCGCCACGACCAAAAACGCCACGCTCGTTCTCGACACCTGTCTCGAAGGCCGGGCCGATGCCTTCAATCCAGCCGAACTGTTTCTCGCAGCCATTGCTGCCTGCATGATCAAAGGCATTGAGCGCGTCACGCCGATGCTCGGTTTCAAGCTGCGCGGCGTCGA
>CALRQH020000042.1:0-25420 GCA_943370265.1 Mesorhizobium carmichaelinearum
ACCAGGATCGCGCCGTCCATCTGCGCCGCACCGGTGATCATGTTCTTCACATAGTCGGCGTGGCCGGGGCAGTCGACGTGGGCGTAGTGGCGGTTGGCCGTCTCGTATTCGACATGCGCCGTCGAGATGGTGATGCCGCGGGCCTTCTCTTCAGGCGCCGCATCAATCTGGTCATAGCGCTTGTATTCGCCAAAATACTTCGTGATCGCAGCCGTCAGCGACGTCTTGCCATGATCGACGTGGCCAATCGTGCCAATGTTCACATGAGGCTTATTACGCTCGAATTTACCTTTTGCCATGTGATCTCTCCATTCCTGCCAGCCCGTGCGGGCCTTGAATTAAGTTACCGGTGCAACTCTCTCGAGTTACGCGTATTTCTTCTGAACTTCCGTCGCCACGGCGGTCGGGACCGGCTCGTAGTGATCGAATTGCATCGTGTAAGCCGCGCGGCCCTGGCTCATCGAGCGCAGGTTGTCGACGTACTTGAACATGTTGGCCAGCGGCACCATCGCGTTGATAACGACCGCAACACCGCGTGCTTCCTGGCCCTGGATCTGGCCGCGACGGCCGTTCAGGTCACCGATGACGCTGCCGACGTAATCTTCCGGCGTGACGACCTCGACCTTCATGATCGGCTCGAGCAACTGCACACCAAGCTTGGGAGCAGCTTCGCGGAAGCAAGCGCGGCCGGCGATCTCGAAGGCCAGAACGCTGGAGTCCACATCATGGTAAGCGCCGTCGATGAGCGAAGCCTTGACACCGATCATCGGGAAGCCGGCGAACGGGCCGGACGTCATGACGCTGTTGATGCCCTTCTCGACACCCGGGATGTATTCCTTCGGAACAGCACCGCCGACGATCTTGGACTCGAACAGGAACTCGCTGCTATCTGGATTCGGCTCGAATACGATCTTGACGCGAGCGAACTGACCGGTACCGCCGGTCTGCTTCTTGTGGGTGTAGTCCTGCTCATGCTTGCGCGTGATGGTTTCGCGATAAGCAACCTGCGGGGCGCCAACATTGGCCTCGACCTTGAACTCTCGACGCATGCGGTCGACGATGATGTCGAGGTGAAGCTCGCCCATGCCGGAGATGATGGTCTGCCCGGACTCTTCGTCGGTCTTGACGCGGAAGGACGGATCCTCTGCGGCCAGACGGTGAAGGGCGAGACCCATCTTTTCCTGGTCGTTCTTGGTCTTCGGCTCGATCGCGATCTGGATGACCGGATCGGGGAACTCCATGCGCTCCAGGATAACCGGATGCAGCGGATCGCAAAGCGTGTCGCCCGTGGTCGTGTCCTTGAGGCCGGCCAGAGCGACGATGTCGCCAGCAAAAGCCTCTTCGACGTCGGCGCGCGAGTTCGCATGCATCTGCAGCATGCGGCCGATGCGCTCCTTCTTGCCCTTCACGGTGTTGTCGACCGAGGTGCCCTTGGTCAGCTTGCCGGAATAGATGCGAGCGAAGGTGAGCGAACCAACGAACGGGTCGTTCATGATCTTGAAGGCCAGCATCGACAGCGGCTCGCTGTCATCGGCATGACGCTCGATCTCGGCATCCGTCTTGGCGTCGACACCCTTGATGGCCGGCACGTCGGCAGGCGACGGCAGGTATTCGACAACGGCGTCGAGCAACGGCTGCACGCCCTTGTTCTTGAAGGCCGAGCCACAGAACATCGGGTAGAACTTCACCGCGATGGTGCCCTTGCGGACCAGCGCGCGGATCTCGTCATTCGACGGCATCTTGCCTTCGAGGTAGTTCTCGAGGGCCGTCTCGTCCATTTCGACGGCGGCTTCGATCATCTTCTCGCGGTACTCTTCAGCGCGAGCCTTGAGGTCGTCAGGGATCTCGACGACGTCCCAGGCCGCGCCCAGCGTCTCGTCGCGCCAGACAAGCGCATTCATCTCCACGAGATCGACGACGCCCTTGAACTCGGTCTCAGCGCCGATCGGCAGCTGCATGACGACAGCCTGCGCACCGAGGCGCGAGCCGATCATCTCGACAGAGCGATAGAAATCAGCGCCGATCTTGTCCATCTTGTTGCAGAAGATCATGCGCGGCACGCGGTACTTGTCGGCCTGGCGCCAGACGGTTTCCGTCTGCGGCTCAACACCGGCATTGGCATCAAGCAGAGCAATGGCGCCATCGAGAACGCGCAGCGAACGCTCAACTTCGATCGTGAAGTCGACATGGCCGGGAGTGTCGATGATGTTGAAGCGACGCATCTTGCCGTCACGACCCTTCCAGAAGGTCGTGGTCGCAGCGGACGTGATGGTGATCCCGCGCTCCTGCTCCTGCTCCATCCAATCCATGGTGGCAGCGCCATCGTGCACTTCGCCGATCTTGTGCGACTTGCCCGTGTAATAGAGTACGCGCTCGGTGGTCGTCGTCTTGCCGGCGTCAATATGCGCCATGATACCGAAATTGCGGTAGTCTTCGATTTTGTATTCGCGGGCCATCGTAGCTGCCTCTCAGTCTCGTTCGCGCTTTACCAGCGGTAGTGCGCGAAAGCGCGGTTGGCTTCAGCCATTTTGTGGGTGTCTTCACGCTTCTTGACGGCTGTGCCGCGGTTGTTGGCCGCATCCATCAGCTCGCCGGAGAGGCGATCAACCATAGTGGTCTCGTTACGATTGCGAGCAGCAGCAATCAGCCAGCGAATGGCCAACGCCTGACGACGCTCGGGGCGCACATCGACCGGAACCTGGTAGGTCGCACCACCAACGCGGCGCGAACGCACTTCCACATGCGGCGCGACATTGTCGAGCGCCTGATGGAAGACCGTTACCGGCTCCTGCTTGGTCTTGGCCTGAACCTGGTCGAGCGCACCGTAGACGATGGTTTCGGCGACCGACTTCTTGCCATCATACATGACGGCATTCATGAACTTGGTAACGATCAGATCACCGAACTTCGGGTCCGGATTGATCTCACGCTTTTCTGCACTGTGACGACGCGACATGGTTCTTGTCTCTCAATCTCGTAGCCCTGCGCCGTAAGACGACAAGGCCGGAAAATCTTACTTCGGACGCTTGGCGCCGTACTTCGAACGGCGCTGCTTGCGGTTCTTCACGCCCTGCGTGTCGAGCACGCCGCGGATGATGTGATAGCGGACGCCCGGAAGATCCTTCACGCGGCCGCCACGGATCATGACCACGGAGTGCGCCTGAAGGTTGTGACCTTCGCCGGGAATGTAACCAATCACTTCGAAACCATTGGTCAGGCGGATCTTGGCCACCTTGCGCAGCGCCGAGTTCGGCTTCTTCGGCGTCGTCGTGTAGACGCGCGTGCAGACGCCCCGCTTCTGCGGGTTCTGCTGCATGGCCGGGACCTTGTTGCGCTTCACCGGCGCTATGCGCGGCTTGCGGATCAGCTGGTTGACGGTAGGCATTAAACCCTCTTGTCTCTCAATTCCGTGTCTCACGCCCAGTCAGGGCCGCTCAAAGCGTCAATTCCATACGCAAATTCGGGCCATAAACCGCGCCTCGCGGTCTTGCCCGAACAATTGGCAGAGGAAGCGGAACCGCTTCGTGCGCGCCGGAAATGTCTTTTTCGCTCGTAAAGTGAACCCTGTTTGAGGCAAACTCCAAAGCGTGTCGCTTCGGAAGGGAGAGCCTCACATCGGTTCTGACTGGCCGGCTTCTACCCGCAACACCGCGAACCGTCAACCCCGGAGCGCCAAATATTGCGCTCAACCCTTAGCGTGGCAGCCATGCATAAGGCGCTTGTAATTTTCTTTCGTCGTTTTGCAGGCAGGAGGAAGAAAGTGACCGGCTTTCGACTGTTGCAAAGCCAAGCTTCATGCGAAAAGGCCGCATGAACGGCCTAAATCCCCTCGCCCGCCCAGCCTTTTTCGAAAAACGAGGAATCAGCCTGTGAACGACAATGAGGAGCGCCCGGTCACCATCATCACCGGCCGGGTATGGAAGCGCAAAGGCGGCAAGCCGGAAGGTGTCCATGTCATACTTGTCGCGCCCGACGACGATTCGGCGGTGCGCCGGGCACTCGAATCGCTGGCGGCGGAGGGCTATGCCGAGGCTGAACTCGACCAGATCGGCGATATGGACGGCGAACCGGATGACGAGCCGCATTTGTCGGCTTTCCAGGGCGCACTCGAAGGTGAAGTGTCGATCGTTACCTTCGACGTTCCAATCTGAAGCAGAGCCAATCTGGAATGGGGCCGATCTGAATCGGGCAATCGGAGGCATCATGGTCAACTCGAGAACGGCGAAACCCGAATCCCGCGCCTGGGCCGACCGGGCGGTTGCCGCGATCGAGGCCGACCAGCACCGTTCGGCCGACACTCACCTGTGGAAGCTGGACCTGCCGGCACTGGCAGGCATCGACTTCTACCTCAAGGACGAATCGACTCATCCCACAGGCAGCCTGAAACACCGGCTGGCGAGGTCGCTCTTCCTCTACGCCTTGTGCAATGGACATGTCCGCGAGGATACGGCGGTCGTTGAAGCCTCGTCCGGCTCGACCGCCGTGTCGGAAGCCTATTTCGCCCGCATGATCGGCGTGCCGTTCTACGCGGTGATGCCGCGTTCGACCTCGCCCGAAAAGATCGCGGCGATAGAGCATCACGGCGGCAAATGCCATTTCATCGATGACGGCCGGCGCATCTACGCCGAATCGGCCGAACTTGCCGCCAGGCTCGGCGGCCACTTCATGGACCAGTTCACCCATGCCGAGCGAGCGACTGACTGGCGTGGCAACAACAACATCGCCGAATCCATTTTCGGACAGATGCGCGAGGAGCCGCATCCAATCCCGGCCTGGGTCGTGATGAGCGCCGGCACCGGCGGCACCACGGCAACAATCGGCCGCTACATTCGCTACAAGCGGCACGCGACACGGCTGTCAGTCGCCGATGTCGAACGCTCCGCCTTCTTCGACGGCTTCTCAACTCGGGACGCCAACTGCCGCTGCGAGCAACCGTCGCGTATAGAGGGCATCGGTCGGCCGCGCGTCGAACCATCCTTCGTGCCCGGTGTCATCGATCATATGCTGCGGGTGCCCGACGCGGTATCGCTTGCGGCAATGCGGGTGCTGTCGCGTCGCCTGGGTCGCCGCGTTGGCGGATCGACCGGCACCAATTTCATCGCCATGTGCTTCCAGGCCGCGCGCATGATCGAGCTTGGCGAGGCCGGCTCGCTGGTGACGTTGATCTGCGATTCCGGCGAGCGCTATGTCAACACTTACTATTCAGATGAATGGCTGAAGGCGAACGGCCTGGATCCCTCGCCTTTCGAACCGGCGATCGAGTCCTTTCTGGCCGGGGAAAGACTGACGCTGCGATTCGAGGAAAGCTGGGGCTGAGATAGAGGGCGCCTGCCGCTTGTCCGGAGCGGGTGTTCTGCTAAGAAATCCCAGCAATTCAACAGACGGAGTGTCCGTGTCCCAGCCCATCAAGATAGGCATCGTCGGCGTTGGCAAGATCGTGCGCGACCAACACCTGCCGGCCCTGGCGAAAGACCCGAATTACAAGCTTGTTGCCGCCGCCAGCCGGCACGGCAAGGTCGATGGCATCCCGAATTTCCCGACCATCGAGGCGATGCTCGACGCGGCGCCGGAACTCGAAGCCGTTTCGCTCTGCATGCCGCCACAGTTCCGCTATGACGCCGCGCGGATAGCGTTGTTGGCGAGAAAGCATGTTTTCCTCGAAAAGCCACCCGGCGCCACGGTCAGCGAGGTCGAGGACCTGAAGGCGCTGGCGGCCGCGAACGGCGTGTCGCTGTTTGCCAGCTGGCATTCGCGCTATGCGCCGGCGGTCGAAGCCGCGCGCACGTTCCTCGGCTCTGCCAAGATCAGGTCGGCCGCCATCAACTGGAAGGAAGATGTCCGCCGCTGGCATCCGAACCAGGACTGGATCTGGCAGCCCGGCGGCTTCGGCGTGTTCGATCCCGGCATCAATGCGCTGTCGATCGCGACCTATATCCTGCCGTCGATGTTCATCACCTCGGCAGTCCTCGACTTTCCCGAAAACCGCGCCGCCCCGATCGCGGCGCACGTCACCTTCCGCGCCTCGAACGGATTGCCGGTGACCATGGAACTGGACTGGCTGCAGACCGGTCCGCAAAGCTGGGACATACTGGCCGACACCGACCAGGGCGCAATGGTGCTTTCCGGCGGCGGCTCGAAGCTCATCGTCGACGGCCATTTCGTCCATGACGAACCGGAAGCAGAGTATCCTATGCTTTACCAGCGCTTCGCGGACATTGTCCGTGCCGGCACCTCGGATGTCGACCTGGCGCCGCTCCAGCATGTCGCCGACGCCTTCATGCTCGGCAAGCGCAATGTGGTCGAGGCGTTTTTCGACTAGGCATTTAGCAAGGGAACGCCGCACTCGATGCGGCGTTCCCAGTTGAGGGCGGCCGCGGAACTGATCCGCCGCGACCAGTTTCAGCGCTGTTTCAATCCTTGATCCGACAGCCGGCGCGCTTGACCATATCGGCGACGATCAACGGCGTCGCCGGCGTTTCGGACCAGCTGCTTTCGTAGGGCGCTGCCGTTTGAAGAGCGGCACGGACGGACCCGGTGTCCAGCCTGAACGAATTCTTGCAAGAAACGAGATGCGAGCCGCCGCTACCGATCGTATCGACGATCGCGCCAGCCGTTTCGCCAACCCCCGCGACGTAAGCAAGCAATGTCTGCCTTGCTATCGGGCTTGAGTCGGCCTTCGCGATCATCTCCATAACCTGGCCGACCGAGACCTGACCTTTCGCGGTCGATGGAAGAGCGGCGGCGGCAAAGGGCAGCATGGACGCAGCCACGGCGCCGAGGATGGCAACGGCAATCTTGCGATCGGAGGAAGGCATTCGAGTTTCTCCAGTTGGAATGGCATCTTGACGCTTGGTATTATTGTGCATAAAATAATTATTGTAAAACGATAATTTCTTGTCGCAAATGAGGCTCAAATGACCAACTCTATCGTGATGACTTCACCCCCTGATCCCAGTCGCCAAGCAAGGTTGAACCGCATCCGGTACTTCAGTGTCACGCTGGCGAGGGCCTGCCTTGTTCTGGCGGCCCTGATGGCGGTCGGTCTTCTCTTCTATTGGTTCTCAACATCCGCGGCCTCCATTGCGGCGGACGCGCAGATTCCCCAGGAATGGCTGGCGGATCTAGGTGTGGGCCGAAGAGCCGCGGGGTTTGCGATCTCGTTCGTGCCACTCGCCTGCCTTATCCTGGCGCTGATATCCGCGAGGCGCTGTTTCGACGCTTTCGCGGTCGGGAACTTCTTTGGTCGGGACGCATTGAAGGGCCTGCGGAACTTTGCCCTGGGTCTGCTTGCATCCGCGTTGCTGAAACCATTCTCCGCAGCGGCCCTCTCTGTTCTCCTGAGCTCAGATGCACCCGCGGGCCAGCATCGCCTGACGCTTGGCTTCGGCAGCGATACGATGCTGGCGCTGTTGGCGGCCGGCATAATTGCTGTCATCGCCTGGGTGCTGGCCGAGGCATCCGCGCTTGCCGACGAAAACGCGCAGTTCATTTGAGGATCCGCTCATGCCCATAAGGGTCAGGCTCAACGTCGTCCTCGCCGAACGAAATGTGAAGTCGAAAGACCTAGCGGAATATGTCGGCATCACCGAAGCCAACCTTTCCCTGTTGAAGCAGGGAAAGGTCAAGGGCATCCGGTTCGATACGCTGGAGCGTATCTGCGAGTATCTCGACTGCGAGCCGGGCGATCTGCTGCGGTTCGAGAAACTTCCTGCATAGCGCCTAACGAAGAACACGTTGGTTGCCAGATTCTCTGCTCGGTATCTGCACTAGGGGCACCCTGGATGGGGTGGAGACGCTCGCGGCGCGGTCCGATACCCGACTTCCATTTCATTCAAGATGTGCTGAACCACCTCATCGAGAGCTGCTTGCCCCCAGCCGAGCTCGGCAATTTCTCCATATTGGATGAACTCCGAGCGATCGAAGCCGTTCTCGAAGTCGTTGTACGACACAATGCTCCGCCCAAATAAAGCGACAACCCAGAAGTCATGGCCTTCAAAGGAGAGGTGCGTCCACTTCTCTGGCCCGATCTTGATAATGTCCCAGAGTCTCTTCTGAGAGAAACTCATGCGATCCCGACTGGCATTCATCAAATCCAAAAGTGCAGACTCGTGCATCTCCCCTCCGCTAGATGGAAGATGCATAGGTTCATCTAAATCTGCGGCAGGGGCAACAAAAAAGCCGCCGGGTCGCCCCGACGGCTTCGTTGCCTGAGATCTTTTACCCCCGCGCTTACTGCGCGGCGGTTGTCATATCGGCCAGCATCGGCTCGGCGATCTCGACGCCGGACGCCTTGCGGCGCTCGTCGATGATCAGTTCGTCGCGCGAGGTTGCGATGCGCCGGATCTGGCTCATCGTGCCGCCCGTACCAGCCGGGATAAGCCGGCCGACAATGACGTTTTCCTTCAGACCCTGCAGCATGTCGGTCTTGCCGGCAACAGCCGCTTCGGTCAGCACCCTGGTCGTCTCCTGGAAGGAGGCGGCCGAGATGAAGGACGGCGTCTGCAGCGAGGCCTTGGTAATGCCCAAGAGCACCGGCAGGCCTTCGGCCGGCTTCTTGCCGTCCTCGACCAGGCGCTCGTTGACCTCTTCCAGTTCGATCACGTCGACGTGGTCGCCCGGGATGTAGGTCGAGTCGCCCTGCACCGTGATCTCGACCTTCTGCAGCATCTGGCGAACGATCACCTCGATGTGCTTGTCGTTGATCGACACGCCCTGCAGACGGTAGACTTCCTGGATCTCGTTGACGAGGTAGGACGCAAGCGCCTCCACGCCCTTGATGGCCAGGATGTCGTGCGGCGCAGGATTGCCGTCGAGGATATAGTCGCCCTTCTCGATGACGTCGCCGTCCTGGAGATGGAACGGCTTGCCCTTCGGGATCAGGTATTCGACCGGCTCAAGCGTCGAGTCATGCGGCTCGATGATGATGCGGCGCTTGTTCTTGTAGTCGCGGCCGAAGCGGATCGTGCCATCGATCTCGGCGATGATGGCGTGATCCTTCGGACGGCGTGCCTCGAACAGTTCGGCAACACGCGGCAGACCGCCGGTGATGTCCTTCGTCTTGGCGCTTTCCATCGGGATACGCGCCAGCACGTCGCCGGGGCGAACCTGTGAGCCCGGCTCGACCGAAAGAATGGCCTCGACCGAGAGCAGGAAGCGGGCATCGCCGCCCTTCGACAGCTTGCCGACCTTGCCCTTGGAGTCCTGGATGGCGATCGCCGGCTTGAGGTCGTTGCCGCGTGGCGTCGAGCGCCAGTCGATGACCTCACGCTTGGTGATGCCGGTAGACTCGTCCGCCGTTTCCTGAACGGAAATGCCGTCGACCAGATCCTCGTACGACACCCTGCCCTCGATTTCGGTGAGGACCGGGCGGGTATACGGGTCCCACTCGGCGATACGCTGGCCGCGCTTCACCTTGTCGCCATCGTCCACGAAGATACGCGAACCATAGGTGACACGGTGCGTGGCACGCTCCTTGCCGGCCTCGTCGAGGATCAGCACCGCCATGTTGCGGCCCATGACCATCTGCTGGCCGTCGGAGTTGCGCACCACGTTGCGGTTGCGGATCTCGACCTTGCCCTCATAGGAGGCTTCAAGGAACGAGCTGTCCACCACTTGCGCCGTACCGCCCATGTGGAAGGTACGCATGGTGAGCTGGGTGCCCGGCTCGCCGATCGACTGCGCCGCGATGACGCCAACGGCTTCACCCTGGTTGACCGGAGTACCGCGGGCCAGATCGCGACCGTAGCAGACCGCGCAGACGCCAACCCTGACTTCGCAGGTCAGTGCCGAGCGAATGCGAACCGACTGGACGCCGGCCTTTTCGATCTGTTCCACGTCACGCTCGTCCATCAGCGTTCCGGCCTTGACCAGAATCTCGCCCGACACCGGATGGGTGATGTCGTCGAGCGACGTACGACCCAGCACGCGCTGGCCAACCGAAGCGACGACCTGACCGGCATCGACGATCGGCTGCATGGTGAGGCCCTTGTCGGTGCCGCAGTCGACGGAGTTGACGATGCAGTCCTGCGCCACGTCGACCAGACGACGGGTGAGGTAGCCCGAGTTCGCCGTCTTCAAGGCGGTGTCGGCCAGACCCTTGCGGGCGCCGTGGGTCGAGTTGAAGTACTCGAGCACGGTGAGGCCTTCCTTGAAGTTCGAGATGATCGGCGTCTCGATGATTTCACCCGACGGCTTGGCCATGAGGCCGCGCATTCCGGCGAGCTGACGCATCTGCGTGGGCGAGCCACGCGCACCGGAGTGCGACATCATGTAGATCGAGTTCATCGGCTTCTGACGGCCATTGTCCTCGAACTCCACGGCCTTGATGCGGGCCATCATTTCGTCGGCGACCTTTTCCGAGCACTTGGCCCATGCGTCGACGACCTTGTTGTACTTCTCGCCCTGCGTGATCAGACCGTCATTGTACTGCTGCTCGTATTCCTTGGCCAAGGCCTCGGTGTCGGAGACCAGCTTGATCTTGGCATCTGGGATCAGCATGTCGTCCTTGCCGAACGAAATGCCGGCGCGGCAGGCATGGCTGAAGCCCAGGGCCATGATGCGATCGCAGAAGATAACCGTCTCCTTCTGACCGCAATGGCGGTAGACGGTGTCGATCATCTTGGAGATGTTCTTCTTGGTCATCTCCTGGTTTGCGGTTTCATACGGCACATTGACGTTCTTCGGCAGAAGCTCGCCGATGATCATGCGGCCAGGCGTGGTGTCATGGATCTTCGACACGACCTTGCCTTCAGCGTCGACCGTGCGGAAGCGACCCTTGATCTTGGAGTGCAGCGTCACCGCCTTGGTCTCGAGCGCGTGCTGGAGTTCGCCCATGTCGGCAAACACCATACCCTCGCCAGGCTCGTTCTGGTTGACGATCGAGAGGTAGTAGAGACCAAGAACCATGTCTTGCGACGGCACGATGATCGGCGCGCCGGAAGCCGGGTGCAGGATGTTGTTGGTCGACATCATCAGCACGCGGGCTTCAAGCTGCGCTTCCAGTGACAGCGGCACGTGAACGGCCATCTGGTCGCCGTCGAAGTCGGCGTTGAAGGCGGTGCAGACCAGCGGGTGAAGCTGGATCGCCTTGCCTTCGATCAGGATCGGCTCGAACGCCTGGATGCCGAGACGGTGCAGCGTCGGCGCGCGGTTCAAGAGCACCGGATGCTCGCGGATGACCTCGTCGAGGATATCCCAGACTTCCGGACGCTCCTTCTCGACCAGCTTCTTCGCCTGCTTGACGGTCGAGGAGTAACCCTTGGCGTCGAGACGGGCGTAGATGAAGGGCTTGAACAGCTCGAGCGCCATCTTCTTCGGCAGGCCGCACTGATGCAGCTTGAGCTCCGGACCGGTCACGATGACCGAACGGCCGGAATAGTCGACGCGCTTGCCGAGCAGGTTCTGACGGAACCGGCCCTGCTTGCCCTTGAGCATGTCGGACAGCGACTTCAGCGGACGCTTGTTGGCGCCGGTGATGACGCGGCCACGACGACCGTTGTCGAACAGCGCATCGACGGCTTCCTGCAGCATGCGCTTTTCATTACGCACGATGATGCCGGGAGCGCGCAGTTCGATCAGCCGCTTCAGACGGTTGTTGCGGTTGATGACGCGACGATAGAGGTCGTTGAGGTCGGACGTAGCGAAGCGGCCGCCGTCCAGCGGGACGAGCGGACGCAGGTCCGGCGGGATCACCGGAACCACCTTCATGATCATCCATTCGGGACGATTGCCGGATTCCATGAAGTTCTCGACGACCTTGAGCCGCTTCAGATACTTCTTCTGCTTGAGCTCGGACGTGGTCGAAGCCAGTTCCGAACGCAGGTCGCCAGCGATCTTCTCGAGATCCATGCCGGCCAGAAGGTCGTGGATGGCCTCGGCGCCGATCATGGCGGTGAAGCTATCTTCGCCATATTCGTCGACGGCGATCATATACTCCTCCTCGCTGAGGAGCTGGTGCTCCTTCAGCGCGGTGAGACCGGGCTCGGTGACGATGTAGTTCTCGAAGTAAAGGACGCGCTCGATATCCTTCAGCGTCATGTCGAGCAGCGTTCCGATGCGCGACGGCAGCGACTTCAGGAACCAGATATGGGCGACGGGCGCTGCGAGCTCGATATGGCCCATGCGCTCGCGGCGGACGCGCGAAAGCGTGACTTCGACGCCGCACTTTTCGCAGATGACGCCCTTGTACTTCATGCGCTTGTACTTGCCGCACAGGCACTCATAGTCCTTGATCGGGCCAAAAATGCGCGCGCAGAACAGGCCGTCGCGCTCCGGCTTGAAGGTACGATAGTTGATGGTCTCCGGCTTCTTGATCTCGCCGAAGGACCAGGACAGAATCTTCTCAGGGCTGGCGAGCGAAATCCGGATGGAATCGAACACCTGCGCAGGCGCCTGGGGGTTGAAGAGATTCATGACCTCTTGGTTCATGCCGTTCTCCTTTTCGGGGTCCTCGAAAACCCCTTGCATCTAGCGCGGGCCAAACGCCCGCCGTCTTTTGTCAGCCAATGGCCGTAGAATTTTATAGGTGCGCCGCGACTTACCGCGGCGCGCCGTTGCCTTACTCGGCCGCGTCGGGCAGCCGGACAGGGCTTTCGTCGAGCTTGGTGTTCTCCAATTCGACATTGAGGCCGAGGGACCGCATTTCCTTGACCAGAACGTTGAAGCTCTCCGGGATGCCAGCCTCGAACGTGTCGTCGCCACGGACGATCGCCTCGTAGACCTTGGTGCGTCCGGCGACGTCGTCGGACTTCACCGTCAGCATTTCCTGCAGCGTGTAGGCGGCGCCGTAGGCTTCCAACGCCCAGACCTCCATCTCGCCGAAGCGCTGGCCACCGAACTGCGCCTTGCCGCCCAGCGGCTGCTGGGTGACGAGCGAGTACGGACCGATCGAACGCGCGTGGATCTTGTCGTCCACGAGATGGTGAAGCTTGAGCATGTAGATATAGCCCATCGTCACCTTGCGATCGAACGGCTCGCCGGTGCGTCCGTCATAGAGCTGCGACTGACCGCTGGTGTGCAGGCCCGCCTGCTCCAGCATGATGTTGATGTCAGCCTCATGCGCGCCGTCGAACACCGGTGTCGCGATGGAGACGCCGCGACGCATCTGCTCGCTGAGGCGAACAATGCTCTCGTCGTCATACTCACGCACCGGCTCGTTGCGATCGTTGGCCGGGATGAAGCTCTCGAGCGTCTTGCGCAGCGGCTTGATATCGCCTGCCACCTTGTACGCGTCGATCAGCTCACCGATCTTCTTGCCCATGCCGGCGCAAGCCCAGCCCAGATGCGTTTCCAGGATCTGGCCGACATTCATACGGCTCGGCACACCCAGCGGGTTGAGCACGATATCCGCATGCGTGCCGTCCTCGAGGAACGGCATGTCCTCGACCGGAACGATCCGCGACACGACACCCTTGTTGCCGTGACGGCCGGCCATCTTGTCGCCGGGCTGCATCTTGCGCTTCACGGCCACGAAGACCTTGACCATCTTCATGACGCCCGGGGGCATTTCGTCGCCGCGCTGCACCTTCTCGACCTTGTCCATGAAGCGCTGCTCGAGCGCCTTCTTGGAGTCGTCGTACTGGCCACGCAAGGCTTCCAGTTCGCTCTGGAGCTTTTCGTTCTCCACGGCAAACTGCCACCACTGCGAACGCGGATACTCGTCGAGCGTATCCTTCGACAGCATCGAGCCCTTCTTGAAGCCCTTCGGGCCCGCAATCGCCTCTTTGCCGACGAGAACGTCGGAAAGACGCGAATAGACGTTGCGGTCGAGGATCGCCTGCTCGTCGTCGCGGTCCTTGGCGAGGCGTTCGATCTCCTCGCGCTCGATCGCCATGGCGCGCTCGTCCTTCTCCACACCGTGGCGGTTGAAGACGCGCACTTCGACAACCGTGCCGAAAGTGCCTGGAGGCATGCGCATCGAGGTGTCACGCACGTCCGATGCCTTTTCACCGAAGATGGCGCGCAGAAGCTTCTCTTCCGGCGTCATCGGGCTCTCGCCCTTCGGCGTGATCTTGCCTACCAGGATGTCGCCCGGCTGAACTTCGGCGCCGATATAGACGATGCCGGCTTCGTCGAGGTTCTTCAGCGCTTCTTCCGAAACGTTCGGAATGTCGCGGGTGATTTCCTCCGGTCCAAGCTTGGTATCGCGTGCCATGACCTCGAACTCCTCGATGTGGATCGAGGTGAAGACGTCGTCGGCCACGATACGCTCGGAGAGCAGGATCGAGTCCTCGTAGTTGTAGCCATTCCAAGGCATGAACGCGACCAGCACGTTGCGGCCGAGCGCCAGATCGCCGAGCTCCGTCGACGGACCGTCCGCGATGATGTCGCCCTTGTTGACCCGATCGCCCATGCGAACCAGCGGACGCTGGTTGATGCAGGTGTTCTGGTTCGAGCGCTGGAACTTCATCAGCCGGTAGATATCGACGCCGGACTTGCCCGGATCGAGATCTTCCGTCGCGCGGATAACGATACGCGTCGCATCCACCTGGTCGACGATACCGCCGCGGCGGGCGCCGATGGCGGCGCCCGAGTCACGGGCGACGATCGGCTCCATGCCGGTGCCGACGAACGGCGCTTCGGCGCGCACCAGCGGCACGGCCTGACGCTGCATGTTCGAGCCCATCAGAGCGCGGTTGGCGTCGTCGTTCTCAAGGAACGGGATCAGGGCCGCGGCCACCGACACCATCTGCTTCGGTGACACGTCCATCAGGTCGACGTTTTCGCGCGGCGCCATCATCACTTCACCGGCGCTGCGGCAAATGACGAATTCGTCGACGAAGCCGCCATTCTTGTCGAGCTCGGCGTTGGCCTGCGCGACATGGTGCTTGGCCTCTTCCATCGCCGACAGATAGACGACGTCATTGGTCAGCTTGCCGTCGACGATCTTGCGGTACGGGCTCTCGATGAAACCGTACTTGTTGACGCGTGCGAAGGTCGCCAGCGAGTTGATCAGACCGATATTCGGGCCTTCCGGCGTCTCGATCGGGCAGATGCGGCCGTAATGCGTCGGGTGCACGTCGCGCACTTCGAAGCCGGCACGCTCGCGGGTCAGACCGCCCGGTCCAAGCGCCGAGAGACGACGCTTGTGGGTGATTTCCGACAGCGGGTTGGTCTGGTCCATGAACTGCGACAGCTGCGAGGAACCAAAGAACTCGCGCACGGCGGCAGCCGCCGGCTTGGCGTTGATCAGGTCCTGCGGCATGACCGTGTCGATTTCGATCGAGGACATACGCTCCTTGATCGCGCGCTCCATGCGCAGCAGGCCGACGCGGTACTGGTTTTCCATCAGCTCGCCGACCGAACGCACGCGGCGATTGCCGAGATTGTCGATATCGTCGATCTCGCCCTTGCCGTCACGCAGCTCGACCAGCGTCCTGACCACGGCCAGGATGTCGTCCTTGCGCAGCACGCGCACGGTATCCTCAGCCTTGAGCTCGAGGCGCATGTTCATCTTGACGCGGCCGACGGCCGACAGATCATAGCGTTCGCTGTCGAAGAACAGCGAATTGAACATGGCTTCGGCGGTCTCGAGCGTCGGCGGCTCGCCGGGGCGCATGACACGATAGATGTCGAACAGCGCGTCCTGGCGGCTCTCGTTCTTGTCGACGTTGAGCGTGTTGCGGATATAGGCGCCGACATTGACGTGGTCGATGTCGAGAACCTTGATCTCGTCTTCGCCCGTGCCGAGCAAAACCTTCAGCGTCTTCTCGTCGATCTCGTCGCCGGCCTCGAGGAAAATCTCGCCGGTGCCGTAGTTGACGATGTCCTCGGCCAGGTAGTTGCCAAGCAAATCCTCGTCGGTCGCCTTGATCGCCTTAAGACCCTTTTCGCCAAGCGCCCTCGCCTGACGGGCAGTGATCTTCTTGCCGGCCTCGACAACGATCTCGCCCGTATCGGCGTCGACCAGGTCGCCGACAGCCTTGAGGCCGCGGAAACGCTCGACGTTGAACGGAATGCGCCAATGGTCTCCGGCGCGCACATAGGTGATCTTGTTGTAGAAGGTCGACAGGATCTCTTCGCCGTCCATGCCGAGCGCCATCAACAGCGACGTCACCGGAATCTTGCGGCGACGGTCGATGCGGGCGTGCACGACGTCCTTGGAATCGAACTCGATGTCGAGCCACGAACCGCGATAGGGAATGACGCGCGCGGCAAACAGAAGCTTGCCCGACGAGTGCGACTTGCCCTTGTCGTGGTCGAAGAAGACGCCCGGCGAACGGTGCATCTGCGAGACGATGACGCGTTCCGTACCGTTGACGATGAAGGTGCCGTTGAGCGTCATGAGCGGCATGTCGCCCATGTAGACGTCCTGCTCCTTGATGTCCTTGATCGACTTGGCGCCGGTATCCTCATCGATATCGAACACGATGAGGCGCAGCGTCACCTTCAGTGGCGCGGCATAGGTAAGGTCGCGCTGACGGCATTCGTCAACGTCAAATTTCGGTCCTTCGAACTCGTACTTCACGAATTCCAGCATGGAGGAGCCGGAAAAATCGGAAATCGGGAAGACCGACTTGAAAACAGCCTGCAGTCCCTCGTCCGGACGCCCGCCCTTGGGCTCCGCCACCATGAGGAACTGGTCATAGGACGCCTTCTGAACCTCGATCAGGTTCGGCATCTCCGCAACTTCCGGGATCTTTCCGAAGAACTTGCGTACGCGTCTGCGGCCATTGAAAGTCTGGGTCTGGGCCATCGTCGCTCCTTAGCTCAATTCTCGGGACGAGCCTCGCCGCGGCTCGCCTTGCATTCTGGGCCACCTGGGCGGCGACCCTCTTGTCTGTTCACCGGCCGCCTGTCGGCAGCTGGCCAAAACGGGAGAAAACCCGTTTCCTGAGGGCCGAATTCCGGCCCTCAGGAAAGAGGTTCTCGTACATCTCGCGTTACGCGTCCTCCCTTCACACGAAGGGAGTGGCGGACGGCGCGAGGCCGCCCGCCAAACAATCAAAACGCTTACTTAAGTTCGACCTTGGCGCCAGCTGCTTCCAGCTGAGCCTTGAACTTGTCCGCGTCGGCCTTGGAAACGGCTTCCTTGACCGGCTTCGGAGCCGCCTCGACCAGGTCCTTGGCTTCCTTGAGGCCAAGACCGGTGATGGCGCGAACTTCCTTGATCACGTTGATCTTCTGGGCGCCGGCGTCCGTCAGGACGACGTCGAACTCGGTCTTCTCTTCGGCCGGAGCAGCAGCGGCAGCACCACCGCCAGCGGCGGCAACAGCCACCGGAGCAGCGGCGGAAACGCCCCACTTTTCTTCCAGAAGCTTCGACAGCTCGGCCGCCTCGAGGACGGTCAGCTTCGAAAGGTCGTCTACGATCTTTGCGAGATCAGCCATTGTTGTATTCCTTCATAAGGTTCGAACGTGTGTTTTTGATAGCGAGGAACGGCCTCATGCCGCCTCGTCCTTCCGGGCGTAAGCGCCGATGACACGCGCGACCGAAGCCGCGGGCGCATTGACGATCTGGGCGATCCGGGTTGCTGGGGTGGCGATCATGCCAACCAGCCTGCCGCGCAGCTCGTCCAGCGACGGGAGTGTGGCGAGAGCCTTCACACCGTCGGCGTTGAGCGAGGTCGTGCCCATTGCGCCGCCGAGAATGACAAGCTTGTCATTTCCCTTGGCGAAATCGGATGCGACCTTCGGCGCTGCAATCGGATCCTCCGAATAAGCAATCAGCGTCTGTCCCTTGAACAGATCGATGATCGATGCGGAGTCCGTGCCCTGAAGAGCGATTTTGGCGAGACGGTTCTTCGCGACTTTAACGGTGCCACCGGCGGCGCGCATTTTCGACCGAAGGTCGTTCATTTGCGCGACGGTGATACCGGCGTAGTGGGCCACGACCACTGAACCTGCGTTCGAGAACGCACCGTTCAGGCCCGTGACGAGTTCGCGTTTTTCCGCTCTGTCCACTGCCTATCTCCAGTTGACCCCAATCCTGTTGATGGGAACCTTCCCATTCACCAGGACAGGCGTCTGGTTGCCTTTTGTCGGCCGGGCCATCCAGTAACGGATCTCCCGAACGACGCTCGAGGATCCTGCCCCCTTTCGCCACATCAGCCGGCAAGCCGGGCAATGCGCAGACAAAAGGCAAACACGGTTCGAACCTTTCATTGGAGCATCTCGCTCCGTTGTCGGGTCTTCACCCGTCTCATGCAGGCCCACATGAATTAAGGCTTTTGGGCCGCCTGCAATCTCGGACAGGATGTCCGGAAGCCTTTCGACTTCCGGCACCGGACCTCCAAAACAAATCAGAGGCCCGGAATTTCTTGCGGATCAGCCCTGCCGCGGGCCGATCCAGATGATCGCATCAGGACGCGGTAAGCGTCGAAACGTCGAGCTTGAGGCCCGGGCCCATCGTCGAGGTGACCGACACCTTCTTGACGTAGTTGCCCTTGGCGCCAGCCGGCTTTGCCTTGGTCACGGCATCAGCAAAGGCGCGGACGTTTTCCTCCAGAGCCTTGACATCGAACGAGACCTTGCCGACGCCGGCGTGCACGATGCCCGCCTTCTCGACGCGGAACTCGACAGCGCCACCCTTGGATGCCTTGACGGCGGCAGCGACGTCCGTGGTCACGGTGCCGACCTTCGGGTTCGGCATCATGCCGCGCGGGCCGAGCACCTTGCCCAGACGACCGACGAGCGGCATCATGTCCGGCGTGGCGATGCAGCGATCGAAATCGATCGTGCCCTTCTGGACGATGTCGACCAGATCCTCGGCGCCAACGATGTCGGCGCCCGCGGCCTTGGCTTCCTCGGCCTTGTCACCGCGTGCGAACACGGCGACGCGGACGGTGCGGCCAGTGCCATTCGGCAGATTGACCACGCCACGAACCATCTGGTCGGCATGACGCGGGTCAACACCGAGGTTCATGGCAACCTCAACGGTCTCGTCGAACTTCACCGACGAACGGTCCTTGAGCAGCTTCAGGGCATCACCCAGGGCGTAAGCCTTGTTTGGATCAATGCCTTCGCGGGACTTCGATACACGCTTTGCAATCTTTGCCATGATCTCAGCCCACCACTTCCAGACCCATCGAGCGGGCGGAGCCCTCGACCATGCGCATGGCCGCCTCGACGTCGTTTGCGTTCAGATCCTTCATCTTGGCGGTGGCGATCTCGCGGACCTTGTCGCGCGAAACGGTGCCAGCCTTGACCTTGCCCGGCTCCTTGGAACCAGCCGTCAGGTTCGCCGCCTTCTTCAGGAAGTAGCTCACCGGAGCCGTCTTCATGACGAAGGTGAACGACTTGTCCTGATAGTAGGTGATGACGACGGGGACCGGAGATCCCTTTTCCATTTCCTGCGTCTGCGCGTTGAACGCCTTGCAGAATTCCATGATGTTGATGCCACGCTGACCAAGCGCCGGGCCGATCGGCGGGGACGGCGTTGCCGATCCCGCTTTAACCTGGAGCTTGAGCTGGCCTGCAATTTTCTTAGCCATCTCTTTTCCTGCCTCTTCTCATGCCGGCATCGCCGGCGGTTGCAGTCTGGTGGTTCGATCCATGCGGCCGGCTAAAGCCGCATTCGTCTCCCACCGCTCTCAAGGCCACGCGCTTCCACGCCGCCTCCCCTGACCGCCCGACGGGCGCCAAGGATTCCGGATCAGCCCTTTTCGACCTGTCCGAATTCCAGATCGACAGGCACGGCGCGCCCGAAGATCGAAACTTCCACCTTGAGCCGCGCGCGCTCCTCGTCCACTTCCTGAACGAAACCGTTGAACGACGCGAAGGGACCATCCGAAACGCGGATCGCCTCGCCGATCTCGAACGTAACCGAAGGCTTCGGCCGCTCTACGCCCTCCTGAACCTGATTCAGGATACGCTGCGCCTCGGCCTCCGTGATCGGCACCGGCTTCGAATCACCCAGGAAACCAGTGACCTTCGGCGTATTCTTGACGAGCGAGAAAACCGCATCGGTCAGGTTGGCCTTCAGGAGCACGTAGCCCGGGAAGAACTTGCGCTCGGCATCGACCTTGCGGCCGCGACGAACCTCGACGACCTTCTCGGTCGGCACGACGATCTGCTCGATGTCAGCAGACAGGCCCTTCTGCTTGGCCTTGTTGACGATGTCCTCAGCGACCTTTTTTTCAAAGTTCGAATAGGCGTGGACGATGTACCAGCGCGCGGTCATTTCAAGACTTCTCCGTAATCGCCGGACTTAGCGTCCGATGCCCAGAATCTGTTCGACCGCAAGGCCCATGAGCTGATCGGCGGTGAAGAAAAAGATCATCGCAATCACAGCGAAGGCCAAGACCATCACCGTCGAGATCATCGTCTCGCGTCGCGACGGCCAAGTCACCTTGGCGGTCTCCGCACGAACCTGCTGGAGAAAGACGAAAGGATTTGTGGTTTTCGACGCCATATGCCGCTCTGTCTTCAAGATCCGTTGGCCGGATCTCCTGGATGATCCCGCTGGCCGGGACGTGCCGCCTGGACTTGCGTTTACGCCGAATCAGCGCAACCATTCCGCCCATGCAAATCAGACGCGTAAAGCCGGCTTCCCAGCTCCACGCGTCGCGTGTCTGTTTCGTCTACATAAAACCGATTCTTGATCCACGCAAGTGGCAAGTTCTCGCTTTATGACCAAACGCCGCCTCGGAACCATCCAGTCGTCCCGTCCCGGCTATAGGGCTCTTATGCCTCAATCGGGCTAATATGGCAAGCAGGTCGCCGATTTTCAACGGTACGCCCGCAGGGAGTCATGTTTTCGTGAATTGGCCATTTCGAAAAATGGCACGGGCAGCAGGGCTCGAACCTACGACCTGCGGTTTTGGAGACCGCCGCTCTACCAACTGAGCTATGCCCGTATCACGCCGCGCATCAATGCGGCAGGCGCTTCCTAAAAGCTTCCGCGTGCTCTGTAAAGAGTGCTCTGCAGTGATGGTCTGGGAAAAAGCAAACCGGACTTCCACCACCCTGAAGCCCCTCATCCATCACCCGGCGGCCGATACGGTCCGCCCGGCACGCCCCACCCCCAGGCAGGCATCGGCTCCGTCTCCGGATCGCAAGTCTCGCCGAGATTGGAATTCATCTTGGCAAGGCGCGATCCCCATTCGACATAGGCTGTGAATGCCGAGCGAAATTCGGGATCGTCCGGCAAACCGACCGAGTCGGCGGCATCGATCAGCAGATTGATCCAGCGGCGGCGCTGCTCCTCGGCCAGATGCTTGCCCAGGTGATGCATGACCATCTCGCGGTGGCCGCCGTGCCTTTCGCTGTAGGTCTTCGGGCCGCCAAAGACCTCGCCGATGAAGGCCGCGACATGAGCAGGATGATCCGGCGCCATATGCCTGAACACCGGCCCGACAATCGGGTCGCGAAGCACCTTGTCGTAGAAAGTTTCCGTCAGGCGGTTCAACGCCTCGCCGCCGCCAGCCCATTCGTACAGCGTCGGGACGCTCGGCTTTCCGGTGCTTTCGTCCATGTCGGGCCTCGTCTCGTGAAGCCGCGACTATCCGCCTTCATCATTGCGCACTCAAGCTGGCAGGACGGCTAGTGACAGAACCTATTGCTTGAGGTCAAGCACCGTGAATACGCGGCAATTGTCGGCGGCGGGGGCAGCCGCGCAGACCGAGCCCGCGGTCAAAAGCTCGGGTCCGCCGGCTCCGGTGATCAGGTTCATCTTCAACATCTGTTCCGAAAGCAGAGGATCGAGGCCGCCGGCGGGTGCCTTTTGCATCGCGTCCAGCAAGGAACTGTCGACACCCATTTCCTTCAGATAGGTCGACAGCTTGCGCGACGACGCGGCTTGCCTGACGCCGACAATGGCATCCGAGGCGACAAGGCGCCTGACGCCGCCAGCCAGCATCAAGGTGCATTCGGATGCGCAATAGCCTCCGGCGGAAATGGCGCGGCCGAGGAAACGTGCACCCCTGCCGTCATTGGCCTTGCAATCCAGCTCTTCGGGCCGGCAGCCATCGAACCAGGTCCTGCCAACCACGACACCGACAGCGCTGCGCCGGATCAGCCGGCCAAGTGTCATGGCGGCATCGCTGTCGCCACCGGACGAGAAGACCACGACCGGCAGTTTACGACCGTCAAGCAGTTGAAGCGTCTTCTTCAGAAGCTGCGGCGTGTTGGCCTTGATGTCGCCCTCGGCCGATATCCACTCAGGGCATGTCGGCTCGCAACCCGCGTCACTGCTGCGAACAACGACAAAGCGCATCGCCGAGGTGTCCGGGCCGTCGGACCCGGCGGCGAGCGCCGATCTCCCCAGACACATGCACAACAGCCAAAGGACCAGGCCTGACCGGCGACCGGCACCAGCCACAAGGCGCGACAAGGTCATTGGATCAATGCTCCTCCTTGAGATCCGACACTGTCACCACCCGGCAGTTGGCCGCGGCTGGAACGGTCTTGCAGACTGGTGCTCCGGTCAGCAGATCGACAGAGTCCAGGCTGGTCACGAGATTCATGCGCAGCATGCTGTCCGGCACCAGCTGATGAATGCTGCTGGCCGGCGTGTTCTTGATCGTCTGCAGGACGCCCTCGCCTACGCCCATCTCCTTCAGATAGGCCGCCAGGTTTTTCTCAAGCGCCGCGTCCATCTCATAGGTCTTGTAGCTGCCCGCATTCTTTCGGCTGACGATCTTCGTATCGATGATCCGCTTCTTGCCCCGCACCACGCGGTATGTCGTGCGATACAGCAATCTCGTGCGCACGAAGGTGGTCGTGATCTGATGGACACCGAGATAGGACTGCGGCCCCACCAGTCGCCTGACGCCACCGGCCAGCATCAACGGGCAAGCGGAAGCGCAATAACTGCCAAGTACAAAAGGAATGCCGATATAGCGGGAACCCTTCCCGTCATTCGCCTTGCAGCCCTTCGCATCGGGTTGGCAACCGAAGAACCATGTCCTTGCGACGGCCACATCAAGCCTGTTCTGCCGGATCGTACGCCCCATCGCGATGGCCGCGCTCACATCGCCGCCCGGCGAGTCGACGATGACCGGCAGTCGTCGTCCACCCAAGGTCTTCAGGAGGCTTTTCAGCATCTGGGGGCTGTTGGCGTTTATGGTGCCTTCCGCCGATATCCATTCAGGACAGGTCGGCTCGCAGCCCGGTGCGCTGCTGCGAACGACGACAAAGCGCATTTGGGAACTGTCTTCCGGACCAGATGGTTTCTGGGCTGCCGCGAGCGTCGCACTTGTGTGAAAGATGAGAAAGAGCGCTGAGATCAGGCCCAGCAACCGGTGTAAATGAACCATCGAACAGAGCCTCTGGGCCACTCGCCGATCCCTCTCATTGCGATCGACAATAACGCACGCTCCCCAAGGTCGGAATCGATTTCTGCTGTACCAACCCGCGCCGAGGGAAATTCTGCGTGAATGCCAAGGGCAGCCCGAGAGCTGCCCTTGGCATTCGATCCGGCTCAATTTGCCTCGATGCCTGATGGTTCGTCGGACATCGCCGCGCACTACAATTTGGCGGGTGGTTCGGCTTGCGCGTCAGGCGACGACACCATGCGGCAATTCTCTGGTTTCGGCACCGCATTGCAGATGGTGGCGCCGGTCAGCGCGTCGACCGATTGCGGTCCCGTCGTCAGTCCGACCTTCAGCATCATTTCGGGTTCAAGCTGGCGCTCGACTGAGCGCTGCTCAAGCACCGCGAACAGGCCGGGATCGATCGCCATCTCCTCGAGATAGGCCTTGACCAACTTTTTCTGTCCCATCAAGTACAGGCTAAGCCGCGCCTTGGGACTGACTAGCCGCCTAGCGCCGCCGGCAAGCATGAGCGCGCAGGCCGAATCGCACTCCACTCCAAAATCGCTGGTCAGCCCCACATAGGCACCGTTACTGTCCAGGCAACCTGCCTCGGGTGGATCGCAGCCTACGATATTGGTGCGGGCAACGGCGACGTCGAGCTTTCTTTCATGGATAAGCCGTCCCGCGATTAGAGCGCTGAACAGGTCGCCTCCCTGCGAGCTGATCAGCACAGGCAGCCGCCGGTTGCCAAGCGTGGCAAGCAACTCGCGAAGCTTCTGCGGGGTCTGGGGTGTAATCGTGCCTTCCGCCGCGATCCATTCCGGGCAGTCGGGATTGCACAGCGGATCTCTGCCGCGAACCACGACGAACCGCATCTCCATTGGAGCCTTCGTGGCCTCCGGCAAAGTCGTTGCGACAGTCGCGGGGCTGGCTGCAACTTTCGCGGCAGCGGCCGGCGTCACCGTCTTGTTTCCCGGCACTTCCCGGCAATTTGGAGCCGGCTCGTTCCGTCTGCACAGGCTTGCAGACGTCAACATGTCCACCGGGTGCTTGCTGGTGACCAGCTTCATCGTCGCCATGTCGTCGAGGCTGATCTGGTGGATGTCGCTGGCCGGGGTACGTTTCATCGTTTCGAGCACGGCCCGGTCGACTCCCATCTCCTTGAGATAGGCCGACAGCTTGCGCTCCATCGCCTTGCTCATCTCATAGGTCTTGTGGCTGCCGGCATCCGTCCGGCTGATGACCTTCGTGCTGACGACCTTCTTCCTGCCGTGCACAATTCTGTAGGTCGTGCGGTAATAAACCTGTTCGCGCCGGTATGTAGTGGTGATCTGGTGGACACCCAGATAAGCCCATCTGCCGACCACGCGGCGGATGCCCCCGGCAAACATCAGCGGGCAGGCCGAGTTACACATGGCGCCGCCGTCGGAGGCGATGCCCAAATAGGCGGTGCCCTTGCCGTCGTCAGCCGGGCAGTCCGTCACGCCCGGCAAGCAATCATAGAAGCTAGTCGTGCCGACTGCGATATCGAGCTTGTTCTTGCGGATTAGTCGGCCAAGCTGGAGCGCGGCGTCGACATTGCCGCCAGGAGAATTGACGACGATTGGCAGTTGGCGGCGGCCGAGTATCTTCAATATACGCTTTAGCTTAGCGGGCGTGCCGGCCTCGATGGCGCCTTCGGCCGAAATCCATTCCGGACAGTTTGGCTCGCAGCCAGTGACGCTGCTGCGCACGACGACAAACCGCATCGGCGAAAAACCATCGGACCATGTATCCGGCTCAGACCATATCTTCGGCTCAGACCAAACATTCTCAGCCTTCACCGTAAAAGCAGCCGTCGCCATCGCAAGCACAAGAACTAGGCGAACTAGCCCGCGCCATCTTGCTGCATAGTGCAAGTGATTCCCCGAAATCATGCTTTGCAAAAAGCCCCCTCGATGCAACCTATAATAGTTGTCGCAATGGTGCTTGCAATAGCTTTCAAACAACCGCGCATACTCGTCCTGCGGAGCCTCTGAAACGAAAAAGGGCGGCCCGAAGACCGCCCTTTCCTTCTCGATCCGGTGAATGCCGGCCTCGATTACTCTTTGATGGTGACGACGATGCCGGCACCGACGGTGCGGCCGCCTTCACGGATGGCGAAGCGCAGCTTCTCTTCCATGGCGATCGGCACGATCAGCTCGACATCGACCGTGATGTTGTCGCCGGGCATCACCATCTCGGTGCCT
>CALRQH020000043.1:0-23988 GCA_943370265.1 Mesorhizobium carmichaelinearum
AGCCCTTATAGCGCCCCCGGCATTCGCACCACCTCAAAAGCCACGCGGCCGGCCGCCGAAAAATCCGCAATACGCCCTGTCGTCCACGTCGGCATAAGTGGGGAATTTTACTTCGGCACAACTGGGGAAAATTCACCCGGCATTGACAGTTGGCAACGGCGTCCGACGTTCTGGTTGACTACACCAAGCCAGACGTCGTGAAGGACCACGCCTTGCTGGCCATCTCCAAGGGAAGGCATGTGGTGATCGGCACGTCGGGGCTGGGCGCGGCCGACTATGCCGAAATCGATGCCGTCGCTCGCTCCAATCGTGTCGGTGTGCTTGCGGCTGGCAATTTCTCGATCACCGCCACGTTGATGAAACGCTTCGCGCTGATGGCGGCGAAATATGTGCCGGATGTTGAGATCGTTGACTATGCCAGCGCCGCCAAGCCCGATGCGCCTTCAGGCACCGCCCGTGAGCTTGCTGAAGCCCTGGCGGAGGTTCGCCTCTCGTCGACCGCGCGGCCGGTTTCAGAGGTTTCGGGTGTGCCGGGCACACGCGGCGCGGCAGTGGGTGTGGACGGGGGAGTGCAGGTGCATGCGCTGCGCTTGCCTTCCTACATCCTCTCCTGCGAGGCGCTGTTCGGCTTGCCCGATGAACGGTTGACCATCCGTCACGACGCAGGCTCGTCCGCGGCTCCCTACGTGGCCGGCACATTGCTCGCCATACGCAAGGTGCGGGAGATCTCCGGGCTGGTGCGCGGCCTCGATGCACTACTGGATTAGGGTAACCGGCGGATGTCGTTTCGTGCTGGTGCACTTGGCAGGAATCGGGTGGGAAGCGCCGTTACGCAAGCATAATTTCCGGCTAACGACACCGGAGATTGCAGCATGACCATTCAGTTCAAGGCACTGCCAACGGAAGATGTAAGAGCCCTGCAGCGGGGTGCGCCCGACGCCTATGGGCGGGTCCCTGAACGCAAGATGTCCGACGGCGATGGTGTGCCTTGCCGTCATTGCCTCAGGCATGTCGCCGCCGGCGAGGCATATCTCGTCCTGGCCTATCGGCCGTTCCCGGACCTTCAACCCTACGCTGAGACCGGGCCGATCTTCCTCCATGCGCATGAGTGCGAACGCGCGGCTGAAACCGAAGCCTTGCCAGAGATGCTCGAAAGCAGCGACTATATCGTGCGCGGCTACGGCAAGGACGACCGCATCGTCTATGGCAGCGGCGGCGTCATCCCGACAGGAGCCATCGCCGCCCGGGCCGAAGACTTGTTCGAACGCGATGACATCGCCTACGTCCACGTCCGCTCGGCGCGCAACAATTGCTATCAATGCAGGATCGAGCGAGTCTGATTGAACTTGCAATACAGCAGTCGCGTTGTCGCACTGCTGTAACACTGCCGCGTTAGTTGATGCATGTCGATAGATTTGCCGACCGCGGATGGACCGGCGGGAAATCTCGACATCGAGGAAGCGGGGCTTTGGCTCCGCTTTTTTGTTTTGGCTGAAATTTCGCGCAAGAAAAAGCCCGCCGGCTTGGCCGACGGGCTGAGACTATTTGCCTGGAGGGGCTTAGTTGAACTTGTACTTCGCGCCAATGCGGACGGTTTGGAAGGACGGAGTCTCTTCAAGGAGGCCGCCAGAACCGAAGTCTGTCTTCTGGTATTGCGAATAGCGATATTCGAGCCCGACGGTGACATTGCTGGACACGGCCGTTTCCAAACCGCCACCCACGGAGAAGCCGCTTGCGCCTCGATCGAAGATATCTCCGCCAGGAGAAGCCGAGAGTTGGAAATGCTGCCAGCTGTAGCCGCCGATTACGTAGGCGAGGGTTGATTCGTTGACCTTCGCGCCAACGCGGGCCAAAGCGTCGAAACCATAGTCGGGGTTGCCAGTGATTGAACCGCCGCCAAGATCGAGCTTTGACTTGATACCGGAATAGCGAGCGTCAACCTGAACACCAGCGACCCAGCTACCGAAATCATGGTCGTAGCCGACGTTGATCTCGCCAAACACGCCTTCGCCACCAATGCCGTTCAAATCAACGATGCCGCCAAGCGAAAGGTCATGCACCACAGTGCCGGCCCCGAGCGCACCACCGGCATAGAAACCGGTCCAGTTGTATGTCGGGGCTGCGAACGAAGCGCCGCCGCCGTTCTGGCCGCCGAACCGATAATTAGCCCCTATATGGAACGTGTGCGTGGACGGTTCGACGTTCAACGAATTGCCGCCGCCGAAATCAAGAACGGATTTGTCACCGTAGTTTGCATAGCGATATTCCGTCTTTAGTGTCCAGTTGCCACGCAGCACCGTCTCCATGCCGACGCCGAGTATGTAGCCGCCGCGATCTTCCGTGAAGTCGAACCCGTTTGAACCGATCGAACCGTCCAGCTTGAAATGCTGCCAACTGTAGCCGCCGAGAACATAGCCAAGCGTATCTGGGTTCAGTAGATAGCCGGCTCGCAAGCCGAGATCAAAGCCGTAGTCGTTGGTGAGACTAGCATCAAAACCGGGAGCGCTAGCTGAAGGGCCGATGTTGCCATAGTTGGCGTCAACGAAGGCTCCGATCAGGAAACGTTCGGAGGCCATATAATCATAGCCCGCCGTGAGTTCACCAAAGACGCCGTTGCCGCCAAGACCATTGAAGCCAAGGCCGGGAACACTAATCTTATGCACGGTGGCACCAAAGCCGCCGCCAATTCCAACATAAGCACCATTCCAATTAAAATTTGCTGATTCTACCGGCTGTACAATATCAGCGGCATCAGCGACCGACATAAGTGCGATGGCCGAGACAGCGCCAAGCAAGATAGATTTCGCGGACACGCGAATTAGCATAGTCAAACCCCCAATTAACAACCCAGGCGTGTCCTAACAGGGGTGCGTATTATTTAGATATGATAAAAATGCAACAGTGATCGGCAAAGTGCCAATCGATCAGGCTTGTGCACGGAAAACAGGCCCGCCATACGCCGGCTAAGAAAAACCCGCCGGAATGATCCGGCGGGTTGGACAGGAGGAAACTCGATTCTACGACGAATCAGGCAGCCAAGACTGCCTTGGGCTCTACCAACTCATAGCCGAGCGCTTCGGCAACGGCGCGATTCGTGATCTTGCCCTTGTGGACATTGAGGCCATTGCGCAGGTGATGGTCGTCGACCAGCGCCTTCAGGCCCTTGTCGGCGAGTTGCAAGCCATAGTGCAGCGTCGCGTTGTTGAGCGCATGCGCCGAGGTGACCGGCACGGCGCCGGGCATGTTGGCGACGCAGTAATGGATGACGCCGTCGACCTCATAGGTCGGGTCGGCATGTGTTGTCGCGTGCGAGGTTTCGAAGCAGCCGCCCTGGTCGATGGCGACGTCAACCAGAACCGAGCCCTTCTTCATGCCCGACAGCATTTCGCGCGAAACCAGTTTCGGGGCGGCTGCGCCCGGGATCAGCACGGCGCCAATGACGATGTCGGCCGAGAAGCACTCTTCTTCCAGGGCTTCGACGGTCGAGTAGCGGGTGTGGACCCGGCCGCCAAAAATGTCATCGAGCTGGCGCAGGCGCGGGATCGAGCGGTCGATGATGGTGACGTCCGCGCCTAGGCCGGCCGCCATCCTGGCTGCATGCAGGCCGACGACGCCGCCGCCAAGCACCGTGACCTTGCCGGGCAGCACGCCGGGCACGCCACCGAGCAGCACGCCGCGGCCGCCATTGGCCTTCTGCAGCGCCGTGGCGCCGGCCTGGATCGACAGGCGGCCGGCAACTTCGGACATCGGCGCCAGCAGCGGCAGGCCGCCGCGATCGTCGGTCACCGTTTCGTAGGCGATCGCCGTCACGCCCGAAGCCAGCAGGCCCTTGGTCTGCTCCGGATCCGGAGCCAGGTGAAGGTAGGTATAGAGGATCTGGCCGTCGCGAAGCTGAACCCATTCGTTGGGCTGCGGCTCCTTGACCTTGACGATCATGTCCGACTTGGCAAACACGTCGGCGGCCGTCTTGGCGATTGTCGCGCCGGCCGCGCGATAAGCGTTGTCGTCGGCGCCAATGCCGGCACCGGCGCCCGTCTCGACCAGAACTTCATGGCCGTGGGCGACATATTCGCGAACCGAACCCGGTGTCAGGCCGACGCGATATTCGTGATTCTTGATTTCCCGGGGACAACCGACACGCATTTTTTTCTCCTGATCAGACCCTGTTTGGGCTCGCTCCCTGAATTGTTTGAGTGAACCACGAATCACAGTGCAAGTCTTTGCGAATGCGCTTGCGCCCGAAGGGCTTGATCGATAATCCTTGCGTAGAATTGACAGTTATTCGAAGGAATCGCGAAAAATGCCATTCGACAGGATTGATATCGCTATTCTTGAGGCGTTGCAGAAGGATGGGCGGATACCGAACGCCGCACTTGCCGAGAAGGTCGGACTGTCGCAATCGGCCTGTTCGCGCCGGCTGGACAATCTGGAGAAGTCCGGAACCATTCGGGGCTATCACGCCCGGCTTTCCAATGCTGCCCTTGGCCACCAGATGACGGCGATCGTGCACATATCGCTGTCCGGTCAGTTCGAGAAAACGCTATCGGATTTCGAGGCGGCGATAAAGCGCTGCCCGAACGTCCTGTCCTGCCATCTGATGTCGGGTGAATACGACTATATCCTGCGCATAGCGGCGAAGGATCTCGTCGACTACGAACGCATCCACAAGGAGTGGCTGTCGGCCATGCCGCATGTGACGAAGATCAATTCATCTTTTGCGCTACGCGAGATCGTCGATCGGACAGCTATGGGGATGAAGCCGGAACTGGCTTAGTAACCACTATGTATTGGGCTTGATAGCTAAGTTCTCGAAGGGGGCGATGGCAACGCTTGGCAAGGTGTAGCCGCTCCCGCCAGGCAGGCAGCCCATCGTCTGCCATCCAACAATGCCGTCCGTAGGCAAGCCACAAGAGGTTTGAAAATCCGCAACGGCTTTCTTTGCGAATGGCGACAACTGAGTCCCGCTGTGGGGCGTTCCATCAAACCCCTGGGGTTCCAGGAGCGTGTGGACAACGTCGTTGCCTGGAAGTTGAGAAGTGGCGTATCCGGCTGTTCCAGCTAGCGCTATCTCAGCGAAGGTACGCGCTTCGTCATTTCTTCCGGCGGAGCGGTACTGGTTAGCGAGTTGCGAGCTGAGCTTCGCAGCCACTCCCCACTTCTCGTCAGCGACGGCCTTCCTCAGGTCCGCAAAGACAGGTTCGTAGCCTTCCGGCACGACCCATCCGTCTGGGATTTTTCCACTCAGAAAGCTTTCAGTTTTGGATGAAACCCCTGAAGACGAAAGCAGGAAAACAATCTGTCCAGTCAGTCGACAAGACTCCCATCTCAGGCGACCTCTTGGATAGCGGATAAGCGCCAGTGCTTCGACCCGATACTGGACATCGGCAGAACAGGTCGTTTCCGACAGTGTGGCCTTTCCCTCATCATCGGTATCGGTAACCAGTTGCTCTGCGGTCGAGCTTGTTTTGCGATATATATGCGCGGGCACGCCAACAGGTGGGGTGCCTGTAGTCTCGACAGCAATCGAAACGGAGACAGTTTGTGCCAGCGCAGAACCCATCGACTGCGTCGCGGCAACGGCTGCGTACAACAGATATCTCGGCACACTCATGGTGAGTTCTCAATGATTTTCAGGTGGATAGTCTGCGGCTCCTTGCTGTCGTCTTTCGTCCTCACGGCGGTGGCGCATGCCGATCGATAAGCAACAAAAATGACGACGCAGGCGGCGACCCACAAGATTACCACAATGGCCAGGTAGTTATTTGCAACGAATTGATCCAAGGAGTATTTGCCGATTAACTTTAGGTCGGCTTTCTGATCTGGACCACTTTGGAAGTAGAGAAAGGGTTTGATATCCTTGGACATCAATACGACGCGGATCTCAAAGGCCGTTCCTGCCGGCAAATCGATCTTTTGAGTGACAATGGTTGGCGTCGGCTCGATTGCATCAGGCATAGCCCACGGAGGTACTTTCAGCATCTGTGCATAGGCGTCGACTGGCGTCCCTGTGGCACCAAAGCATGCTTTATCTGTTGGGCAGTCCAGCCCGATGGTCACGCCGGATATTCTTACTTTCGGAGAGGCGTTGGTGAAGCGATAAACCACATAAGGCGGCGATGCATCCCGACCGTCTTCCGTTGTCTCGTAGCGGAGGTACGGGGTGGTGACTATGTTTTCATAATAGGTGGACAATACCCAGGTAATCACCGACATCAAAACCGTGACCACATATGGAGCCGATGTCGAGAACATCTTGGTCGTCCCCCTCGACTGTAGTTTATCAAGGTCAGGATGGGGTGCAAAGCGAATTTGCCTTGCATAGCCAAGGTGAATTCAGGACCGCTCGGGCGTTTCGACGCGGGAGACCAAGGATTCGCGTATCCGTGGTCGGCGAGCGGCTTCACGCCGCCGTCACGATCCGATCCATCGGGATGTCGTGCGGCTGTGGATAGATCGTGGCGATGCGCTGCAGTTCATAGCCGACACCTATGACCAGCGGCTTGAAGGGCATTGCGGCCAATGTGCGGTCGAAGAAGCCGCCGCCATAGCCAAGACGATAGTTCCTTGGGTCGATGCCGACGATCGGCGAGATGACGATATCGGGCAGCACGGGCTCGCCTTCGGCCGGGATCGGAATGTTCCAGACGCCTTTTTCCAGCCGGTCGCCCGGTGCATAGGCGCGGAAGATCAGCGGTTGACCCTTTTCGATGACGATCGGCAGGGCCGTGCGGCCGCCACGTGCATTGATCGATGCCATCCACGGCCGCAGGTCCGGCTCGCCGCGAAACGGCCAGTAGAGGCTGACCATTCGGCCGCCTATATCGCCGATCACCGCATCAAGTCCCTTGGCAATCCGTTGCGACATCGCCGTCCGCGCATCGGCCGAAACAGCGAGGCGCGCAGCGATCAAGCGTTCGCGCTCGGCTTTGCGCCATCGTCTTACGTCGGCCCAATCGGAAGAGGCCGCCCGGAAGTCGGGATCGAGTTCGTGCATGAAGCAGGGCGGCGAAGAATATTGCGCCGAACCTTTGTCGCCATGATCGTTAGCCATCTCGCCCTCGTCGGCCGTTTCGGTGAGGCTATACCGACCGATGACGGCCGGACACCCGCACTTCCGACATTGCATGGCGGCTCTGAGGTAGGCGCATGGGTCAACCGTTGCTGCAGTGCACAAAGGCGCCTACATCAGACAGGACAGATTTTTTGGGTGGGTGAAATGAACGAAGCCAGCCATCATGTCGTCGTTGTCGGTGCGGGGTTCGGCGGCCTCGAATTCACCCGCGCGCTGGCCGGGAAGCCGGTGCGCATCACCATGATTGACAAGCGCAACCATCATTTGTTTCAGCCGTTGCTCTACCAGGTCGCGACCACCGCGCTCGCGACCTCGGAGATCGCTTGGCCTGTCCGCCATCTTCTGCGCAAGCGCAAGGATGTGACGACGCTGCTCGCCAACGTCGTCGGTGTTGATCGCGCAGGCAAGCGGGTGCTGCTCGACGACGGCAGTGCGGTCGCCTACGACACGCTGCTGCTCGCCACCGGTGCCCGCCATGCCTATTTCGGCCATGACGAATGGGAGCCTTTCGCTCCCGGTTTGAAGACACTGGAGGATGCCACCTCGGTTCGTCGGCGCATTCTGATGGCCTTCGAGCAGGCCGAGCGTGAGACCGACCACGACAATCGTCAGGCGTTGCTTACGCTTGCAATCGTTGGCGGCGGGCCGACCGGTGTGGAACTCGCCGGAACCATCGCCGAACTCGCGCACGAGACGTTGCGCGGTGAGTTTCGCAACATCGATACGCGAGATGCGCGTGTGGTGCTGATCGAGGCCGGCGACCGTATCCTCGCCAATTTCGCGCCTGAGCTTTCCGACTACGCCAGGAAGGCGCTCCAGCGGCTTGGCGTCACGGTCGAACTCGGCCAGGCGGTCACGCGCTGCGATGCCGAAGGCGTCATCTTCGGCGAAACGCACTTGCCGGCCAGGACCATCCTGTGGGCGGCCGGAGTTGCGGCGTCGCCCGCCGCCGAATGGCTGGGAGCGGCGGCAGACCGGGCGGGCAGGGTGCTTGTCGAGCCCGACCTGACAGTGCCCGGCAGCCCGGAGATCTTTGTCATTGGTGACGCGGCGCATGTGCTTCGGCCGGACGGCCGGCCCGTGCCGGGCGTTGCGCCCGCCGCCAAGCAGCAGGGCCGCCATGTCGCCGCCACCATCAAGGCACGGCTTGCCGGCAGCATGGACAAACGGCCTTTCCGCTACAGGCACGACGGTGATCTGGCGACAATCGGCAAGCGTGCCGCCGCGATCGACCTCGGCTGGATCAAGCTCACCGGCTGGCCGGCCTGGTGGCTGTGGGGCCTCGCCCATATCTATTTCCTGATAGGGTTCCGCAACCGGCTAGCCGTTTCACTTAGCTGGCTATGGATATACGCGACAGGGCAACGCAGCGCGCGCCTCATCACGCAGGGCGACGACGACAAGGGCTGACCTTGTCCCTGTGCAGTCTGCGCAACCTTCATCGGCGCGTCATCTCTTGCTGATCGACTGTGCTTCCTGACAGGCGTGACTCTTCTTGATGGACTCAAGGGGATTTCGGCGCGAAGCTTTGCTTCGGGCAGGACTTGTCATGTTGTCGAAGAAGGAGAAAACAATGTCCCAACTGCTCCATCCCGTCTCCCGCCGCGGTTTTATCGCCGGCGCCGCCGCCACGGGGGCGCTGGTCATGCTTCATCCGTTCTCGGCTCGCGCGCAAGGCAACCAGGCGCATCTGCGGATCATGGAAACCACCGACATCCACGTGAATGTGCTGCCCTATGATTATTACGCCGACAAAGCAAACGACACGATGGGACTGTCGCGCACGGCGTCGCTGATCGACGCGGTGCGCAAGGAAGCCACCAATGCGATGCTGATCGACAATGGTGATCTCTTGCAGGGCAATCCGATGGGCGACTACATCGCCTATGAGAAGGGAATGAAGGAAGGCGACCTTCACCCGATCATGAAGGGGATGAACCTGCTCGGCTACGAATGCTCGACGCTCGGCAACCACGAGTTCAACTATGGCCTGTCATTCATGGACAAGGTGCTGGCCGGTGCAAACTTCCCATTCGTGTGCGCCAACCTGATCCGCGGCACCACACTTGCCTCGCATCCGCGCGACGACAAGCTCTATCTCAAGCCCTATGTCATCCTGGAGAAGAAGATCAAGGATGGTTCGGGCGCCGAGCAGCCCATCAAGATTGGCATCATCGGCTTTGTGCCGCCGCAGATCATGGTCTGGGATCTGAAAAATCTCGAGGGCAACGTCAACACGCGCGACATCGTCGAGGCGGCGAGGGCCTGGGTGCCGCAGATGAAGGAGGAGGGCGCCGACATCGTGATTGCGCTTTCCCACTCCGGCATCGATGTGAAAGCGGGCGACATGATGGAGAACGCCTCATTCTTCGTGGCCGGTGTCGAGGGCATCGATGCCGTGTTCACCGGTCATCAGCATTTGGTTTTCCCTGGCAAGAAGGATTTCCAGGCGCTTGCGGGTGTCGATACGCAAAAGGGAACGCTGCAGGGCAAGCCTGCTGTCATGGGCGGTTTCTGGGGCTCGCATATGGGCCTGATCGACCTGATGCTGGAGCGTGACGGGGCAAAATGGCGGGTCATTTCGGCAACCTCGGAGGCGCGGCCTATTTTCGAGCGGGTCGACAACAAGAACAAGCCGACGGTCGAGGACGACAAGCGCATCATTGCGGCACTCGAGCAGGATCACCAGGCCACGCTTGCCTATGTGCGCCGTCCCGTCGGCAAGACTTCCGCTCCCCTCTATTCCTACTTCGCGCTGGTCGCCGACGATCCCTCGGTGCAGGTCGTCAACCAGGCGCAGACGTGGTACCTCAAGGAAATCCTCAAGAACACGCAGTGGAAGGATGTGCCGCTGCTGTCGGCCGCTGCTCCCTTCAAGGCGGGTGGGCGCAATGGCGCCGACTACTATACCGACGTTCCGGTCGGTGACATCGCCATCAAGAACGTCGCCGACCTCTATCTTTATCCGAACACCGTGCGCGCCGTCGAAATCACCGGCGCGCAGGTCAAGGAATGGTTGGAAATGTCGGCCGGAATCTTCAACAGGATCGAGCCGGGCAAGGCCGACCAGCCACTCATCAACACCGAATTCCCGTCCTACAATTTCGATGTGATCGATGGCGTCACCTACAGGATCGATCTGTCGCAGCCGCCGAAATATGACGCCAAGGGTGGCGTGGCGAATGCCGGCTCGAACCGCATCGTCGAGCTGATGTTCGACGGCAAGCCAATTGATCCGGCACAGAAATTCGTCGTTGCGACCAACAATTACCGGGCCGGCGGTGGTGGCAATTTCCCCGACATCAATGCCTCGAAGATCATCTACGAGGCGCCGGACACCAACCGTGACGTGATCGTGCGCTACATCGTCAGCCAGGGCACGATAAACCCATCGGCGGACGACAACTGGTCGTTCGCGCCGCTGCCCGGAACCAGCGTTGTGTTCGAGACCGGCGCCAAGGCGAAGGATTTCATCGCAGAGATCAAAACGCTCAAGATCGAGCCGGCCGGCGAGGGCGAGGGGGGATTTGCAAAGTATCGCATCCTTCTCTGAGAATGCGGCTTGAACACGAGTTCAATTAAGCCCACGCCGTTTTTTTGACGGCGATGTCGGGGCAAGTTCTGATTGGGAGCAGCATGACAACAAGCGCGCCGATTCTTGGGCGCAAAAGCAAAAATGACCGACGGCCCCCAAGGAGCCGTCTGAAAGGGCCGACAACAGATGCCTAGTTAGCTGGCATAGGCGCCAACGGAACGGTTATCTCGGGCGATGTCAGCGGCGGTTCGACGGACCTGCCAAGCGAATCGTTCGGTACGGTCGCCGGCGTTATTGCCGTGGGAGCCTGGATCTCGGGTATGGCCGAAGTCGGCGTACTATCGATGGAGTTATCGACTCCAGGCGTCAGCGTCGGGCGGGTATCGAGACCCAGAAGGTTGGGGGTGACGAGGGGCGGAGATGTGTCGCGCGCCGCAGCCGCGGCTGATATCCCGGCGAGCAAGATCACCACGGCAATTACAGTTGGGTTCAAGGAAGCCTCCTATGTCAAGAGGCGCTCAGCATTGGATGCGGTATGTGGCGCGGGCGCCAGTGCAAAAAAAACGGCGGCCTTGTGATCGCGGTTGCATCACATTCCCATGAACAGGCCGCGATTGGCCGTTGCAAGGGGGCGATCGTCGGGGTCTGTGAATCCTAAGCCTTGTAGACCACCTGCCGGACGTCGATGTAGCTGGCGCGAAAGCCCGCTTCGCAATAGTGCAGATAGAACTCCCAGAGTTTCTTGAAGCGATCGTCGAAACCCAGCGGGACGATCTTTTCCCAGGACGCCCAGAAGCGGTGGCGCCACTCGGCGAGTGTACGGGCATAGTCGTCCGGAAACACACGCTCGCGCAGATGGGCGAGGCCATGCTTCGCGCCAAGTGCTTTCAGGATCGACGGCGTCGGCAGCATGCCCCCCGGGAAAACATAGCGCTGGATGAAATCGGGACGGGCACGGTATGTGTCGTAGGCATTCTCGTTGATGGTGATGATCTGCAGGCCGGCGGTGCCGCCGGGCCGCAGGCAATCCTTCATCTTGCTGAAGAACACCGGCCAGTATTTTTCGCCGACCGCCTCGAACATCTCGATCGAGGCGATGCGGTCGTATTTGCCGGTCTCGTCGCGATAGTCCTGCAGCTTGACGTCGACCTTGTCGGATAGCCCGGCCTTCTGGATGCGCGCCTTGGCGAAGTCATGCTGCTCGCGACTGATCGTCAGTCCGGTAACCCGGCAACCGATCTCGCGCGCGGCGAATTCGGCAAAGCCGCCCCAGCCGCAGCCGATCTCCAGCACGTGGTCTTTTGGTCCAATGTCCGTATCCTTGGCGAGCGCGCGGTACTTGGCGGCCTGCGCGCTTTCCAGATCGTTGGCGCCGCTCGTGTAGAGCGCCGAGGAATACGTCATGCTCGGATCGAGCCATTCCTTGTAGAAGGCGTTGCCGAGGTCGTAGTGCGCCGAGATGTTGCGCTTCGAGCCGGTTCTGGTGTTTTCGTTGAACCAGTGGCGGATGCGCTGGGCAGCGTTGATAAGCCAGCTGGCTCCACCCGCTATTCGCTCTCCTGTCTCCGAATTGACAACAAACAGCTCCAGGAAGCTGGTAACATCCGGGCTTTCCCAATCGCCGTCCATGTAGGATTCGGCGACGCCGATCGTGCCGCCGGTGAAGGCGCGGCCAGGCAAGCGCCAGTTCTTCAACACCAGTTCCGCATCGGGGCCCGGGCCCTTGCCGCCAACGAGAACAGCGCGACCGTCCGGCATTCTCACCTTCAGCGAACCGCGCGGCAGGTTCATCGCGGCCGACAGCACCATCTTCGCCTTGGCCGGCAAGCCCTTCACGATCTCGGAGAAATTGAATTCGTCGAGCTTGATCGCCTCGCCCAAGGCAAAGCCTGCCGATGCAGCGCCCTTGTGTTCCTTGTAAGCCATTTCACGTCCCTGGACTTCTGCGGAACTGGCGTCACGATCCGCCCAGCTCCTCACCCTCTCGCAGTTCATTCGCCAGGCTCGAACGCCGCTCCCTGATCCCGGTAACTGGTCGATTCGGGGGCGGGCGGGCTCGAACGAAAACGCGCGCCCTTTAACCAGAGCTTCAGCGCTTCCCAGTGAATTCCCGCCACAATCTTCCACGTCATCAGGGGGAACTTCAAGAGGCAAGTCGCCAGCTGGGGTGTGCCAAGCGGGCAGCCTTCGCCGGCAAAGGTCGCCGACAGCAGCGGCTCGCCCCGTTCCGTCTCGTGGATGCGCAGGCGCACCACCTTGCCGGGAGGCAATATGTGGAAGTGATAGCGCGCTCCCATGTCGATGAAAGGCGACACATGGAAGATCTTTGTCCGCGTCTGGCGGACCCCGGCTGGACTAAGATCGCCTGGCTCGATCGGGGCGACGTAGCTGTGCCGTTCACCAAACGTATTCCGCACGGCATAGATCATGGCGATCAGCGCGCCGGCATCGTCGTAGCAGAAATAGACCGAGATCGGATTGAAGACGTAGCCGAGGATGCGCGGATAGGCCAGCAGCAGGATACGCGCGGCAGGCTTGGCAAATCCGGCGCCCGCGAGCAGCCGGTCGGCGAAGTCGCGCAATGTCTCGCCATCCCGCTCGACATGATCGCTCTCATGGAATGATGACAAGCCGCGCCGATTGACCCTCAATAGCCAGGTCATGCTGTTCATCTCGGTCAGGCGGTCGATATCGACGAGCAGCGAGAAGACCGAATAGACGAAGCGATGGCCAAATGGCTTCAATCGCGCATGCATGACGTCGCCCGGATAAAGCACGCCGGCCGCCTGCGGCGGCGGCCCGTTCTCCATCATCGTCGTTATGCGTTGTCTTTTCATGTAGCGCGCCTGCTATTTCTCTACTCGGCCGCCAGCCTGAGTTCGGGTCGTTCTGCCTTTGATGCGCGCCACGGCACCGTCGCGCCAAGTGCAATCGCCGCGTCGAGGCCGGAGCGCAGCCCGTCTTCGTGAAAGCCATGGCCCGTCCACGCACCCGCGAAATAGGTGCCGCGCACGCCCTGGATGTCGTCGAGGCGCGCCTGCGCCGACAGCGCGCGTGCATCATATTGGGGATGATCGAAAACCCATTCGCCGAACACCAGTTCGCCTCGCGGTTCGATGACCGGATTGAGCGAGACGAACAACGGCTTGTTCTCGTCGATACCTTGCAGGCGGTTCATCCAGTAGGTGACGGAGACCTCTGGCTCGTCGCGCTCGCAGGAAGAGCGCAGATAGTTCCATGCCGACCAGGCGGCGCGGCGCTTCGGCATCAGGCGGGGATCCCGGTGCAGGATGACGCGGTTCGGCCGATAGGGAATGGCCGACAGGATCGATTCCTCGACGCTGGAAGCATCGCCCAGCATGGCAAGCGCCTGGTCGCTATGGGCGGCAATGATCACATTGTCGAAGCGATCGGGCGCCTGGTCCCCAGCCCATACGGTGATGCCGAAAGCATCGCGAACCATAGTCCTGGCCGGTGCCGCCAACCGCAATCTGGAACCGAGAGGCGCCAGCAGCTTTTGCAAGTAGTTCCGCGAGCCGCCGCTCACCGTCCGCCATGCGGGACGCTCACTATGGATCAGGCGGTGGTTCTCGAAGAAGGAGATGAAACTTGCCGCCGGATAGTCGAGCATCCTGGCGCGGGGGGTCGACCAGATGGCGGCCGCCATTGGCATCAGATAGTTATCGCGAAAGACGCCGGAGAAACGTTTCTTCTCCAGATAATCGCCGATCGTCAGATGGCCGAGCGACCCGCTGTCGCGATCGACAACGCATTCCTTGTTGAAACGCAGGATTTCACGCAGCATCCACAGGAAGCCAGGCGAGAAGACATTGCGCTTCTGGGCGAAGATCGTGCGCAGCGTCGAACCGGACCATTCGAGCTTGCCGCCGTCGAGTGACAGGGAAAAACCCATGTCGCTTTCATGCGTGGCCACGCCAAGGTGCGAGAACAACGCCGTGAGGTCCGGATAGGCGAGTTCATTGTAGACGATGAAGCCGGTATCGACGGAGATTGGTGTGCCGTCATAATCGATGTCCACCGTGGCCGTGTGTCCACCCGGCCGGCCGGATGCTTCGAACAAGGTGACGTCAGCCGTCGGGTCAAGCGCCCACGCTGCCGCGGCTCCGGAAATTCCCGAGCCGATGACTGCGATCTTCTTTCTGGCGCCGTCCTGGCCTCGGTTGATAGGCACGATGTTCATCTTGTCCCCTTGCATCGACTTTTTGGTCCCAGGGCGCATTGGAATGCTCTGGCGCTGGTCAATGAGAGTTACGGGGCAATCGACGCCGAGTTTCAGATCGGCGTCAGACAAAGTGTCTTTCAGGCTCCGTCGGAGCCGACTTCAGAATGGCGAGGCCGCGAACAAGGCTTTCGAAAAGATCCTGGGGAGGGCGCTTGCCAATCCGGGAATGGCTATGGCTGCGTCCATGTACTTACGCTAGCTTTAGCCATGCGTTATGTGATCGTCATCTGCGCCATTACGTTCTTTCTGATCTGGGACGGCCTCTACAATCAGGGCCGCTATCTCGACTCGACAGTCCGGGAGGTGTCGCGCGTCGTGCGCTATGTCACCGGCAAAGTCTGAGCATCCTGCCCGCTAGGCACCCAGCGCGACATCCTTGCCTGTTGACGAGGCTGCCTTGCTGACCCAAAAGACGCCCGCATATCGATCGGGGAGTCTGCGTTGATCCGTCATATCGTTTTCTTCAGTGCGCGACGCAAAGAGGATGTGGAAGCTGTTCGCATCGGCTTGCTGGCGCTGGGCAGCATCCCGCATTCCAGCCTCTTCGAGGTCACCCTCAATACGAAAGTCGATCCGATGTCGGACGAGATCGATGTGGTTGTCTACGCAGAGTTCGAGGACGAGGCGGCGCTTGCCGCCTACAAGGCGCATCCGGTCTACGCCAGGACGACCAGCGAAGTGAAACCGCTGCGCGAATTGCGTTATTCCGCCGACGTCGTGGCCCTGGCCTAAGAGAAATCCTGCGCCAGCCGACGCCGTTGCCGGTGCAGCCCGGCTGTGTCGTTGCCGGGGACGCCAAGCCGAAAGGTGCCCGACCTATTCGGTCTGAGCAGCAGATATTTCGGTCATGTCGACGCCGGGCCGCTTTGGCGCATTCCAGACCAGTACGGCAACCACCGTCATCGAGAGGATCGCTGCTGCAATGAACAGAATCTTTCTCATGGGAATCAGGTAGGCGGGGCGCTTGGCGACTGCAAGTATCCTGCTGTCAGGAGCCGGGATTCGCGCTATCGCCGGATCAAACCCTTGAACCGCTTTCCGGAATGATGCACATCGCGCCCTTATGACCGAAGCACATGCAGCCACGCATCCGCTTGACCATCTCGTGCTGCCGACCGTCAGCCTCGATGTGGCGCGAACAAGGCTGACCTCGCTCGGCTTCGTCGTGGCGCCGAACGGCATCCATCCCTTCGGTACTCAAAACTGCTGCGTCTTCCTTGCCGATGGCACCTATCTGGAACCGCTGGCAGTGGGGGACACGCAGGCCGCCGCACAGGCGGTCACGCAAGGCAATGTCTTCGTCGCGCGCGATCGTATCTACCGTGACAATCGTGGCGAGGACGGGTTTTCCGCCGTCGTCCTGGGAACCGGCAGCGCGGATGCGGATCACGCCCGTTATATCCACGCCGGTGTGTCGGCGGGGGATATATTGAATTTCTCGCGTGCTTTCGTGGACACGGCCGGCAAGAGCGACATGGCATCGTTCAAGCTCGCCTTTGCGTCCGGGAGCGAGACAACGGATGCATTCCTGTTCGCCTGCGAGCGCATCAATGCGCCCAAGGTCGATCGCACCGCATTGCAGGCGCATGCCAATGGTGTGGCCGGCATCGTCGAAGTCGTGGCTGTTAGTGACGTTCCTGCCGAACAAGGCCGGTTGATCTCGATCGCCACCGGCGCCGATGGCGAAAAGACCTTCGATCTGCGGAACGCGACATTGACCGTTCTGACGCCTGCGGAACTCGAAAGCCGCTTCGGAGTGCCTGCCGGTGCATCGTCAAACCTGCGCTTCGCTGCCATCGTCTTCTTGGTGCGGCATGCAGGGATTGCCGCAAAGCTGCTTGCAGCCAACGGCATCGCGCACGACATACGCGGCAATGATATCGTCGTGCAGCCCGCGCCGGGGCAGGGTGCGGCGTTTATTTTCCGGGAGATCCGATGAGCAAGCCCAATTCGTCCGTAACCGTCGGCAATGTAACCTTCGCCAACAACGCGCCGCTTTCGCTGATCGCCGGGCCCTGCCAGTTTGAATCGCGCCAGCATGCCTTCGACATGGCCGGCGCGCTGAAGGAACTGACGGCCAAGCTCGGCATCGGCCTCGTCTACAAGACCAGCTACGACAAGGCCAATCGAACGTCGCTGTCGGCGACGCGTGGCGCCGGGATGGAAGCAGCACTTCCGGTCTTCGACGAACTGCGCAAGGAATTTTCGCTTCCCGTACTGACCGATGTTCACACCGAGGAACAATGCGCGATCGTCGCGCCGCATGTCGATGTGCTGCAGATTCCGGCATTCCTGTCGCGCCAGACCGATATGCTGGTCGCCGCCGCCAGGACGGGCAAGGTCGTCAACGTCAAGAAAGGGCAGTTCCTCGCCCCCTGGGACATGAAGAACGTCGTCGCCAAGATCACCGGCTCCGGCAACGCCAACGTGTTGACCACCGAGCGTGGCGCGTCCTTCGGCTACAACACGCTGGTGTCCGACATGCGAGCCTTGCCGATCATGGCCGAGATCGGCGCGCCGGTGATTTTCGACGCCACGCATTCCGTGCAGCAACCGGGCGGGCAGGGCGGTTCGTCGGGTGGCGAGCGTCGCTTTGTCGAGACGCTGGCGCGCGCGGCTGTCGCCGTCGGCGTTGCCGGCGTCTTCATCGAGACCCATCAGGACCCCGACAATTCGACCTCTTCCGACGGCCCGAACATGGTGCCGTTGAAGGATATGCCGGCGCTGCTCGAACGATTGATGGCGTTCGATCGCATCGCCAAGGGCTGAGACCGCCTGCGCTTGTGACAACAATGCTCCGGTTGTACGCTTGCCCGGCAAATGAGCGTCCTGGCAGGAGGAAAGCCATGTCCGTCGCACGCGTCACCGAAATCACCTCATCGTCGAAGAAGAGTTTTCATGAAGCCATCGAGAAGGGAATCGCGCGCGCTTCAAAGACATTGAAGAACGTCGAAGGCGCCTGGATCCAGGATCAGAAGATCGTTGTCGAGGACGGCAAGATCGCCGCCTACCGGGTCAACATGAAGGTGACGTTCATCCTCGCGGAGTGACCGGCGGCCGCCGAAAAACTCTGGAACTTTCGCCCGTGCCCCTCATTGTCAAAGTACCGATCAACGACAACGAGGAGCAAAAGATGACAACCCAGACAGGCCACACCGAGGCCATTGCCGCGTCGCGAGTCATTGGCACATCCGTCTACAACACCGAAGGCAAGAGCATTGGCAGCATTGAAGACATCATGCTCGACAAGACATCGAATGGCATCATGTTCGCGGTGATCGGCTTTGGCGGCTTTCTCGGCATCGGCGAAAAGTACCACGCCGTTCCTTGGTCAAGTCTCGACTACGACAAGGCCAAGCGCGGCTATGTCGTGCCCTTTTCCAAGGAACAGCTGAAGGCGGCGCCTGCCTATTCGATCAACGAGCTGGCGGGAGCGGACGGCGAAAGCGCGCGCGATGCGTCATATGAGTATTACAAGGTTACGCCTTACTGGCATTGACGCTTTGCCTTCCCAAAAGGCCCCGTTGTGACGGGGCCTTTTTCTAATTGCGCCTAGTGGTTATTCGCTTGCGTGCAAGGCCGGCAAAGTCGCGATCGCCTTTGGTGGCGACTGCTGATTGTCGCACGACGTCAGCAATGCAGCCGCGATCAGGAACAGACTCACGATACCGCTCAACTCGGACATGGCGAAACTCCCTTCTGTTTCGCCCCGCGCGACCACAGCCATAACCCGAAACAGGCTATCTGATGGCATGACTTATGATGACAGAAATTTGCGCTTCGTGACTCGCGGGGCCGGCAATATTTGCCAGGGCCACGATTGCGTTTTGCGGCGCTTTGGCTAAGACGGGCGCGACGCTTCAATCGATCAATCGAGGACATCGCAATGACTGCCATCATCGACATTGTCGGGCGTGAAATCCTGGACAGCCGTGGAAATCCGACCGTCGAGGTCGACGTCGTACTCGAAGACGGCTCGATGGGCCGTGCGGCCGTACCGTCGGGCGCCTCCACTGGAGCGCATGAGGCGGTCGAACTGCGCGACGGCGGCGCCCGCTACCTCGGCAAGGGCGTGCTGCGCGCCGTCGAGGCCGTGAACGGCGAACTGTTCGAGGCGATCGGCGGCATGGAAGCCGAGAACCAGATCCACATCGACCAGACCATGATCGAACTGGACGGCACGCCCAACAAGAGCCGGCTCGGCGCGAATGCCATCCTCGGTGTTTCGCTGGCGGTTGCCAAGGCTGCCGCCGATGCAGCTGGTCTGCCGCTCTACCGCTACGTCGGCGGCACCAAGGCCCATGTCCTGCCGGTGCCGATGATGAACATCATCAATGGCGGCGCGCATGCCGACAATCCGATCGACTTCCAGGAATTCATGATCCTGCCGATCGGCGCGCCGACGCTGCGCGAGGGCGTTCGCTGGGGCTCCGAAGTCTTCCACACGCTGCGCAAGAAACTGAAGGATGCCGGCCACAACACCAATGTTGGCGACGAGGGCGGTTTTGCACCGAATCTGAAGAGCGCGCCGGTCGCGCTCGACTTCATCATGGAATCGATTGAGAAGGCCGGCTTCAAGCCGGGCGAGGAAATCGCACTTGGTCTCGACTGCGCGGCGACCGAATTCTTCAAGGACGGCAACTACGTCTATGAAGGCGAGAAGAAGACTCGCGATCCAAAGGCACAGGCCAAGTACCTGGCCAAGCTGGCCGCCGACTATCCGATCATCTCGATCGAGGACGGACTGGCTGAGGACGATTGGGAAGGTTGGAAGTACCTGACCGATCTGATCGGCAAGAAGACCCAGCTTGTCGGCGACGACCTGTTCGTCACCAATACCGCGCGTCTGCGCGACGGTATCCGCATGGGCGTCGCCAATTCGATCCTGGTTAAGGTCAACCAGATCGGCTCGCTGACGGAAACACTCGACGCCGTCGAGACCGCGCACAAGGCCGCTTACACCGCGGTTATGTCGCATCGTTCCGGCGAAACCGAGGATTCGACGATCGCCGATCTCGCCGTCGCCACCAATTGCGGACAGATCAAGACGGGATCTCTGTCGCGCTCGGACCGCATGGCCAAGTACAACCAGCTCATCCGCATCGAGGAAGAGCTCGGCAAGCAGGCGAGCTACGCCGGCAAGTCCATCGTCAAGGGCTGATACGAACCATATCCGAAGAAAAAGGGCGGGAACATTCCCGCCCTTTTTCGTTCTGGCAACCGCCAAATCCAGCAGTCGTAACCGTCCATTAAGCACAATCGGGCGAGATGAGATGTCAGAGGATTTGGACGATGTGGACACGCCAGCATAAACAGAGAAACACCGGCCGGTTGATCATTCCGTCGCTGTGCGTCGTGTTCGTGGCCTATTTTGGTTTCCACGCCTACCATGGCGAGTTCGGGATCAATTCAAGATATCAGATGGAAGCGAGGGCCGCCGACCTTCAGGGCCAGCTCAATGCCATAAAGGCTCGCCGGATAGAACTCGAGCGTCGTGTCCAACTCCTGCATGAGGGTTCCATCGAGAAAGACATGCTCGATGAGCAGGCGCGCAGGGCGCTGAATCTCTCTCAAGCTGATGAAATTACCATCATGCTGCCTGACTCAAACAAATAACTGAATTTCAGTTAATCGCCAATATTTTCAATGTTTTTAACTGCTTAGATGCATGTCAGCCATGCAATTTCGGCATGGCGAAACGCTTTCTCGCGTGTTAGCCTCCCTGAAATCGGTGGGGAGAACTGATCTCCCCTAATGTCCGCGAAGAGACGCCAACAGGGAGTGATGCATGGCCACCGCCGCCAGAAAAGCGCCTGCCAAATCCAAATCCGATGGCAAATCAGGGCTTTCCGCGCCCAAACCTGCCGAATTCACCAAAGATGAGGAGCTTGCCGCCTACCGGCACATGCTCTTGATCCGCCGCTTTGAGGAAAAGGCCGGCCAGCTTTATGGCATGGGTTTCATCGGCGGCTTCTGCCATCTCTACATCGGCCAGGAAGCCGTCGTCACCGGCATGAAGATGGCTCTGATAGAAGGGGATCAGATGATCACCGCCTATCGTGATCACGGCCATATGCTGGCGATGGACTTGTCGCCGCGCGGTGTCATGGCCGAGCTGACAGGACGCCGTGGCGGCCTGTCGAGGGGCAAGGGCGGCTCCATGCACATGTTCTCCAAGGAGAAGCATTTTTATGGCGGTCACGGCATCGTCGGTGCGCAAGTGTCGCTTGGCACCGGTCTCGCTTTCGCCAATCGCTACCGCGACAACAACAATGTGTCGCTGACCTATTTCGGCGATGGTGCCGCCAATCAGGGCCAGGTCTACGAAAGCTTCAACATGGCCTCGCTGTGGAAGCTGCCGGTGGTCTACATCATCGAGAACAATCGCTACGCCATGGGCACGTCGGTTTCGCGCTCATCGGCCGAAACTGATTTTTCGCATCGTGGTGCGTCCTTCAAGATTCCCGGCATCCAGGTTGACGGCATGGACGTGCGCGCCGTGAAGGCCGCTGGTGATCTCGCCACCGAATGGTGCCGCGCTGGCAACGGACCGCTGATCCTCGAAATGCAGACCTACCGCTACCGCGGCCATTCCATGTCCGATCCGGCCAAATACCGCTCGAAGGAAGAAGTGCAGAAGATGCGCTCCGAACATGACCCGATCGAGCAGGTCAAGGCGCGGCTGATCGAGAAGAAATGGGCTGATGAGGACGAACTGAAGGCCATCGACAAGGAAGTTCGCGACATCGTCGCCGACGCCGCCGAATTTGCCCAGCATGACGCGGAGCCGGATCCGTCCGAGCTCTGGACCGACATCGTACTGTAACGGGAGGGCAAGGACATGCCGATCGAAATTCTCATGCCCGCTCTCTCGCCGACCATGGAAGAGGGCAATCTTTCCAAGTGGTTGAAGAACGAGGGCGACAAGGTTGTCGCCGGCGACGTCATCGCCGAGATCGAAACCGACAAGGCGACGATGGAAGTCGAAGCTGTCGATGAAGGCACGCTGGGCAAGATTTTGGTTGCCGCCGGAACCGAAGGCGTCAAGGTCAATACGCCGATCGCCGTTCTGCTGCAGGATGGCGAGAGCGCCGCCGACCTAGGCAAATCCAGGACCACCACCAAGGCGGAAGCACGGGCGAAGGCAGAGGCCCCGGCCGAGGAAAAGGTTCCGGTCGAGGAAAAAGCGGAAGCCGCCAAGCCGGCTGCTGCACCGGTCGCGGCCGCTCCTAAGTCGGAAATCGCTGCCGATCCGGACATTCCGGCCGGCACGGAGATGGTCTCGACCACGGTGCGCGAAGCGTTGCGCGATGCGATGGCCGAGGAAATGCGCCGCGACGGCGACGTCTTCGTCATGGGCGAAGAGGTCGCGGAATACCAGGGCGCCTACAAGATCACGCAAGGCCTGCTGCAGGAGTTCGGCCCGCGTCGCGTCGTCGACACGCCGATCACCGAGCACGGCTTTGCCGGCGTCGGCGTCGGTGCGGCGATGGCCGGGCTCAGGCCAATCGTCGAGTTCATGACCTTCAACTTCGCAATGCAGGCGATCGACCAGATCATCAACTCCGCCGCCAAGACGCTCTATATGTCCGGCGGCCAGATGGGTGCGCCGATCGTGTTCCGTGGCCCGAATGGTGCGGCCGCTCGTGTCGCCGCCCAGCATTCGCAGTGCTACGCCGCGTGGTACAGCCACATTCCAGGCCTGAAAGTGGTGATGCCCTATACGGCCGCCGACGCCAAGGGCCTCCTCAAAGCGGCGATCCGCGACCCGAACCCGATCATCTTCCTCGAAAACGAAATCCTCTATGGCCACTCCTTCGACGTGCCGAAGCTGGATGATTTCGTGCTGCCGATCGGCAAGGCGCGCATCCACAAGACCGGCAAGGACGTCACCATCGTCTCCTTCGGCATCGGCATGACCTATGCGGTGAAGGCGGAGGCGGAATTGCGCGGCATGGGTATCGATGTCGAGATCATCGATCTCCGCACCATCCGGCCGCTCGATTTCGACACGATCATCGCCTCGGTCAAGAAGACCAACCGGTTGATCGTGGTGGAAGAAGGCTATCCGCAGAACTCGGTCGGCGACCATATCGCCAACCAGGTCTCGCAGCGCGCCTTCGATTTCCTCGATGCCCCGGTGATCACCATTGCCGGCAAGGATGTGCCGATGCCCTATGCGGCGAACCTCGAAAAGCTGGCGTTGCCGAATGTCGGCGAGGTCATCGAGGCGGTCAAAGCCGTCACGTATCGCTGAGCCGGGCGGGAGGAAAACATGCCAATCAACATCACCATGCCGGCCCTCTCGCCCACGATGGAAGAGGGCAATCTTTCCAAGTGGCTCGTGAAAGAAGGCGACAAGGTCTCGCCAGGCGACGTGATCGCCGAGATCGAGACCGACAAGGCGACGATGGAGGTCGAAGCCGTCGATGAGGGAACGGTTGCGAAGCTGGTCATTCCGGCCGGCACCGAAGGCGTGAAGGTCAATGCGCTGATCGCTATCCTCGCCGGCGAAGGTGAGGATGCTGGCGCTGCCGCAAAGGGCGGTGGTGACGCGGCGCCGGCCAAGGCGGAGGCTCCGAAGGCGCAATCGCCAAAGGCTGAAGCGCCCAAGGAAGCGCCGGCGGCCGCCATGGCGCCCACACCGGCGAAGGCTGAGCAGGCTCCGGCGGCCAATGGCCATGCCGGTGCTGAGCGCACTTTTGCGTCCCCGCTTGCACGCCGCATTGCCAGGGATGCCGGTGTCGACGTTTCCTCGGTTACAGGGACCGGGCCGCACGGCCGCGTGGTCAAGGCCGATGTCGAAGCGGCGATTTCCGGTGGTGGCGTCAAGGCTGCTCCCGAAGCCAAGGCAGCGCCCGCCGCCGCCCCGGCGACGCCAACCGCTGCTGCGCCCAAGGCGATGTCGGACGATCAGGTGCTGAAGCTCTTCGAGCCAGGCTCCTATGAGCTCGTCCCGCACGACAATATGCGCAAGACCATCGCGCGGCGCCTGGTCGAGGCCAAATCAACCATTCCGCATTTCTACCTGACGCTCGATTGCGAGCTCGATGCGCTGCTGGCGCTGCGCACCCAGCTCAATGCGGCCGCGCCGGTCAAGAAGACCGACAAGGGCGAGGCTCCCGCCTACAAGCTGTC
>CALRQH020000044.1:0-23314 GCA_943370265.1 Mesorhizobium carmichaelinearum
AACACTGGATGCGCCAAGCTAAGAAACGTACCGTCGAGGACACTTGGCGCCACATCGGCCACCTGGTCGAAACCATCGAGGCAGCCGAATGCAGGAACTACTTCAAAAACGCCGGTTACGCTTCCGTCAAAATATGAAACGCTCTAGCCTGCCCGAACGCCTTGTTCAGCAAGATCGCCCAGAGGTCCATGAGCACCGTAGCGCCGATGCCGATCGCCACGGCACGCCAGACGACATCAAGCATGATGTCTAGAGCTGTTCGAGGATTTTCGCGGCGCCGGATTCGACCGCCTGGCCAGGGCTGCCTTCGACGTTCAGCGTGGTGACGTTGCCGTTGTCGACGATCATCGAAAAACGCTTCGAACGCAGACCGAGGCCGCCGGCCGACAGATCCATGTCGAGGCCGAGTGCCTTGGCGAAGTCGCCATTGCCGTCGGCAAGGAACAGGATCTTGCCTTCGCCCCCTGTGAAGCGTGCCCAGGCACCCATGACATGAACGTCGTTGACCGCGACGACGGCGATGGTGTCGACGCCGCGCGCCAGGATGGCGTCATGGTTTTCCAGATAGCCGGGCAGGTGGTTGTTGCTGCAGGTGGGCGTGAAGGCGCCGGGAACGGCAAACAGTACGACCTTCTTTCCCGGAAAGATTTCTGCCGTCGTGATGGCCTTCGCACCGTCGGCAGTCATCGTCTTGAAGGTCGCCTCAGGCAGTTTGTCGCCAACGGAAATGGTCATCGGAGCCTCATCGGAGTGATTGGAAAACCCGTCTCTGCGATAGCGGACTAACGGGTGCGCTGCAACCATCGAGAGACCTCGTCAGGCCCGTCCCGATCAGGGAAACGGCAGCAACCCTTCCACCGAACCGGCAGCGCTTGTCAGCGTATAATGAAGTCCGCCACCCGCGGGCGTCGTCGACGGCCTGTCCAGGATCGGCACCGTGAAAATCAGCTTGCCGTCCTTCTCGCCGCGGGCCGGGGCGCCGAACATGTAATCCTGCTCACCGGCGATGAAGAAATCGGCGGCCTCCGGACTGCCCGGAAAGCTTGCCTCGACAACCAGAGTCTCATGGTCTCCCGGCAGGACATTGATGCCGAAATCCGGCCTTGCGGGTGTGGGAAGCGCAGCGACCGCCGCCTTTATCAAGGCAGCGTCGTCGGCATTGTCCGGATCGGCAGCTGGGTCGACCGTCAACCTTGTCTGTACCGGAATACAGATCGTCTCGCAGATGCCAAGAAAAATATCGGCATCGATGACCGCGGCATCCTTTGGCGCCGACAGCCTGAACGTCACCGGCAGGGAAACCGGATAATCGTAGCCCGCCCATTTGCCATAGCCGTCATCGTGGCGCTGGGGGGCAGGAAACGAAAGCTGGGCTTCGGCAATGTTGGTGCTGGCGGAGATGTCGATCTGAGGTGGCACTCCGGCATCGCCCGGGTCGCGCCAGTAGGTCTTCCATCCGGGCTTGAGCGAAATGTCGAGGACACCCTGGATGCGACCGGCCTCGTCCGGTTTGCCGGTTGTGACAAGGCGGACCTTGCCGCCCTCGCTATTGTACCAGGTCGATGAGGACGCGATCGCGGGCAGGCTGCTCACTGCCCCAAGGGCGGTGCTGAGCAGCAGGATCTTCAGGCTTTTTTGCATGGCGGTGATTTGATCGTGCGTTCATGTCGGCGCAATGGTTTCATGGCCCCGCCTGTATCATTTTTGCGTGACTTCGCCGTCTGGGCGCTAACTACGCCCATCCAGCCGGCGAGAATCGGAGGCTGAGCACTTTCGCTCTGGACTACTGCCTTGGTCGAATCGAACGAAACGCATCTTTCCGGCGCTTTGGAAACGCGTTACCTTCCTTGCCATGGACTTGTTGCGCAACAAGAAGACGGCAGCTTCACGCGGCTTTCTCGATGACCAGTTCCTGATTGCCATGCCTGGCATGAAGGACGACCGGTTCACGCGCTCCGTCATCTACGTTTGTGCGCACAGTGATGAAGGCGCCATGGGCCTGATCATCAACCAGACGCAGCAGATGCTGTTTCCCGACCTGCTTGTGCAACTCGGGATCATGAACGAGCAGGAGGCGATCCGCCTTCCGGCACAGGCGCGCGACTTCGTGGTGCGCAATGGCGGACCTGTGGACCGCAGCCGCGGCTTCGTTCTGCATTCGGGTGACTACAGGGTGGAATCGTCGTTGACTGTTTCCAACGACATCTGTCTGACAGCGACCGTCGACATCTTGCGCGCCATATCATCGGGCAGGGGCCCGAGGCGCGCGCTGATGGCGCTTGGCTATTCAGGCTGGGGCGCTGGCCAACTGGAAAGCGAGATTGCCGAGAATGGCTGGCTGACCTGCCCGGCCAGTCCCGAGCTTCTGTTCGATGCTGACATCGAGCGCAAATACGACCGTATCCTCGCCTCTATCGGCATAGATCTGGCGCATCTCAGCTTGGCCGCCGGTCACGCATAGGGGCTGGCGCCACGTGGTTTCGACACGATCCTGATACCGCTCACGCCTGAGTGAGCGGATACTGTTCCTTCAACGTTTTCAGCACCTGATCGCCGGGCATCGGCGCGCCGAACATGAAGCTCTGCACATATTCGCAGCCCATCTGCCGTAGCTCCAGAGCATCGCTCTCGTCGGAGATGCCTTCGGCCACGACCGAAAGGCCAAGCTCATGCGCCATGTTGACCATGGATTTGAGCAGCACCGCGCGCTTTGGCGTACTGTCGTCGACAAAGCTCTTATCGATCTTGATCGTGTCGAACGGGAAGCGCGTCAGATAGGCGAGCGACGAATAGCCGGTGCCGAAATCGTCCAGCGACAGGCCGATGCCCAACTGTTTCAGCTTGGTCAGCACGTGGGCGGTCTGCTCGGGATTGTCCATCACCAGTGATTCGGTGAGCTCGAGCCGGAAACAGCGCGGCTTCAGATTGGCTCGTGCGATCACCGAACGGACGTCGCTGACCAGGTCGCGGCGGATCAATTGGCGGCTGGACAGGTTGACCGAAACCGACAGCGGCGCGTCGCCGATCTGCTTTTGCCATCCCGCCAAATCCTCGGCGGCCTGCTGCATGGCGAAGAGGCCAAGCTGCACAATCAGCCCGCAGCTTTCCGCGACTGGGATGAAATCCGCCGGCGGGATCATGCCGCGGCGCGGATGGTCCCAGCGAAGCAGCGCCTCGAAACCGGCAACACTGCCATCCTCCAGCCGCACGATCGGCTGGTAGGCCAGTGTGAATTCGCGCCGCTCGATGGCACGGCGCAGATCGGATTCGAACTGCAGCCGGTCGGTGCCGACGGTGCGGAAGGCTGGCCGGAACGGCTCGATCCTGTCGCCGCCAAAGCGTTTGGCCTGGTGCATGGCAAGCTCGGCGTCCTTGACCATGTCCTCGGCCGACGTCTGTGCCGAGGTCCAGGTGATCAACCCGATCGACGCGGTGAGCACGATCTCGCGCTTGGCGAAGGTGATGGGGTTGTTGATCGCATGCTTGATCGCGTCCGCCATGCCCGCGATGCGGGCCGGGTCCTGTTCGGAAAGCAGCATCAGCGCGAACTGGTCACCGGCGAAGCGCGACAGCGAATCCTTCGGCTTGAGCAGCCGATGCAGCCGACGCGCAATGGTGAGCAGGATGGTGTCGCCGGCCGAGATACCCAACCCGTCATTGACCTGCTTGAAACGGTCGATGTCGATGACGAAGACGGTGGGACGGACCTTCTCCTCTGTTCGTGCTATCGAGATGATGGCTTCCAGCCGGTTCATGTACAATTCGCGGTTAGGCAGGCCGGTCAGATTGTCGTGCACGGCGTCGTGCAGCAGCCGTTCCTCGGACTTTTTCTGCTCGGTGACGTCGACCATCGTGCCGACGCAGCGGATGACCTCGCCGTCCGATCCGATCACCGGGCGGGCGCGCAGCGAAAACCAGTGATAGTGCCCGTCGGCGCCGCGCAGGCGAAAATTCTGCGACACTCGGCCGCGCCGATGTTCCAGCACCACGTCGAGTGTCGTACGGAATGTGTCGCGGTCGTCGGCATGCAGCACCGGCAGCCAGTTGCGGGCAGCGCCGCCAAGGCTGTTGGGCGCCAGGCCAAGCTGGATGCTGACGTCCGGTTTGGTGACCACGCGGTCGCGCAGCACGTCCCAGTCCCACACCGTGTCGCCCGATCCGGCGACGGCCAGCGCCTGTCGTTCGAGATCGGAAAACAGGCCCTGGTGCAATGCGCCGCCGGCAAAGGCGTGCTGCATGACCGTGAAGCCGATCAGCAGGATGATCAGGATCAATCCACCGCCGAGAGCAGGCTGGGCGATATCATTGTCGAGCATGCCGGTGATCGCCATCCACGATCCGCACAGCCACAACAGCACCATGACCCAACTGGGCACCAGCATGATGGCGCGGTCATAGCCGCGCAGGCCGAGGAAGATGATGAGCCCAAGCCCGGTCAGTGCCGTGGCGGCAAACGACAATCTGGCGATACCGGCCGCTATCGCAGGATCGACGATGGCGACGCCGGCGATCAGCACAAGCCCGAGGATCCAGACCAGCGCCCCGTAGCTGAAATGGCCATGCCATCGGTTGAGGTTGAGATAGGTGAAGAGGAAGACGACAAAGGTCGCTGCAAGCGCCACCTCCGTTCCCGCTCGCCACATCTGCTCATTGCCTGGCGAGATCTCGATGATCTTGTTGAGGAAGCCGAAATCGACGCAGATATAGGCCAGCACCGCCCAGGAAAGTGCTGCGGTCGCCGGGAACATAGAGGTTCCCTTGACGACGAAAAGAATGGTCAGGAACAGCGCCAGCAGGCCGGCGATACCGATGACGATGCCGCGAAACAGCGTGTAGGAATTGACCGAGTCCTTGTAGGATTCGGGATCCCACAGATAGACCTGCGGCAGCTTCGGCGAGGCGAGTTCCGCGATGAAGGTGATCACCGTTCCGGGGTTCAGCGTCACTCGGAACACGTCGGCGTCCGGGCTTGTCTGACGGTCGAGCGCGAAGCCTTCGCTGGGCGTGATCGCGGCCAGGCGGGTCGAGCCGAGATCAGGCCAGAAGATGCCGGAATTCACCAGGCGAAAATGTGGCGCGACGATCAGCCTGTCGAGCTGCTGGTCGGTGGTGTTGGCCAGCGCGAACACCGCCCAGTCGCCGGTCGAGCGCGCGTCTTTCGCCTCAACCTCGATGCGCCGCACGATGCCGTCGGGGCCGGGCGCGGTCGATACCTGGAAATTGTCGCCTTGGTTTCGATAGATCTCGACGGCGCCCGAAAGGTCGAGCGCCACGTCGTCGCGGGCAATCTTGATCGGTTCGACGGCGAACGCCGAAGACGCCGCGCAGAGCGTGACGATTGCCGCCAGGATAAGGGCGAAGAGCGGCCCGTTTCGCAGGAAATTCGTCAAAAATCAGCCCTTCGTTCCAGCGCCCGGCGGATCGTCAGCGATCCGGGCGTAGAGGTAGTGATCCTGCCAGATGCCGTTGATCCTGAGATAGGATCGCAGAAGTCCTTCGCGCCGGAATCCGGCTTTTTCAAGCACGCGGATCGACCGGGCGTTGTCGGGAATACAGGCAGCTTCGATCCGGTGCAACCTCAGCGTATCGAAGGCGAACCGCGAGACGACCTTGACCGCGTCGGTCATCAGGCCGCGACCGCCAAAGCGTTCACCGATCCAGTAGCCGACATGGCCGCTCTGCGAGACGCCGTGGCGTATATTGCCGAGCGTGATGCCGCCCGCGAGCTTGCCGCTGGCCCGCTCGAAAATGAAGAAGGCTATCGCCGTACCCTGGGCATAGTCTTCGCGGTAGCGGCTGATGCGATGCCGCCAGGCCGCACGGTCGAGTTCGTCCGGGGTCCATCGCGGCTCCCACGGCTCCAGGAAGGCGCGGCTTTCGCCGCGCAGCGCCGACCATTCCTTGTAATCGTTGGTGAACGGGACGCGTAGCATGACGCGATCGCCTTTCAGTGCCGGCAGGTCACGGCGAAAGAAAGGGAGCGCGAACACGCTTTATGGTCTTAGACGGCGAGCTTGCGGGCCGTCGCATGCGTGCCCGGAAGCGAATCGAGGATGGCTTCATAGGGCGCGAGCGTGCCCACCGGACCGACAGCAGTGAGTGTCGGTTTGGTTGAGAACAGCCGCGACGACAAGTCTGTCAGTCGCTCGATCGTGAGGGCCGAAAGCCGTTCCATCAGCTCTTCCTTGGCGATCGGCCGACCGAACAGGAGCATCTGGCGCGCGATCTGCGAAGCGCGGCTCGCCGGGCTTTCAGCAGACATGATGAGCCCGGCGCGATATTGCGCGCGCGCCCGGTCGAGTTCCTGCTGTAGAATGCTTTCGCCAGCCTTTTGCAATTCGTCGATGATCACCGGCACGAGCTCGGCAATGTCGCTCTGCCCGGTTGCGGCATGGACGCCGAATATGCCGGTGTCGGAAAAGCCCCAGTGGAAAGCATAGACGGAGTAGCACAGCCCGCGCTTTTCGCGGACTTCCTGGAAGAGACGCGACGACATGCCGCCGCCAAGGATCATGGACAGGACCTGCGAGGCATAGAAGTCGCGCACATGGTAGGCGCGGCCCTCGAAGCCCAGCACGATCTGCGCGTCCATCAGGTCGCGATCCTCGCGGAAATCGCCACCGACATACTGCGCGTATTGTGGGATCGTGCTGTCGGCCTTGGTGCGGAAACCGCCGAGCTGCTTTTCGACCTCGCGCACGAAATTGTCGTGCTTGATGTCGCCCGCGGCGACGATCACCATGCGCTCGGCGCCATATTGGCGCTCGATGAAATCGTGCAGCTGTTTCGAGGTGAAGGATTTGACGGTTTCCGGCGTGCCGAGAATCGAGCGTCCGATGGTCTGGTGGCGGAACGCCGTTTCGGTGAAACGATCGAAGACGATGTCGTCCGGCGTGTCGTGTGCGGCACCGATTTCCTGCAGAATCACATGCTGCTCGCGTTCGAGCTCCTGCGGGTCGAACTCCGACTCCTGTAGGATGTCGGCGAGAATATCCACCGCCAGCGGCACGTCATCGCTGAGCACCCTGGCATAGTAGGACGTGGTCTCGACACTGGTGGCGGCATTGATCTCGCCGCCGACATCCTCGATTTCCGAGGCGATTTCGAAGGCGGTTCGCCGCTTGGTCCCCTTGAACGCCATGTGTTCAAGCAGGTGAGCCATCCCATGCTCTTCGTCACGTTCGTTGCGGGCGCCTGACTTGACCCAGGCACCAAGTGCAACGGATTCGATGCTTGGAAGGGTTTCGGTGGCGACTGTCAGGCCGTTCGACAGACGGCTTACCTCAACACCCATATGGCAAGTACTCCCTAACGCGCCGCTCGCGCGCGGCGGCTGACATAATCTTCCACCATTTTCAGGTCAGATGGAAGTACCGTGTATTTTTCCTCGGCCGTCATCAATCCACCCAGCCATGCGGGCAGTGCGGGGGAGACGCCGCTTGCGGCTTCTACCGCCGCCGGAAACTTCGCCGGATGGGCTGTGCCTAGAACTACCATCGGAACGGCGCCGGCTGCCTTGCTGGCCGCGACATGCACGGCGGCGGCGGTGTGCGGGTCGAGCAGGTAGTTGCTACCGGCCAGGGTCGATCGAATCGTCGCCGCCACCTCGTCTGTGGTAGCGCGGCCGGCGTCGAATTCGGACCGGATCCTTGCGATTTCCGCCGCTTCGATCGTGAACGCGCCGGACTGCTTGAGGCCGTTCATATAGCGGCGCACGGTCGCTGCTTCACGCCCAGACGCCTCGAACAGCAAGCGTTCAAAGTTCGATGAGACCTGGATATCCATCGACGGTGATGTGGTCGGGAAAACACCTTTCGTGCGGTATTCCCCGGTCGCCAGCGTGCGCGCCAGAATGTCGTTGTCGTTGGTCGCGATGATCAGGCGCTCGATCGGCAGCCCCATCCTCTTGGCGGCATAGCCGGCGAAGATATCGCCGAAATTGCCCGTCGGCACGGTGAAGGAGATCGGCCGGTCGGGCGCGCCAAGCGACAGCGCCGATGAGAAATAATAGACGATCTGGGCCATGATGCGGGCCCAGTTGATCGAATTCACCCCCGACAGCGACACGCGGTCGCGAAAGCCGTGATCGTTGAACATGTCTTTCACGAGGCCCTGGCAATCGTCGAAATTGCCTTCGACAGCCAATGCATGGACGTTTCCGGCGGCTGATGTCGTCATCTGCCGCTGTTGCACGGGCGAGACGCGGCCATGCGGGAAAAGAATGAAGATGTCGGTGCGGTCGCGCCCGGCAAAGGCATCGATGGCAGCACCGCCAGTATCGCCTGAGGTAGCCCCGACGATCGTGGCGCGCTGGCCGCGCCCCGCCAGCACATGGTCCATCAACCGTGCGAGAAGCTGCATCGCCACGTCCTTGAAGGCGAGTGTCGGCCCGTGGAAGAGCTCCAGAACGAAGGTATTGGCTCCGGTTTGCACCAGCGGACAGACAGCTTCATGCCGGAACGTCGCATAGGCTTCGCGAACTAGGCGTTCAAAGACCGGGGTCGCGATCTCTCCGCCCAGAAACGGCGACAGCACCCGGATGGCGAGGTCGGGATAGGCAAGGCCGCGCATGGCGCGGATTTCGGAAACGGAAAACTGCGGCCATTCACGCGGCACGTATAAGCCGCCGTCGCGCGCCAGGCCTGCCATCACCGCATCGGAAAATCCAAGCACGGGCGCTTCCCCGCGAGTACTCACATATTGCATCGTCACAGGTCCATTGTTGCCGGGCTTTTCATCCGCGGCGAAGTGGTGAATTTCTGCGTTGGCTCAGTCGCATTTTTGCCGCGCGGTTGATATACGTCACCAGCTTTGCGAGAGGGAAGTGCAGTTTATGGGGTTTAATTCGTTCAACCGTCGCTTTGTCGCGGGTCTTGCGCTTACTGGCTTTATGCTTGCCGCCGCCGGCTGCCAATCAAGCGACAATGGCATTCTGAACCTCGGCTTCGGCAAGAAAGATCCGACGGCGCCGCCACCCCCGGCGGATCCCAAGATTCTTGCCAGCCAATTGCGGGCCTACTGCCCGAGGGTGACGGTGCGCGACGGCACCGCCTTCTTCAGCACCTATGCGAAGGCGGCTCCGACGCCCAAGAAGAAAAAGGGCGCCGCAGCTCAGGATACTCCACCAGTCCCGGACGCCACTGCGCCACAGGACGATTCGGCGAACATCATCTACCAGGCCTCGGTTACCGACCTGACCCGTGATTGCAGCAATGCGAATGGCTCGCTTAACATGAAGATCGCGGTCGCCGGCAAGATCGTTCCGGGCCCGAAGTTCACTCCGGGCACCATCACCATGCCGATCCGGGTCGCGGTGATGCACGGCACGGATGTCCTGTACTCGCAGCTTCATCAGTATCAGGTTCAGGTGACCGATCCCTCGGTTGCCACGCAGTTCGTCTTCACCGATCAGAATGTCGTGGTGCCTGAGCCGACGGCGCAGGATTATCAGGCTTATGCCGGCTTTGACGAAACGACGCCGAAGGCGGCGACGGACAAGTCGAAGAAGACGACCCACAGGAAGAAAGTCGCCGCGGCGAACTAAGCGGCCACATTCCTTGGCGTGCGCCCCCTCCGGGCGTGCACCGTTCAGGCGTCCGCCGACCATTCCGACAGGGCGGCGATAACGCTTTTCAGTTCCGCCCAGCGGCGGATGACCGTTTCGGCGCCCGCTTCGGTCAGGGCATCGGCATGGCCGGGATAGCTGTGTGCAGCTCCGGTAAAGCCGATGACGCGCATGCCCGCCGCCCTGGCGCCCGCAACGCCGTGCACGGAATCTTCGATGACGAAGGTGTTCGCCGGGTTCGCGACGAGTTTCTCGGCGGCGAAGAGGAAGACATCGGGAGCCGGCTTGGTTTTCGCGGTCGGAATTTCCAGCGCCGAAAAGATCCGGCCGTCAAAGAAGGGCAGCAAATTGACCTTCTCGAGCATGAACTCGATCCGCTCCGAGCGTGAATTCGAGCATATGCAACGCGGGACGGTCACGCCGGCAACCGCGTCGCGCACGCCGTCGATGGCGCGCACGTCACTGCGCAATTTGCGGTCGACGAGCTCCTCGGCCTTGTCGATCAGCGAGGCCTGGAACGGGATCAGGGACTTTTCCTCGACCCGCATCATGATGTCCTTGAAGGTCAGCCCGGCATAGGTCTCAGCGAGTTCCTCGGCCGAGATCTCGTATCCCGCCATGGTCAGGAGCTCCGCCTCGACACGCGCGGCGATGATTTCGGAATCGACGAGCACGCCGTCGCAATCGAAGATGACAAGGTCTGGCTGGGGCATGGCGATCCGGAACGCGCGAGGGAAGGGTCAGGCCGAGACGGCTCAGGCGGCGCGGCATACACCAACAGGCCAGGCTTCGCAAATTGCCATCCCGGACTCCGCGCCTTCACTGAATATTTACGCTGATCGGTAACCATAACGGCGAGTAAACAGTAACGCGTGCCCTGGGTGTAACAATGTCTGCCGTGCGTCTTCTTGCCGAGCTTTCCCATGCTCCTCAGCAGTCCGAGTGGCTGGATACGATCCTCAAGGGCGACTGCGTCGCCGCGCTCGACAGGCTGCCTGAAAAATCCGTCGACGTGATCTTTGCCGACCCGCCCTACAATCTGCAGCTCGACGGCGACCTGCATCGGCCCGACCAGTCCAAGGTCGATGCCGTGGACGATGACTGGGACCAGTTCGAGAGTTTCGAGGCCTATGACGCTTTCACCCGCGCCTGGCTGCTGGCGGCACGGCGGGTGCTGAAGCCCAATGGCACCATCTGGGTCATCGGCTCCTACCACAATATCTTCAGGGTTGGCGCCAAGATGCAGGATCTGGGATTCTGGATCCTCAACGACGTCGTCTGGCGCAAGACCAACCCGATGCCGAATTTCCGCGGCCGCCGCTTCCAGAACGCCCATGAGACGATGATCTGGGCCTCGCGAGACCAGAAGGGCAAGGGCTATACGTTCAATTACGAGGCCATGAAGGCATCCAACGACGACATCCAGATGCGTTCCGACTGGCTGTTCCCGATCTGCACCGGCGGCGAGCGCCTGAAAAACGACAATGGCGACAAGCTACACCCGACGCAGAAGCCGGAGGCGCTGCTTGCCCGCATCATGATGGCCTCGACCAAGCCCGGCGATATCGTGCTCGATCCCTTCTTTGGTTCGGGCACCACAGGCGCGGTGGCAAAGCGCCTCGGCCGCCACTTCGTCGGCATCGAGCGCGAGCAGGCCTATATCGACGCCGCCAACGAGCGCATCGATGCCGTTCGCCCGTTGGAAGGGGCTGATCTCACCGTTCTGACCGGCAAGCGCGCCGAGCCGCGCGTCGCCTTCGTCAGCCTCATCGACACCGGGTTGGTGATGCCCGGCGCCACGCTCTATGACGCAAAGAAGCGTTGGGCGGCAAAGGTGCGTGCCGACGGCACGGTGGCAATCGACGGCAGCGCCGGCTCTATCCACAAGATCGGCGCGGAAGTGCAGGGGCTTGATGCCTGCAACGGCTGGACCTTCTGGCACTATGAGCGCAGCGGCGGCCTGACCCCGATCGACGAACTTCGCCGCATTGCCAGGCTGGGCATGGAGCGGGCAGGGGCCTGAGCCCGCCCGCTTTCGGGACGTCTCGTTGATTCAAATTCTCAACGGAATGTCGGAAGTGATTCAGATCACGCCTTGATTCCGAGACGTTCAAGGTCCGCTTGAAGCGCCTTCGCATCGATGAACAGCACCGCTTGCCAGCCGGCGGCCTTGGCGCCGTCGACATTCTTCTGGCTGTCGTCGATGAACAGGGACGCGGCCGGATCGAGGTCGAAGGAAGCGACGTGATGATCGTAGATCCTGCGATCCGGCTTGATCAGCCCGATCTCGGCGGAGACGGTGATGCCGCGCGGGCGGTCGAGGAACGGAAAGCGGCCGCGTGCCTCGATGAACGTGTCGGCCGCCCAGTTGGTCAGCAGCGTCACGTCGTGGCCAGTGTCGATCAGTCTCTCCATGATGGCGACGCTGTCGTCATAGGCATGGGGCGCCATTTCGTGCCAATGGCGACGAAAATTACGGATGTTTTCCGCATGGTCGGGATGATCGGCAATGGCCAGCGCCTCGGCTTCTTCCCAGGTCCGGCCGCGATCCTGCTCGATGTTCCAGTCATGCGTGCAGACATTGTCGAAGAACCACTTCCGCTCGTTCTCATCGGGAATCAGCCGGCTGAACGGAATGTTGGGATCGTAATGAACCAGCACTTTGCCGATGTCGAAAACGATGTGGCGGATTTCGGTCATGCTTGTCCTCTTCAGTGCGGGCGCTGCTTCTTGGTCGCGCCCGGTATCGCTGCCTCGATTACCTTTTTCATGACAGTGGGCAGAGCTTCCCCTGAAATTTCATCCGGCATTGACCAGAAATGTCCGGGGGGCGTGTCGCCGGCCACATGGGCATGGAAGACGTCGAGTTCCAGCGCAAAATGCGTGAACACATGCGTGATGCTGCCGGCACGCCGCCAGTTGCCGGGCAAGGGGGCTGCGGCATCCGTGGTCGCGCCGTCGATCCGGGCGGTCCAGCCCGTCGTGGGCACTTCGGTCATGCCGCCCAAAAGCCCCTTTTCCACGCGCTTTCGCAAAAGGATGGCGCCGTCGCTCCTGACGGCGACGAACGCGGCTCCGCGCCGCGATGGCTTCTCGCCCTTCGGCAGGCGAACCGGAAAACGTTCGGGATCGCCTGACGTGGTGGCGCTGCAATCCTCGCGCAACGGACAAAGCATGCAACGCGGCCGGCGCGGCGTGCAGATCGTGGCGCCCAGATCCATCATCGCCTGGGCGAAGTCGCCCGGTCTTGCGGCCGGAACCATGCGCTCGACATGGACACGTATTTCGCCCTTGGCCTCGGTCAGCGGCGTGGGGATCGAGAGCAGCCGGGAGACGACCCTCTCGACATTGCCGTCGACGACCGCGGCGGGGCGGTCGAAGGCGATCGCCGCGATGGCCGCCGCCGTATAGGCGCCGATGCCCGGCAATTCCCTGAGGCCCGCTTCGGTGTCCGGGAACCCGTCGCCTCGCTGGGCCACGATGTCGGCGCAGGCCTTCAGATTGCGCGCACGGGAATAATAGCCAAGCCCGGCCCAGCCCTTCATGACATCGTCGGCCTGCGCTTCGGCCAGCGCACCGACCGTTGGCCATTTTTCCAGGAAAGCCCGGAAATAGGATTTCACCGCTTCGACCGTGGTCTGTTGCAGCATGACTTCGGATAGCCAGACACGGTAGGGGTCGGGCCGCGTGCCCCGCGCCAACTCGCGCGGCGGGACGCGCCATGGCAGGTCACGGTGATGCTTGTCATACCAGCCGAGCAACCGGGATGCTATGTCGTCGCTATCTCGATGGACGGCCTTGCGGGTCTGGTCGTGCGGTGCCATTGATCGGGGAACTGGCCCTAGCCTGTACGTCATGGTGAAGGTCTTGCTGGAGAAGGTACATGGCAGGGAGAAGGTCCTTCGGCAATCCCGTCCCGGTTGGCGATCTTTCGATGCTGATCCTGGATCCGGTGCTGCGCAAACGGGCCGGTATTTCGATCGGCCTCGTCCAGTCATGGGAAGAGATCGCCGGTCCCAGGCTCGCCAGCCGCTCGCGCCCCGAAAAGATCCAGTGGCCGCGCCGCATGCACGAGGACGATCCGTTCGAGCCGGCGGTGCTGGTCATTGCCTGCGAAGGGATGGCGGCACTCCACCTGCAGCACGAAACCGGCGAGATCATCAACAGGGTCAACGCTTTCCTTGGCTTCAATGCCATCGGCCGGATCAAGATCGTGCAGAAGCCGATTGCGACGGACAAGGCCCGGCAGAAGCCGACGCTCAGGCCACTGACCGCCGCCGAAAAGACAAAACTGTCGGCCACCGTCGGAAAGGTCGAGGATGATGCATTGCGCGCCTCGCTGGAGAGGCTTGGCGCCACCCTTATCGGCGAAAGGAAGCAGTAGCCTTGGCCGACCTATCGCGTATTCGTGATCAGCAGGGTAGAGCTTGTCGATTGGATTGGGGACAGCGATGCCTTAATTCGCGCCAAGTCTCGCCTTTTCTAGCCTTTGCATTGCAAAATCCAACCATTCTCAGGTGATTCGTATGACCCGTTCCTTGTCTCGCAGAAATGTCCTGTCCTCGCTGGCCGCCATCCCGGCGGTGGCGCTGCTCGCCGCATGCAGCGACTCCGCCGATGAGGCCAAGGCTGCGGATGTCAAGCCGGACGCGCCGGCAACCCCGGCCAAGCCCGCCAAGCCCGCCACGCCGGCCGCCGTCGAGGCGCCCGAGGCCCAGGGCACGGTGGACATGGCTGAATTGCTGAAGCCAGGCGCGCTGCCCGACAAGCAGCTCGGCAAGGACGATGCGAAGGTCACGATTGTAGAATACGCCTCGATGACCTGCCCGCATTGCGCGCATTTCGCAGAGACAACGTTCCCGGCGCTCAAGACGAAATACATCGACACCGGCAAGGCACGCTACATTCTGCGCGAATTCCCGTTCGACCCGAGCGCGGAAGCTGGTTTCATGCTGGCGCGCTGCTCCAAGGATAACTATTTCCCGATGGTGGACGTTCTATTCAAGCAGCAGGCCAATTGGGTCGGCGTGTCAAACACCAAGGATGCGCTGCTGCAAATCTCGAAGCTTGCCGGTTTTACACAGGAGTCGTTCGAAGCCTGCTTGACGGACCAGAAACTTCTGGACGATGTGAGATCGGTTCAGAAGCGTGGCGCCAATGAATTCAAGGTCGACTCGACACCGACCTTCTTTATCAACGGAAAGACCTACAAAGGTGCGATGTCGATTGAGGAAATGTCGGCCATCATCGACCCTCTGCTCTGACGTTTCGGCAGCGCCGGCGCGGCAACGCTTCGGCGCGCGCGGCTTTCCGTTGTCCCGTGGCTTCTTGCCGCAAAACCATGGGGCACTCCCGCGGAACCCACTTAAGGAGCGGCGCGAATGAAATTTTCGCGCCTTCGCCTCCTCGGTTTCAAGTCCTTCGTCGAACCTGGCGAATTTGTCATCGAGCGCGGCCTGACGGGCATCGTCGGGCCGAACGGCTGCGGCAAGTCGAACCTGGTCGAGGCCCTGCGCTGGGTGATGGGCGAAAGCTCGTACAAGAACATGCGCGCCTCGGGCATGGACGACGTGATCTTCTCCGGATCGGGGACGCGTCCGGCCCGTAATACGGCCGAAGTCACGCTTTTCCTCGACAACGCCGACCGTACTGCGCCTGCCGCCTTCAACGACGCGGATGAGCTGCAGGTGTCGCGCCGTATCGAGCGCGAGGCAGGTTCGGTCTATCGCATCAATGGCAAGGAAGCCCGCGCCAAGGATGTCCAGCTGCTCTTCGCTGACCAGTCGACCGGCGCACGGTCGCCTTCGATGGTCGGGCAGGGCCGCATCGGCGAGCTGATCCAGGCCAAGCCGCAGGCGCGCCGTGCGTTGCTGGAAGAAGCAGCCGGCATTTCCGGCCTGCATACGCGCCGCCATGAAGCCGAATTGCGGCTCAAGGCGGCCGAACAAAACCTTGAACGGCTGGACGACGTCGTCGGCGAGCTGGAAAGCCAGATCGAAAGCCTGAAGCGCCAGGCGCGCCAGGCCTCGCGCTTCAAGAACCTCTCCGCCGATATCCGCAAGGCTGAGGCGACGCTGCTGCATCTGCGCTGGACGCTGGCCAAGGCGCAGGAAGGCGAGGCGCGTTCGGCGCTGGCGATCGCAACCGCGCTGGTCGGCGACCGGGCAGCGTCACAGATGAATGCCGCGAGAGAGCAAGGCATCGGCGCGCATCGTCTGCCGGATCTGCGCGACGCCGAAGCTTCCGCCGCTGCGGCGTTCCAGCGCCTGTCGATCGCCAAGGCGCAGATCGAGGAAGAAGCGGGCCGCATCCGCGCCCGCCAGGCGGAAATCGACCGCCGCCTCCAGCAATTGGACGGCGATATTGCCCGCGAGGAGCGCATGGTGCGCGACAATGCGGACATTCTGGAACGGCTTCGCGCCGAGGAGGCGTCGCTCAATTCCGAAAACGCCGGGGCTGCCGAACGCGAGGCGACCACCAGGGCTGTCTTCGAACAGGCGGCCTCGACGCTTGCCGCGAGCGAAACAAAACTCTCCGCATTGACGGCGGAACGCGCCGAGGCGGCCGCATCGCGCAACCAGATCGAGCGCTCGCTGCGTGAAACCGCCGAGCGTCGTGACCGCTTCGCGCGTCAGCTCGCCGAGCTTGATCGGGAACTGTCCGACATCGTTTCCAGGATCGCCGGCCTGCCCGATCCCGCCGAGAAGCGAATTCTTGTCGAACAGGCGCTGGCCTTGCTCGAAGAGTCCGAAGCTGCTGTCCTCGAGACCGAGGAGGCTGTTATCGAGGCACGCGCGGCGGAAAGTGCCGCCCGTCCGCCGGTGCAGGATGCCAAGGCGGAACTGGCTGGCATAGAGACCGAGGCGCGCACGCTGGCCAAGATCCTGAATGCCGCCAGCGGTGACCTTTTCCCCTCGGTTCTGGAACAGATCAGTGTCGAACGTGGCTTTGAGACGGCGCTGGGGGCAGCCCTTGGCGAGGACCTCGACGTTCCGCTTGACCGCAGCGCGCCTGTGCATTGGGGGCAAAGCGAAATCCAGCCCGGAGACGCCGCCCTGCCGGAAGGCACCAAGAGCCTTGCGAGCGTGGTTCGCGCGCCCGCGCAACTGGCCCGTCGTCTGGCGCAGATCGGAATTGTCGAAGCGGATGATGGACGGAGGCTCCAGCCCTTGCTCTCGCCGGGGCAGCGGCTGGTCACCCGTGAGGGGGCGCTCTGGCGCTGGGATGGATTTACCGCCAGCGCCGATGCGCCGACTGCCGCCGCGCAGCGGCTGGCACAGAAGAACCGGCTAGCCGAACTCGATGCGGAAGCGGTCCAGGCAACGCATGTCCTGCGCGATGCCGAAGGAGCACTGGCGCGGGCCGAACTGGCGCTTCGCCAGATCAGCGAAGCCGAACGCAACGCCCGGCAGGCCGCGCGCGACGCCCAGCATGGCTTGGACGCGGCCCGCAATGTGCTGGCTCAGGCCGAAAAAGCCGGCGGCGAATTGTCGAGCCGGCGTGCGGCACTCGAAGAGGCGCGCGCGCGCATCGTCGACAGCCACGAAGAGACGTCAGCGGCTTTTGCCGAGGCGGAGATGCTGCTGCGGAGCGCCCCCGATCTCGGAGATATTCAACTGCAACTCGAACAGTCCGCTGCCCGTGTGTCCGGCGACCGCGCCGCTCTGGCCGATGCGCGCGCTGTTCACGAAGGGCTCAAGCGCGAGGCCGAGGCTCGCATGCGCCGGCTCGACGCTATCGGGACGGAACGCCGCAACTGGCTGGAGCGCGCCGAAAACGCCTCGACGCAGATCGAAGCCCTTGGCGAGCGCAGGGCGGAAGCCGAGGCCGAACGTGAGCGGCTCGCGGACGCACCCGACGAGATTGACGCCAAGCGCCGTGCGCTGCTGTCGCAATTGACCGAGGCCGAGGCGCTGCGAAAATCGGCGGGAGATCGCCTGCAGGAGGCGGAGAACAAGCAATCCGAACTGGACAAGGCCGCTACATCGGCGATCCAGTCGCTGGCCGAGGCGCGCGAGACCCGTGTCCGCGCCGAAGAGCGGCTGACCGCCGCTGACGAAAGACGGCTGGAAGTCGAGGCGCGTATCCAGGAAACGCTGAACACGCCGCCGCACCTCGTTATCCGTCATACCGGTCTGGAAGCCGACAGCCCCATACCCGAAATGGGCGAGATCGAGCGCCAGCTGGACCGGCTGAAGATCGAACGCGAACGGTTGGGCGCCGTCAATCTGCGCGCCGAGGAAGAGCAGAAGGAGCTTTCGGACCGGCTGGAGGCAATCGTGTCCGAGCGCGAGGACATCATCGAGGCCATCCGCAAGCTGCGCCAGGCGATCCAGAGCCTTAATCGCGAAGGCCGTGAGAGGCTCCTTGCCGCCTTCGACGTGGTCAACAGCCATTTCCAGCGGCTGTTCTCGCATCTGTTCGGCGGCGGCACGGCCGAACTCCAGCTCATCGAGTCCGACGACCCGCTCGAGGCAGGCCTGGAAATCCTTGCCCGGCCGCCCGGCAAGAAGCCGCAGACGATGACGCTGCTGTCGGGTGGCGAGCAGGCGCTGACGGCGATGTCGCTGATCTTCGCCGTCTTCCTGACCAACCCCGCGCCGATCTGCGTGCTCGACGAAGTCGATGCGCCTCTCGACGATCACAATGTCGAACGTTTCTGCAATCTGATGGACGAAATGGCCAGGACCACCGAGACCCGCTTTGTCATCATCACCCACAATCCGATCACCATGGCACGGATGAACCGGCTGTTCGGCGTGACCATGGCCGAGCAGGGCGTAAGCCAGCTTGTGTCGGTCGACCTGCAGGCCGCCGAGGCCATGCGCGAGGCGAGCTGAGGCATCCTGCCGTACCTGGCTACCAGTGCCCACCAGCCCGATAGCCTCTCTTTCCGGTTTCGATTATAGCGTGCTGAAGGGGCTCCGCTCCGCCGGCTGACCCCTGACACGTTTTGGAGAGCCCCTTGCCTGTACTGGTCACCGGAGCCGCGGGATTTATTGGAAGCCATGTCTGCCTGCATCTTCTGAGCAGGGGAGAGGCAGTCGTCGGCGTCGACAATATGAACGACTACTACGACCCGGCGCTGAAAAACGCGCGCCTCGCCCGCCTTCGTGGGCACAAGCATTTCACATTCCATCAGATCGATATCGCCGAACAGGGCGCGCTCACCACCGCCCTTGCTGGGCTGGATGTAAAGAGGGCTGTTCATCTCGCCGCGCAGGCAGGTGTACGTTATTCCCTCGACAATCCGCGAGCTTACATTCGGTCCAATATTGTGGGCCATCTCGAAGTGCTGGAATTCTGCCGGGCGCAGCCGGCCTTCGATCATCTGGTCTATGCCTCTTCGAGCTCGGTCTATGGTGGCAACACCAAGGTGCCGTTCAGCGAGACGGACCAAGTTGACAGGCCTGTATCGCTCTACGCCGCCACCAAGAAGGCCGATGAGTTGATGAGCCATACCTATGCTCACCTGTTCGGCGTGCCGCAGACCGGTCTGCGGTTCTTCACGGTCTATGGGCCTTGGGGACGACCTGACATGGCCTATTGGATATTCACCAAGGCCATGCTGGAGGAAAAGCCGATCCGGGTTTTCAACAATGGCGACATGTGGCGGGATTTTACCTACGTGGACGACGTTGTGGAGGCGGTTGTCGCGGTGCTCGACAGGCCACCTTTGGGCGAAATTCCGCCGAGCCGGCTCTACAATGTCGGCAACAACCGGCCGGCCCGGCTAGGCGATTTCATCGACATTCTGGAAAGACTGCTCGGCGTGAAGGCCAACCGCAGGTTTGAGCCGATGCAGTCGGGCGATGTCGAAAGGACCTACGCCGACATGACTGCCTTGGAACGGGATCTCGGCTTCAGGCCACAAACCTCCCTGGAAGTCGGCCTGGGGAAGTTCGTGGACTGGTACCGTTCTGAATGGACGGGATCGACGACAAGGTGATTGCGTCTTGGGTGGCAGGGCGCTTTCATCCGCGGTCCCGGGGCGCGAACTACAGGCACTGCATGGGCAACAAGCGGCCGGTCACGCAACCGGCTGACCTTTGTGCGGCTGATTCCCGCCAGATGACCGGATGAAGTAGATCGAGCCTACCTTCAGCGCGGGCACCCGGCGGTCCCGCTCGCGATCACGCAGTTCGCGGTAGGCCTTAATGCGGGCGCCTGTGTTCGCTGTGCCCATTGCAGGCGGTAGGCTGTTTGAAGGCCTTTATCGACTTACTGGCTGTTGGGCCGTTTTCACGTTGAATTGAAGCAGGAAAGGCGGCGCTACCGCGCGCCGCCTTCAATCGTGACTGCCCTATGAAGTCAGGCTGCAAGCCAAGCCTTGGTGAAGTCTTGCTCATAGGCCTGATGCATCTGATAGCCCATGAGCCCAGGCTTCATGTGGCAGAACAGCTTTCGCCAGTACGGCTGGATGATGATGCCGGAGTCCTGCAGCATCGTCTGCAATTCCTTCATCAGCACGCGACGCTGGTCGGCGTCTGCGATGGCATTGGCTTTCTGCACCTTGGCATCGAATTCCGGATCGGCAAATCCAGTCTCGTTCCACGCCGAGCCGCTCTGATAGGCAAGAGCATAGGTCTGGATGCCGAGCGGGCGTGCGTTCCAGTTGGTCGTCGCGAATGGGTATTTCGTCCAGTCGTTCCAGAATGCCGTCTCCGGAATGACCGTGCGCTTCACCTTGAAGCCGGCATCGCGCATCTGTTGGGCGACGACATCCGAGCTTTCCTTGCGGTAGTCGGCTTCCACCGAAATCAGGTCGAACTCGAAGTCGAGATGCCCGGCCTCTTCGAGCAGCGCCCTGGCTTTGACCGGGTCGCGCTTGATGAGCGGCAAGTCGGCATGTTCGGGGTGCATCGGCCCGACATGGTCATTCTGCGCGACGATACCCATGCCGTTGGCACCAAGCTGCAGGACCGCCTCATTGTCGACAGCGAGCTGGATGGCATTGCGCACGCGCTTGTCGTCATAGGGCTTGGCGTTGACATTGCAGCGCGACACGACGGTGGCGGCGGTGACGATCTCCGACTTCTTAAGGCCCAACCCGTCGAGCATGCCGACATCATAGGATTGCGTCTGGCCGTTCAGGTCGATCTCCCCGGATTCGAAGGCGGAAATCGTGGCGGCCGAATCTGTGCCGTAGTCGATCCAGTCGATACCGTCGATGAACACATCGCCACCCCACCAGGAACCGTCGGGCCGCTTGCGCACCGAAGCCGTAACGCCGACGTCAAGCTTCTGGAGCTCGAACGGACCGGTGCTGATGGGCTTGGCCGACAGGGCGGCTTCCTTCGGATTGAAAGAGTGGTGAACGATGAGCGCCGGATAGTCGGTCATCGCCGGGATGATGGTGATGTCGGGCCGCGACAGCTTCAGCACCACGGTGTGGTCGTCGCGTATCGCGATCGCGCCCGCGCGCGCCACCTTCGTTTCGGGGTCGATCAGCGACGTCATGCGTCCGGCCATCGAGTTGCCGGGTGCCTCCTTTTCACACCAGCGCGTGATGTTGAACGCCACGTCCTCTGCAGTGAGCTCATCACCGTTCGACCATCTCACGCCCGCCCGCACCTTGAGCATATATTGCGTGGCATCGTCATTGATCTCCCAGCTTTCGAGCAGCATCGGCTGGAAGGTGAAATCAGGTTTCCACCGCACCAGCGGCTCCAGGAACTGCATGGCAATGTTGCCCATCTGCGAGACCTTGAAGATGCGCGGGTCCTCAAGCGCCAGAACCTGCATGGCGACGCGCACGATGCCGCCTTTCCTGGGCAGGGCAGCCTCTTCGGCCTGCGCCGGAACCGGCTGGCCGATCAGTCCGTAGGCAACAGTCGTGCTGGCGCCGAAGGCACTGGCAAGCGCCAGGAATTCGCGGCGGTCAAGCGCGCCGTTCTTTGCGCTTCGCGCCAGCGCGCCGATCGCGGGATGAAGAGGCCTGGATGTCATGTCGTTTCTCCCATTGTTGATTTTACGTCCAAATTCGGTGGCAATGCCCTTGCCTCACTGGCTCGGCACGGTCTTCTGTCGAAAGTCGCAAGCGGTGGGGCAGGTGTGACGGCGAGGGGGAGCCAGGATGAATCTTCTGACGGCGATGCGGGTATTCGACCGGGTCTGCCTGCTGGGCAGCCTGTCTGCGGCGGCGCGCGATCTCAACATGTCGACGACGGCGGTCAGCCGGGTGATCAAGGAGCTCGAGGACGATCTCGGCGTGCGGCTGATAAACCGCACCACCCGCCGTCTCAGCCTTACCGAGGCAGGGCGCGACTATGCTCCCCGGGCTCGCAGCGTGCTGGACGATATCTCCGAATTGCAGGATTCGACGCGCGGCCTGCACAAGGAGACGCGCGGCCTGATCCGCGTCTCCTGTTCCAACGTGCTGGGCCACACGCGCATCACCAAGCTGGTGCCGAAATTCCTCGACGAGAACCCGCTGACGACCATCGAATTCGACCTCACGGCACGCTACGTAGTCGGCATTGTCGAGGAGGGCTATGACGTTGCCATCCGTTTTGGTGGCCAGGCGGACTCCGCGCTGATCGCGCGGCGGCTCGGCGAAGTCCGCAACTATGTCTGCGCCACGCCAGAATACTGGGATCGCTGCGGCCGTCCCGCCCATCCCGATGATCTGGCGGATCATTCCTGCGTGCTCAGCAATTTCGCCAAGCGGCTCGGCACCTGGCCGTTCGTGGGGCCGGATGGTGCTGCGTTCGATGCGGCCGTGGGCGGGCGCATCTCGACCAACAGCGTCGAGGCAGCCTATCAGATGACGATCGCCGGATTCGGCATTGGCAATCTGCCGAGCCTGCTGGTTGATGCCGCGATCAGCGACGGCCGGCTGGAAGTGCAACTCGATGAGTTTCGTCCCGACTCCAGCCCGATCTATGCGCTCTATCCGCATCGCACCTATATCGCCGCCAAGGTTCGCGCTTTCGTCGATTTCCTGGTCCGCGAACTGTCGGCGGACTTCACCGCCTGAGCGGCTGCCCCATTGTTCAGCGAGAACGCCGTCAGGGGCCCAGCGCGAACGCCAGGCCCCTTTGCCCCCATCGCCCGAGGCGGCAAGGTCACGTCCACCAGACGGTGGTGTCGTACATCGGTCCCGGCTCCTCGAAGAGCTTCTCGTATTTGCAAAGCGTTGGCGTCTCTCCGAGCGGCATGGAGACACCGTCCCGGAACGCCCATTCGCCGCGCCGCGTCGAGTTGGCCCGCACGTAGCTGGAAAGGGCAAAGGCGCGGTCATACCGAGACTTGTTGGGTGAGGAGCCGTGCACGGTGAGCAAGCCCCACATGGCGAGGTCACCGGGCTCCAGCACCAGCGGAACGATGGTTGCCGGGTCGATGCCGACCTTGCGCAACTCTTCCTCGGCCGTCAGCCCCTTCATCAGTTCGCCCGTCCCTTCGTCGGAAAGGCCGAGATAGCCGAGCTTGTGGCTGCCGGGCACGACCTGAAGGCATCCATTGTCGAGCGTCGCCCGGTCGACCGCGAGGCCCGTGGTCACCGTCGCGTCGGCGACGTTGTCGAAGGCGGCCTGGTTGCGGAAGCGCAGATCCTGATGGAAGCGGTAGCCAGTAACATTGGCACCCGGCGGTTTCCAGTGCTGTCAGTACCGGAGCAATACTCCCCATTAGTGCCGTTTGAATCTTCCCCAGGTGCTGCGGCCGCTGGTCTTCCGGGGCGCGCCCCGGAAGACCAGCGGCGCGTCATCGCCGATACTCCTTCCGATGGTCGGAAGGGGGACATTGGTG
>CALRQH020000045.1:0-23294 GCA_943370265.1 Mesorhizobium carmichaelinearum
CCGAGCGGATGCCAGGTTTCCATCATGCGATGTCCCGGACGTTCGGTGGCGATGGTCAGGCCATAGAGCTGCCGGGACAGACCAACCGCGAAATCGCAGATGTCGATCATTTCCTGGACTTCGCCCAGACCCTCGGACGGGATTTTTCCCACCTCGATCGACACCAGGCGGCCGAGCTCGGCCTTGTGCGCGCGCAGTTCTTCGCCGAGCAGCCGCACCAGTTCGCCGCGCTTGGGGCCGGGCACCAGCCGCCAGGCCTGGAATGCCTTGTGGGCACCATCGATCGCCTTGGCCGCATCGGCCGGCGAGATCGTCTTCAGCGCCGCGATCTGTTCGCCCGTCACCGGGCTCCGCACGATCAGGTCTCCGCCCGCAAGCACGTCACCGGCAACACCCAGCTTGCCAAGAAGCCCAGCCGTTTCCTTCGCTATCGTCATGTTCATCCCTTTTATATCCCGCCGCTTATATGGCTTCGGCCAAAGCGTTCTGCCATGCCTTCACGATGCCATGGGGCATGCGAGGCGCGTTGATGGATTGGCATTACTCGTTTGGGGGAGAAATCGCCACCCCGGCATGGTCCAAGGCCGGACGGCAAGATTGAGCCAGAAGGCTCAGTGCGACGTGCGCGCGGTCCCCGGCGCGGCGCCTTCCTTCATCAGCCGGTCGATATGCATGCGGATATGGGCGGCCTCGGCCGCGGTGTTGGCAAGCGCTATGGCGCGGTCGAAGGCGATGCGAGCCTCCTCGCCCCGGCCAAGCTGCATCAGCAAGCCGCCCTTGAGGCCGAAGAAGTGGAAATAGCCGGACAGTCTCTGCTCCAGCGGCTCGATCATGGCGAGCGCCGTCTCGGCTCCGCGCACCTTGGAAACCGCAACCGCACGGTTGAGGGTGATCACAGGCGACGGCTGCATCTGCTCAAGCAGACTGTACAGCAGGTCTATCTCCACCCAGTCGGTATCCTCGGCCTGCGCGGCACGCGCATGCAGCGCCGCGATCGCCGCCTGCACCTGGTAGGGGCCGGGCTTGCGGTGACGCAATGCCTTGTCGACCAGCGCCAGCCCCTCGTCGATCATCTTGCGGCTCCACAGGCTTCGATCCTGATCTTCGAGCAGCACGATCTCGCCGTTCTCGTCAAAGCGGGCCGGGGCACGCGCGTGCTGAAGCAGCAGCAGCGCCGTCAGCCCCATGATTTCGGCCTCGGTCTGGAACAGCCGCAGCAACAGACGGGCAAGCCTTATCGCTTCTTCGCACAGCGGCGCACGGGCCGGCGCCTCGCCGCTGCTGGTCGAATAGCCCTCGTTGAAGATCAGATAGACCATGGCGGCGACGGCAGCGAGCCGTTCCGAACGCTCGACCGCGCCTGGCGTCTCGAACGGCACGCCGGCATCCGCGATGCGCGCCTTGGCACGGGTGATGCGTTGTTCCATGGCGCTTTCCCCGACGAGGAAGGCGCGCGCGATCTGCTTGACCGTGAGGCCGGAGACGATGCGCAGCGCAACCGCGATCTGCTGCGTCGCCGGCAGGTCGGGATGGCAGCAGATGAACAGCAGCCGCAATATGTCGTCGCGGTAATGCGCACCGTCCAGGCGTTCGGCGATATCGGTTTCGGCATCTTCGAGGTCGGAGATCTGATCCTCTTCCGGCAGCGGCGTGTGTTTGGTGCGTTTGCGCACCGCATCGATGCCGCTGTTGCGGCCAACAAAGATCAGCCAGGCGGCCGGATCGCGCGGCGGTCCGTTCTGCGGCCAGTTCTTCAACGCCTTGAGACAGGCATCCTGAAACGCTTCCTCGGCCGCATCGAGATCACGAAAATAGCGTAACAGCGCGCCCATCGCCTGCGGGCGCGCCGTGCTGATCGCCGTGCTGATCCAGGCGAGTTCGGTCATGCTGGAACCCTGGCGGGATTGAAGATGGAAACCGGCCGTATCTCGTAGGAGCCACCACTCGGATTGACCTCGGACAGCTCGCGCGCGAACTCGACGGCCTCGTCGAGATCGGCGCATTCAAGCGTGTAGAAGCCGAGAAACTGTTCCTTGGTCTCCGCAAACGGCCCGTCGATGACGACTGCTTCGCCCTTGACCTTCCGCAGCGTTGTCGCCGCCGTCGTGGGCAGCAGCCGCGCCACTGGTCCCAGCCGGCCCGCTCTGGCGTATTTTTCCTGGACGTTGAGGAGATTGGCCATCACCTCGTCGTCCTGTTCCTTGCTCCAGGAGCAGACGACGTCTTCGGAAGCGTAGCAGAGGATGGCGTAGAGCATGGTCAGTCCTTTTCTCGATCAAAGGACGAAACAGTAGGACCGATCCCGACATGGCGTCGATAAAAAAATCATCCGCCTGAGAGGGCATCCAGGCTCGATCTGAACTTCGGTCAACCCTCCCGGGCCCTGAGCCATCTCAGAGCCCGCGCCTCTTCATCGTCGAGGCCATCTATCGACCGCTTGTGCCTGTTGGCATCCGTCATCTCGTCAAGCAATCGCCCCTCGGTCCAAGCCTCGAAGACCTGCGGATGGATATAGCATTTCCGGCAGACGGCGCGCGTGTTGCCGAGCCGTTCGGCAACCTTGTCGATGGTGCTGTTCACCACTCTTTTCTGCTGCGCCCGGCTTTCGGGCAAATCCGTCTGTGCAAACAGGGAAGCGGCATGGATTGTGCCGCCCCAGGTGCGGAAATGCTTGGAACTGAAATCCGGACCGGCGGCGTCCCGGATGTAGCGGTTGACGTCATCCGACCGCACCGGGTGCCGGTGCCCATCTTCGTCCAGATATTGGAACAGGGCCTGGCCCGGCAGGTCCTGGGCATCGCGCACGATCCGGGCGATACGGCGATCGACCAGTTTCAGTTTCCATTCCTTCCCGGACTTGCCCTTGAAGGCGAAGCGCAGGCTCGAGCCCTCGATATCGACATGGCGGTCGCGCAGCGTGGTCAGCCCGAAACTCTTGTTGTCGCGGGCGTAGGCGGCGTTGCCGACCCGGATCATCGTGTTGTCGAGCAGCCAGACGATTGCCGCGACGACCCTTTCGAACGGCAGGCCATGGCGGCGCAGATCGGCATCGATCCGGCGCCGCAATTCGGGCAGGCGTTCGGCAAAGGCGATGAGGCTCGAATATTTGGCGCCATCGCGCATCTCAGCCCATTGTGGATGATAGCGATATTGTTTGCGCCCGCGCTGGTCCCTGCCCGTGGCCTGGATGTGACCGTCCGCATCGGGCGAGATCCAGACATCCGTCCAGGCCGGTGGAATGACGATCGCCCTGATACGATCAATAGTGCTTTTGCCAACGATCCGGCCGTCGGCAGCCTTGTAGGTAAACCCTTTGCCGGCACGCAGGCGGCGAATGCCGGGTTCGGCATCGCTGACATAGACCAGCGAGGCCTGATTGGCGGAAGCCTGCGCCCCGTTTTTCGGCGCGGCCTCCCCGGCAAACGGCGACCCGGACCTGTCGAGCATGCTTCCTCCACGAGAATTCCATGGATAAGCTGCTTGCCGCCCGCAGGTTCCCTCGCCTTGCGAAACCGAGCCGGGAACAGTCTGGAAAGCTGTGACTAAAGGGCGCTCTGCAGGCGGACTTGCGGGACGGAGAACCGGCGGCGCGTGGCGAGCTTGAACTGGTAGCGCATGCAGCGCCAGGCTTCCGATCTCGCTTTCGGCGCGGCCGCGGCCACAGCCAGGAACCGGGCTGCCGTGTTCAGATCGCCACGCGCGTAGTGAACGCGGGCAATCTTCAGCGCAACGATCCCTTCCCTGGTCTTGAGTGCCGATTCCGGTATGCCGCAATCGACGAGCGTGCGCAGTTCCCGGCGCCAGTCGAGGAAGCGTCGTACCGACTTGATCGTGAACCGGTTGTCGGACCGCTCCGGCGAAACCTCATAGATCATGACGGGTTGCGAGATCATGGCAAGCGACGCCTTGCTCATCAACCGCGCCCAGAAAAGCGTGTCTTCATCATAGGCCAGTCCAACCGGGAATCTCGTGTCGCCTATGGCGATTCGGGATGCCAGCACGCTGCCCACGGCGACCGATCGGATATCGCCTCTCACATAGGCCGAAGCGTTTGCGAGACAGGCGGCCGTGTAACGGCCGGGCACCTTGATCTGCCGATCCTGGCCATTGACCCGCCGCCGGAAGCCGCCGACAATCATCTGCGCCTTTGGCTGGGCCTCCGACCGAAGCAGCAGGGATCGGAGGCCGCCCTCGATATGCAGGTCGTCAGCATCGATCATGTATATCCATGGACACCGCGCTTCCGCCAAGCCGAGATTGCGGGCAGCGCCCGCATCACGGCAATTGGCTGGAAGCACGCGCAGAGGAAGCCCCAATCGCGCGGCTGCATCCTGTGCGACAGTCGCCGTTCCGTCCGACGAGGAATCATCGACCAGCAATATCTCGCCGATAATCTTCATTTCCGCCCGAAGCGACGCCAGCGTTCCCGCTATGGTTGCCGCTGCATCATGAGCAGGGATAACGATGCTGACTGCTTTCAATATGACGAACTCCACATGTTCGTGTCATATACATGCGCTAGCAGTTGTGACCCCCATGTGAATACAAGATACCCGCCGCGCTCGATTTTGGGAAGCGATCTCTGTGCCGCCAGAGGGCTAGCGCGTCAAGCCCTTTCGAGTACAACCGGGATCACGTCCACCGCCTGCTCGCCGACCTGTCCGCCCGTGGTTTTCAGAACGCCGACGATCGGCGCCACATCGGAATAGTCGCGACCGTAGCCAACGGTGATATGGTCGTTGCTGGCCCGCATGCCGTTGGTTGGGTCGAATTCCTGCCAGCCCGCGTCGCGGCCGCACCAGACCTTGACCCAGGCATGCATGGCGTCAGCGCCCTCAAGCCGTGGCTTTCCCTTCGGCGGGATGGTGCGCAGGAAACCGCTGACATAGCCGGCTGGAATGCCGAGACCGCGCAGGCCGGCGATCATGATGTGCGAGAAATCCTGGCATACGCCGCGTTTCAGCCTGAAGGCATCGCTGGCCTTGGTTCGAACCGTGGTTGCGTCGCCATCATAGGTGAAATCGCGGTGGATGCGGTTGCACAGGTCGATCGCCGTGCCCACGATGGAACCCTTGGCGCTGTCCTGCGCATAGGCGGTGATCGCGGCGTCGATGCTCGAATGACTGCTGGCGGCCAGAAAGTGGTGCGGCGAAGCCGGAGACAGCGACCGCACCGCGCCGAGTTCCTGCCGGAACCGGCGAATGTCGGGCGAAACGTCAAGCCCCGGTTCCGGCCGCGACACGGACACGCGCGCGCTCATCCTGATGTCGAGTTCATCATGCGGATGGCGAAAGGCGATCGAGGTGACGTTGTTGCCGAAGAAATCGGAAAAATCCGAACGCTCGTTGGGCACCGGCGCGAAAGACAGTGACGCGGCGATGACGCGCTGCACTCCGGCAATTGTCGACGGCAGCACGCGCACCAGGTGTCGGCCGCCACCGGCAGCCGCGGCGTAGTCGTAGTGAAGATGAAGCCTGATGTCGTAAAGCATGCCTTACCCGAAATAGGCTTTGGCGAGGCTGTTGTAGAGGCCGCCAATCTCATAGGCGAGATCGTCCAGCGCCTTGGTCGTCATGTCCGCGGGCTCCTTGATGGCGATCTGGGTGTTGAGCTGCAGGATTTCCTTCGCCGCCGTCGACATGTGCCCCTCGCCGCCAACCGCCGGCAGCAGTGCGATTTCGGCCTTCAGCCTTTCCAGCTGGAACAGGATGGAGCGCGGATTGAGCGGATCGAGCGCCAGGAGGTCGACCACCGTGCGCCGGCCCGCCTGCACGGGATATTGCCGCCGATGGGTCATGACGCTGTCGCCGATCTCCAGCATCATGTCGAGCGCGCCGTCCGGCGCCCTGGCGCTGGTCAGGCGGGCCAAAGTGCGGGCAATCTGGATGCCACGCTCCAGGCGCCGGCCGATCTCGAGGAAGCGCCAGCCCGCGAAGCGGTACATGTTCTCGTGCAGCAGGCCGGAGAAGCCGGCGAGCTTGCGCAATATCACCGTCATGGCCCTGGTCGCATCGTCGCCGGGCGCGACCGTCGTTGCGAACTGATGGATGGTCTTCGACAGGTCCTTCAGCGCCAGCCAGCCATCGGGCGAAAAACGATCGCGGACCTGCCCCGCGCTGTAAACCGCGCTGTCCAGCGTGCCGATCAGTCCGGACGGGATAGCCGAGTCGACGTCGATGCCGAATGGGTCGAGATAATCCCTGATGTCGGTGAGCAGCGGCATGTTGGGATCGGAGGTCTCGGCCAGCCGCACATGATAGGCGCGCAGGATCCGCACCGTATCTTCCGAGCGCTCGATGTAGCGGCCGAGCCAGGTCAGGTTCTCCGCCGCCCGGCTGGGCAGGCTGCCCGGCCGCGTGCGGGTGAAGCTGTCGCTCTCTTGCGGCAGCAGCGTTTCGCGCTCCACCGGTTCGTCGCTGACCACCCAGACATCCGCCGCATGGCCGCCGCGCTGCATGGCGATGGCGGTCGGATCAAGCGAAAGGCCAACGCGGGCAAAACCGCCCGGCATCACCGTCCAGCCCCCGGACGTCCGCGCCAGATAGACGCGCAGGCTTGCCGGCCGCGGCTCCAACCTGCCGTCGGCATAGACCGGCGTGGTCGAAAGCGTCACCGCCTCCTGGCCGACGAAGTCGCCACCATTGCGTTCGATCCTTGTGACGAGTTCGGCCCGTTCGTGCGCGGACAGGGCGGAACCCAGCCGGGTCTGGTCGTCATCCTCGAAGGCAAGCCGGGTCGACAGTGCGGGACCGACCACCATGCGATCGAGATTGGCCAGCACGTGCGCGCGTTCCGCCTCCTGCCCGCACCACCACGTCGCAACGCTCGGCAGCAGAAGCTCTTCGCCCCGCAATTCGCGCGCGATCTTCGGCAGGAAAGCGAGCAGCGCCCGCGTCTCCATCAGGCCCGAGCCCAGCGCATTGACGGTCGAAACCGTACCCTGGCGAATCGCCTCGACCAGTCCCGGCGTACCGATCTGCGAATCCGGGCGCAGTTCGAGCGGATCGGCGAAGGCGGCATCAAGCCGCCGCCACAACACGCTGACCGGCATCAGGCCGGACACGGTGCGCACCATCAGCCTGCCGTCGGAAACGGTCAGGTCTTCGCCTTCGAGCAGCATGATGCCGAGATAGCGGGCAATGTAGGCGTGTTCGTAATAGGTTTCGTTAAGCGGCCCAGGCGTCAGGATGGCGACGCGGCCGTCGGACTCGTTGGCCATGCCGATCAGCGCGTCGCGAAAGCGGCGGAAGAATCCGGCAAGACGGTGTACATGCATCTCGCCATAGATGTCGGAGAGCGCGCGCGTGGTGGCGACGCGGTTTTCAAGCGCGAAGCCGGCGCCCGACGGCGCCTGCGTGCGGTCACCCAGCACCCACCACAGGCCATCCGGGCCACGGCCAAGCTCGAAGGCGCAGAAATGCAGGAAGTGGCCGCCGGCCGGCATGGCGCCTACGACCGGCCGCAGATATTCGGGGCTGGCCGCGATCAGACCAGCCGGCAGTATGCCCCTTTCGATGAGCCGGTTCGGCCCATAGATATCGGCGATCGTCTCCTCGAACAGTTCCGCGCGCTGGACAAGCCCGGCGCTGATGTCGGCCCATTCCTCTTCCCCGATGAGCACGGGAACATGCGCCAGCGGCCACTCCCGCTCGTTGGCGCCGGCTTTGTCATAGACACGGTAGTAGACGCCGGCATCGCGCAGATACTGGTCGGCACGGGCAAAGCGCTGGCCGAGCTTTTCGGGCCCCAGTTCCTCGAGCGCTTCGATGAAATACTTCCAGACCGGGCGGGGATTGCCCGAGGCATCGACCATCTCGTCGACGACGCCATCGATCGGCCGGTAGTGCTCCAGCAGATTGTGCGGCTTGCCGCGTACCCTCTTGTGATTCCCCTTTGCCATCGTCGATCAGAGTCTTGGAGGCCGCCTGAGGTCAAGGGTCATGGGAAAATCTTCAGCGGGTTCTTCGTTGCGCAACACATAACCGGACGGCGTATGGCCACGCGGCTCGAAGCGAGCGAGCCGCCGCGCCTCGGCTTCGTTGCCATTGACCGGAAATGTGTCGTAGCTGCGGCCGCCGGGATGCGCGACATGATAGACGCAGCCGCCAACCGCCCGGCCCGACCAGCGATCGTAGATGTCGAAGACAAGCGGCGTGTTGACCGGAAGTGCGGGATGCAGGCCCGATGCCGGCTGCCAGGCCTTGAAGCGCACGCCCGCCACCGCGACCTCACGATTATCCGTCACCTTCATCGGCACGATGCGGCCATTGCAGACGATGGTATGACGTTCCGGGTTCAGCCCCTCGGTCTTCACCTGCAGCCTCTCGACCGAGGAATCGACGAAACGTACCGTACCGCCGATCGCGCCCTGCTCGCCCATGACATGCCACGGCTCCAGTGCCTGGCGCAGTTCCAGCTTGATGCCTGAGTGCTGGACCTCGCCGCAGAACGGGAAGCGGAATTCGAGCTGCGCGTCGAACCATTCGGGCCGGAATTCGAAGCCGTTGAGCTTGAGATCCTCGAGCACGTCGAGGAAATCCGCCCAGACATAGTGCGGCAGCATGAAACGATCATGCAGCAATGTGCCCCAGCGCACGAAGCGGCCGCCGAGCGGGTTTGTCCACGCGCGGGCGATAATAGCGCGGACCAGGAGCTGCTGCGCCAGCGACATGCGCGCATTGGGCGGCATCTCGAAGCCTCGGAACTCGACCAGGCCCAGCCGGCCGGTCGGCCCATCCGGCGAGAACAGCTTGTCGATGCAGATTTCCGAGCGGTGCGTATTGCCGGTGACATCTGTCAACAGGTTGCGGAACAGTCGGTCGACCAGCCAGGGCAGAGGCGCGTTGCCCTCTTCGGGATGCGGCACCTGCGCCATGGCGATTTCGAGTTCGTAAAGCGAGTCGTGGCGGGCCTCGTCGAAGCGCGGCGCCTGGCTGGTCGGGCCGATGAACAGGCCGGAGAACAGGTAGGACAGCGACGGGCGCCGCTGCCATTGCAGCACAAGGCTCTTCAACAGATCGGGCCGGCGCAGGAACGGGCTGTCATTGGGCGTCGCGCCGCCGACCACGACATGGTTGCCACCGCCGGTGCCGGTGTGACGACCGTCGATCATGAACTTGTCAGCGCCAAGCCGCGTCTGCCGCGCTTCCTCATAAACAGCCGTCGTCGTCGCCACGCAGTCCTGCCAGTTGGCGGCGGGATGGATGTTGACCTCGATGACGCCCGGATCTGGAGCGACGCGGATGACATTGAGGCGCGGATCATGTGGCGGCCCATAACCCTCTATATGCACGGGCAGACCGATTGCCTTGGCCGCGTTTTCCGCAGCGGCAACAAGTTCGAGATAATCCTCCAGCGCCTCGACCGGCGGCATGAACACGCAGAGCCGCCCGTCGCGTGGCTCGACCGAGAGCGCGGTGCGCACCGCACCGCCGATCTCGGTGATCTCCTGCTCGACCCGGTCCTGCTGGCCGGTCGCGGCGGTGAAGGATACCGCCTGCTGGCGGCGCGCCATCTCGTCGGCGCCTTCCAGCTCGGCTGGAGCCACAGTGGGCAAGATGGCCTCGCGCGCCGGCAACGGCCCTCGCGGCAGCGACGGATCGACCGGCACGATATAGGGGAATTGCGCCGGCGGCACATAGGGCAGCGTTCCCAGCGGCAAACGGTAGCCGACCGGTGAATCGCCGGGCACCAGGAACAGCCGGCCACGCCGCGTCTTCCATTTTTCCGAACGCCAGCGCGGCCCCGACGCCTGGCTGTTCCAGCGCTGCACCGGCAGCACATAGCCCGACGGCTTTGTCAGCCCGCGCTCGAACACCCGCGTCATGCGGCTGCGCTCTTCCGGGTCTTCCAGCTTGGAATTGGACGGATCGACATTCTCCGGCAGCCTGCCTTCCTTAAGCAGCCATTCCGCCGGGTCCTCATAGGCTTCGCTGACCATGGCCTTTTCGATGCCGAGTTCGCCCGCAATCGCCACAAGCAGGCTTTCGGCTTGCTTCGGGCCGACATCGGCCGCGCTTTTCTCCCGCGCGATCAGCGACGGGTCGCTCCACACCGGCTCGCCGTCGGCACGCCAGTACAGCGAAAAGGTCCAGCGCGGCAGGCTCTCGCCCGGATACCATTTGCCCTGGCCGTAATGCAGGAAGCCGCCCGGCGCGAAGCGCTCGCGCAGCCGGCGGATCAGCGCGTCCGCCTTTTCGCGCTTGGTCGGGCCGACGGCGGCGGTGTTCCACTCGGCGGACTCGAAATCGTCGATCGAAACGAAGGTCGGTTCGCCGCCCATGGTGAGGCGTACATCCTCGGCCTTGAGAACGGCATCGACCTTGTTGCCGAGCGCATCGAGCGCCTGCCAGCTTTCGTCCGAGAACGGCTTGGTGATGCGCGGGTGTTCGGCGATGCGGTCGACACGCATCTCGAAGCCGAACTCGACATTGGCGAAGCTCGCCATGCCGGAAATCGGCGCCGCATTGCGGAAATGCGGCGTTGCCGCCAACGGCACATGGCTTTCGCCGGTGAGCAGGCCGGAAGTCGGGTCGAAGCCGATCCAGCCGGCGCCCGGAAGATAGACCTCGCACCAGGCGTGCAGGTCGGTGAAGTCGACAGCGGTTCCGGCGGGACCATCGAGCGCGACAAGGTCCGGCTTGAGCTGGATCAGGTAGCCGGACACGAAGCGCGCGGCGATGCCGAGGTTCCTGAGGATCTGCACCAACAGCCAGCTTGAATCGCGGCACGATCCCTTGGCCGCCGCCAGCGTTTCCTCTGGCGAGAACACGCCGGTTTCCATGCGCACGATATAGGCGATCTCGCGCTGCAGCCGGGCATTGAGATCGACCAGGAAATTGACGGTGTTGGTCGGGTTGCGATCGACGGTCTTCAGGAACGCGGAGAGCAGCGGCCCGGCCGGCTCCGGCGTCCTGTAGATGGCGAGGTCGTCCCGGATGTCCTCCGGATACTCGAACGGAAAAATCTCCGCCGAAGGTTCGACGAAGAAATCGAACGGATTGTAGACCGTCATGTCGGCGACGAGGTCGACCTCGATCTTCAGTTCGCTCACCGGCTCGGGAAAGACGAAGCGGGCGAGGAAGTTGCCGTAGGGGTCCTGCTGCAGATTGACGAAGTGGTTGGCCGGCTCGACCTTAAGCGAATGGCTGAGCACCTTGGTGCGGGAGTGCGGCGCCGGCTGCAGCCTGATGATTTGGGGGCCGAGAACCACCGGCCGGTCGTATTTGTAGTGGGTCAGGTGATAGACGGCTGCCAGAATTGCCATGGGGCCCCAGGGGATTCAGCGTTTCCTTGCGAACTCGCTGAACCCTGACACATCTGGCCCGCATTCTCCAAGCGGATGTTGCGGTGCACCTAATTTAAGCGGCTATCGAATGCCTAGAAGAACGCCTGTATCCCCGTCTGTGCCCGCCCGAGGATCAGCGCATGCACGTCATGCGTACCCTCATAGGTGTTGACGGTCTCCAAATTCTGCGCGTGGCGCATGACGTGGTAGCCGATCTGTATGCCGTTGCCGCCATGCATGTCGCGGGCCTGGCGGGCTATGTCGAGCGCCTTGCCGCAATTGTTGCGCTTGACGATCGAGATCATCTCCGGCGCCATCTTGCCTTGATCCATCAGCCGCCCGACCCGCAAGGATGCCTGCAGACCCAGCGCGATCTCGGTCTGCATGTCGGCGAGCTTCTTCTGGTACAGCTGCGTGCCGGCCAGCGGCTTGCCGAACTGCTTGCGGTCGAGGCCGTATTGACGGGCGCGGAACCAGCAATCTTCGGCAACGCCCATGACGCCCCAGGAGATGCCGTAGCGGGCGCGGTTGAGGCAGCCGAACGGCCCCTTCAGGCCGGAGACGTTGGGCAGTAGCGCGTCCTCGCCGACCTCGACGCCTTCCATCACCACTTCGCCGGTGATCGACGCGCGGAGGCTGAGCTTCCCCCCGATCTTCGGCGCCGAAAGCCCCTTCAGGCCCTTTTCCAGCACGAAGCCGCGGATATCATCCTTGCCGTTCTCACCCTTCAACTTCGCCCAGACGACGAAGACATCAGCGATCGGCGCATTGGAAATCCACATCTTCGAGCCGGTCAGCCTGTAGCCGGTCGCCGTCTTCTCGGCGCGGGTCTTCATGCCACCCGGATCGGAGCCCGCATCCGGTTCGGTCAGACCGAAACAGCCGATCCATTCACCGCTGGCCAGCTTGGGCAGGTACTTCTTGCGCTGTTCTTCCGAGCCATAGGCATGGATCGGGTACATCACCAGCGACGACTGCACCGACATCATCGAGCGGTAGCCGGAATCGATGCGGTCGATCTCTCGCGCGACCAGACCATAGGTCACATAGTTCGAGCCGAGCCCGCCATATTCCTCGGGTATGGTGATGCCCAGCAGGCCGGCTCCGCCCATTTCGCGAAAGATCGACGGGTCGGCTGTCTCGTTGAGATAGGCCTGCTCGATGCGCGGCGCGAGCTTGTCGGCGGCGAAGGTCGCCGCCGCGTCGCGCATCATGCGCTCATCTTCCGACAGTTGATCCTCGAACAGGAACGGATCTTCCCAGACGAATGCATTCTTGTCGCCGGCCATGGCTCTCTCCCAATTCATGCGTGTCGCCCCAAATCTATCAGCGATTTTGAGGAGACATGCACAGATAAAATCCTGAATTGCCCCGGCTTATCCGCCTCCGACCCTAAAAAATCAAACGAAATTGCGTCACCGATCCATGAGTGTTAGTAATTGATCATGAGCGTCCAGCGCCGCCTTTTGCCGAACATCAGCGCCCTTGCCGCCTTCGAGGCGGTGGCGCGCCTCGGCAGTTTCACCGGCGCCGCTCAGGAACTCGACCTGACCCAGGGCGCCGTCAGCAGGCAAATCAAGCTTCTAGAAGACCAGTTCGGCCGCCGGTTGTTCGAGCGCGACAGCCGCAATGTCAGGCTGTCGGTCGCCGGCGAAATCTATGCGGAAGCGGTGCGTTCGGCGCTCGGCCAACTGCGCGACGCAGCGCTTGGATTGATGAGCAATCGGCATAGTGGCATTCTGAACCTGGCCATATTGCCGACCTTCGGCACGCGCTGGCTGATGCCGATGATCCCCAATTTCGTCGAGAACAACCCCGATATCACCATCAACTTCGTCACCCGCGTCGGCCGCTTCGACTTCGCCAGGGAGAGATTGGACGCGGCCATCCATTACGGCCTGCCGGATTGGCCGGATGCCGATTCCACACTGCTGGTGCGTGAGACCGTGGCCCCAGTGGCCTCGCCTGAATTCCTCACCGGCCGCGCCATCGCCACGGCAGCCGATATCGGCCGCCTGCCGCTGTTGCACATGGCGACGCGCCCCGGCGCCTGGACGGAATGGTTCGAATATGAGGGCCTGAGCGCGCCGACGGGACCGGGCATGCAGTTCGAGCAGTTCGGCACCGCCGCCCAGGCCTGCATGGCCGGGCTCGGCGTGGCGCTATTGCCGCAGATCCTGATCGCCGGAGAATTGCAGCGCGGCCAACTCGTGCCCGCGCCGGGACGGCCGATGCAAAGCCGCGGCGCCTACTACCTCGTCGTCCCGCACGACAAGCGCGGCCACCCGCCGGCTGCCAGTTTTCGAGACTGGCTGCTGCGCCAGTTGGACAAGGAGCCAGCGGTTCTGGCGTGGTAGCTACTTCCGCTTCAGCGCATCGGCCAGCGCGGCGCCGAACGCGCCCTGCGATGGTTTTTCCGGCTGGCGCTGCGGCGTCGGCGAGCGTGGCGCAGGCCTGCCGCCGCCATTGTCGCGCGGTCCGCCGCGCGATGCGCCGCCTTCGCCACCATCCTTGCGCATGGAAAGCGCGATGCGCTTGCGCTTGATGTCGACTTCGACAACGCGCACCTTCACCACGTCGCCGGCCTTCACCACCTCATGCGCGTCCTTGATGAAACGGTCGGCCAACTGCGAGACATGCACCAGCCCGTCCTGATGCACGCCGATATCGACGAAAGCGCCAAAGGCCGCGACATTGGTCACCGTGCCTTCCAGCAACATGCCGGGTTTCAGATCCTTGATGTCGTCGACACCGTCGGCGAAGGTCGCCGTCTTGAATCCGGGGCGCGGGTCGCGGCCGGGCTTTTCCAGTTCCGCCAGGATATCGCGCACCGTCGGCAGGCCGAAACGCTCGTCGACGAAGACGCGCGGGTCGAGCGCCTTGAGCGCGGCGCTGTCGCCCATCAGCGAGCGGACATCGCGCCCGCAGGCCGCCACGATCTTCTTGGCCACGCCATAGGCTTCCGGATGCACCGACGAGGCATCGAGTGGCTCGCTGCCATTGGAAATGCGCAGGAAGCCGGCGGATTGTTCGAAGGCGCGCGGCCCAAGCCGTGGCACCTTGAGCAGTTCCTTCCGGCTGGCAAAGGGGCCAGTCGCATCGCGATGCGCGACAATGGCGTCTGCCAGCGAGGCACCGAGGCCCGACACGCGCGCCAGCAGCGGCGCCGAGGCCGTGTTGAGATCGACGCCGACGGCATTGACCGCGTCCTCGACCACCGCTTCCAGCGAGCGGCCGAGCCGGTACTGGTCGACATCGTGCTGGTACTGGCCGACGCCGATCGACTTGGGTTCGATCTTGACCAGTTCGGCCAGCGGATCCTGCAGTCGTCGTGCGATCGACACCGCACCGCGCAGCGACACATCGAGGTCGGGAAACTCGGCCGCGGCTGTCGCCGACGCCGAATAAACTGACGCGCCCGCCTCGCTGACGATCACCTTGAGCGGCTTTGGCCCGCCATCAGCCGGCATGTCGGAAAGCATGTCCGCCACCAGCTTTTCCGTCTCGCGGCTGCCGGTGCCGTTGCCGATCGAAATCAGCTCGACCTTGTGCAGGCGAATGAGCTTGGCGAGTTCCGCCTGTGTGCCCCGCACATCGTTCCTTGGCGGGAACGGATAAACGGTCGTCGTCGTCAGCACCTTGCCGGTTCCGTCGACCACCGCCACCTTGACCCCGGTGCGGATGCCCGGGTCGAGCCCCATCGTGGCGCGCGAACCGGCGGGTGCCGCCAGCAGCAGATCCTTGAGGTTACGGGCAAAGACATGGATCGCTTCCTCCTCGGCCCGCTCGCGCAGGTCGCGCATCAGGTCGAGCGTCAGGTGCAGCGAGAGCTTGATGCGCCAGGTCCAGCCGGCGACATCCATCAGCCAGCGGTCGCCCGGCAGGCTGCCGCCGATCGCATAGGCATTGGCAATCATACGCTCGACCGGCTTCACCGGCGACGTGTCATCGGCATCGACATCGATGTCGAGCGACAGCACCTCCTCGTTGCGGCCGCGCAGCATGGCCAGCGCGCGGTGGCTGGGCACCGTCGCCCAGCGCTCGAAATGGTCGAAATAATCCGAGAATTTCGCTCCGGCCTCCTGCTTGCCGTCGACGACCTTGGCGCGCATGAAGGCGCGGTCCTTCATGTAGGTCCGCAGCTTGCCGACCAGATCGGCATTCTCGGCGAATTGTTCCGACAGGATGTCGCGCGCGCCGTCGAGCGCTGCCTTGGCATCCGCTACCTCTTCGGTGACATAGGCCAGCGCCAGTTCAGCGGGCACGAGCGAACGGTCGGCAAGGATGGCCTCCGCCAGCGGGCCTAGCCCGCGCTCCCTTGCAATCTCGGCCTTGGTCCTGCGCTTCGGCTTGTAGGGCAGGTAGATGTCTTCCAGTTCCGCCTTGGTGGCGGCTGATGCTATCTTGGTTTCGAGCTCCTGCGTGAGCTTGCCCTGGTCGCGGATGGAACCCAGGATCGTGTCGCGGCGCGCGTCGAGTTCGCGCAGATAGACGAGCCGCTCCGAAAGCAGGCGCAACTGCGTGTCATCCAGCCCGCCGGTGACCTCCTTGCGGTAGCGCGCCACGAACGGCACTGTCGCGCCTTCGTCCAGCAGTTCGATCGCCGCGGCCGCCTGTTCGGGCCGTGCGGTGATCTCGGCGGCGATGATTGCCGCGATGCGCTTGATGTCGGATGCCATGTCGTTCCCGCTGCTATGGAAAAGAGCGGCGACCATAAGCGCACACGATCCTCCCGCCAACCGCGACGTTTTCAACCGTCGCGGGCGGTCCACAGGAAAGCATGCGGCAATGGAACCGTGCCTGACGGTTCAGACCAGCCGTGTCAGCCCCTCGAAGAACTCGACTATCTCGATGTCCAGCGGGTCATCGACCGGCTCCGGCTGCGACGACATCTTGGCGATGACCACTTCCGCCTTCGGGTCGACATAGAGCCATTGGCCATGGATGCCGATGCCGCAATAGGCGCCGCTCGGCTTGCCCGACTGGTACCATTTGTTGCGGTAGCGGCCCTGCGGAAACAGCGGCACCATCGCGCCACGCTGCCAGGCATCCGAACTGCCGCCAGTGCTGGTCGTATCCTCGACCCAGGCCTGCGGCACGACGCGCCGGCCATTGGCCATGCCGCCTTGCCGCATCATCTCGCCGACGCGGGCCAGATCGCGCGGCGTCACCGAAATACCACCGGCGGTGCGCGCCGTGCCTTCCATGTCGACACCAATGGATGCTTCGCTCACCGCGCCCAGCGGCTGCCACAGTTTGTCGCGCATCAGGTCGGTGAAACGCCGGCCCGACGCGCGTTCGAGCAGCAGGCCGAGCAGGTCGGAATTGGGCGAACGGTAGCGGAAGGTCTCACCGTGTGGTTCGGCAAGGCGCTGCAGGGTCAGGATGAATTCGCGCAGGCTCTCCGTGCCGCCGCCCGGATTCCACAGCGTGGCGCGGCGGTATCGGGCAAAGGCGCTTTCCGGATCGAGATAGGCCTCCTCGAAATCGAGGCTGACCGTCATGTCCAGCACATGCCGCGCCGTGGCATCGCCATAGGCCGAACCGGCAGCTTCTGGAATATATCTGGCCACCGGGGCTTCCGGATCGAAGATCCCCTCGCCTTGCAATATGCCGGCCACGATAGCTGTCAGCGACTTGCTGACCGAAAAGACGATGTGGCGGGCGCCGAATTCCATATGCGGCGCGAACCAGTCGCCGACGACCTTGCCGGCTTTCATCACCGTCAGTGCATCGGTGCTGGAGCGTTCAAGGAAGGCGGCCACGGTCTCGGTGCCGCCGGAGATGGCAACCTTCTCGTTGAGCAGTTGACCCAGATCCTGAGCCGGAGTTTCGCTGGCGCCTGGCTCAGCCGCAATGCGCGCGGTCGGCACCAACTCGCCCAGGTTCTGGAACGACCATCGGTTGAACGGGTTTTCGCGCCAGTTGGAGAGCAGGACCTGATTGCGGGCAAAGCCATATCGGATTTCAAACGCGGTCTTGCCGGTCATGGCGGTTCCTTCCGGGTCTTGTTTTGAGGACGTGTCTTTTTTCAGCCCAGGGCAGCGGCGATGGCATGTACGGCTTTCAGCGTCGCCACCGAATAGGCGACATTGCTGAAATCCGGCCAGCTCGAAAGCTTCACCACCACCATTCCTGTGTTCCAGTCGATATGGATCATCTGGCCGAATACGCCCCGGCACATCAACGCGCGAGAGCTGGCATCCTCGATCCAGAACTGGTTGCGGTAACTGCCTCCCGGCAGGCTCGAACTGAAATCAGGACCATGCTTGCCATTGCGCGTCGCCTCGATCCACTCGGCCGGCACGATGCCGCGCCCGTTCTCGAGGATCAGCTGGCCGAACCGGCCATAATCGCGCAGCGTGGCATTGAAGCCGCCATCGGCAAGCGCGTAGCCCGCGCTGTCGACGGTGAAGCAGGCACTTTCCTCGGCGCCGAGCTTTTGCCACAGCTCCTCCGAGACCAGTTGCGCCAGCCGCTTGCCGGTCACCCGTTCCATGATGAAGGCTAGCACGTCGGTCTCGATCGAACGGTATTCGAACTTCTCGCCATGCGGCCGGACGGTGTCCTTCAAGCCGAGGATCAGCTCATGCAGATGCGCCGGCCATCGGAAGGCCGGATCGCTGCCGGGCGGCACCGGCTTCCAGCCGGTGGCGACATCGACCTGGCCGATTTCGGAATAGCGATCGGTATATTCCTCGGAAAAGCGCACGCCGGTCGTCATGTCCAGCACATGCTGCACGCTGGCGCCTGCCCATCCGGTCGCGCCGAGTTCCGGCAGATAGGCCGTCACCGGCAGCGCCGGATCGATCAGGCCGCGACCTACCAATATGCCGAACACGGTGCCGGTCACCGACTTCGCCATCGACTGCGACAGGTGCAGCGTGCGGTCGGTCATGCCGTTGAAATATCGCTCATAGGCGACCTTGCCCTCCTTGAGCACCAGGAAGCCGTCCGTATAGGTCTCATCGAGCAAGCCGGCGAGCGTCGAAGGCCCGCCTTCGCTGTCCTCGACCGGCAGCGCGTCGAGATCGACCTCGGCCCGCTCGAAGCGATGACGATGGCCATTGCCGCGCCACACTTCTACGGTCGGCAGGATTTCGCGGATATGCTGGAACGCCCAGCGGTTCCATGGCGGCCGGTCCCAGTCCAGCTTCGGCGGCACCATCGTGGGCGGCGAACCCTGCATGATCGGCGGCAACGGATCGCTGTTGCGGTAGGAACTCATGGCATCACCTGCCTGAAATGAGAGAGCCCGGCACCGGCCGGTGCCGGGCTTCGATGGTCTGCTACTTCTGAAGTTCAGTCCAGATCTTGGTATAGATCGCGTCGGTCTCCGCCGCGCACATCATGGCCATCGTGCCATGCGGCTTGCTGGCCTCCGGGATGACGATCTCAGGTGCATCCTTCATCTCCGCGGGCATGAATTTTTCCGACCCGGCGATGCCGTTGGCATAGCGGTGATAGGCGGAAAGCCCGGCCGCGATCTGGGGATCCATGATGAAGTTCTGGAACAGCTTGGCGTTCTCGACGTTCTTGGCGTCCTTCAGCACGACGACATTGTCGCTCCAATAGGTGAAGCCTTCCTTCGGATAGCCGAAATGGACTTCGGGGCGCGCCAGCCGGATGCGCAGTCCGGCCCCGTTCCAGGTGGTGGAAGCCTGGAAATCGCCCGCCTTCATCTTGTCGATGGCGCTGTATTCCATCGCGACCCAGTTCGGCTTGGCAGCCACCAGCAGGTCGCGCGCCTTCTTCAGGATTTCCTTGTCGGCCGTGCACTGCTCGCCGCCGACATAGCGGATCGCGGCGGTCATGACGTCCTTCATTTCCGGAACGACATTGACCTTGCCCTTCAACTCATCCGGCGTGTTGAAGATGATGCCCCAGGTGTTGATATCGCCCTTGTAGGTGCCGGTGTTGACGACGGTGCCGACCGTTCCCCAGGCCCACGGCACGGAATACTTGCGGCCTGGATCGAATTCGGGATTGGCCCATTCGGGCGCGATGTTCTTGGCGTTCTCCATGCCGCCAGGATTGGTCTCGAGCAAAAGCCCTTCCTTGATCCAGATCGGCAGGTGGGTCTGCGAGGGAACAGCGATGTCGAAGCCACTGCCGCCCTGGCGCACCTTGGCTAGGGCCGTGTCGTTGGAGTCGTAGTCGGTGATCGTGACCTTGACCTTGTACTTCTCCTCGAACTTCTTGATGACGTCGGGGCTGGTGTAATTGCCCCAATTGTAGATGTTGAGCTCACCTTCGGCTTGGGCGAAGCTGGTTGCGGCCAGCAATGCCAGGGCCGCGGTGGCGACGGACAATTTAAAATTCACGGCAATATTTCCTTTCTAACTGTGACGTCTTCTTCTGCAATGTGAAGATAAAACGTTGGTGACAGCCGGGATCGATCATCATTGATCCCGGCTGCGATTATGTTGGCCGAACCTGGTGCGAGAAGCTTACTTCTGCAGCTCGGTCCAGATCTTGGTGTAGAGTTCCTGGGTTTCCGGCGGGCACATCTTCTGCAACTCGCCAAGCGGCTTGTCTTCGGCCGGAATGACGACTTCCGGTGCGTCCTTCATGTCGGCCGGCATGAACTTGTCCGAACCGGTGATGGCGTTGGCGTAACGATGGAAGGCCGAGAGACCCGCCGCGTTTTCCGGATCCATGATGAAGTTCTGGAACAGCTTGGCGTTCTCGACGTTCTTGGCTTCCTTCAGGACGACCACGTTGTCGCTCCACAGGCCATAGCCTTCCTTGGGATAGTTGAAGTGGATGGCCGGGTTGGCCAGGCGCTGGCGCAGCGCCGAGCCGTTCCAGTCGCTGGTCGCCTTGAAGTCGCCTGCGCCCATCTTCTCGATGGTGTTGTATTCCATGGCGATCCAGTTCGGCTTGGCGGCAACAAGCGTGTCGCGCACCTTCTTCAGCACGGCCTTGTCGTCGGTGCACTGCTGGCCGCCGACATACTTGATCGCGGCGAACATCACGTCGCCCATCTCCGGAACGACGTTGACCTTGCCCTTCAGCTCGTCCGGCGTGTTGAAGACGATGCCCCAGGTGTTGGCCGGGCCCTTGTAGGCGTCGGTGTTGACGACGACGCCGATCGTGCCCCAGGCCCACGGAACGGTGTATTTGCGGCCTGGGTCGAAATCGGGATTGGCCCATTCAGGCGCAATGTTCTTGGCGTTCTCCATCTTGCCCGGATCGGTCTCCTGGATGAGGCCTTCCTTGATCCAGATCGGAATGTAGGTCTGCGAGGGAACCGCGATGTCGAAGCCGGTGCCGCCCTGGCGGACCTTGGCGAGCGCGGTGTCGTTCGAATCGTAATCGGTGATCGTGACCTTGATGTTGTATTTCTGCTCGAACTTCTTGATCACGTCGGGGCTGGTGTAGTTGCCCCAATTGTAGATGTTGAGAACGCCATCGGCGCGGGCGAGGCCCGTCGTGGCGAGCAACGCCAACCCCATGGCGGTTGCTGTTGTCTTCCAGTTCATGTTTTGGCTCCCATTTTCAGTTCAGTCTCGTTTCCTGCTGATGATGAAAAACAACGTGACGATTGCAACCGAAAGCAGCAGGAAGGCGGTCGATATCGCGTTGATCTCGGGTGTTATGCCGCGGCGGATCTGGCCGAGCATGTAGGTGGGCAATGTGTCCTGGCCGCCGGACTTGACGAACTCGGTGATGACGACATCGTCGAGCGAGATGACGAAGGCCAGCATCAGCCCGGCGAGGATGCCCGGCCACAGCAGCGGCAGCGTGATGCGGCGGAAGGTCTTCCACGGCGTCGCGTAGAGGTCGGAGGCGGCGCGTTCCAGCGTCAGGTCCATATTCTCCAGCCGCGCCCGGATCGGCAGATAGGCGAAGGGAATGCAGAACGCCGTATGCGCGGCGATCAGATAGCCGAGGCCGGAATAGCCGGTGAAGATCTTGATGCGCGAGAAGAAGATCAGCAACGCCACGCCCGTAACGATCTCGGGCACCATCAGCGGCTGGTTGATCGCCGCATATTTGAAGGTGAGGCCGGGATATGCAGCGGTGCGCGTGGTGGCGAGCGCCGCCATGGTGGCGCAGATCGTGGCGAGAGTCGCCGCGATGGCGCCGATCTGGAAGGAGCGCAGCGTCGCGTCGATGACCTGTGTGTTCTGCCACGCCGACTGGAACCATCTCAGCGAAAACCCGCCCCATTCGGACGTCGAGCTTGCCGCGTTGAAGGCGTAGACGACCAGCACGAGGATCGGCAGATAGAGCACGACGAAACAGGTCGTCGCGATTGCTGTAAATCCCGGCTGATGCTTGATGGAGAAGTTGCTAGCCATGACGCACCCCCGACTTTCCGGCATTGCGCACATAGGCAAGCAGCGCCAACATGACGATCAGCATGACAGTGATCGACAGCGCTGAACCCAGTGGCCAGTTTCGCCCCTGGCCGAACTGCAGTTCGATGAGGTTGGACAGCATCATGTTCTTGCCGCCGCCCAGCACGCTCGGCGTCACATAGGCGCCAAGTGCCGGAATGAAGACGAGGATGGAGCCCGCGATGACGCCCGGCTTGACCAGCGGGAAGATGATCTTCCGCAGCACCTTGAAGCGCGTCGCGTAGAGATCATAGCCTGCCTCCACCAGCCGGAAATCGAGCTTCTCCATGCTGGCGTAGATCGGCAGCACCATCAGCGGCAGGTAGACATAAGCCATGCCGATGAGGATCGCCGTATCGGTATAGAGGATCTGGATCGGCGCCGAGATGATGCCGAGCTTGAGCAGGATCGTGTTGATGATGCCTTCGTTGCGGATGATCTGCAGCACCGCGAAGGTGCGGATCAGAAGGTTGGTCCAGAACGGAATGGTGATCAGGAACAGCCAGAGATCGCGTGTCTTTTCGCTGCGCGTCGCCATGAAATAGGCGGTCGGAAACCCAAGCGCCAAGGTGGCGATCGTCGTCACGACGGCAAGCTTGATGGAGCGCAGGAAGATGGTGACGTGCGCCGCCGCCAGCGAAAGCGTATCGTCGAAAATGTCGCGTTCCAGGAACACCGATGTCCAGGCATCCCAGGAGAATTGCCACTTCACGTCGCCATAGGCGCCGGGCGTCAGGAACGAATAGACCAGCACGATCAGCAGCGGGCCGGTAGCGGCCAGGAAAATAATCAACAGCGCCGGCGCCGACAGGAGCCAGCGGTCACGAATGTCCCGCCGCTCCGCCGCTTCGGCGACTTCCTCCGCGGTTGCCATCATCAATCCCTCAGGACCTGGGCAGCATCGCCGCCGATGAGGATGCCGACCTTATCCCCCTTCTCGAAACCGCAGCCCGCGCTGCGCGTGTTCTGCTGGCGCACGGTGAAGAGCTCGCCACTGTCGAGATGCACATGGATGTGGGTGTCGGTGCCGAAATAGACGATGTTTTCGACTGCCCCCGAAAGCTCGCCCTTGCCCTTGGTCAGCTTCGCGTGTTCGGGCCGCACCACGACCGTGGCGTTGTCCTTGGGCTGGAAACCTTCAGCCACGGTTGCCTCGATGGTCGCGCCGGACTTGAGCGTCGCGCGCGCCTTGCCGTTGGCCATCTCGCTGATGGCGGCCGTCAGGAAATTCGTTTCGCCGATGAAATCGGCCACGAAACGCTCGGCCGGTTTGTCGTAGATGTCCCAGGGCGAACCAACCTGCAGGATCTTGCCCGACGACATCACCGCGATGCGGTCCGACATCGTCAGTGCTTCTTCCTGGTCGTGGGTGACGAAGATGAAGGTGATGCCCGTTTCGTGCTGCAGGCGCTTCAGCTCGATCTGCATGTCCTTGCGCAGCTTGTAGTCGAGCGCCGACAGCGGCTCGTCGAGCAGCAGCACCTTCGGCTGCGGCGCCAGCGCCCGGGCCAGCGCCACGCGCTGCTGCTGGCCGCCTGAGATCTGGCTGGTGCGGCGCGCGCTGAGCGCCTCCATCTTGACCAGTTTCAGCATCTCGGCGACGCGCGCCTTGATCTCGGCCTTCGGCTTGCCCAGCATTTCCAGGCCGAAGCCGATATTCT
>CALRQH020000046.1:0-22004 GCA_943370265.1 Mesorhizobium carmichaelinearum
TCGACTTTTGCCGTGTTGATGACCGCGCCAATGCCGGTCGTCACCCCGCAGCCGATGTAGCAGATCTTGTCGAAGGGGGCGTCGGGATTGACCTTGGCCAGCGCGATCTCGGGCAGCACGGTGAAGTTGGAGAAGGTCGAGCAGCCCATATAGTGGAAGATCTTGTCCTTGCCGATCGAGAAGCGCGAGGAGCCGTCAGGCATCAACCCCTGCCCCTGCGTGGCGCGGATGGCCGTGCACAGATTGGTCTTCCGCGACAAACACGACGGGCACTGCCGGCATTCGGGCGTGTAGAGCGGGATGACATGGTCGCCCTTCTTGAGCGAGGTGACACCCTTGCCGACATCGACGACGACGCCGGCGCCCTCATGGCCGAGGATGGCGGGAAACAGGCCCTCGGGATCGGCGCCCGACAGCGTGAACTCGTCGGTATGGCAGATACCGGTGGCCTTGATCTCGACCAGCACCTCGCCTTCGCGCGGACCCTCGAGGTCGACCTCCATGATCTCAAGCGGCTTTCCGGCGGCGACGGCGACTGCGGCGCGGGTTTTCATCAGGCAATTCCTCCAAAGGCGATTTTCGCGCAAGCTTTCAGGTTTTGAGCTGGCGATCAACCGCCAGCTGGTTCCAGGCTTGGGCCACGACGAAGAATTTTAATCCCAAATCGATTGAAAGATCGCGATTTACCCGGCCGGCTTGACCGCGCCGGCACAGGCCATAAAAGGAACGGCCGACCCGAGGGATGACATCCGCATGTTTACCAAGATTCTGATCGCCAATCGTGGCGAGATTGCCTGCCGCGTCATCAAGACAGCCCGCAAGATGGGCATCGCCACGGTCGCCGTTTATTCCGATGCCGATCGCGATGCCGTGCATGTCGAGATGGCCGATGAAGCCGTGCATATTGGTCCTTCGCCAGCGGCGCAGAGCTATCTGGTACCCGAAAAGATCATTGCCGCCTGCAAGGCGACCGGCGCGCAGGCGGTTCATCCCGGCTACGGCTTCTTGTCGGAACGGGCCGCTTTCTGCGAGGCGCTCGAAGCGGAGGGCATCGTCTTCATCGGCCCCAAACCGAAGGCCATCAAGGCGATGGGCGACAAGATCGAATCAAAGAAATTCGCCAACGCTGCCAAGGTCTCCACGGTGCCCGGTTGGCTCGGCGTCATCGAGAATGCCGACCATGCGCAGAAGATCGCCGGCGAGATCGGCTATCCCGTGATGATCAAGGCTTCGGCCGGCGGCGGCGGCAAGGGCATGCGCATCGCCTGGAGCCAGTCGGAAGTGCGCGACGGATTCGACCGGGCGCGCTCGGAAGCCAAGAGCTCGTTCGGCGACGATCGCGTCTTCATCGAGAAGTTCGTCGTCGATCCGCGCCACATCGAAATCCAGGTGCTGGCCGATGCGCACGGCAATGCGCTCTATCTCGCCGAGCGCGAATGCTCGATCCAGCGCCGTAACCAGAAGGTCGCCGAAGAGGCGCCGTCGCCGTTCCTCGATGCCGAGACGCGCAAGGCCATGGGCGAGCAGTCGGTGGCGCTGGCCAGGGCCGTCGACTACCAGAGCGCGGGCACGGTCGAGTTCATCGTCGACAAGGACAAGAACTTCTATTTCCTTGAAATGAATACACGATTGCAGGTCGAGCACCCGGTGACGGAGCTCGTCACCGGCATCGATCTGGTCGAACAGATGATCCGCGTTGCCGCCGGCGAGAAACTCGCCATCAAGCAGAGCGATGTGAAACTGAACGGCTGGGCGGTGGAAAGCCGGCTCTACGCCGAAGATCCCTATCGCAATTTCCTGCCCTCGATCGGCCGGCTGACGCGCTACCGGCCGCCGGAGGAAGGACAATTCGGCGACGTGGTCATCCGCAACGACACCGGCGTCACCGAAGGTTCGGAGATATCGATGTTCTACGATCCGATGATCGCCAAGCTGTGCACCTGGGCGCCGACGCGTATCGAGGCGATCGACGCCATGTCGGAAGCGCTCGACAGTTTCGTCGTCGACGGCATCGAGCACAACATTCCGTTCCTGGCGGCGCTCATGCAGCATCCTCGCTGGCGGGACGGGCGGATATCGACCGCCTTCATTGCCGAGGAATACCCGGACGGTTTCGCGCCGATCGTGCCAAAGGGCGACGAGAAGGCCGTGCTGGCGTCGATCGCTACAGCGGTCGAATTGCTGCGGCGCGATCGGCTCGATCGGTTGGGCGGACGGCTGGCACCGCACTCCGGCGCCCTGAAGCGCGACTGGGTGGTGAAGATCGGCGAGGACTATCTGACGGCTTCGATCCGCGAGGGCATGATTTCCATTCCGATGGAAATCGACCTGTCGATCGAAGGCAGCAAGGCGCTGACAGTGTCATCCGATTGGCGGCCGGGCGACTTGATCTGGCAGGGCAAGATCGGCGAGCGTTCGGTGACGGCGCAGATCAGGCCGGTTCCGAACGGCCTTCGCATCGCCTGGAAGGGCATGTCGGTCACCGCTCGCGTCATGTTGCCGCGTATCGCCGAGCTTGAAAGGCTGATGCCGGAAAAGGTGGCGCCGGATACGTCGAAGATGCTGCTCTGCCCGATGCCCGGGCTCGTCGTGTCGATCGCCGTTGTCGAGGGGCAGGAGGTCAAGGCCGGCGAGACGCTGGCCGTGGTCGAGGCGATGAAAATGGAGAACGTGCTGCGTGCCGATCGCGACCTCACCGTATCGAAACTCAACGCCAAGCCGGGTGACAGCCTGGCCGTCGACGCGGTGATCATGGAGTTTGCATGAAGGCCGGGGCCAGGCTGCTGGCCTGACATCGGCAGGATCAATATTGTCTGTTCGCGACCTAGCTGTGAACACGCGATCGCTGGACTCGCATCCGGCCGTCCCGGACAATACATCTTCACTGAGTCCTTTCGAACGGCGCGAAAAAACAATGGCGGATGACAGACTTCCACGCGATCCCCTGAAGCGGGAAGCCGCTATCCAGGCCGCGCGCCCGGAGGCTCCAGCGCGTCCCTTCATCCACTTGCGCGTGCATTCTGCCTATTCGCTGCTCGAAGGCGCTCTGCAACTCGGCAAGATTGTTGGCCACGCGGTCAAGGACGAGGCGCCGGCCATTGCCGTCACCGACACCAACAATCTGTTCGGGGCGCTGGAGTTCGCACAGAAGGCAGTCAAAGACGGCATCCAGCCGATCATCGGCTGCCAGATCGCGCTTGCCTTTTCCGGTGAGAACAGTGACGGCCAGCGCGACCGACGGCGGCAGGGGCCGGACATGCGGCCCGTTGTGTTGCTGGCCGCGACCGAGGCCGGCTATGCCCATCTGGTCAAGCTGGTCAGCCGCGTCTATCTCGAAACGCCTCCCGGCGAACCGGTGCACCTGACCACCGAGATGATGCGAGGCTATTGCGATGGTCTGATCTGCCTCAGCGGCGGACCGCGCGGCCCGATCGGCATTGCGCTGAAGGAAGATCGTCGCGACCTCGCCGAGGCGCGGCTCCTGACGCTCAAGGCCATGTTCGGTGACAGGCTTTATGTCGAACTGGACCGGGTCTCCGGCTATGACCGGGTGATCGAGCAATCGTCGATCGATCTTGCCTATGCCCATGAATTGCCGCTGGTGGCCACCAACGAGGCATTCTTCTCGGCACGCGACGACTACGACGCCCATGACGCGCTCATCGCCATCGCCGAGGGGTCCGTCGTTGCCGCCGACAATCGCCGCCGTTTGACGCCCGACAATTTCCTGCGCAGCCAGGCCGATATGGCGCGGTTGTTCGCCGACCTGCCGGAAGCGATCGACAATACCGTCGAGATCGCGATGCGCTGTTCCTACTATCCGAAGAACCGCAATCCGATCCTGCCGCGCTTCACCGGCGGCGATGTCGCCGACAACGACACCGCCGTGCAAGCGGAAGCCGATGAACTCACCCGCCAGGCGCATGAGGGGCTCGACGCGCGGCTCGCTGCGCATGGTCCGACGAAAGGCTATACGGTCGAGCAATATCGCGAGCGGCTGAACTTTGAGCTCGGCATCATCACCAAGATGAAATTCCCGGGCTACTTCCTGATCGTTGCCGACTTCATCAAATGGGCCAAGGCGCAGGGCATACCGGTCGGGCCGGGTCGTGGTTCGGGCGCCGGTTCGCTCGTGGCCTATTCGACAACCATCACCGATATCGATCCGCTGCGTTTCTCGCTGCTGTTCGAGCGCTTCCTCAATCCCGACCGTGTGTCGATGCCCGACTTCGACATCGACTTCTGCCAGGATCGGCGCGAAGAGGTCATCCGCTACGTCCAGCAGAAATACGGTCGTGACCAGGTCGGCCAGATCATCACTTTCGGTACGCTGCAGGCCCGCGCCGTGCTGCGCGACGTTGGGCGCGTGCTGCAGATGCCCTATGGCCAGGTCGACAAGCTCTCCAAGATGGTGCCGCAAAACCCCGCCAATCCGGTGAAGCTTGCCGAAGCCATCGCCAACGAGCCGCGCTTTGCCGAGGAGGCCGAACGCGAGCCGATCGTCCAGACACTGCTCGACATGGCGCAGAAGCTGGAAGGGCTATATCGCCACGCGTCGACGCACGCTGCCGGCATCGTCATCGGCGACCGTCCGCTGTCCGAGCTGGTGCCGATGTACCGCGATCCGCGCTCGGACATGCCGGTCACCCAGTTCAACATGAAATATGTCGAGCAGGCCGGGCTGGTGAAGTTCGACTTCCTCGGCCTGAAAACGCTGACCGTGCTGGAGACGGCGGTGAAGCTCATCCGCCGCCGCGGCATCGAGATCGACCTGGCAAATATCCCACTCGACGATGCCGAGACCTACGCCATGCTGTCGCGCGGCGAAGTGGTCGGCGTCTTCCAGGTGGAAAGTGCCGGCATGCGCAAGGCACTGATCGGCATGCGGCCGGACTGTATCGAGGATATCATCGCGCTGGTCGCGCTCTACCGGCCGGGCCCGATGGAAAACATCCCGACCTACAACGCCAGAAAGCATGGCGAGGAGGAGACGGCATCGATCCATCCCCAGATCGACCATCTGGTGAAGGAGACGCAAGGCGTCATCGTCTACCAGGAACAGGTGATGCAGATCGCGCAGGAGCTTGCCGGCTATTCGCTCGGCGAAGCCGACCTTCTGCGCCGCGCCATGGGCAAGAAGATTCGCGCCGAGATGGACAAGCAGCGCGAGCGCTTCGTCTCGGGCGCTGTCGAGCGCGGCGTTGGCAAGGCGCAAGCCGACTTCATTTTCGACCTGCTGGCCAAGTTCGCCGACTATGGTTTCAACAAATCCCACGCTGCCGCCTATGCGGTCGTTTCCTACCAGACCGCCTATCTGAAGGCGCATTATCCGGTCGAGTTCCTGGCTGCGTCGATGACGCTCGACATGGGCAACACCGACAAGCTCGCCGATTTCCGCCAGGATGCGCTGCGGCTTGGCATCGAGGTGCTGGCGCCGTCGGTGATGACCAGCTTTCGCCCGTTCGAAGTCGGTGAAAACCGCATCTACTATTCGCTGGCGGCACTCAAGGGCGTTGGCGACGCGGCGGTCGAGCACATTGTCGCCATGCGGGGCGAAAAGCCGTTCAAGAACCTCGCCGATTTCTGCGAGCGCGTGGATCCCAAGATTGTCGGCAAGCGCGTCTTCGAAAGCCTGATCACGGCGGGCGCCCTCGATTGCTTCGGCCATGACCGCGCTTCGATGATGGCGGGCGTCGAGCGCATGATGGGGCTGGCATCGCTGGCGCAGCAGAACGCGGTCTCCGGCCAGCATGACATTTTCGGCGCTTCGCTTGGGGCGCAGTCACAGGCGCTCAACCTGCCGGCGACGGAACCGTGGCTTGCCGCCGACCGGCTTCACCGCGAATTCCAGGTGGTCGGTTTCTATCTCTCGGCCCACCCGCTCGATGAGTACAAGGCGGCGCTGCAGAAGATGCGCGTGCAGAACTGGGGGGAGTTCGCGGCGGCCGTCAAACGCGGTGCCGCCGCCGGCCGTCTTGCCGGCACGGTAACGTCCAAGCAGGAGCGCAAGACGCGCACCGGCAACAAGATGGGCGTCATCGCTTTTTCCGATACATCCGGCCAGTACGAGGCTGTGCTGTTTTCGGAAGGGCTGGCGCAGTTTCGCGACCTTCTGGAGCCCGGCCGCTCCGTCGTCATCACCGTTGCGGCCGAGGACAGGCCGGAAGGCGTCAACCTGCGCATCAACTCGGTACAATCGCTGGAGGACGAGGCGAGCCGCATACAGAAGGCGCTGCGTATCTTCGTGCGCAACGCGACGCCGATCAACACGCTGGCGAACCAGTTGACCGTCAAGGGCGAGGGGCAGGTCAGTTTTGTCCTGATCAAGGAGGAGGGCGCGGGCGAGGTGGAGATTGAATTGCCCAACCGCTACCGCATCTCGCCACAGATCGCGTCGGCCATGCGCGCGGTGCCCGGGGTGGTCGAGGTAGAACTCGTCTAACCGGCTGGACCGGTGCCGACGCAGACGCTATCGCAATCGCCATGAAGAGCGAAGACGGTGGCGGATTGCAGAATGGTTCGGCACTGGCGCGGCTGCGCAGCAGGCTGCGCAAGCTCTATCATGGACGCACGCCCGCGGCCTTCCGGTTCCAGGTGGCGGCAATCGTCATCGATCTGGCCATCATCGCCTTCTTCATCACCGCACCGGTCCTGCAACAGTCGGCCTCGTTCCTGTGGCTCGACTACGCGGTAGCGGCACTCGTCGCCGCTGACATGACTGCCCGGCTGCTCGCCTCAACCGACATGTTGCGGCTGATCAAACAACCGGCATCATGGGTCGATATCTTCATCCTGCTGACATTGCTTATGCCGACGGCGCTGGCTAATCTGGCTTTTTTGCGCATTCTGCGGCTTTGGTCGCTGTCGCGCAGCGGCTCCCTTTGGCGGCATTTCGAAATGCGCGGCCTGAAACCCTGGCGCGAAGCGAGCCAGGCTGTCATCAATCTGGTGACCTTCCTGTTCGTCATCACCGGTTTTGTCTACACGTTCTTCTTCCGCAAAGGCGCTGGCCTGGAGAACTACGTCGACGCGCTCTATTTCACCGTCGCCACGGTGACGACGACCGGTTTCGGCGACATCGTGCTGCCGGGCATCGCCGGCAAGCTGACAGCCATCGTCACCATGATCATCGGCATATCGCTGTTCGTCAGGCTGGCGCAGGCGATCTTCCGGCCAGCCAAGGTGTTCTTTCCCTGTCCAGAATGCGGGTTGCAGCGGCATGAACCGGATGCCGTGCATTGCAAGGCCTGTGGCCATGTCCTCAACATACCCGACGACGGCAACTGACTTGGGGTGGCGCTACGATGCCGCCACTTCGGCCGGCTTTATCGGCCTGCGCTGCAGATTGAGCAGGTTGCCCATCAGGATCAGCAGTGCGCCGCCAGCAGTGAAGACGTCGATCTGCTCGCTGTAAAGCAGCCAGCCAACCAGTGCCGACAGGGGCACGCGCAGGAAATCCATCGGCGAAATGACGGTGGCGTCGGCATAGGTCAGCGCGCGGGCCATGCAGAAATGCGAGGACATGCCGGTGAAGGCGATCAGCATGATCCACGGCCAGAGATACAGCGGCGGGTTACGCCATTCGTAGAGTGCAGGAACGAGGCCGACAGCCGACTGGATGATCAGCATCCAGAAGATGATGCGCACCACGCTGTCGGTTCGGGTCAGCGACTTGACCAGCACCAGGGATATGCCGAAGCAGACGGCCGCGCCCAAGACAACGACGTGGCCGAGATCGGCCGAACCCACACCGGGGCGTACGATGACGACCACGCCGATCAGCCCGAGCACGATCGCGGCGAGCTTTGCCCGGCTCAGCCTTTCGCCGAGAAACGTTACCGCCAGGATCGCTGTCCAGATCGGCGTGGTGAACTCGATGGAGATCAGCACCGCCAATGGGATCAGCGTCAGCGCATAAAGCCATGCCGCCTGGCCGCTATAGTGAACGACGTTGCGGGCGATATGCGCGAGAGGGCGTTCGGTGCGCATCGCCGCGAAGCCGCCGCTCGCCAAAACCAGCGGCAACAGGATGAAGAAGCCGATCACCGAACGCAGCTCCAGCACCTGGAACACGTTGAGTTCCGCCGTGGTGGCGCGACCGGCGATGGACATCCCCAGGAACGAGGTGACCGAAAGCGCCATCCAGAAGGCTGCCTTGGGGATTGAAGGTGTGGCTGACATCAGAGCTATGTCGCAAGCCGGGGCCGTCACCGCAACCATGAGACAGCGCATTCGACTGGGCCAGCGTGGAATGACCTCGGGCTGCGAAACTGTCATACTGTCACACGGCAGGCGGAATCTGGCATGCCGCGGTGCATTGAGCCTTGGGGATTCGCCAACGAGGAGAGCTTCGATGAAGTCATTTGCGCGATTTGCGCTCGCCGGCTGTCTATTGGTGGCGGCAGGCGTGGCGCATGCTGACGAGAGCAAGTTTCTCCTATCTTTCCGGGGCAATTTCGCTGGCAAAGGCACGGTGCAGGTCACTACCGACGTGCCCAACGTGAACGTGTCCTGTACGTTCAAGTCGAAGGCGACCGCGACCTCGCTGTCGCTGGATGGCACCTGCCGCGGTCTGGTTCTGGTTACGCGCGCCATCAGCGCGAATTTGAAAGCCACCGGAGCAAAGTACACAGGCGTCTACGTCGGGTCCCGCACCGGGCCTGCGCAATTGAGCGGCAGCCGCTCGGGCAATGCCATCAATCTCGTCATCAGCTGGGCCAAGGTGGTCAACGGTGACCGCAAGGCGCGGCTGACGGTCGAGAAGAAGGGCGAGAACGGCATTTTGCTGACGGTGGTCGACCGTGATCCGAAGACCGGCAAGAGCGTTGTGACAAGCCGGATCGATCTGCAGCGGATCTGATTTGGGCCTAGTCCTCGATTGGCTCCGGCGGATGGGCGCTGCGGCCCTTGCCAAACGTGTAGCCTGTCTCCACGGCCTTGCGACCGAACTTGTCACGCAGGGCGTCGATGGCGCCTTCGGCCATGGCGCGCTTGCGCGCCTGGACATCGACGAGATCGGGCGGATCGGCCTTGTGGTCGTCGGAGAGGTCGCTGACGCCGATACCGAGCAGCCGGTATTTTGTCCCATCCGTTTCCCTGCGAAGCAGTTCCACCCCGGTCTGGAAGATGCGATCGGCGAGCCGGGTCGGATCGCCGAGCTGGCGGTTGCGCGTGCGGAGCTTGAAGTCCTGGGTCTTCAGCTTCAGCACCACGGTGCGTCCGGCAATTCGTGATTTCTTCAATCGCGCCGAGACCTTTTCCGAAAGGCCCCTCAGCACCGCGACCAGTTCCTCTAGCGAAGCGATGTCGGTGTCGAACGTGGTCTCGGCCGATACGCTCTTGGCATCCTGGTCAGGGTCGACGCGGCGGACGTCCTCGCCGCGCGAAAGGCGATAGAGCCGGTCGCCCATCGTGCCGTAACGGCGCATCAGGTCGCCGCGCTCCATGCGCTGCAACTGACCGATGGTGCGGATGCCGTCGCGTTCGAGCGTCGCGTTGAAGGCCTTGCCGACACCCCAGATCATCGTCACAGGCTGCTCGGCCAGGAAACCGACCGCCTCGGCCTCGCCGATCACCGAAAAGCCGCGCGGCTTGCGGAAGTCCGATGCTATCTTGGCCAGGAATTTACAATAGGAGAGGCCGGCGGAAACCGTGATGCCGATCTCCTTTTCGACGGCGAGCGCGAACCGCGCCAGCACCACCGCAGGCGGCAAGCCGTGCAACCGCTCGGTTCCAGCGAGGTCCAGAAACGCTTCGTCGATGGAGAGGGGCTCGACCAGTGGCGTGAGCGCCTGCATCATGGCGCGCACCTCGCGGCCGACGCGTACGTATTTCTCCATGTCCGGCGGAATGACAACGGCTTCCGGGCAGGCTTCGAGGGCCTTGAACATCGGCATTGCAGAGCGAACGCCCTGGATGCGGGCGATGTAGCAGGCGGTGGAGACAACGCCGCGCTTGCCGCCGCCGATGATCAGCGGGCGGTCCTTCAATGCCGGATTGTCGCGTTTTTCTATGGCCGCGTAGAAAGCGTCGCAGTCGATATGGGCAAGATGCAGCCGGTAAAGCTCAGGATGGCGGGCGAGGCGAGGGCTGCCGCACCGCTCGCACCGGCGTGTCTCGCCGCGCTGAAAAGTCAGGCAGTCGCGGCAAAAACCGTGATCGGGATTGTTGACAGGGGCCGCCATCGCTGCGAACATAAAGAGAACAGAAGCAATGGTACGACAGTGCAAGGCCAGCGACAAGGCTGGCCTGGGGAGAACGTATGAGCACGACCGTCGCGCCGCTGGTACCCGAGCTTTGGGCGGATTTCGAGGACCTGTTCGGCAAACAAGGCGCCTGCTACGGCTGCTGGTGCACGCATTTCCGGCTGGCGCCGGCAGTGCGCCGAGCGAGCGATCGAGAAAGCAACAAGGACCACATCAAGGCGCGCATCGAAGCTGGTCCGCCGCCGGGCCTGCTGGCCTACGAGGACGGCCAGGCCGTTGGCTGGATGCAGATCGGCCCGCGCGCCGACGTGCCCGAATGGAACAATCGGGGCAGGGGCTCGGCGCCGGTCGATCCGGTCGATGCGGCGGATCCGGGCGTCTGGGCGATTTCCTGCTTTTTCATTCGCGCCAAGGCGCGGGGCAGGGGCGTGACGCATCGCCTGGTCGAGGGCGGCATCGCGTTTGCCCGACAGAGTGGCGCACGGCTGGTCGAGGCCTGCCCGATCGATCTGTCCAAGGATTCGCGTTCGATCGGGCTTTTCGTCGGCTCGTCGCGGGTTTTCGAGAAGGCGGGCTTCGAACGGCTTGTCGAACGTAAGGCCGGCCGACCGCTGATGCGGTTGATTCTTTGAGGCAAACGCCTGATTGTCGATGCCCGTCTTGCGGCTGTGATGGTATTTTCCTACCAGAACAGCGAAGTGTTTTTACGATTTGAGACCAACGGAGAATTTGCGTGAACCGTGCCCTGCCATTTGCTTTCCTTCTTGCGCTGAGCGCGCCTGCTTTCGGACAGACAGTCGACAGCCAGGGTGCGACGCATCTTTCCGAGGACCTGTCCCGCTATGTCGGCAAGCAGGCGGTCGACAAGGGCGTGCTGAAAGTCTCCGTGGAAGGCGATGCCTACAAGATCGCTTTCGACTTGAAGGCACTTGCCGCGATGTTTCCGGACCAGAAGCTGCTGAAATTCGACTTTGCCCCCTACGCGTTGCTGGTCAAACCGCGCAGCGATGGCTCCTGGGACGTTTCGATGGATTTTTCGCAAAGCGCATCCTTCGAGTTCAACGGGCCCGAGGGGCTGCAAAGCACGCAGTTCTCGATCAAGGACGGCAAGGGTTCCGGCGTTTACGATCCCAATCTGGCGGCGTTCACCAGCGGCGCCAGTTCGATGGCCGGCATGACGATGACATCGAAAGATGCCAAGCAGCACATCGATGTCAGTGCCGGCGCTGCCACCGCGACCATTGCCGGGACCAAGTCCGCGAATGGCGGCGTCGATTTCACCACATCGCAAAAGGTGTCGAGCTTTGTCGAGGCGGTCAATTTCGACGACCCGGAAAGCGGGCTGAAATTCCCGGTCACCATCAAGTCGCCGGAAGCGTCGTTGGAGGCGACAGGCAAGGGCGTGCAGACAAAGCCGTTGCTCGACCTGCTGGCATTTGCGGTGGCCAACGAAGACGAGGCCTCGCTCAAGGCCAACCAGGCGCAGCTCAAGACGCTTTTGCGCGCTGCTTTGCCTTTGTGGGAGCGGATCGACGGAAGCTACGGGTTCAAGGATTTGGCTGTGGCGAGCCCCGTCGGCAATTTTGGCGCGGCACAGCTCAGCACCGCATTCGGAATGGACGGGATCGCCCAGAGCGGAACGGTCAATTATGCGATCAAGGCGTCAGGTTTGACCATCCCGACGCAGGCGCTGCCCGACTGGAGCGTCGCGCTGCTGCCGACCGATATCGACCTGAATTTCGGCGGCGCCAACATTGATCTCGACAGTATGGCCAAGAAGGCAATCGATGCCTTCGATCTCAACCAGAATCCGCCGCTGTCGGCTGAATTCGGCAGTACGTTGACAGCCGACTTCCTGGCCAAGACGCCGAAGGTCGTCATCGGACACAGCTCGGTGAAGAACGCCAATATGGACATCGCGGTGGAAGGCGAGATGACGTTCCCCGACGAGAAGCCCGAGGCTAATCTGAAGGTTGATATTGGTGGCTACGACAAGATCGTCGAAACCCTGCAGGCGGCGGCAAAGTCCGACCCGGATGCCGCGCAATACGTACCTATGGCGCTCGTCGTCAAAGGTTTTGCCAAGACGCTCCCCGATGGCCATCTCGAATGGGTCGTCAACACCAAGGCGGATGGCTCGGTGACGGTCAACGGCGTTATGGTGAAGCCTGCCGATCCAGTCAATGATGACAGCGGCGCAACCGACGACAGCAGCGACGACGATGGCGGTGATTCAGGCGCCCAGATGGGACAGCCCTCACAGGAAAGCAAGTAAACGCGACGAGATCTGATCAGAGGCAGGGCCGGTCGATTAATATCGACCGGCCCTGTTCGCATTTGAAAGGGATTAACGAGCCGCGCTGACTATTTGATTTGGCGGGTTTAAAGCCCGAGTGCTGCCGCGATCTTGGGCGCCGCCTCGGGCCAGTCCTGCACGACGACGATGTCGTCGGGTATCGGCGGCAGGAATTCGCGCAGCGAATTGTCTGCCATCAGGTGAAAAAGATGTGCGTCGGCGACCGAATGGCGCGCCGACACCAGATTCGGCGGCTGATCATCGACGAAGGCAATGGGGCGTCCCTTTTCGCCGCGCAGCTTGGCGACTGCCGGTCCCTTGGCCATTTCGGTGGTCAGGAGCGGGTAATTCAGCCCGAGGGCATCGAGATGGGCGCGGCGAACAGCGCGATGCTTGTGCGGCATGGCCGTCAGCATGACGATCTCGGCCCGGTCGCCAAGAGCGGAAAGCGCCTCGGCCGCGCCGTCGGTGATGCTCTGCCAGTCAGCCTGTGTGTGAAAGAAATCGTCCAGAAGTGCCGTCACTTCCGCCTGCTCGACCAATCTGCCGGTTGCCTGCTCGGCAATGTTGCCGGTCAGCCGGAACGAAGCCAGTGTCAGACCGAAGCCGCGAGCCTTGAGGAAATTCGGGAAGGGGCGGATGAATTCGAGCACGACATCGTCGACGTCGAGTATCAGCAACGGCCGGTCGTCGGCCGCGAGTTCGGCGATCTGTCGTGCGGTTTCTGGATCATCGCTCATATCGAATGCTCATGGTTGTCATCGCCAAGTGGAAGCGCCCGCAATGCCTTGCCGACGGATGCAGGGGGCGTGCCTGTTTCCTCCGCGAAGCGCAGGAGCGTTGGCTCGTGGGCGAGAATGAACTGCAGGACGCCAGCCAGGAATCCGGGTTCGCCGGCGGCCTGGCGGATGGAATGCGCCTCGATGCCGGTGATTGCCAGGAAGCGCGGCAATAGCTCCGGGTCCGAGGCGACGAAGGCCAGTGCCTTCACGGCAATGGTTTCCGCTTCTTCGCGCATTGACGCTACGTTTGCCATCACTACCTTCAGGGTGTGCGGGATGAGTCTGTTTCCGCAGTAATGGCAAGCGTCGCTTGCGGCAAGCCACCAACTCCTCCCAAGCGGCGTTCGAGGTGGAATCCGGGTAGCTTTTCCCGCAGCGGATTTCCGTTTCGTCAATCATATTGCCGTAGAGTGAAGCAGGGTTTGGTGCGCTTCGACGGGAACGCATGACGGCAGCCTTCAAGCGGAAGGTCGGCCGGGACGGGAAGTAAATGCCTAAGAAGGTCATGATCGTCGAGGACAATGAGCTCAATATGAAGCTCTTTCGGGACCTCATCGAAGCAAGCGGCTACGAGACCGTGCGCACACGCAACGGCCTGGAAGCACTGGATCTGGCGCGGCAGCATCGGCCGGATCTCATCTTGATGGATATCCAGCTGCCGGAAGTGTCGGGCCTGGAAGTGACCAAATGGCTGAAGGAGGATGATGACCTTCATTCCATTCCCGTCATTGCCGTCACGGCGTTCGCCATGAAGGGCGACGAGGAGCGTATCCGCCAAGGCGGTTGCGAGGCGTATATTTCCAAGCCAATCTCCGTGCCGCGTTTCATAGAAACCATCAAATCCTATCTGGGCGATGCATGATGCATGATGTGTCCTTCCAGCCGAGCCGGAGCCTTGTGAAATGACCGCGCGGATCCTCGTCGTCGACGACATCCCTGCCAATGTAAGGCTGCTCGAGGTCCGGTTGCTTGCCGAATATTTCGAGGTGCTGACAGCGACCAATGGGCCGGATGCGATCGAGACCTGCGAGAACGGCAAGGTCGACGTCGTGCTCCTCGACGTGATGATGCCTGACATGGACGGGTTCGAGGTTTGCCGGCGGCTGAAGAGCGATCCCGCAACCTCGCACATTCCCGTCGTCATGATCACGGCGCTTGACCAGGTTTCGGACCGCGTGCGCGGCCTTGAAGCAGGCGCCGACGATTTCCTGACCAAGCCGGTTAACGACCTGCAGCTGATGACGCGCGTCAAAAGCCTTGTCCGGCTGAAGTCGCTGACCGACGAGTTGCGGTTGCGCGCCTCGACCACGCGCAATATCGGCATCGAGGAGTTGCTCAGCCGCAGTTTCGCCTCCGAGGACACGACGCCGAAAGTGCTTCTGATCGACGAGCGCAAATCCTCCTTCGACCGTATCCAGAAAATGCTGCGCGGCAGCGCTGACGTCGACCTTGCCATGGATCCGCATGCCGGCTTCTTCCAGGCTGCCGAACTTCCCTATGAATGCGTGCTGATCTCGACGGCCTTCACCGATTTCGATCCGCTCAGGCTCTGCTCGCAGTTGCGATCGCTCGATCGTACGCGCTTCCTGCCGATCATCCTGCTGGCGGAGCAGGGCGATGAGGCCCGCATCATCCGCGGCCTCGAACTTGGTATCAACGATTACCTGATGCGGCCGATCGACCAGCACGAACTGACGGCGCGTTTGCGCACGCAGGTGCGCCGCAAGCGCTACAACGACCATCTGCGCGCCAGCGTCACCCAGACGATCGAGATGGCGGTCACCGATGGCCTGACCGGGCTGCACAATCGCCGCTATCTGGACAGCCACCTGCAGACCCTGTTCGAGCGCGCCGTGGCGAGGCGACGGCCGCTGTCTGTGATGATCACCGATCTCGATCGCTTCAAGAGCATCAATGACACGCATGGCCATGATGGTGGTGACGACGTGTTGCGAGAATTTGCGCGACGGCTGCGCAAGAATGTGCGCGGCATCGATCTGGCCTGTCGTTTTGGCGGCGAGGAGTTCGTCGTGGTTATGCCGGATACCGATGGCACAGTGGCTGAAAAGGTGGCCGAGCGTATCCGCGCGGAGATCGCACAGATTCCGTTCGCGGTCGGTCATGATGGGAAGACGATCGAAGTCACCGTCAGTGTCGGCGTCTCATCCGTGCTGAAGGGCGTGGATACTGTTGCCGCGCTGATGAAGCGCGCCGACATCGCACTCTACGAAGCCAAGAGCGGGGGGCGCAACCGCGTCGTCGCCAAGGCGGCGTAGGGGCTATCGCCGGATTATCCAGCGAAGCCGACAGGGTTACGAATTTACCTTAATCCAAGCGATTCGCGAGCCTTGGTTAAGAAACTGTTGATTTTCATCAGTTCCTGGGCAAGTGTGGTGGTAGACAAAAGATGGCCGGCGCGAGGTAGATTGCCGGTCAATCGCAAGAATACCCCATGTCTCAGGTCCGCCGCATCTCCTGGGTCCGTGGGGTCGGCCGGCCGGCGCTGGCACATAGTGGCCTCCTCGTACCGCTGCCAAACGCCGACCGGCCCCCTTTTTTCAAAACACATCAGGACCCCATGCCAGGCCTTTGACGGTGCTGGTTGTTGGCGGAATGTCGCTTGAAGCTCGCCGTTGCGTCTCCGCGTCTCCGCGCCTACCAGCCATCCCGCCGCTCAGCTCCCGGCTCACGATTTCCGGTGAAAGCAGTTTTCGCTCCTGACATTCGGTTGACAGGAGCTTTCTTCTGTGTAGAAATTGGTTGGGCCATTGAACCACTTGGAGGATTTGTGGACCAGAACAGCCTGCCACCCATACAGACGACGGCGCGCGACGACGCCGTGCTGAAGGCGTTGGTGGGATTTGTCAGCGCCGAAGCCTTGCAGCCCGGCGAAAAGCTTCCGACCGAACGCATTCTCGCCGAGCGGCTGAAGGTCAGCCGCAACACGGTGCGCGAGGCGCTGACGCGATGGGAGGGGCTGGGCCTTGTCGAGCGACGGCAAGGCAGCGGCACCTATCTCAAGGCGGCTGTATCGGCCGACATGCTGCATATGCCGCTGACGCTGTCGGGCGGCCATGATTTCACGAGCCTGATGCAGACGCTGGAAATCCGCCGTGCGCTGGAGGCGGAAGCGGCGGCACTTTGCGCCGAGCGCGCAAGCCTGGCGGATATAGCCGAGATTGCCCGCAAGCTGGACGCCATGGAGCAGGCCTTTCTCATGCGTGACGGCATGTCGTCGGATGAGGACTGGGAGTTTCACCAGGCGATCTACCGGGTCTCGGGCAACCCGCTGTTCGAACAGATCATCTCCGCCATGCACGAACTGTTCCACCGCTTCTGGGAGCATCCGCTCGGCGTGCGCGATTTTGGCCACGCCAGCTTTCCCTACCATCGCACCATCTATGAGCGCATCGCCGACGGTGACCCTGAGGGCGCGCGCGCAGAGGCGCTCAAGCTGATCGCCACCGTCGAGAACGACCTGAAGCGCGGCGCCGCCAAACTCAAACTCCTGGACCTGAAATGAACGAGCACCCAATCGGTTTCGATCGCGACTATCTCGCCGAGGCGGCAACGCTTCTGGCTCACGACGAGCCGTTTCCCGGCGGCGCGGTGGTGCCGCCGATCTACCAGACCTCACTGTTCACCTTTGCCAATTATGCCGAGATGGCCGATACATTCGCCGGCAAACGACGCCAGCCGATCTATTCGCGCGGCGACAATCCGACGGTGATGGAGTTCGAGAGCCGCGTGGCGGCGCTTGAGGGTGCCGAAGCCGCGCGCGGCTTTTCCAGCGGCATGGCGGCTATCAGCGCCACCGTACTTGCGTTCGTCGGGGCGGGGGAGCGCATTGTGGCGGTGCGCAATTGCTATGGCGATGCCTACCGGCTGTTCGAGCGGCTGCTGCCGCGGATGAATATCAAGGTCGACTATGTCGACGGCTCGGACCCCGATGCGGTCGCAGCGGCACTGCCCGGTGCGAAGCTGCTCTATCTCGAAAGCCCGACGTCGATGATGTTCGAGCTGCAGGATCTGTCGCACCTGACCCGCTTGGCCAGGGAACAGGGCATCATCACCACGATCGATAATTCCTGGGCGACGCCGGTTTTCCAGAAACCGATCCTGCACGGTGTGGACCTGGTCCTGCACTCGGCCTCGAAATATCTCGGCGGTCATAGTGATACGGTCGCCGGCGTCGTGGCGGGTTCAGCGGCTCATATCAAGCATATCAATGAGCAGACCTACTCGTTTCTTGGCGGCAAGCTATCTCCCTTCGAGGCCTGGCTCCTGTTGCGCGGAATGCGCACGCTGCCGCTGCGATTGCCGCACCACATGAAGAGCGGCCTGACCATTGCCGAACGGCTGAAGGCGCATGGCAATGTCGAGCGGGTCAACCATCCCGTCTATTCGAACCATCCGGGCAAGGCCACGCTGGCCGGCTATGCGGGCCTGTTCTCATTCGAGGTGACCGAGGACATCGACATCCCCATCTTCGTCGATGCGCTGAAATATTTCCGCATCGGCGTCAGCTGGGGTGGGCATGAGAGCCTGGTCGTGCCTGCCAAGGCGTCGCTTGAGCAGACGCCGGGCGTGAATTCGATGGCGCGCTTCGGCGTCAGCCCCCGAACCATCCGCTTCAATGTCGGATTGGAAAATGTCGAGGACCTCTGGGCGGATGTGGCCCAGGCCTTCGAAAAAGCAAAAAAATAGTTGGAGCAGCAAACTAAAATGGGAGTGTTCAAGATGAAACGACTGAGCGTGATGCTTGCAGCCGCCGCGGGACTGGCGATTTCCGCCGGGAGCGCGATGGCGGATACGACCCTGAAGATGGTCGAGGTGATCACCAGTCCGCCGCGCACGGAATTCCTGAAGAAGCAGATCTCCGAGTTCGAGGCGGCCAATCCGGGCGTCAAGGTCGATCTGGTCTCGCTGCCCTGGGGGCAGGCTTTCGAGAAGTTCCTCACCATGGTGCAGGCCGGCGATACGCCCGATGTGGTCGAGATGCCGGAGCGCTGGATGGGCCTTTACGCCAACAACGGCCAGCTCGAGGACCTCGGTCCGTACATGGCCAAATGGCCTGACGCCAAGACGCTGGGCGAGCGCGCCAAGGAGTTCGGTTCTACCGTCAACAACACGCAGTACATGATCCCCTATGGCTATTACGTGAACGCGCTGTTCTGGAACAAGAAGCTGTTCAAGCAGGCTGGTCTCGACGGTCCGCCCGCAACGCTCGACGATTTCATCGCGGACGCCAAGAAGATTTCGGCACTGCCCGGCAAATACGGCTACTGCCTGCGCGGTGGCCCCGGCGGCTTCAACGGAATGCACATGTTCATGAACATCGCGGACGGGAAGGGCGGCTATTTCAACGCTGATGGCACCTCGACCATCAACGATCCGGGTTCGGTGAAGGGCCTCCAGATGCTGGCCGACATGTACAAGGACGGTCTGGCGCCGAAGGATGCCGTCAGCTGGGGCTTCAACGAAACCGTCACCGGTTTCTATTCGGGCACCTGTGCCATGATCAACCAGGATCCGGATGCGTTGCTCGGCATCGCCGACAAGATGAGCGCCGATGATTTCGCCGTGGCGCCGATGCCGGTTGGGCCAACGGGCAAGTCGTTCCCGACGCTGGGCTATGGCGGCTGGGCGATGTTCGCCAACTCGCAGCACAAGGATGATGCCTGGAAGCTGATGGCGACCCTTTTGTCCCCCAAGGACAATCTTGAATGGGCCAAGGAAGTCGGTGTCATTCCGATCCACAATGGCGCCGATCAGGACGCGCACTTCAAGACAGAGCAGTTCAAGGGCTGGTTCGAGGAACTGAGCGACACCAGCAAATACGAAATGGTCACGCCGCCGACCCATCTGGAAAATCTCGGCAATTTCGTTGACCAGGTCGCGATCAAGAACTTCCAGGAAGTATTGCTCGGCCAGAAGACGGCCAAGGACGTGGCCGATGAATGGGCTGCTTTCCTGACCAAGGAGCAGCAGGACTGGATGGCCAAGAACAAGAAATAGGCATGGCTTTCCTTCTCCCCGTTCACGGGGAGAAGGTGGCCCGAAAGGGCTGGATGAAGGGCGGCGCCAACACCCCAAGGTTCGCGCTGTCCCTCATCTGCCCGCCGGGAGTTCGTTGTTCGAAAGCCAGGCAGTTGGCTTTTCTTCCGCTGCGCGAACCACGCCTCAGCCCCGTAGACCGGGGAGAAGGGCGCTGTCGCCTACGCGGCATTCACCTCTCAACGTAGAGCTATCAATGACCTACGCCGTCCCCGAAATACGATCCGCCGGCGCCTCGCGCCGCAAGCGGCTGTCCTACGCGACGGTCGAGCCCTGGCTTTATCTCAGCCCGGCGATCGTGCTGCTGATTGTCGTGTTGGTGGTCCCGCTCATCATCGGCATCAGCTATTCGTTCCGCAAATTCTCCGCCTTCAAGTCGGAATATGTGGGCCTTGGCCAATACCACGCCATGCTGTCGGATGCGGTGCTGGGCCAGGCGCTTGTCAACACGCTATGGTGGACGGTCGCCAGTCTTTTCTTCCAATTCTTCCTCGGTCTGGGCCTGGCCTTGCTGCTCGACAAACCGTTCGTCGGACGCAAGTTCGTACAGGCCGTGGTCTTCCTGCCGTGGGCGGTGCCGTCCTTTCTGTCGGGCCTGACATGGGCGTGGCTGTTCAATCCGATCATCGGGCCGCTGCCGCATTGGCTTTTCGCGTTGGGGCTCAGGGCTGATCCGTCCACCAGTATTCTGTCCGATCCGGCCACTGCCATGTGGGGGCCGATCATCGCCAATATCTGGTTCGGCATTCCGTTCTTCGCCATCACGCTGCTCGCGGCACTCAAGTCGATCCCCGCGGAATTGCATGAGGCGGCGGCGATAGATGGCGCTTCGCCATGGCAGCGCTTCAGCAAGGTGACGCTGCCGTTCCTCGCGCCGACCATCGTCATCACTGTCATGCTGCGCACGATCTGGATCGCCACCTTCGCCGACCTGATCTTCGTGATGACGGGAGGCGGTCCCGCCGGCTCGACCAACACCGTGCCGGTTTACGTCTATGTCAGCGCCTTCAAGTCGCTGGACAAGGGCTATGCCTCGGCGGTGGCGGTGCTACTGCTTGGGTTGCTCATTATTTATGCTATCGCGCTGATCGGCATCCGGCGCTCGCTTGTGAGGCATGTCTGATGATCGCCGGACGCTCTACTTCTTCGCGCATTTTCAGTGGCATCGGCCTCTATGGCGCCATTGCCGCCTACATGATCTTCGCGCTGTTCCCGATCTTCTGGACACTGAAGATATCGGTCACGCCGGAACGATTGCTCTATTCCGAGGGCATCACCTTGTGGCCGTCGCAGACGACGTTCCAGAATTTCTACACTGTGCTGGAAGCCTCTGATTTCCCACGCTACTTCCTGAACAGCGTCATCGTCTCGGTGGCGACCGCAGCATTGGTGACCGTCATCGCCACGCTCGCCGGCTATGCCATGTCGCGCTTCACCTTCCGCGGCAAGGCGGCGCTCGCCATCATGCTGCTTCTGACCCAGACCTTTCCCCTGGTGATGGTCATTCCGCCGATCTACCGGGTCATGGGCGAGCTTGGCCTGACCAACAGCCTGATCGGGCTGATCATCATCTACACCGCCTTCAACACCGCCTTCGCCACCTTCCTGATGCAGTCCTTCTTCGACGGTATCCCGAAGGACCTGGAAGAGGCAGCGATGATCGACGGCTGTACGCGCGCCCAGGCGATGCGCAAGGTGATCGTGCCGCTGACGCTGCCCGGCATGGGTGCAACGCTCGGCTTCGTCTTCACTGCGGCCTGGAGCGAGCTTCTGTTCGCGCTGATGCTGATTTCCAGCGACGACAAGAAGACCTTCGCGGTTGGCCTGCTCACCTATATCGGCAAGTTCGCCGTCGACTGGGGACAGATGATGGCTGCGTCCATCCTGGCGCTGATCCCGGTATGCATCTTCTTCGCCTTCCTGCAACGCTACCTCGTCACTGGCCTCACCGCCGGTGCGGTAAAAGGATAATCGATGGCTTCCGTTACGCTGAAACAAGTCCAGAAGGATTACGGCTCACTGCGTATCCTTCATGGTGTCGACCTGGAGATCGCCGACGGTGAGTTCGTGGTTCTGGTAGGTCCGTCCGGCTGCGGGAAATCGACCCTGCTGCGCATGATCGCCGGTCTGGAGGAGGTTTCGGGGGGCGAGATCCGCATCGGCGAACGGCTGGTCAACGACGTTGCGCCGAAAGACCGCGACATCGCCATGGTCTTCCAGTCCTACGCGCTCTACCCACACATGGATGTGTCGTCGAACATGGGCTTCAGCCTGCTCCTGAAGAAGGCGGAGAAGGCAACGATCGACAAGCGCGTCGGCAGCGCCGCCAGCCGGCTGGGCCTCGACAGTTACCTGCAGCGCTTGCCGCGCCAGCTTTCCGGTGGCCAGCGCCAGCGCGTCGCCATGGGCCGCGCCATCGTGCGCGACCCGAAGGTCTTCCTGTTCGACGAGCCGCTGTCGAACCTCGATGCCAAGCTGCGCGTTCATATGCGGGCCGAGATCAAGGCATTGCACCAGTGTCAATGCCGGGTGAATTTTCCCCAGTTGTGCCGAAGTAAAATTCCCCACTTATGCCGACGTGGACGACAGGGCGTATTGCGGATTTTTCGGCGGCCGGCCGCGTGGCTTTTGAGGTGGTGCGAATGCCGGGGGCGCTATAAGGGC
>CALRQH020000047.1:0-21860 GCA_943370265.1 Mesorhizobium carmichaelinearum
TCGCGAACTGCCGCTACTGCACGCTCACGAAGATCATTTGAAAGCGCTCGCGTCATCAGATGCTGCCCTCCAATCCAGCCAGCATCTTGAATCACAAACGATCTTCTTTGGGAATCCTAAGATTCTCCCAAAATAGGAAACGCTCTAACATCGCCCGGTACCGCTCGCGGTTTCGCGGCTGCACCGCGGCGATATGGTGGATCATGTCCCATTTGATGCTGTCGCGGCCGCCCTCCAGGGCACCCCGCCTCTCATTCTCGAACAGCGTTCGTCGAAAATACCGCAACAGGCTTGCCGGCGTGGAGATGTCCAGGAGGATCAGCCCCGTCGCCCGTCGAAAGCGTTGCGGCATGCAAACCGAGTAGTTTCCGTCCATGACCCAACGTGGGTTGGCGATTGCTGCGTCATGCAAGGCGATGAATTCGTCCCTTGGACGCGCTTCCCAATCCGTATTGGGAAGATGATGGAGTTGATCGAGGTGAACAACTTTCAGGTCGCGCTTGCGCGCGATCGCGTCGGCAAGGGTCGACTTACCGCTGTTCGAAGGCCCCAGGATGCATATGCGGTCACCGAGGTCCGAGAGATTCATGCGACCTGTCCACGGCGGCTTGCTTGTTGGTTCCGATAACGCCCTGACGATGACCGTTGCGCGACTTAGCCTGGCAAGGTGAACTTCTTCTGCTTGTCGGGCTTGCCGCAGTCACGCCGGGTGATCGAGCGATTCATGGCGTCGATCTTGCCGCTGGCCGCCTCCGCGTCGCGTTGGTTCTTCGAACGCGTGTCCATCATGAACGGGCCAAAGCCCATCGCCGGGTTGGAGAAAGTCGGCTTCGCTGTTTGCGGAGACAGGTGGTATTGCTGCGCGAGGCCGTTGCGCTGCGCCAGCAGTTGATCGCAAGGAACCGCATCATATTGCAGCGAAGACTGGACGTTCGCATCCTGCCTCTCCGCCAACGAACTCTCCATGCAGCCGGTTGCCACCAGGCAAGATGCCAATACCATCATGTTCCAACGCATGGGGTTCTCCATATCGACGCGTGTTCGTGGGTGCCATTCGGTGTTCAAGAATCAGGCCTTTTCGCCGCCGCCGCAATGGTCGTTCCGCACGGATCGGAAAAACCTGTTCACACATCCGCCTCGGAAGCAGAGGAAGACAGTGCCGCGACGACCGCCAATCCATCGACCGCCTCGCGCCGATCCTGACGGATGATCTTCGTTTCCAGTGACAGGATCGAGAAGCCGTTGTCGGCCAATACCCTGCGCACATAGGCTTGCGAATGTGCATAGCGACGCGAGGGGCGAAGTGCGAAATCCCCTTCCCCTTCGCCGAGCTTCTCGACCGAGAACGCAAACAAGCCGTTTTCGGCGAGCATCGCCGTGACGTTGTTCACCACGCCGTCGAGCGCGCCGACATAGATGAAGACATCCGCGGCGGTCACAAGGTCGGCTGCCTGGCCGTCATGGCTGAAGTCCTGCAGGTCCGCCTTTGTCAGCTTGTCGTAAAGGCCCTTTGCCCGCGCCTTTTTCAGCATTTTGGCCGAGATATCGACGCCTTCCAAGCGATCGGCGATCGGTCGGAGCCGTTCTCCCATCAATCCCGTGCCGCACCCGAGGTCGAGCACCAGTCCGAAGCGACCCGGCCTCGCGGACCGAATGGCCCGATGGAGGAATTCGGGCACGCGATAGCCAAGCTTTTCCACCAGCGCATCGTCGAAGGTTTCGGCATAGTGGTCGAAGAGCGTTTCGACAAAGGCGCTGGGCGGCGCGCCTGTTGCCGGCTCCCTGCCGATCAATTGCAGCTTGAGCGCGGCGCCCTGGCGATCCGCCGGATCGAGTTTCAGCGACATTGCCCAGGCCTGCGCGGCAAGATCGAACGCGCCCGCCGTTTCCTGCATCTCGCCAAGGCGATACCACCCCATCGCCCATTGCGGTACCAGTTCCATGGCGCCAAGCAGCAGTTCAGCCGCCGCCGCGTGGTCGCCGGATGCATGGAGCATCTCGGCATAGTCGGCGCGACGATCGGCGTTCAAGTCGCCGGACGAGGCCTGAAGCGGCTTCATGACAGTGGTCCCACCGGCGGAGGGCGGCCGGGATGGTGTGTATGCTGGAGTCAGCAGTAACTTACAACAGGCTTCCCGCGACAGATTTAGTGCCTATCTTGCAAACATGCGCGCCAGCGACCTGCTTTATCCCCGGCCCGAAGGCCTTTATTGTCCGCCCGGCGATTTCTTCATCGACCCGGTGCGGCCGGTCGACCGCGCGCTGATCACGCATGGGCATTCCGATCATGCACGTTCCGGGCACCGCTCGGTCCTGGCGACTCAACAAACGCTGGACATCATGGCCCTGCGCCATGGCGAGGGTTTTGCCGGCGCGACGCAGGCGGCCGGTCTCGGCGAGGCGATCGCGCTGAGTGATGTCACCGTCACCTTCCATCCCGCCGGTCACGTGCTGGGGTCGGCGCAAATCGCGGTGGAGCATCAGGGCATGCGCATCGTGGCGTCGGGCGACTACAAGCGCCAGAAGGACGCCACATGCCTGCCGTTCGAGCCGGTCACCTGCGACGTGTTCATCACCGAGGCGACCTTTGGCCTGCCGGTGTTCCGCCACCCGCCCGACACCGAGGAAATCGCCCGCCTGCTGAAATCGACCGTGCAATTTCCCGAACGCGCGCATCTGGTCGGCGCCTATGCGCTGGGCAAGGCGCAGCGCGTGATGCGGCTGCTGCGCGATGCCGGCTACGACCGGCCGATCTATATCCACGGCGCGCTGGCGAAGCTCAGCGACTACTATCAGGGCCAGGGCATAGACCTCGGCACACTTGAACCGGCAACCATCGAGACCGGCGGGAAGGAGGATTTCGCCGGAGCCATCGTCGTTGGCCCGCCATCGGCCTTCGCCGACCGCTGGGCGCGGCGCTTTCCCGATCCGATCTCGTGCTTTGCTTCCGGCTGGATGCGCATCCGCCAGCGCGCCAAGCAAGGCGGCGTCGAGCTGCCGCTGATCATATCGGATCATTCCGACTGGGACGAACTGACGGCGACGATCAAGGAGACGGGCGCGGAAGAGATATGGGTCACGCATGGCCGCGAGGAAGCGCTGGTGCGCTGGTGCGAGCTTGAGGGCATCGCGGCACGGCCGCTGCACCTCGTCGGCTATGAGGATGAGGGCGATTGAGGGCATGAACCGCTTCGCCGAGCTTCTCGATCGTCTCGTGCTGACGCCGTCGCGCAACGGCAAGCTGACGCTGCTGACCGACTATTTCCGCAGCGTCGAGGATCCGGATCGCGGACTGGCGCTGGCCGCGATCACCGGCGATCTCAGCATCGCCGCGGTCAAGCCCGCCATGCTCCGGGCCCTGGTAGCCGAGCGGATGGACCCGGTACTGTTCGGCTATTCCTACGACTATGTCGGCGACCTTGCCGAAACGGTATCCCTGGTCTGGCCGCAGGCGCCGGAAGCTATTCCCAACCACGTGCCGACCCTTGGCGAGGTCATCGGCAAGCTGCAGGCGGCCAGCCGCTCCGACGGGCCGAAGGTGCTGGCCCGACTGCTCGACAGCGCCGGCATCTCGGCCCGCTTCGCCATCATCAAACTGGTCACCGGCGGCCTGCGCATCGGGGTCTCGGCACGGTTGGCGAAACAGGCGCTGGCGGATTTCGGCAGGGTCGATGTCGCCGAGATCGAGGAACTCTGGCATGGACTGACGCCGCCCTATGCCGAACTCTTTGCCTGGCTGGAAGGCAAGGCGGAGAAGCCGAGGAAGACGGCGCTCGCCCTGTTCAGCCCGGTGATGCTGTCCAACCCCATTGGCGATGGCGACCTCGAAAAGCTCGATCCCGCCGACTATGCAGCGGAGTGGAAATGGGATGGCATCCGCGTACAGGCGGTGTCGGAAGGCGGCATCCGCCGGCTCTATTCGCGCACCGGTGACGACGTTTCGGGCGCTTTCCCCGACCTTGCGCAGGCCATGACTTTCGACGCCACGCTTGACGGCGAGCTTCTGGTCGGCGATCCCCGTGAGGCGACGGGCACGTTCTCGGACCTGCAGCAGCGGCTGAACCGCAAGACCGTGACATCGAAGATGCAGCAGCAGTATCCAGCCTTCATGCGCTGCTACGACCTGTTGCAGCTTGGCGGCGAGGACCTGCGCGGCCTGTCCTTCCGCGAGCGGCGCGACCGCCTGGAAGGCTTTGTGAAAACGCTGGAACCAAGCCGCTTCGACCTGTCGCCCTTCGTCGCCTTCGACGACTGGCATAGGCTGGAAGAGCTGCGCCGGGCGCCGCCGCACCCGATCATCGAGGGCGTCATGCTGAAGCGCTGGGATTCGCCCTATCTCGCCGGTCGGCCCAAAGGCCCCTGGTTCAAATGGAAGCGTGATCCGCACACGGTCGACGCGGTGCTGATGTATGCCCAGCGCGGTCACGGTAAGCGTTCGAGCTTCTATTCGGACTACACATTCGGCGTCTGGTCCGGCCAGGAAGGCGCGGAGGAACTGGTGCCGGTCGGCAAGGCCTATTTCGGCTTCACGGACGAGGAACTGAAGCAGATCGACAAATATGTCCGCGACAACACGATCGAGCGCTTTGGCCCGGTCCGCTCGGTGCGGGCCGACCGCAAGAACGGCCTTGTGCTGGAAGTGGCATTCGAGGGCCTCAACCGCTCGACACGACACAAATCGGGCGTCGCCATGCGCTTTCCACGCATTTCACGGCTGCGCTGGGACAAACCCGCCAATGAGGCCGACCGCATCGAGACGCTGCAGGCGCTGCTCGATCGCTAAGCATTGGCCTTACAAACCACCAAAGCTTACTGGGCGATCGAGACGCGTATCTCGTAGATATCGACAGCCTTGCCCTGCTTGTCGAAGTCGGAATTGATGGCGATGGTGCCGGCGGCACCCGGATGCTTGCCGGCAAACGGCACGTCGAAGAGGTATTCGTTGCGCTGCTGGCCGACCGCATAGCGCTTGCGTCCGCAGTCACCGAGTTCCCCAAAATTGCAGTCGACGGAAATCTGCGTCTCCTTGCCTTCCTCCGAGCGGGCGATGATATCGAACACGGCATGCTTGCCGGCGAGCTTCTCCAGTATGCCTTGCCCGACGTCAAAGCTTATGGCCGAGCCGGACGCGCCCGAGCGTATCCGCAGGAACGAACCCGTGTCGTCCTTCATCACGTCGGCCTTGGCATCGGATGGTGCGCTGACATGCGATGCATCGCTCGGCGAAAACACATTGATCCAGTCACGAGACTGATCAGGCGCACCCGGCTTTTGCGGTGAACCGCTGTCGGCCGGTGGCGTGAAATCGTCGCCGCTCACCGTCGGGGGCGCTTCGGGCGGAGCCGTGTCGAGCTGGGCCTGCGTCTTGAACACGCCCGTCTGCATGGCGAAGAACAGGCCGATGCCGACAGCGGCGAGCAGCGTCACGCCGAGGAAAATGGCGGTCAGCGGCAAGCGGCGCCCTCTTATCCGCCGCTCGTCACGGTCAGGTGCCACCTCGGCAGCGGCTCCCGTCGAAGCGGACATGTCGGTTGGCGCGCCGGGAAGGACGGCGTCGGGCATGATATCGGGAACAACCGGCAGCACCCTCGAATGCGGAGTATCGGAAGCCGGGCCGACGGCAATCGATGGCGCGGGCGCGGCTTGCCCGTTGCCTGAAAGCTCTATCGCCGGCGCACTGCCTTGTGTTTGCTCGGTGCCATCGGAAACGGCCGGAATGAATTCGGATTCGATTTCGGCGATCTTGGCCTGCACCGCCTTGCGGCGCTTGATGGCGACTTCCACCGTGACGTTCGGATTGGCCTGCAGCGCGCGGTCAAGCGCGGCGAAGGCCGAGCGATAGACCTTTTCGCGAAACGCCCGGTCGTCGGCATTGCCCTTTTCCAAGGCGTTGCGGATCGCTTTTTCGATCGCGTCCAAGCGAATTCCCTCTGCACGTTCGCTTACATCACATGATCGTTAGCCGCAGGCGACCAATCAATCAACGGGCGAGCGGCCGCATTCTGCCTTGTCGATGAATTCAAAGGCAATTTCCGGGGTTTTCCGGCAAGAAAACGGGTCCATTCCGCCGATCTCGCGGTGGCGCGCCCCTACGCGCCCGCATCTCAATCGCCGTCGCTGGTCCCTGCCGGCTTTCCCGAAACCAGCTGCCGCAATGCATCGTTGATGCGATCCTGCCAGCCCGGCCCGTCTTCCTGGAAATAGTCCAGCACTGACCGGTCGATCCGGATTGAAACCAGTTCCCTGACATTTGGAGCGGACGATGCCTCGCGAACCGGAGCCGGCGCCGGTTTCTTGATCGGCTTGAAGGCAGCCTCGGCGGCTTCCATCGGGTTTGTCGGTCGGCGTGGCGGGTTTACCATGGGGTGTCCTGACTGCGTGAGGGCGGTTATGCGCCACAATAGCCGATATGGCAGCGGCGCAAAGGTCGGCACGCCGGGTTTCCACCACTGGCCAACCGCGCGTCGCGAACCGCTGGAACAGCCAGCGCCTCAAACCGTCAGCACCAGGGCTCCGGTTGTGCGCCGCGATTCGAGATCGCGGTGAGCCTGGGCTGCTTGTGCCAGCGGATATCGCGTCGGTCTTTCGACCCTGACCACTCCCTGTCGCAAGGCCGCGAAGAAGCGGTTGACGTGCGGCGCGAGCTTTTCCGGGGTGTCGGTGTAATGCGCGTAGTTTGGGCGCGAGATGGTAACCGACTTCGACGAGAACCGGCCAATATCCCAATTGCCGACCGGGCCGGAAGCCTGGCCGAAACTGACGAGATGACCGCGAACACCGAGTGCCGCCAACGAACCGCCGAACGTATCGTTGCCGACCGCGTCATAGGCGACATCGGCACCTTTGCCGCCAGTCAGGCGCATGACCACGTCGGCGAAGTTCTCGCGCGAATATACGATGACGTGATGCGCGCCCAATCTCTCGACAATGCGCGCCTTGTCGTCGCTCGATACGGTGGCGATGACGGTCGCGCCAAGATGGCGCGCCCATTGCACCAGCAACTGGCCGACGCCGCCGGCGGCGGCGTGGATGAGGACGACAGAACCGGGGCGCACCGCATGGACGTCATGCAGCAGGAAACTCGCGGTGATCCCCTTGAGCAGGCCGGCGGCGGCAATTTCATCCGCAATATCGTCCGACAGGTGAACCAGCAGATCCGGCACCATGTTGCGCCGTTCGGCGTAGGCGCCAACAGGCGGGCAGGCGTAAGCGATGCGGTCGCCGATCGAAAAGCCCGAGACCTCAGAACCTATGGCTTCGATGACACCAGCCGCTTCCATGCCGAGCACGCCCGGCGGCTGCAAGAGATCGAAGTAGCCGGTGCGGCAGTACACGTCGATGAAGTTGACCCCGATCACCGTATGGCGGATCCGCACTTCATTCGGTTCTGGTGGCGGCAGCCCGATTTCCGTGAACTGAAGCACTTCCGGTCCGCCGTAGCGCTCGACAAGCACCGCCCTGGTTTGTTCGGCCTGGCCGGGCGCGATCGGCGACATGGTCCGCGACATGCTGGCGGATGGCGCCTGGGCGACAACCGTCCTTCGCGGCCTCGCCTCAAAGGGCGTGGCAACAGTCCTGCCCCGCAGCAACGCGCGGACGGCCGCAAAGCCGGCTTGGTAGATTCCTTCGGTGACGAGCTTGACCAGTTCGTCACGACGGTGCGCGGGCGGCTGGAATTCGCAAGACCACTCCCAGAATGTGGCGTTGCCGTCGGTCACCGGCTTCAGCCGGACCGACGCGACATAGCCCATCAGCGGCAAGGGGGCCTCGAGCAGGCAATAGCTCAGACGCCTGTCCTTGTCGGACAGCGCTAGCAGTTGCTCACGCAACTCGCCGCCATCGGCGAGGCGGAAATGGCGGACCGCTCCCACCGCATCAACTGGGTCGCCACCCTCGATCTCGCTGAAGGCGATTGCCGGGTGCCAGCGGTCATGGCTGTTGAAATCGCGCAGGATGGCCCAGACGTCATCGATCGGCGCATCGATGATGGTGCTCTGGCGGACCTTGACCATCAGCCCCTGAAACGCTGCTTGAGCGCGTTGAACGCCGCCTGGAATACGCCCGTGCCGATCTGCTGCATCAGGGCTGCTTCGCGTTCGGGCGCGCAGTCGAATTCGGCCTGCCATTCGGCGAAGGTCGTGTTGCCGTCGGTGACCGGCGTCAGCGACAGAGTGGAGACATAGTTCTCCACGCCCATCGGACTTTCGAGGATCGCGTAGCTGCAGGACAGGTCATAGTCGGACAGCGCCAGCAGCTTTTCACGGATGCGTCCGCCGCCCTTCAGCGTGAAACTGCGGATGCAGCCGATCTGGTCGGCGGGCGCATTCTGCTCGATCCGGCTCTCGGCAACGAACGGCGCCCAACTGGGAAGGCCGTTGAAATTGCGCACGATCTTCCAGACTTCCGCCGTCGGTGCGGGAATGATCGAGGAGACATAGATCTTGGTCATGCTTGGAAGCCGAGGGGGGTGGAACGACGGAGGCCGCGCTTGGGTGTGCCTTCCCTGTTGACATCGGCGCCGCCCCTCATTGTCCTGCCGGACATTTCTCCCCGTATAGTGACGGGGAGAAAGGGGCTGGCCGCAACCTCGGCGCCAACCTTGCAACGCTGGCAATTTGCGAAACCATCAACGACCGCGTCCCTCTTCCCGTCCCTACACGGGGAGAGGATGCCGGCAGGCAGGTGCGGGGCAGCGCAGACGTTCTCGTCAGTGATCGCGATCGTCATCGTCGTCCTTGGCGGTCTTGCCCTTGCCCTTCTTGTCGCGGGTCAGGCTGGAAATATCCTTGGCGTCGCGCAGCACGTCGGTCATGCGGCCGAGAGAACCGCCCTCGATGCCGATCTCCTTCATCAGATTGTCGATCATCGGCGCCTGCACGCGGTAGCGCAGCGCCGAGTCGATCACCTCGTCGGTGACATTGCGGTTGCCGCCCTGGCCGCCATTGATGCCGTCGACATGCAGGATCTTGATGCCCTCGATCTTCTCCATCGGCTTGACGCTCTCGCGGATGATGCCTTCCATGTGGTCGAGCAGCTTGCCGCGCAAGCGACCTGCGCGCGCCTCATTGGAAAGCAGGTTCTCCGCCTCGTTGAGCTGACGATGGCCGGCGGCGTCGACTTCGTAGCGCTGGGCCGCGGCAAGGGCGTGGATCTTCTCCGCTTCCGCCGAGGCAACAGCGGCGATCTTCTGCGCTTCGGCGAGGCTCTTCGCCGCCTTCATCTCGGCGTCCGCCGCGGATGTGATGCGAAGCGCCTCGCGCTCGGCCTCGCGGGCAGCACCAATCAGGTCCGTCAGCTTGCGGCGCTCGGCGATCTCGCGTTCGCGCGCGGTGAAGGCCTGTTCCTCGGCCTGGACGGCCTTGGCGCGAACGGCTTCCGAAGCCGCGATCGCCGAGGAACGCTCCTGCGTCTTCTTGGCGATGTCGATCGCCTTCTGGATCTCGGCGATCTCGATCCTCTGGTCGCGGTCGACGCCAAGCTGCCTGATGTCGCGGTCCTTGATCAGCCGCGCTTCCTCGATGCCGCGCTCGGTGGTGATGCGGGCGCGCTCGACCTCTTCGCCGGCCGAAATCTCGGCTTCCTCGAAGGCCTGGCGCTTGGCGATCTGCAGCGCTTCAAGATGACGCTCCCGTGCGATCCGCACCTCGTCGATGGCGCGGTCCTGCGCGATGCGTGCCGTCTCCGTCGCCTGGTTCTCGACGATCTCGGCGCGGCGCTTTTCCGCCTCCGCCTTGGTCACCTCCAGCGCCTTTTCGGCGAGCGTGATCTGGCGCTCCAGTTCGGCGACCTCGAGCAACTTCTTGCGCTCGATTTCGAGTTGGCTCTGCGTGCCTTCGCGCTCGATGCGGGCCTTTTCCAGCGAGAGTTCGAGTGCGATCTGCTCGCGCTCGGTCAGCTCGCGCATCTTCATCTCGGTCTCGTCGAGCGAACGGCGGCGCGCAATCTCCCGGCGTTGCGTGTCCTCCTCGCTCCTGATGCGCTCCTCGGTGATGTTGCGTTCCTGGTTGAGCCGCGATTTCTCGACGGCTTCGCGTGACGAGAGCTGTGCCTGCTCGGACTCCTGGTCGCGCAGCGCACGCTCGATGGCGAGCTCGGAACGTTGCGCGGCGCGACGGATCTCCACCTCGCGCTCCTGTTCGAGGCGCGCATATTCGCTGTCTCGGTCGATCTCCAGCACCTTGCGCTGGGTGTCGAGGTTCTGGTTGCGGATGTCGACCAGCGTACGCTGCTCGATCTCGTTACGCATGCGACGCCGGGTCTCGATCGATTCCGTCAGCTGCGTCAGGCCTTCGGCATCGAACGCATTGGAGGGATCGAAGTACTCAAGGCTGGTCTGGTCGAGATCGACGATGGCGACGCTTTCCAGTTCAAGCCCGTTGGCGGCAAGCGATTCCTCGGCCAGCTTGCGCACCTTGGCGGCATAGTCGCCGCGCAGTTCGTGCATTTCTTCAAGCGTCATCTGGGCGGCGACGGTGCGCAGGGCGCCGGCAAACTTGCCTTCCAGCAGTTCACGCAGGCTTTCCGGCTGCAGCGTGCGGCGGCCAAGAGTCTGGGCGGCGGCAGCGACCAGCTCGCGGCTGGCGCCAACGCGGACGAAGAACTCGGCGATCAGGTCGACGCGCATGCGGTTCCGGGTGATCAGCGCAAAACCATCTTCGCGACGCACCTCGATGCGCAACACGTTCATGTTGACCGGGGTGATCTCATGCAGCACCGGAATGACGAAGGCGCCGCCATTCACCACCACCTTCTCGCCCATGAAGCCGGTGCGCACGAACGCCGTCTCCTTGGTCGAGCGACGATAGAGCCATCGCAGGATGTAGACCGCGATGACCACGACGACCGCGGCGATGATCAGCCACAACAGGAAAGCGCCAAAGGTCTGCGCGTCCATTCTTCTACCCTCCCAGACAGGATGCGGTCAGCCAGAGGCGACCGGCATCAAATTCATAAATCCGTTCGCTCAACGCCATCATGCCCGCCTCTGCAGCTTCGGCGTGATGGCGTGGAACGCATTGATCACCGCATCGACGAAAGGCATGTCGTTGATGTTGGCACGAACACGCTGGACGACACGTTGCGACGTTGGGCGCACGGTCTTCTCGATCGCCTCGAACAGCGCATTGTCGGCCTCCGGATCATGGAACGGCTGGCCGGGTTCGTCGAGCATGGAGACGCCGCCTTCGGGCAAGAGAAAACGAACCGGGCCGTTCATCGCGTTGAGGCGTCCACCGATCCATTCTCCGAACGCCCTGTTCTCGTCGCGCGTGGTGCGCATCAACGTGACGTTCGGATTGTGGATGACAAACTTTCGGCTGCGGAACTTCTCCGGCACGGTTTCGCGCGGACCGAAATTGACCATGTCGAGTGCGCCGGTCGAGCCGACATAAGGCAGTCCGGTGCGGATCGCCGCGCCGAAACGATCCTCGGTTGCCGGGAAGACGCCGCCGACGATCATGTCCGCCACCTCGGTGGTGGTGAGATCGAGGAAGGCGGAAATCAGCCGGGAGTCCGCGAGGTTCTCCATGGCGCGCCCGCCAATGCCGGTGGCATGGAAGACCAGGCAGTCGTAGTCCGCTTCAAGCCGCTTCGTGACCGCCTGCACCGCCGGCGTGGTGACGCCGAACATGGTGATGCCCACGGCTGGGCGCGCCAGCTTGCGTTTCGCTTCCCAGGCCTCCCCGGTCGGCAGTTGGGCGACCATCCCGGCCATCGCGTGCGCGGCATTGCCGAGCACGGCTTCGGTGATCGAGTTCAGGCCCTGAACATCCGCCACCGAATGGAACATCATGATGTCGGCGCCGCCGACATATTTGGCCACATCGCCCGCCGCTACCGTCGAGACCATCAACTTGGGAATGCCCACCGGCAGGACGCGCATGCCGGCCGTCGCCAGCGTTGTACCGCCGGAGCCGCCGGCCGAGATGACGCCGCCGATGCGCGGTTCACGTTCGATCCAGCGCGCGAAGGCCTCGGCCATCGCCGCCACCGAGCCGCCGCGATCGCCGGACATGACGGCGGAAGATCCCCGCATATGCATGCTGGCCACCTGCATGGCGGGAACGTCGGCACTCGACGGCTTTCCCGAGGTCGACAGGTCAACGGTTCGGACCGGAATGCCCAGCGATTTCAGCCGGTCGGCTATGAAGCGCAATTCCCTTCCCTTGGTGTCGAAGGTACCGGCGACGAGCACAGTGCGGCCGATCCGCTCGGCAAAGGGTATTGCGAAGACCTTTTTCAGGTCGTCCTGCGGTGCGGTCTTGTCGACGGCCGCCTGACGCATGGCCGTGACCGGTACGTTCCAGCGGTTCGGTAATTCGGTGACCGGACGGTACATGCCATCTTGCGGGAGCCCTACCTGCGGCGCCCCACGGTCGATGCGATAGACCTCGGCCAACTGCTCTTGCGCCTGGGCTGCCGCAGCGGGGGTCACGGCGGGTTCGTCGGAATGGCGGCCGACGCCGAGCAGGCGTTGCTGCAGGTCACGGTCGGCGGCAAGCGCCGACGCTTCCATGATGCGGTTGATGCGCCCGTTGACCATGATCGCGACACGGTCGGAGACGGCTGTGGCGACGCCGATGTTCTGTTCGATGACGAGGATCGCCATCTCGCCTTCCTCGGCCAACGTCACCAGCATGCGCTCGACCTGCTCGACGATGATCGGGGCCAGCCCCTCCGTCGGCTCGTCCATGACCAGCAATCTGGGATCGCTCAGCAGCGCGCGTGAAATCGCCAGCATCTGCTGCTCGCCACCCGACAGCTGCGAGCCGCCATTGCTCCGGCGTTCGGCGAGGCGCGGAAAGGTCTGGTAGATGCGCTCGACCGTCCAGCTTGCATCACGCCGGTTGCCGCCTGCCAGACGCAGATGCTCGTCGACGGTCAGGCTCGGCCAGACGCGACGCCCTTGCGGCACATAGCCGACGCCGAGGCGGTGGATTTCATGCGGTTCAAGCGACGAGATTTCGCGGCCATTGACCCGGATCGATCCGGACTGCGCGCGCTTCAGCCCCGTGATGGTGTTGCACAGCGTCGTCTTGCCCATGCCGTTGCGGCCGACGACCGACAGCACACCGCTTTCCAGCATCAGCGACACGCCCTGCAACGCATGGCTTTCGCCGTAGTAGACCTGCAGGTCCTCTATTTTCAGGACCGCCTTGCCTGAAGGCCCGGAGCGTTCAGCCATGCTTGCCTCCGAGATAGATTTCCTGGACCTCGGGATCGGCCTCGATCTCCTGCGGCGTGCCTTCCTTGAACAGGCGGCCATTGTGCATCATCGAGACATATTCCGAGACGCGCAGCGCCACGTCGAGGTCATGCTCGATGATAACATAGCCGATATGCTTGGGCAGGCCGTTGAGGATCGCCACCAGGTCGCGCCGCTCGGTCGGCGACAGGCCGGCGGCGGGCTCGTCGAACAGGATGAAACGCGGCGCGCCGGCGAGAGCCAGGGCGATCTCGAGTTGCCGCTGCTGGCCGTGGCTCAGCGTCGCCACCAGCGTGTCGCGATAGGCTTCGAGATGCACCGCGTTCAGGATCGATTCCGCCTGCACCATGTTCACGTCGGTGGTCCTGGGGCGCAGCAGCGAAAAGCGCCGGCGCGAGACGCCGCGACAGGCCAGGAAGATGGAATCGAGGACCGACAGGCCCTTGAACAGTTGGGAAATCTGGTAGGTGCGCCGCAGGCCGCGCCGGATGCGTTCATGCGGCGGCAGGTCGGTGATGTCCTCGCCGAAGAAGCGAATGCGGCCGGCGGTCGGCATGAAGTCGCCGGTCACCGCGTTGAACAGGGTGGTCTTGCCGGCGCCGTTGGAGCCGAGGACCGCGCGCCGCTCTCCTGCCGCGATCCTCATATTGATGCCCGACAGCGCCACCAGCGCCCCGAAATGACGCGCAACGCCGTCAAGCTCCAGCGCATAGGCGCCGGTGCTCTGGAGACGGTTGGTTGCGAGGCTTTCGGTCACTGGCGGCTACGCTCCAAGATCGGTTGTTACGGGCAGCTCGGATTGTCGCGGTTGACCGCGCCAAGCTTCATGAATTCGTCCTCGGGAATGCCGAGCGTCTGGTTGACCTGCGGCACGACCTTGACCAGCTTGTTCATGAGATTGCCGTCCGGTCCTTCGGTGACTTCGGTCAGGAAGATGTCGGCAACCGCATTGCGGTTCTTGTCCAGCGATACCTTGCCGGTCGGCGTGTCGAAGGAGAGCTTCGACAGCGCATCGCGCAGCTTCACGCCGCCATCCGAGACATCGCCGCCGACCTTGTCAAGGCCGAGCAGCGTCGCCTTCATGTCGACATAGTAGCCATGGGCGAAGAGCGAGGGCGAAGGGAACGCGCCCGGCTGCTTCTTGTAGGCCTCGACAAACGTCTTCCATGCCGGCGAATCGTTGGTGTCGGCGGTCGGTCCGGCCGACGGCGTGCCCTTGAGCACATCGCGCAGCTTGCCTTTCGAGGTCAGCACCGTCTGGTCGACAGTGATCGAGCCGCCGATCAGCGGCGCGGTGCCGCCGCTCTGCTGATACTGGGTCAGGAAGTTGACGGCATCGGCGCCGCCGAGCGCGACATAGATCGCATCGACGCCTTCAGGAATGGCGGCGATGACCGAGGAGAAATCCTTGTTGCCGATCGGCACCCAGGACTTCGACGGCACATGTCCCCCAGCCTTGCAGAACTCGGCCATGAAGCCGAACACCTGCGTGTAGGGGAAGGAATAGTCCTCGGCGACGGTGGCGACCTTCTTGTAGCCCTTGTCCTTGAAGGCATAGGTGCCAAGGCCCGCCATCCACTGGGCGCCGTCGGTCGAGAAGCGGAAGAAATTGTCCGCCGGATTGCGCAGCGTCGTGTCCTGCGCCGCGGAGGTGCCGTTGATGAAAGTGACGTTCGGCTGCGTCTTGGCGTAGTCCTTGACCGCGATGCCCTCGTCGCCGGAAAGCGGGCCGACCAGCACCTTGACGCCGTCCTGCTCCACCAGCTTGCGCGCCGCGCGCACGGCGCTGTCGGGGGAGGCGTCGGACGAGCCCTTGACGATCTCGATCTTCTTGCCGGCGACGGTGCCGTTCATTTCGGCGACCGCGGTCATGGCGCCGCGCTCGCCATCCTCGCCCAGCACCGTGAACGGCCCTTCGAAGGTGGCAAGCAGGCCGATCTTGATCGTGTCATCGGCAGCCAGCGCCATCGAAGGCGCCGTCAGCCCGGTGAACACCGCCAGGGCCAGCAATGTACGTCTATGCATCCTCATGATCTTCCTCCCGTTGATTTCATTTGCAATGGTTCATTCCCTCCCGGCCGCTAGGGGCCGGAACGCAAGGACTCCTGGGCAAGCTGTGGCTTGATCCTCCCCCACAAGCCCAGGATTCCATCAGGTGAGACGAAGACGATCACCAGGAACACCAGGCCGATCAGCGTGTTGAAACGCTCGGCGCCGACGATGTCGATCGCGAAGGTCTGCATCATGACAACGACGACCGCGCCGAGGAACGGCCCGATCGGATGGCGCAAGCCGCCGATGACGGCGATGATCAGCACGTCGATCGCGGCGTCTACGCCGATGGTGCCCGGCGAGACGCGGCCGTTGAACCAGACCAGCAGAACGCCCGCCAATCCGGCAATGACGCCCGCCAGCAGCCAGGCGAAGACCTTGTGCGCGGTGACGTGGTAACCCAGCGCGCGCATGCGGCGCGGGTTGTCGCGGATCGCCTGCAAGGTCATGCCGAAGGTGGAGCGCGACCCGTAGAGCACGGCCGCGTAGGACAGCACCGCCAGACCAAGGCAGAGATAATAGAATGGCCGGGGATCGCGCCAGCCGATGCCCCAGAACTCCGGCGCGCGGATACCCGCATAACCCGAATGGCCGTTGAAGATGGCGTAGTTCTGCTGCGCGAAATAGTAGGTCGCGGTGGCGATCGCCAGCGTGATCATGATGGTGTAGATGCCTTCGGTGCGTACCGAAATCCAGCCGATGAGCGCCGACGCCAGTGCCGCGGCAAGAACCGCGAAGGGCACGGCCAGCCACCACGGCCAGCCGAAACCCAAGATGTTCGAATTGTTGTTGCCGAGGATGGCGATGGCGTAGGCGGCGATGCCGGCAACGGTGATCTGCGCCAGGCTGACCATGCCGCCATAACCGGCGAGCAGCATCAGCGACAGACCCAGCATGCCGAAGATGAACGAATAGCCGCCGATCTGGGTCAGGAAGAAATCCGATGCCACCAGAGGATAGAGCACCAGCGCAACGGCGAGGATGATGTGGCCGGCGCCAAGCTTTTCCAGCCAGTTCTTTTGAGGCGCGGCGCCATCCGCTGGAATCGTCAGGCTCATCGGGCTTTCCCCATGATGCCTTGCGGCCTGACCGCCAGCGTTACCACCATGATGACGAAGGTGAGCACGATGCCATAGGTCGGGAAATAGACGAGGCCGATCTGCTCGGCGAGGCCGATGAGCAGGGCGCCGATGGCGGCGCCGGTGATCGAGCCCATTCCGCCAACGATGACGACGACGAGCGACGCAAGCAGATAGCGGACGTCCTCGCCCGGCGCGACCGAGAGCGCGGAGCCGCCGACGACACCGGCGAAGCCCGCGAGACCGGCGCCGACCGCAAAGACGATGGCGAACACCGCGTGCACGTTGACGCCCGAGGCCGAAAGCATGGCGCGGTCGTCGACGCCGGCGCGGATCATCATGCCGACGCGCGTCTTGTTCAGCATCAGCCACAGGCCGACGCCGATGACGATCGCCGCGCCGAGTACGACCACGCGATAGAGCGGATAGGTGAGGAAGACCGAGGCGCCGTTTGAGCGCACCGCGGTGATGACCGGCAAGGTCAGCGCGCCATCCAGCCATTCCGGGGTCGTGATCTGATAGGTGCCGCCGGCCCACACCGCCAGCATCAGGTCTGCGGCGACGATCGAGATACCGATGCTCACCAGGGTCTGGCGGAGGTCGTCGCCTTCCAGCCGGCGGAAGACGAAGACCTGCATGACGACGCCGACAAGGGCGAGCACCACGAAGCCGGCGGAGACGCCGAGCAGCCAGTAGCCGGTGCGGCTGGTGACCTCGTAGCCGATATAGGCGCCGAGCAGATAAAGCGAACCATGCGCCAGATTGACGTTGCGCATCAGGCCGAAGATCAGCGTGAAGCCGCTGGCGACCAGGAAATAGAGACCGGCCAGCGTGATGCCGTTGAGGATCGCGCTGACGAAAGCCTTCTTGGAGATCAGGATGGCGTTCAGCCAGTCGGGCCAGACGGCAAAGACCAGCCATGCAAGGAGCGCGGCGACAAGAAGCCAGAAAAGGCCCCAAGCCTGCCGGCCCGTCATGCCGCCGCCCGAAATGTCGGACGAAGATGGCCGGTCGAGAATACTCATGCGGTCAGCCGGCGGCGCTGTTCGTTGATGCGAGGCGCCTTGTGGAACTTGCCGTCCTTCATGATGGCGAGGATGCGGTTCTTGTCCTGCAGGATACGCACGTCGGCGATCGGATCGCCGTCGATCAGCAGCATGTCGGCGAGATAGCCTTCCTTGATCATGCCAAGCTCGTCCCCCATGTTCATGATCTGCCCACCATATTTGGTGCCGGCCTGAATCGCCTCCATCGGCGAGAAGCCGAGCATCTCGACGAAGGTCTGGATGTCCTTGGCGTTGGTGCCTTGCGGCGTCCAGGCGAAGCCGTAGTCGCCGCCGATGCAAACGCGAATGCCGCGCCGATGCATCCTCTTCATCGTGTCCACGCACATTTCGAGCTCGCGCTCATATTCGAGCGACAGCGGCGAACCGGGCTTGATGCCCCATTGCTCCGCATGGCGCGCGGTGTTGATCAGCCAGGCAATGCCCGGCGCGACAAAATGCTTGTCCTTGACCGCCTCAAGCATATCGAGCGCTTCCTCGTCGGCGAATGAGGCATGGTAGATGTTCTGGATGCCGTGGCGGACACACTGCTTGACCGAGCCGGACGAGCGCGCATGCGCCGACAACACCTTGTTGCGGCAGCGCGCCTCGGAGGCAGCCATCGCGACCTCCTCCTCCGACATCGGCGTCTCCTCGGCGCCCATGCCGGTGATGCTCTCGCCCGACAGGTTGAGCTTGATGGAATCGACGCCGTATTTGATCAGCTGGCGCACGGTGCGGCGGATTTCCTCCGGGCCGGACACGACGAGGCCGAGGTTGAGGCCCTCATGCGGAATGTGCGACGGCGCGGAATCGCCGAGACCACCGACCGTGGTGATCTCCGGGCCTGCCGCGAGGTAACGGGGGCCGGGGAAACGCCCCTGGTTGATGAACTTCTTGGCGACGACATCGAGGCGTGGCTTGGCGGCGGCGGCACCCCGGCCAGCGGTAAACCCGGCATCCAGCACCAGCTTGGCCATCTCCATGGTGACCAGCATGTGCTCCTCGACCTCCATCATCTGGATGGGGTCGATGCCCGGCGCGTTGTTCCACGACAGATGCAGATGCGCGTCGATCATGCCTGGCATCAGCGTCGCGCCCATGCCGTCTATCACCGTGGCGCCACCGCCATAGGATGACGAAGACGACGAGCCGTAACGCGACGAGCCCTTGGTGATCTGCTTGATGCGGTTGCCCTGCACCAGCACCTCGCCGGTGTATGGATATTCGCCGGTCGCGTCGAGCACGCGCACATTGGTGAACAGCGTGCTGCTCGAACCGTTTCCGTTCCAGCTGTCGTCTGCCATAACAAGCCTCCCAACTTGCCGAGCGCGTAGTTCTACGCTCGATCAAAAATCCTCACCTATCAACCCGTCTCAAAAAATCGGCGAGCTTCTGGCTGCTTTCGCGCGGGCTCTCCACCGTAGCCCAATGTCCGCACCGATCCAGCGACGAGAATACGGCGCCCTTGATCCTGTCGGCAAGCGTCTGGGCAACGCCCGGCGGATTGACCGTGTCGGCATCGCCGGTGATCAGCAGCGCCGGCGCTGATATACGGCGTGCATCGACCGCGGTCGCCTTGGCCAGGGCCTCGCAGGTTCGCGCATAGGACTCAGGATCCTGGCGCGTGATCGATTCCCGCACGAAGGCGACAGCGGCAGGCGAGGTTTCCCTGGTATGCGCTGAAATCGCGTTGGCGACGATCTGGTCGGCGATGTCAGCAATGCCGCCCGAACGCGCCAGCCGGGCCCGGTTGGCCAGACCTTGCCGCGTCGCCTCCGCCGGCTCCGCCAAGGCGCCGAACAGCGCCAGCGAGGCAACCAGCGAGGGCTGCGTGGCCGCGATCTGCTGGCAGACGATGGTGCCCATCGAATGGCCGACGAGATGCGCCCTCGCCACGCCCATGCCCTCCATGGCCCGGATGACGGCATCGCTCATGATCTCGATGGTCAGCGGCTCGATCGGCCTTGCCGAGCGTCCGGAGCCCGGCAGGTCGATGCGCACGACGCGATAGCCGGCGAGCGCCGGCATCTGCGGCTGGAACATGTTCGACGTTCCGCCGAGGCCATGGATCATCACCACCGGCATGCCTTCGCCGGTGACCTCCGCGACGATGGGACCTACAGTGACGCTAGTCATTGGAGGCGCTCCACAAACCTGTTTTCCAGCGCGCCGATGCCGTCGATCTCCACACGCACGACATCGCCGGCCTTGAGATATTTCGGCGGGTCGAACCCGATGCCGACACCGGCCGGCGTTCCCGTTGCAATGATGTCACCGGGCTTGAGCGTAATGCCTTGCGACAACGTCGCGATGATCGTCGGGATGTCGAAGATGAGCAGCGATATCCGGGAATCCTGCCGCAACTCCTGATTGACGAAACAACGGATGCCGGCAGTCTCGAGGTCGAATTCATCCCTGGTCACAGCCCATGGCCCCATCGGACAGAACGTATCCTGCGATTTGCCGATCAGCCACTGGCTGTATTTGCCCTGAAGGTCCCGGGCAGTAACGTCGTTGACGATCGTGTAGCCCCAGACATGATCAAGCGCGTCCGCCCTGGAGATGCCGCGCCCCTCCTTGCCGATGATAACAGCGAGTTCAGCTTCGTAGTCGATGGCCGTCGAAACGGAGGAATCGATCTGCACGCTCGCATGGTTGGCGACGACCGTTTCAGGAACCTTTGAGAAGATGATCGGGTGCTTCGGCACGGCGCCGGCGCCGGCGCTGGAATCAAAACCGCTGCGGGCGAATTCGTGCGCGTGCTCATGATAATTCTTGCCGACGCAGAAGATGTTGCGGCGCGGCCGGGGGATTGGCGCCTCGATCCCGACCTGGGACAGCGGGATCGGCGAAAGGGTTCGCGGCGTGCCCACACCGTTGCGTTCGATAAGCGCCAGGACGCCCGACTCGGCATGCTCGACCGGAACATCGAAGGGCGCGACAGTCTGGGCGTCGAGATCGACCATGCCCACACGGCGCTCGCCCGCGATCGAAAATGTCGCGACCCTCATCCAGTTCCTCCCTGAACCTTTTTTGAACCAAAACTGGCTCTTTCAATACACGCTATAGCCCATTGGTTCAGACTTCAAGAGGGTTTTCGTGTGCTGGTCCATCAAAACCATCACAAGCTCAAGCGCAATTGATCTGAACACTGGACCAAGCCGTAATCGTTTGCTATTTTTTGGTTCAATATTGGATCAGATTAAGTCAGCCACGAATGCCGAAACTCGTCGCCAACGACATCGCCACAATGCTCAGGAAGCGGATTTCGTCCGGCGAATGGCTAGAACTGGGGCGCATGCCGCCGGAGCGTGACCTCGCGGTCGAATTCGGCGTCGCGCGCAATACCGTGCGCCGTGCCGTCGGCTTCCTGGAGGACGACGGGACCGTTGTCCGCCATGTCGGGCGCGGCACGTTCCTGACGGCGCCCAATCCGACGTCGATCACCTCGATGGTCACCCGGATGGAGGGCACCAGCCCCGCCGACATGATGGAGATCAGGCAGTTGCTTGAACCGGCAGCGGCTGCCTTTGCCGCGACAAACGCAAGCGCGGGGGAACTGAACGCGGTTCGCGAAGCCCACCAAACCGCATCCGATGCCAGGGACATGCCGGAATTCGAGCATTGGGATGCCGAATTCCATCACCGGGTGTTCGCCTGCTGCCGCAACGACTTCCTGAAAGAGATCCACAATCTCATGCGCGCCATTCGCAACCAGTCGCCCTGGTTCGAAATGAAGAAGCGCTCATTCTCGGAGGAGCGCCGCCAGGTCTATTGCAACGAGCATCAGGCTATCCTGGATTGCCTGATTGACCGTGATCCGGAAGGCGCGAAGAAGGCGATGCTCACCCACCTGAGGACGGTCGAACACAATCTTCTGGGTCGTTAAAACCCGACTGGCGCACGCTTGGCGGACCGTCAGTAAGGCAGGCCGACATAGTTCTCGGCGAGCGCGGTCGACGCGGCCCGCGAATGCACGAGATAGTCGAGCTCGGCTTCCTGGATACGCTGGCCGAATTCGCCGGTGTCGGGAAAGCGGTGCAGCATCGTCGTCATCCACCAGGAAAAACGCACGGCCTTCCAGACCCGCGCCAGCGCCTTGCTCGAATAGGCGTCGATACCGGTCATGGACTTGTCGGCGTAGAAGTCTCGTAAGCCGGCAAACAGATAGCGGACGTCGCTGGCGGCGAGATTGAGGCCCTTGGCTCCCGTCGGCGGCACGATATGGGCGGCGTCGCCGACGAGAAAGAGGCGGCCGAAGTGCAATGGCTCGGCAACGAAAGAACGCAGCGGGGCGATCGACTTCTCGAAGGACGGGCCGGTGACGACACTAGAGCGTTTCCTATTTTGGGAGAATCTTAGGATTCCCAAAGAAGATCGTTTGTGATTCAAGATGCTGGCTGGATTGGAGGGCAGCATCTGATGACGCGAGCGCTTTCAAATGATCTTCGTGAGCGTGCAGTAGCGGCAGTTCGCGAC
>CALRQH020000048.1:0-20902 GCA_943370265.1 Mesorhizobium carmichaelinearum
ACCAATGTCCCCCTTCCGACCATCGGAAGGAGTATCGGCGATGACGCGCCGCTGGTCTTCCGGGGCGCGCCCCGGAAGACCAGCGGCCGCAGCACCTGGGGAAGATTCAAACGGCACTAATGGGGAGTATTGCTCCGGTACTGACAGCCGACGGCGCAGAATCCGACGCTGGTGACCTTGTCGGCGGCGCGCCGCGCGGCAATCGCGCGTGTCGCGCGCGAATACAATGTCGTTCTCATCGAGGACGATCTCTATGGCAACCTGACCGATGACCCGACGCCGCTGCTCGCCGAATATGCGCCCGAGCGAACCATCGTAGCCGGCGGCCTGTCGAAATCGGTGGCCGCGGGCGTTCGCGGCGGCTGGCTCTCCTGCCCGCCCGCCTATCGCCACCGCATCCGCGTCGCCCACAAGATGATGACCGGCGGCATGCCCTTTCTGCTGGCGGAGGTGAATGCGCGGCTGGTGCTGTCCGGCCAGGCCAGCGATATCCGCAAGAGCTGCATCGCCGAAATCAGCGCTCGCACCGCTATCGTGCGCGAGACCTTGGCCGGCTTCGCGTTCAAGTCACACGACAAGGTGCCCTTTGTCTGGCTTACCTTGCCTGATCCATGGTTGTCCGGCACATTCAAGAATGCCTGCCTGGAACACGGCGTGCTCATCGACGACGAGGACGAGTTCAAGGCTGGACGTTCCGAACAGGTTTTCCATGGCGTCCGCTTCGGCGTATCACAACCAAGGCAGCGCAAGGATATCGTCGAGGGTGTTGCGGTGATCAGGCGTCTGCTGGATGAAGGCCGCGCCGGTTACGACAGCTTTTCCTGAGTTCGAAGCGCTTCACTCGTGAACGAACGACAACTATGCCGGACTGAGCTATGGCTTTGTCCGATTTTCGTGCGTTTTTCGCCAATCCATGGGTGTATCGGCCTGTCGGCTTGCGATAAGAGGAGACTCAAAATCCCCACTTCCATGGACACAAATCGCCGCCCATGACCATTTCCAATTCCGTGCCGATCACCCCCGAGCTCATTGCCGCGCATGGGCTGAAGCCTGATGAGTATCAGCGCATTCTCGACCTTGTCGGCCGCGAACCGAGCTTTACCGAACTCGGCATTTTCTCGGCGATGTGGAACGAGCACTGCTCCTACAAATCCTCGAAGAAGTGGCTGCGCACCTTGCCAACCACAGGGCCGCAGGTCATCCAGGGTCCAGGCGAGAATGCCGGCGTGGTCGACATCGGCGATGGCGACTGCGTCGTGTTCAAGATGGAGAGCCACAACCACCCCTCCTTCATCGAGCCCTACCAGGGTGCGGCGACCGGCGTCGGCGGCATCCTGCGCGACGTCTTCACCATGGGTGCGCGGCCGATCGCGGCGATGAATGCGCTGCGCTTCGGCGCGCCCGACCATCCCAAGACGAGGCACCTCGTGTCGGGCGTGGTTTCCGGCGTCGGCGGCTATGGCAACGCCTTCGGCGTGCCGACGGTCGGCGGCGAGGTCAATTTCGATGCCCGCTACAACGGCAACATCCTGGTCAACGCCTTTGCGGCAGGCCTTGCCAAGACAGACGCTATCTTCCTGTCGGAAGCCAAGGGCGTTGGCCTGCCGGTTGTCTATCTCGGCGCCAAGACCGGCCGCGACGGCGTTGGAGGCGCCACCATGGCGTCCGCCGAATTCGACGACAAGATCGATGAGAAGCGCCCGACCGTGCAGGTCGGCGATCCCTTCACCGAGAAATGCCTGCTGGAGGCCTGCCTCGAACTGATGGCATCCGGCGCCGTCATCGCCATCCAGGACATGGGTGCCGCCGGCCTTACCTGCTCGGCGGTCGAAATGGGCGCCAAGGGCGACCTCGGCATCGAGCTCGATCTCGACAAGGTGCCGGTGCGCGAAGAGCGGATGAGCGCCTATGAGATGATGCTGTCGGAAAGCCAGGAGCGCATGCTGATGGTGCTGCGCCCCGAAAAGGAAAAGGAAGCCGAGGCGATCTTCCACAAATGGGGGCTCGACTTCGCCATCGTCGGCAAGACCACCGACGATTTGCGCTTCCGCGTCCTGCATCAGGGCGACGAGGTCGCCAACTTGCCGATCAAGGATCTTGGCGACAAGGCGCCGGAATATGACCGCCCGTGGACCGAGCCTAAGAAGCCGGCACCGCTCGCGGCCAATGACGTTCCGCAGGCCGATGTCGCAGATGCTTTGCTGAAACTGCTCGGCGGGCCAGACCTCTCCTCGCGCCGCTGGGTCTGGGAGCAATACGACACGCTGATCCAGGGCAATTCGCTGCAGCTTCCCGGCGGCGACGCCGGCGTGGTGCGCGTCGAAGGCCATCCGACCAAGGCGCTTGCCTTCTCGTCCGACGTCACGCCTCGCTATTGCGAGGCGGATCCCTATGAGGGCGGCAAGCAGGCCGTGGCCGAATGCTGGCGCAACCTGACCGCCACGGGCGCGCTGCCGCTCGCTGCCACCGACAACCTCAACTTCGGCAATCCGGAACGGCCAGAAATCATGGGGCAACTGGTCGGAGCGGTGAAAGGCATCGGCGATGCCTGCCGCGCGCTCGGCTTCCCGATCGTTTCCGGCAATGTCTCGCTCTACAACGAAACCAACGGCCAGGGCATCCTGCCGACGCCGACCATCGGCGGAGTCGGATTGATCGCCGACTGGTCTAAGATGGTGCGGACCGGTTTCGCTGCCGAGGGCCAGATGATCCTGCTGGTCGGTGCTCCCGCCTCATGGGGAACGCATCTCGGCCAATCGGTCTATTTCAGGGATATCCATGGCCGCACCGACGGCCCGCCGCCGCCGGTCGATCTCGAGCACGAGAAGCGCGTCGGCGACCATGTGCGCGCGCTTATCGCGTCCGGCATCGTCACGGCGGCGCATGACGTTTCAGATGGCGGCATCGCGGTGGCGCTGGCCGAAATGGCGATGGCGTCTGGCATTGGCGCGACCGTTCCCGGCCTTGTCGGCACCGATCCGATTCCAGTCTGGTTCGGCGAAGACCAGGGTCGCTATCTTCTGACGCTGTCGATCGACCCGCATGGCGACGAATGGGACGCGATCCGCAAACAGCAGGGCGAGCTCGGCATCTTCGCGCCGTGGATCGGCTCGACCGGTGGCAGCGAGTTGAAGCTCGGCGAGGCGCGGGCAATCCCGGTCAGCGAATTGACCTCAGCCCACGAGGGCTGGTTCCCCCGCTTCATGGATCAGGCCAGTTGACCAGGCTGGCGGCCAGAACACTGATTGCAGTCGTGTTCTGGCCGTCGCTGTTCTTCTTCTGGTTCCTCGGGCCATTCGTCTTTTTCCTGTTGTCGACGACCTCAAGCGAGGTTTGCGCCAGGCTGGAAACGCATGGCGAGTTCCTTGCTGCTGCCAACGGCACTGTTCCAATGCTGGTCGCGCAGAACCTGATCTACGCGATCCCGATCGCCTGCCTGGTGCTGTGGGGCCGCATTTCGCCGGAGCCGGCGCGGGCAAGGCGTATTGTCACCTGCATCAAGCTTTTCTCCGTCGCGGCGGCCGTAGGCGCGCTGTGGGAGTACGGTTCCTCGATCGTCTGCGATGACTACGGCCAGCCCTTCTTCTCGCCGCTCTGGCAGATGACCAGCTATCTTCCCATTGTCTGCCTCATCATCAACGTCCCGCTTTATGTCCTGGCCTTCAGCCTCGGCCGCGCCTTCTCGACCCGCGAGGACGAGCCGGGAACTGAAGCGGGCTAGGATATCAATTCAACGCCCTCAGCTTCACCGCAATGGAACAGAGCGGCTTCAATCCGGAGCCGAAAGGCTCTAGGTTCTGGCGAGTCACATCGCATGGCCGCATACCGGCCGCTTGAAACAGGATTTTGCCATGGCAATGGATGCCCACGACATCGAAAAACTGATCAAGGATGGCATTCCGGACGCCAAGGTGACGATTCGCGACCTGGCCGGCGACGGCGATCATTATGCGGCCGAAGTGGTGGCCGAAAGCTTTCGAGGCAAAAGCCGCGTGCAGCAGCACCAGATGGTCTACAACGCGCTGAAGGGCAATATGGGCGGCGTGCTGCATGCGCTGGCGCTGCAGACCAGCGTGCCCGACTAAAGCATTTTCACTCCCAAGGCAGAGACGGGCGAGATGACCAGCGATACGCCGATCGCCAAGCCAGCCTATGCTGCGTTTGCGGATCGCCACAATGCGCTTGCTCCAACCAAGCCGCACAATGGGCTCTATGAACGCCCGGCTTCCCTGGCCCTTGTCGGCGATGTCGCCGGGCTCGACACCCTCGATGCTGGTTGCGGCTCTGGAATCTGCACGGAAAAACTGGCCCGCGCCGGTGGCAATGTCCGCGCCTTTGACGTCACACCGGAAATGGCGGCACTGGCCCGAGAGCGTTGCGCGGGGCTCGATGTGGATATCCGGGAAGGCTACATGTCGAAGCGGCAGGACTGGATCTCAGACCAAAGTGTCGACGGCGTGCTTTGTTCGCTGGCACTCGACTATGTCGAGAATCTCCAACCGGTGTTCGCCGAATTCCACCGCGTGGCCCGGCCGGGCGGCTGGCTGGTCTTCTCCATGGGCCACCCCATGCGCGACTGGGCGGATGTTCGCGCCAGAGGCCAAAAGACCTATTTCGAAACCAATCGCTGGGGCATGTACTGGAGCGGCTTTGGTGAACCCAATCCCTATGTAGAATCCTATCGCAGGCCGCTCGGTGCCATCCTCAATGGCGTTGCCGGCGCCGGGTGGATACTCGACCGTTTCGTCGAGCCGCTTCCCGTGGCCGAAATGCAAAGCGTCGACCCCCGGCATTTTGCCTAACTGAGCCTGGCGCCAGCGTTCATTTGCGTGCGCGTGCGAAAGTAGCCGCGTCTGGTCTAGCGCTTGGCAGTCACCGCGATGATCGGCCCTGCCGGGAATTTTCCACCAACGATCAACCTGCTGCCATCGGACAGCGCCGAAATAGCCCCGTCGAAGAACAGCGCATTGGGGCACTGGAGCGCGTCGCGAAACAGGCGCGCGAAGCTGCCGAGGCTGACTTGCGACCGTGAGATCGCCAGTACGATGGTGCCGTCTACCCGAACTCCGACACCGTTTCGGATGAAACGCGATGTGCCGTTCTCTTCGAATCGCGGATGAATCTGGCCATCGATGACCAGCATCGGGCCGGACTGGGTGGCGAACATCACCTCGGGCTTCGCGGCGGCGAATGCCGTGGTCTCCACGACTGCCGCCTTACCGTCCTTTCCGATCATGAAGACGCCGTTGGGCTTCAGGAAGAAATTGCCGGCGCCGTCGGCGAGGTTGAGCGGCGCCACCTCCTGCCCGTTTTCGACGAGAAGTCCGACCGGCGCCAGGTCCTCATGATACATGCCGGCATTCATGGACAGCAGGATCGGCCTGCCCTGCTCCGACATCGCCTTGTCGAATGTCTCCAGCGAGCCGAAGGCCTTGCCGTCATTGCCCTTGAGGAAGACGGCAACGTCGTAACCGCGAGGGTCAATCGCGCAGGCAACATAGGGGACGGCCTCGAAATCGAGATTGCGGCAAGGCCCAGGCAATTCGCCGCCGACCACAATGGGCGGGTGCACCGGGGGGCGCCACCAGATCAAAGCCAGCGAAACAAAAAGAACGACCGTCAGCAATCCGGCGAGGTATCGAGGTTTCATCATTCTTCATGGAAAATGGGAGCCCTGCCCGCTTGGCCCAACATCAGGCCATCCCTTACGCCATTTCGGCCTCAGTGCGGCAAACGTCTTGTTTCGGGCAACCTATGGGTTTATTTGAAAGGTATGTTTCGAGCCTGACTCCCACAGGCGTGAAAGGATTCTTTATGAGCGGTATCAATGACTACATCGACAACGAAGTGAAGGGCAACGACGTCGTGCTCTTCATGAAGGGCACGCCCGGTTTCCCGCAGTGCGGATTTTCCGGCCAGGTTGTCCAGATCCTCGACTATATCGGCGCCGACTACAAAGGCGTGAACGTTCTGGACTCGGCCGAACTGCGCCAGGGCATCAAGGAATATTCCAACTGGCCGACGATCCCGCAGCTCTACGTCAAGGGTGAATTCGTCGGCGGCTGCGACATCGTCCGCGAAATGTTCCAGGCAGGCGAACTGCAGACGTTCCTCGTCGAGAAGGGCGTGAGCGTCAAAGGCGCCGCCTGAATTCTGCTTTGCTGTCCCGGCTTCCGGGAAATGAGACGAGCCAATGCGCCGGCCCGCCGGCGCATTTTCGTTTGAAAGATCGGATTTATCGTGGACCAGCGAACCGTAGCGCCGCAATCGGCAAGCAAACTGCCCATTCCGCGCTGGGAGTTCATTGCGCTGTGCGCGGCGCTGATGGCGCTGAATTCGCTGGCCATCGACATCATGCTGCCGGCCCTGCAGCAGATCGGCGCCTCGCTTGGCGTCGAGAATGAAAACCACCGCCAATATGTGGTCACGGCCTATATTCTAGGCTTTGGCGGCGGGCAGCTTTTCTTCGGGCCGATCTCCGACCGCTTCGGGCGCCGTGCGCCGCTGGTAGCAGGGCTGGTGATCTATGTCGCGGCGGCCGCCGCGGCCGCCATTGCGCCAAGCTTTGAAACACTTCTGCTGTGCCGGGTCGTTCAGGGCATTGGTGCGGCCGCGACTCGCGTTATCGCCGTCTCGATCGTACGCGATACGTTCGACGGTCGGCGCATGGCCGAAGTGATGTCGCTGATCTTCATGGTGTTCATGGCCATTCCGGTCATCGCTCCCGGCATCGGCCAGTTCATCATGCTGTTTGCGACGTGGCATTGGATCTTCATCACCATGGCGGTCGGAGCACTGTTCGTCTCGACCTGGTCGCTGCTGCGCCTGCCGGAAACGCTGCATCCTGAATACCGCCGGCCGCTGACGGCATCATCCATCCTTGGCGGGTTCCGCATCGTGCTCACCAATCGCATCGCGCTCTGCTATGCCTTCGCCAGCACCTTCGTCTTTGCCGCCATGTTCGGCTTCATCGCCTCGGCACAGCAGATCTATGTGGACATATTCCACGTCGGCGAGGTGTTCCCGGTCATCTTCGCAGGTGTCGCCGGCGTGCTCGCCTTTTCCAATTATCTGAACTCGCGCCTGGTCGGCCGCATCGGCATGCGCCGCCTGTCGCAAAGCGCGCTGCTGCTGTTTCTGGTCATCAGCCTCGCCTGGCTGGTCGTGTCGCTGGAAATGCAGATGCCGCTTTGGCTGTTCATCGCCTTCTTTGCCAGCGCCATGCTTCCGTTCGGTGCTCTCGGCGCCAATTTCAATGCCCTGGCGATGGAGCCGCTGGGCGCGCTGGCCGGCACCGCCTCATCCATCCTGGGTTTCATGCAGACGTTTTTCGGCGGCATTCTCGGCACGCTGATCGGCCAGGCCTTCAACGGCACAGTGACGCCGCTCGCCGCCGGCTTCTGCAGCGTGTCTGTGGCTGCACTGCTGATGATCCTGCTTGCCGAGCGGGGCAAGATGTTCCAGCCACATAACCCACCCGTTTCAGGCCACGTCACCGACCTACACTGAACTATTGTTTGTCGGCCGACAGTTCGCCGATTTAAACACCCGGCGTAGGAATTACTCCGCCCAGATCTCGCGGCGCAGGTCCCGCCAGCTATCCTTGTCGGGCGCGACGAGAAGGCCGCCGTCTATGTGTGAGGGCAGATAGGGGCTGCCGTCGAAGCGGGCGGAATAACCGCCGGCCTCGGCGTGGATCAACGCGCCGGCAAGGTGATCCCAAGGCATCAGCTTGTTGTAGACGACGAAGTGGCCATGGCCACTGGCCAGCAGGCGATACTCATGCGCGGCACAGCGATAGGCGAATTGCGACAGCGTCTTCGTCTGGTTGCGCGCCAGGCGTGAGCGCTCAGGTTCGGCCATGTACTGCCAGGACACGGAGCCGGTCATTTCTGAGATCGGCACGGATGGCGCAACCGAAACCTTCTCCAGACTGCCGTAGGAGTGCTTTATGTGGCTCCCCGCTCCCTTCGCGCCGACCAGCCAGTCCTTGCCGACCGGATCGTGAATGATGCCGGCGACCGTTTCGCCCTTCACCACCACGGCCAGCATGACGCCGAACAGCGGCATTCCGGAGGCGAAATTGAACGTGCCGTCGACCGGATCGATGACGAAAGCGAGATCGGCATCGCCGAGCCCCTGCAGCAGCGCCGGATTGTCGGAGCACGCCTCCTCGCCGACGATCATCGCCGACTGGTAGCGCTCGCGCAGCCTGGCGGTGATCAGCCGCTCGGCATTCACATCCGCTTCCGTCACCAGATCCGCCGCCGAGGTCTTCTGGCGGATATCGCCCGCACCCAGCCGTCGAAAGCGCGGCATGATTTCAGTTTCGGCTGCCTCCGCAAGCATGGTTGCGAGCCAGTCGATTGTGCTGTCGTCAAATCTCATCGGGACTATCTTGCCGTGCACCGAGGGTTTCGTTGAGGCTCGCGAAATCGAAAAGCTTCCGGTCGAGCAGGTGTGATGGCCTTGTGTTGGAAAGCGCGCGGATCATGGTGTCCTTGCGCCCGGGCATGCGTTTCTCGATATCCTCCAGCATCGCCTTCATGGCATTGCGCTGCAGCCCTTCCTGGCTGCCGCATAGGTCGCAAGGGATGATCGGAAAGCGCATGGCGTCGGCGAATTTCTCGAGGTCGGCTTCCGCGCAATAGCTCAGCGGCCTGAGCACCATGACGTCGCCTTCGTCATTGAGCAGCTTTGGCGGCATGGCGGCCAGGCGACCGCCATGGAAGAGATTCATGAAGAAGGTCTCGAGAATGTCCTCGCGATGGTGACCGAGCACCAGCGCCGAACACCCCTCCTCCCGCGCAATGCGATAGAGATGGCCGCGCCGCAGCCGAGAGCACAGCGAGCAGTAGGTGCTGCCTTCCGGAAGCTTGTCGGTGACGACCGAATAGGTGTCCTGGTATTCGATGCGATGCGCAATGCCATGGGCATTGAGATAGTCGGGCAGGATGTGTTTAGGAAAATTCGGCTGGCCCTGATCCAGATTGCAGGCCAGCAGATCGACCGGCAGAAGTCCGCGCCATTTGAGGTCCAGCAGCAGGGCGAGCAGGCCGTAGGAATCCTTGCCACCCGACAGTGCGATCAGCCAGCGATCGCCCGGTCTCACCATCGAGAAATCCTCGATCGCCTGGCGGGTGAGCCGCAGCAGCCGCTTGCGCAGCTTGTTGAATTCGACCGACGACGGCACGTCGGCGAACATCGGATGAAAGCCGCCTTCGGCGTCGGCGATTGGCTCTGACAACATGTTCATGGCGTGGCGCCTTCAGTGAACCCGAGCGCCCGGATTAGCGGACATGACCGCCAAAGAAAAGGCCGCCTCGAAGGGCGGCCTGTCCTGATATCGAAAAATGGAGCCGATCAGCGCGAATAGAATTCGACGACCAGGTTCGGTTCCATCTGCACGGCGAACGGAACGTCGGCCAGGCCGGGGATGCGCGAGAAGGTCGCGACCATCTTGTTGTGATCGGCTTCAATGTAATCGGGCACGTCGCGCTCGGCGAGGCCAACCGCTTCCAGAACGATGACCAACTGCTTCGACTTCTCGCGAACCTCGACGACGTCACCCGGCTTGCAGCGATACGAACCGATGTTGACGCGCTTGCCGTTGACGTTGACATGGCCGTGGTTGACGAACTGACGGGCCGCGAAAATGGTCGGCACGAACTTGGCGCGGTAGACGACCGCGTCGAGGCGCGACTCGAGCAGGCCGATCAGGTTCTCCGAGGTGTCGCCCTTGCGGCGATCGGCCTCTTCGTAGACCTTGCGGAACTGCTTTTCCGAGACGTCGCCATAGTGACCCTTCAGCTTCTGCTTGGCGCGCAGCTGCAGGCCGAAATCGGAAAGCTTGCCCTTGCGGCGCTGGCCGTGCTGGCCCGGGCCGTATTCACGCTTGTTGACCGGGGACTTCGGGCGACCCCAGATATTTTCGCCAAGACGGCGGTCGATCTTGTACTTCGCGGATTCGCGCTTGCTCATCGCATTCCCTTTCAAAACAAACCACCCGGAACCTCATGGTCCGGGTGAAGGAAACGCGCCCTCCTCTGGCCCCCGTTTTCGAGGCCTGACAGGGTTTTCCCACGCAACGCGGCGGAAAACCCACGGGACACGTCATTTCAAACAAGACCAGAACAGGTTAGGCTGAATGATCTTGCGCATACAAAATAAACCACCGGGCATTGCGGCCCGGTGCTGTCGGGGTGGTTAGACGGAGTTTCATCCGGTGTCAAGCTTATCACTGAATGGCTGACGGCAACCTTATGGCTTTTTCGACGTTGATGCCGTGCCGGGTTTGGCAAGAGGTTTGCGCCAAGCGGCATCAGGAAGGGACTGGAGCTTAGAGGAGCCCGATCAGCATGAAGAAGTTTTTCCTTACCCTGGCAGGCGCGGCGGTGCTTGCAGGGTCCATGGCGGTTGCGCCTGAGCCTGCAATGGCAAGGCACTGGCATGGACATAAACCGGTTTGCCGCATCATCGTGAAAAAGAGGGTCGTGTGGCGTCATGGCCACCGCAGGGTCATCGTCGAAAGAGTGCGGCGCTGCCATCGTTGGTGACCGGGTACGATCTCGTACCTCCGATCCGATCGCTCACGGCGAAATCAACATAAAAGTTTGCGCAGGGCCTGCGAAGCACATCGCAGGCCCTATCTATTTCACGGTGATGTTCAGCGGCACGGTTGCGTGGCTCCGCCGGAGCTGTCCCAACGCCCATAGGACAACGCCAAAGCCAGACAGGAAGAGATGCAGGAGACACCTATGAAAATCGCTCTTATCGGCGCATCCGGCTTCGTCGGCGCCGCCGTGCTTAAGGAAGCCATCGCGCGCGGCCATTCCGTCACCGCGATCGTGCGCAATCCATCCAAGTTGACGCCGCAGGCCGGCGTCCGCGCCGTCAAGGCGGATGTCACCGACAGCAAGCAGTTGGCGGTAGCCCTGGCTGGCAATGACGTCGTCATTTCCGCGTTCAACGGCGGCTGGGGCGATCCGGAAATCTATGACAAGCATTTGGCAGGATCGCGGGCGATCGTGGCGGCGGCCAAGGCCGCGGGCATCCGCCTGATCGTTGTTGGCGGTGCCGGCAGCCTGCATGCGCCGGACGGCAGCCAGTTCGTCGATTCGCCGCACTTTCCCGAAGCATACCGGGATGGCGCCCGCGCCGCACGCGACGCACTTGCCGAAATCCGCAAGGAGAAGGGCCTCGAGTGGTCCTTCCTTTCGCCTGCCGCCCACATGGCGCCGGGCCAGAGAACAGCGAAATTCCGCCTCGGCGGCGACCAGCCGGTGCTTGACGAGAAGGGCGAAAGCCACATCTCGGTCGAGGATCTTGCCGTCGCACTCGTCAACGAAGCCGAAAAGCCCGAGCATACAGGCAAGCGCTTCACGCTAGGCTACTGATCGCCCGCTTCAAGCATGTTGCCGGGCGGATCACTCCTTCGATTTTTTCTCCGGCAATCCCTTGCGCTTTGTTTCCGCGAATTCCTCGAGCTGCTTTTCGCTCATGGAATCGTACATCTCCCGAGACGCACCGATCAGTTCGCTCTTCTTGGTCTCGCCGCGTTTGGCGGACAGCGCCGCGCCGGCGGCTTTCTGCTGGGCCTTTGATTTGGCTGGCATGGTTGGTTCTCCCTTCTGCGACGGGAGACAAACGCGCCGGCTACGCCGACGTTCCGGGCTTCATGCAACTGCGAGGCCAAACCCCTGCATCAGCCGGCTGGTGGCAAAATCCACCTTGCCGGACGTGAAGACGGCAATGTCTGGCTCGCCTTGCAGCAACGGTCCGTCGACAGGCGCCAGCAGTGACATGGCACGGCGGGCGATCGCCTCGGCGGGATCGATCCAGTCAACCGGCCAGGGCGCGGTCTTGCGCATGCGGTTGGCCAGGAACGGATAATGCGTGCAGCCGAGCACGACGATATCGGTGCGGGCGCCGTCCTTCTCGACGAAGCATGGCGCGATCTCCTCGCGGACGATCTCCTCGTCGACGAATCCCTCGCGCATGTAAATCTCGGCAAGCGGCGCCAGCCGGTCCGAACCGACCAGCCGCACGTGGCATTTCTGCGCCCATTTGCTGATCAGGTCGCGCGTGTACTGACGCTTCACCGTGCCCGGCGTCGCCAGCACCGACACCAGACCGGAGCGCGTGCGCTCCGCCGCCGGCTTGATGGCCGGCACCGTGCCGACGAAGGGATGGCCGGGGAATTTCTGGCGCAGCGCGTCAATCACCAGGGTCGATGCCGTGTTGCAGGGAATGACCGAGATCTCCGGCTGGAATTTCTCCAGCAGCGCACCGAACAGGCCAAGGATATGAGCGCTGAGTGCCGGTTCCTCCCAGGCGCCATAAGGGAAGGCAGCGTCATCTGCGACATAGACAAAGCGGCGATCGGGCATCAGCACCCGCGCCTCACGCAGCACGGTGAGCCCGCCGATGCCGGAATCGAACATCAGGATCGGGCGTTCAGTCATTGTCGGTTCCCCTGCCGCCCGGCGGGGGCGTGTCGTTGTCGTCGCCATTGGCGTCGGGCGCCTGACCAGCCGCTTCCGCCTTGCGGACACGCGCGGCTGCCGCGGGTAACCGCCTTGGATCATCCCCGGGGGAGCCATCGCCGCGAGGCATTGCCGGCGAGAACCTGTCGAGCGACGAGATGATGCCGCGCAGAACCTTGAGCTCCGGCTCGGCGAAACCGGCGCGCGTCAGCACCGCACGCAGGTTGTCGACCATCTTCGGCTTCTTCGGCGCAGGCCGGAAATAGCCGCGCGCTTCCAACGCACCTTCCAGATAGGCGAACAGGCCGTGTAGCTCTTCCTTGCTTGCCGGCTTCATCTCCGGACCGGTGAAATTGGTCTTGGTGTCGTCCTCGAGACCGGATTTCATCCACTCATAGGACATCAGCAGCGCCGCCTGGGCGATGTTGAGCGAGGAAAAATCAGGATCGACCGGAAAGGTGACGATCTCGTCGGCTAGACCGACCTCGTCATTATAAAGACCGAAGCGCTCGCGCCCGAACAGGATGCCGGTGCGCTGCCCCATCGCATGACGAGCGCGGAGCACCCTGCCCGCTTCGACCGGGCCTCGCACGGATTTGAAACCGTCGCGCTGTCGGGCCGTGGTGGCGAAAACGAAATTCAGATCGGCAAGCGCCGAGGCCAGATCGTCGAACACCGTTACGGCATCGATAACATGATCCGCACGACTGGCGGCGGCACGCGCCTTCTCGCTCGGCCAGCCGTCGCGTGGGTTGACCAGGCGCAGTTCGACCAAGCCGAAATTAGCCATGGCGCGTGCGACCATGCCAATGTTCTCGCCAAGCTGCGGCTCGACGAGAATGATCGCTGGGCCGGCGGCTGGAATGGTGGTGGCGTCTTTGGTTGCTGGCATGATTGTCAATGAACTGCTGTTTGCGGCATTTCAGCGTCCCTGACATATTCGGCCGCGAAAATGAAGCATTCGCAAATGGTGGCAGCCTTGGCCTCCAGTTCGTGACCGATCGCTGTTTGCACGGCCAAAAGCGCTTTGATATACGGGCGGCATCCCCCGGCCGAACGCCACCCAGGCAAGGCCGTCCCATATCCCAGCAACGAGGCATTCTTTCCATGGCGAAGATCAAGGTGGCGAACCCGGTCGTCGAACTCGACGGCGACGAGATGACCCGCATCATCTGGCAGTTCATCAAGGACAAGCTGATCCACCCTTATCTCGACCTCAAGCTTGAATATTACGATCTCGGCATCGAGCATCGCGACGCCACCAATGACCAGGTGACCATCGATTCGGCCAACGCCATCAAGAAATACGGCGTCGGCGTGAAGTGCGCGACGATCACCCCCGACGAGCAGCGCGTCGAGGAGTTCAAGCTGAAAAAGATGTGGAAGTCGCCCAACGGCACGATCCGCAACATCCTCGGCGGAACGATCTTCCGCGAGCCGATCATCATGAAGAACGTGCCCCGCCTGGTGCCCGGCTGGACCAAGCCGATCATCGTCGGCCGCCACGCCTTCGGCGACCAGTATCGCGCCACCGATTTCCGCTTCCCCGGCAAGGGCAAGCTGACGATCAAGTTCGTTGGCGAGGACGGTCAGGTGATCGAGCACGACGTGTTCGACGCGCCCGGCGCCGGCGTCGCCATGGCGATGTACAACCTCGACGAATCGATCCGCGAGTTTGCCCGCGCCTCGCTGAACTACGGCCTGCTGCGCAACTATCCCGTCTATCTGTCGACCAAGAACACCATCCTCAAGGCTTATGATGGCCGCTTCAAGGACATTTTCCAGGAAGTCTACGAGGCCGAGTTCGAAGCCGAGTTCAAGTCGAAGAAGCTCTGGTACGAGCACCGGCTGATCGACGACATGGTGGCGTCCAGCCTGAAATGGTCGGGCGGCTATGTCTGGGCCTGCAAGAATTATGACGGCGACGTGCAGTCCGACACGGTTGCGCAGGGTTTTGGTTCGCTTGGCCTGATGACCTCGGTGCTGATGACGCCGGACGGCAAGACGGTGGAAGCGGAAGCTGCGCACGGCACCGTCACCCGCCACTATCGCCAGCACCAGAAAGGCGAGGAAACCTCGACCAATTCGATCGCCTCGATCTTCGCCTGGACGCGTGGCCTCGCGCATCGCGCCAAGCTCGACGACAATGCCGAGCTGAAGCGCTTCGCCGAGACGCTGGAAAAGGTTTGCATCCAGACGGTTGAATCCGGCTTCATGACCAAGGATCTTTCGCTGCTGATCGGCCCCGACCAACCGTGGCTGTCGACCACCGGCTTCCTCGACAAGATCGACGAGAACCTGCAGAAGGCCATGGCGTAACCGCCGAGACTTTTGAGAGGGAAGGAATGGGCAAGCCGGTCGTCTACGGTGCTGACTACAGCGTCTATGTGCGTATCGTCCGGCTTGCTCTCGAGGAAAAGAACGTCGAGTACGAGCTGGTGCCGGTCGACGTCTTCGCGGCGGACGGCGTGCCGGGCTGGTATCTCGAACATCATCCATTCGGCCGCATCCCCGCCTTCGAGCATGATGGGTTTCGCCTTTTTGAGACGAGCGCCATTGCCCGATATGTAGACGAGGGTTTTGCCGGCCCTGCCCTGCAGCCGGCGGACGCTCGCGCTCGCGCCACCATGAACCAGATGATCGGCCTCCTCGACGCCTATGCGTATCGGTCGATGGTCTGGGATGTCGCCGTCGAGCGGCTGGATAATCCGATGCCCGACGAGACCTTGATCGCCAGGGGGCTTCAGCAAGCGGCCACCACGCTGCGGGTGCTCTCGTCACTGAAAGCGCAGGGATCATGGCTGATGGGAGCCGAGTTGACGCTGGCTGATCTGCATGCCGCGCCCATCATCGGCTATTTTCTCAAGGTCGCCGAGGGGCAAAGCCTGCTGGCCGAATTTCCAGATATTCAAAGCTGGTGGAACCGCATTGCGGCACGCCCGAGCTTTGCCCGCACGCAGAAGTCCGGGTGATGCGCGCAGCTCATGTGAGCTACGCTCGGGCTGCAATCTAAAGATTTATTGCCGGTCGGGTGGCCATCAGCCAGAGAATCGCAAGCACGGCGGCGAAAGCAGGAAAGCCGCACGCCAGCCATATGCGAAAAAACCGCTTCTCCTCAGCGGGCAGCGGTCCATTCTCGATGACCGCCTGCCGCGCCAGATTTCGTATCCGGATTTGAATCCAGACAACAGGCAGCCAGAACAGACCTGTCGCGACGTAGAGCAGCAAGGACAGCACAATCCAGCCTTCGGACAGCGGCCAACCGGTTGCCCGTGCCAGAAGCGCGCCGGTGATCGGTTGCAGGACGACGGCGGTTGCCGTGAATATGGTGTCGGCGATGACGACCGTGCCGGCGACATGGGCGACGAGATCGGGCCTGCCAGTACGCTGCGCGATGAGCATGAAGAAGGCGATCCCGGCGCCGGTGCCGAAGAGAACCGTGGCACCGATGATATGCGCCCAGCGCAAAATGTCGACCCAGAAGCTCATCGCTCGTCGAGCACTGCCAGCGCCACAAGGACCAGACAAAGCGTCGGGATTGTCTTGACCAGCGGTCCCAGCGGAGCGAGCCAGAGCTCGGGAACGAGAAGCGTCGCCGCCGCCAGATAAAACAGCGTGATCGCGATCATCGCCAGCAGCGCGCGCCGGGCGAAGGGCCGGACCACAACCGCCGCGCCGACAAGGATATCCGCGGCACTGCCGGCCAGAACCGACAGATGAGCGAAATTCCCCGGCACGCCGTGCGAAACGAGAACATCCGCCGCCTCCACTTGACGGATCAGGCCGATGACGCCCGAGACAAGCCAGAAAATCGACAGGCAAGCAAGGAGGACAGGCTTGACCAGCCAGAGGCGTGCGAACCATCGCTCCTGAACGTTTGCGGGCATATCGGCCAGCGTTGCTTCCAGCGGCTGGAGCGGATGGCCGGAAATCTCGTTCCAGGGAGCGGCATTGCCAGTAACGCCGCGCCCGAGCGCGGCAAGTGCCGCGCTGCGCAGAGGAGATCGCCAGCCAAGCATGCCAAGGCCATCGGCAACGGCGCCCGCAAGCCGGCCGAGAACGGCCGGCATCGGCACGACCCTCGCCGGCGGCAGACCAAGCCACGCACGAAAGGCAAGCAAGACATCGGCGAGAGACCTGGCATTGCCCTCGACGAGATCGACGGCAAGGTGGGGCGGCAGGGACCCGGCAACCGCACGCGAGACCGCCTCCGTGACGTCGGCCACCGATACCGTTTGGATCGGTTGGCGCGACATGACGGCCGGAATAAAACAGGGGAAGGCTGCAAGGGCGCGCAAAAGCGCGGTTCCCCCATAGGCAGCGGGCGCGATCACCAACCCCGGCCGCAGGATCGTCCATTCCAACGAAGAGGTTGCAACGGCCCTGTCACCTTCCGCCTTGGTGCTGAAAAAGGGATTTTCCGAAGACGGGTCGGCGCCAACAGCGGAAATCTGCACAAAACCGCGCACACCGGCCTGCTCACATGCCGCAACCAGCGCCGTCACGGAGCGCCGATGGATGGCGTCGAGGCGGTCGCGCGGGCCGTCTTGCAGGGCGCCTGCCGCGTTCACGACCACGTCCACGCCCGCAACCACCCGCAGCCAGTCTTCAGCGGCAAGCAGTTGCGACATGTCAGCCGCGATCCAGCGAACCGCGGGCCTGCGTCGTTCTGCATCCCGAACATCGCGACCGAGGCCGGTCACATGATGACCGTCGCGGAGCAAACGGCCTACGATCTCGTCCCCGATCAAACCATAGCCGCCGAGGACAAGAACGTTCATGTCGCGGCTTTCAGGCGGCTTCGAGTGCTGCCCTTACCGCGGCAATCGCATCATTGGCCTTCGAGGCATCAGGGCCACCGGCCTGCGCCATGTCTGGCCGGCCGCCGCCGCCCTGCCCGCCCAATGCGGCAGACGCCACGCGCACCAGATCGACGGCGCTGAAACGGCCGACGAGGTCATCGGTGACGGCGACCACGACGCTGGCCTTGTTGTCTTCGCCAGCGCCGACGAAGACCACGACACCGGAGCCCAGCGAGGTCTTGCCGGCATCAGCCAGCGGCTTCAGATCCTTTGGCGCGACACCGGAGACGGCCTTGCCGAGGAAGCCGACGCCCGCCACCGTCTCATTTTCAGACGGCGCGCCCGCTGCGGCACCACCGCCCAGCGCAAGTTTCTTGCGCGCTTCGGTCAACTCCTTCTCGAGCTTCTTGCGCTCGTCGAGCAGCGCCTCGACACGAGCCGGCACGTCGGCCGGCGAGATCTTCAGCGTCGAGGCGACGGCTTTCAGACGCCGGTCCTGCTCGTCGAGATGCTTGCGCGCGGCCTCGCCGGTCAACGCCTCGATGCGGCGCACGCCGGCGGCGACCGCGCTGTCCGACACGACACGCACCAGGCCGATATCGCCGGTCGCCCTGACATGCGTGCCACCGCAAAGCTCGACCGAATAGGGCCGGTTTGCCTTGGCACCATGCAGGCCCGTGCCCATCGACACGACGCGCACTTCATCGCCGTATTTCTCGCCAAACAGCGCCATGGCGCCCTCGGCGATGGCGTCGTCAACCGACATCAAGCGCGTGGTCACCGGACCGTTCTGAACGACGATCTCATTGGCCATGCGCTCGACCTGTTCGAGATCCTCGGGCGAGATGGGCTTGTTGTGCGAGATGTCGAAGCGCAGGCGCTCCGGCGCGACAAGCGAACCCTTCTGCGCGACATGGGTGCCCAGCACCTCGCGCAACGCCTCGTGGATAAGATGCGTCGCGGAATGGTTTGCCCGCAGCCTGGAGCGACGTGCATGGTCGACCTTTAGCTCGACCGCAGCGCCCGTCTTGACCGTGCCGCTGGCCACTTTGCCGATATGGACGAACAGGCCGTCGGCCTTCTTCTGCGTGTCGGATATCTCGATCGAGAACCCCTCGCCTGAGATGACACCGGTGTCACCCATCTGGCCACCGGACTCGCCATAGAACGGCGTCTGGTTGACGACTACCGCGACTGCGTCGCCCTTGCTGGCGCTTTCCACGGTCTTGCCGTCCCTGACCAGCGCCTGGATGATGCCTTCCGCCTGCTCGGTCTCATAACCGAGGAACTCGGTGGCGCCCGCTTTCTCGCGCACCGGAAACCAGATCGTCTCCGCGGCCGCGTCGCCGGAGCCTGCCCAGTGGGCGCGCGCCTCGGCTCGCTGCCGCTCCATTGCATCGGTGAAGCCTGCAAGATTGACCGAAATGTTGCGCTGGCGCAGCGCGTCCTGCGTCAGGTCGAGCGGGAATCCGTAGGTATCGTAGAGCTTGAAGGCCGTCTCGCCGTCCAGCATGTCGCCGGCCTGCAGTGTTTCCGTCGCCTCTGAAAGAAGACCCAGGCCACGCACCAGGGTCTTGCGGAAACGTGTTTCCTCGAGCTTCAACGTCTCGGTGATCAGCTGTTCGCCGCGCACCAGTTCCGGATAGGCCTGGCCCATCTCACGCACCAGCGCCGGCACCAGGCGCCACATCAAGGGATCACGGGCGCCGAGCAACTGCGCGTGACGCATGGCGCGGCGCATGATGCGACGCAGCACATAGCCACGACCTTCGTTCGACGGCAGCACGCCATCGGCCACCAGGAAGGAGGACGAGCGCAGATGATCCGCTATGACGCGGAAGGACGCGACCGTCTCCTTGTCAGGACCGTGCCCGATCGCGGATGAGGCAGCGTCTATCAGATGGCGGAACAGATCGGTTTCAAAGACGCTTTCCACCCCTTGCAGGATGGACGCCATGCGCTCCAGGCCCATGCCGGTGTCGATCGACGGGCGCGGCAGGTCGATGCGCTCCTCCTTCGTCACCTGTTCATACTGCATGAACACCAGGTTCCAGAATTCGAGGAACCGATCGCCGTCCTCTTCCGGGCTGCCGGGAGGGCCGCCCCAGATGTGTTCGCCCCGGTCGATGAAGATTTCCGAACACGGCCCGCAAGGTCCAGTGTCGCCCATCGCCCAGAAATTGTCGGAGGTCGCGATACGAATGATGCGGTCGTCGGAAAAGCCCGCGATCTTCTTCCAGAAGCCGGCAGCCTCGTCATCCGTGTGATAGACGGTGACCAGCAGCTTGTCCTTGTTCAGCCCGAATTCCTTGGTGATCAGGTTCCAGGCAAGCTCGATGGCGCGCTCCTTGAAATAGTCGCCAAAGGAGAAATTGCCGAGCATCTCGAAGAACGTCAGATGGCGCGCTGTGTAGCCGACATTGTCGAGGTCGTTGTGCTTGCCGCCGGCGCGAACGCTCTTCTGGGCGGTCGAGGCACGCGAATAGGGTCGCTTTTCAAGACCGGTGAAAACGTTCTTGAACTGCACCATCCCGGCGTTGGTGAACATCAGCGTCGGATCGTTGCGCGGCACCAGCGGGCTCGACGCAATGATCTCGTGACCCTCCTTGCGGAAGTAGTCGAGAAATGTCGACCGGATCTCGTTCACGCCACTCATGAATGCTGCCTTTTCGAGAGAACCGCCGGCCAGCCGGCGGAAAATTGGCTTTGCGTCTTTAGAAGATAGACTTTTTAGAAGATAGACTTTGGCCTTTTAGCGATCACGCCGCACCCTGTCCAGAAACACGGAATGGGTCCAGATCGTGTCTTTCAGCGTTCCTCACACCGCCGGACTTGACGGCAGAAACGCAAACCGCCGACCCAAGGGCCGGCGGTCCAAACACATCAACGCGAACTCGGTCAGAGATACACAAACTGATTAGGCATTGCCTGCCGACTACATCGCGCCGGCTTCATCCTCGAAACCGTCGTCACCACCTTCGGAGCCGCCATTCTCGAGGAACTTTTCCGCGATCAGACCGGCGTTCTGCCTGAGTGCCAGTTCGATCTCGCGCGCCGTGTCGGGATTATCGCGCAGGAACAGTTTCGCATTTTCGCGGCCTTGGCCGAGACGCTGCGAATTGTAGGAGAACCAGGCGCCCGACTTCTCGACCACACCGGCCTTGACGCCGAGATCGACCAGTTCACCGGTCTTGGAGACGCCTTCGCCATACATGATGTCGAACTCGACCACCTTGAAGGGCGGCGCCAGCTTGTTCTTGACCACCTTGACGCGGGTCTGGTTGCCGACGACCTCGTCCCGGTCCTTGACCGAGCCGATGCGGCGTATGTCGAGGCGAACCGAGGCATAGAATTTCAGCGCGTTGCCGCCGGTCGTGGTTTCGGGCGAGCCGAACATGACGCCGATCTTCATGCGGATCTGGTTGATGAAGATGACCATGGTGTTGGAGCGCGAGATCGAGGCGGTCAGCTTGCGCAGCGCCTGGCTCATCAGCCGCGCCTGCAGGCCGGGCAGCGAATCGCCCATCTCGCCCTCGATTTCAGCGCGCGGCGTCAGCGCCGCGACCGAATCGACCACCAGAACGTCGATGGCTCCGGAACGCACCAGCGTGTCGC
>CALRQH020000049.1:0-18115 GCA_943370265.1 Mesorhizobium carmichaelinearum
CGCTCGGCATTCTCGGCGTCGGCCTGATCGGAGTGCCGGTGCTCGCCGGCTCCGGAGCCTATGCTCTCTCCGAAGCCCTGGGGTGGAAGTCGGGCCTCGAGCTCAAGGCCGTCGACGCCCGAGGCTTCTATGGCATCATCGCCGTCAGCGTGCTTGCCGGGCTCATCATTCAGTATTCGCCGATCAATCCGATGAAGGCTCTGTTCTGGAGCGCCGTTATCAACGGAGTGGTCGCCGTTCCACTGATGGTGGTGATTATCCTGCTCGCTTCGAAGAAATCCGTGATGGGGGCCTACACGGCTAGCCGACCGGTCGTTGTCTTGGCTTGGATTGCAACAGTCGTCATGGGTGCCGCGGCCGTGGGGATGTTTCTGCCAGGTTAGAGGTACTGAGAGGTTAGCCGCCTGGCTCAGCTAAAAGGACGGAGCTCGGCGCTGGGTACCCGCTGCTTTCAGTGCGGCGAATTCAGCAGTGCATGCACAAATGCGTAGCCGACGATCGGAATTGCCACGATTATGTAAACGCGCAGCAAGACCAGCAAGAATAAAGCCCCGCGTCCAAGCGCGCGGCGTGGAAGCGGCTGCATTGCAACCGCTGTGAGTTGCCCCTGTTCGAGGGCGTTAATCAGCTTGGGAGTCTTTTCCATGTCGATCACACCTATTGTCCCAAAAGGCCTGGAAAAACGGCAATCAAACCGTAGAGCGCACCAATCAGAGAGATGGCAATGACGATGGTCCCGCCAGCAACATTGCCGAGCCTCCCATTTGCAAGCTTCCCCATGATTTCACGGTCATTGACCAGCAAAAGCAGGAACAGAAGCGCTGGCGCCATCAACAAAGTCGCGATGACATTCACAGTCAGCGTCATCGCCAGCAATGGCGCGCCGGGGATCAATACGATCCCCGCTGCCACAACAGTCGAAATGATCGCGGCACCATAGAACAAACGACCGCGGGCAAAATCGAGGTTCAGGCTGTGCCGGGCCGACATCGTTTCGGCCAATGCATAGGATGAACTGGTTGAGATGGTCATGGCTGCCAGCAGTCCCGCTTCGATGATTCCCAGCGCGAAAAGTGTCGCGCCGGTCGTGCCCAGCAGCGGCTGGAGGGCGGTGGCGAAATCAACGCCGCTGGCAAACTGCGACACATCGACATGCGCGGCATAAAGAGGTGCGGCAGCGATCACTGTCGCAACGGCGGCCCCTGCCGCGATGACAGCGCCAATCGCCGTATCGATCCTGCCTTGGGGGACGTCCGCCGCGGTCAATCCCTTGTCGACCACGGCACTCTGCTGGAAAAAGATCATCCAGGGCGTAACGGTTGCGCCGACATTGGCCAGAACCAGCGTAATGAAAGTGGCGTTGAAGCCGCCTGGCAGTGGCCCCCAGGTCGCAATCGCATGGGCGAGCGCGGCTCCGTCCGGGTGCGCCAGCAAGGCAGCCGGAACAAAAAGCAGATTACCGACCGCGAGCGCCATCAGCGCACGCTCCCATGTCGCATACCGACGAAAGGCGAGCGAGGCGATTACGATCGCGACTCCGATCGCCACGGAAACCCAGGAAGGCAATCCAAAGTAAAGGCCGCCAGCCTGAATTGCGATGAACTCGGTGACCAACGTCAAAACATTGCCGAAGACGAGATCCGCCATCGCGAAATAGCCCCAGAACGGGCCGAAGCGTTGGAAGATAAGTTCCGCGTGGCCGCGATGGGTTGCCGCGCCGAGCCTGACCGTCATTTCCTGAACGACGAAGGCCATGGCAAAGGTAAGCAGAATAAAGGGCACGAAGAAGCCAATCCCATAGGTTGCGCCGGTCGTCGCGTAAGAGACCATGCTGGGGCCGTCGTTTTCTCCCAGCATCACCAGAACACCCGGGCCGACCAGCAGCCAGAGAAGCCGCAGCCAACGGCCTTTGGATCGGGATTGCAGAACCCTCAGGCGATCACTCGCACGTCGGACATCCACTTCGGTGACCAGGTGGTCGGGGATTCCCGCCGGGGCCAACTGTCCCAGGTGCAAAACGTCTTGGCTCACGACGCCTCCAGATGCGGCTCGACGATGTCCCCACCGGCGGTGGGCTTGCAATATCCTAACTAACATAGCAAATGCTATACCGCTATTGTCGCGCATTCACGAAGTGGTGTTCGCGCGACGCGGGAGGCAGTCGGCGGGCGATCTTTCAGGCTCTACGCGAACCAGAAGGCTCGCAAGCCGCCTAACACTATTGCTGGAAATATACGTTCGTATACACATACCCGAGCGTATGTATATTGCTTGCGACTGGCGCTTGAGAAAATAATAGCTGGTGGCGTCCCAGGATCTGATTCTGCAAAGCCCCAGGCCGACGCACGTCTTCCATGACGCGAACGGCAGCATTGCGCCCGATCTCGACTGTAGAGGCAACCTTTGCCGTTGCCCGGAAACAGACGTTGTTGGCGACTACGCGGGTGGTCGTGAGTTGCGCCATTTCGAGCCTTTGCACGCAATGTCACGAAGGTCTCGTTTCGACCTTCCCAGACTCCGGCTCAACTTGCCCCTCGGGCGGCGTATTCCACCCGCCTCGCTCCGCAAGACGATATCGCGTCGCAAGCACTGCCGTTGAGGCGTGGCGTTGTCGAGTTTTCATTTCTTGCGACTACGCACGATTGAGCTTTCATGGGTGTCCACCACGGTTTCGTCATGCAGCGGACGCAGCAGGCGGAGAGGTGTATGATCGGTTCGCTTGTCGCCGCCGCGACCGCGAGGTTCTGGCTGGTATGATCCTGCACTAGCAGGCTGTCGCCAAGGACGGCATGCAATAAGCTGGGAGTTTGAACCAATGGTCGATATCAAATCAAAGCTGCGGTCGGACACCACACCGTTGCCTGATGCCAATCCACTTTTGGACCCGGCGCCATCGGTGGCCCCAGCTGTGGTGAGCTACCTTGCGTCGGTTGGAATGACCGCCTTCGCGACAGTCGTGGCTGTCGGCATCGACAATCAAGTGAAGATCCCGAACGTCTCCCTAATATTTGTGGTGCCGGTCATCTTCGCGGCCGTTGGCCTGGGCCTCGGGCCCTCCCTCTGTGCGGCGATACTTGGTGCGCTGGCCTACAATTTCTTCCTCACCGAGCCTCGCTATTCGCTGATGGTTGACGACCCGGCAAACGTCTGGGCGATTGCACTGCTTTTTGTCGTAGGACTTGTCGTGAGTGCCGTTGCCTTTACCGCCCGCCGCAGGGCAGCCGATGCGGCGCTCCTGAGAAGGCAGGCCACAGTGCTGCAGGACTACAGCCGCGACATCTCAGCGGCCGACAATACGAAGGAGATCGTCTCAATCACTTCCCGGGCTCTCGCGACGCTCTTCCACGTTCCTGTCGTCGTCATTCTCGCCTTGGAGGGCAAAGTGGTTTCCGTCGAAAGCGTCGGCGACGTAGAGCTGCAGGAGGCCGAATTGGAGGCGGCGCGATCATCGTTGACCACGGGACTTGTCTCGCCCGCCGGAGTCTACCCGGCGTTGGCCTCTCGCTTTGACTTCTGGCCCGTGGCAACGCAGGCGAGCCAGTCTGCCGCCATTGGACTCGCGTTCGACCCCGACGAACGTCCGTCGGCGCCTGCCACACTGGTCGACGTCGTTGGATGTTTCTTGGCCTTGGCCCTTGACCGCCAGCATTCGCGGGTCAGCCGTGATACTCGGCCGTAGATTGAACCCAAGGGGAGCGATACATAGCAAAGCTCCGCAAACCACCCATTTAAGACGGTAGCACCATCCTCGTTCCTATGTTCCAGCGCTGCGTACCCGACGAAACCGGACAAGGGTGCGCCTGGTGAGTGCTGGAATGCGCAGGCCGGTATCAGAGCGGTGCTGCCGCTCTTACCGAATCGGAGAGCCCGAATGTTTATGATTTCCTTATGAAATAGGGCCTGCGGTCGTCTCGAATTCATATGCTTCCCGGCGGTACGATTGCTTTCCTCAGGAGCGAGAGCGCGCCTGGAAATGCCTGGGTCATTGGCGCGTCGCCTTGGGACGATGCTAATAAACCATCGGAATGTTCCGCTTCGCGGTGATCCTTGTGCAACTGGCATCCCGTGCTCCTCCTACCCATTGGTCAGGAGCAGGCAATGATTGTTCAGTTGGATCAGGTTTCCCGGCGCACCGTCGGCAGGTTCCTCCTGAAGCTCTGCTTTTGCCTGGTCATCGCGGCCCACGGAAAGACCGGGTACGCCGGTGCATCCGGATGGCTCGGCCTCTACGCCTCCTTCTCGATGCTGGTTGCGGTGGTCCTCAAGCAGCCGTTCCCGACCAAATCCTTCAATCACTGGGACGAGGCATTGTGGCTGGTCGCAGCCTCGCTGGGGATACGGATGGTCCACCTGGCACTCTCGTGATGGCTGTCGATGGAGAGACAACGGCAGGTGGCGCTGTCCCGACGAAAGCCAAAACAACAGATTTCACTGGAACGTCGTGACAGACGGCGAAAGCAAATTCACGGATCAATGACATGCGAACACCGAAATGGCTGATCTACACCTATGTGGCGATCATCCTCGCCGGCATTCTTGCCGCGCTGCCAAATCTCTTCACCAAGCAGCAACTGGCGGCGCTTCCGGATTGGCTGCCCAAACGGCAGATTACGCTCGGACTCGATCTGCAGGGCGGCTCGCACCTGGTCCTGGAAGTCGACGCCGCGACACTGAAGTCCGACCGACTTCATGCACTGCTCGACGAGGCCCGCGCCGAACTGCTCAAGGAACATATTCCGCCGCAATCGATCCGGGTTGCTGGAGATGCGGTGCTGGTCAATATCGCCGACGACGCAAAGCGCGCCCAGGCCGTCGAAATGCTGCGGAAGCTGGCCGCGCCCGTCAGCACCATCGGCCTTGGCGGCGGAGCGTCGGATATTCAGGTCACCGCCGTGCAGAATCAGATCCGCATCGAGCTGACCGAAGCCGGCCTGCGCGACAGAGTGGACAGCGCACTGCAGCAGAGCCTGGAAATCGTGCGGCAGCGTGTCGACCAGGTCGGCGTGGCGGAGCCGACCATCCAGCGCGTCGGAAGCGACCGAATGCTCGTGCAACTGCCCGGGCTGCAAGATCCGACGCGGTTGCGGCAACTGCTCGGCAGCACCGCGAAGATGACTTTCCACATGGTTGCCAATGTCGATCCGGCCGCCCCGCTGCCGCCCGGCGTTTCGCTGCTGCCCGATGCCAAGACCGGCGCCACCTATCCGGTCGAGGACCGCGTCGCGCTTGACGGCGCCCGGCTGGTCGACGCACGCGCCGGCTTTGACCAGCGCACGCAGGAGCCGCTGGTCTCATTTCGTTTCGACGGCGAGGGCGCCCGCCAGTTCGCGGCCATCACCAGCGCCAATGTCGGCAAGCCGTTTGCCATCGTGCTGGACGGTAAGGTGCTCAGCGCGCCGGTCATCCGCGAGCCGATCACCGGGGGCTCCGGCCAGATCAGCGGCAGTTTCACCGTCGACGACACTGTGACGCTTTCGGCATTGCTGCGCGCCGGCGCGTTGCCGGCGCCGCTCACCGTCATCGAGGAGCGCACGGTCGGTCCGGACCTCGGCGGCGACGTTATCAGACTGGGCATCTACACCGGCATTGCCGGCTTCGTGCTGGTGGTGCTGTTCATGGTCGCGCTCTATGGCGGCTGGGGCATGATCGCCAACTTCGCGCTCCTGCTGCACCTCATCCTGACGTTCGGGGTCTTGGGGATCATCGGGGCGACGCTGACGCTGCCCGGCATTGCCGGCATTATCCTCGGCATCGGCTTCGGCGTCGATGCCAACATCCTGATCAATGAGCGAATACGAGAGGAATCGAGAAAGGGGCTCGGCGCCTACGCCGCTTTGGACAATGGCTTCAAGCGGGCCTACTCGACCATCGTCGACGCCAACGTCACCTCGCTCATCGCCACCAGCCTGCTGTTCCTTTTCGGCTCGGGCCCGGTTCGCGGCTTCGCCATCACCATGTTCCTGGGCACATGCCTGTCGATGTTCACCGCCGTCGCGGTGGTGCGCATCCTGATGACGGAGGTGGTGCGTCGTCGCCGCTTGAAGACGATCACGATCGAGCCGCTGGTCCGGTTCTTCCCGGAGAAGACGGCGATCTCGTTCATGAACGCGCGCTTCCTTGGCATCGGCCTGTCGATCTTCCTGTCGCTTGCCTCGATCGGCCTGTTCCTCAAGCCCGGACTGAACTACGGCATTGACTTCAAGGGCGGCATACAGGTCGAGATAACCACGTCGCAGCCCGCCAATCTGGCGCAGTTGCGCGGCACGCTCGGCGGACTTGGCGTCGGCGAGGTGACGCTTCAGCAGATCGGCGGCGACAGCGACGTGTTGATCCGGGTGCAAAGGCAGGAGGGCGGCGAGGCCGCGCAGACAGCCGCCGTCGACGCCGTCAAGGCGGCGGTGCAGAAGCTCGACCCAGGTGTCAAGTTCGATCGCACCGAAGTGGTCGGCCCCAAGGTCAGTGGAGAACTGGCCCGATCGGGCGTCATGGCCGTGGTCCTGGCCGCGCTCGCCATGCTGGCTTACATCTGGTGGCGGTTCGAATGGAACTTTGCCATCGGCGCCATCGCCACGCTGGTGCTCGATACGACCAAGATGATCGGCTTCTTCGCGCTGTTCGGACTGGATTTCAACCTCACCGCCATCGCGGCGCTGCTGACCATCATCGGCTATTCGGTGAACGACAAGGTGGTGGTCTACGACCGCATGCGCGAGAACCTGCGATTGTACAAGAAGATGCCGCTGCGCGGGATCATCGACATGAGCATCAACCAGGTGTTCGCACGATGCATCTACACCTCGGTCGCTATCCTGCTTTCGATGCTGCCGATGGCTATATGGGGTGGAAGCGCGGTCGAGAATTTTGCCATTCCCCTGGTCTTCGGCATCATCATCGCGACCACCTCGTCGATCTTTATCGCGGCGCCGATCCTGCTTTTGCTCGGCAATTGGTGGCAGGGTCGCAAGGGCGACGGCAGGGACATCATCAAGGTAACGCCGGCCAAGATCTGAAGCCGCGGCGGCCGGGCGCCCTGCGAGCCCGCCAGGTGAACGGGCCCAAGGTTCGGCAGCCCGCCACTCACCGCGCCGCCATCATGGCTGCCGGGCAAACCTTCGTCGAGAACTCGCATGCTCCGAGACCCTTATGTCGTCTTAATATCTTTGCGACTGCAGCCATCTCGAAACCCTACACGCCGGGACGCTACTGTTTCGTGCGCAGGCCAGCACTGCAGGCAGGGGCATTGGGGGGAATGAAATGTGGATGGCAGCTCTTGATCGCGGACTGCAATGGCTGCTGGTATTCGCGCAAGGGGACCCGTTCGAGCGGTTCATTCCGAAGCCTGAAACAACGTCCCGGGTCGAGGTTGGGGCGGTGTTCATGGTCCTGTCGCTGGTCGCTGCCGCCGCCGCGATACTGGCGAAAATCCTGTTGTGAACCGCAGCATGCGGAGCCATTCCCCGGGCGCGGTGCCCTCCGGCGCGCGATGGCGGCCAGTCATGTCAGCATTCCCATATAGGGGACAAAGTATAACTCGCGTCGTTTCATATATGAGCTTTTTATATTTTCGCGTTATTTCCTCAATCGAGAAAATATCCATGGCGCGCTAAATTCATTCCTCGAACGTGGATGCCATCTTGCTGATGGCAACATGAACCAAGACATCATGATCGAAGGATGAAGCCGATGTTGTCCCGCCATGCCCTCCACACCCCGCTGGAAAATCGGCGATCCTATCCGCTGCCTCTCGAGACCGAGGCGAAGATCCGTATTACCGTCTACCCTAGTGAATTGGGGATGCTGCTGCGGCTTGGCGGCGTCATTCTCGCGGGTGCCGCCCTGGTGACCTGCGTCATGCTGGCCGCCGGCTAGGCTGGTGCGAGGCATCGGATGCCGTCACCTGGAATGCAGAAGGCCCGGACCGATTGTCCGAGCCTTCTGTTTTTGGCGGCTTGCTCAACCCTCAAACCCGTAGGTGAGCAGGTTTCGTGCGTCGAATGAGCAATCTACCGTGACGTTGAGCGAGATTCAGTGTGACGCGTCAGGGGGCTCAATCAAATCCCCTCAGCTGCACCCGCTCGTCGCGCCGCAAGTATCGCACTTCTCGCAGGTCCCGTTCCGCACCATCGTGAAATTCTGGCACTCGGAGCAGGAGTTACCGGTGTAGCCCTGGAGCAGGGATTTGGCGCGGCGGTCGTTGGCGAGCTTCTTGGCCTCGGCGGCTTCGTTCGCGGCCGCGTCGGTGAACAGGGCCGCCGTGGCGTCCGAGGCTACGGAAGCAGAGCCCGCCGCTTCCTCGAAGGCGATATCCTCAGCCAGTTCCTTGGCCCGCTCCTCATAATCGCGCTTGTAGGCGACCGCCTCGTCGCTGGCAGGCTTCAGCGCCAGCACGTTGGAGCCGGAGAAGGCGGTCGGCGCCGAGCGGGCAGGGGCTCCGGCACCAGCAAAGCCCTTCGGTTCGCTGCCGATTGCCCTCGACACCAATTTCACCGGCGAACCACGGGTCAGGCCCTTGGAGACGGCGTCGGTCTTGCCTTCGCTGATGCCGCGGCCAAGTGCGGTGTTGGAGAAATCCGACTGGTCGACATGGGCGAGGTCGTTGCGGCCGAGATAGGAGATGGCCAGTTCCCTGAACACATAGTCGAGGATCGATGTCGCGCTCTTGATGGCATCGTTGCCGATGACCATGCCGGCCGGCTCGAATTTGGTGAAGGTGAAGGCGTGCACATATTCGTCAAGCGGCACGCCATATTGCAGGCCAAGCGAGATCGCGATGGCGAAGTTGTTGAGAAGGCCACGCAGGGTCGCGCCTTCCTTGTTCATGTCGATGAAGATCTCGCCGAGGCGGCCGTCATCATATTCGCCGGTGCGCAGGAAGATGGTGTTGCCACCGATCTTGGCCTTCTGGGTGTAGCCCTTGCGGCGGCCGGGCAGCTTTTCCTGCTCGCGCGACACGCGTTCGATGATGCGCTCGACGATCCGCTCGGTGATCTGCGCCGCGCGTGCTGCTGCCGGTGCCTGGATCAGCTGCTCCACAACTTCGTCCTCGTCTTCTTCGCCATCGGCGAGCAGCGAGGCGTTCAGCGGCTGCGACAGCTTCGAACCATCGCGGTAGAGAGCGTTGGCCTTCAGCGCCAGCTTCCACGACAGCATGTAGGCACCCTTGGCGTCCTCCACCGTCGCGTCGTTGGGCATGTTGATGGTCTTCGAGATGGCGCCGGAGATGAAGGGCTGCGCCGCCGCCATCATCTGGATGTGGCTGTTGATCGAAAGCGAACGCTTGCCGATCTTGCCACATGGGCTGGCGCAATCGAACACCGCGAGGTGTTCGGCCTTGAGGAAGGGGGCGCCTTCCAGCGTCATCGCACCGCAAACGTGGATGTTGGCGGCCTCGATCTCCTTCCTGGAGAAGCCGAGCGCCGGCAGCATCTCGAACGAGAAGTCGTTGAGCTGCTCGTCGGTGAAGCCGAAATTCTCCTTCACCCAGTCGGCGCCGAGCGTCCACTGGTTGAAGACGAACTTGATGTCGAAAGCTGACTTCAGCGCCGCGTTGAGCGCGGCGATCTTCTCGTCGCTAAAACCCTTGGCCTTGAGCGAGCCGGGATTGATTGCCGGCGCCTGGTTGAGATTGCCATGGCCAACCGCATAGGCCTCCATCTCGCCGATCTGGGCTTCCGAGTAGCCGAGCGTGCGCAGCGCTTCCGGCACGGCGCGGTTGATGATCTTGAAGTAGCCGCCGCCGGCAAGCTTCTTGAACTTCACAAGCGCGAAGTCGGGCTCGATGCCAGTGGTGTCGCAATCCATCACGAGACCGATCGTGCCGGTCGGCGCGATCACGGTCGCCTGCGCATTGCGGTAGCCATGCTCTTCGCCAAGCTCGATGGCGCGGTCCCAGGCGGCCTTGGCATGAATCGCCAGATCCTGCTGCTTCAGATCGGCGGCGACCAGCGGCACCGGATTGACGGCAAGCTTCTCATAGCCATCCTTGTGGCCATAGGCGGCACGGCGATGGTTGCGCATGACGCGCAGCATGTTCTGCGCATTGCGGTCATAGTCGGCGAAGGCGCCGAGTTCCGCGGCCATCTCCGCCGAGGTGGCATAGGCAATGCCGGTCATGATCGCGGTGAGCGCTGCGCAGATAGCGCGGCCCTCGTCGGAGTCGTAGGGAATGCCGGAGGTCATCAGCAGGCCGCCGATGTTGGCGTAGCCGAGGCCGAGCGTGCGGTATTCGTAGGACTGCTTGGCGATCTCCTTCGACGGAAACTGCGCCATCATCACAGAGATTTCGAGAACGACGGTCCACAGCCGCACCGTGTGCTCATAGGCGGCGATGTCGATGCTGCCGTCGGCGTTGCGGTAGGGCAGCAGGTTGATCGATGCCAGGTTGCAGGCCGTGTCGTCGAGGAACATGTATTCCGAGCACGGATTGGACGCCCGGATCGCACCGGCGGAGGCGCAGGTGTGCCAGTCGTTCATCGTCGTGTTGAAATGCAGGCCTGGATCGGCGGAAGCCCAGGCGGCGTAGCCGATCTTTTCCCACAGGTCGCGTGCCTTCAGCGTCTTCAGCACCTTGCCGTCCTTGCGGGCGGTGAGGTGCCAGTCGGCATCGTCCTCGACAGCGCGCAGGAAATTGTCTTTCAGCGACACTGAATTGTTGGAGTTCTGGCCGGAAACCGTGAGGTAGGCGTCGGAATCCCAGTCGGTGTCGTAGGTCTTGAACGACATCGAGGTGTAGCCCTGCTTGGCGAACTGGATGACGCGGTAGATGTAGTTTTCCGGCACCGCGTCCTTCTTGGCCGCCTTGATCTCGCGCTTCAGCGCTGTGTTGATCGACGGGTCGAAGCAGTCGTCGTCCTGGCCTTCGCAGTTGACGCAGGCCTTCATGATCGCTTCGAGATGCTTCTTGACGATCTTGGAGCCGGTCACCAGCGAGGCGACCTTCTGTTCTTCATTGACCTTCCAGTCGATGAATTCCTCGATATCGGGGTGATCGGCGTCGACAATGACCATTTTCGCGGCGCGGCGCGTCGTGCCGCCCGACTTGATGGCCCCCGCGGCGCGGTCGCCGATCTTGAGGAAGCTCATCAGGCCGGACGAACGCCCGCCGCCGGACAGCTTTTCGCCCTCGCCACGCAGCAGCGAGAAGTTGGAGCCGGTGCCCGAGCCGTATTTGAACAGGCGCGCTTCACGCACCCAGAGGTCCATGATGCCGCCCTCGTTGACGAGGTCGTCCTGGACGCCCTGGATGAAGCAGGCATGCGGCTGCGGATGCTCGTAGGAGGACTTCGACTTGGTCAGCTTGCCGGTGAACGGGTCGACATAATAGTGGCCCTGGCTCGGGCCATCGATGCCATAGGCCCAGTGCAGGCCGGTGTTGAACCACTGTGGCGAATTCGGCGCGACGCGCTGCGTGGCCAGCATATAGGCAAGCTCGTCGCGGAAGGCGCGCGCGTCGTCCTCCGACTTGAAGTAGCCGCCCTTCCAGCCCCAATAGGTCCAGGTGCCGGACAGCCGGTCGAAGACCTGGCGGGCGTCGATCTCCGAACCATAGCGCTCGGCTTCCGGCAGCTTGGCGAGCTCGGTCTCGTCGGCGACGGAGCGCCACAGGAACGAGGGAACGTCGTTCTCCTCGACCTTCTTCAGTCGTGCGGGGACACCGGCCTTGCGGAAATACTTCTGCGCCAGGATGTCGGCTGCGACCTGGGAGAACTGCGCGGGCACATCGATGTTGTCGAGACGGAACACCACCGAGCCATCCGGATTCTTGATCTCGGAAAGCGCCTTGCGGAATTCGATCTCCGCATAGGCGGATTGCCCTGGCTTGGTGAAACGACGCTCGATGCGCATTGGTCCGGTCCCTTTTGTCTATATATAGCGCTTTCCCGAGGGGATTTCTGCCCCCAATGCGAAACGCGCATGTCCGCCGCCTGCCGGCGTCCGAAAACGGCCGGCTCTCCTTTCGCGGTTCTCCGCTGGCCCTGCTGGTCAAACTCCTTGCGAAGCGCCTGTCCAACGCGCCGACGAACCCCGCGGGTCCCTCAAAACTGATTTTTTCCGAGTCCCTCAATGGAGGGAAATTCACACTATCTAGCGCCGAACCTGCCTGCAAACACTAAATATAGTATTAACAGACAATTTATTCCAGTCCGACAATTCTCCCTTTCGTCGCCCACGACCCCACAAACCCAACGCTTCCGCCGGCCTCGTAAACAGGCGGAAATGCGAGCAAAAACGCACATAATCCGGGAAAAAGACCGGGCTCAGAACTTTCCGGTCGCACTCTCAACAGGAGCGCATGACCTATAAAAGGCGACTCGTTTTGCGCCGTCAAGGATTCGTTTGCGTAGCTTTTGTGACCCCAACATCTTGTGTGTCACATATGTGGATAACGGGGATAGAATGTCGGCTGTGGAACCTGTTTTCCAGTCCGCTGCCGTTGCACTGGTTCCCCTGGGAACCCATTGCAAGCCGATCCGACCGACCGCCTTCCCTGAGGCGGGCAGTTCGCCATGGGTAATATCAGCCGTAATGGAGCTTCGGTTTAGGTTCCGTACCGGTGAACTGAACGCCGAGCCGGTCGTTGCGGCGCCAGCGAACGTCGCATCGATAGGCAACGCCATCGACCGATACGTAAAGCAGGAAGCGGTCCGGCACCCGGGCTTCGAGCGGGATCTTCAATTCGGCGCCGCCCTCGTGCTGATTGCGCAAGGTGCAACTGACTTCGGAATTTTGTATCCCGGTGATGATCGTCCCGCCCTTGAGCACGCGTTGGCGATGCTCGCGTCGATTCTGGGCGGAATCCTTGTCAGTCGGGTTTGCGGGGTTCGTCATCGATGAAACGCCAGGGCAGCCGAATCGTTTCCTGTTTCAATAGCAAATCACTCGCCGCGGCGCGCGGCAATGCACGTCTTCGACACCTAGTCTTGTTGAAAAAGCGTTCAAACTCCTGCCTTGATGGCGGGCGCCTGATTGTCAGCTGAATTTGCGCGGGTCGGCGCAGAAATACGCGATGATCTGACAAAGGTCAGGCTCATTGACCATGCGAACGGCTTCAGTTGAGCTTACCCATTTACGCGTGCGGGCTCGCTTTTCCTTCCATTGGTCGGCGATCGTGTCGACCTGCATCGGAAACACCAGAACCTCGCAAGGCACTTCTTCTCCGGTGGCAAGCACCTTGGCATAGAAGTAGCGGCCAGCCTCGATATGGGAGATTGTTCCGCGCAACCCGGCTTCCTCGCCGGCCTCACGCGCGGCCGCTTTGCAAAGCGGTTCCTTTGCCTCCGGCCAGCCCTTGGGTATCACCCAGCGTCCCGTATCGCGGCTCGTGATCAGCATGATCTCGACACCGTGCCCGGAATCGCGCCAGGGCAAGGCAGCAACCTGCAGGCGACAAGGCGCCGTGCCGAAAAGGCGCCGAACCCTTTCAGCCAGATGGTTTTGTGTCGTTGGCCTCATCAACATCGGAGAAGCTAGCCCCAGCTCCCGGGAATCGTTTGCCGCCTCATGAATCTTACGGCTAATTGTCAGCAATAAAAGTAAAAACGTTATGTCGACGGGTCGAATTCCGCCAATCGATGACGAATTCACACGATATTGTGCTCTCCGGGCGATTTTCCGAAGTAAACGATACCCTTTTAGGTCTGCTGATTGGGAAAAGCGGGCTTGCCGCGACTCAGCCCGCGTGGTCGTCCGCGATCGGCTTCTGGTAGGTGAAACCCATGTCCCACGGGAAGTAGATCCAGGTGTCCTGGCTGACTTCCGTGACAAAGGTGTCGACCAGCGGCCTGCCCTTGGGCTTGGCGTAGACGGTGGCGAAGTGCGCCTTGGGCATCATCGCACGCACGATGCCGGCCGTCTTGCCGGTATCGGTGAGGTCGTCGATGATCAGCACGCCGGCGCCTTCATCGACGAGCAGCGATGGCGTGACATCCTTCAGCACCTGCAACTGCCCCTGATTGGCGTAGTCGTGGTAGGACGCGACGCAGACAGACTCGATAATCCTGATACCAAGTTCGCGCGAGATGATGGCGGCGGGAACGAGACCGCCGCGGGTAATGCAGACGATCGCCTTCCACTGCCCTTTGTTGTTGCCTGCAAGCCGCCAGGCGAGGGCGCGGGCGTCCCGGTGAAATTGATCCCAGGAGACCGGAAAGGCTTTTTCGGGAAGGGACATTTTTCGCGCACTCCGCAGCGCGCGATGGCCGCGCGCAAGATCACAAGGGAATGCGCGCGGAATTAACTGGAAAGCCTTGGCTTTGGCAAGGGCGGTTGTCGGCGATCGTTGTGGACTTAGCGCGATAGGGTGGACTTAGCGCGACAGGAAAGCCGCGACCGGCACAGTACGCAACACGGTGCGTGTCACGCCGCCGAAAAGCAACTGGCGCAGCCAGGAGTGACTGTAGGCGCCGAGCACGAGCAGGTCGGCTCCTGTTTCAGCGACCCTTGTCTGGATGACGTCGTCGACCGAGAGGCCGCCCGAATTCAGCACGGAGACGCTGACCGTGGCGCCATGCCTGGAAAGCGCTGCGGCAATTTCAGAACCGGCGGATTCCGCGCTTTCGTCAAGTGTGTCTGGAGGATCGATGACCACGATGTCTGTTTTCTCGGCCTCGATGATGAAGGGCAGGGCGTCGAAGGCGGCGCGCGCGGCTTCCTTGCTGCCGTTCCAGGCGAGCAGCACATGCTTGAAGGTCGTGACCAGCGGGCCTGAATGCGGCACAACCAGCACCGGCCGGCCAGCGTCATACACCAGTGTGTCGACATCGGCACTCGGATCGCCGCCGGATTCACGCTGTGCGGCGATGATCAGATCCGCGGTGCGAACGCTTGAGATGCCTGTTAGCGCGCTGTCGCCGGAAAAACTCTCGAGACTGCGCCATTCGAAGGACAGGCCGGAATCCTCAATGTGCTTGAGGAAGACAGCCTGCAGCTTGTCGGCGCGCTCCCGGCTCATGTCGGCGGAAACCTGCAGGAACTCTGTGTCGGGAAAGCCGGTGGCCGAGGTGTAGGGGACCGGAAGCGCTTCGGCGTGGATGCCGATGAGATGGCTCTGGAATCTAGCGGCAAGTGGAACGGCGCAGTCGAGCACCCGCTCCGCGTCCTGCTCGTTCTGCAATATGGCGACGATGGTCTTGAATCGCATGGTAATCCCTCATTTTACAAGCGATCGAACTCGTGCGGAGAAAACGTTATAGCACCATGCTTGGTTCCGGACCGGGATCGATCAGGTCGCGGCGCTGGCAAAGCCCGCGACCATCGCCTCAACGTCTTTCCGGGCAGCGTCCAGTGCCTCCTGGCTGCGGGCGCGCACGACGAGTTCCGTCCAGAATTTGCCGTCGCCATATTTCGGATAGGAACCGATGATCGTGTCCGGATGCGCCTTCTGGATCTCTGCCAGAGGTCCGCCGATCAACCCCTCGCCGAACGGGCAGGGAACCGTGGCCGACAGCATCTTGGTGCCGGCCCTCAGCGTCGGCACCACATTGTCGAGCATGGCCTGGAAGATTGACGGCACGCCGGCCATGACGTGGACATTGCCTATGCGGAAGCCCGGCGCGGTGGATACCGGATTGACGATAAGATCGGCGCCGCGCGGCATCCGCGACATGCGCTTGCGCGCGTCCGTGTATTCGATGCTCCGCGCAGCGTAGCTCGCTTCCAGCATCGCATAGGCCTCGGCATTGTATTCGCAAGGCACGCCAAAGGCCTTGGAGATCGAATCCGCGGTGATGTCGTCATGCGTGGGGCCGATGCCGCCGGTGGTGAACACATAGGTATAGCGTGCGCGCACGGCGTTCACCGCCGCGACGATCTCGTCTTCCTCATCGGGAACGATGCGCACTTCCTTCAGGTCGATGCCTATCGCCGTCATGATATCAGCCAGGTGGCCGATATTCTTGTCCTTGGTACGGCCGGACAGAATCTCGTCGCCGATCACGAGCATGGCGGCAGTGACGATTTCAGGCATGGAAGGCTCCGGCAAACGGGTCGCTTCCAGATAGCGCGACGGGCGGGCGACGGCAATGGCGCCCGAACTGTGAACAATCTGTGCCCATATGCGAGATATCCAATGAACGCCGAGGCCCCTAGTTAGTTTTCCCTGTCGAGGCGGCTTGAGCCTCTGTTGGCCGGTACATCAAGGAGATGAAAATGGCGAAGGTACTTGTTCTCTACTATTCGAGCTGGGGCCACATGGAGCAGATGGCCAAGGCCGCCGCTGAAGGTGCGCGGGAGGCAGGTGCTGACGTGACCATCAAGCGCGTTGCCGAACTGGTGCCCGAGGCCGTGGCGAAGGCCGCCTACTACAAGCTCGACCAGGAAGCGGCGATCGCCGATCCGCTCGAACTCGCCGACTACGATGCGATCATCGTCGGCGCCTCGACGCGTTACGGCATGATGTGTGCGCAGCTGAAGAACTTCTTCGACCAGACCGGGCCGCTGTGGGCCAAGGGTGCGCTGGTCAACAAGATAGGTTCGGTGATGTCGTCGACCGCTACCCAGCATGGTGGCGCCGAACTCACGCTGATCACCACGCAGGCGTTGCTTCAGCATCACGGCATGATCATCGTGCCGCTCTCCTATGCCTACCAGGCCCAGATGGGCAACGATGTCGTGCGTGGCGGAGCCCCCTACGGCATGACCACGACCAGCGATGGCGACGGCTCACGCCAGCCTTCGGCACAGGAGCTCGAAGGCGCCAAATTCCAGGGCAAGCGCGTCGCTGAAATCACCAAGAAACTCCACGGCTGACTTTCGCGCCAGAGCGCCAGCGGTCTTCGACTGTTCGGCGTCAACGGTGTGAGAAATCGAACATCGACGGGCGGTCCTTCGGGCCGCCCGTTTTTGTGCAGCTTGCGGCAAAGCCGAGGGCGGGTAAGGTAGGCCGGCTCTGGTCCAGGTGAAGAATGCTCGTATCGATTCTGTCGTGGCTGGTCGGCGGGCTGATTGTCGTGGCGTTTGTGGCGACTGGCTACATGGTCCTGGCAACGCGGCGAATTGCGGCCGACGCCGAGAGGCAGGTACCCCCAGTCGGGCAATTCGTCGAGATAGACGGCAACCGGATTCATTATGTCGATGCGGGCGAGGGGCTGCCTATCCTCTTCCTGCACGGCCTCGGCGCCCAACTCCATCATTTTCTCCATCCATTGTTCGGGCGCTTTGGTCCGGGCTACCGGCTGATCGCGCTGGATCGTCCGGGGTCGGGCTATTCGGTGCGAGCTGATGGAGCCACGGGACGACTGCCCGAACAGGCAGAAGTGGTCCGACGTTTCATCGAAACGCTGGGATTGGAGAAGCCGCTGGTGGTCGGCCATTCGCTGGGCGGTGCCATCGCGCTGACGCTGGCCGTGGAGCATCCGGATGCGATTTCCGGGATCGCCTTGCTGGCGCCGCTGACGCATATGGAACGCAGGATACGCGGGCTGTTCAAGGCGATCTATATTCCCTCAACGCTGCTGCGCGCGATCCTGGCGAACACGATCGCGATGCCGATGAGCTTGAGATATGCCGGGCCCACGCTCGACCTTGTCTTCTCGCCGCAATCGCCGCCGGCCGACTATGGGACAGCTGGCGGCGGCTGGCTGGGGTTGCGGCCAAGTCACTTCTACGCAACCTCGACCGATCTGGTGGCGATCGAGCATGATCTTGGCCATGTGGAGCAGCGCTACGGGGAAATCACGATGCCGACGGGCATCCTCTTTGGGACTTCGGATCACGTGCTCGGCATCGGCGTGCATGGCCGGCCGATGATCGAGAAGATCAAGGAACTCGATTTTGAATGCATCAAGGGTCTGGGCCATATGCCCCAGTTCATCGAGCCGGAGCGGATCATCGCTTTCATAAAACGCATCGCGGACCGGGCGTTCGCGGACCGGAGATCACCGCTCACTCACGACAATTTCACTGAACCATCGGGCTGACTGCCGGGTTTACGCTGTGTCGCGCACAGCGGCGTAGACACGGGGGTGGCTAAGTGTCCGTTCCAAAAAGAGTTGAGTGATTTCAGCAGGTTGTGATTCCGTCGGATTTGCGAGATTCGATGGAGATCACGATGGCCTGGACTGAAATCACCCGTGCGCATTATGAGCGGCGTTGCGCCCGCTACGCAAGCGATCTGACC
>CALRQH020000050.1:0-17076 GCA_943370265.1 Mesorhizobium carmichaelinearum
AGCCCTTATAGCGCCCCCGGCATTCGCACCACCTCAAAAGCCACGCGGCCGGCCGCCGAAAAATCCGCAATACGCCCTGTCGTCCACGTCGGCATAAGTGGGGAATTTTACTTCGGCACAACTGGGGAAAATTCACCCGGCATTGACAATTGATGGGGCGGATCCGGGATGCCAGATGAGGTTGCTGCCTGAGCCAGCCCGTGTCCTTCCGGGTGAGCGCGAGAGAAATTCGCAGCATGTCCACCTCCCATGCAGTGTAGAACCCGCGCCGCCTCTCGCGCCATTGCACATACCAGTCCCAGACAGAGGGGAAGATGAGCAGGCCAAAGGTCACATGCTGCGTCGGAACGCCATAGCCACGTACGGGTCCGCGCGGATGCGCGGCCAACGCACCGAACATCAAACCGAGATGCTCGACCTTCTGTGATGCCGTTTCTTCGCCCCAAACACCGTTGCGCTGTAGACCGAACGCAGTGAGTGTCGCGGTCTTGAAGCGGATCAAATCCGCCATTTCCATGCCAAGCACAGGCGGCGCGTCTATGACGCCGGACATCAGGTCGGGGTCCGCGAACTGGGCACCATCATCATGCTGCTGCTCCCGCCGATCTCGATAGCCGTCATTTGCAGCATCTGATTGACCATAGGTGATACCGGGGAAACGGATGGCATAACGCTGTTTCAACGCGGCCGCCTGGAATTTCCGATAGTCGGTTGACCCGCTGATAATCGCGCGCCGAACCCATTCCAAGATCTCTTCCTGTTCCTCGGACCGGCGCACGTTGAAATCGTCCGGCAGATGCCACGCAAGCCGACGCCGTTCAGCAGGACCTACGTCATCGAGGATGTGGCCGGAGGCGGAACGCGTCTGTAGCGGGAGTTTCGCTTTGAAATACCCTTCCGAAAGACGATAGCGACGCTCGATTCGAGCGAGCACTTCCATGCTCGCCACGCTGCGCGGCGATTTTGATCCCTGCAGCCAGTGACGAATTGTCGAGCGGTCCAGACTCTCGTCGTCTCGGACAACAGCCCGATGAAGATGCCAATAGCTGTCGCCATGGCGGCGCATCTGGAAATCCAGTGCCGCCTGGAAGCTCGGGTGATCGAACGTTTCCTCGAAAAGAGGTTTCGGGAACTCCTCGATATCGCGCGGTTTGACGCCCGGCTTCTGCCTGTCGACTGCAACTGGCCGCCGCGACCGGTCGAGCTTTCTGTCTCGGCTTGCCGTCGACACTGTCGCTGCGGCCTTCTGCGGACGGCCTCGCCGAGGACGCTCCAGTTTGGCGGTACGGCATCCGCCGGTTGTCGCCTGCTTTGGCGACGTTTTCGTGTTTCGAACGATCGCGTCCAATGCCGGCTCGATTGTGGTCCGGACAGATCGCATCGCGTTATCGTCGAGGCCGCACTGAATTCCGATCTCTTGCCAATCATAACTGCGGGGTTTTCGCGGCGGGGTTTGAGCGCGGGAGATGAGGTTGAGCAAGAACTCTCTGATGCGTGCGCTTTCTTGAGGCGGGAGCACAGGATCAAGACGGAGGCGGCAGAAATCGGCGATTTTTCGGCAGAGCAGTCTGGTATGCGAATTTTCAGTCATATGGGTAGGCTATGTGGCTTGTTAGCGGCGGCGTTGAAGGATTGCGCGCACATACCCGATTCCTATCGCTTGGGAGGCCCAAGCGGATGACATCTCACAGGAATGTTGTTGAAGGAAACGAGTTGGATCTTAACGCGCCAGACCAGCCTCATGAACCCCAGAATTGAGTGGGTGTCCGATGGAAATTCTGAGCACCCAGCTTCCTTCGCGAGCGAGCGCAATTCGGTTGAAGGTGCCAGACAGAAAGTTCGATAAGCTTCCAAGAAGCCCAATCGATGGTCAATTGTAGATCCGTCTGACTGTCCTAGTTGGGGCTGGAAGCCGCCAGTCTGCTCCCGAGCGATATCTCCGAAAAGCTGCCTTTCAACATACGATCGTTCCCAATCGCATGGACCGTCCAGCGCACTCCGGAAGCGGGCGTTGAGTCCGCAATCTCGACGCGGCACGGCTGCCCTGCTTGACATGAGCGATGCAGGCGCGCAGCTCGCCGATTGTTAAGGCATCACGTCAGTCGATCATAGATTTTCGCAAGGTCGCGGAGCGCCCCTGATCATTATATGTTCGCCGCGATGTCACAGGGGAGTTCGTCGGCGTGGCCAGCCAGATCGAAGAACTGATGCGGCGGGCCGCCAATCGGGCTCGAGACCAGCGTCTGGCGGTCGCGCGCTACCGCAAGCGCGCCAGACGAAGCGTGAGTGTGTTGGTGCATGACATCGAGCCGCAGTCAAAGAGGATGCCGGGCGCCGATCGAGACCGGTTCCAGGCAGCGGTGTCTGAACAGATGGCGACCTTCTCGCGGGCGCCGTTCAATGGACCCGTCGCACTGAAGATTGACCTAGCGACCACCAGCCGAACTGCGCCGCAGGCGCACACGATCGCGAAGAACCTGCTGGATCTCCTCGGGAAACGGCGGGCGGGGGTGCCGGGAATGCGTCGGCACCTCCTCTACAAGGACGATGCTCAGATCCAGGCGCTTTCCGTCAGCTGCCGGCACGGCGAAGATTATCCGATGATCCATGTGGCCGGCCGGCCCTTGTCGGCGCTGCTCGACGATATGGAGCTTGCGGCCGAAGCAATCCGTGTCGACGAGATGGAGAATTATGGAGACGTCTACCGGCGGGACCAAGAGGAAGAGGCTATGGAGGATCTTCGCAAGCTGATCCGCGATGAGCGTGGGCAGCGCGAGCGGCTGGGTGACGACTTCTACGACGCGTACTTCATGATGCTTCGCTGGAGCGCGCAACGCGCTCTGCTCGGGCGTAGCGGCATCGACATCCCTGTCCTCGGTTGGATGTACGGGCGTCCGGAAGGGTCGACGCCGATTCTGCCGCCCGATCAATGGGCGCTGCTGATCGGCCGGTCCAAGCTGCGCCTTCAGCTGGGCGACCTTCCGATCACCCCGGGCAGCTCAGGGGCCTTCAAGCGCAGGGTTGAGGAAGAGATCGCAGCCTTCAAGCAGCGGTGGGACTGGGTCATCAGTCCGCTGGTGATCGCCGTCGCTCTCGAGGTGGTGGTACGTCCGAACGCAGCGACGCCCGCAGCAGTGCTTCACGACCTGGACAACATCGTCCGCGATTACCTCCTGCCCCGGATCATCCCGTCATTTGGCACGGTGACCGATCATCGTTGGACGATCGACTTCGACGAACTGCGCCGACGTGATCCCGATCTCGCGGACCGATGGGGTCCGAACCCAACGCCGCCTCCCGGCACGAAGCAGGGTGTGACGCGGTACGAGGCGTGGCGAATTCCACCGGTCGAGGGCGAACCCGGTTTCGTCAGCGTCGCGCTCGTAGCGGATATGGACGCGCGCGGCGATACGTTCGATCGTGTCGACGAGTGGTCGCGCAAGTGGGCTGATGCACAGTCGAGCACGCTTGGTAAGCGACAGCGATGGTGATGATCCGGAACAAGGACGACAAGTCTGGTTGATCTGTTCTCTGTCTCGAGCCCGGACATGGATCGCGGCTACCTCAATATCCAGGCCAGCGGGCACGCGATCGAGCGTGAGCTGCGGGAAACTCTCGAGATGTATGTCGCCTGCCGACTGCTCGATGCCGGCAAGACCCTTCTGCCAACTGTACGTTCATATGCCGAGGCGACCGGGCACTACGTCAATACATATCCGTGAGCAATACGGCGGATGGTGTCGTGAAGTGCGCGCCGTCATAGTGTCTGAACCATAGCGCTACAGATTGACGGCTGCTTTAGGATTCCGACCGATCATCGGAGCGGCCGAAATGAGGCGCAGAGCTGCCGTTCAAAGGGTAGCACGCTCGGAAGTTCGTGCTGACGCGCTACCTGGCGCATGTGCCAGAAGTCGAAGCCTTCAAAGCTATCCAAAAACCGAAGCTAGTGTCCTATTTTGCCCATAAGCAAACCGCAATTCGGGCTGAAGCGCGAACCAGAAAGTTCGGAAAGCTTCTAGGAATCCCAGCCAACTGGCTGCGACGGAGAACAACGAGGTTCGCGGATATCCCTGCGAACATCGGCATTTGAGTGGTCAATCCCGTCAGCAAACGAATTCAGTGGCCGCACTGTATTGGCGGTATCCCTCTCCCGCTACCACCATTCCCCCCACTCCTTTGACGCCGTGGGGGAAGGCACGCTCGCCCAAGAGTGCCGTCAGCCGACCAGCGATTTCGACTACAACCCCGCCGGTTCTTAACGGATCTCGAAACACCGTGACTGTTTCGACCAAGTCACGCATTGCCTCTGCACATTCGGAATCGCCGGAAGCAATGCCGTTGGCGAGCCCGATCTGAAGTTGATTCAGTTGTTCCTCGTAGCGGGCGAGAACCGCAGGGTGCAGTGCGATCACTCCGGTCGCGGCGGGCACCTGATCCAACTCTGCCAAAATGCACTTACGCTCTTCATTCAGGGTTGTTGCTTGCGGTCCCAGCAGGGCTGGGTCGCCATGGCCCTTGGCAATCGCGCTGACCAGCCGATCGATCTCCCGAGATAATTCTCCAAGCCGTCGTTCCAAACGAGTTCGCCTGGCCTCGGTGTCGGCTGCCAAGCGCTTCCGTTCTTCGTGGTACGTCTGGACGTACTGGGCAATCACTTTAGGATGGCGGAATTCGGCGGTAAGCCCGTTCAGAACTGCAGTTTCGACCGTATCCAAATAAAAGGTCTTGGGATCGGCACATGTTCCGCTTTCTGTCGCGGCGGAACAACGGATGCGAATGCGCTTGGACTTGTCCACGCCTTTTGACGACATTCCCGCACCACAGGCACCGCACCTCAGGAGCCCGGTCAACATATGCCGTGGTCGGCGTTGATGGCTTGGATGGGTGGTTGCGCGCGATTTCTTCCGCGCGTGTGCTGCGTCGAACAGGTCGGACGAAACAATGGCAAGATCGGGTACTTCGACTATTCGCCATTCGCCCTTGGGATTCGGACGCGAGACACGTTTCCCCGTATCAGGATCCTTGATCATTCTGACCCTGTTCCAGACCAAGCGGCCAGCATAAAGCTCATTGTGAAGCAGCCCCGTCCCTCTCTGCACATTTCCATTGATGGTGGAGGCATTCCAGGCACGACCGCGAGGCGGCGGTATGCGGTCTCTGTTTAGATCGTGAGCGATATCGCGCGGGGTTTGCCCTGCGACATACTCTCGAAAGACACGACGCACGATTTCCGCTTCATCCTCTGCGATCATCCGCTTCCCGGGATCGCCTAGCACGTACGAATAGCCATAGGTCAGACCGCCGGCGTGAAGCCCTTTGTTGACTCGGCCAGCTTGGCCCCTGCGGACTTTGTGAGCGATGTCCTCTCGGTACAGCTGGCCAACGAGACCGCGCAGACCGACCAAGACCGTGTTCACCACGCCTTCGTGAACGGCACGAATTTCGATGCCGAGAAATGATAGGCGCTTGTGAATGCCCGCAAGGTCTTCCATGTCGCGCGAGAGCCGATCAAGTGCCTCCACGACGAGCACGTCGAATTCGTGCTCACGCGCTTTATCCATGAGCTGAAGCAAACCGTCACGGCCCAGGACGGAGCCGCCGGAGCGGGCTCGGTCATCGAACGTCGCTACAACATTCAATCCCGCACGGTCTGCATATGCTCGGCACAAAGCGAGCTGATCGTCGATTGATCGCTCATTTTGGAGGTCGGTTGAGAAGCGTGCGTAGATCGCGGTTCGATTCATGATAAGTTTTCTCGGCCTGTTCACGCTCGTGATCTTCGCGAGCCGCTTGGCGCGCAAGTGCTTTTGCAAGGCGCAGAATCGCTCTATCAGGCGCTCGTAACAAGGCCCCTTTTTGGTGTCTCACAACCATTGCGAGTAGCGCTCGCCACGGATCGGCTGGGCTCCTGCTGAAAATAACAGTCCGCAGAATGCGCGGCTTGGTTCAATCCTGCCGAGATCATGATCTTGGTCCATGTCTCCCAGATGCGCGCATGCAGAAGATGAGAAAAGCCATCAAATTGATTGGTCGCAGAATTGGATAGCAAGGCGTGCTTTTCGGAAATCCGCAAGTCCCACCTTCAAGCCGCAAGCTATTCCGGGCGGCTCTGGAGAAGCTCTCAGGCATGTCTGGCGGGATCGCCTGACTACACCCACCGCCGTCTTTCCCAGGTTGTAGGCAACAAGAGGCGCGGGCCCTCACGACCTCATCAACCTCGTTTCTAATCCTCGTCTTGGTATTGCACAGGATCGATTTCCTTTCCCAGTTCAAAGAGCAGGGACGACACGCGGTTGCGCACACGCGGGGGGAGTCGCATCAGCCTTTCGATCAAGCGTCTGCCTTCCGCGCTGGCGATGAATTCCAGGCGTTCGTCGACGGGCAGGAGCGGAGCGGTTGCCTCGCCATTGCCCGGCAGACCATCGAAGAAGCGGCTGACAGGGACATCTAGCGAGCGGGCGATTTCGTAAAGCGTGGAAGCGCTGACGCGGTTGCGCGCGCTTTCGTATTTCTGGAGCTGTTGAAAGCTGATGCGGATCGCACGGGCCAGTTGCGCCTGGGAGACGTCCGACTGGACTCGCAGAGTCGCGATCTGTCTGCCGACATGACGGTCGGCAGGATGGGGACCGACCTCCCCATTAGGTGGCACATCGCTTTGAAAATCATCCAAAAGTTTTAACAAGGCTTCACCTGCTCTGTGAGTTTTGCTGCTTTTCTGATCCTGGGTTCGTCACAGCGTCTAAGCCATGAAGGCGGATGAGATCGTTCCACAATGCGCGGATGTGAAGCCATGGGAAATCGTCAGGGTCTTCCCTATTCTCAGCTTCGCATAGCATGACCGACAACTTGGCTAGCACGCCGTGAATCGTTGTCGCAGGCGATAGCAATAGATCACCCAGAAGAGCCTGTTCGATAGCTTCGGATTGCCGGATCATTTCGTCCATTCTCGAATAGCCGATCTGGTCGTCCATGGCATCCCAGCGCGCTTGATGCGCGGCGAGTTCAGCTACCGCTTTATCCTGGAAAGCCTCATCCTCAGGCAAAAGAATAATAGACAAACCGTCGACAGAACGGACGTTTGCTTCGCCCCCGCTGGTAAGGTGCTCCTGTGTATTTTGAGACCCAATTGTCCTAACGAGCATTGTCTCCAGCGATTGTTGCTTTCGGCAGAGTGCCTGTGTCCTGCCGTGAACCTCCAGCCACCTCTCGCACAAGCGCAGAGTGGGATCTTCTAGCTGTAATTTGCGCGTCGTATCATCACGCGCCGAAACCCCGAATGGCCCGGCCGAACTTGCCGCAGCCACTCCCGCCATCAATTGCCGGCGGGTGACGGTCAGTAAGGTCGTTCTCTTGTCGGTGTCAGCCATGATCCGAGCTCCAAACAGCTTTGCTTGGTTGGTGGATACAGCCAAACGCTTTGGCGGCCTCAGCTAAATATCTGAATTTAAGATAACTGAAAATCAGATATAAAGGAACCCCCCATCTGAGTTCAGATGAGGTGATAAGTGGTCGATACACTCGGTACGAATCGGCATAAAGCTTTGATCGCGCTGCTGATCAAAAAACGTGAAGCGGCAGGCCTTACTCAAGTTGAGTTGGCAACCAGGCTCGGCCAATACCAATCGTTCGTAGCTCGACTAGAAAGCGGACAGCGACGTGTTGATGTCGTGGAGTTTATAAACCTCGCCGAGATTCTCGGTTTTAACGCTCCGTCTGCCATCAAGAAGCTATCGGAAGTAACAGGTTGAGCGATGGGAGCGCGTGACCGCGCTAGTGCAAATTGACAATTTGCAGAACCGGCAGCAGGCCAAGGAAGCCCACAGTTTGTTGCACCTACCCATTCAATCGGGCCTCTTCACCTCAGCCTTCGGCCCCCATCGAATGGGGTCTTCAACCCAGCGGTTGATCTCGGATTCATGCCACCCTGCGCCATTGGTGCTGATCCTCAGTTGAGCCGGGAACGTGCCGTCGGCAATCTTGCGATAGATTGTCGAGCGGGACAGGCCGGTCCGGGCAAGGACGGTTTTGAGGCGTATGATACGATCTGGCTCGGGCATAGCTTGCCTGCCCCTCAGTGAGTTGTTGCTGGTATGTGCTGGGACAGACAGCGCGAACCGATGCTCGACGCAATCGAAGTTCCCGCAGCACCTATCTATGGCGTGTTGCCGGCGGCAAATCGGAGGCGTGTCAGAGCCCAAGGCCCCGCCCCTTACCGATGCCATGGCTGAATGCGAGTTCCGCGCCGAGGCGCCGGCCAGAATCGATGGTGATGCCAAGCTCGCGCTTGCGGTTGGCGAGGACCGATTCAAGCTGCGGATCGCGTTCCAGGCTCTTGGCCATGTCGGACATATCCATACGCGTTGACTTGTAGCCGGACATGTCGCCGGCCCGGTATTGCCCCTGGCTCGTGCGATCGAGCTTTTGCCAACGCTCCACGAAACGGTCTGCGCGGCGGCTCGGATCGTTGTCCAGTCCGGTGCGGATTTCCGTTTCAAGCTGGAGAGCCAGCACGATGCGACGGACGCGGCCGGCGCCCGCCTCGCGGACCAGTTCGGGATTCTTGACGTAGGCCGCTTCAGCATCGCGCCAGCCATGGGGCCGAACTTTCTCGAACGCGCTGCGGGCATCTCGCAATTCGCGCATCTGCACAGGACTGCTCTGTCCGTCCGCGTTTCCAGCGCTAAGGATCGCGTCGAGTGCGCGCGCGTGACGCACAAGCGCCTGGGTGCGGGCTCGGCGCATTTCTGCTTCTGGATTCCTCGGCACAGTCGTGTCGCGCTGCGCGCCCCCAGCAAAAGCTTCTCTTCGAGGCGTCGCGCCGACATCCCCGATCTGCACCCCAACATTTTCCCCTCCCGGCTTGCGAGCACGTTCCTGGCCGGGCTCGGCGTCTCCGAGTGAGCGAAAACCGTCTAGCAGCTCGTCGATTCGGTCCCGGACCTTCTCCGGAACAATCCGGCGCACGATCTCCACCACACGCTGGCGGAAGGTGATGCCACGCCGCTCTGCAAAGCTTTGGGCTGGGTCGATCTGCTCATAGTCCGACGCCATGTCCTTGGCGCGGTCGCGTGACAGCGTACGGACAAGCCGGTCCCGTGTCGCGAAGTCGTCGCCGCCGCAATGCAGGTCCATCCCGTCTCGATGCCGCGACAGGGCAACGTAGCTCCCATGGGCATCCATACCCGGCGTCGCCAGGACGTGGGTTCGGTCAACCGTCATGCCCTGCGCCTTGTGGATGGTCGCGGTATAGCCGTGGTCAAAATGGGTATAATCTTTCAGGTCGAAGCTCACCGACCTGCCGTCGTCAGTGCGCACGGTCATGCTCTGCGCGCTGACGTCTTCAATCATGCCCAGCGTGCCGTTCTTGACGCCGAGCCCGCGTTCGTTGCGCAGGAACATGATGCGGTCGCCGCTTGCGAAGTTCCTTGCGCCGCGTTCCACATCCAATTGAACATCGTCACCGAGATCGCCAGCAGCGCGCATACGTTCGCGCGCTGCTTTGTTCAGTGCGCGCACTTCGTCGTTTGTGGGGGTGAGAATGATCCGACTTGCTTCAGGATTTGCCTGCCTGTCGCGCTCCCAGCGCTCGACCAGATCTCGGCGCGCCTGGTCGCGCGTCGCAGCCTGATGCACCATGCCTTGCGCTTCATAAGCGCTGATCGCAGCGCCGATCCTGCCAGTTGCCAGATCGCGCGTTGCGTTGCGCTGCCAGTCCTCTCGCTGCCGGCGCACCTGGCCGATCTCGACGCCGCCATGACGCTCATGGATGGAGCGGAATGCGGCGCCGGCTTCGATCGCCTGCAACTGCTGGGGATCGCCGACCAGCACAACCTTTGCGCCGACGTCTGCCGCATGGGAGAGCACGCGCTCCAACTGGCGCGTGCCGACCATGCCGGCCTCGTCGATGACCAGGACATCACGCGCGGTGAGCAGATCGCGGCCCTGTCCCCAGCCATGTTCCATGCTGGCGATGGTGCGAGACGCAATTCCAGATCCGCTTTCGAGATTCTCAGCCGCAATGCCGGAGAGTGCGGCGCCTCGAACGTCGTAACCCGCTGCCGCCCATGCCTGGCGCGCAACACCCAGCATGGCGCTCTTGCCCGTTCCAGCAGAACCGACAACGACACCAAGACCGCGCCCGTCGGTGACATGCGCAAGCGCTTCGGCCTGCTCGCCTGACAGAACAAGCCCGCGTTGCGCTGCGCGCGCCAGGGCCATCTCGCGATGTGCATGACTCACCGCATGGCGCTCCTGTCCACCCATGCGTTCTGCCGCCCGATGCAGACGCTGTTCCGTCTCGATCATTTGCTGCGTGGTGAAGCGGTCTTCGCCGCGTCCGTCCTTGCCGAGTTCAACGAGATCAGGCGCGCTACTGATGGTTGCCATCACAGTGTTGAACTGCTCGATTCCGTCGCTGTGCCGATGCGCGAACTTCGCAATGTCTTTTCGGGTGAAGGTCGATTGCTGATGCGTGATGGCATCCAGCGCTAGGTGAGGATCCGCAATGATGCGCGCGCCATTGTTGCGCGCGATCTCGCGGTGCAGTTCGGCGCGATCGGCTTCAATGCTGTTGGTGTCGAGGCCGCCGCCTTCAATGCGTTGGGCCGGTGCACCAATCTGGGTCTGCGGCTCCAGGGCAATGCCCTGCGCTTCCAGGCTGCGGTGATCGATGCGTGCGTCGATGTCGAGTTCGGCCAGGCGTTCATTGGCAAGCTCCGCCCATCGCTCGCGCCAGCGCTCGACCAGCTGGGTAGCATTCCAGTCTCGAACCTTCCCCCTAAAACCATTCTCATCGACGGATCGCATAGTGAGCATGACATGAGCGTGCGGCTTGGGACTGCCATCGTCTGCCCTGTCCCAATGCACATTGAGATCGGCGACCATGCCCTTGCTGACAAACTCGGTCTGAACAAAGTCGCGCGCCAGTTCGATGCCTTGCGCCTGGTTGAGTTCTCGCGGGAGCGCAAACTCGACCTCGCGCGCAAGCTGCGCATCCTTGCGCACCTCGAACGCCTCGACATCGTTCCACAGCCGTTCGCGGTCGCTCCAGGCTTGAGGTGCATTCTCCGGCAGCATCACCTCGGAATGGACAACGCCGCGTTTGCTGGAAAAGTCCTGCACACGATCGATCCGCTCATCGCGCAGCCGCGCGGCCGAGCGGTAGGCGGCGGACGAAACCGCGCTGCTCCCAGCCTTGCGGCCAATGACCTTGACGTGAAGATGATAGATCGCCATCGCGACCAGATGTGCGTTGGGAGTTGAAAGGAAGGAGGGATTCAGCCTTCATGCTGCAATGGATCTCGCGGGGTGGAGGACCCCGCACGCCGTGTGACGCAACATGCGGCGATAAGCAGATGGGTGAGGAGAACCGGGCGCTTCCGGGGAACCATAAATTAGCAGAACCCATCAAAGCCGAACGGGCGGGGACTTCCGACCCCGTGAGCGGTTCGGCCAGCGAGCTTGCCATGGCGAGGGAAACCGAACCGATGGCGGACGCCCCGTTTAGAGATGGAGCCTGCCGACTCGGAAGTGGGCGGGTCGATCTGTCGGGTAAACCAAGGATCGGTGGAGTGTTGGTCCGCGCTATTTGGACGCGGACTGGAGGCGCGCAGCTTGCTGTGCGCCAGCCTCGGCATGAGTTTGCGTGGCGCCGAGGCCGGATTCCACACGGGGTAGAGTCGGCGCCTAAAGCGAGCAAGAGATCAGTTGCGGAACCCAAGAACCTTGTCACCATCTCCGGCGGTTTCGGACGCCGGACGACTGAAGCGGCCAGTGACCGTGGTGCCGAGGGACGGAGCCTTCGTAGTAGTCCGAGGACGGGAAAGCCGTTCACATGGCGAAGGGAGGCAGTGGATACGGCTTGCAAGCAGGAGGCGGGCACATGTCCGGCGGGGTGAATATCCCGTTCGTCCTCGACATGCAGAGCAAACTGTATCGGTGGAGCAGCGACGAACCTGACAAGGTCTTTGCTGATCTGTTCAATCTCATATGCGACCGCAGAACCCTTGCCGAGGCTTGGCGACGGCTCGCCCGCAACCGCGGCAGCCGAACACCGGGAACGGACGGGATGACGCGTCGTACGGTCGAACAGCGTGCCGGTGGCGCAGCAAGGTTCCTCGACGAAATACGCGAGGCACTTCGCAACGGAACATATGACCCGGAACCCGTCAGGCAGCGGCTCATCCCGAAGCCTGGCAAACCGGGAGCATTCCGGCCACTCGGAATCCCCACGCTGACCGATCGCTTGGTGCAAATGGCCATGAAGCTGATCCTGGAACCCATCTTCGAGGCGGACTTCTATCCGACCTCGTATGGGTTCCGGAAAGGACGGAGCACCCATGATGCTCTGGAGCGGATCCAGAAGTGTCTTCACCCGTCGGTTCGTGGACCTTCGGTCTACGACTACGCCATTGAAGGCGATATCAAGGGCTGCTTCGACGCAATCGACCATCACGTCATGATGGAAGGCGTGCGACGGCGCATCGGCGACCGTAAGGTGCTGAGGCTGATCTTCGCATTCCTGAAGGCGGGCGTGATGATCGAGGGGACCATCCGACATCCCGTAACCGGCTCGCCACAAGGCGGGATCATCTCGCCGATGCTGTCGAACATTTATCTGACAGCCATCGACGAACGGTACGGACGATGGTCCATGCGCCCCCGTGAACCCAGTAGCAGGGCGGCAGGCCGGCGGACTCTGGACCGCAAGAACGGCAAGCCGACATTCTACATGGTGCGCTATGCGGACGACTTCGTCGTCCTCGTGGAAGGCACGAGGGAGCAAGCGGAAGCTGAAAGGCAGGCGCTGGCGGAGTTTCTGAAGACGGAACTTCGTATGGAACTGTCGATGGAAAAGACCCGGATCACCGAGACCATGGAAGGCTTCGACTTCCTTGGCTATCGGGTGGTGCGCACCAAAGCGCTCCGCACGGGGCGACTGGTCGGCAACCTCTTCATCCCGAGGAGCAAGCTCAACGACCTGCGCCACAGGATCAAGGTCCTGGTGAAGAGCATTCCTACCGGATGGCCGCTCACCAAAGTCGTCGGCAACCTCAACCCGATCCTGCTCGGGTGGCGGAACTATTACCGATATGCCACGCAGGCGTGTCGGGACTTCAGCCATCTCGACAAATGGATTTGGGAGCGCGTTGGACGTTGGCTGCGCAAGAAGCATCGAAAGGCAACGTGGCGAGAGCTGCGTCGCCGCTTCACCGTCAACGTCACGGGACAACGGCATCGATGGGTCGAAGGCACGAAGCGCCTGAGGCTCCTCCGCGACGGCGGAACCATGCGTTACCCTCACCAAGGCATCGAGAAACCGAACGGATGGAATGCCCAATCCCGGCACCGTCAGCGCGAGAGCGTCGGCGACTTCTGGGACGCGTTTTACCGCCTCACGTCGGAGTGAGGCACACCCATGGGCGATCTTTCGCTCATGCACGGAGAGCCGGATGCAGGGAAACTTGCCTGTCCGGTTCGGGGAGAGGGATGGAGAAACTTGTCTCCGAAAGGGGAAGTAGCGCTTCATCTCTACTCCACCATTTGCACGGCAAAGCGCACGTCGGCACGACGTATAAGCGCGCCCTCCCTCGAAAAATTCTCGGGATGGACCAGCCCGTCCCGGGCTGTCTCGGCAACCCTGAAGCCTTACGGCAGACGCTCCCCTATCATTGCCGCATCGACAACCGATGGAGATAGCGATGCGCAAACCACGCGACTTCGACGCGGAACTGAAAACACTGGAAGACAAGGCGCGGGAACTCAAGACGCGAAAAGTGCAGCAACTTGGCGAGTTGGTGATCGCCACTGGCGCCGATCAACTCTGCATTGACGAACTGGCCGGCGCACTGGTCGCAATCGCCGAGACGAAGGACGCCGCAAAGCGTGAGGCATGGGCCAAGCGTGGAGTGATGTTTTTCGACAGCGGGTCCCGGCGAGGTGCTCCGGCATCTCAGCGCAACCCTCGCAGCGCTTCAGCACAACCGGGCGGCCCACAATCGCCGGCAGGCGGCACGGGCTCGGCATGATATGCGCACCTGGCAGGTCGAGCGTCGCCAGCGCACACGGCAGCTCATCGAACTTGGCGGTCTCGTCGTCAAGGCAGGTATCATCGAGCTAACCAACGATGATCGCGCCATGATATACGGCGCGCTGCTTTGGATCGCCGCCAAACTGCAGAGCGATGAGGGCGGGCATGCGCGAAACCTATGGACCGCGAAGGGTAGGCAGGCGTTCGATGGTGAACGGCGTGACGAGCAGATAGGCCGGCGAACATAGCCATGTTACTACCCCGCAATACACGCTCGCCCCCGAGTGTTAAAAACCGGAATGGTCACTCTTCGCGCTTCTTGCCGATCTGACCGAGTTCCTTCCACAAGCCTAGCATCATAAGCGAATGGACAATCAAGTTGCCAAGATGCCAGTGGAACTGGTCGCCATCCATCAGGCCATGCGCAATCTCGTTTCGGAGATTCAGTCCGCGCGGATCGGCATAGAGCGCTTGAAAGTGCAAAGTAACATCAGGCCCAAGCGCTTCGGCAACGCTTGGATTGTAGAGCATTTCGCCCATGCCAATGGCAACGCTCGTTCCCGGAACAGTCGGGTGAGCTTTCGTGACCGGTACGCCGAGATCATCTGCGATTTTTCGCAGAGCGCGCTCGACCTGTGGCACCAGAACATGCGCTGCTTTCACATGGTCTTCGCGCGCCCACGCACTGGTTCCTTCCACCAAGAGGCTCATGTCGTCAAAAAGCCCGTGGCGGTTGGCCCAACCGGCGAAGTGCTGCGGAACAACCCCGTGCTTTTCGAACAAGCGCTCTGTGTCAGCCATGGCCGTTCGAACTGGAACGCGAACCTGGCTTGATGAAAGAGCCGGCCAAATGAGTCTTCACCCACACTGCCGATCTTGGCGGCAACCCGATCATCCGCATAGATCATTTGCGTAATATGCGCCATTAACGGGGCTTGCTTGAGCGTCTTTTGGACTTGCTCTTCAAGAGCGCCCCGCTTCAACATGAACTCGCGCGTGATACGCACAAGGCTTGAACCAAGATCGTCGACGACCACTTGGTTCAAGAACGATTCCATATCGTCCTTGGTAATCTCAATCTTATGCTCGACCGACTGGAGATTTTCGCCCGCAGCGCCGATTTTCTTCTGCATAAGGATGCGGGTGCGGTCACGCTCCTCCTTCAGCCCGGCATTTCGGTATTCATCCGTTGTGGTTTGCAGGAGCGCGGCTGCAAGCATCGGGTCGGCATTGCTGGCGAAGTGCTCGAATGATTCACCGACCGCCTTATGGAGGCGGCGGCCGTCATCGTGTTTGCCGACGCGGCGATAATACGGGATCAGCCACTCGGCTGCACTCTGCGCCTCGTGCGGGTCGAACTGCGTAGCATCGCCGCTATTGGAGCGCATAACGATGATGCTTTCCAAATCGGCAACCAGTTCGGCCCGTTCGGCGTCCGTGACCTTTGCCTTCTTGTCTTCGAGCAGCCGGTCGACCGCATACCACCACATGCGGCTGTGAGTTTTCATGAGCGCCCGGTGAACATCCATCAACGCTGTGCGGGCCCGTTCCGTGCGTTGCGCATCCCCAATTGAAACCGCGAGATCGAGCGCGCGTATCGCAAAAGAAACATGCTCATGGTCGTCAGCGATCCGGGGTATCGCATCGAGGTAGCAATCAATCGCGATGCGGGCGTCTTCAATTTCGCGCTTGCGATTGGCGATGGGGCCGCTCATTTCCCACGCAAGATCGGCGTAGCGCGCCCTTAAAAATGGATGCTTGAGGGCTCTCGCTCGGGCGGCCCAGTGCGCCACAACCTCGGGCGACGTACCCCCTATGTCGGGGAAATAAACCTTGTTGCCGTGAGCGTCAGTCCCTGAGCCCATTGGCCCGAAATAGCTGTTCCATGGGTTTTCGTGGTGGCGGGTAACTAGGCCGAATGCGAGCACTTCCGCCCAGGCTCCAAGATTTTCGGCATCGGAAGGCTCGGTCAGCGCGCCACGCGCCTTCTTAAGCTCCCCACCGATGGTGTGCTCGTCAAACAGCTCTTCCTTGGCATCGAAACGCAGAACAATCTCTTCAAGAGATACGGGTACGGTAAGTGCAGTCGTCATGGATATTCCAAGCGTGCTTCGGGGGTGGCTAGCGAAATTAGCGCATCTGGTCGCGCCGCTGCTCAAAAAAATGAAATTCGGAATGGAAGATGGTACGGGTAGAGTGGATCAGCTCCCACGCTTTTGAGCAACTGATTTTGAGCACTTCGAGCGCCAAGTCCAAACCATGCCTGATCTTAAGAAATTCAAGCAAGATATCTTCAAGGCCGCACAAAGCCCGGCGACCGCCCAGCGTTTGCGTGATGGTGCGGAAGCCATTCTCACACATGAACAAGCGTTCGAAGTCGTCTATTTCCAGGCCCACGAGGCCGCCACCCAAAAGGCGGCGGCAATGGCCTACAGCGAAGGAAACGACGCGGGGATTGCTGATATTGATGCTCGCGTGCCGAATTACCCGGCGGCTCAGCTTCTTTACGGCTACGCGCTAGAAAATCTGCTGAAGGGAATTTGGATTGCGAAAGATCCCTCGCTGATCTCCGGCAGCAAGCTGAACGGCAAACTGGCCTCACACGATTTGGTCAGATTGGCCAACCAAGCGGGCTTTGCGCTACATGTGCAGGAAGAGCCGGTTGCGAAAGCGCTTTCGAAGCTTTCCGTATGGGCGGGGCGCTATCCGGTCGCACTGCTTGAAGCAGAGTTCGCTTCCACATCGAGCGCCGATGAGCTCCTGGACTACGGGTCGCGCCACCCGATTGTTAAGGCAATGTATGCGCGCGGCCATGCGGAGCTTACGGCCTTGCTCCCAATGCCGATCTCAAATCTGCACAGCGCTGTTGCGGTTTTCCGGCAACCCGGAACATAGCTTCTTAGTGTCCGTTCCAAAAAGAGTTGAGTGATTTCAGCAGGTTGTGATTCCGTCGGATTTGCGAGATTCGATGGAGATCACGATGGCCTGGACTGAAATCACCCGTGCGCATTATGAGCGGCGTTGCGCCCGCTACGCAAGCGATCTGA
>CALRQH020000051.1:0-15231 GCA_943370265.1 Mesorhizobium carmichaelinearum
GTCAGATCGCTTGCGTAGCGGGCGCAACGCCGCTCATAATGCGCACGGGTGATTTCAGTCCAGGCCATCGTGATCTCCATCGAATCTCGCAAATCCGACGGAATCACAACCTGCTGAAATCACTCAACTCTTTTTGGAACGGACACTAACATTCGATGGGGGGATAAATCCGTGCGGCGGCAACGCAAGGCTCGGGGCTGTGATGCTCCGAGCGAAGGATACTTTTCACCATTTTTGGCGTAGGCTCTTGACATATATGTCAATTAAGTCCCACCTATTGGCAATGGAAGCGAAAGGGGTGCTTCGCCGTTTTACAGCGCCGGCCCCTCACGCCTCCGTTCGCGCGCTATTCTTTATGCCGGAGATTGAAAAGGAGATCGCGAATCCTAATTCGGCGGTCAACTTCTATAAAGCGAGGCATAATTGTGAGCGAGCTTTGGAAAAATGGGTGCTGGGGGAGCCCGTAAAGATGAAAATGTCGGGCTCTGGCACGGGTTCAGACATAGCGCGCCTTGACGCACCTCCAACAAATGTCTGGGAAATTCGCGTAGTCGAGCCAAGGCCACAGTTTCGCTGGTTCTGCCAATTCGCATGCCAAGATACGATCATAGTCGCCTCTCTTTGGAACCGCGATACCCTTGGGGAACGCTTCCGAAAGTCGGGAAAGCGAAATGATGCCTGGCAAGCCGCTATGAATGATACGCTTACTAAGGTCTCGAAAATCATGGGACCTTTCAGCCCGTTGGTTTCAGAAGATCCCTCCGATTTCGTTTCGAGTAACAAACATGTCCTTTAGTGTGCCGCGCTCTCCCGAGGATAACCGTCAGCTTGTGTTCGCGCGTGCTCGCGATGCAGCTTACAATGCCGTTTATTCCCTTTGGAATAAACGCAAGGCCGAGGGCATGTCGCAAAAGGACATCGCGGGCAGCCTTCATCGTGATCCGGCTTGGGTCTCTCGCAACCTGACAGGTCCGGGGAATTGGACGCTGCGGACTCTTGCCGAGCTTGCGGAAGCGATGGATGCGCTCGTCAAAATTAGCGTTGTTCCTAAGGAGGACTACGTCCCCGGCAATTGGGACATTTATGCTGATTTTGCCGACGAGACTGAGTACGAAAAGAAAGAGACCGCCGATGAGGTTTCTTCCATAGATGGGGGGGTTGTGTCGATTAGGCTTGTGCTTCCCGACGAAGCGAAGAAAGCGACCGGAATTGTAGCGCATGCCGAATAGTGCTGCACCATTTGATGTTATCTATCTGGCCACATCTGATTACGCGGGGGTGGATAACAAGGGAAATCTGACAAGCGTTGGAATGCACAATGGACTTGTATATGTCCGAAAGGACATTCCTACGTTGCCGCCTTGGTACATAAGCATGGTGCTAAAACCATTGGAGCGGGAGTTCGATTTCAAAATCAATCTGGATGCCCCGGACGGCACAAGAGTCTTTCGATTAAATGGTACCTATACGCTTGAAACGGCGGTCCGGGATCATTCGCGCATGGTCGCGCTTTTGCAGACCCCGCCATTACCGTTCCCCGGCACCGGACGTTATCAAGTAGCGATTCTAGATCGCGATGATAAGACCGTCGCAGAGCGCATTCTTGTTGTGGAGACGGGACCACGCCCTCGCGAAAAATCTAAGATCGCAATGACAGCCGAGGTCGATCCTCGATTCAAAATAAAAGCAGTAAGAGGCTAGCGATCCTCCCCTTCATGTTTCCAGGCTGACCTGACGAACGCCGATCACGTCCATGCACATCATGAAAAACGGCAGTGAAACTGCCCCGCGCAAGCGAGGTGCGTTTCTTGAGCCCCTAAAGGGGCAACGGAGCGGCGCCCCACCGGCCATGGTGAAAAGATCGCCGCTCCGAACGAAACCGCCAGCACTTACCGGGAGGCTAGGGGGGCAGTTCGCAAGATCGCCGCTAACCACTTCGGGAAAGAAGGCGACTTCCCGCCAGATAGCAATTTCAGACACCAATTTCCAGAGAAATCATTTCGGTAATTAATTTCTATAGGGTGAGCCTGACGCATGCGTGGGATGAGTACCGAGCTAACCAAGATTTTCTGCCTGTCACAATGCGCGTAGAGGAATCATCCGTACGCAGAAGTTTCGAAGGCGCCTCTGCTGACCTTCTGAACGCGGGCAATTATGCGACCCCATAAAGGGAATTTTCGGAAGCACTACGCGCACGAGGCCAAAGACTGGGTTTTCCATGGTGTTGGGAATTCTCGGAGCAATACGCGCACGAGACCCAAGGTCACGAATTATGAGACCACTACGCGCGCGGGTAGCGATTCGGGCCATTCGAAGACTTTTTGGGGGTCACTACGCGGAAGGCATTACCGGACACTATAAAGGTTCACGGAAAGAGTTTTTAGAAGCACCACACGTGCGAGGCGCTGAGTTTTTTGACGCCGTAAAGGAGCCGGGCAAGGCTTTTCTTCAGTCACAACGCGCGGGGCCATTATTCCTAGACCGCAGACCGGGCAAATCGCTATTTCCTTGCAAATTGCGGCGAATTCTTGCAAATATCACCTAATACAAAGCGGCAGGACGCAACATGTTAGCGCGAAATGACACGTTCACAGCTCCCCCGGTTGAAATCGATATCGAAGGGGTCGGTCCCTACCGCTTGCCGAACATGTGGGAAGGGCAACGCATCCGCCACATGCCCCCAGGCCCGAATAGGGCGCTTGCCCCGCTGGCCTTCGGTTGCGGGATGACGGTTCGACAGTTCAGAAAATTGCCAGCCGACAGGCAGGAAGCAGTTCGGAGGGCCTATTTCGAACTCCTGTCCCCGAGCGATAGGGCCATCATCCCCGCCGCTGTTGACGACTCCCCGGCTGTCAGGTTCAGATCTCGCCTTTCCGAAAGCCAGAAACTGCAAATTGGCCGACTGCTGGTCCAGGCCAAGGCAGCTTTGCCTCACGGTCATTTCGGCCCATGGGTGGAAGAAAAGGGCCTGTCTCGCTCGATGGCTTTGCAATGCATGGCGCTGGCCAAATTCAGTGATGGGGTAGAAGCGCACGGCGCGGTTTGATTGTGTCCCGCCACCACCATAGCGCCATTGCAACGTCTAAGGCCGATGACCGGGACACGTTGCGCGCATGGGCGTTGCGACTATGGCGCCACATCGGCCACCTCGTCGAAACAATCGAGGCAGCCGAATGCAGGAACTACTTCAAAAACGCCGGTTACGCTTCCGTCAAAATATGAAACGCGTGCTGGATCACCCAGCGATGCGATCGGCCTATTCGGTCGCAATATAATTCACAGCCCAGTTTGATCCTCCAGTGAGCGTAAAGCCGGAGTCATCTGTGGCTACGTTACATTGTGGCGTCGTATGAACATTCGAGGCACGCCATCCGAGAAACACTCGTGCGTCAAAAGGCGGTCTATCACGAAGTTGGACAGTCCCCGATTGCGATCGACGGCTGCTATTGGAAACCTTTGTCTCAAGTTCGTCTACGCGGGCGCTAAGCTTCAAAAATTCCTCCCAAGTCGGAACTTCAACGTTGCCGATTTTGCTTGGCATGTCTTTCCTCCTCAACACAATTCACGTGAATAGATCACATTCATCGCTAGCATAGAAGCGCCCTTTTTCTCGCCGAGAAACCTCCGTTTGTCGCCTACAGACGCTGCCGCCGTCGATACTATAGACAGCCTTCTTCGCCATAAACGCCCCGGACTGAAGACAGTGTCCCGTTCCCCGCCAGTCGCCAGTAGACCCGGGCGGCGATGTTGCAAACGAAGCTATCCTCGGTTCGCTTCGCACCATATTCCCCGGTAGGTTCAAACCACGTTGGATTGAAGCCCTCCGCTTGAAGCTCATCAGCAAGCTTCCAAACTGAGATACCGAGCGGAAAGCGTGCGCGCACCCGAGCATCAAACTCTGTGGATGCGTCGGCAAAGACTGAAGGCAATCCTTCGGTCAGTTGGGACGATGGCCGCAATGCTCCCCACCATGAGGTGAGAACAAACCCAACAGCGATCCCGCTCACAAGCAATGCGATGATTTTGCCAACACGCAAGATCTTCCCCCTCGAAGTAAATGCTGCCACCACCCCTAACCTCAAGGAGTAAGGCAATGTCTACACTTTACGGCGTCATGATGATCCTCGATGCAGTAGTGGACCCGGCAGATTTCCGCGCCTCGCGTCGCAGCTATGCGCAGTCCGATCCGTTGGCGGCATACCGGACTTAGGATCGGCTTGCTCCTCTTGGCTTTAGCCACTTTGACACGAGCACGAGCCCAGCCACCACCGCGCCAAGTCCACCAGCTATTGGAGTAAACCCAATGGTGATCAAAGCGAACGTAGCAATGGCCTCACCGAGCAATTTGATTAGCCCGGGCGCTTGAATTGTTAAATGACTGTCAAAGATAAGCTCACCGCTTATGCACGCACTAGCTTGCAGGACGAACAGCCAAAATAGGAAGGCGAAGACCCCGAACGTCCTTGAGAAATATAACCGCTCGATCCCGTATAGGACCGCCAGCGCCACAAACGAGATGACCAGATATGACATTAGGGCAAATTAACACGACAGCGCTCGATGTCTATTACTGCCCAAGCGGGAGAGAATGTTGATGAGCGATCCGCGACCTGAGTTACATCGCCGCGAACCTTCGACCGGAAGACAGGCAGAGATCGACTGTCAGCGACGCGGTCGGCGGCGCTTTCAAGCTCTACAGCGATGGACAGGCGTGACATCGGCTTACCTAGTTCCAGAGACGGAACGCAGCATCGCACGCGTGCGAGGAAGGGGAGCAATCGCCGAGAGTGCGCGCCGCCCAGGTGTGCCGGACGGACGCATCTCAGTGGGTGTTCTACGCAACCAGCCTGATTGGCGTACGCCGTTTTTTTGTGTCTCGAAACCATACTATAGCCAGCGCCTTGAAAAACGGCAGCTTATGGGCGTGCGCGTAAACCTTGGCGTCCTCTTCGGCTGTCAGGTAGAGCTTCGCCATGGTTTTAGTCAGATCCTCTGGATCGAAGCGCTGGCTGAAATCTTTGTGTGTCATTAGCAGTTCGGCTGCTCGGATCTGAGGGCTAGTGATTGGCGCAAAATCCGCATTGGCCAGAACCTCCAATATTCTGCGGGCGCCAATTGCCGTTTGGCGGTTCACAAGACCACTGATTGTTGCAATGGCGATTGTTTCCCGAGCGCGATATTTGGAGGCAGCCGGCGGCGTGGTGATAACCTTGATGCCGGCTCTGGCGCATACCAGCTCGACCGTCATGGCGTCCTCATCGCCAGACACCACTGATGCCTGGTGTAGCTGGAGCGGGGTAATTCCAACGCGCTGGGTATTCTGGCCAACGAATGCTGCAGCCTGAGCCTGGTTGTCGGGTGCATCGACGATCATCACTGGTATCATGCCAACATGTGGATTGCTCGCCGCTGCAATAGCGGTGTGCTGACCATCGAGTACCTTCAAAACTGTCGCTCCGTTTTCGTCGACAGCATAGGCACAGATCGGGGGCTTGAATTTCGTCCAACAGAACTGCTCGACCACCTTGCGGATCTGCTTGCGGCCTCGCTCGCTAACTTGGCGCTGGTAGCTGTGGTCGACGTAGAGAGTTGTTGGGTCTACGCGCTCGCAAATCGGCTCACCAGTCGGCGGTAATTTCGGCGAAAGGTCGGTTATTTTGATAGGGAGTATCGGCTTCAACTTTTCCATGGGTTTGCCTTCTGCGGACGCCCTTCCTGGGCGGGACAGCACCCTCACGAGCGCGTAAGGAATGGTTCGCAGACAGGCGGAACAGCCGCCACTTTGGGCAATGTTGACCCCACAGAATCCTTGTTAACAACGCACGGATCATTTCCGGCTTGGTGAAGGAATGGTTGATGGCGATCGGAAAGAAACAGTCCGGTCGGCCACGCAAGCACGCAGGTAGATAGGCCTCTCACTTAGCGTGGGTACCCTTTGTCCAAGTAATACATAAATGCTGAACAGAACGTCTTTTGAGTGCCATTCCTTTGGATATCAGATCCGATAGCGTAGGCGCGTTTCCGTGCTCTTTCTATGACGACAGCCTTAGTCAAAGCCTGCTGGATCATGGCGGCCCCGATTGCGGTCTGCATTGCCTCATTCGTCGCGGCGACCCCGCACACTCCTTGGTTGACAGCCAGAAGCGCCACCTTCTCAATGAATAGGGCCTCCTGCTTCGCGAATGCAGGCGCCGCAAAGAGTGAAATTGCCAAAGTGACGAGCAGCAGGGGCTTCATTTTCTGAGCCTCACGCCAGCTCCACCGCCGTTCTCGGGGATGAAAACAATGCCTGCGTCTTCATACACGCGGCGAATTGCTTCAACGGTCACAGGTTGCGGACCTCGGGGGCCAAACTCGTCTTGCTCCACCCTGCTCACCGTATTCGGTGTGACCTTTGCGAGTTCGGCCACATCACGCACGCCCATCTTTAGCATCGCACGGGCGGCTCTGGCCTGAGATGGCGTCATGGATACTCCGTATCTTTTTAATTACATTGTATTGACAGCTACGTCATATCGTAATAGATACACGGTATCGACCATGGGATCAATCGAATGTTCAACCGCTCGGAGATCATGAAAGCGGCCTGGGCCAAGTGGAACGCCCATTTCGCTGCCCGCCCCCATCTGGTGCGCAAGCTGAACCGATCTGACTTCGGCTTCTATCTGGCCCAAGCATGGCGTGAAGCCAAGGCGGCCGGAATGACCATCGCTGAAACCAGCGCCGATCGTATCGCCATCGCGATCGATCGCCTGAAATACCAGTCGTCTCGCGTCAACATCGAACCGCGTCGTCGTCAACTCGAAACCGAACTCGCAGTGCTGGCCGCGTAAGCCCGCACAACAATTTTCAACATCAGGAGAATACCAAATGCCGAACACCTCTGTTCGGGCAGCCGCCGAAGGCATGCCCGCTCTCAATCGCCGCCGCCTCTTGCTCGGTGCGGCCGCTGTCTCCACCGCAGTCGCTGCCGCAACGGTTGCACCGTATGCAGACGCCGAACCTCTCTCGAATGACCTTAAAGGCGCAATCGCGGCCTTTTGGTCGGCGGCAACTGCTTACGGCGCTTGTCAGGCCAAGGAAGCCGCCCTTTCCGAAGCGCTTGAGGAGGATGTACTTTTCCCAAAGTGGACACCGCCCGGCGGCATCCTCTCGATATGGGAGCACCGTCCCACCCCGTTCCGCACCGCTGCTTCCCTTGAAATCGAGATCGCCCGCAAAGCGACCGCGATAGAGCGCGCATTTGCTGACGGCATGATGAACCGCGCTGCCTACGAACGGGTCACAAGTAACCTTGCCATTCAGGGGGGCGAAGGAATGGCGTTTTTGCGGGAACGGGAAGCAGCGGTTGAGGCCAGCGGATACAACGAAGCCTATCGCCTCACCGATAAGGCTTGGACTGCCGCAAGGGAGGCGTTCTACGCCGTCTTGTGCTGGCCATGTCAGACGATCGAAGATGTCAGGGCCAAGGCTGCTTGCCTACTGCAGGGTCAGGAACGCTTGGGTACCGAAATCGACGGTGAAGAATTCATCGCCTGCCTGTCGTCGTTTGCCGGCTTGGAGGCTTGATCATGGGTGAGGTTGTCGCATTCCGTCCGAAGCCGGCGCCGGTCGTCGCCGACGAACTGGCCGAATTGACAGCTTGGCTTAAGCCGGCAAGCGACTGGTGGACAGGCTGGATGCAAATTGAGATGGCGAAAGGCCTGCACATGGCGGCCGACTGCCGCCGCCTTCTGGTGGCCAGGGAGCAGGGCAAGGAAAGCTCCGCTGCTGTCGAGGCTAGCGAGATTGCCGAGAAAGCGTTCCGTGATTGGGAAGTGCAATGCCTCCGGCAACTATTTATCCCCGCCCGGTATGTTCGGCATCTTCGCTGGAAACAGGAATGGGCTCGCATCCACTGCGGCGGCATCCGTGAAATCGGATTGGCTCTTGCCCGTGACGAGGCTGCACTTGCAAGGCGTCTGGAAGTCGTTGGCCGCCAGCAAGCCGGTCGCCGCCGAAAGGTGGTGCAATCGTGAGGCGCACCGACTTCCGTCAGATGATCGACAAGGCCTCCACCGAGGCTAAGGCGATCAACAACGAGATTGATGTCCTGGCCAGCCTTCTTGCCGAGAAGATGCAGCGAGCCCATGGGGACGAATTTCGCATTCAGATTGATCACAAGGTCAAGCTCGTGTTGGTGGTGCCGTGGGGGGGCCGATGAAACGGGCTCTCGTTGCCGGGCTCGGCAAGTGCCCTGACCTTCGTCAGCAGCGCATGCCGACGCTCCCATCGTCCTCAGCGGCTCGAAAGATAATCGAGGATGAGATTGAGCGGCTTATCGCGCTTCTCGATCTCGTGGACCCTGACCCGGATCTAGCCCAAGCGTTCCACCTTAAGGCGAAGCGCGGCAAGGGCTTGCGTGCCGCTCCATGACCCTCGATAGTGAAATCAATGAGGAGGGCAACAAAATGAAAGCATTACTGATTTTGGCTGCAGTTGTTGGGTTCGCCACCCCCGCAGCCGCTTGGGACGCAATAGTTGATGGGCCAGACGTGTTCGGGAAAACAACGGTTCTGGCGATGGACATAGCGCCTCAGGCAAGCCTGGTGCTCCAGTGCAATTCTGAAGGTGAAGTCTTACTTGCGTTCACGTACCCGAAGAAGGCATTTGAGGAAGTTGCCGAGCAACAAGCAGTTCTCTATTTTACTGCGTCTGATGCTGAGCCGATGAAACTTCCCGCAACGTTTCGCGCTTGGAATGATAACTATGCGGGCGTTGTCGCCGCGCTAGACCACGATGCTCAGAGCAGCGTCATAGCCGCGATTCGGAACGCCAAGGGCAGCATCAAGGCCGGCGCGGACATTAGCGGCAATAAGATTTCGAGCAACTTCACGTCCAAGGGATCGGCATCCGCGATGAAGAAGGTAACCGAAGGATGCAAGATCCCGGCGAAGTAGTGAGACGATAAGGCGCCTTCCGCAAACGATGCACAGAAGCGGCGCTGATCTCGAAAATTGAAAAAGGGTAAGGGGAATGATTGAAGGGCGAATTTTCGCACTCACGATGGCTGTTCAGCACTTGTTGCGTAAATTGGAGAGCAAAGGCGTTCTATCGTATGCCGAAACGCAAGCCCTATTGGATGGCGTGCTCGAAGAGATCGACCAACTGGAGGACGGAGTAATCAGCGGCCGAGGGAACGCGCATAACACCATCGGCATGCTCTATCTTCCTAAGCGGGGATAAGACTACATCTATTGGGAGGGGCTTCAAAAAATGGCACTCGTTATTTGTGGGGAATGTGGTCGCGAGATTTCAGATAAGGCGGCGCAATGCATAGGCTGCGGTGCGCCAGTCGAAGCGGCCGCCGATAGAGTGGCACCGCCGACGGCGGCTCAGCTTCAACCAGACGGCACGTTCACTGGCACAAAGGCATTGCTTGTGAAGCTAGCCGCCAAGGCAGTGCTACAGATCGGATGGAAACTTGACAACGCGGACGAGCAGACTGGCCTCGTCGCCTTTACCACCGGCGTGACATGGGGATCATGGAGTGGAGTATCGGGAACCGTCTACATCGAGGATTTGGGTAACTCCTGCTTCCGCGCTGTCGGGTCGGCAAAGCAGAACGTGCGCGGCGGTGCGCTGTTGTCCATAAACCTGTTCAACGAGGCGGAAAGTAAGGTGGCGCGCGTCATTGAAGCGATGCGCTCGCTGGCGCTTGCTAACGAACCGTGGAACTAGCGCCCCAGCCATCCGCACCCAGACCAGGATTCTGGTCTAGTGAGATATGCTCGTCACCCTCTTTCGAAAGTCATCTTCCAGTCACGGTTGCGCTCCCTCTGTAGGCCTTCGTAGTCAGGGATGCATGTGAAGAATACCGGGCGTCGATCACGACCGGCGGCCTTGCAACTCGAACAGACGAAGACGCCTACCAGATCGTCATGCATAGAACCGTGATCCGGCCCGAGTCTGTGAATCAGCGCCTGGATGTCGAGCTTGGTCGACTTGCAGCACATAGGGTGCCCGCAATTGACGTAGAGAGATTCGCGGGCGGCCAATGTATCGGCGAGGGTCTTTGTGGGCATGGCGAGCTCCATTGAAGGGGTCGCCGCAACGGGAGAATTGTATTCCTTACCTCGATCTCCGTGGCAAGGGGCTATTCGGGCAGGCCGGGATCGTAATGCACAATCGCGTCGAGCAGCGTACGGTAAAGGCTATCGACTTCCTCGTCGATTTCAGCCCGCTTGATGCCTATCACCTCGGCATCGGCGAATAGCTGGTTCGTGAGATCGTTTATCGAAACGACGTCTGCCTTAGCAGTCTCGGGAACGTTGCTCTCAATCCATCGATGCAGGAAGTTGATTCCGCGTGTGCTCATGACGCCCATAAGCTCGACCAGACTGTTAGGTTCCAGCGGACGTCCCACTCGCCGCAGGCTTCAACCACTTCAACACAGGGAGGCCGATCGCCATCGGACCCGTTAACCACCTGCTCCGATAAAATGGACCCGAAACCCAAAGCTGCGGGTTAAGGCTTTATGGAAAATCCCCAGCACAGGTTCTACAGCCACATTGGAGCTGACGGAACGTGGGGCGTTTGGGACCGCATTGCCAACAAGCCCGCGCGGTTAGGCGGCGGCGATATTCTTGGATGCACGGCCCAAAGAGCCGAAGCGGCGGAAGGTGTGCTAACAAGGATCTACAAAGGGGGACTTGATGCCCTTGCCGTCCGTATTGGCGGAAAAGCCCGCGCCAGCCTGAGCCGAGACGGGCTATTGTTTACGCCACTTACGGCGATCAGGTCGGCCGTGAATTTACCACCTGAGCTGTGACTTTCGAAAGGCGCTCGCGCTTGATGAGTGTAGGCTTCTCGTACTTCTTCATAGAGATCCCCCAGGTTGCAGATTTTCCCTCAATGGTCGCAAGTTGCATTGCGCCCGGCGAAGGTTGTCAACCACCGAAAAAGGCCTGCCACCGTCAGGCAGCGGGCAAGAGAGGAGTATCTGGGATCAACCAGCGGCGTGGGCGGTTGCGAAATGTCACCTCCTCAGTCCTGTTCGGAAGCAAACATTCACGGCTTGTCGATCAGGAGAATTAGTGATTGGGTCGAGCCAAGATAGCGGAGCTATAGTCGTGTTTTGGTGGGGGCAAGGTCTTGAAGTTCAATCCATTTAAGCCGAACGGTATCATCTCGCCCGGAATGTTTACGGGCCGTCTCCAGGAGATCGAGCAGATCGAGCAAGCTCTATTCCAAGCAAAGCATGGTAATCCTGTCCATTTTATGATTCAGGGTGAGCGAGGGATTGGAAAATCATCCTTATTTTTCGTTACAAAGCTTGTAGCAAACGGTCAAATCGAGACTCTGACCGATGAAAAACTTAATTTCCTAGTCATTTCTGTAGACCTGGGTTCAGCTTCAACTCAACTTGACATTATTCGGACGATTGGGCGCGAACTGAAAGAAATCGTCGGATCTCAATCCGCAATAAGGGAACGAGCGAAGGCATTTTGGGATTGGGCAACAAACTGGGAGATTTTGGGCGTTCGCTTTCACAAAGACGCGGCACTCATGGACCCCCACGATGCGCTAGAAACTTTTGTGACACAACTTGCGAGCCTGTGTGGCGTTCTCGGAGGTCAGATCGATGGCATCGTAATCCTCATTGATGAAGCCGACCGGCCCGGAGCCGAAGCCAACCTGGGCGAATTTTGCAAACTGCTGACCGAACGACTAGCGAGGAGGCAATGCAGCAATGTCGTTTTGGGTCTCGCTGGCCTGCCAACACTCCTTGGGCAGCTGAAGTTCAGCCACGAGTCGTCACCACGATTGTTCACGACGATGTTGTTAGAACCTCTCCTGCCGGATGAACGTGTCAGAGTCATTGACCGAGGTATAGAGGAAGCAAACCGAGTAAACTCAGCGCCCACGACGATATCTTCTGACGCGAGAAATCTTCTTGCCGACCTCTCAGAGGGTTATCCTCATTTTCTTCAGCAGTTCGCCTTTTCGGCCTTTCAAGAGGACAAGGACGGCGCAATTTCCGTCGACGACGTGCTCAGTGGGGCTTTCGCAGAAAACGGAGCCCTGTCTCAGCTGGGAGACAAATACTTCAATGAAATGTACCATCTCCGAATAGCGTCGAACGACTATCGGCGGGTCCTCAACACCATGGCGGTGTATGGAGATCAGTGGGTATCCCGTGGGCAAATTATCAAAGAGTCCGGCCTTGCAAAATCTACCGTCACCAACGCATTGAACGCGCTCAAAGCCAGACAGATCATAGTTTCCGACGATAGCCGTAAGGGTCGCGGGTTCTACAGGCTTCCCACTAGGTCGTTTGCCGCTTGGATTAATGCCACCAGATCAGTGTCAGAACGTTCCGTGGACCAGTCAAAAGTTTCAGCGGCGGTCCCTCTTGATACAACATTCTAAGGCTGCACCACTACCACCTATTACCACCTATTACCTCATCGCATTCGGTAGTCCGCCGCCGGCTTGACTTTCTCACGATCATCTGGAACGGGATGTTCACCGAGGAAGCGCCAACGTGTGCTTGTGCTTGATCCGTGACGGTGCTTTGCTCCTTCGTTACTCAGGGAGGGCAAAAATGACGCAAACTTTTTCCGGAGATGGTCGCACTGTCGGTGCGGTGATGCTCCTGCAAGCGCTGCTCACGCATGTCATTGCAAAGCACCCCGATCGAGACTTCATTCTCGGCAGCGTCAAGAATTTTGCCGAGGGAATGACCGCCGACGCGATGAAGGCCGGTTCAGAGGGTAAGCCCGACCTGTTCGTGTTTCTCACGGAGGTCGCCGACGGCATTGCAGATACGGCGGCAACGGTAACTGAAACAGTCCAGGCGCTTGTAGCCGCCGGATGACGCACGCAAACGGAGTGGCCTCGACATCGCACGCAAGCCTAGCGCGACAGGAAACCACTGAGGACAGTGCTTCTCCATGTGATTTCTGGACTAGTAGCGCCAGGCGCGCGAGGTGTGCGCGGCCTCACGGTGCGAGACAAGCAGCGTCACGCGTCCATCTAGGGCTGCCTCGGCGTGTACCTTCGGCGCTAACACTATGAGGATTTTTGACATGCGTTTTCTGCCATGCTTGGTAGGGCTGTTGCTGGTCGCGAGCCAGGCACTCGCCTTCGGCAATGATGATCACTGGGTTTCTGGCGCAGGGCAGGGTTTCGATGAGGCAACTATCATCCATGGCCCCGGCAACGAGATAATTGTGACATGCAATCGCGGGGCTACCAATCCAGGCGGCACGGGGATCACAATCAAAATCGGTGGTCAGGAAATTAATGGGCCGCTCACCCTGATCTTTGACGGCTCTAAATCGGTCAGCCCATACAGTGGCGTTATCACCACTGACAATCGAGCCAGCATCTCTTGGTATCAAGCGGTCATGAAGCAGTTGCGTAGCTCTCGTTCCGTGATGGTTGTCGTACCCAATACTGATCCGGTCAAATTCACCCTTAAGGGGGCTAAGAACGCAATCGGTGCCCCTTGTGATCCCGACCTCTGGAGATGAAATGTTCAGGGCAGTTGGGTCTTTGTCGCGTATGCCACCTATTCACCGATCGAAGGCAGAGTGATAGGCAAACTATGCCGACGCGGACAATGGCACCGACAGAGGACCGAACATCAAACGCTAAACCCGCTGAATTTCCACGCTTGCGCTATCCGTGCGATGCTTTCGATGCCACGGTAGGAAATTCTCAAATAGGCCCTGACCGGCCAGATCCTATTCTTCTGCAGGCTGAACGATGACATCGAAACCGAAATTATCGTACATTTCTCCACCCTTGAGATAATAGCCGATTACTCCCTCGCAAGGTGTCGGGTCTTGCTGAGCCGCTGATTTTGCAGAGTTGAATGAGTCCCTTGCGGCCTTACTGGCCATAGCTATAAACCTCTTTGCCCTACCAGTTAGCTGCAATTCACAACGATCAGCGTAGCCCTGCAATGAACCGGCGGGCGCGGCGCCCTCGGTCGCGGGAATAGGTGGTGACGGCAAAGCAATGGATTTAAGTCTGGGTTTGGCGAATATTGACTCTCCGAAACCTTTGTATACGCGAGGGCAATAATCCACCGAGATATTTGCATTGTCGTACTGAGCATACAATCGCTCAAACTCACCTGCATTCGTGCGGTAGAATTTCTTCAGTAGTTCCTTTGCCTTGGTAGTGAGTGGGAAACCACAGGCTTCGCTTGCGTGACGGATATCTACCGCGTCCTGAATTGTAAAAGCATGAGCTGGCACCGTCAGGCACAGACCAACAGAGAGGGTGAAAATTATTCGTTGCATCGGCATATAATACACATGTTGAATTAGACGGCTACAGCATCCTCGGCAGCACCGCAGGAGCAGAATAGCGCTAGACCCTGGACTTTAGAAAGCCAGTGCGTGAAGGTTCGCCATACGGGACTCATGCAAAACTTCACAGGCTGGGCTCCGCCGTTTTGCTTGGATTTTTCGCGGGCTGTTCAGAGTCGTTTTTGTTTCCAGGCACCGACATACCGCCCCGGTCGTTCCGGCCTCCCACGAGCCACCGTAAGCCTGAATAGAGCCTGTTTTGCTCGGGGCTGTTTAAGGGCTTCGGCTTCCAAGCGGCTACCAGTTATCGGCACCTTTCCGTGAGTTCTATGAGCCGTCCATTCGGCCACAGAGGACCCCTCAGCCATGCCCGATCAAAACCTGCCCACGCCTCACTCCGGCGCCATGACGATTGACCAGTTCTGCAGATGGGCCGCGATCGGTCGATCTCTCGTCTATCGCGAGATCAGTGCAGGCCGGCTCCAATCTGTGAAGGTCGGCAAGCGCCGTCTCATCCTCTGGTCAAGTGCAACGTCGTGGCTGGCGTCGCTCGAACGCTAGGGGTGACCTGCGAATTTTTGCGCTGTGGGGTTATCAACCCGAGCCGACGCAACGATAGCAAGAACACCGCTGTTGCACTTTCTCTTTCTCTATCGGCTCTCTCACAAGAGCCGCCTTATCCAAACACCAACTTCCACAATAGGATCAGCCATGTCACCTACCTCCAACTCTAAAGCGATCAGGGCAGCAGCAGCCAAACAAGCCATTGAAGCTTGGGCGGTGTCAGTACCGGAGCAATACTCCCCATTAGTGCCGTTTGAATCTTCCCCAGGTGCTGCGGCCGCTGGTCTTCCGGGGCGCGCCCCGGAAGACCAGCGGCGCGTCATCGCCGATACTCCTTCCGATGGTCGGAAGGGGGACATTGGTG
>CALRQH020000052.1:0-14600 GCA_943370265.1 Mesorhizobium carmichaelinearum
AGCAGCACCGCCTCGGCCAGGAACTGCAGCAGGACGTGCAGGCGCCGCGCTCCGATCGCCATGCGCAAGCCGATCTCGCGCGTGCGCTCGGTCACCGACACCAACAGGATGTTCATGATGCCGATGCCGCCGACGACCAGCGATATCGAAGCAACTGCCGCAAGCAACAGCGCCATGATACGGCTCGAGCTCTCGGCGGTCTCGGCGATCTGGCTCAGGTTGCGCACGGAGAAGTCGTTGTTGTCGCCGGGTTTAATGCGGTGGCGGCGCGCCAGGATCTCGGTGATCTGGGCGATGGCTGGCTGCACGTCCGTTTGATTGGCGGCCTGCACGAAGAGCTGATTGACGTAACCGGTAAGGTGGGGCTGGAGGCCATATGGGTTGGGCGGGTCCGGATAGATCCAGTTGAGCGGCGCCTGCGTCTGCGTCGGCGCGGCCACGCCCAGGACCTTGCGCTCCGCGGTGGTGAAGGGGATCATCACCAGATCGTCCTGGTCCTGGCCGAATGATGTCTGTCCCTTGGAGGCGAGCACTCCGATTACGCGCAGCGGTACGCCCTTGACCTGGATCAGCGCACCAACGGGCAGTTGCGATTGGCCGAAGAGCTGCTTTGCAACGGTCTGGCCGATCACGACAACCAGCGCCGCGCTTGCCTCGTCGTCCGGCGTAATCTCGCGGCCTGTGTCGATGCGCCAGTTGGTCAGCGGCGGATAATTCGAACTGATGCCCTGGATGCCGGTGGTCCAGTTCTGATTGCCGTACTGCACCTGGCCGGACTGGCGGATGAGGTAGCTGACCTCGCTCACCGCGGTACTCTCGCGCCGGATCGCCTGGGCATCGCCGGTCGTCAGTGTCGAGGCGCTGCCGGATCCAGCACGCAAGCCGTTTGCCGTCCTGGCGCCCGGCACCACCACCACGAGGTTGGTGCCGAGGCCTTCGATCTGCTTGCGCACCGCCTCGTTTGCGCCCTGGCCGACGGCGACCATCGCGATCAAGGCGGCGACGCCGATGAAGACGCCGAGCATGGTCAGGGCTGAACGCATCTTGTTGCGCTGGATCGCCTGCAGGGCGGCGGCCATCACCATCAGCCCGAATGCCCAGAAGGCATGCTCGCGGCGCACCGCCTGCCGCACTGCGGCGGCTTCGACCGCCGGTTCGCGGTGCAGCCGCTTGGATGTCCTCGTCGACTTCGGACTGCGCGTGTCGGACACGATCTCGCCATCGCGCATGGTCAACGTCCGATCGGCATAGGCGGCGATATCCGATTCATGGGTAACGACGACCACGGTAACGCCCTGTTCGCGGTTGAGCCTCGTCAGCGTTTCCATGATCTCGTGCGAAGTGCGGGTGTCGAGATTGCCAGTCGGCTCGTCGGCGAGCAGCAGGCTGGGCGCGTTGATCAGCGCCCGCGCAATCGCCACTCGTTGCTGTTGGCCGCCAGACAACTGGCCAGGCGTATTGTGCTCCCGATCGCCGAGCCCCAGGAGCCTGAGCGAAGCGCGTGCCCGCTCGACGCGCGAGGCCGCACTGGCGGGGCCCGAGGCAGAATAGAACAATGGCAAGGCCACGTTCTCGATGGCGCTGGTGCGGGCCAGCAGGTTGAAGCTCTGGAACACGAAGCCGAGCCGGTCGCTGCGCAGCCTTGCGCGGTCCGGCTCGCTCAAGCTCGCCACATCCACGCCCTCGAAGAAATAGCTACCGCTGGTCGGCCGGTCGAGGCAGCCGATCACCGCCATCAGCGTCGATTTGCCAGAGCCGGAAGAGCCCATGATGGCGACGAACTCGCCAGCATTGATGGCGAGGCTGACATCGCGCAGCGCCTGCAAGTCGACGTCGCCGACATGATAAGTCCGCGTGATATGATTGAGCCTGATGATGGGTTCGGCCATGACCTCTACTCGTCCGCTTGTGGCCGCGGCGACGCGTCTACACCAAGGCGCTTCGACGGGCCGAATGCGTGCGCCCTGCGAAGCGTTGGCGAGGAGGAAAGCTCGAGTGCTTCCGTGAAAACGTGCAGAGTCTGAAATTGTGACCTGGATTCCCGGTCGCGCGGCAATAAGCGGAGTTTGAGGTTTCGCAGCGACATGTTCAAAGCCGCAGGCTCGGCACGGACGCTTTCGCGGCATCTCGCTGCTCGGAGACGACGACCTGATCGCCGGACTTCAAGTCGCCCTTGAGGATTTCGGTGAAACTATCGTCGTCGAGGCCCGGCGTCACACCCACAGCGACCGACGTGTCGCCGCGCAGAACCCAGACCTGGGGCTGTGCCGGGGCGTGCTGGCCCGTGGGAGAATAACGCAGTGCCTGGCTCGGCACGCGCAACACGTCACTGCGCTGGTCGATGATGATGCGGTTCGCCGCAGTCATGCCCGGCTTGAGCGTCAGATCGCGGTTGTCGAAGCTGACCACAACGTCATAGGTGACCACGTTCTGCACATTCTGTGGCGACTGGCGCACCTGAGTGACCGTGCCTTCGAAGCTGCGCTTCGGGAAGGCATCGACCGTGAACATAGCCTTGTCTCCGTTCTCGATGCCGCCGATGTCACTTTCGCTGACATTGGTATCGATCTGCATCCGGGTGAGATCGGTCGCGATCAGGAACAGCGTCGGCGTCTGGAAGCTGGCCGCCACGGTCTGTCCGACGGTGACATTGCGCGACACCACGGTGCCGTCCACCGGCGAGACAATGTCAGTGTAGCCGAGATTGACTTGCGCCGCCTCGAGTTGGGCCTGGCGCTGTTCGATCGAGGCCTCATCGACACCGATCTGTGCCTGCGCCTGGTCGAGCGCGTTCTTGGCAAGATCCAGCGTATCCTTGGGGACCACGTTGGTCTGCGCCAGCCGGACATTGCGGTCGTAGTTGAGATGGCCATAGACGAGGTTGGCCTGGTCCTTGGCAAGTTGGGCCTTCGCCTGCGCCAGATTGGCATTATTCTGGTCGACGATCGTCTGATAGGGGCGCGGATCGATCTTGGCGCAGACCTGGCCTTGCTTGACCTCGGTATTGTAGTCGCAGTGAATCTCCTGGATCACGCCGGACACGTAGGAACCGACGATGATGGTGAGCACCGGATTGACCGTGCCGGTGGCGGTGACGGTGCGCGTGACATCGCCGCGCGTGACTGCCGCAGTGGTGTACTTCATCACTCCACCGCTGCCGGACAGCCACCAGGCGAACGCGGCTGCGGCCAGAACCGCGAGCAACAACAGGGCGCCAATCAGCCAGATGCGACGAGAGCGCGGGGCGGTCGGAGCCAGCGGCGGTGCTGACGGCTTTGGCACCAGCACGACTGGCACCGGCGTGTCAGTCCGGACAGTTCTACCCACGACAGGTTTGTTCATATGCCTGCTCCAATGCCCCATAAACATGCAACGGCCGGTCTGTGTCTTTGATGCGCGTCAAAACGCCAGGCGCTGAACTGTCAGCGTTGCGGCGGCAGACCTTGCGCGGACGCTCTCACTAAGGCGCGGGGCTTCGATGAGTGCCGCCGCGACAGTGCCGGCTGCGAGCACACGCCGATCTCGATGTTTCTCCGGATCACCTCGGATGGCGACTTCTGCGGCTGCTTCCCACGGCTTAGTCTTGCCTGGACGCGCGCACGCCTGGCCTCCCGCCATGAAGGGCAAGATTTCTCCCATTTGGCCGAGAATGAGCGTCACTGCGCGTATGCCGCATTTCGACGGTCCAGTTCCATGCTGTACGCCAGCACCGAAATCTCGGATACTTCGTACGCTCAATCAGATAGTCTCGAAGGATTCAGCGGGGAAGAAAGCATATTGTCGAAAAAGGTGCTTACCCTGGTTGACGGCTCTTTGCGTCAGGTGGGAGGCTCGAAGTGTCCGCACGCTGCCAAGCCATGTCGGCGCTTGCTATCCTTCCCTCGTTGTCCTGTTCCAGTCTCCGTCGCGATAGCTGTCACCATCGACCTCATCGCTCATGCGAGACCTCCTTCACCCCGACGAGAAAGCGAAATCGCAGGTCTTCCGGCGTCACACGGGTGAAGAACTCTGCCAAGGTGGTTTCATCTTTCCGGCGTCCGCTGCGCACTTGGAGGCGAAATCCAGTACGTGTGGTAAGAGTTTTTTGGTGCCCGCAGTCCTTTGCTGCCTAAAATCGTTGGAACTGATTTGACGAGCCTGGCTGCCTTCGGTCTGCCGCGGTCGTCAACCAACCTGTGTCACTCGCTCATGTTGTGAAGCGCCTCATGCTTGACGATTTCAATGCTGCGCAGGCCGAGCAGGCGGATGACGCCCTTGTCCTTCAGCCGGGTGAACACCCGTGACACGGTCTCGATGGTGAGGCCGAGATAGTCACCGATGTCCATGCGCGACATTGGCAGTTCGACCTGTCGCAATCCGCCCTGCCGCTCCGCCACATCGACCAGGAAGGCGGCGACACGTTCGATAGCGTTCTGACGACCAAGGACCAGCAGGTGCTCCTGAGCCTTGGCCAAACCCTTGAGCGCAAGGGGCAGAAGCTGGCGGGAGATGTCCACGCCCGACGCAATCCGGAAAACCCGAACGCCTGTGGCGTTGATCGCTTCGGCGAAGAAATGATGTGTGGTGTCGGCTTCAAAGCCGAAGGTCTCACCGGCGAGGTGAAAGGCACTGATCTGCCGGCGACCATCGGCAAGCAGGCGGTAGACGCGGACGGCGCCGAATTCAACCTGATAGAGGGTTCCGGCCTTTTCGCCCTGGGCATAGATCTCCTCGCCGGCGCGAAAGAAGCTGAGCGGCTGCAGCAGGGCGGGCTCGAAGGCCTCGGGCACGTTGGATTGCGAGGACCGTGACGGAAGCGCGATTCTGGAGGTGGAGTAAGCGTGCATGGCTGTTTTCCTGGTTGAACCGATAAGCACAGCAATCGCGTAAATCCGTGGATGGCGAAATTCGGTTATGTCCCTAAGGAAAACTACTTAGGACTGGAATCGGCACTGGAGCCGTTGATGATGACCTGTGCACGCCTGATGTTCCTCGGGCGAGGTGGGGCATCTGGCCGTTGTGGATATGAGGGATTGCCCGCCAGCCATCAAGACATGGCAGCCTCCTCCGAGCACCGGGATATACGTCATTCGAAATCGGCATCACAAGGCAAGGTCGTGTCTCGCCATGACTCGAAGCGATATTGCCTTATCCCCTGCAGGGGGATAGGAGCGAAGCTATGACCGAACAGCCGCACGTTCACAAAACCCACCCTGATATCGTCAAGCGCCTGAAACGGGCCGACGGGCATCTCAAAGGCATAATTGAGATGATCGAGGCGTGCCGCCCCTGCCTCGACATCGCCCAGCAACTTCATGCGGTGGAGAAGGCGGTCTGCCAGGCAAAGCGGACCCTGATCCAGGACCACCTCGATCATTGCCTTGAAGACGTCGTCGGTCCGCTGGAGCGGGAACAACGCCGCTCGATCGACGACTTCAAGGAAATCACCAAGTACCTGTGAGACGCGCCATGATGGATAAGGTACGCGATTGGTTCGGCTTCGGCCCGATGACACAGGGCTTCGGCGGCCATGGACACGATCACGGCGAGGGCGGCCATGGTCACACGCACGGCGTCATCGATCCGACGATCGCGACGACCGACCGGGGTATCTGGGCGATCAAATGGTCATTCGTCATCCTGGCCATCACCGCGGCGCTCCAACTGGTGGTCGTATTCGTCTCCGGCAGTGTGGCGCTGCTGGCCGACACGATCCACAATGTCGGCGACGCGGTCACCGCCGTGCCGATGTGGATCGCGTTCGTGCTGGCGCGCCGCAAACCGAGCAAGACGTTCACCTACGGGCTGGGCCGGGTCGAGGATCTGGCCGGGGTCGTCATCGTTCTCATCATCCTGTTCAGCGCCATCGTCGCCGGTTATGAGGCGATCGACCGGCTGATCAACCCGAAGCCGATCGCATTTCTTGGCTGGGTCGCTATCGCTGGCCTCATAGGCTTCGTCGGCAATGAGGTCGTCGCGGTGTTCCGCATCCGTGTCGGCCGCGAGATCAACAGCGCGGCGCTGATCGCGGACGGCTACCACGCACGCACCGACGGGTTCACGAGCTTGGCGGTTGTCCTGGGCGCTATCGGCGTGTGGCTGGGCTTTCCGCTGGCCGATCCGATCATCGGACTCCTGATCACGCTGGCGATCTTCGTGATCGTCTGGCAGTCCTCAAAGGCTGTCCTCACGCGTATGCTCGACGGCATCGAGCCTGGCATCGTCGACGAGATTCTTCACGCGGCAGAGCACGTGCCTGGGATCGAGCGCGTCAACGTTGTGCAGGCGCGCTGGATTGGCCATCGCTTGCATGCCGACGTCGCCATCAGTGTCGCGGATGCGGCAACGGCCAAGGAGGTGCTTGGCGTTACCGAAGCCCTTAAGAGGGAATTGTTTGCTCATCTGCCGGCGCTGGCCGAAGCGAATATCCGCCTGGAGAACCCGGGAGGGCCGCCAGCGAAGGGCGTGGCAGCGTCTCATGCTCATGGTCATCATGCGCCGGCGCCTTTCAAGGTCGCGTCCGATCTGGCCGACGGGACGTTGGAAATCGTGGATACCCCCGACGGTGAACGCATGCGCCTCACGATCGATAGGCATGCCGATAATCTGACGGCTACGGTGATAATCGACCGCTCTGGCGGGCCGGAGACGCTTCCTCTCGCACCCGTGGCCGATAACCACCATCGCCTCGAGAGCACCGTTGCTCCTGCCGAGCCGCATGAGTTTCAGGCGCGGCTGATCCTGGCCGCGAAGGGACGCGAACAGGTGCTGCCGTTCGAGATGATCGAGCCCGAAGGCCATCAACGCTGAGCAGCGGCCGCTCACTCGGCGGTGGCTCCGCCGACCTTGGCTACCGATAAGGAGGCAAACACATGCTTGATGTCCTCGCTGGCCGTACGTATTGGCATCTCTTTCTTGAGCAGGTCATCGCCTGATCAGCACTGGCCTTGCCACAGTTGCTCCTTGTCGGGTTGGGCAGGACACAATCAAGTCGGTTACGCGATGGTCATGGTAAGTCACACGACGAATATTCCGATTCATCAATCAGTAATCATCGGCATCCATTCCGTCCATCAGGGGGTCGGGAGTGCATTCAGCAGCGCCCCGAACTCCATCGAGAATTGCTAGTCTGGCGCTGGACGTTTGTTTCGTCTCACTCTTTAGTTCAAATACCGCCCCATAGTGATATGGTGGTAGGTCGACCATACGCACTAGGCGGAATCCTTCAGCTTCCACTACGGGTTTTACAGCTTCAGGTGACATGCGCATTTCGGTTCTCGGCCCGCGCGCCTCGCCGAGCACCGTCGTTTGCTCTCGTGGTATCGGATGCCAGTTGATGATGGCAAAAAGGCCGCCGGGCGTGAGCGCCGCGGCAACGGCCCGGACAATCCCTGCGTGGTCAGGCACCCCGTGGAACGTATTGGCGAGTCGACCTGCTCAGGAAGGATCCCAGCAACGTCACGGGCGTCGGCGTTGAACCATTGCAGCACTGAAACGCGTTGGCGCGACACTTCTTCGCGGGCCATGTCAGTCATCGCCGGGTCGAGGTCGAGTGCATAGACGCGGCCGTTCACGATTTCCGCCAGGGGTGCTGTGAAATAGCCGTCGCCGCAGCAGAGATCGAGGAGTGTTATCCCCGACCTCACCCCCCAGCGACCGCAGCAATGCTGGTGGATCGGGCCAAAGGACTGCCCACCATTCTCTATCAGGCATCGATGTTGCGGGAAAATCGCGCTCATGATGGTAGCTTCTCCGACGGAGTGTGTATGCCAGACCTCGCCACGAGCATAGGGGACTGGAAAGCGGTCGTTTGCCGGACATCGTTGATAGAGACCGGCGCGCTAGAGCTATGAAACGCCAGACGTTTTTCGTCCGAACGCCCAGTTTAAAGATCGGGCGCAACGACTGCATCGACGAAGGCCCTATCTTGCCGTCTTTGTCTCCGGATCGCAGTAGATGCCGTAGAGCGTCTGCAGGATACGCTCGACCTCAATCGATGCCAGCCGATAGTGGACTTGCTGGGCGTCGCGCCTTGTGTCCACGAGCTTGAGCGCCCGCAGCTTTGAAAGCTGCTGCGAGAGCGCCGACTGGTTCATGTGGACCAAGTCTGCCAGTTCGTTGACGCTCGTTTCACCCTCCAGCAGGTGACACAGGATCATCAGGCGTTTCTCATTTGCCATCGCCGCGAGCAGTTCGGACGCCTCACGCGCCCGCTTATCCAGTTCCATGATTTTTTTATTGCGCATATGAACACATTATCATATTAAGAGTTACAAATAATATTAGTGTGGTGCTCACGGCTGTCAAGCCGATGGATCGACATGCGGGAGATTCCCGCCGGCACGTTCGTTTGACCCGCATCAAGTCGCAGCCGGCCAAAATGGCGCAGGATCAGTCAGTGCCGGCCCCTGCGTGGGAACAGCAATGTCGGCGTTGACCAAAGGCGACGCCGCGAAGGAGGAAAGAGCATGGCGCATATTGTCGTCCTCGGTGCCGGGCTGGGGGGCACCATCATGGCTTACGAACTTCGCGACGAAATGGCCAGGGAACACCATGTTTCCGTTATAAACAACGGCAGCCGCTATTCTTTCGTGCCTTCCAATCCCTGGGTTGCCGTCGGCTGGCGTGACAGAGAAGCGGTTGAGATCGACCTGGCTCCGGTTCTTGCGCGGCGCGACATCGGTTTTCATCCGCAGGGAGCCAGGCGCGTCCACCCGGTCGAGCGCACGGTGGAACTCAACGATGGCTCATCCGTCTCCTATGACTATCTGGTCATCGCCACCGGTCCAGAACTCGCTTTCGACGAGATCCAGGGGCTCGGGCCGGAGCACAACACCCAGTCGGTCTGCCACATCGATCACGCGCTCAAGGCCAAGGCAGCCTTCGACGCGCTGGTGGCCAAGCCAGGTCCGGTCGTCATCGGCGCGGTCCAGGGGGCGTCCTGCTTCGGGCCGGCCTACGAATTCACCTTCATCCTCGACAAGGCACTGCGAGACGCCAGGGTGCGCGACCGCGTTCCGATGACCTTTGTCACCTCGGAACCCTATATTGGCCATCTCGGCCTCGACGGCGTCGGCGACACCAAGGGCCTGCTCGAGAGCGAGATGCGCCAGCATCACATCAAGTGGATCTGCAACGCCAAGGTCGACAAGGTCGAGCCGGGCAAGATGTTCGTCCAGGAAATTGCCGACGACGGTTCGGTCAGGCAGGCGCATGAATTGCAGCATGCCTTTGCGATGCTGCTGCCGGCTTTCCGTGGCGTGGCGGCGGTGCGCGGCATCGAGGGCCTCACCAATCCGCGCGGCTTCATCGTCGTCGACAAGCACCAGCGCAACCCGGCCTTCCCCGATATATTCGCCGTCGGTGTCTGCGTTGCCATTCCGCCGATCGGCAAGACGCCGGTTCCCGTGGGCGTTCCGAAGACCGGCTTCATGATCGAATCCATGGTGACAGCGACGGCCCGCAACATCGGCCGGCTGGTGAAGGGCGCCGAGCCAGATGCCCAGGGCACTTGGAATGCAGTCTGCTTGGCCGATTTCGGCGATTCCGGTGTTGCCTTCGTGGCTCAGCCGCAAATCCCGCCGCGCAACGTCAACTGGTCGTCCGCCGGCAAATGGGTGCACACCGCCAAGGTCGGCTTCGAGAAGTATTTCCTGCACAAGATCAGGACGGGCAAGTCCGAGCCCTTCTACGAGCGTCTCGCACTGCAGGTACTGGGCATCGACAAGCTCAAGCAGATCAAGGTCGAGGCGCCCGCGGATGCCCCAACTGCCTGATCGGGGCGAACCGCGGCGGCCGGCCTTTCTGCGGATGACGGCTGGCGGGCGCGGCGAAGGCCCGCAACCGCCGGTGGCAAAGTCGGCAATCCCCTTGCGGCTAACGATAACATTCATATATCTAAATATGATCATATATAATGGAGATAGCGATGTCCCTTGACCGTTCCGTTCTCGCCTTCGCCGGCATCATGGTGTTGCTGTCCGTCGTGCTCACCGCCTTTGTCTCGCCGCTGTTTGTCTGGCTGACGGTCTTCGTCGGGCTCAACCTGCTGCAGTCGGCGTTCACCGGCTTCTGCCCGGCCGCGATGGTGTTCCGCAAGCTCGGCATCAAGCCGGGATGCGCATTCTAAGGAGTATCCGAATGCGCACGCCGCTTCTGTTCGCCGCTTTGCTGGCGACCTCTCCGGCGCTTGCCGGCACGCTGACGCTGACGCCGACGACGGTGACCGAATGGAAAGCAGTCTATGGCCGTGTCGAGGCGCGCGACACGGTTCCGGCGAGGGCGCGCATCGGCGGCGTCATTGCGGTGCTGGATGTGACCGAAGGTGAAGTGGTCAAGGCCGGGCAGAAGATCGCCTCCGTCCAGGACGACAAGATCGCCTTTCAGGTCGCCGCGCTGGACGCGCAATTGCGTGCCTTGCAGGCCCAGCTGGATACGGCGCAGTCCGAACTCAACCGCGGCCAGACACTGGTCGACAAGGGCGTCATGACCGCGCAACAGCTCGACCAACTGCGCACCGGGGTCGATGTGGCACGAAACCAGCTTGGCTCCACCGAGGCACAGCGTTCGGTGATCGTGCAGCAGGGCGCCGAAGGCGATGTCCTTGCCCCCGGCGACGGTCGCGTGCTGACCGTGCCAGTAACGCGCGGCGCGGTCATCATGGCCGGCGAAGTGGTTGCCACCATCGGTGGCGGCGGCGTCTTCCTGCGGCTGGCCGTTCCCGAACGCTTCGCGGCGTCACTGAAGCAGGGCGCTGCTATCCGCATCAATGCCAGCGGCAAGGAGTCGACCGGCCGGCTTGCCAAGATCTATCCGCAGATCGACAATGGCCGCGTCATCGCCGACGTCGAGGTCGACAATCTCGATACCAATTTCATCGATGCCCGCGTCCTGGTCGAGCTGCCGGTCGCCGAACGCCCCGCGCTGCTGGTGCCGGCGTCGGCGATCGAAACCCGTTCGGGGATCGACTTCGTCCGCGTCGCGGCCGACGGGGCCGAGGCGGAGCGCGCGGTGGTCACCGGCGAGCGGACGAAGCGCGCCGACGGCGACTATGTCGAGATACTGACCGGCCTTGCCGCCGGCGATGTCGTGGTCACGCCATGAAGGGGCCTGCCTCGTTCGGCATCGCGGGCGGACTGACACGGGCCTTCATCGCTTCGCCGCTGACGCCGCTGTTCCTGATCGCCGCCTTCGCGTTCGGACTGGTGGCGCTGATCACCCTGCCGCGTGAGGAGGAGCCGCAGATATCGGTGCCGATGGTCGATATCTTCGTGCGCGCCGACGGGCTGAAGGCGGAAGACGCCGTCAAGCTGATCACCGAGCCGCTGGAGACGATCGTCAAGGGCATCAACGGGGTCGAGCACGTCTATTCCCAGACCCGAGACGATCAGGTGATGGTCACGGCCCGCTTCGTCGTCGGCACCTCGTCGGATACCGCCGTGCTGCGCGTCCACGACAAGGTGCGCGCCAACATGGATCGCATTCCCGTCGGCGTGCCCGAGCCGCTGATCGTCGGCCGTGGCATCGACGACGTCGCCATCGTCACACTGACGCTGTCGCCGAAGCCGGAGGCGGCCGCGCGTATGACGGCCAACGATCTCACGCGCATTGCACGCGAACTGCGTACCGAGATCGCCAAGATCGACAACGTCGGGCTGACCTATCTGGTCGGCGATACCGGGGAGATCATCCGCGTCAATCCCAACCCGGAAAAGCTCGCCCTTTACGGCGTCACCCTGCAGCAGCTCGCGGCCAAGGTTTCCGGCGCTAACAAGGCCTTTCCGGCTGGACGCGTGCGCAATCAGGGCGAACAGATCGATATCATTGCCGGCGAGACGCTGGGCTCGCCCGACCAGATCGGCAATTTGCTGCTGACTTCGCGCGACAACCGCCCCGTCTATGTCCGCGACGTAGCCGACGTCGCCTTCGCCACCGACACCGGTGATGCGCTGGTGTCAACGGTCACCAGGGCTGCCACTGGCGTCGAGCGCGTGCCGTCCGTCACGCTCGCTGTTGCCAAGCGCGCCGGATCCAATGCGGTCGCCGTCGCCGACGCCATCCTGCACCGGGTCGCTCTGCTCAAGGGCGGACTGATTCCCGGCGATATCTCGATCGACGTGACGCGCAACTACGGCGAGACCGCCAACGACAAGGCCAACGAGCTCCTCTACCATCTCGGGCTGGCGACGATCTCGATCATCGTGCTGGTCTGGGTCGCCATCGGCCGCCGCGAAGCCATGGTCGTGGCAGTCGTCATTCCGGTGACCATCCTGCTCACGCTGTTTGCCTCGCGCGTCATGGGCTACACGCTGAACCGCGTCTCGCTGTTCGCGCTGATCTTTTCCATCGGCATCCTCGTCGACGACGCCATCGTGGTGATCGAGAACATCTCGCGCCACTGGGCAATGGGCGGTGGGCGCGATCGCCGGCAAGCGGCGATCGAGGCGGTGGCCGAAGTCGGCAACCCGACCATCGTCGCAACCTTGACCGTGGTTGCCGCACTGCTGCCGATGCTGTTCGTCTCGGGAATGATGGGCCCCTATATGAGCCCGATACCGGCCAATGCCTCGGCGGCGATGATCTTTTCCTTCTTCGTCGCGGTGATGGTGACGCCGTGGCTGATGCTGAAACTTGCCGGACGGGCGCCGGTGCATGCCAGTCAGGATCATAGCGGCGGCGGCCTACTCGGCCGTGCTTACACGGCTGTCGCCCGGCCGATCCTGGCCTCAAAGAAGGCGAGCTGGGCCTTCCTGCTTGCCGTCGGCGTGCTGACGCTCGGCTCGCTCGCGCTGTTCTATACCGAGGATGTCACGGTCAAGCTCTTGCCATTCGACAACAAGTCCGAACTCTCGGTGACCATCGACCTGCCGGAAGGCTCGTCCGTCGAGGCGACCGATGCAGTGGCACAGGCCGTCGCCGCCAGGGTTCTGGAGCTGAAGGAGGTTCGGTCGGTCCAGACACATGCCGGAGCGGCAGCCCCCTTCAACTTCAACGGGCTCGTCCGCCATTCCTTCCTGCGTACCGAGCCGCAGCAGGGCGATGTCGCGCTCAACCTGCTGCCGAAAGCGAACCGTACCCGCTCCAGCCACGAGGTCGCGCTCGACGTCCGTCATCGCATCGCCACGATCCCCGTGCCGAAAGGCACCAGCCTCAAGGTCGTCGAGCCGCCGCCCGGCCCACCGGTCATGGCAACCCTCCTGGCCGAGATCTACGGGCCCGACGGCGAGACGCGCCGCAAGGTCGCCGCCAGGATAGAGACGGCGTTCCGTTCGGTGCCGTTTGTCGTCGACGTCGACAATTCCTGGCGACAGCCGGCACGTCGGTTGCGCGCCACGATTTCCACCGACGATGCCGAGTTCTTCCATGTCGAGGAAAGCGACGTCTTCGATACCCTCGCGATCCTTAACGGCGGTGAGACCGTCGGCTATTCGCACCGCGGCGGCGGCCGCCAGCCGATCCCGATCCGCATCGAGCGGCCGAAGGGTGAACGGACGCTCGACGAGCGCTTCCTGACCACGCCCATTCCGGCGAATGTTCTGCCCGGCGCCCAAGGCGTGGTCGAGCTCGGCGATGTCGTGCGGGTGGCGCCGGAGCGCGCTTCTTTCCCGGTGTTCAGGCACAATGGCCGCGCCGCAGAAATGGTGACGGCAGAGCTTGCCGGTAGCTTCGAGGCGCCGCTTTATGGCATGCTCGCGGTCAGCAAGGCCATCGACGCCCAGGACTGGACTGGACTGCAGAAACCCGCGATCTCGCTTCATGGTCAACCGGAGGATGAAAGCCGGCCAACGCTTCTGTGGGACGGCGAATGGGAAGTCACCTGGGTGACCTTCCGCGACATGGGCGCTGCCTTCGGCGTCGCGCTGCTCGCCATCTACATCCTGGTCGTCGCCCAGTTCGGCTCGTTCAAGGTGCCACTGGTTATACTCACCCCGATTCCGCTGACCTTCATCGGCATCCTTGGAGGACACTGGCTGTTCGGCGCGCCGTTCACGGCCACCTCGATGATCGGCTTCATCGCACTGGCCGGCATCATCGTGCGCAATTCGATCCTGCTGGTCGACTTCATCCGCCACGCAGCGTCGCCTGACAGGCCGTTGAAGGAGGTCCTGATCGAGGCCGGTGCAATCAGGTTCAAGCCGATCCTGCTGACGGCGCTCGCCGCCATGATCGGCGCGGCGGTGATCCTGACCGATCCGATCTTCCAGGGGCTGGCGATCTCGCTGCTGTTTGGCCTTGCCTCCTCGACGCTGCTGACCGTCCTGGTCATACCGGCGATCTATCGGGTGTTGCGTACGTGAAGAGAGACAGAGCAGCCAGAACCTGAACCGGATCAACACTGGCTTCCTGAACGGAGGCTAGAAGCGTTGGGACGTCGCCTGCAGGTGCGGCTACGACGAATAAGGGGACACCATGTTCGAATACAGCGTTGAAGCCCGACGGACCGATGCACGAGGCAGCGTCGCCACGACCAAGAACGCCACGCTCGTTCTCGACACCTGTCTCGAAGGCCGGGCCGATGCCTTCAATCCAGCCGAACTGTTTCTCGCAGCCATTGCTGCCTGCATGATCAAAGGCATTGAGCGCGTCACGCCGATGCTCGGTTTCAAGCTGCGCGGCGTCGA
>CALRQH020000053.1:0-10534 GCA_943370265.1 Mesorhizobium carmichaelinearum
TTGGAGATGCCAAATCGCTGCGCGATTGGCAGGAAACAAATGCCAAATCGCTGCGCGATTGGCAGAGGTGGCGCGGGGTGGAGCAGCCCGGTAGCTCGTCAGGCTCATAACCTGAAGGTCACAGGTTCAAATCCTGTCCCCGCAACCAAATTCAAGATAGCCCGGTTCAAACCGGGCTATTTTTGTTTGAGCCTGCGGACGCCGTGATGAGGCGAGCCTCCATGCCTGCTGATCAACCACCCACCCAAGCACCATCGCCAATCCGACGGCCTCAATTTCCTTTGCTCCGGAATCGGTAGACGTGATAATCTCGGCCTATGAAGAAAGCCACCGACATCGCCAGGGCAACCCAAACGGGAGAGTTCGTCCTGAGCCGCCGCAAGGGTGAGAGAATCAGCGCGGTCGAGGGCATGAAGTTGTCTCCGCGCATGGCGGCGATTCTTGATGAAAGCCGTGAGCGCGGGCTCAGTGGCGACGAACGGCGCACGCTGGTCAAAGAGCAGATTTCCAGCAAATAGGCCGGCCGCGTGGTATATGCAGCCGAGGCTGACCCGCTCTGCTACCCAGGCACTACGGTTCTTCGCAACAAGCTTGGTATCTAGAACCAGGCCGATCTCGATGAGGTCGAACTTGCGCTCTTCCTGATTCGCGCCGATGAACCGATTGCGAGCGGTGCGCTCGATTATGCCCACTACCGCGCGATCCACCATCATCTGTTCCAGGATGTCTATGATTGGGCCGGCGAGGTGAGGGCAATCCGAATCGGGAAGGGCGGCAACTGGTTTTGCTATCCCGAGTACATCGATGCCGAGATGAATCGGATTTTCCACGACCTCGCGGCGGCCAACTACCTCATTGGACTGTCGCCACGGGCCTTCTCAGTGCATGCCGCACATGTGCTCGCGGAAATCAACGCGGTGCATCCGTTTCGCGAGGGGAATGGGCGGACCCAACTCACCTTCCTGGCTGTGCTCGCCGAGCATGCGGGCTTCGCGTTCGATGACGATGTCTTGGGCCGGGATCGGGTGCTGGATGCGATGATCGCGAGTTTCGCCGGCGATGAACAACCCTTGGCTGCTCTCATCGCCGATATCATTGCCTGAGCTCACGTCAACTCAACAACGGAGGATCCACGGTTTTGGGCTCATCGCATGATTCGCAGAATCATCCGGCCCATGATGCGCTCCGGTAGCGAGGGGGGCCGGCATGCGCAGGCACAAGGCGCTCTTGGCAGTTTGAGAATCTGCGGATATGCCGCACAACAGCGCCGGCAGCGCCGAGCCGGATAAAGCGGTCTGACACAATGTCGAAGGTCGCGAAAGGATAGAGAGCCGTGACGCAGAAAGGGATCACCCTCAAGGACGTTGCCGCCGCTGCCAATGTGTCGCGCGCCACGGCGGCGCGGGCGCTCAACAGCTACGGATATGTCGGCGACGAGACGGCGCTTCGCGTGATGGAGGCCGCCGAAAGGCTAGGCTATCGGGGAAACCTCGTTGCGCAGGCGCTTCGCAGCGGACAATTGCCGATCGTCGGCTTTGTGCCGGGCGATATCCAGAATCCCTTCTTTGCCCGAATCGCTCATGACATCGAGGTCGAGCTGCGCAAGCACCGCCATAATCTGCTGATCGCCAGCAGCGAGGAGAATGTCGAGCAGGAAAAGGAATTGCTGGAGAGCCTGCGCGCGCTCAGCATCCGCGGCTTCATCCTGGCGCCGACCTCGGCGACCGACAGCGAGCACATACTGGAACTGGCGCGCGAAGGATCGCCGATCGTGCTGATCGATCGTGTCATCAAGGACCTGCAATGCGACAGCGTGGTCGTCGACAATGAGGGCGGCGCGCGTGAAGCCGTCGATTACCTCATAGCCAATGGCCACACCCGAATCGGTCTGTTGCGCGACGAATCACGCATCTTCACCGCGCAGGAACGTCTCGCCGGCTACCAGAATTCTCTGCAATCGCACGGCATCGCGCTCGACGAATCACTGATCAGCGTGTCGCGCTCGACGGTCGAGCATGCCATCGACGCCACGATACGGCTGTTCAGCCGCCGCAATCGCCCAAGCGCCCTGTTCACCGTGGACAGCCTGATGACCCAGGGCGCGCTTCTCGGTCTGCGCTCGATGGGACTGTCCATTCCGCATGACGTCTCCTTGGTCGGCTTCGACGATTTCAACCTCGCCACCTTCACCGATCCGCAGATCACGGTCGTGGCCCAGCCCATCTCGGAGATCGGGCCGCTGGCCGCCAAGCTCCTGCTGGAACGGTTAGCCGGCAAGAAGATGGCGCCGAGGCACACGAGGTTCCCGACGCGCCTGATCGTGCGTGGCTCGGTTGCCCTGTTCAGCAGGCGCTGATAGCGGCCGGTTCCTTTCGGTTCGAAAAAAATCATCACCAGGGCACTTGCCAACCGCGAAATTGCATGTCCATTATCCGGATGTGAGATCGATCTCACATCCATCGCGATTGATCAAAAAGCGGGTTAGACGGCGCATCGACGCTTGCGCCCTGGCAGAGGCTCTGCCGCATCCGAGTAAGGGAAGAACGACATGCTGAATTTCGATAGGGATCGCTTCGTAAGGATCCAGGGTGGGGCCGTTGCCATCGCCGACGAGGCGCGCTCGCTGATGCGCACGCTGCTTGCGGAAGGCGTCGAGCGGTTGTTCTTCATGGGAACCGGGGGCGTGCAGCTTCTCACGCTTCCGGCGATCGAACTGGCGAAACGCTACTCCACATTCCCGGTGAGCGCCGAATATCCGGCTCAGGTCGTGCTCGATCCGCCGGCCGGTCTCGACGACAAGGCCGTGGTCGTCATCCCGTCGCTGTCGGGCACGACCAAGGAAGGCGTCGAACTCATGGCATTCCTGAAGAAGCGGGGCGTGCGCACCATCTCGCTCACCGGCCATTCGGATACGCCGATCGCGCAGGAAGCCGATCACAATTTCACGAATTTCGCCGAGGACGACACGTCCTCGGAATCATTCTACCTGCAGACGCTGCTGATTGTGCTCGCCCTGCTGGCCGAGCGTGGCGAATATGACGGTTTCGACGCGGCGGTCGCCGAACTCAAGCTGCTGCCGGGCCTGCTCGCCGATGCGAAGGCCGCCTTCGAGGGCAAGGCTGCCGAACTGGCCGCGACCATCAAGGACGAGACCTATCACATCTTCACCGGGGCCGGCTCGGCATGGCCGGAGGCCAACTATTACGGCATGTGCATCTTGGAAGAGATGCAGTGGATCCGGACCCGCCCGGTGCATGCCGCCGATTTCTTCCACGGCACGCTCGAGCTCGTCGAGCCGGGCGTCAGCGTCTTCGTGTTCAAGGGCGAGGATGCGCTTCGGCCCCTGGCCGACCGGGTCGAGAATTTCGCCAAACGCTACACGGACCGCGTCCGCACGCTGGATGCCGCCTCGGTCAAGCTGCCCGGCATCTCCGAGCAGGTGCGCGGCATGATCTCGCCGGTACTGCTCGCCACCTTGCTCGAGCGGCTGAGCGCGCATCTCGAAGTGCTGCGCAATCACCCGCTCACGACACGTCGCTACTACAAACGCGTTGAATATTGATCCCCTCTCAACCTCTGAAGGAGCTGCTTATGAAACGTTCGCTGCAAGTCGTGGCGGTCACAGTGGCCGCGGTATCATCATTGGGATTGTCGATAACAGGCAGTTTCGCCGCTTCGGCGGCGGTTGCGGCCGACCCCAACGCCAAGGTGGAATATAGCGGCACGCTGTCGATCCTGACCAAGTTCGGATTGCAGCAGCTGTCGCCCTATTTCGTCAACCTGGCGCAAGACTATGAGAAGCTCCATCCGGGCGTGAAGGTCGAACTCATCCAGGAGAGCGACGACAGCGTGAAGGGCAAGACGAAGACGCTGGTCGCTTCGAACTCGCTGCCCGATGTCTATTTCTCCTGGACAGGCAGCTGGGGCGGGAACTTCGTGCGCGGCAATCGCGCCGTCGATCTGAGCGCGGTCATTGGTCCTGACACCGACTGGGGCAAGACGCTCTCTCCGGCAGCCGTCAAGGCGTTCGAATACAATGGCAAGTTCTATGGCATTCCGCTTTATCAGGACGCCAAGTTCATGGGCTACAACAAGCAGATCTTCGCCAAGCTCGGCCTGAAGGCGCCGGCCACATTCGAGGACTTGCTGACCAGCTGCGACGCCATCCGCAAGTCCGGTGCGACCCCGATTTCGTTCGGCAACAAGGAGGCCTGGCCGGCGATCCACTTTGCGGGCCAGTTGCTCGCCTACAACGTGCCGCAGGCAACGCTGGAACGCGATTTCGATCCGGCCACGGCCGAATACACCGATCCGGGCTATGTCGCGGCGCTCAAGCAGTTCAGCCAGCTTGTCGAGCGCTGCACCGATGGCGCCGGCGTCAACGGCACGTCCTACGCCTCGGCTCTCCAGGCCTTCACCAACGCCCAGTCGGCCATGTACTATCAGGAGATCATCGAGTTCGATCAGGCCGCCACGCCGGATTCGGCGCTGAAGCCTGCCGATTTCGGCTTTTTCAGACTGCCCGTGCCTGAAGGCGCCAAGGGTGACCCCAAGTCGATCGAAGGCGCGCCGGAGGGTTACATGATCAATGCAGCGTCGAAAAACATCCCGCTGGCGATCGATTTCATGAAGTTCGTGACTTCCAAGGAAAACGCGCAGGTCCTGTCAGCACCACCCTATGGCCAGCCGAGCGCCACGATCGGCGGCGCCTCGGAAAAGAACATGAGCGCGGCTGTGGTCGATGGCCTCAAGGACATCAATGTGGCCTCGTACCTCATGCCCTGGTTGGACACGGCCAACCCGCCGCGAGTCGCCGCCGTCTGGCTGTCCAGCCTGCAGGCGCTGGCAGGCGGCTCGATGACGCCTGAGCAAGTGATGGACGAGGTGCGCAAGGCCGCATCCGCAGCCAAATAAATCAGACTATGGCCAGAGCATCGGACACAATGGAAAGCGGCGCCGTGCTTCGCGGCGTCGCCAGGCCGCAAAGGCCAAAAAGCCTGCGGGCCCGCTTCGGCAATCTGTTGTCGTTCCGGTGGGCGGCGATCGCGCTGATTCTCATCGGCTGGTTCGTCTACTATCCGATCGTCGACAATTTCATCGTCAGCACCACCGACCAGGACATCTATACGGGCGAGGTCACCAATGTCGGTCTCGCCAATTATGACCGGCTTCTGCATGACCCCATCGTGCTGCTCGCGCTCTGGAACAACTGTCTTTACGCCATCATCTCCGTCGTCTTCCAGGTCTTCGGTGCCTTCCTGCTGGCGGCCATCATCGAGGATCTGCGGAGCGAACGCTGGCGTCGTCTGTGGCGCGCCGTCTATTTCGTGCCGTCAGCCATCTCTATCACGGTGACCGGCTTGCTGTTCTATTTCATCTACCAGCCGCAGATCGGCTTGCTCGATGCGGTGCTGAGCCGCGTTGGCCTCAGCCAGTTTGTCATGCCCTGGCTCGGCAACGAGCACACCGCCATCTACGCCATCATCGCCATGAGCCAATGGCAGGGTTTCGGCTATTCGACGCTGCTGTTTGCCATCGCCATCCAGAAAATTCCGCGCGACCTCTATGACGCCGCCACGATGGACGGCGCCGGCCCGCTTCGGCGGCTGTGGAGCATCACCTTTCCGCTGACCCGGGAAATGACCGGGTTGATGATCATCATCACCATCACCGGCGCATTCCAGGTGTTCAACGAGGTCATGGTCATGACCGCGGGCGGGCCTAACAACAGCAGCCAGGTGCTGGGCACATGGCTCTACCAGAAGGCCTTCATCGAGGACAATTTTGGCTATGGTGCCGCGATTGCCGCCGTCATCTTCGTCCTGACCATGCTCACCGGCGCGGCACAGCTCTGGTACACGAAGCGCCGCCGGGTGCAGCTATGAGCGCCACGGTTGCTGTCGGGCGTGCCCGGCACGTCAATGTCTGGTCCGTCATCGCCAGGACGCTCCTCTATTCGTTCCTGGTCTGCCTCGGCGTCGTCGTCATCTATCCGTTGATCTGGATGGCGCTCAGCGGTTTCAAGGACAATGCGCAGATCTTCGGCGACCCCTTCGCCTTGCCTGCCCATTGGTCATGGAACAATTATGTGCAGGCCTGGAACCAGGGCGTGCGTGGCTATGTGACCGTCTCCGTCCTGGTCACCGTCGCCTCGGCCATATGCACCGTGCTCATCAGTGCCTGGACGGCTTTCGGCCTGACCCGAACGAAGATGCCGGCCAAGCCGCTGGTCGTCGCCATCGTGCTGGGCGGATTGATGCTCAGTCCTACCGTGGCGATCATTCCGCTGGTGAAGATGCTGCAGGCGCTCGGCCTCTACAACACCTACTGGGCGCTGATCATTCTGTACACGGCGTTCCGGGTGCCGTTCACCACCTTTCTTATCCGTGCCTACATGCTCGACCTGCCGGGAGATCTCGACGAGGCGGCGACGATGGACGGCGCCAGCGAGGGGCAGATCTTCTGGCGCATCACACTGCCTTTGTGCCGACCGATCATCATCTCCTGCGTCATCCTGCACGTGCTGTTCGCCTGGAACGAATATCTGTTCGCCATGGTCTTCACGAGCGGCAGTGATGTGCAGACGCTACCGGTCGGCCTCACTTCGATCATGGCAACGCATGGGACCAACTATGCGGTTGTGTTCGCCGCCATGACGATCTCGGCCTTGCCCATCGTGATCGTGTTCTTTGCCGCGCAGCGCTACTTCATCCGTGGCCTGTCCGAAGGCATCGGCAAGTAGCAATCCCCGAAAGGAACCTTCATGCCGCAGCCAAAACTTGTCGCTGTCGGGGATAATTGCCTCGACGCCTATCTGAGCAACGGCCTGCTCACAGTCGGTGGAAACGCCCTGAACGTCGCCGCGCAATGGCGGCGCAATGGTTGGTCTGCGCGTTACTTCGGCGCCGTCGGCCAGGATCCCGAGGGTGACGTGGTGCTTGCCGAATTGGAGGGCGTCGGTCTGTCACCGGACGATGTCGAACGTCGTGCCGGCGACACCGCCGTCACCTTGCTCCGCGATGAATCCGGCGAGCGGAAGTTCCTGCACGAATCCTTTGGAGTCGGTGAGAACTATATGCCGGCGCCGGAGCACTATGCGGTCATCGCCGTGGCTGACTGGGTGCATCTCGGCACCAACGCCAACGAGGATCTCGTGCTCCGGCTGGTCGCCGATCACGTGCCGTTCAGCATCGACGTGTCGACCAAGCATCTGGCGCTGCCGCTCAACGGTGTGCCCATGCTGTTCGCCTCCGGTCCCGACGATGTCACTCAACCGGTGGAGCCGTTGCTTTCCGTGCTCAGGGCGGCCGGCGCGCGGCATGTGGTCCTGACCTGCGGCCGGCGCGGGTCCTATTTCGACGATGGCACGAATGTCGTGCATGCGCCGGCGACGCTTGTCGATGTCGTGGATACGTGTGGCGCCGGTGACAGCTTCATCGCCACGTTCCTGACCGGCTTCCATTTCGAAGGCCTTCGCGCCTCTGAAGCGTTGCACAAGGCTTCGATTGCGGCGGCGCGGACCTGCACGCATCTCGGCGGGTTTCCGCAGAAGCCGCGTCCCATCCCCGAATGGCTGCCGGCCAAATATGCCGCCTTCATCACCGACGCGCAGGGAGCCTGACCGTGGCGACACTTCGTTTGCGACAGCCGGCGGTGGCGCGTCCGTCTGACCGGTCGTTCTGGCTGCAGGACATCGGCGCCGACACCGTGACCGAGCCATTGCAAGGCAATCAGCGCGCCGATGTGGTGATCGTCGGCGGCGGCTATACCGGACTGTGGACGGCGCTGCGCATCCGTGAGCTTGCTCCGGAGACGCGGGTCATCGTGCTTGAAGCCGATCTCTGCGGTTCAGGAGCGTCCGGCCGCAATGGCGGCCAGGTGCATTCTTGGTTCGCCGAGATCGACCAGATCGGCACCGTCGTCGGCCTCGAGGAGGCGCGGCAACTCTGCGCCGACACGGTGGCATCGATCGCGGAATTGAAGGCGCTGCAGCAAAACGGCACGATCGACATGGATCTGCGGCTGGACGGATGGCTGTGGACCGCGAGCTCGATTGCCCAGGAAGGCGCATGGGAACACGCCGTTGCGATGAGCGCGGCGGTGGGCGAGAACCGGTTCAAGCCGCTGACGGCGGAGGACATCGAGCGCCGCACCGGTTCATCCGCATCCTATGCCGGCGTCGTCGAGACCAATGCGGGCACGGTCCATCCGGCCAAGCTGGCGATCGGATTGCGCAACCTGGCCTTGGCGCGCGGCGTCATCATCCATGAGCGCAGCCCGGTCCACGACATCGAATCCGGCAAGACATGCAAGGTGCGCACGGCGCGGGGCATGGTGCAGGCGGAAGAGGTCGTGCTTGCCGCGAATGCATGGCTGTCGGCGCTGCCGGAACTGCGCCGCCATCTCTACGTCGTCGCCAGCGAGGTCATCGCCACCGCCGCCGTGCCCGAACTGCTCGACAGCATTGGCTGGCGCGACGGCGCCTCGATCTGCGATTCACAGGCCCAGGTCCTTTATTACCAGCGCACCACCGGGGGCAGGGTGGTCTTCGGTCGCGGCAGCGGCAATGTGGCCTTCAGCGGGAATTTCGGCGCCAGCTTCAACCGCAGTCCGGAGCATGGCCGAGGCAATGTGCGGGAACTGCACAGGGTCTATCCATCGCTGCGCGGCGTGGCGGTCGAATATGACTGGTCGGGCCCCATCGACTGCGTGCCCGAACACGTTCCCGTCTTCGATCATCTGCGCGATCATCCCAACATCTTCTACGGCATGGGGTTCAACGGAACCGGCATCGCGCAGACGCCGATTGCCGGACGCATCCTGGCCAGCCTCGTGCTGGAGCGCAAGGATCGCTGGAGTGCCAGCGGCCTTGTCGGCATCGAGCGGCGCATGTCGCTGCCGCCCGAACCGTTCCGCTACCTCGGCGCCAAGCTCGTCCGCGGCGCCGTGCGCCGCAAGAACGAGGCCGAGATCCATAACCGCAAGGCCGGCAGGATCACCAATCTGTTGGCCGGGCTGAAGCCTGGGCATCGCAAGAAATAGGCGGGCATCCTGCCCAGCGTCATGCAATCGAGGAGAGCACAATGGCCGATCTGACCCTCAGGCAAATCAGGAAGTCCTACGGCAGCGTCGATATCCTCCATGGCATCGACCTCGACATAAGGTCGGGCGAGTTCATCGTCTTTGTCGGCCCTTCGGGCTGCGGCAAGTCGACCTTGCTGCGCTCGATTGCAGGACTTGAGGAAATCACATCCGGCGAACTCAGGATCGCCGGCGAGGTGGTCAACGACGTGCCTCCGTCGAAGCGGGGCATCGCCATGGTGTTCCAGTCCTATGCGCTCTATCCGCATATGACAGTCTACGAGAACATGGCCTTCGGCATGCGGATCGCCAAAGTCGGCAAGGCCGAAATCGACCAGAGGGTAAAACAGGCAGCGGAAATCCTGCAGCTGACCAAATATCTCGACCGCCTGCCCAAGGCGATGTCGGGCGGCCAGCGGCAGCGCGTCGCCATCGGCCGCGCCATCGTGCGCAATCCCAAGGTGTTCCTGTTTGATGAGCCGCTGTCGAATCTCGACGCGGCGCTTCGCGTCGCCACCCGCATCGAGATCGCCAAGCTCAAGGAATCGATGCCGAACACGACGATGATCTACGTCACCCACGACCAGGTCGAGGCGATGACGTTGGCTGACCGTATCGTGGTGCTGAAGGACGGTTATGTCGAACAGGTCGGCACGCCGATGGATCTCTACAAGAAACCCGGCAATCTGTTCGTTGCCCAGTTCATCGGCTCGCCGGCCATGAACATCGTGCCGGCCAGGATCGAGACCCCCGGCGCGGTGACGGCGATCAGCCATATCGGCGCGAATAGGGTCACCGTGCCCCTGGCGACGCCGGCGTCCGCCGAGGGGACCGAGGTCAGCTTCGGCGTGCGGCCGGAGGATCTGTTCATCGTCACCGGAGCCGATTTCCTGTTCGAGGGAAAGGTCGACTATGTCGAGCAGCTCGGCGAGGTCCAGCTTGTCTACATCGATATCGGCCGCGCCGACCTGCCGCTGGTGACCAAGCTGCCGGGCAATGTCGAAGTTCGCCGTGGAGCGACGGTGCGGCTTGGCGCCGACCCCGGTGATCTTCATCTCTTTGATGCGCATGGACGTTCGCTCCAGGCGTAAGCAGCCTGTGGATAAGTCCCAATTGCCTGTCGGCAGGCGCAGGGCGGGTCAGTTTTTCCGTATCGCGCCAGCCGCTATCGGCCGCAATCCCGCAGGTTTCCTGGCCTCTGGGCATATTTAGCCGCCTCAGCCTTCGAGGCCTTTCCCCTTGGATTCCGGCTTACGAATTTCCGCCCGTGTGGATATTCTCGAGAAATCGAAAAAAGGTCGACGATCGGTGTTGACAGTTCGCGGAGGTGGCGACTATATACGCCTCAACAACGAGGGCGGCGCGCCGCTGGCGACGAAGAAGTTCGCTTCTAAAACTGCCCTCCGCGAAATTCAAGAGAGCCGCGTAAGCGACACTCGGACGGCCCCGGAGC
>CALRQH020000054.1:0-10018 GCA_943370265.1 Mesorhizobium carmichaelinearum
CTGCTTTTCCTTGGCTTTCTGGGCGCCCTCGGCGCCAAGGCGGGCGGCGCCAACATCCTGCGGGCGACACTGCGCGTCACCTTCTGGGGCGCCTTTGCCATGGCGCTCACCGCCGGCATCGGCGCACTGGTCGGCACGGCGGTGTAAGCTCTCTTCGCATCCGACTGGTAACTATCCGTGCGCCTGCCACGCAATGTCGTCCGCAGAGCATTTCAACACGAAGTCATTTCTGTTACTTGCGGTTGCTAACTTTGTCCCGCGCGGCCCACACCTCGACGAGCAGCATCGTCACCGTAACAGCCAGCGGTCCCAGTATGAATCCGGGAGCCCCGAACAGGGCGAGTGCTCCAGTCATCGATATGAAAGCGGGAATCGTGTGAAGCCTCAACTGGTTTCCCACAAACATGGGACGAAGGACATTGTCGATACCCCCTACGACGATGCCGCCCCAGGTCGCGAGAATGAGGGCCTTGCCCCAGTCGCCATCGAGCAAGAGGAGGATTGCCGCCGGTATCCACACGACGAACGCGCCCAATACCGGCACGATGGAAAGCAGACTCATCACCACGCCCCAAAGAAGGGGCGTCGGTAACCCGAGGATCCAGAACATCAGCCCGCCCAAAGAACCCTGAACTGCCGCGACGGCCAGCGTCCCGTATATCGTGGCGTGGACGGTATCGAACACACGCTGAAACAGTCGCTTGGTCTCGGCAGCCTCCAGCGGCATCCAATCGCGGAACAGGCGCGCGATTGCGTTCCGGCAGGAAATAGAACAGCATGTAGAACGCTAGCAAGACTTCAGCGATCTGCAAGACCGAGCCCTTGACGAACGTTGCACCGGCGTTGCTCAGCCAGGCTCGCCAGCGTCGACGGCAGATCGATCTGTTGATTTATCCACTTTCCAAGTGGTGCGATGCCGGGATGGGCGTCGAGGAGACGTTGGAGATCGCCATCAGCCACGCGAGTTCGGACGGAGGCTGCCCCCCTTACTATCGTCAAGACCGAAACCATCGCCGCAAGGTTGGGATGTTTCAACTTCGTCTCGACCCAGGCATGGAAAGGGGCAAAGAGGATGGCCAGCGACAGCGCCCATGTAATGGCGCCCCAAAAAGGCTGGGCCAAAAGCACGCAGACGACAATCCCGATGATCGCAGCGGCAGCTAGGACAAGCGTCCCAACGTGGCCTCCACGCGCTCAGGGATTGTCGGCGTTCATTGTGCCAACCTCGTAACAGTTCGTCCGGGAGTTTCCTTCACGTTCCAAACCTGTGTTGACAACCAAATCTTTTCCAACCGATGACTGGTCGGATCCGCTCATTTGGGTCTGCGGCTAGGCCTTTAGTTTCTGCCGCCAGAATGGCTTCAGCAACTCCAAGCATGCCAACACTGCAAATCCCGCTGCAAGCGTCACTGCCAAATCGTTGAGATGCAGCGGTCCGAAGCGGAAGAGACTGGTGGCGAACGGCCACAGAAGCGTCCCACCCAGCATCAAAGTGACGACGACGACAACAATCATGAGCGACCGATTGGGCCTCACAAGCGCGGTCAAAAGTGATGCGCTGAAGGAGCGGTTGACAAAAATCAGTCCGACGATTGTCAGAACCAATGAGAAAAACGTCAATGCCCGGACTTCATTCTCGGCCATGCCCTGTCTCAGGGCGACGAGGTAGATGGCCGCGAGAAACGCAAAGGCGAGCGTCCCCTGGAGCAGTCCCCACCCGATCAACGCGCCGGAAAACAATGGCGAGTCCGGATTGCGGGGTGGACGGCGCATGACATCGTCTTCTTCGCTTTCTGCCTCGAAGACCAGCGAGCACACCGGATCGATCACCATCTCCAGAAAGGCGATATGTATCGGCCCAAACAGGATTGGCAGGCCAAACAGCAACGGGAGCAGTGAGAGACCGGCGATCGGCACGTGGACCGCAAAAATGAACCCCATAGCCTTGCGCAGATTGTCGAAGATGCGGCGGCCAAGCCGAACGGCTTTGACGATTGAACCGAAATCGTCGTCGAGCAGGACGATCGCCGACGCCTCGCGTGCAACGTCGGTGCCACGGCCACCCATGGCAATCCCGATATTGGCTGCCTTGAGGGACGGCGCGTCGTTGACCCCGTCTCCAGTCATGGCGACGATCTCGCCATTCGACTTCAGCGCGTTGACGATGCGAAGTTTCTGTTCGGGCATGATGCGCGCGAATACGGTTGTGCTTTTCACACGCTGTGCCAGTTCGTCGTCACTGAGCGCCTGCATCTCGCTGCCGGTCACGACGCTTTCGGCATCGAGGCCTGCCTGACGCGCGATCACCCTGGCGGTTGCCGGATAATCGCCGGTAATCATCATCACCCTGATGCCGGCGGAACGGCAATCGTTTACGGCTTCGGGAACACTCGCGCGCAGTGGGTCCATCAGGCCGACAAGTCCTAGAAATTCAAACTTGAAATCGTGTTGCGTCTCCGGCAAGGCGCCGCCGCGATGAGACACTCGGGCCACGCCAAGCACGCGCAACCCTTCGGCGGCCATGGCTTCGACCGAGCCCTTCAGGGCCTTGAGGTCCTTTGCGTTCAGGTGGCATAGCGCCCCGATCGCCTCCGGCGCACCTTTTGCCGCAACCAGCGAATTGCCCCGGTCGCTTGTCGACTGCCAGACATTCGACATCGCCAACAGTCCTGGCCTAAGCGGATATGCATGGGCCAGTTCCCAATCCGGATTGCCAAGAGTCTTGTGTTTGGACAGCCGTTCCTTGCCGAGTTTGTGGAATGCGATTTCCATGGGGTCGAAAGGAACCTCGGCGCTGGCAAGCACACCAGTCTCGGTCAGGTCGGCGAATGCCGCTGGCAGATCGATGCCCGGCTTGTCCTCGATCCGAAACGACTTTCCATCCGCCGTCCGAAGCTCGGCAATCGTCATCCGGTTCTCGGTCAGCGTGCCTGTCTTGTCGGTGCAAAGGATCGTCGCCGAACCAAGCGTTTCGATCGCCGCGGCCCTACGGGTCAGAACGCGCGCCTGTGATATGCGCCACGCACCCATGGCCATGAAGATCGTGAGCACGACGGGAAACTCTTCGGGCAGCATCGACATGCCGAGCGCGATGCCCGCGAGAACGGCGTCAAGCCATCCGCCTCGCAGGAAACCATACAGCAAAACCGCAACTACGCTGACGGCACCGCCGACCATTGCGAAAATGCGTACAACGCGTCGCATCTGTGCCTGCAGGCGCGACGGTTCCGTCTCCATTGAACTCAGCGAGTGCCCTATCTTGCCGATTTCACTTTGTGGCCCCGTCGCCAGAACTTCGCCGACACCTGAACCGCGAACGATCAGCGACCCCGAGAATATGAAAGGCAGGTCGTCGCCGCCTGGCCGACGTTCGGTCCGTGGCGAGGCGCCGTCGGCGGCAATCTTTCGGACCGGCACGGATTCACCGGTGAGCAGGGATTCGTCACACTGAAGGTCCTGGCTCTGGAGAAGCCTGGCATCGGCCGGCACCCGGTCTCCCTCGCCGAGCACGACGAGATCCCCCCGAACAACCTCGCGACCGGCAACGCGCTTGCGTTCACTACCGCGTATGACCAGGGCGCGAGGGCTGGTGAGATCACGCAGCGCTTCGAGAACCCGCTCGGTGCGTGTCTCTTGTATGATGGTTATGCCGATCGACATCGTGGCAAAGACCAGCAGGATCAGCGCCTCCTCCAGATTGCCCAAAATGAGATAGACAACGCCGCCTCCGAGCAGGAGCGCCAGCATCGGCTCGCGGATGACCTCCAGGGCGATCCGCAGCGGCGTTCGGCGATTGGCCCTTGGTAGCTCATTGTAGCCTTCGGCTTTCAACCTAGCCTGTGCTTCGACTTCTGAGAGACCGGGAAACGCATCCGCCGTCGAGATAGGCTGGGGCATGTCAACTCTTTCTGACGGCTATCGGGCCAACGTCAAGGCTAGCTTCAGCGCATAAAATCGCCTGCCTTCGCGTCAGACCAGCTTTCGCTACGTTTCGCGAGCAAGACGCAAACTGATCGTTCTTTCGCTGCGACGCGTTTGTCAGTGAGACAGCAGAGCAGGAAGTTTCAGGTCGTTCAGGATACCCTCAGTCGCGCCGCCGAGAACAAAATCCCTGACACGGGAATGACCGTATCCACCCATGACGAGCACATCGGCACCCATCTCCAGCGCGTAATTCTGCAGCGTATCGCTGATCGGGCAATCTTCCGCCTTGATCGAAACAGCGGCGGCTGAAAGGCTGCGAGCCTTGAGGCTCAGGGCAAGACGCTCACCGATATCTTTGTCATCAATGGGTTTTTCCCCTACCACTGTGATGATTGTGATCTGCGAAGCGCCTTCCAGAAACACGTGCGCATCGGCGATGGCACGAGCAGCAACGCGGCTACCGTCCCAGGCAACGGCGATATGATCCACCGAACCTATCGTTGCTACTTCAGGCAGGAGAACCACTGGCCTACCGGAACCGAACAGAACCGCCTCTGCTATCATGCGACCGGTCTCATTCTTCGGCACCCACCCGACGACGGCCAGGTCAAAATAGCGCGCCTGTGCCGCAGCTACCTCGCCCATCAATGCAGGAGGAGAAGCGATTTCTCCTGTGGTCAGGGGTAGTCCAACGGCCGAAGCCTCTTTGGTCAGGGCAGTGAACAGATCCAGGCCATTTTGGCGACTGGTCGCTTCAGCCTCGCGGATCATTTGAGGGAGGTTCATCAGATACTTTGACAGAGCATTCGAAACGTCCGGAATGTCGACGTTAATGGCCAAGGCATGAAGCGCACCTCCGATCTTGTGAACGAAGGCGACTGCATTTTGCGCTGTCCTTTCGGTGTTCGCGTCAGGGTACGTGACCAAAGGCAGAATGTTCAATCGGTGCATGGTAATACCCTTTGCCATTAGCCGCCAACGGCGACCTTGGTGACATTGACGCCGAGATCGTAAACCAGGATGCCGCCATAGTAGGCGGTAACCGTGACCAGGACCGATCCTGCGATCTCGATCGCCGGGACGGCGATAGCCATCGACCCGATGCCGCGATTGCGGACCCAAAGACCCAGCCTGACGAGCCCCCAGATGAGAAATGCCAGCGCCGTGATACCACCCAGCCCCTCGTGCATCTCCGCCACAGGGCTGCTGAAGCCACCGGATTCCGCGACATCGAGCGCAAGCCCCCCCAGATACCAGGTTGCAACGGCAAACAGGCCGGCAGCCAAGGCCATGCTGGTGGAGATTGTGCCGACGCCATTGCGGACTGTGGTATCCCTGCGCCGCCAGAAGCTAATAATATCCAGTGCTGCCACACAAAAAATAAGCACTATGGGAAAATGAACAAAAATCGGATGAATGTGTTGAACTGCGAACATGCGAGTATATTCCTCGTTTACTTGGTCTATATAGCTTAATTTCTGGAGACCATCTTTGGATCCGGCGTATTCAATCCGGATGGGCTCGAATAATCGTCAAGGGTAAGGGAACCCGGCCCTTGGTTTGAAGCCTGGACCGGGAAATTCCAGTTGCCGCCGAAGCGACGCCTGCCCCGCACAAGCCTAGTCCTCATCTTCGTCGGATGAGCGCTCAACCGCGCCGGGGTTCAACCGGCTTTCATCAGACGCGGACTTGCCGGAGGTCGACACATCTCCACACGCGTCGTCATCGCCAACGCGATTGATCGCCTTCGGTCCGTTGGCGTCTTTCATTGGGATGGTCTCCAGATCGATTGGGCCGGATGGAGCGACAGAGGCCTGCGCTCCGCATGCTCCTCCATCGGATTCGGCGGAAGCGGGAATGGAAAGACCTGCAAGGCCACTGATAATAGCTAGCAGAAGCAATGGATTGCGCATTTTAATAACCTCTTTTGCTCGAGTATGATCGCCCGCCACGGTTCTGATAGAAAACTGTTCCTTGCCGTTCGCTGACAGAAACTGACTTTGACAGTGGCGCCTTGGACCGAGTTTGATGCTGGACTTGACAGCGCTATCGGACAAAAGAAGGAGCCGAAGCGCATTGATCTTTGTCAACTTTGTCTGAGGGGGCTCGAAAGTTCGCTGGTGTGGCAATCACTGGTTTTGACCCAGCGCAATGTCGGCGCGTGCGGCTCCGCTATCGTCTTTGCGAACCTTCACGCAAGCGCGGGAGTGGCAATCATGTCATTCAAGACGGTACTCACGGTCACGGGACCAAGCATGAGCGACGGCGACCTGAAGCTCGCCGCTGGCCTTTGCGAGGAAGTCGGCGCGCACCTAGCTGTCCTCGTGTTGATGCTCGCCGCTCCGCCGCCGGCTGGAGAGTTTGCTCCGCTGGTTTCGGACGACTGGCTGAAGGAAGACCAAGCGGGTATGAAGCTCTTGGAAAACACAACCGCAGCCTTATCGACGTTGCTCGCCGGGCGGACGCTATCCACGGACATAACTTGCGATTATCCGGACGCCGCCCGGGCCGACGAAACAATCGGTCGCCGCGCCCGTTATGCCGATGCCACCGTCGTCGGGCCAGCACTCCTTGCCGGCGAAACGCTGAAGACCAAGGTGATCGAGGGCGTGTTATTTTTCTCAGGCAAGCCGCTGCTTTTGATCCCCGAGGGCTCGCGACCCACGCTAAAGCCCAAGCGCGTGCTGGTTGCCTGGGACCAAGGCCTTGAGGCATCGCGGGCCGTGCGGGAATCGATCGATCTGCTGGCGGCGGCGGACAACGTCCATCTTGCCCTGGTCGATCCCGTGGTGGGCGAAACCCATCACGGGGCGGAACCTGGAGCCGACGCTGCGGCCTATCTTGCCCGGCATGGCGTGAAAGTCACGGTTGACCGGTTGCCGAGTGCGAGCCGTTCCGTTGCCGACGTGCTTCGCCAGCACTCGGTCGATATCGCCGCCGACCTGATGGTAATGGGCGCGTATGGTCATTCGCGATTACGCGAACACATCTTCGGCGGCGTCACAAGTTCAATGCTTGCAAGTCCGTCACTGCCAACCCTTCTGGCGCGCTAGTGCCTTTCGCATTTAGGTTGATTATGAATTCGGAGGGTCTGCTGCGCAGCTACGCACTCGGCTCGGTGTTTTGGGTGGGAGCGCTGGCGATCGACTTGCCCCCAGCCGCTGATAAGTCCGCTCAGCCCCTTGCTTCGTGTCCCGAAATATAAGTGCTCGTCGGCGATATCATGGCAAAGTTTGAAATATATTTTCCGCTTCTGCTGCTATTCGTCATGGCTCTCTTCGCCGCGCCATTCGGCATCGGCGATACGGCTGATCTTCCGACAAAAGCCGTGGTATCGCCCGGATGCTGGGAGAGGATGGACCGCGTCGCGCGCCGGATATGAATCTGGATGAGAAGAAGGCGAGCACTATTGCCATGCACGACGATCTGGAGATTCTGCAGCGGGAGACATTCGACTACTTCATCCACGAGGCCAGCCCCGCCAACGGTCTCATTCGCGACAAGACCGAAGCCGACTGGCCCGCAAGCATCGCAGCCACCGGTCTTGCACTGGGATGCTATCCAGTCGGGGTCAAGCGTGGCTTCATGAGCCGGAAGGTCGCCGTGGAGCGGACGCTAGCCACGCTACGCTTCTTCTGGAACAGCCCTCAGGGTCCAGAGCCGGACGCCACCGGATATCGCGGCTTCTACTATCATTTCCTCGACATGCACACCGGTCGGCGGGCCTGGCGCTGCGAACTGTCGACCATCGACAGCACCCTGCTCCTGGCGGGAGGGCTGGCCGCCGCCGCATTCTTCGACGGGAACACGAAGGGCGAACGAGAGATTCGCACCTTGGCGGATGCCCTCTATCGTCGGGCCGACTGGTGCTGGGCGCTAAACAATGGAGAGACCGTCACCCATGGCTGGACCCCCGAGACTGGTTTCCTGAAGTATCGCTGGGAAGGTTACGATGAGGCGCTTCTGCTGTATGTGCTGGGCCTCGGCTCGCCGACCCACCCTCTGCCTTCGAGCAGTTACACGGCCTGGACCGCCACCTTCCGATGGCTGAATTTCTACGGCTACGATTATGTCTATGCGGGACCGCTGTTCATCCATCAATTGTCGCATGTGTGGATCGATCTTCGGGGTCTGCAGGATGCCTACATGCGCGGCAAAGGAAGCGACTACTTCGAGAACAGCCGACGTGCCACCCTAGTCCAGCACCGCTACGCCTTGGAAAATCCACGCGGCTTCGATGGCTATGGAGAACATTGCTGGGGCATTACCGCGAGTGATGGCCCCGGGCCCTCGACGATCAAACTGAAAGGTATCGAACGCCGGTTCCTAGACTATGCCGCGCGGGGCGTTCCGTTTGGCCCCGACGATGGAACACTCGCGCCCTGGGCAGCCGTCACCTCGTTGCCGTTTGCTCCGGAAATCGTGTTGCCGACAATCGCCTTTTGGATCCATAAGGCCAAACTCAAGTCCACCAGGACGTATGGTTTCGCGTCGTCCTTTAATCCGACGCACCCGCAGGGCAAAGCCAAAGGGGCCTTCGGCTGGTGGGTCTCACCTTGGCATTTCGGCTTGGATGAAGGCCCCGTCGTATTGATGATTGAGAACGTACGCAGCGGACTATTATGGCAGTTGATGTGCTCTTGTCCGTACATCCACGATGGCCTGCAACGGGCAGGTTTCAAGGGTGGTTGGCTGGAAAAACTTCCGAAGTGATGAGCCCAACCTGACCAAGGGCCGTTTTCTGAAGATCCGATTAAGTGATCTGGGGACGTAAGGACCTGATCGCGGCAGGGATGTGGGCGCAAGCGGCGGCGCTGTTCTTGATCGCCTTGACCCGTGACTTTCGCTGGTGGCTGCTGGCGTGCGTTCTGCTCGGGCTAGGCATCGCCATGGTTTATCCAAGCCTGATCGCGGCCGTACTTGACACCGCCCACCCCTCGTGGCGCTCCCGCGCGCTCAGGGAAGTGCATGCGCATTCGTTCGATGATGATTGGGGCAGCAGCCTTGGTGGCGGTTGGGACGTATCGAGCCTCCACAAGAACGCGTCGATGCTGGGCCGAGCAAGGCCACGCTCCTTGCGAAGCCAGGCCTCGTATTCGTCGCAGATCGTAGTGCATCGGCGGCGCAGGCCGCTTTCGGGGCTGATGGCCACTGCCCCTGCACAAGCCGAAGCAGTGCGTGAATGCCTGCACACGGAATCTGGTGCCAGCGCGGACCGGGACGTCGACCACGACGCTGCTGGAGCAGGGCGATCGCATCGCACAGATATTGTTCCACTTGGGCTTCGGTGACATCCGCGAGCAGGATATTTCGCCGCACAAGATGGTCGAGAAACCCGTGCGCATAAGCGCATTAGTTCCCTACCAGCACCGGGGTTTGTTGTTGGCTTGTCAGTATCGCTTTGAGCTCGGTGATCAGTTCGCGATCGGATTTCGACATCAATAGCTCCTCTGCTGGTCAAACGACCGCAGAGGTTCGCCGGAAAATAATGCGGAGAAAATCCCTCGGCGAACGGTAGAATTGTGCGGTTTTCACGCGTTCCTTCGCATTATAGTCACCTGACGATTAGTGCGTCGCCAGAAGAACGATGCCGCTGATGCAGCAGCCATCTGCGAGGCGGTAACGCGCCCGTCGATGCGTTTTGTGCCGGTGCGATCGGTTGGGAACCAGGCGGCGCTCATGCATCACAAGGTGCGCGAACTTCTGGCGGCCCAACGCACCCAACTGCTCAATGCCCTTCGCGGCCATCTGGCCGAAATCGGGATCATCGCCGCCCAGGGACCGAACAACGCACGCGCCTTGGCTACCCTCGTCATCGAGGGCAACGACATGAAGCCAGGTTCATCACCGGTTCCAGCCATCTCGTCGACGGCGGGTATACCGGCCGGTAGGCAATCCTTGCATCTGATCGGCGCCTCTATCGGATCGAGGTGCGAGGCTTTGTACGCCGGGTAGTAGCCGAAGAAAATCCCGACCGCGGCCGAGAACAGGAAGCCGCCGGTCACCGCCGTGGCCGAGATCGGCGCCGACCAGCCGAAGACGAGCGTGATCGCCAGCGAGAGGGCGACGCCCATGACGATACCGGCGATGCCGC
>CALRQH020000055.1:0-9998 GCA_943370265.1 Mesorhizobium carmichaelinearum
GCCCTTATAGCGCCCCCGGCATTCGCACCACCTCAAAAGCCACGCGGCCGGCCGCCGAAAAATCCGCAATACGCCCTGTCGTCCACGTCGGCATAAGTGGGGAATTTTACTTCGGCACAACTGGGGAAAATTCACCCGGCATTGACAGCTTACGCCCGTGACGAACTCGGAATTTCGGAAACGACAACCGCCCGGCCCATTCAGGCCGCACTGGCATCGGCGGCTGCCCCTCGGAAAAATCGCGACTTCAGCGTTCCCATGCAGCGAGATTGAGTCTGACCCAATTTTGCACGCCGGCTCACAGTTGATTTGTGGAGCAGCTATGCCTTTAGCCGAGGGCATGACCAAAATCTGGCTGTGGCTCTTTCGATGTCGGAGCACCAAGCGCGCACTCCGATGACCTGGAAACAGTTCGCTGCCATGTCGAGCCAAGCAAACACATGAGCCGGGCGGAACGAGGCCGACTCATCCAGCCCTTGGCATGGATTGGCCGCATATCGAATAATTGCTCATGGCACGGAATCCTCAGGCCTTTGATCTGCCGCAAGGCCTTATCTTGCAATGATGTTAGTTATTGGCCGCCACCGAGGAGGGTGCCTCATGTCGCTGACCAAAACCAAACGAAACCATCCATGAATGTCTTCGCGAAGCCGATTAAGGAGACCAATCGCGTTGGAACGGAAGCCGCCCGTGACGGTTTGCTCGCGACAATCAGCCGACTTCAGCCTTCCGAAGCCTGCGCGAAACTGGGGTCCGCATCGGAAGGCTTGTCCGAGACCGAGGCTGCCGCACGTCTGAAGAAGTTCGGACCTAATATCGTTGCCCGGGAACGCAAGGCGACAATCCTGGAAGAGCTTTGGGGCCGTGCCCGCAATCCATTGAACGCATTGCTGCTGACCTTGGCGGCTACTTCTTATTTTTTGGGAGACGTCCGTGCAGCCGTCGTGATCGCAGTAATGGTAATCCTCGCGATCATCACAGCCTTTGTCCAGGAACACCGGTCAAATGAGGCCGCTGCCCAGCTACGCGCCATGGTCCACACCACGGCCAGCGTCAGGCGTATCCCCAGTCACTCAGATGATCCATTCTCCGAGATTCCGATGGAGCGGCTTGTGCCGGGCGACGTCGTGCGGCTTTCAGCAGGAGATATGATACCAGGCGATCTCCGCTTGCTGGAAGCCAAGGATCTCTTCATCAATCAGTCTGCTCTTACGGGAGAGTCCATGCCTGCGGAAAGACATGCGCCGGCATGCGACGGCGGCTCAGAGGATGCGTTCGCCCTGCCAAACCTCTGCTTCATGGGCGCAAACGTCGTATCCGGTTATGGGACCGGGGTAGTCGTGCAAACGGGCTCGAATACTTTTTTCGGGCAGCTTGCACACGAGATTGCAGGACGACGCGTTCCGACAGCCTTCGATCAGGGTATCAACAAATTCACATGGTTGATGATCCGCTTTATCTTGGTCATGGTCCCCGCGGTTTTCCTCATCAACGGCGTAACAAAACATGATTGGCTAGAGGCCCTGTTGTTCGCCGTTGCGGTAGCGGTCGGTCTCACGCCAGAGATGTTACCGATGATTGTCACGGTGAACTTGGCTAAGGGTGCGATGGCAATGTCGCGCAAGAAGGTCATAGTGAAGCGCCTCAACGCTATCCAGAACTTCGGAGCGATGGACGTGCTGTGCACCGACAAGACCGGCACCCTGACGCAAGATCGAATCATCCTGAAACGGCACCTCGACATCCTGGGTCGGGAGTCCGACCAAGTGCTTCAGTATGCCTTTCTGAACAGCCACTTTCAGTCCGGGCTCAGGAACTTGCTCGACAAGGCGGTTTTGGCGCATGTCGAACTCGAGCAGACATTGAAGATCGGCAGCGGGTATTCAAAGCTCGATGAAATTCCTTTTGATTTTTCGCGCCGCCGTCTATCGGTCGTCGTCGCGCGGGAAGACGGCACGCACATTCTCATTTGCAAGGGTGCCGTCGAAGAGATCTTTTCGGTGTGTACGAATTACGCCCTCGATGCGGAAGTCGGAAAGCTCGACCAAACCCATTTTGAAGCGGCCCAACAGCAAACGGCTGCGCTCAACTCCGACGGATTCCGCGTGGTCGCGGTTGCGTATAAGGAGATGGAGGCATCAAAGACCACCTATTCGATCGAGGACGAGGCCGGTCTGACGCTGCTCGGTTACATCGCCTTTCTCGATCCGCCGAAAGAGAGCGCCCGGGAGGCAATCGCAGCGCTGGCGCGCAAGGGTGTGCAGGTGAAAATCCTCACCGGCGACAACGAAATCATCACGCGCAAGATCTGCCATGAGGTGCAGCTCGACCCGGGCGAAATCCTGCTCGGGGCCCGAATCGCCCAGATGACCGACGCCGAACTGGCCGACATCGCCGATCGCACCACGGTGTTCGCCAAGCTGAACCCGGCACAGAAGGAGCAGGTGGTGCGGGCGCTGCACGCCAAGGGACATGTGGTCGGGTTTCTCGGCGACGGGATCAACGACAGCCCGGCCCTGAAGGCCGCCGATGTCGGGATCTCGGTCGACACCGCCGTCGATATCGCCAAGGAATCCGCCGACATCATCCTGCTCGAGAAGAGCCTGCTGGTGCTTCAAGAGGGCGTCACCGAAGGCCGCAAGGTGTTCGCCAACATCACCAAATACATCAAGATGGGCGCGAGCTCGAATTTCGGCAACATGTTCAGCGTGCTCGGGGCCTCGATCTTCCTGCCGTTCCTACCGATGGCGCCGATCCAGGTGCTGACCAACAATTTGCTCTACGATTTTTCGCAGACCACGATTCCCACCGACAATGTCGACGAGGAATATCTGGCGTCGCCTCGAAAATGGGACATCGGCAATATCTTCAAATTCATGGTGTTCATCGGGCCGATCAGCTCGATCTTCGACTACGCGACCTATGGCATGATGCTCTATGTCTTCGATGCCTGGAACAATCCGTCGCTGTTCCAGACCGGCTGGTTCGTGGAGTCGCTTTTGACCCAAACCCTAATCATCCACATCATCAGAACGGCGAGGATCCCGTTCATCGAGAGCCATGCAAGCCCCGCGCTCATTGCGACGACAGTAATCATCTGCACGGTCGGAATGACGTTGCCCTTCACTTGGGCGGGTTCCGCATTGGGTTTCTCGCCTCTTCCTTGGCGCTACTGGCCACTGGTCGCGTCCATGCTGGTGACATACGCTGTACTCACCCATCTTGTGAAAGTCTGGTTCATTCGCAAGTGGGGGCTTTGAGAAGGCCTCTGCTGCGCGATCCGGTTAATGCTTCGAGGGGTCAATGCTTGCCAACGCTCATCGGTCCGCAGCCGCACTGGGGCGGTTGGCCTTTCGAATAGCCATAGTGCTTATTCTTTCTACTCTTTGGTCCGGGGACTCGCCGGCACAAGCAGCGAGCGCTCTCAGCCTTCTATTTGCGGCGGCAGTTTTGTGGACAGCCTACGCGACGGGTGAGAGGCCAACCAGACATGGCCTAAACCGTTGGCACGAAGGCGCCTTTCTTGCCATACTCGGGTTGGTACTATTCTTTTGGTTTGGCTGAGGTTTGGCCAGCGATCGTCGCTCAAGTGCCGGAATTCTTCAGGTGTCCGATTGGAGAAAGTCGCTTCGCCGTGAAGCGCTTCTCGATGTGAGGAATGTTGGTATGTGCGCTTCCGGTGAGAAATTGCTGATCTTTCACAATCTGTCGGCGTCGGCCGGCGGTACCGATATTTCGGGGCGAACCGACAACGCCTGTGAGTTAGGGTTTTATCTTCTATTAGGAATAGCCCATCGGGAAAATGAACATGTTTCGAGACTTGCTGGTTCATGTGGACAGCAGTGAGGCCGGTCGGCGGAGGTTGCAATTCTCCATCGATCTTGCGCTGCGAACGGGTGCCCAGCTGAGGATTTGCACGTGAAGCCACCGCCGGACGTGCCACCCCTGTACAAGCCAAGTCAAAGGGACGAGGCGGTTGCGAATATGTCCTTGAAGCTGGCCTCGAATGCGCCCGCTGCAAAGAGGGCTTTTGGCGAAGAGGCGGCTCAGCGATTAGCTGATACGCGATGGTTCGAGGCGGTTGGTGATGTTGTCCATGGTATCTGCGATAGCGCTTGCTATGCCGACCTGGTCATCGACCAACACGCTCATGCGCGTCCCATGGGCAGCCGCAACACCCAGAACCAGGCTCGCTGTCGAAAGGATGCCGTCGTTCGCACCCAGTACCGCCGCACGCAGCCATCCGATGTGTCCGGTGCGGTGTCGTTCCTTTGTGTTGCAACGGCATTATTGATCTCCCCAGTTCGCGCGCGCCGCAGACAACTCTACTCTGCGAGGAATTGTCGAGCCATCCGGATGCATCTCCGCTGCCAAAGGCGAGAGAACGTGCCTCGGCATAGCTTTATTCGCGACATATGAGTAGCGCGACAGCTTCAAGGACCCGCTTCTCGATCTCTCGCTCCAAGATTTGCCGCCTGCGGATTTGCGCGCGCTTGTTCGGCTTGTACTCGTTCGGATCGCGCTGCATCTTGGTGGGCGGCAAGCAGAACATCGATGGATTGACGCGGACACCGCCGGACTCTTCCCAAAAACTGTCGTAGTCCGCCTTGATTCGGTGGCGCAGACTATAGTCGCCCGCAAACACATGACCTTTGTTAGAAGCCGCAAACACACCAGCGAGCTTAAACGCCCGAGCAAGGGTTTGTGCCACCAATAGCAAGAGGGCTTTGGGCCTCAAGCCGTCCGCAGCTTTGGTCAGCGCCCGGGAAACTTCGAGGCCACGCTTGCCGGCAACGGCCACCTTGAGCACGCCGATCCAGAGCACCGCCCCATCCCCGACAAGCCCTAACATCCGCTTGTCGACGATAGCGAGACCCATCTCTATCGCTGCCGATCCGTCTAGATTTAGAACTAGTCGCCATTCCGCCTCGCGGTACAATCCTTCTTGCCCTGTGAGGTTCACTGTGATCTCGCCAGCGTTGGTCGGTAGCGCCATCAGACGCACACTGTTGGTATGGCTTTCGACAAACGCTTCGGCCGTCATAATGCGCGCCGCCGCAGTGTAGTGACCTATGACTGCACTTGAACGGTGCTGGCGCTTGAGACTGCCCACCAAGTAGGGACGAACTGGCTTCAGCGAAATATCCGGATAGGCGACTAGTATTCGGGCAAGCGGTTCGACACTGAAAGCTGCCCGAACAGCCACGATCTCGCGCTTGAACAGCCATAGCAATGCAGCCCATTTCACCGAATGCAACCTGCGGTCCAAGCCGCGCCGAAACGCTGAGCGAGGCAAACGCACTATCGGTTTTTGCAACCTGTCGGCGGACAAGCCACCAACTTTCGCCGCTAACAATTCCAACAATCTCTACTCCGAATCCAGCGCGTCTTTCAGGCCATAGTATAACTTGCGAAAACGCGACTCGATTAACTTGCGTAACTTGCTCTGAGATGTTTTACGCTGCGAAGAGCCAGCAGGCAAGAAAGGAACCACCCAAGAGAATCGGCATTTCCCGACAACGGACCTTCACTCGCGAGACTGGGGTGCCGTGGCTGTGACTGATATCCAGGAAAGGGCCAAGCGGAGGCAATGACGCCATTCCGAGGACGCCAGTGAGATACCCCGCCAAGGGATGTCCAATCAATGCCCCACTTGCATGGCAATCTCCGGGCCGCGGATATGTCGAGTTAGTCGCAACGGCCAGCGATATGACGGCGGGTTTCTGATCGGCCGCATGAATGGTCGGTTTTGATTTCGCGTCAGTTTGTCAGCCTGGCAACGTTCGTGGAGGTCCTCGACACACCTCCCTTCAGATTGATCGACACCCAGATATTTGGGTTCTGTTGTGACTGGCGCTTGAGGAAATAATAGCCGGTCGCATCCCAGGGCCTGATTTCATTGACCAGATTGTCCAGAATGAAATCGCCCTTGTCGGTCTTTACGGTCAGTATCGCATGGCCCTCGCCATTCAGGTCTCGAACGATCGTCATAAGCAACACTTGGCGAGGAAACCCCGCTTCGAGGAGAAGCTTGCGTTTGTAGAGCGCGTAGATCTTGCAGTCGCCCATGCCATCGACGGGATAGTCCCAATGGTCCTGCATGGTGCCCCAATGCTCGAGATTGCTGATGGGCACGATATAGTCGTTCACCTTGCGGTTTATGCGATCAAGCGTGCGCAGTGTCTTGGCCGTGAGTCTGACATTCACGGCCGGCAGAACGGGAACGTTGCACTCTTCCGGGCGGCGGCCACAAAAATCCACCCAACCATAGGGGACGCTTGTCTGCCCCCCGACAACCGCATAGCTTGGAGAGATGATGGCTGTACTGCCCGGCCGTATCGTCCCCACAAGTGCCGTCGACCTCTTTGGTAAGGTGGAATGCGTTTCCGCCGTCGCCGCCTGCGGGAGAGACCCCGCATAGGTCAGCGACACAAAGCCGACGAGAAATGAGCAAATCAAGATGCTCAACGAACGCAACATTGTCGTGCCTCCACATTTGTGAAGACAATGACAGAGCTCAATTTCATTGAAGCAAAAAGATCAGCGCAATATTAAGTAAAGTTACAGTACAAAAAAACTAAAATTTGAATCAATTTTGCATAAAATCATCCAAATATTCGACAACTTGATATGCAATATAATGGCCCAGCACCGCGCGCGACGCCAATCCGCGCCAGCTCCCTCTTTTCGGGCGCAGGATCGGCAGCAAGTTCCAAGCGTTCCCTTCGGTGTCCTTCTGCGAACTGATGGAAACATATTCGCCCGCCACCATCGACATTGCTCCGGCAACCAGTCCAGCGATGCCTTTCGGTCGAGACAGTGTCGAGCACGGCAGCGCGAAGCCATCCAAGACGACCCCAAGAGATGATTTTTCGACGTGGTGACGCCTACGGGTTGCATTTCACCACGTGGCAAAGAGACCAACCGCGGCCGCCGTCATAACCGCAGTGGCAAGCCAGCCCATGATTTTGAGCCCAACCGGCAGCTGAAAGTCTCCCATGGCTGCGCGCTTGCTCGAGAGATGCATCATCATGCCCATGACCGGAACAGCGACGACGCCGTTGATCACAGCGCTACAGAAAAGAGCCTTTATGGGATCGATCGGGGTGAAGTTGAGGACGACGCCAACCAGCGTCGCCACGGCAATCGTGCTGTAAAAGGCTTTAGCCCGGTGCGGTTTCTTTGCCAGTCCCACGTTCCAGCCGAGTGTCTCTCCCAAGGCGTAGGCGGACGATCCGGCGAGCACGGGCAAGGCCAGTAAGCCTGTTCCAATAATTCCAAGCGCAAAGACGAAGAAAGCAAATTGGCCAGCGATCGGGCGAAGCGCTTCGGCCGCCTGCGATGATGTCTGAATGTCGGTCACGCCGTTGGCGTTTAGTGTTGCCGCCGTGGTCACGAGAATGAAAAGCGCAACCGCGTTGGAGATGGCCATCCCGAAATAGGTATCAATGCGGATTCTTGTCAGTTCTTCTGGGACCTGTTCGGGAGCGACCTTGAGCGGCGAGGCCTCATCGCGCTCCTTGACCTCCTCCACCTCCTGTCCGGCCTGCCAGAAGAAAAGATAGGGGCTGATCGTCGTCCCAAGGATTGCCACGACAGAGGTGATGTACTCGCCATCCAAGCTGATGTGAGGAACAATCAGATTGTAGCCGACCGTCGCCCAAGGGACCTTGGCCACGAAGGCCACGGCGACATAGGCCAGGAGGGACAGTGTGAGCCATTTCAGCACCGACACATAGCGCGCGTAGCGGGAGAAAACTTCAAGCAGGACCGTGACGACGCCGAACCCGGCGACATACAGCAGCTGCGGTCCGCCGATGATGAGTTTCGACGCGGCTCCCATCGCACCGAGGTCGGCGCCGACGTTGATGATATTGGCGATCATGAGTAGCGAAACGATCGAAATGCCAACGCCGGCTGGTTAGTGCTTGCGCAGATTGCCCGCAATGCCTCGCCCGGTGACGCGACCGATCCTGGCACTGATCTCCTGGATGGCGCACATCAAAGGCCAGCTGAACAGCATGACCCAGCCCATGCCATAACCGAACTGGGCACCGACCTGGGAATAAGTTGCGATGCCGCTTGGGTCATCATCAGAGGCCCCGGTAATCAAGCCGGGACCAAGTATTTGCAAGAGTTTCGGCGTCTCCGGCTGCTTTACCTCTGCAGCGGAATCCTTTGCAGGATTTCTGTCATCTGCCAGTCCCTCTCAAGAAATCGCTCACAATGCGCGCGCTGATTTTCGGTACTTAGGAGCCCGCTTCCCAGCCTAAGCTTGTGAACTCGCTCCAACTGAAAACCGCCACTGCATTTATATCAGCCGTGTCTAATGTTGTGCCGCACACGCAATGCGAAAGATCCTGAATCGTTCCGTGAGAAGTCGCTGCAGAAGCATCGGACTTCGAAGCCGGCGTCGTTGCCTTTCAATTGGCCGTTTCCTGGATCGCAGATAGCAGCCATGGTTGCCCAGTCTCACGGGTGAAGGTCCACAGCTCCGTTGTGTCGACAGGATTGTTGGGATCGCCCCTGTCGATGGCGCCAGTCTGGCGGTTGCGCATCACATCGACAGCAGACCAATGCATAGCCACCGTCGCGTAGTCGCGCATGCCCTCGCGCCACGCTTCGGCAACCTCGCCATTCAAGAACCGAAGATTTGATACCTCGTTCTTCAGGCCCTTGGTGGCGTTATCAGCCAACTCCTCGGAAAGGTAGGAAACCATTTCCGGCGTTGTCAGCCGGCGTAGCCCCTGGTGATCCTCCCGGGTGAACGCGGCTTGCATGTCCGCGAGAATGCGCTCGAAAGCAGACCGATCGGCGTCGGTAATCCCGATTTCGTCTGCGCCGATTGCCCCACTTGCCGCTGTGCCGGTGGCGGCAGACGGGCTGTAAGCTTGCGGGCTGGATCCATAACCCTGCTGCCCAAACGGAAAGCCGGGACTTCTCGCATCGGCCGGAGCAGCATTGTTTCGATTGAAGAACCGCAGTGCCAACATGGCGACGCCGCCGATCAGCAACAGCTGGATTATGAAGCTGAGGCCGCCACCGATGCCGCCAAATCCATGGCCGAACATCATGCCAAAAATGCCATTGAAAACCAGCCCTCCGACCAAGCCGCCAACCAACCCTCCACCGAAACCGCTCCAAAAACTTGGACGCGGCTGAGCAAACGACGGCTGCGACGGCGACGCCGGCTGGACTGTATTCGGCGTCATCGAGCGCTTTACGGGCGCGGTGTACGGTGCGGTGGTCGTGGGGGCTGGTGCCTGGAAAGTCCGGCTGCCGCGACTGCCAAAACTGCCGCCACTGCGTGCTTCTGCCGGGCTGAGCGATACGCTCCCAAGTGCCGTAGAAAGTATCAACAATATCGAAGCCACTTGGATCGGCCGTAACTTAGGCATTCTAATAATCCTTCGGTAGGTATCGGTTATCCCACTTGCGCTGAGCCTAGATATGGTGACTGGACCGTAACAGGTTTAGGCCCTGCGGCTCTCCGGTGGATCAATTCGGACATACATTTTGGTAAGCTTTTGGAAACGGGCTAGGTCACCCGGCCAGGCTCGATCTCGCCCAGCTAGGGATTTTTGCGCGGCTTCCCATCAGACTTATTATCTTGCTGTGTGTGACCTGTTCTTTTGAATCGGGAAGCGCCTATGTGACGACTGTTGCAATCCAAGCCAAGACAACGACCGGTCGGCTAGCCGTGCAGGCCCCCATCACGGATTTCTTCGAAGCAAGCAGGATAATCACCACCATCAGGGGAACGGCGACCACTCCGTTGATAACGGCGCTCCAGAACAGAGCCTTCATCGGATTGATCGGCGAATACTGAATGATAAGCCCGGCAAGCATGCTGACGGCGATGATGCCATAGAAGCCTCGGGCGTCGACGGCCTTGAGCTCGAGGCCCGACTTCCACCCCAGGGCTTCGGAGAGAGCATAGGCTCCGGAGCCGGCGAGCACCGGCACTCCGATCAGGCCGACGCCGAGAATGCCGAGCG
>CALRQH020000056.1:0-4110 GCA_943370265.1 Mesorhizobium carmichaelinearum
CTGCTTTTCCTTGGCTTTCTGGGCGCCCTCGGCGCCAAGGCGGGCGGCGCCAACATCCTGCGGGCGACACTGCGCGTCACCTTCTGGGGCGCCTTTGCCATGGCGCTCACCGCCGGCATCGGCGCACTGGTCGGCACGGCGGTGTAAGCAGCGGTGAGTCAGAAGGCATGTTTCGAGATTAGGCTTTCAGTTGCTTCCGCCAGAGTGGCTTTAGCAGCTCCAGGAATGCCAACACGGCAAATCCCGCATCAAACGGTGGCGAACGGCCACAGAAGCGTTCCGCCCAGCGTTGAAGCGACGACGGCGACAACAATCATCAGCGCCCGGTTCGGCCGGATGAGCGCCGTCAAAAGTGATGCGCTGAAGGAGCGGTTGACAAAAATCAGCCCGTGATGGTCAGCACCGGCGAGAAAAACGTCAGGGCGCGGATTTCGTTCTCGGCCGTGCCCTGCTTCAGGGCGACAAGGTAAATACCCGGGAGCAAGGCGAAGGCCAGTGTCGCCTGAACAAGCCCCACCCGATCAGGGCGCCGGAGAACAGTGGCGCGCGTCCGGGTCGCGAGGCGGATCCGCGCCAATTGGTCTGGTGGCCACCAGAGAGCCGTTGCCATTAATGGCTGCCGTAAAATGGCGGTTGTAACGATGCCGCCTCGTTCCGAGGGGCGATCTTTCGATCTGTAAGTCACGATCCAACTTATATACACGTCGCTAATAGCGACCCGCTTCCGAACATTGGAACTTCGCCCTGGAGTGTCCGTTGTGACATCGTAAAAATGTCGCGCCGCCCTGTCCGGTAAATGGTCACAAACTTCCATGACAGAGACCTAACGGGCGAAGGTTGAGGGCAGACCGCTATTGCCGCAAATATTGTCCGGTAATGCCCATATGCCCACGATGAACCCGAACGGCCTTTCGTCCAGGAAACACGATCATGTTCTTCAAGCGTCATGACAGCCAATTGTCTCCTGATGGCCTGATGGAGCGCGACGATGTTTGGTTGGTGGTTGCTGGTCTGATTGTGGCGAGTCTTGTTCTCGCTTTTGGCGTGCTAGCGGAAGAAGTCCTGGAAGGCGATACCACCGGTTTCGATCGAGCGATCATGTCGGCGCTACGCAGCACGTCCAATCCGGCCAATCCCATCGGGCCGCCGTGGCTTCAAGAGGCGGCGCGCGATGTGACCTCTCTTGGCAGTGTGGTGTTACTTGCGTTCTTTCTCGTGGCTGTGGTCGGCTATCTTCTTTTGACACACAAGCGGGCTCTCGCGGTATTGTTGGCGGTGTCTGTGATTGGCGGGGAACTGCTCAGCACGATCCTCAAGAACAGCTTCGATCGGCCGAGGCCAGATATACCCCACGTTACGCAGGTATTTACAGCGAGCTTCCCTAGCGGACACGCAATGCTTTCGGCCATAAGTTTTCTCACCGTTGGCGCGCTGCTCGCCGGCGCAACCCCGGAACCTCGTGTCAAGGCCTACCTAATGGGCTTGGCCGTCTTCCTGACAGTTTCGGTGGGCGTCAGCCGCGTCTATCTCGCGGTTCACTATCCCACGGACGTTCTGGCAGGATGGTGCATCGGCTCCGGCTGGGCAATTTTATGCTGGTCGGTCTGGTTGTGGTTTCAGCAAACCACTCAGCAGAGGGTGCAGCCTTGAACGTGTTGGCGCTCATCAACCAAAGCGCTGGCGCCGTCACCCGCAACCCCGACATCGAAACGCTCGTTCGGCATGGATTTGCGCAGCGAGGTATCGAGGCCACAGTGAAGGTGGTGACTGGTCGGCAGATTGGCGAAATCGCAAGAGGCTTTGTCGCGGAACATTCCACCCCCGACCTTCGAATCGTTGTGGGCGGTGGCGACGGCACGCTGGGGACGGTAGCGGCGGAGCTAGCCGGAACGGATGTTGCGCTGGGCGTCCTTCCGCTCGGCACCCTCAACCACTTTGCCAAGGATTTGGGCGTGCCCATCGAACTTGAGGCTGCGATGGACGTGATCGCCGCCAACAAGCGCACGGCAATCGATGTCGCGCAGGTCAACGACCGGGTTTTTCTTAACAATTCATCCATTGGCATCTACCCGTTCTTTGTCGCAAGACGGTCGGCGGAGCAAAAGCGTCGAGGGGTAGGCAAACTTGCGGCAATCGGCCCGGCCTTGGCCCGTACGTTTAGGCTCGCGTCCTGGCAGGCCGTCCACATCGCCGCTCACGGCGACCGCAAAAGACTGCTGACGCCCTGCGTATTCGTTGGCAACAATTTCTACGACGTCGCTCATCTTGGCCGCCGCAACAGCCTGTCGTCCCATGAGCTGTGCGTTTATGTGGTTAAACAGCGATCATGGCTTGGCCTGGCGTTGCTTCCCTTCAGAATCGCGCTTGGCCTTGTGGATTCCGCTCGGGATTTGGAACTGCTTCGCGCTGAAACGCTCGAAATCACCTCGCACCGAAAACGCATGCTGGTTTCCCTCGACGGAGAGGCCGTCACGATGGAGATGCCGTTGAAGTTTCGCGTCCGACCAGCAGCTTTGCAGGTTCTCGCACCACATCAGACATGAAACCGGAGGCATCGGGTGAAGATCCTGATCCATCTCTCAGATCTACATTTTGGAGCCACGCACGATCAGCTTGTAGAAGCGATTGCCGGTGAAGTTCGCATGGTCCGTCCTGATTTGGTCGTCGTGTCTGGCGATTTGACCCAACGCGCTCGAAAGCACGAATTCGCACAGGCGCGATCGTTCCTGGATTCGCTTCCCTTTCCGCGCCTTGTGGTACCCGGGAACCATGACGTGCCACTCTATAATGTGTTTGCGCGTGCCCTGAAACCACTGTCGCGCTACAAGCGTTACATCGAAACAGACACCAATCCGTTCTATGCCGATACGGAACTTGCTGTCGCCGGGATCAACACCGCGCGATCCCTGACAATCAAGGACGGCAGGATCAATGGCCGCCAGCTTGAGGCAGTGACGGCCAAATTTGCTCACCTGTCCGATAAGGTCACCCGGGTCGTTGTCACGCACCACCCGTTCGAAGGGATGAAGCTAGAGAGCGATGATGGCATCGTCGGTCGAGCAAGTCTTGCCATGGGTGCCTTCTCGCGTAGCCACGTCGACATGATATTGTCTGGGCACCAGCATCTTCATCGCGCCAATTCGAGTTCTAAGCGTTACCTCATCGACGGCTATGCGGCGTTGCTCATTCAAGCGGGAACTGCGGTTTCATCGCGTCGTCGCCAGGCTGCCAATTCATTCAACATAATTCGTATCGAACGCCCAGCGATCTATGTGGAATGTCGGGCCTGGCAGCCTTCACAGGCAGGCTTCGGAACGTCAGCCAGTTATTCATTTCGGCTCGGTCCAGCCGGATGGGGCCCTCTGCCTTAGGCTGCCAACTGTCTTGGGGGAGGGAATGCTCGGAGCTTGGTCGTTGGCCGGAGGTTTGGCCAATCCTCCGGTAAGTAAGCGGTCCCGTTACGCCCTCGAATGGATATTTTCGCAAATGCCTAAAATAACTCAAGCCTTGAGAAGCTTCGCGCCAGAGAAGTGGGGCGAGGTGGATCGCTTCGTGCCCTGTGGCCCGCGAAATGCCAGTTTCATGGGCATCAGAAGCGCGTGCTTGCGGGCGTCGAGAACCACTTCCATAATGCGCTTACCTTTCTCCGCAAGGAGGAGTCTTTGGTGCCGGGTCTTCATCGATGAAGCCGAACTCGATGAGCGTTCACTCCTGCGCAGAACGCTAGGAAACTGGTCGCGTTATTTACAGAACTGTATTTGGTCATCGACTGTACCGCGAAGGTCTTGTATCTCGCATATGGACCGACCTCCTCGCGATGTCGCGACTCCATCCGTCGTCTCTTCGCCAAAGTTGATGCGATCAAGGGGGCCTGCGCGATAACCGCAGGGCAAGCATCTGTTTCTTCATTATCCTTGCAACGGCTGTCACGCTGAACGTAGCTGGAATAACCGATATCGAGACGGCAGCGCAGGCAGCCAGCGCGCTAAAGCCGCTCGCTGGCAATTTCGCCTATATCCTCTTCGCGCTCGGCATTCTCGGCGTCGGCCTGATCGGAGTGCCGGTGCTCGCCGGCTCCGGAGCCTATGCTCTCTCCGAAGCCCTGGGGTG
>CALRQH020000057.1:0-4030 GCA_943370265.1 Mesorhizobium carmichaelinearum
AGCCCTTATAGCGCCCCCGGCATTCGCACCACCTCAAAAGCCACGCGGCCGGCCGCCGAAAAATCCGCAATACGCCCTGTCGTCCACGTCGGCATAAGTGGGGAATTTTACTTCGGCACAACTGGGGAAAATTCACCCGGCATTGACACCTTCCACATAAAGGTCGACCTGTTGCCAGAACATCGTCGACAAGGGGCGCAGTTCAAGCCAGATCCACCACATGGCAGGACTGGCCGGATAAGCGCCAAGCAGGAACGTAGCCGCCCGCTCGCCTGCCAGAATTAAAAGGATGAACGCGGGAAAGGCAAAGACGAGTATCGACCTGCGCTTCATGTTGCCCTCGACAATCTGATGGCAACCTTAGACTGGAGAGATTACGCGAGGCTTAACGCAGGGTTTTACACCTGCCCGCCGAAGGCGGCCAATGACGGACAGGCCAACAGCAAACAGCCGATTGTGCATTCCAGGCAACACGAATGCGGCCGCAGGTCACTTCCAAGTTCCCGTTGCGGCTCTGTCGGCGGTGGCCAAATACCGGTCCGCGCCGGGTGCGATTTCCGTTGCGTCCGGCTACCCGCTTTCCTTGGCACTGCCAGCCGAAGACACACCCGTGGCGTGACATTCATATGTGCCATTTCGGCGACATTTCGCAAGCTTATGGGTCGAACAAATATTTAGACGCCTCTAAATAAATGATCGCTCACATATTTCGTGATTTTGTTGGATAGTAGCGAGAAGCCAGGGGTCAACCTAGGTTGCTGGGCAAGCGTTGGGGCGGGAAATGAAACGGAGAGGCATGTCGGCCATAGACGACAAAAGCCTAGGCCATATGATGACAGCTACAATGCTAACCGGCGGGAATGCGAACGCACTGACGCTAAAGGAGCCCGAGAGGGCAACCGCCGAGCCTAATCCCGATTTTGACCATTCCAAGGAAAATGGTGACGCAATCGATGTCGCCGCCGCTCCGGTTCGGGATCGGCTGCTTATGCCGCTCACTGCAGACGATTTCGGGCTGAAGTTTCGAGTTGTGACACGTGGCGGCATACGCCGCGGTATTCGTTTGGAAAAAGTCTTCTGGATATCATTGAAGCAGATGGCTGAGAGCCACGGGTGCACGATCAGCATGCTGATCGATGAAATTGCCGAAAGTCAGCCCCCCTCGACTGGCAACCTGACATCGGCGATCAGGGTGGCCTGCTTACGCGGGCTGGCGGAGCAAAACATCACACTGAGGAGGCTTGCTTCCATAAGGACTATGAATGCCATATTGGTAGCTTGCCCGTCAGCTGCCTTTGCCCTCTCATCATCCAGGAAGATCCTCACCTTCAATGCTCCGTTCCAGCAACTTGTGGAGCGCCAATTGACCACTGGACCGAATGATGATCCGGGCCATGATCTCAAGCTGGCGCTGGATCTGAATGTCGCGGATATATTTTCTCGGCTCGATGCCAATGGCCAGACTCCGGTCGCCTGCGGCTTCGTCATAGCAGCAGGCGAACGTCGCTACAGAGGTCAATTGAATGCGGTACGAGCCCCTTTGATTGAAACGGAACTGCTGATTGCCTTTGTTCAAGGTTAGATCTGCTTATCCACGATCGCTCTGATGAATTTCTGCAGGCGTGTCAAAAAAACAACTGTTGACTAAAGCCCTATTTATTTTTGAGCAACACTGTAGTTATATTTCTTTGGCTTGCAGATTTCAGGCATTTACCAGGGATATCTGGCCATGTCGCCTTCGCGCATTCATTATCTTCCGTCGCGATCTTAATCGACGGCGTTTTCGAATTTCGCCCCCCCGGGGCTGCGAATAGAAACACTTGCGTGACTAGCGCGGCCGTCATTGCTACCTGGACAAGGATGATGGCGAAAGTGAATTGCCTTATCATCTTCACGAAACGCCCAAGGCGGATACCGGTTCCAACGCCTCCAGGCCAACGGGCAATCGATGCGGAGGAACGGCCCGTTGCAGGTTCTGCGCACTATTCGTTTATTAGTCGCACTGGCACTCCGGACGACAAGCTCGTGAAAGGCCAACGCGAATACCAGCCCCCCCTTTGGCACGCTTCGCTGCCTCTGCGACCCGATGACAAACGCGGTCGGCAGAATTTTCTTCATCTACAGAACAGTAATGTGATTTCCTCCTACCCCACCAACAGATCACGCCAGACCGGCTTTCTTCTCAATGGCCAGCAACAGCAAAGCCGCCGGGCGAAGCCCGGCCGCATCTTCCTTGAGCGGCTACTGCCGTTTCGGTCGCGATGCCCTACGGTGTCACCCCCGTTTGAATCGCGGCGGCCATCTGGTCGATCTTGCCGGTGAGGACACCCTGAGCCCAAGCGGTGACCTGGGCGTCGACGGGCTTGTTGGCCATGTCCGTCAGCGCCGCGTTGAGTGATGCCTGATCGGTGCCAACCGCTGCCGCGGTAGCGGCCGCCTGGGCCTGCGCGGCCGCCGCATTGTCGGCGGTGACCACCGCCTGCTGAGCTGTAACCTCGGCCTGCAGAGCCGATATCTGCCCAGGCAAGGCCGCCTGCTGTGCTGGCGTCATGGCGGCAATCTGAGCGGGCGTGAGCGACGTCAGCGCATTCAGCTGCGCATTCAGGGCATTGAGCTGGGCCTGGGCGGTTGCCGCTGTGGCGGCGGCCGCGGCAGCCGCGGCCTGGGCGATCTTGGCTTTCGCGGACTGCGTCACAAACGCCTGAATGGCAGCGAATTTCTTGCTCTTGGAATTCATATAGGCGTTGATATTGCGCTGCAGCGAGTTCAGCCGGCCGAGCTTGGCATGGATGTTCTTGTCGCTGGGCAAGGACGCGACCTGAGTGGTCGTATCAACCGTGGTTCCGGTCGTTGTGTCCGGTTCCGCCTTGGCCACCTGACCTGGGGCCGACGCGGACTTGCCATGCGACGCGCCACTCTCGCCATTGCCGCCAGCATTGCCATTGCCATGCCCGTTGCCGCCTGCCCCTGCGAGTGCCGGGGGCGCCAGAAGGGCCAAAGCGGCAAACGCCGCGAACAGAGTTGTTCGGTTTGTCATGGTATCTCCTCAAGGAATCGCCACCCTGCCCGATCGCTAGAACAGCGTCGTATGAGGAAACCACTTATTGTACAGCGCAGATTTTAGACAAATACGGCTTCGATGATCCGGACCTACGCCATGCACACCCGTAACTATTTGATGTTCCATTAGATTCGACGCCATAAGACCGCTGCGGCACTGAAGTCCTATAGCGGTCAGACCATGGTCTTAACTTCCAAGCAGCAGCTCGGTAACGGTCGTCGAGCAGCTTATCGGAAAGGCGTTGATCGGATCTTCTCGGCATGGATCAGGGAAGTTTGGCCCGATCCGCAGCCCAACTCAATTATTCCGACCAGTGCGCGAACAAACTCAACCATATCGTTTGCCGTGATGGCTGCCTTGTCGGGACTTAGTATATCGCTATTTTCCAATCGCCAACGTTGGCGTAAATGCCCGCCACCTTGGGTAGCGATCAAGACCGTCGGACCGATGTACATCGTTGTCGGTCAATACCCCTGCGAAAGCAGCCCCCACGACAGCGAGCGCAGAATTCAACTTCCGCGATCACGCCATAACCCTGGTCCGATGAATCGGGCATATGTGAAATGGCCTTGACCCGATGCAAGGCGGCTGTATGTCGCGCCTAACAACTTCCGATCTTCTTCGTTAGAAGACGGCAGACCAAAGTCTTATGTTCCGCGCGCAAAGGTCTGAGCGAACCGCTTAAGTTCCACTAATGTCCATTGGACGTTCCGTTACTTTAGTTAATCGAGATATATACAGATGGCGCCGGATTGCTACGCGCCCGGCGGCGAGCCATGGCATCCTGCGGGCATGGAGAGCCTCTCGGTCGTGCGGCCTGCGGTCGTGTCCCATCAGGTGGTGTAGCTCTGGGGTTACGAAACCGCTCACGATCGCGCCGTTAGTAGCGCTGTAGCGAGTGAGCGGTGTGTCGGTGGTCATCGGCGCTTTCCGGTAGGGTTTGGTTGTTGACGCCAACCCATTTCGGAA